>CAWAJC010000029.1:0-459625 GCA_963782245.1 uncultured Cytophagales bacterium
TCGAATGACCATGCCCCCGCCAAACTGCCCGACCTAAAATCGGGCGAAGCCGTCGCCACGTTTGCCGGTGGTTGCTTTTGGGCACTGGAAGAAGGCATGAATCAGCTTAAAGGTGTTCGGGAAGTGGTTTCCGGCTATGCTGGCGGCACAGGTAAGAACCCAACCTATGAGCAGGTTGGCACCGACCGAACTGGCCATGCCGAATCGGTACAGGTTTACTACGACCCGAAAGTAATCAGCTATCCGCAACTGCTCGAAGCCTTCTTTGCGGGCCATGATCCAACCACGCTAAACCGCCAGGGGCCCGATGTAGGCCGCGATTACCGGTCGGTAGCCTTTTACCGGACATCCGGAGGAAAAAGACGGCTATAATGACCGCCATCAAAGCCACCAATGAGTCAGGTCATTACAGTGGCAAGGTGGTAACGGAAGTAACCCCCCTGACGGTTTTCTACCCGGCCGAAGTGTACCACCAGAACTATTTTTCGCTGCACCCAGCCAGCCTTACATTCAGAGTGTATCCCTGCCCAAAGTGCAGAAACTGCGTAAGGCGATGGTTGGTCACCTTAAAAACAGCGCGTCGCTAACGCTGGTTGATTAGAAAGCAATACGGGAAAATCAACACATCATCCATACAGACTAATCAATTAGTAGAAATAGCCGGTTTGTACCGGCTATTTTTGTGCCATGAATACAACCGCTTCCTTACCAAAGCCACCCCGCAACTCGCTCATCCAGACGATCCTGTCGTTTTTTCTGAACCGGCGGGCACTGGCAGTTGGACTGGTTTTCTCGTCCGACAGTCTGTTGTTCGGTAGCTGGGTTTCGCATATTCCCTACGTAAAAGCGAAACTGATGCTCTCTGATGCCGAGCTGGGCCTCACGCTCTTTGCCATGCCAGCCGGATTGCTTATCATGAATCCGCTGACGGGCTTTATCATTGCCAAACTGGGTGAAGCCCGGTCCTGTTTCTGGGCCGCCATAGGATTGACACTGGCGGTGTGCATCCCCATCAATGCGCCTAACATCTACATAATGGCTTCGGGGCTATTCCTGGCCGGCCTGTCGGGCGCACTCATCAACGTAGCCATGAACACGAGTGCCACCAACCTGGAGCGGTCGCAGGGGATTGTCATCATGTCGTCCTGCCATGGGATGTGGAGTTTGGGCGGGCTGTTCGGGTCGGCTATCACCGGGGCGGTTATTGCCCTGCATGTGTCTCCACCGGTCCATATGGCCGTGATGGCCGTACTGATTCTGGTACTCACCTTCGTGTTGCAACCCCAATTGAAACAGATACCGTCGAGCAGCCAGACTGAGTCGGGTGAGAAAGCGGGCTCCTCTTTTGTACGACCCAACCGGGATTTACTACTGATGATTCTGATTGGTCTGGCACTGGCCATGGGAGAGGGACTCGCCTTTGACTGGAGCGCGGTTTACCTGCGCGAAACGCTGGGGGCCAGTGCGCAGATTGCCGCGCTGGGCTTTGCCAGTTTTTCGCTGACAATGACCGGTTTCCGCTTCCTGGGCGATGCTATTTTACCCAAAATTGGGGCTACCCGCTGGTTGCAGATCGGCGGAGTTGTAGGGGCACTGGGTATTTTACTGGCTATTATTCTTCCTTTCCCATCCACTGCTCTGGCTGGTTTCGCGCTGCTGGGAGCGGGTTGTTCGCTGGGAGCCCCCGTTCTTTATTCTGCTTCGCTACGGATACCAGGCATTCCGCCAGCTGCCGGACTGGCTACGTTTGCCACCTTTAGTTTTATTGGGTTTCTGGCGGGCCCACCTGTCATTGGCTTTGTGTCCGAAGGCTTTGGCCTTTACTACGGTCTGGCACTAGTGGCAGTGGTGCTGTTATTTTCATCGGGGCTGGCCCGGCTGGTTAAGCTATTTTAGCACCACGTCAACCAAAACATGCCCAGTCGGATGAGTTGACTTATCAGCGAACTAACGTGACATACCCCTGTTTCTGGTCAGCTTTAACTTTCTTACCGCGATTTAACTGATACTGTATGCGCCAGGCGTAAACGCCCTGCGAACAAAGCTCGTCCTGATGGTAGCCGTTCCATCGGAAGGGTGGGCTTGTCGTTACGAAAATCACTTCGCCCCAACGGTTAAAAATGGCGAATGAGGTAATGGTCAGGTCACCGCACCCGAAAGCGGAAAAATCGTCGTTCATCCCATCACCATTGGGGGTAAAGCTGTTGGGTGCGTAGAGAATACAGTCGCAGGCGCCGTAATCGATATCAATAGAGTCGGTTACGGTAGCGCAGTCGTTACGAACGCTGGCCCGGAACACGCCGGAAGCACTTACCGTACGCAGGGTGTCGGTAAAGCCATCCTGCCAGCTAAATTTACCATCTGCGACAACTGGTTTTATCGTAAATTTTTCGGCCCCGCAAAGTTCTTTATCGGGGCCTAAGTCCAGACGCGGGGGCTGGATGTACCGTACCTGAATGGTGTCGGTCGCCACGCAGGTAGCCTGGGTGACCCGAATACTGTACTGACCTTGCTGCTTCACCGAATAGGTATTTTGTGCCGAACCGTCCTGCCAGCGGTACCGGGAGGCTGGCGTTTGCGGGGTGCTTAGTGTAAGTACCTGACCCGTGCAGAGTGTTGTATCGGGACCAAGGTCAAAATCAAG
Source organism: uncultured Cytophagales bacterium (assembly GCA_963782245.1). Taxonomy (GTDB): domain Bacteria; phylum Bacteroidota; class Bacteroidia; order Cytophagales; family Spirosomataceae; genus Spirosoma. The sequence continues at coordinate 2,645 of CAWAJC010000029.1, forward strand.
GGCGTAGTCGACCCTTATGGAGTCGGTCAGGATGGTGCAGGCCGTAATAGCCGTAACGGAGTACTTGCCGGGCCTGGTTACCTGAAATTTCGGACTGGTACTGCCATCCTGCCAGTGGTACTCTCTGGCACCGGGAACGGTTCCGTCGAGCAAAAGTGAGTTACGGCGGCTACACAGCGTGGTGTCTTTACCCAGTTCCAGGGCAACGGGCACCAGCAACACATCGTCGATAAACAGGTAGTAAAATCCCAGGAACGGTGGTTCCTTGTTAAAACTACCAATAGTCAGGTACTGCTCCCCCCCCTTAGGATTCAGAAAACCCGAAACACGCTGCCACTGTAACACCCCAATGCTAGCGCGCGGATTGGCGTCCAAAATTTGTGGTATTGCGTTTAGCCGTTCCGTTGTGGTGCCGGTAAGTGGCTGACTGGAGAAATGGGCTCCCATAGTTTCAGTCAGGTATTTGTTTGGGGTATCCGTTGCCACGTACATTTCGTAGTAGTAGCACGTACTGACCGACAGCGGCTTTGTTAGCTTTATACCCATGTATTCGGCCCACCCCTGGTCGAAAAATAAGCGTCCAACTCCCTGCCCTGAGTGAGGGGTCAAAATGAGCTGCCCAAAATCAAGGCATCGGTGGTAAAAGTCGGGAGTGGCCCGGTTAGGGTTATACCAGGGGATGGCTTCCCCGAGCAGATTATCCTGCCGCGGGCAGGTTCGGTAGGTTTCAAAACTCCCGTTCGGTACAAGGTTCTGGCCAGCAACCCACCCCGGCAGGAGGCTTGCCATGCCAAGTAACAGCCAGATAAACCATATTCGCATAGTTCTAATGCGCCCCTGCTGGGTTTAGGAATGGGAACTGCCCGGGCAGATTTCCAGATGAGGGTATTAAATATACGGCTTTTTGCCCGAACGCGTTTTATCCGATACTCAGCTTGTTATAATCGAACCAGCGTTTCAGACGCAGATTGATGAAGCGTTTTAGGTATACGTCGTTCAGGTATACGTTTGAGAAGTTATCGAACCGTTCGCACTGAACGCCGATATAGAAGAAATAAACGGCTTCGCCCAGCATGGGCAATAGTCTCCTCTCTTCGTCACTGATTTTCGTTACGGATTCATACCCACTCAGGAAACTATCTTTCTTCATCAAAAACTCGCTTTCGTCCGGTTCGGTACTGTGGATCTGCATGATGTAATAAGCCATGTCGGCGCACAGCGGGCCGTTGCCACAGAAATCGAAGTCGAAGAGGGTAACCCTACCGTCCGGAGTAATATTCAGGTTGTCGAACCAGATGTCTAAATGCACAACACCCCAGCGTACGTTGCTGTCGTCAATGTGGGCGAACGCATCCAGCAGGTAGCGCTGCGTAGCATACATGAACGCCATCTCGGGCGATTCGGCGGGCAGAAACGGGGCTAGTTTTTCGACAGAATCTACCACCAGACGCTGTGGTGTATAAGTATCCCGGTTTAGGGTCAGGTTGCGGGTAAGCTGGTGGAAACGGGCTATAATCTGCCCGATTTTGTAATGTAGTTCGGCCGAAAACGACAGTAGTTTCTCCCCCTCGGCAAAGGAGAACAACACACCCAATCGCTCGCCCTCGGGTGCGTTTATTTTTTGAATGTAGTTGCCACTAGTATCAGCAACGGGGCACGATATCGGCAGGCCACTTTCCTGCAACAGGGTTAGCAGCCTGATTTCTTCCTTTATCTCTTCCTCCGTGCGCCAGTTCAGGCTATACACGCGAAAAATGGCTTTTTTACCGCCATCCGTGAGCAAATAAGTGTGATTAATACCTGCTTTCATCAACTGGCAAACCGTATGCTGCCCGAATGAATAGTTCGACTGTAGAAACGGAACCAGGTGCGTTGCCGATAAAATAGAAGACGTGACGGGGAAAGATGGCATGTGTGGTGGTCGATGGTTTTCCAGGTTTGGTTCTTGCTCCGCTTTTTATTGTCCAGCCAGTACCCAAACGAAAGTCAACCGGTAAGGGATAAAATAGTATCGGTACAATTTAATCTCACAATTACCAAACAAACTAGTTTAGAGATAAATCACCTCAATAACTAGGCATATGAACGAGATTAAATTCACCCGGTTCTTTGATCGCTTTGCGTCTAAAGCCACAAAAGCAACTGGCTCGTCGGGGGCTTTTCTACTGGCTCTTCTGTCCATTGCTGTGTGGCTCGTTACGGGCCCTGTTTTTGATTATTCGGATACGTGGCAACTCATAATAAACACCAGCACAACTATTGTTACGTTTCTGATGGTGTTTCTGATTCAGAAAGCCCAGAACAAAGACTCCCTGGCGATGCAGATAAAACTGAATGAGTTGCTCGCCGTAAACCGAAAAGCCAGCAACAGGATACTGAACATAGAGGATCTGACCGAAGAAGAACTCCTGAAGCTGCACCAGTTTTTTTGTAAACTGGCCGATGAATCTAAAACTGAAGCGACCCTGTCGGAGTCCCATTCGATAGAAGAGGCCGAAGATATACACGAAGATAAGGTAGCCGCCCGGATGGAGCGAAGAGCTGCCCATAAGGAATCCCAAAAACACCAGGCAACTAATTGAATCGCGACTAGGTTACCTGGACAGGGGTATTACCTGGTGAGTTTATGCGTATTTTTGTTCAGGTCACCCATGCTTTCTGTTAGCGTGATTTGGCATTTACGTTGTCTACGGCCTTTTCCCCCTGTATCTTTTACCAAGAAGTTATGCTATGAGTCAGTCGTTTGCCACGGAACCTACTTCCCAACCCACTCAGGAAGCCGTGTTATTCCAGCCTTCGTCCGATCATTTGCATGCCGCACTTCGTTCAGGTCTGACGGCGACCTGGTTTTGGGATATTACCAACGATGTTTTGTATGGTGATCCTGCCCTGTTCAACCTACTGGGTGTTGAGCAAAACCGGATTAACCTTCCCACGCGCACCTTCACGGATGCAGTCCACCCGGATGACCGCCAGCGGGTAATTGATCTGATTGATGAAGCAACGAAAAAAGGAACTTGCTTTGAAGCAGATTATCGGATAATGACCGCTCAATCGGCACCGACATGGTTTTTTTCAAGGGGGCAGTTTACATACAATCAACAGCACGAACCAATTACGTTCTCGGGCATACTAATCAATATCAGTGACCGGAAAGAAGTTGACCTGACAACGCAAATGGCCACTGAAGAGCTCCGGCTTGCCATTGAATCAGCCCGGTTAGGCATCTGGGATTACAACCTGCTTACTGGTGAATTGAACTGGTCTGACCGAACCAGAGAGTTTTTTGGCCTGCCTGCTTCTGCCCCGGTCAATTACCAGGTGTTTCTCCAATGCCTGCATCCGGACGACCGTGATGCAACAGACCAGGCCATTCAGGCGATTAAGCAATCCGGCGGTACCGGGCATTTTCTTCATGAATACCGGACGGTAAGTGTTGTTGACAGGGAAAATGTACGCTGGTTACGCTCCAGCGGGCGTGTTTTCTTTACTGAAAAGCAGGAGCCCTATCGGTTTATCGGTATGGTTGTGGATATAACTGCCGACAAGCACAGTGAAAAAACGCTTCAGCAACGTGTCGATAAACAAACCCGGGCACTGGAACAGCAAGCTCATCAGTTGCGCACAACCCTGGATGCCTCATTGAATAGTATCATTGCCATAACGGCCGTGCGGAATGAGCAGAATACGATTGTCGATTTCCGAATGGATACGGCCAATAAGGCTGTTATTCACAGTTTATCCAGAACACCCGAGGAGTTGGTTGGCCAAAGCTTATTGACGGTATTTCCGGGTAACAAGGACAATGGTTTTTTTGATCTCTACGTACGCGTCGTCAACTCCGACCAATCGGAACAGACTACGCAATATTACCACGATGAATTGGGGCTGGAAGGCTGGTTTGAGATATCGGCAGTAAAACAGGATGGAGAAAGTGTAGTCGTTACCTTCAATAATATTACCCACCTAAAACAGAGTGAGCAAACAGCGCAGCAACAGGCTGCCAAACTGAACGAAGCTAACGCAGAACTCAAGCGATCAAACGAGAGCCTGCAACAATTTGCACACATTGCGTCGCATGATTTGCAGGAGCCTCTCCGACGGATTCAGTCGTTCAGTGATTTGCTCCGGACCCAGTTTTCTGACAGCCTGTCTGACGGGGAAAAAGATATGGTTCAGCGGATTCGAAGTCGGCCGGCCGGATGCAGTCGCTGGTTAAAGATCTTCTGTTCTATTCGCAGTTAAGCATTACCCAGCCGGATTCATTCAAGATGGTTCTGCTTACCGACGTTGTTGAGGATGTGCTGAGCGATCTGGAGATGACACTAACCGAGAAGAAAGCAATCACTCAGGTAAATAAATTACCCAGCGTACGTGGCAATGCATCGCGGCTACGGCAGCTTTTTCAGAATCTGATTGCCAACGCACTTAAATTCAGTTCGGCGGGCATTGCTCCGCTCATTCAGATTGACTTTCGGAAGGCCAGCCCCGACGAGTTCCCCGCAGCGCTTCAAACTGCTGCTCAGCAGACTTTTTGGGTAATTACCGTAAAAGATAATGGGATTGGATTCGATGTGCGGTATAAAGACCGGGTGTTTACGCCCTTCCAGCGTCTGCACAGTCCGGTAACCTACAGCGGCACGGGTATTGGTCTGGCTATTTGCCAGCGGGTTGCCCAGAATCACGGGGGAGCCATTGATGTCGAGAGCGAAGTGGGCAATGGCTCTACCTTCAAGGTTTTCCTGCCGATTCTCAACGCTACTCCTGCGTAATACAGTCCTGACTGATTAAAAAAGCCTGTTGATAGCCACCGAAGGCCCGTTCGGCAGCCGCCACAACGGCATCGGCGTGGACGGATCCACGCTGAGTTATAAATTCGCCACACCGGCGCCACTGCTTACCCGTATCGGCACCGTACCCCTGATAAAATCGGGAAGCGACCGGGATGATAGTCTGAATAGAGGCACTTTGCTGTAACAGGCGATTAATTACGGTCCCGCCCAGCATAGACCCTTCCCCTACGTAAACTGCCCCCAGTAAATCAACGGCAGACCAATTGGCAAACAGGGTAGAGATGGCTGGCGGGACCGGCTCATTCAGCTGAGCCAGGTCGGCCAGTAGCCAGGGCGTTTTTAGTCGGGCCTGTGGGTCGTACTCCCGAAAGAAATCATGATGAAGGTCAATAGCCGCTTCCAGAGCCTGATGGAACGTCAGATGCGTGCGAAGCAAATGCGCATATTGGGCGGGAGAAATTGTACCGGTTTGTAAAGACGCTACATAAAAAAGCTGTTCTGTCTGCTGGTGCATCCGCTGCGTATCGTGCCGCAACCGGTCTAACAAAAGGCTCATTTATTGTCTATTCGGGTGTTATTTTCCAGCCAGAAATCGCACACTTTCATTAGTGCTGTACCCGTAGCCTGGTAACTACCGGGTTTTACAACGTACGCGTTAACACCAGCATCATACGCCTGCTGAATATCCCGCGGGCTATCAGACGTGCTGAAGGCTACAATGGGGAGGTATTTAGTCCGGTCAGACGCCCTCGTTTTAGCAATTACCTCAAATCCGCTTACCCCACCCAGGTCTAAATCCAGGAGGACTACTTTAGGCAATGCTGCTCTTTGCGGCCCTGTTCCCAGGAGATAGTCAATTGCTTCGGGACCGTTACTCAGGATAGTATACGTAACCGGCCTGTTCAGCTTACGCATCAGGCGGCTGAATATATCGGCATCGTTCGGGTTATCTTCAACATATAATACATCTACCATGATTCGGTGGGCTAATGCCAGCTATCTTACTGGGAGTGAAACAAAAAAGGTTGTGCCTTTGTTCGGCTCGCTTTGAAACCAGATTCTACCCTGGTGCGGATCAATGATCCGTTTAACGATGGTTAAGCCAACGCCGGTTCCTTCGAAGTTTCGGGCATTTTCCAACCGTTTAAACAGGTCAAACATTCTGTCGGCCTGGCTCATATCAAATCCTATACCATTATCTTCCACGGCATAAATTACCTCCGTATCATGCTGATAACCACTCACTTTAACCAGCCCCTCCGGGACCAGTTTTGTGTATTTGGCGGCATTGCCGAGCAGATTCGTGAACAGTTGAAGAATCATTAGCTGATCGGCATAAATTGACGGAGTTTCGCCAATTTCCAGGCGGAGTGAACGTCCCTGGGCAGCTACCATAATATCCTCCCGAATATCGTTCAGCAGTTTGGCCATGTCTACATGCTGGGTATCCAGTTCACTACGGCCCATCCGGGAATAATACAGTATGTGCCGGATCAGGCGACGCATCTTGTCCGTTGAGTCAATTACCTTGTTGAGCAGCGAGTGCGCATCCGGAACGAGGTCTTTCCCATACTCTTCGAGCAGAATTTCGGAATAACACCGGATAGACGATAAAGGCGTTCGCAAATCATGCGACACCGTGTAACTAAACGCATCCAGTTCTTCGTAGGCTAGCTTCAGCTGTTGATTGAGCATACGAATTTCGTTGGCCTGTTTGTTCACGATCTGCAAGGCATCATCGCGCAGCTTACAGCCGCCGATACCTCGGCTTTACTCCAGGGCACTGAGGTGTTATGGACCATTTCTGTCCAGGCGGAAAACCTGGTTCGGGGGCTGATTTTCCCGGAGCCATTCTCGTTGGTTGCGATAGGTTTGTTCGGATTACCTGCCCACGACACTTCCCGAACCCGCTCCGGTTTGAACCAAAAGAGGTATTCGTTCAGTTCACGCGACAGCACAATGGCCAGTAATCCTGCACCTACTTCCCTAAAATCCCCGGCCGGTGGGTACAGGCTTGGGAGCTGACTTGTTTCCAACGATGTTGTTGTGTTCGTGGTACCCATCCAGTCGGCCATGGCACGAATGGCGGTTCGTCGGGTGTTTTCCCCAGTAGATAAACCTTCCCATCAAATAGCAGGGCGGCTCCGGTGGCACCCGTTACGTCGAGTGCCGTAATGGAAAACTTTGTAATTGCCCGCGCTACGTATCGCTAAGCAGCAGTTGTTCGTGCAGCCGTAGTCCCGCCTGCTGGTATAGTTGACTGGTCGGTAAGTTCCTCATCTTTGCGAAACTCCAGCGCGGCCAATAAAAGCTGACTCACGAATTTGGCCGCTTGCGCGCTGGATAATCCACAAACCGGGGAGTTGTGTTATGGCACGAAATAAGGCCCCAGAGTTCGTCCCGGTAAAGCAGCGAAATACTCATCGAAGCCTGCACGCCCATGTTTTTCAGGTATCGATATGAATGGGCGACACAGCCCGCAAGACCGATTTGTCAGGTCCAGTGGTTATCGTCGGGCCAGTTGGGTTGCGACAGAATGCGGATGGCGTGCTGCTTACATCGGCAATTGATCGAACCAGATTAGAGTTATACAATTCACGAGCCTGAGCCGGAATATCGGATGCGGGATAATGCAATCCCCGATACGGCTGCCGATGATCGTCTTTTGCTGGCGAGGCTAGTTCTGTCCGTCCGTCGGCGTTGAAGCGATATACCATCACCCGGTCGAAGCCGATTATGGTTTTCACACGCTGGGCCGTATTCTGCAACAAGTCGCTAAGGGTTCGGCTGGCCTGCACTTCCGCAAGCGATTCAGTAATCAGCCGCTGATTCAATAAGGCGTGGATACTATCCGCATCTTGGGTGTCGATGGATGGCTCCCATTCCAGCACGATAGGCCCTTTGTGCTGGTGGACGACCAAATTTAACGACTGACCATTCACGGTCATCGCATAGGGATTCTGGGTTTCCCACGAACCGTTCGGATCATCTACCTTCAGCAATGCCATCAGCCTGCTTACCGGTATATCTGTTTTGGCCACTACATTTTCCAGCGGCTGCCCCAGCACCTGAGTAGCTGACAGGCCAAGTAGATCAGCGATATTTTCGCTGGCGTGGACAATGGTGTACGTGTCAGGGTGGATAGCCAGCAGGTAGCCGTACGACTGAATCTGACCAAGAATATGAATAGGCTCCCGGTCGCAGTTGGACAGGTCGACGTTTGCTAAACTCATTGACTAAAACTCTTGCTTTAAGCGTAATCGTCAGGACGCGCAAACGAGAACGCAGTGCATTAATTATGACTGCCAAATAACGCAGCAAGATAAGCACACTGTGTTAAATTGTCATAAAGACTTATCCAGTGAACCAGCCAATTGGCGGTTGAATCAATCCGGGGCAGATACTGACTCACCGAACAAAAAAAGGTACCTTTACCCGTCTATGTCTTTCCGCTGGCTCATTCTTTTTTTGGCAATTACCGTATCGGTTGAGGCTCAAAAGCTCGTTCCACCGGCAGTATACGCCGACCCGGCCGGGGCACTAACGATTTACCGGGGATAACCTGACGCGTATTCGGCGTGAACACATAGCCCTGCGCGAACTACCCGACCTGCATTTTTTCCTGTTCGGTATGGGTGACCGGCTTAAGCTCATTTACCGCAACGGACGCCTGCTTAATGCCCTGACGGGCAACATAGAGGAACAATGGCGGGTGAAGGAAGAAATCATTGTTCCGTCGGAATACCTCGTTCATCTGGTATTGACCGACGGGCAACAAATCCAGATTCGGGAGAACGTAAGCTGCGTCTGGCTATGACAGCCGCCCAGAAAACCAAAATTAATTCCGGCTCGGCGCTCTCACGTGCCCGTTTTGCCAAACATCCCTGGGGACCCATCCTTCGGGTGTTGCATCAGGAAGTCCTTATCAATGTCATCCATGGACGACCGGTCCCTAACTTTCTGGTGTATCTAAAACCCTGGTACCGGGATGCGGCACTGATGGCTATGGTGCTGCGGGAAACCCATAACCTCCCCCTCATTCAGGACTGGATTATGGCTATCAACAAGCCATTCGACCGGAACAACCACGGGATTCCGGAAGTTGACAATCTCGGTCAGGTGCTTTTTTTGGTGTCGCTGGTGTCTGATAAAAAACACCCCGTTGTGCAGGCGGTACTGGATTCAGCGGGCCGTTTCCGACGGGACAAGTATGTAGTTGGACAGACCGATGATGCCCAGCACCCGGTCTATCAAACCAAATGGCTCAAATACGGTCTAAAATCGCTCGATTTGCCCGATCCGTACACCGTCCCCAACCAATATGATAGTTACTCGTCGCTATTCTGGTGGGCGTACCGGAATGAACACGTAGCCGGACCGGAATTCGATAAAAAAATAGCGGTCAACTCTCCCTATTACGTTTGGGCGGACGATCACTTTACTAATCAAAAGCATGGAATGGTGGGGACCGTCGACTACCCCCTTAGCTGGCAGCAACACGATAGCGATGCCCATTATCCCGGCATGACCGTGCTGGAGAAAGACCTGGCAAAGCAGAAATTAGCCTTTACCCACGCCTGGCACGCAGCCGAAATGTTTCTGTTACTGCTTGTTCCGTGATGAGGGTAGCCCAAAGCTGATTTCCAGCAGCGCATAGTCAGGAGAGAAATTGCTACTACCCGATAGTGGTGGGTGATGGTAAACATAAATCAGCAAAGAAATCGGAGGTAAAAGCAGGGAATACTTTACAGCTTATACTTCCTGCGCCGATGTGCCGACACATTGAAAATCAGTAATAGAATGCATTCCGACTATACGGTTGCCTACCTTTACGGGTATGAATGTCATTTACCTGTTTTTTGCCTTCCTGATTGGTATAGCCATTACCGTTCAGGCGGGGGTTAACGCCAATTTGCGTCAGGCCATGGCCAGTCCCGTTCTGGCTGCAGCCATTTCGTTTGGCTCGGGGTTTGTGGCACTGGTGCTGATGTTGCTCGCCTCGGGCGGATCGGTTCCTCCTGAGACCATCAGACAGGTTAGCTGGTGGAAATGGATGGGGGCGTTATGGGGGCGGTTTACATGATAACGGTTATTGTCAGCGTACCAAAAATCGGGACGGCCAATCTGGTTAGCCTGAGCGTAGCGGGGCAGTTGGCGGCGGCCATCGTCCTGGATCATTACGGCCTCATGGGATTCGCGGTCCACCCCGCCAACGGCTGGCGTCTGCTGGGGGTCATCCTGATTATCGCGGGTGTGCTGCTGGTGCTGAGAAACTAAGTAGCTCATTCGCGGTTTTAGTGAAAACACATTATGTAACTACCCCATACCCGTGTCGATAAACTACCGCTTCTACCCCTCCTTGCTAAATGTTTTTTCGCGCTACCTGCAGGGCGGCAACCTCACGGTGCAGGCGTTGATTGATTCGATCAACCGGGTACCAACGCCCAGCACGGCCGCTCAGGAACGGGGTGTTTCGTTTGAAGAAGCCATCGTGAAGGGCACGGATGAAGATCGCTTCGACCCGGAGATTATCAAAAAAGTCCGTAAGCTGCTCCCCCGCCCCATTGTTGATACGCAGGTGTATTGCCAGTGGGAAATCGAGGATGTACTATTCTACGGCTACGTCGACCTGATTGGCAAATTCAAGGCGGTGGATTTGAAAACAACGGGGTCGTATCAGAAAGACCGGTATCTGTCCAACCACCAGAACCTATACCTCCACGCCCTCAAGCGCAAGGGAATTAAACTGATGGAATATGTCATTGCGGAATTTACCGAGGTGTACGTGGAGAGCTACGCACTCACCCACCCGATTGACCGGCAACTGGAAGAAATTCGGCTATTCAAAGCGTTTCTGGAAGAACACCGGCCGCTCATTACCGACAAAAAGATATTTGTTTCCCCCGGCGAGGACGCCGATGCCCGGCGGAAATAAAGCCAGCGAAATAGATCGCTCATCTCCAGCGATATACCCATTTTATCGTCGGTCAGGGTGCCTTCAACAACGTTTTAGTACGCATCCGGGCTATGCATGGTAAGCACGATGCTGAAAATAGGATTCACCAGCCAGTACGACTGCACATCAGCGGTAAAATATTGACGGCTTTTTCGACAGATTCTTCCTGCGTTTGTAAAGGACTGATTCTATTAAAAACTGATTCTATTGACTATCAAGAATCAAATTCAGTAAGAATCCATAGAGAACAACACAAGAATCCACAGCGATCAACAAGAATCCATAGTATCCACAACTTCTGGTTCAGCTAATAGTTTTTGCTGGGCGTGGGTTTCCCTCTTTTCTTTGTATTCCGATAACGCCACGACGGTTTTCATAGCGCCCTGGTTTTAGGTAAACGTATCAATTCTCTCCCTGAATAACAAGCTTCGGGAAGCCGTTTCGTTGTACTTTCGCGTCATGCTTCAGCGCACCCTCTATCTCTACAAACGGGCGTATACGGGCCTGTCGCCCTCCGTTTGGCTGCTGGCCGTGGTTATGCTCATCAACCGCTGCGGCACCATGGTATTGCCGTTCATGACGCTCTACCTGACGCAACACCTGCATTACTCGGTTCAGGATACGGGTATTATTATGGCGGTGTATGGACTCGGCGCTTTTGTCGGCACGTTTCTGGGCGGCCGGCTTACCGACCGCTTCGGCTTTTACTACATTCAACTGTTTAGCCTGCTGTTTGGAGGCATGGCCCTGATCGGCCTTCAGTTCGTTACCGGCTTCCCGGCCCTGTGTGCCAGCGTGTTCATGTTCACGCTCCTGGGCGATTCGTTCCGGCCTGCCAACCAGGCCGCTATTGCCCATTATTCAGAAACCGAGACCCGCACCCGTGCCTTCTCACTCAACCGACTGGCCATCAACATGGGCTGGGCGGTGGGCGGTGGGCTGGGCGGGTGGATTGCGGGCATAAGTACAATTTACTGTTCTGGACCGATGGGCTCACCTGCCTGGCGGCCGGTATTGTACTGTGGCTGTATCTGCCCGTACCGACAGAGAGTCCTGCGGATAAACAGGCAGGCAGTTTGGCGGGAGGGGCGCAGACTAACCGGTATTACCCCACCGGTTACCCCACCGCGACCCATTTTTTATCGCCTTCGTGGTGTGCAACACGCTGTACCTGATTGCCTTCATGCAGCTTTTCACGATGGTACCCCTGTTTTTCAAGGAGCGGCTGCACATCAGCGAAGGGGCCATTGGGCTATTAATGACCCTGAACGGGCTGCTGGTAGTGGCTATCGAGATGGCACTGGTTTATACCGTGGAGGAGAAGAAGCAATCCAAAATAAACCTGATCGTAACGGGCGTCCTGCTAACGGCGGTTTCGTACGCCGTGTTGGCACTGGCTGGCTTTCAGGACTATTACAGTCTTTCATCAGCCGGACCGGTAATTGCCCTGCTCTACATCCTGTTCGTCACCTTCAGCGAAATGCTGGTTATGCCTTTCCTCCAGTCGTTTACGGTTGAGCGGGCCAGCCCGGCCACGCGGGGGCAATACCTGGCTTTGTACGCTATGGGGGGCGCGCTGGCGCAAACGGCAGCCCCCGCACTGGGGTCGCTGGTGGTGGCTGGTGCAGGCTTCCCGGTTCACTGGCTGGCCATCTCAGGAATTAGTCTGGTATCGGCGGGTGGTTTCTGGTGGCTGGGCCGACGATTGCCCTCATCGGCATCCTAACCTGTGTCTGGCACAATCATACCCGTGCAGCCACCTGTGCACGGGTATGATTGTAACTTTTTGTTCATCGCACACTTTTACGATTCCTCTTCGGCTGCCTGTTCCTTTTCCTCCAGTGCCTGTTCGGCTTCTACCTTCTCCCGCGAGAGTTCGCGAAAAAGGATTTCCTGCTGCTGTTCGAGGTCCTGCTCCTCGGGTCTTACTGGTTCCTTGTTGTTATCCGACATGGCTATAGGCTTTTAGTAAACAGTTGAATACATTAAACCAAATTAATGCACTTGTGGTCTGAATCAGGCGATAAAATACAAAAAAGCAACAGGGTAACAGCGGGTGTGCCTGCCCGCACTTCTGTACGGAGCGTGTTCGTGTATAGAGGGTATGTATCGAACGCGGCTGATGCCTTTAACTAACTCCTGCGTTATGCCGACCCTGTAAAAAAAACGGAGGCTGAATGGTTTATCCTGCCTGAATCAGTGGTGAAACACACATTTCTACCTTTCAGCCCTAAATCCTGACCGTTCGCGAAGATTTGGCAGCACATTTCCGCTGTAGTTAACATATTTGTCTATAAAGACTTTCCGACAAATAATCCCCTGTTATCTACATGCAACTCGAAATTAATGATCTATCCAAAACGTACGCCAATGGCGTACGCGCGCTTCAGCATGTTTCACTCACCATTAAACAAGGAATGTTTGGGTTACTCGGCCCGAACGGCGCGGGCAAATCGTCCCTGATGCGAACCATTTCCACGTTGCAGGAAGCGGATAGCGGCAGCATCCGGCTAACGGGTTTGCCCGATGGCAGCGAGTTGAATGTACTGACGCAAAAGGACGCGGTGCGCCGGGTACTGGGCTACTTACCCCAGGAATTTGGCGTGTATCCACGCGTCACGGCCGAGGCCATGCTCGACCATATTGCGTCGCTCAAGGGCATTGCCAACGGCGGTGAGCGTAGAGAACTGGTGCAGGGATTATTGCAGAAAGTGAACTTGTACAACGTCCGGAAGAAAAATCTCGGTACGTATTCGGGCGGGATGAAGCAGCGGTTTGGCATTGCCCAGGCCCTCATTGGTAGCCCCCGACTCATCATCGTCGACGAACCCACCGCCGGTCTCGACCCCGCCGAACGAAACCGGTTCCATAACCTGCTGGCCGAAATCGGGGAGAACACCATCGTTATTTTGTCCACGCACATTGTAGAAGATGTCACGAATCTGTGCTCCGACATGGCCATCATTTGCCTCGGCGAGGTGGTGGCAACGGGCAACCCCAACGAGCTTGTCAAAGACCTGAACGGAAAGATCTGGCAGAAATCGGTGGAGAAAGCCGAAATCGAAACCTACCGCCAGTCGCACCGCATCATCTCGACCCAGCTCAAGGGCGGAAAAACCCGGCTCCACGCCTACAGTGATGTCCCCCTGACCGACTTCGACTCGGTTGCCCCCGATTTGGAGGATGTGTACTTCGCGAAGATTTCGGAGAAAATGGAAATAGCCACTGTTTAACGTAATGGTGTCGGGTTTGAGAACCCAACACCACTACTAAACCAATTTTACTACTTGCTCCTCACTCCTACTACTGAACCTTCCCATGTTCCTCGAAATCTTCCGCTTTGAACTCGCTTACCGGCTCAAACGCCCGGCTACGTATCTCTACGCCCTGATTCTATTTCTGTTTACGTTTCTGTTTGTTATCTATGGCAGCGGACCCGCGTCGGAGAAAACGAACATCAACTCGCCCTACGCCGTCAGCCAGTTTGTGGTGGTGATGACTATTTTTGGCATGCTCGTCGCGTCGGCCGTTATGGGTGTGCCCGTGTACCGGGATGTGGAGCACAATACCAAAAACTACTTTTTCAGCTTTCCCATTACGGAGCGGGGCTACATTCTGGGGCGGTATCTGGGCTCCTTTGTGGTACTGCTGGGTATCATGGTCGTTGGGTTGCTGGGTATTGTTATTGGTTCACTGCTGGGACCGGTCTTTAACCTGGCGGACAACACCGAACGCTTCGGCCCGATACGATTCCGGGATTATGCCTACCCGTTTCTGGTGTTCGTTTTGCCCAATATGTTTCTGGTGGGCAGCATCTTTTTCGCGCTGGTGGCGTTTTCGCGGCAGGTATTCACAACCTACGCGGGCAGTATTCTGCTCTTCATTGCCTACCTGCTGGGGACTACACTGTCGCAGGATCTGGAGAACAAACACCTCGTCAATCTGCTCGACCCGTTCGGCTCCTATGCCTACGATGCCGCCACCAAATACTGGTCGCCAGTGGAACAGAACGCGATGCTGGCTCCACTGGAGGGCGATTTGCTTACCAATCGGCTCATCTGGTTCGGTGTGGCCTTACTGGTGTTCGGAGCAACGCTCTTTCGGTTTAGTTTCTCCCGGTTTCTGGCCGTGAAACTGGGCAAAAGCCGGTCGGCGAAGGAAGAGGCCATCGGCGAAGCGGCTCCGTCGCTGGCGAGTTTACCCACGCCGAAACCAGTGTTCAGCACGGGCGTTTACATCCGGCAGATGCTGGGGCAAGCCGGGCTGGAGTTTCGGAGCATCATCCGCGATCCTTACTTTATCGCCATCATGCTGGGAGCCGTTTTGTTCCTGTTTCTGGATGGCTGGTTTGGGTCGCAGATTTACGGTACGCCCTCGCTGCCTACCACCTATGCCATGCTCGAAGCCCGCAACGGCACGTTTTTCTTCTTCGTGCTGATTGTGATCATCTTCTACACCGGCGAGGTTGTTCACCGCGATAAAGTGGTGCATTACGACACCATTGCCGATGCGCTGCCCGTTCCCGACTGGATGAACTACGGCGCCAAACTGCTGTCCATGACCTACGTTTGCCTGTTGCTCTGCGGGCTGGTGATGGTTTCGGGCGTGATCAACCAGACCGTGAAAGGTTATTTCAACTACGAGTTCGGGCTGTATGTCCGCGACTTGCTCGGCATTGGCTTCACGCAATATTTTCAATACGTGATGCTGGCGTTTTTCGTGCATACGCTGGTGAACCAGAAGTTTGTCGGGCATATCGTTACGCTGGCCGTGTACATCATCATCTGGGCAGTGCCGCAGTTTGCCGAGTTTGGCTACCGGCTGGCCCTGCCGTTTTCGGGGGGCGGTGTGCAGATTTCGGACCTGAATGGCTTTGGGCATTACCTGACCGGGCTATTTGCGTTCCGGCTTTATTGGTACGCGTTTGGTGGATTGCTGCTGGTACTGGCGCTGTGGTTCTGGAACCGGGGGTCGGATAGCGGCTTCAAGGCGCGCTGGCAACTGGCCCGGCAGCGCATCGGGCGCGGGTCCATGGCCCTGTTCGCGTTGTGCCTGGTGGCCTTTGTCAGCACGGGTGCCTGGATTTATACCAATGTCAGCGTGAAGAATCGGTACCGCTCCGCCGATGAACAGCGCGAATTATCGGCTACCTTCGAGAAGACGTACCATAAATACGCCAACGTGCTGCAACCCAAAATTACCAGCGCGAAACTGAACGTCGATGTATTCCCGGATGAATTCAAAGCCCTGGCAGCGGGTCAGTTCGTTATCGTCAACAAAGGCAGCCAACCCATCGACTCGCTGCACTTTACGATGCCGACCGATAACTTCCACCGCCAACTGACCAAATTTCTGATTGATGGTAAAGAACCCGTAAAGATTCTGAACGATACCGACCTGGGCTATTCCATTTACCGACTCCCCAAAACCCTGAACCCCGGCGATACGGCCCGCATGGAGATGACCGTAACGGGGGAGTACGTGGGCTTTGCTAATGGTGGTAACAGCCGGGATATAGTGAGCAACGGTACGTTTTTCAACGTAGGCATATTCCCCGGCTTCGGCTACGATGAAAATCAGGAGTTAACCAGCGATAAGTACCGGAAGAAGTACAACCTCGCGGTGAAAGAATGGACACTTCCCACCCAGAACGACCCGGCCGGTCTGCGCGATTTCCTCTTTACCGACGATGCCAACTGGGTTACGTTTGAGGGGACCATCTCCACCAACCCCGACCAAACAGGAATTTTGCCCGGTCAGTTACTGAAAACCTGGACCGCCAATGGCCCCGACGGAAAACCCCGGAAGTATTTCCAGTATAAACTTCCCGGCTTCTCCGACTTCTTTTTCAGCATGTGTTCGGCTAAGTACGGGGTCAAACGCGATGTGTGGACGGGCGAAAACGGCCAGACGGTTGCGCTGGAAGTATACCACCACCCTACTCACGACCGCAACCTGGACCGGTTCATGGCCAGTATGAAAGCGTCCCTAAGTTATTACAGCAAAAACTACGCGCCGTATCCGTATCCGGTGTTGCGGGTGCTGGAATTTCCACGCTACGCCAGTTTTGCGCAGTCCTTTCCCACCACCGTTCCGTATTCGGAGGAGTTTGGCTGGGTGGGCGACTTCCACGACCCGGACAAAACGGACTACGCTTATTACGTAACGGCGCACGAAGTGGCGCACCAGTGGTGGGGGCACCAGATTATGCCCAGCCGGACGCGCGGAGCCAATCAGATTTCGGAAACGATGGCCGAATATTCGGCCCTGATGGTGCTCAAGGAGCGGTACGGTCCCGATGCCATGCCCAAGTTTTTGAAATATAGCCTGGATAATTACCTGCGGGGACGGGCCAATGAGGATAAGTTTGAGGCCAACATGCTCGATAACGACACGCGGGCGTACGTCTGGTATCAGAAAGGGTCGATGCTGATGTATGCGTTGCAGGATTACCTCGGCGAAGCCCGCGTGAACCAGGCCATGAATGAGTACATGAAAGCGGCCCGGTTCCGGCAGGCGGCCCCATTTACCACCTCGCTGGAATGGTACGGCTTCCTGAAAGCCGCCACACCCGACTCGCTCAAAGGCTGGCTGACGGATAATTTCGAGAAACTGACGCTCTACGATAACCGCATCACCAAAGCCGAAGCGAAACCCATTGGCAACGGCAGCTATCGCCTGACCCTGCGCGTGAAAACGGCAACCGAGTATTACGACAAAACCGGCAAAGAACTGGCCAAAGGTAAAGCCCCCCTCCTCGTTGACATTGCCGTGCTTACCGACGATGGGAAGAACAAAGACGGGCTTACGACCAAAGTGCCACTCTACATGCAGAAGCACAGCCTGCTCCCCGGTGAGCACGTAATTGAGGTGACCGTGAAGGGAAAGCCCGTTAAAGCCGGTATCGACCCCTACAATAAGCTGATTGACCGCGTCTCGGACGATAACCTGGTGAACGTGGATATGCCCTGACCAAGTCTGTCCTCGTATAGCGAACGATTCGCAAAAATAGCGAAACAGGTTGCCTCCCTGACTTTCTTTGCGAACTTTGCCAAAAAACCAGCGCAGTTACTACTCTTTTTACGCCCTGTTTTTTTGGCAATCTGCTCTTTCACTCTTTCACTCTGTCGCTCTTGAAACTCTGGCAAAAAGAAGGCACACCCGCTGAATCCACGGCCATCGCTGAGCAAATCGAACGCTTCACCGTCGGGCGCGACCGGGAGATGGACCAGTACCTCGCCCCGTTCGACGTACTGGGAAACCTGGCTCACGCGCAGATGCTCGAAACCATTGGCCTTATTTCCAATGATGAATTAAAAATGATGAATGATGAATTGAAAGTCATCTATCAGCAGATTGAGCAGGGGGAGTTTGTCATCGAAGATGGTATTGAGGATGTGCATTCGCAGGTGGAGCTGATGCTGACCCGTGCGCTGGGCGACGTGGGCAAGAAGATTCACTCGGGCCGTTCGCGAAACGATCAGGTCCTGGTGGATTTGAAACTCTTCACCCGCGACCGGCTCTGGCAGGTTACCAACAGCGTTCAGCGCGTATTCGACCGACTCATCAGCCGGTCGGAGCAGCACAAGGACGACCTCCTGCCCGGCTATACGCACCTCCAAATCGCCATGCCCTCCTCGTTCGGGCTGTGGTTTGGTGCCTACGCCGAAGCCCTCGCCGACGATGTTCTCACACTGCAAACCGCCTACCGACTAGCCAATCGGAACCCGCTGGGTTCGGGGGCGGGCTACGGTTCGTCATTCCCGCTTAACCGAACACTCACCACCGAATTACTGGGCTTCGAAGGGATGCACGTGAATGTGGTGTACGCTCAGATGAGCCGGGGAAAAACCGAGCAGACAGCCCTGACGGCCCTGGCAGCCGTGGCCACGACCCTCTCCCGAATGGCGATGGATATCTGCCTGTACAACAGCCAGAATTTCAGTTTCCTGACCCTGCCCGATGCCATGACCACGGGGTCCAGCATTATGCCGCACAAAAAAAACCCCGACGTGGCGGAGCTGCTGCGGGCTAAGACCAATAAAATGAAGGCGCTGCCAATGGAAGTGACATTGGTGATGAGTAACCTCCCCTCCGGCTACCACCGGGACATGCAGTTACTAAAGGAAATCCTGATGCCCGCCTTCGATGAACTCCTGGACTGCCTGGCCATCACCGATTTCATGCTCGAACACATTCAGGTAAAACAAAACCTGCTCGACGAGCCGAAGTACGATTTGCTATTCAGCGTAGAGCGGGTCAATGAACTGGTTTTGCAGGGCGTCCCTTTCCGTGAAGCCTACCGCACGGTGGGAAAGGAAATTGCGGAGCATACGTATATACCACCCCGCCAGTTGAACCACACCCACGAAGGCAGCATCGGCAATTTGGGCAACGACCTGATTCGGCAACAGATGGCGCAAAACATAGCCGGGTTCGGTGCCGACCGGGCACAGCAGGCTATCGATAAACTACTGGCCTGAACCGGTTGAAACGACGTGACCAGAGCAGAATGGTCCGCACTACAAATATTCCGCTTACACTCCGTCTGCGCAGTAGTCTATCCAGCCTGAGGCCAGCCAATCGAATTGGCTGACTGCGTTACCCAGGAAGCTAGTTTCGGGGTTGGCACCATGCTGACCGAGCGGATACGGCTATACCGGTCCGGGAAACAACGCTGGGCAACGGTCATTGCTAAAACTACGTAGGAGCAATCATCTGATCGTTACAAGAGAATTGAGGATGACATTACTTTATACGGCGTTTTGTGGTATAAAACGATAAATATTTTCAATTATATCGAGACGGTAGAATTTTATTTATTTCAATTCACTTCTAGCAGTCTTTTATTCTCTATACTTGTTATCGTTTTCAAAATCCCTGTTAGTACCCAACTCTCTCCAAACTATATGAAACTAAGGCTACTTGTATTTATCATGCTGATTCCGCTATACGCCCTGTGCCAAACCAGCACAGTGAGCGGGCGGGTGAGCGACGCCGGGGAGAAGAACCCGCTACCGGGTACCACCGTAACCATAAAAGGTACCACTACCGGCACCGTTACCGATGCCGACGGGCGCTATCAGCTGGCCGTTCCCGGATCGCAAAGCCGTGCTGGTCTTTTCGTCAGTTGGCTTTCAGGCCGCCGAAATTACTGTGGGTTCCCAGCAAACTATTGATGTGACTCTGACGGCCGATACCAAGCAACTGAGCGAGGTGGTGGTAACGGCTGCCGGTATTGTGCGCGACAAAAACGCGCTGGGTTACTCCGTCAGCACCCTGGATGCCACCAAACTTGCGCAACGGTCGGAACCGGACCCACTCCGCGCCCTGACCGGCAAAGTAGCGGGGGTAAACGTGCAGGGGTCGGGTGGGGCCGCGGGCGGAGCCACCAACATCACCATCCGGGGCAACTCCTCGCTGGGCAACAACAACCAGCCGCTGTTTGTGGTAGATGGGGTGCCCTTCGACAATTCCAGTTTCACCCAGCCCGACGGCTTCGTGGGTGGCTCGACCACCACGAACCGCGCCTTCGACCTCGACCCGAACAACATCCTGACCATGACGGTGCTGAAAGGGGCCGCAGCGGCCGCGCTCTACGGGTCGCGGGCGGCCAACGGGGCCATCATCGTTACCACCAAAGCGGGAAAAAGCCAGAGCCGAAAAGGATTGGAAATAACCTACAACGTGGGCTACGCTACCGAAACCGTTGCGGGCTTACCCGACTACCAGACCAGCTACGGACAGGGTACCAACTTCGATTACCGAAGTGGCGTGTTTGGCTCGTGGGGGCCTCCGTATCCGGGCGTTCCCAGTCTGATTCCCACGCGGCAAACTATTCCGCACCCCGTAACGACTAATAACCGCTATCCGTCGTCCGTATTTCCGCAGTTTTACGGAACCAATGGAACAACACCTATTCAGGTACCGTACGAGTCGTTTTCGCAGTATAATGCCAAAAACTTTTTCCGGACGGGAAGCGTCTTTGAAAACGCCCTGTCCGTATCATCGGGTGGGGAAAAGGGAAACCTTACCGTGGGTCTGTCGCGGACGGGTAATCAGGGCGTCGTGCCGGAGAACGAGATTACCCGGACGGGTGTCAACATTGGTGGCAATGCCCAGCTGGACAACAAGTTCTACGTTCGGGGGGCGCTCAACTACGTCAATACCGCGCAGGTGTCGCCCCAGGTTACGGCCGCCAACGGCGCCGGCGCGTCCATCCTGGATATTCTCCTGTTTGCGCCAACGAGTTACGACCTGACCGGCTACCCGAACACCAATCCGCTGAACGGCAACAACGTTTATGACCGCGTAGGTACCGATAACCCCTACTGGTCGGTGGCCAACAGCCCCACTACCAGCAAGGTAGACCGCTACTACGGCAACGTGGTACTTGGTGTGGACGTGCTGCCCTGGCTCAACGTCCAGAACACGGTGGGCTTCAACGCCTACACCGACCGGCGCGTAACGGTAAATGGTAAAGGTGGAGACTATTTCCCCAACGGCAACATTACCACCGACAACATCTATCGGCAGGAGCTGGACAATACCTTTCTGGTTACGGCCACCAAACCCCTCAGCGAAAACATTGGTCTGAAAGTAATTCTGGGCAACAACGTAAACCAGCGGCTTACCGAGCGGCAGGTGGTTTTTGGCGATGGCATCATTTTCCGGGGTATCAACTCGCTCAACAACACCCGCGTTACCATTCCACGCGTGCTGCCCAACAACCGGAATGATTTCAAGCAGCGGTATTTTGCCTTCTTTACCGATATTTCGCTGGACTACAAAAACTTCGCATTCCTGAACGTCGTGGCCCGGAATGACATATCGTCTACGCTGCCCATCAGTAACCGGAGTTACCTGTATGGCGGGGCCAGTGCGTCGCTGATTTTCACCGAGGCCCTGAAGATTCCCAAGAACATACTCTCGTTTGGTAAACTCCGGGCGGGCTATACAAAGGTGGGTAACGAAGCCACCCCCTACCAGACCCAAACGGTCTATATTGCCAACCCGGTGTTAGGTATTGGTTCGGGTACCGGCTCCATTGCCTCGCCCTTCAACGGGCAGAGCACCCTGACTGAATCCGACCTGCTGGCCAACGCTGAACTCAAACCCGAATTCATTACTGAACTTGAATTGGGCACCGAACTCCAGTTTTTCAATAACCGGTTCGGACTGGACATCACCTACTACAACAAGGAGAGTACGTCGCAGATTTTTACGGTCAACGCAGCCCCGTCGACGGGCTATACCCAGAAGGTGATTAACCTGGGCCGCTCTACCAACGAAGGCATAGAAATTGGGCTGAATGCCAATCCGGTGAAGCTAGCCAATGGCTTCCGCTGGGATATTTCGTCGGCCTTCACCCTGAACCGTAACATCGTGCGCGACATCGGCAACCTGAAAGAACTACCCTACGGCGGCTTCTCGGATCTGGGCAGTGTACACATTGCCGGTCAGCCTTATGGGCAGATTCGTGGCTCCACCTTCGCCCGCGATGATGAGGGTAATATCCTGGTCAATGGTAACACGGGGAAGCCTATTCTGTCGGGCCGCACCACGGCCATTGGCAACCCCAACCCCGATTTTATCTGGGGCATCACCAATACGTTCAGTTTTAAAGGCATCACCCTCAACGCCCTGTTCGACTGGAAAAAAGGCGGGAGATATGTACTCGTTTACGGCCTTCGAACTCCTGAGCCGGGGTGTTACCAGAGATACCGAAGAGCGGGAAGCCATCCTGGTGGGACCGGGTGTGCTGGGCAACGTGAATACCTTACAACCAATTCTGAATGGCGAGGGCAAAAAAATCCCGAACAACATCGGTATTGGCGTAGCGGATTATTACTTCTCCGGCGGCTTTGGCCCCGGTGGTGCCGCCGAAGCCAACGTATTCGATGCGACGGTGTTCCGCCTGCGTGAGGTATCACTGGGGTATCAGTTTCCTAAAGCCTGGCTGGCCAAGACGCCCTTTGGTGGCGCTTTTCTGTCCATCAGTGGTCGGAATCTGTGGTACCTGGCTCCCAACTTCCCGAAATACCTGAACTTCGACCCCGAAGTAAGTTCGCTGGGAGCGGGCAACTCGCAGGGTTTCGATCTCATCGGTATTCCAACTACGCGCCGGTTAGGTGTAAACCTGCGGTTCAGTTTCTAACAGGATCATTCCATCATACCCCTCCCCTGCTTTCAGGGATGAGAGTAGGATAAAATCGCCAAAAGCAAAAAAACGCATGAATTTCATCAATATCCTCCGAACGGCTTCGTTGCTGGGACTGCTCTTTGCAGCAGGATCCTGCAAAGACTTTGTCGATATCAACGCCGACCCCAACAATCCCACCACGCCGGTACTCGATCTCATTTTGCCTGCCACGCAGGTATCTATGGCGGGTAGCCTGCGGGACGTAAACGTGGGAACGTCCATCCTGACGCAGCAATTGTACACTACCAATACGAGCCGCAATTTTCAGGAAGGTACCGACTATCAGGCATCCTGGAACGGCCTGTACACGCAGGTGCTTGGCGACCTGGAAATCCTTATCCGCGAAGGTACCGCCCAGCAGCGATGGGACTACGTATCCATTGCCAAGCTGCAGAAAGCCTACATCTATAGCCTGATGGTCGATTTATGGGGCGACGTTCCCTACACCGATGCCACAAAAGGGCTGACCGTAACCGACCCGACCTTCGAGAAAGGCGAGGTGATTTATGACAAACTGTTCGCCCTGATCGACGACGGCCTGGCCGACGCGGCTAAGGGAAACTTTGCTATCCAGCCCACCACCGCCGACCTTATTTACAAAGGCGACAAAGCATCCTGGATTCGGATGGGTAACTCGCTGAAACTGAAACTTTTTAACCAGATCCGACTGGTGCAGCCCGACAAAGCCAAAGCGGGCATTGCGGCCCTGCTGAGCAGCAATGCCCCGCTCATCAGCACCAACGCCCAGGATTTTTCCTTCCGCTTTGGTTCGTCGGAAACGCCCGCCAACCGCCACCCCTGGTACCGGGCCGAATACCAGGCCAGCAAAAGCTACTACATGAGTCAGAACTTCATGGAGCGGCTTTTCGGCACCGACGACCCCCGGCTTCGTTATTACTTTTTCCGGCAGACGTCGAACTACACCGTTGGGTTTACGCCCACCGGCAACGGTTATTTTGGCCGGTATACCGGCGACGCAACAGCATCGCCCAACGACAACGCCCTGAAAGCCACCTTCGGCGTGTATCCATCCGGCGGATTGTATGACAGCGCCCCCATCAACAACCTCACGGCCACCAACGTATTCCTTAGCAATTCGGGGGCTACCGGATCGCCCAAAGTAGTGACCAATACCGATGGCTCCGGGGCGGGTGTATTCCCGTTTATCACCAACGCAATGGTTAAGTTTATTCTGGCCGAAGCGGCCCTCACCATGGGGACTGCCGGCGATGCAAAGCAGTTGTTTCAGGACGGGATTACGGCGCACCTAAACAGCGTTAACACCATTGCCACATCGGGCGGAAACTCGGCTCCCGTGCTGCCAGCGGCTACCATTACCGCGTTTGTGACCAACCGCACTGCTCAGTATGACGCAGCTACTCCGGCGGGCAAATTAGGTGCCGTGATGACCCAGAAGTACATTGCCCAATTTGGTAACGGCATGGAATCCTACAACGACTACCGCCGAACGGATTTACCCACGCTGGCCGCACCCATAGCCCCATTGAATACCTTTCCGCTACGCCTGAGCTACTCCGTTACCGAACTATCTACCAACGGCAGCGTGTCTGACAATGCGGAGAAACTGCAGGCAGCCCAACAAATCACACCCGTTTTCTGGGACAAATAATCAACTGACTTTATGAAAAAAATACTTATTTATCTGTCTTTTTTCGGCTTACTGGCCCTGGATGCCTGTAAAACCGAAACCTACGAATGGGAAAAGTGGACCTACACCGCCGTTCCGCTGGTGACGGTGAATACGGCCAAATCAGCCCTGCCCACGGTACCTACCGCCAATACCTCCTTTTTCGATATAGGCGCGGCTAACCTGGGCAGTCAGGAGTTTGAATACAGTTTGAATTGGGAGGGCTTTGGCAAAGCCGAGGTCAAGTCAATCGAGGTGTATCTGGGGTTCGTAAAAGCCCCCACTACCGGCAACCCGTCTTATCCGATCATCCTTTCCAATCCCGGTGGCGTATACCCGAGTGTTACGCAGTTTCCGTTGCCAAGCCGCGTGGTGGCAACCGATAAACTGTACGAAACTGTCACCCAGTTTCCTAAAACTTTTACCGTAACAGCCGCTCAGATGGCTGCGTTTACGGGCACTGACCTGACCAAAGTGGTTCAGAACGATTATTTTGTGTTCAAGTTTATCCTGAACCTGGCAGACGGTCGTCGGATTGAAGGCTTTCAGGAGAACGTGTGCGACGAAGCGCGGGGCGAAGTGGGCGATTGCCGGGTGGGTGTTCGGTTCCGTAGGAAGTAAACGAACCCGTAAGAACATTCTGCCGGGCGGTTTAGTGAAGACTCCCGAGCCCTGACCCTTACTTAACCTCTCTATGAATTATTTCACCAGACAATTAAACGTGTGTCGGACGGGGCTACTCCTCGCCCTCCTATGCACTACGCTCGTTGCTACGGCGCAGGTGCCCAAACCTGCCGACGTATTCGGATTTGAGCCGGGTGCCGACTATAAACTGGCCAAGTACAACCTGCTGATGGACTATTATCAGCGTCTGGATAAGGCCAGTAACCGGGTAAAAATGGTCCAAATCGGAAAGTCAGTACTGGGTAAACCGCTGATCTTGCTGATGATATCGAGCGAGGCCAACATGAAGCAACTGGACAAATGGCGCAGCATTAGCGAGCAACTGTCCCGGGCCAGAATTGACGCGAAGCAGGCCCGCACCTTAGCCGAAACGGGTAGAGCCGTTGTCTGGATTGACGTGGGTTTGCACGCATCGGAGGTAGCCGCGGCCCAGATGATGCCCGAACTGGCCTACCGCATGGCGACGGAAGAATCGACCGAGATGAAGAAGATTCGGGACCAGGTAGTGGCCCTGCTGATGGTCGAGATGAACCCCGACGGACTCGATATTGTGGCTGACTGGTACAACGGTAACCTCGGCACCCCCTACGAAACCACCTCGCCCCCCTGGCTCTACCACCACTACGTCGGGCACGACAACAACCGCGACTGGTTTACCAACAACATGCCCGAAACAAAGGCCGTGTCGGACGTGCTGTACAACCAGTGGTATCCGCAAATCGTGTACAATCAGCACCAGTCGTCTCCTGCCTGGACCCGCATTTTCATTCCGCCTTTTGCCAATCCGGTCAACCCGCATATTCACCCCGGCGTTACATCGGGCGTTAACCTGGTCGGGTCGGCGATGGCCAGTCGGTTTGCCATGAAAAAAATGCCCGGCGTGGTTTCTCAACTTCGGTTCAGCATGTGGTGGAACGGCGGCATGCGTACCGTACCGTACTTTCACAACCAGATCGGTATTCTAACCGAAACGGCCCACGCTACGCCTTCACCCCGCTTTTACCCGCCCGATTCGCTGCCTAAAACGGTGGGTGTGGGCGTAACGGCGGCTACCACCGGCACCGAAATCTTTTATGCCGACCCCTGGAAAGGCGGGGAGTCGCACTTTCGGGACGCGGTCAATTACATGGAAGAAGCATCCATGGCTACGCTGGTTCTGGCCGCCGACAAACGGGAGGAATTCCTGTACAACATCTACCAGATGGGACGTGATGCCATCGAAGCCGCTGGCAAATCAAAACCCTTTGCCTACGTCATCCCCGCCGATCAGTGGGACAAAGGCGAAGCCATCAACCTGATAAACATGTTGCGGCAGAGTGGTGTAGAGGTCAGTAAGGCGACCCAGCCGTTTCAGGCCAATAACGTTGGATACCCGGCGGGGGCTTACATCATTTATGGGGGGCAGGCATTTATCCCCTACGTAATGGACCTGATGGAGAAGCAGGTGCACCCCAACCAGCGGCTTTATCCGGGTGGCCCACCCATTCCGCCCTACGACCTGGCCGGCTGGACCCTGCCCATGCAGATGGGCGTGAAGGTGAATCGGGTCGATACCGAATTTATGGCCACGACGAGCCCGGTAAACGGAATGGCCACGTCCGGGACGGGTGAGGTAGCGGCCAGCACCGACTATGGTTACCGGCTATCGCGTAATGAAAATGCCAGTGTTATGGCAGTAAACCGACTGCTGAGCGAAGGCGAAACGGTGTCTATTGGCCCGGCCGATGCCGGTTCGTTTTTCATTCAGAAAGGCGCCAATACGGAGGGTATCGTTAAAAAAATTGCCACCGAGTTGGGGCTGAATTTTACCGCTCAGGCTACCAAACCCAGCAGCGGCATTACCCCGCTCAAATTGCCCAAAGTAGGTCTTTACAAATCGTGGATAGCAAACATGGATGAAGGGTGGACGCGCTGGTTTCTGGAGAGCTACGGCTTCCCGGTCGATACGCTGCACGATGCCGATATGGCCAAAAAAGACCTGTCGGCCTACAGTGCCATCATCATTCCCGACCAGGGCGTAAAAGAAATTCTGAACGGCCACGCCCCCAACACCATGCCCGCTCAGTACACGGGTGGCTTAGGGCTGGGCGGCACACTGGCCCTGAATCAGTACGTGAACAACGGTGGAACGCTCATTACCTTCGATGAAGCCAGCGATTTTGCCATTGAATTGCTGGGGTTACCCGTCAAGAACGTGACGGATGGATTATCCAATCAGCAGTTTTACATTCCCGGCTCGCTGATTCGAACCACGATAGACACCCGAAATTCACTCGCGGCCGGGATGCAGCCCGAAGTGGCAGCCGCCTTCTCGAATAGCCGGGCGTTTGAGATCGTTCGGCAGCGCCGGGAAGGTGAAGGGGGTAAGGAAATGACGAAAGCCGCCCCCGAACCCACCGTCGAACTGGTTGCCAGCTATGCAAAAAAAGACCTGCTCATGAGTGGCTGGGCTTTAAATGAAGACCGGTACATTGCCGGGAAAGCCGCCGTACTGCGGGCGCGTCAAAACAAAGGCCAGGTCGTGCTGTTCGGCTTCCGGCCCCAGTTTCGCGGCCAGCCCCGCGCTACGTACAAGCTGATCTTTAACGCACTCTACGAAAGTACGCTCCCCAAAACCGCCGGGAATACAACGGGGAAAAGCGAATAGCAACTTGGGTCTGTCGATAGGCAGACCCAATGTTTACTCCTCAAAAATCACCGTAATCGACCTGAATACACGTCAGGCCCAGCGTTCGTCGCCACATATCCACAACCTGCTGCCGGTCATCGACCACAAATTCAACGTAGTAACGGCCCAGGATATGTTGTTCGAAGAGTTCCTGCTTAATGATTGCGTCTTTCCGGTTGTCGTTTTGCGGCCGCATGGACAGTTCATAATCTGACTCGTGCCAGCCGAAATGCGTATTGAGCCAGCTAATAGTATGAGCGCGACAAACCGCATCGCGGCCTGAGAAAAACACAATTTTATACCCCGCAACGTGCAGGGATTTCACCAGGTTGATGATGGGCCATTTGGGCGTATCTTCCCCCACGCTGGTGCCAGGCGAAGGGGGAGCGTTCCCCTTTGTCGGCTACTGTTCCATCAATATCAACCAGAATGCAGCGGGGCAGCGTTTCATTCTGTTCGCGTTGAAAAGCGGGATTTCGGGTCAGTCGTTCCGGTTGGAATTTGAAGTTCTTTTTCAGCACCGACAGTTGATCGGCCTGTTTGCGGATAACGGCCTCCCCCACCGAGTCGGCGCGGTACTTGTCGCGCTGAATGCACTCGTTCACGGGCACGTCGATAAGCCGGTAGTTTATTTCTACCGCGTCAAAATGAGTGCTCAACAGCTTCCGGAACTCATTGATGTAACCCAGCCGAAGGTTTGTGTTGTCGATCAGTACGTTCCAGCCCTGCCGTAAGCCTTCTACGATGGCCGTTTCCTGTAAGGCATTAACCAGCTTTTCGATCCGGTCCTTCTGATCGTCGGGCCAGGTTTGCCAGTATTCGGGCAGGGAGACGGGCAACAGGCTCCGGCGCAGGTCGTCTCGGTTCACCCGCAGCCAGTTTGGGTTGTCGGTGCAGAACTGCCGGGCAACCGTCGATTTGCCGCTACCACTCAGGCCACTCAAAATCAGAACTTTCTTCACGCGTTGGTGGGGCAACTTCCCCATTGATAAACTCGTAGGACACTAAGCTTTTGCCGTTTGGCATCCGGTAGGTCTGACTCCCGGCAAAACGCAGATCCGGCAGCGCGTGTTGCCGTAACGTTTCGTCCGATACCTCATGGGCAATGGCCGCCACGGGCCGGAGCGTGGTTACACCCGTATTGCTTACCCAACCCGTATCGTTGCTCCGCTGCAACACCACGTTGAGCAATCCCCCCGGCCGGAGCACCTGCCGGAAACTGGCGAAAGCACGTTCCAGGTCAACATATTCCAGAAAGAGGTGGCAGATGATCAGATCGACAGAACCAGCAGGAATGGGCACGGCATCGTGATTGATATCCGCCTGCACCAGCACCAGTTCATTCAAAATGGGATCGTAGCGATCATGGCAGATGGCCAGGTAAGCCGGATTGATATCGACCGCGTAGACGGTTTTGGCGTCCACAAAATGGGCTAATCCATTGCCCGTACAGGCTCCGTACACCGCTACCGCCTGCGGATACCGCTGCTCTACTTTTTCACGGGTGATTTCGTTCAGCGATGCCAGTTGCCCCACCGTTTCGTGGCTCATGTGGCGTTCGTAATCGGCAGCGGGAACGTTATTCCAGGGATTCATTTAGTAGTCGTTTGCAGGGAGTTATCAGGTTCAAACTGGTTGGGTTTGATAACCGTATTTACAGTCAGCAAAACTAGTCAATTTAAATCGACCGGGCAGTTGTACGAACATAAAGACAACATTTACATCTATTGTTATCTTTGACTCTTCGACTATCCTTTCGTCCTGAACCTACGCCATGCAGGCAGATTTACAAAGCTACATTGAGACCAAAAAGTTAACGGGTTCTCTGCCGCAACAGAGCGAAGAAGCAACAAAGCAAGGGTTCATTCTTCCAGTTTTTCAAAAACTGGGATGGAACCCATTCGACGTGCAGGAGGTATACCCCGAGTTCAGCGTTCAAAATGGACGGGTAGACTACTCTTTGCGCATAAACAATCATAACAAAGTTTTCGTCGAAGTAAAAAGGCTCGGCGAGGACCTGGACAGGCATCAGGAGCAGCTACTTCAATATGCATTCAAGCATGGCGTCAAGCTGGCCATTCTTACGAACGGCATGATCTGGTGGTTTTATCTACCACTTCATGAAGGTAGTTGGGAGCAGCGACGCTTCTACACGATTGACATGCAAAGTCAGGCATCAATAGATATTGCGGAGAAACTGGTGTCTTTTCTGGCGAAGGTGGCAGTAGCAAGCGGACAGGCCGTATCGAATGCTGAAAGTGTTTACACCAGTCGACAGCGCCGGGAAATTATCGAACAAACATTACCAAAGGCCTGGCGAAAACTATTAGCAGAAAGCGATGAGTTACTATCGGATGTGGTCGGGGAAGTTGTTGAGAAATTAAGTGGCTACAAGCCGGAAACTTCTATTGTTATTCAGTTTCTGAAAGACATTTCAGGAAATACGTCATTGCCTTCAGTCTCTGCACCTAGCCGACCAAGTAATACGAAAAAGGGCAGTATAGAGCCCGCCAATATCACTCCATCCAAACCGAAACAGGAAGCTAAATTTTTATCTTTTCAGTATAGTAAGCCAACTGCCTTCCGATTTGATGGCAACGAATATCGGGTTTCTAACTGGGCTATCTTATTAAAAACCATTGTTCAGGTCATTGCGAAGAAGCATCCGAACGATTTGGCAAACCTGACAAGCCTAGTGGGCAAGAAACGTCCTTATTTTACTACAGACAGCAGATCTGTTAAGACTAGCTGTTCGAATTCCGGATTCGTCTATTTTCTATGAAACTAATCTGAGTGCTAATAATATTGTTCAGCTCGTTTATCAGGTTTTGGAGGTGATGGGCTATCCAAAAGAGTCTCTACAAATCGACACAACAAACAGAACAATTTAGCCAGGCACTGAGCTGACTTCTTTAGTTTTCACAGCTCGAAACCGGCGGCTAAAGTACGCAAACGAGGCCACAACCAGCCCGATGTACGACACGGCCAGGATG
Organism: uncultured Cytophagales bacterium; assembly: GCA_963782245.1. Classification (GTDB taxonomy): domain Bacteria; phylum Bacteroidota; class Bacteroidia; order Cytophagales; family Spirosomataceae; genus Spirosoma. The sequence goes on from CAWAJC010000029.1 coordinate 33,589, forward strand.
TAGGCACCGTACATGAAAAATTCGCGGTAGCTGATGGTGGACTGCCCGAAGTTCTTGTACAACAGCACGCCCACACTACCCAGATACCCGTACCAGTCGGCCAGGGTGACGATGAATCCGACCGTACTGACGTACCGGAAGGAGGCAATCAGCCGCTCGAAATACAAGCCGTTGCAGGGCACGTAGGCCATGTAGAGGCCGAGGCCGGTCAGCAAAAACCAGTTGCCCGCCGAGAGCAGTTCGAGCGAGTACGCGTAGGTGCTCAACCCCACCAGCGCAGCCCCCGCTAGCATCAGGGCGTTCAACAGGGCAAAGGCCCGAAAATTGTTGGTTACACGCTGGAGCAACCCCATCATGAACAGGATACCCAGTGCTACCATCGTTTCGGTTTTGGCAAAAATACCCGGGTTTTCGAACACCCGCATCCCGCAGAATTTCAGGACCGAAGTTGTCGCGGAAGTCCCGGAAAGCCGATAGCAACACGTAGGACGCAATAAGCAGCACCAGCCCTACCCGAAAGGTCCCAACAAAGGCACTCCGCTCGTCTGCGTCCATTGGTTTACGCTCCGTCCGAAGGGCCCGATCTTCGGCGGTGGGCGGAGGAAGCAACGTGAGCGCATATACCGACAGCAGGAGCGGTGGAACAAACAGTAAGCTCGTTACAAAGGGTAACCAGAACTCCGACACGCCCCAGTCGGCCCGGATGGTCAGCGCTACCGTTTTGACAAAGCCGGACGCGAAAATAAAGGAAGCGGTCAGGCCGGCCACCAGGGCATCGGTTTGCCGACGGCCTTCCAGAAAGCCGAGCATGATGCCGTACACCATGCCCAGCGGCAAGCCGTTCAGGAATAGAAAAATAATGTTGTACGGCGCGGGCACGAGAGCAAAACCCAGCAGGGCCAGTTCAGCAATGCCAATAAACAGCAAAATACTGGCGGCCCGTCGTCCCGGCGACATCTCCGACACCACCTTTACCCCAATCCGTTTGGAGGCCGCGTAGCCTAAAACCTGCGCTGTAATGAGCCAGATTTTGTAGCTGATACCGGCAACGACCATGCCCTCGAACGTGACGGCGGTGATGCCCTTCCTGAACGCATACGCGCAGGCATACGTACAGAAAGCGGCCACCGCACCGAAAATGGTGAAGGTGGTTGGATTACGCAGGAAAGCGGGTGTATTAGTAGTGGTCACGGCAGGCAAGTACAATCAGAAATTCGTCGGTGACTTTATAAATCAGCCGATGTTCCTGATTAATTCGTCTCGATATGCACCCTTTGTATTCGTGTTTCAGCAATTCCGGTTTGCCTGTCCCTTCAAATGGCGTCCGCTGTGCTTCAGCAAGCAGTTTTACTAGTCGCGCAAACAGTTTTTTATCTTCTGTTGCCCAGGCTGTAAACTCATCAAATGCTTCATTCTCAAATAACAATCTACGCATCTGGCTGATAATCGGATAGATTAACTTCCCGAACGAGACCATCTTCTACATGTTTCAACCGGCGTATCAGTGTTTCATTTAAGTAGGCATTGCTGCGAATGGAATCGGTTTCATCTGACGATTCTATTTCAACCGTTACTTTCACCCGATGATGCAAGAACAGTGTTTGCATCGCTTTCAAAAATTTCTCGTCCAGTTCGCCTGGATTGAGGTGATACGTTGCTTCCATAGCTGGTTTCAATTCAGACAAAAATAATCAAGTCATTACTCATAAGCTAACCTATACCGAAAGCATTCTCTCCAGCAAACGTGCTTCGTTCTACAAGCAGATACCAACAAAGAAACTATCAAGTACGATGGGCCAAAAGACTGGTTGAGATTACCGAGAACTTTTCTGTCGGAACAGGGTAAGAACGGACAAGATCATTGGTCAGAACCCAGTTTATGCGTCGTGCATATTCCCGGAAAATCAGGGTAGGGATACGCTCGGGTGTAAACGAAAATTCGGTAATAAACGTTAAAAAAATAGATTCAACACAGTAACGCAACCTCCTTTCATGCGACTAAAAATCAACTCAATTGTTACGCTATCGCTCGCTGCCTGCCTGGTGTTGGCAGCCCCTTCCGGATGCCGTCAGTCGGGCGAAAATGATCCCCTTTCCCCCGCTTCTACCCGAACATTAGTCAGTAGTTCGCTGATAGGCGAGTTTTCGGCCAGTCAGTTACGGAACCGGTTTACCGGGGCCACCGCTCCGCTGCAATTCTTCATTCGCTACGGCATCAAAGCGTACCGACTGGAATATACCACAACAAACACGGATGGAAAATCCGTTAGAGCGTCGGGGGCACTCATCATTCCATCCGTGCAGTCCGCCCTACCCCTGCTCAGTATGCAGCACGGAACAATCACGAGCGACAGTGATGCTCCCTCGTACTTCGCGTCGGGCAGCGAAGCCTATACCTATGGTTCGGTATTTGCGTCGCAGGGTTACATCATTGCGGCCCCCGATTACATTGGCTACGGAGCCTCCAAAGACCTTCCCCATACGTATGAACATCGTAAAGGACTGGCAACGGCTTCGCTCGACATGCTGCGGGCCGCCCGCGATTTCCTGGCCGATCAACAGGTGAACTGGGACAAGCGATTGTTTATCGCCGGCTATTCGGAAGGGGGTTACGCTACGCTGTCACTACAGAAGAAACTGGAAGAAGAAACCGGCGACGAGTTCAATCTGGTGGCATCAAGCTGCGGGGCGGGTGCTTATGACAAACCGGCTTTCATGAACCGGATTATCAACAATGAGTCGGCCGGTGTTGATTATATCAACCGGCTTTACCTGTGGGTGCTCCTCACCTACGACCGTATTTACGGCCTGAACCGCCCCATGACGTACTATTTCAAAGAGCCTTATGCCTCGCAGATTCAGGCCCAGGGCATGAACGCGTCCATCAACGTCAGTCTGAACAAAACATTCACGGACAGCTTCAAGCAGGCCATCAATACCGGAACGGACAAGGAATTTATCGCTGCGGTGCAGGATAATGACATCCACGACTGGAAACCCAAAACCCGCACGCAGCTTTATCATGGCGATGCCGACGAGGTTGTTCTGTACCTCAATTCGCTGAACGCGTACGAAGCCATGCGGAAACGGGGGGCTACGAATGTAGAATTGAAAACCATGCGGGGCGCCACTCATGCAACCGGTATTCTGGAGTTCATTACCGGAACGTACGGCTTCTTTGGCTCGGTGCAGTGATGGGAGTGACCCAGGCGAACGTCATGATTCACCCTTGATTCATTGGAGTGGCGAATGACTCCGGCCGCCTGGCCGTACCTAAGTAAGGCCAGGGGCCGTTTGAGCCTATAGTGTCAATGTTGGCGCAGAATGTTCTTCCTGCCGGCCAATGTAGTAATACCGATGGCGACAGGCGTTGCACTGGTACGCTTTGCTGGGAACAAGTCTCAACCACTTTGGCCTTGCAATGCGGTCGGTGTACATGTTCCCGCAGACGGGGCAGTCTTTTTTAAATCTAACCTTTCGAAAAAGGTAAAAAAGTACCGCCAGTATGGCCGTACTGCTCAGGGCTAGCAGAGTGATTAATTTAAGTGTCATGGGTAGAAGAGATTTTAGGATGAAGTTGCTTCAAATCAATCACTTAGTCAACTTTTACCCGTAAAAAATATGCCGCTTGTCGTGTGTTCTACGTATAGTCCAATAAATACACTTTTTTCAACACTTTAGCCGTACCTATACCCCTGTATTCGAGGCTATTAAGCCGATAATTACCCCAACATAGGTTCGTATAATCCTGCATTTCTGACCCCGCCCGGATTTATACTGATAGTCGCTCTTTTATCCGTCTGCGCGCCCTGCTACGAACTCTGTTTCCTACCGCTTCCCTTTCTTTTTCTTCTTTGTTTTTTCCCGTGCCTCTTCATCATCTTCGGCCCGGCGTTTCTGCATGGTTTCCGTACGGTCCAGTTCTTCCGATTCGGAGAAGGCTTTCCAGTCGAACTTCTCGTCGAAGGGGTCCAGGGCTTTCTGCGGGTCGAACAGGCGAACGTCGGCGGGGAGGGCGCGGAAGGGGGTGAATTTGACCACTTGCCCAATAACCTGACCTGTTTTCATCTCCCGGTATATACCTTCTAAATGCATTTTTACCAAATACTACTTTTACCAAGTCGATGCAATGTTCAAAACGTTTTTTGTAATCTTTGGCCTTTTCTTGATTCAGATTCCTGTTATCTCTCAGTTCTCTGTTACAGAACTGCTTCATAGATGACTTATAATTGATATACGATTTCTCGGAAAGAGCCAAAAACCTTAATATCATCCCATTATAAATCATTCTAATTTTGAAATTTTCTTTGTTGACAATTTCGTTGAATTGTTGATTTTTGCTTAAACTATGAAGTAGTTCTATATACGTACCTCTATATACCGTATTTCTTATTTCGTCCTCGTTCAATTTTGTAGAACCAGTATTAAGCCTTTCGAATATTTCAAATTTTATATCAGAATTTGATTCTTTTTTTATTATAATTGAATGTATCGTTGTATTTCTAATTTTTTTTTGATGATCTGAATTTAATTCATTAAAAGTTTTTCGATTTAGTTCAGCTAAGACCTTCAGTCCAGACAACTTAAAATTGTCTACCGTCAGGAAATTTACCCCCCAAATATGAAATAAAAGAAGTAAGTCTTTGTTGACCATCAATAATAGAAAAGTTACCATCCTGTTCTTCAGCTAAATAAATGACAGGTATTGGCACATCAAGAAGTATTGACTCTACTAGCTTGCTAGCTATAATGTCAGTAGCAACGAAGTTCCTTTGATAATCTGGCTGTAAAATTAATTCACCATCATTTTTCATATTTACAAACTCTCTGATGGAGAAATCTTTTGCTTGCCAAATTATTTTCCGTTGATCCACGGCAATATTCAAATCTGAGTCTTCATCTATCAGTGTTTCTATTTCAAGATCTTCTTCATTCATGTGCCAATATCGTTTAGTATTTACAGGGAACAAATAAACGCAATAATCTTATATGTGCTACAAAATATGTATTAGTAATTATTCTACATCACAGAAGATCGTCACGAGGTTAGACGATTGGTTACCAGCCTTATATCATATTAATGAACTAAGATTCTGAACGATTGCTTAATAATAAATCTCATTAAACTTAGAGGTAAAATCATATTTCAACTGTCATCTATCTACATACTACCTCTACCGCTTCCCTTTCTTTTTCTTCTTTGTTTTTTCCCGTGCCTCTTCATCATCTTCGGCCCGGCGTTTCTGCATGGTTTCCGTACGGTCTAACTCCTCCGATTCGGAAAAGGCTTTCCAGTCGAACTTTTCGTCGAAGGGGTCGAGGGCTTTTTGTGGGTCGAACAGGCGAACGTCGGCGGGGAGGGCGCGGAAGGGGGTGAAGTCGGGCTGATCCGTGAAGAGGTCGCTCATGTCGGTGGCCCCGGCGTCGTACTGGTTCAGGCAGGGAATGCCCAGAATGTTCCAGAACGTTTTGAACACGCTGCCGAAACTGTAATGCACATGACCGACGTAGTTCTTTTTGGCATAGGGCGAAATGGCGACCATCAGACTCCGATGCGCGTCGACGTGGTCGACGCCACCCTGCGGGTCATCTTCCACAATGAAAATGGCCATGTTCTTCCAATAGGGCGTGTTCGACAAAAATTCGATGGTGCGCCCAACAGCCAGGTCGTTATCCGCCATGTAGCTCTCCGTAAACGGGAAACCCGCCTTAGGGCGCGGCTTGGTGCCGTGGTCATTGGGCAGCATGAGCGTAATGACCGCCGGCAGCGTATCCCCCTTGCCGGTAGCGTTCGGCATCCACTTTTCATTGAACTCTTTAATAAACACATCGGCCCGAAACTGGTCGGGAACGGCCATGTTATAGGTCGGGAACGTACGCGACGACCGGTTGAAGAGGGGGGCGGGCAGCGGGTAATTGATGGTGTACTTTTCGCCGATGTATTTCATGGTACTGTCGCTGTAGGCTCCCGCCATTTCTACCCCGAACCCGAAGTTGAAGAAATCCTTTTTCCAGCGTTCGAGGTGCTCCCACATCGAACCGCCTTCGTTGTAATCTTCAGGGTAAATGGATCCTGCCGAGCCGTAAAAAGCCAGATTACCAGGGGCGCTGGAGCTATCCTTCATGGACCGTTTACCCCCGTAGGCAGCCGCTGTCCCCGTTTCGACCCATTCGTTCGGGTAGGTGTTTACGAGCCACCGGTGCCCATCGGCCGACACGTCGGAGTCGCAGTAAAAATTGTCGGACATGGCAAACCGGCGGGCTAGTGCGAGGTGGTTCGGCATAACGCTGGCATTTTCTACCACCTGATTGCCTTTTCGGGCTTTCACCGGTACGCCCACGCCATAGCGGGCCAGGGTCGAGTCGCCGTCGCCGTTGGTCACCTGCCCGAATACCTCATCGTACGTACGGTTCTCTTTGGCCAGAAAAACGATGTGCTTAATGGGCGAGACTTTCTGACCCGGATAGGCCGGTATGGGATTGGCCGATGGTTTTACGTCCGATACGGGGCGAATGGTAAAGTTATTGGCCAGTACCTGCTCCGTTTCGGCTTTCAACTGGCTATCCGCCGGAATGTCTATCACCGACACCGTACCAGTCATCAGGCTGCCAATGTAGCTTCCCTTTGGCCCAAGCTGGAAGTTTCTGCCCCCATTTGGTCCGCTGCCGAAGCCTTTGGCGTTGGCAACAATGAGCTTTTCACCGGGTCCGCCGTCGCGGCCCGGACTTACTTTCAGTTTCGACGGAAACCAGCCCGTCGGGATATGGCCCACTACGGTCAGCGTCGGCACATCAACGACGGCCACCGCATTGATACCCGCTTCGGCCACGTACAGACGCTTGCTATCCGGAGACAACGCCAGCCCGAACGGGATAATACCCCGCAGTTTGCCGAGCGGTCCGGCAATCCGGTCGGGCGAGAGATCAATGTTTTTGAGCACATTGCCCGTCTTTACGTCAATGACCGATACACAGTCATTGTTACCATTGCTCACGAACACGTACTGGTCCGTAGCTACCACCGAATTGGGGCTGCTGCCGCCTACCGCCGGAAAATCCTCCACCATTTCACCGACCAGGAAACCCGTTTTGATTTTGGCCGTCACCAGTTGGCTGGCTGCCCAGCCGGATGCGCCAGACCGAAAAGGCTTCCGGCGCGTTGGGGTCGCCGAGGGCGGGGACTCCTTCGGCCGGAATGCCTTCCTTCATTTCTTTGGAGCCATACCGCGAAGCCGGAAAATTATGGGCTGTTTCTTTGAGGTTTTTCTTATCTAAATCCGTGAACGGTTTGTACTCAAAAACGCCCACGTTGGCGACGTAAGCCGTTTTTTCATCAGGCGACAGCGTAATCCCGAACGGATACCGACCGGTGGGTACGTTGTGCAGAATCTTTCGGGTAGCCCTGTCGATAACCAGCATCCGAAAGCCAATCTGGTCCAGGGCGTACAGTGTTTTACCGTCGCGGGTCAGGGCCATATCACCAATATACCCATGTTTATAGTCGACAGCCGACGTTTTTACCGCGCAGTCGATAGTGCCAGCCGGCTTTCCCGTTGCCAGATCGAACGAAAAGATTTTGTTGGTTTCTCCCCCCGCCACGTACACGGTCTTGCTGTCGGGGGTGATGGCCAGCCCCATAAAACACGCTTCCAGTACACCGTCGTCCGTTTTGGCCCCTTCGGGAATCTGCTTCACTGTTGGCTGACTGCCGGATACATCGCTCAGAATGGAGATTGAAAACGGATTTATCCCCGAATTGGCAGTAACCACCGTTTTTCCATCCGGAGATAGTATGAGTCCGTAGGGATGCGGGGCCGTTTCTATCTGCGTACCGCGTGGGGTGATAAACCGACCGTTGGGCAGCACGGTCCGGCCGGTTTTATCGATTTTCGTTTGTTCACTCCCCGCCGGGGCCGACAGCACATACCGGGGCGTTGGCTGGGCAAACGCGTTGAGGGCGGAAAGAAAAAGCAGCAGCGTTAGTCGCATGGGGTTAGGGGTTTGACACAGTTTACAGATTGACCAGTACCGAGAGCCAGGCACTACGCCCCACCCCATCCACACCCGACCCGTGGGTTCGATAGGCTTCGTTGGTCAGGTTTTGCAACTCGGCACTAATCGTCAGAAGACGCCAGCGGTAGCCCCCGTTCAGGTTGATGACCTCCCACGCGGGGGTGCCGCCTTTGGCAATGCGGTTATCGTCCTGATCGCCCTTTGCCAGCCGGGTCTGGGCACCGGCGTAGAGCAGTTCGGCCCGGAGCCACCAGCCCGCAGCCGTTGGCTGGTAGGTAAGACCGGCCCGCCCGTTGAGGGGTGGTATCCGCCGAAATGGCTCGTTGGCCGTCAGGTTCTGGCCGTAGGTATAGGTTGCCCCGGCGTACAGCAGCCAGTTGGGCCTTAGTTCGTATTCGGCTTCGGCTTCCAGTCCCCGAATGACCGATTCGGCACTGTTCTGTTTCAGGTAAACCGGGTAACCCTGAATGGAATCACTCCCGGCCCGGACCCGGCTGATGAAGTCAGTGAGTTTATTGTGGTAGGCCAGCAGGGTGGCCGAGAACCGGGGGATGCGTACTTTCAGGCCAGCCTCTTTGTTCAGCGACCGTTCGGGCTTCAGGTTGGCGTTGGGCACTTCGTACCGGAAATCGACAATCCCCAGCGTACCGAGGTCATCTACGTTAGGAGCCCGGAAGGCCGACTGCACCGAAGCCACCAGCCGCACGGCGGGCAGCAGCGCAAACGAGGCTCCGGCATTCCCAACCAGCGCCGAGGGCCGGATGGTCGCTTCGCCTAAGGTCTGTTCGGGGGTTGAGATAACGAAAGCATTGTAGCGGGCACCGGCGGTGAGGGTAAGTCGGTTGAGGGTAACCGTGTGGAGCGAGAACAGCGCCATGCTGTTCATGGTAGCCCGGTCGGGATACAGGCCCCGCCTGGGGACAACAACGCCGGTTTGCGTATTGACATCTTCGCGACGGCTCCGAACGCGGTCGTAGTACCACTCCAGGCCGTTCTGCATCCGCCAGTAGCGGGTGGGTTCGGCAGCCGCCAGCAGCGTAAACCCGGTTGAGGTCGTCTCGTCCCGTTCATACATAGCCGTAGGATTACCGTTTCGCAGACTCTGCCGCCCCTCGACCTGACGTTGCCAGGAACCCGTTAGCTGCACCGACTGAAGAAACCGACGGTTAAAGAACCCTTCCAGCCGGGCGTAGGTCAGTTGCCGCTGCTGCGGATCGAACCGGTAGTAGGCATAGTTCTCCAACCGGACCCGGTGATACAGCGGTACACTGTCCTGAACCACGTTCTGATACGCTACCGTAGCCACGAACCGGTTCGAGAGCCGGAAACGGGCTTTCACGTCGCCCGACCACTGCGAATACCCCGTGGGCGACTCCCGACCCAGGCCTTTCCCGGCTACCAGGTCGCCAAACTTCCGGTAGGCCAGTCCGCCCAGAACAGCCACCGACGGACTGGCAAACCCGACTTCGGCCCGGCCGGAATATTCCATGTTCTGGGTCATGGCTTTGGTAAAAATCCCGCCCGAGAAACCGGCCTGGTCGGCAAACTGGGGTGTTTTGGTCAGTACGTTTACGACGCCCCCGATGGCGTCGGAACCATAGGCTACTGAACCACTCGTGCGCACCACTTCAATCTGACTGATGCTTTGCGGGTCTATGGTGTTCAGGTACTGGTTGGGGCCGGAGCGGAACGTGGCGTTATTCAGCCGGATGCCATCCACCAGCAGCAGCGTTTGCTGGCCGGTTAGGCCACGCACAAAAGGAGACCCACCGCCATGGTTGGTTTTTTGCAGAAAAACCCCCGTGGCCCCTACCAGGGCTTCGGGCACGGTACGGGGTGCCCGCTGGCGCAGGTCGCGGGTGGTGATGACGGTGGTCATTTCGGGCCGGATAAAATCGGGCGTTTCGGTTCGCTGGGTGGTTGTAACGGTTTGCTGATTGAGTTGGATGGCTACCGGCGTCAGCTGACTATCGACCGTTTCGGCAGACACGCCCGTTAGGGTAACCGCCCGCTCGAAAAATTGATAGCCAACCGAACTAACCCGAACGGTGTAGGGGCCAGCCGGTACATTCAGCAGCTTGTACTGACCGCGCTGATCGGTGGTGGTACCGAGGGTGGTGGGCAGTAGCCGGACCGAAACACCCGGCAAAGGCTGGTTGGTGCGGGCATCCCGAACGGTACCGCTGAGCGTTTGCGCGTGGCATACACTACCCAGAAAACAAAACAAAAGCGTACAGAATCGAATCATCAGACTGATTACGTTGAAAGAATAAGGCAAAATAAAGGGGTAGCCGGTTGTCGTTAGCCCGTCCGTTCAATTATCTTTTCATTAAGGCTTATTTTCGTTCTGCTGCCGGTAGTGTTCCCGACGCTGGTCGGCTTTGTCGTCCATTTCGGGTCCCTGCTGAATTTTGCGCCAGTCGAAGGAATGGCCCTGGTAGGGCTTCATGGCCTGTTGTGGATCGAACACCCGCCCGTCGGGCAGCACAGCCTCGTAAGGCGTATAGTCCGGTGTAGACGTGAAGAAGTCCTGCAACAGCGAGGCCGTGGCGTCGTACTGGTTCACGTAGTTCACACCCAGGATGTTGTAAATCACTTTCAGAATCGAGCCAAAGTTAGCGTGCGTGTGCGACACGTACCCCCGCTTCACGTACGGCCCGGCCAGCATCAGCACGGAGCGGTGCGCATCGATGTGGTCGACGCCCCCCTGCGGGTCATCTTCCGTAACAATCACGAGCATATTTTTCCAGTAGGGCGTTCGCGACAGGAAATGCAGCATCCGGCCCACGGCCAGGTCATTGTCGGCCATGTAGGAATGCAGGTACGGGTAGCCTTCTGTGGGGCGCGGCCCGGCCCCATGGTCGTTGGGCAGCATGGCCGTAATGAGCTGGGGCAGTGGCGGTTTGTTTTCCCCCAACCACTTCTCCGTAAACTCCCGCTCGAACTGATCCATCCGAAACTGGTCGGGAATGTTGGTGTTGTACCCCGCAAACTGGCGCGAGGTATGCCGGAAAGCGGCAGCAGGCATGGGAAAGACAACCGGCGTTGCCGTTCCGAACGTGGTATCGTACTGTTCTTCGTAGTTCCCGGCAAACTCGTTGACCTGCCCAAAGTTGTAAAATGACACCTTGCTGCGTTCCAGCGCTTCCCAGAGCCCGCCAATCTCATTGTAATCTTCCGGGTCAATAGCACCCGACGCTTTGGGGAACCGCCGACCGGGGGCTTTGGAGAACGCATCGAACCGCCCCGCCGAAGCCGCATTGGCCTCTACCCACTCGTTCGGAATGGTCCCCATCATCCAGTGGTGACCGTGAATACTGGCATCGGAGTCGCAGTAGAAATTGTCGGAGAACGCCCATTGCCGGGCTACCCGGATGTGGTTGGGCATCACATCGGCTCCCGTCACGCGGACGGAATCGACGGGCAAATCGGTGGTGCGGCCGCTGTTACCCCGTGTGGTATTGATTCTGGTTCGTATCGTCACGTTCGTTCCAAAGCGGGCCAGGGTCGAGTCACCGTTGCCCGTTTTCAGCTGCCCCAGTACCTCGTCGTACGTCCGGTTTTCTTTGGTGATGTAGACGATGTGTTTGATGGGAGAACGGCTAGCGGACGGGCGCGACCTGGGCAGTACCGGCAGCGGATTTTTGCCGTTGTCGGCTACAGCAACGGTCTGGTAGGTATTGGCGATTACCTGTTTGGTGTAGGTAGCCAGTCTGTGCGGCATTGGGGTGAGGGTCGGTAATGACTGCCTGAAACGTTCCCAGCTGAATATCGCCGATGTAGGTACCGGCGGGCGGTTTCACGAATCCCGCTCCACCGTTGGGTCCGGCTCCGTAGCCACGGGCAGAGGCAACGTATAGGGTCTTCTCATCCGGGGAGAGCGCCACGCGGGTGGGTCCCCATCCGGTGGGAATCAGGCCGCGTACTTTGCGGGTCGGCACGTCGATAACGGCCACCGCATTGAAGGCCAGCAGGGCGGCATAGATAGTTTTTTCATCCTTCGACAGGGCCAGACCAAAGGGAGTCAGGCCCCGATAGTTGTCGATGCGCCGGTCTATTTTCAGGGGAATGGTTCCGGCCAGTTTCCCCGCCTTGTAATCGATAATCGAGATGTTGTCATTGGTGGCGTTGGACACGTAGGCGTAGCGGCTGCCCACTACCACCGAGTTTGGCGATGCCCCCCCGACCACCTCTGCAGATGGCATACCCGCGTCCTCAATCATACTGCCTATTTGCACGCCCGTTTTCAGCTTCGCCGTGACTTTGCTCGGTTACCAGATCAACCAGCCAAACACTCATAGCTTCATCGGCCAGGGGGTTGCCCAGTCCAGGAATTTTACGCCCGTCGATCACCACGCCTTCCCGCGACTCTTTAGTGTGCGCACCATAGGCTGGGAATTTGAGCATCATCGTGTCCTTATTAGTCTTCGTCACGCCCGGCACTAACGGATACGCATACAACCCCACATTCGCCACGAACGCCGTTCGCCTGTCGGGGCTGATGGCCAGGCCGAAGGGTTGCCGACCGGTGGGGATGGAAGCCGTAACCTGTTTCGTTTTCAGATCGATTCGCACCAGGCGGAAATTAGCGCGGTCCAATACTAACAGTTCATGGCCATTCAGGAGCAGGTCCGACGTAAAGCTATCCTCGTATCCATTGCCGTTGAGATCGATGCTATCCGTTTTGAGGAGTGATTCTGCATCGAACACCATCACACGCCCCTTATCGCCATTGCTCAGGTAAACCGTCCGGTTGTTCTCCGCAAAGGCAACACCCAGAAACGTAGCGCCGTCAACCGGCGAAGGAAGGCTGCCGGCATAATCAGGAATGCGGGTAGCAACGGGCGTCTGTCCTGTCAGGTTCAGTACCGTCAAAACGCCGTCGTGCAGCGTAACGGCCCGTTTCCCATCGGGCGAGAGGGTCAGCCCGAAGGGGTCGTTGGTGATGCGAATCGTCTGTCCGGCCGGGGTTACGTAGCGCCCGCTAGGCAGCACCGATTTCCCACTAGTATCGGTATATTTGACAGAACTCGTTTCGCCCAGGAACCTGTAGGGTGGTATACGTTTTCTGGGCAAATAGCTGGACAGAGGTAAGGAAAAAGGCGTATAGGAGGATGTATCTCATAGCTTTTGTCATCCCGACGAAGGAGGGATCCTGAGCCTTCTTAATGTGTAAGATCCCTCCTTCGTCGGGATGACAAAAACAGGACCAAAAGAGCTACAACAGATTTTCACACTTTTCCAGATAATGCTCAATGCCGGGGGTGGCAAGGCCCGGAATTTTGGCCTGTTCGTCCCAGGCACGTAGCTGCAAAATCCCCTTGAAGTAAGGATTGGTCTCAAAAGCCAGCGCTTCGCCCGCTTTCATCGGGCCTCCCTGAAACTCCAGCGTTCTCACGCTTGCTTCCGACAGCCGGGCGAAGTAGTCGGGGTGTTTATAGACCAGGTATCGCTTGGCGTTCACGTGATTTTCGATCAATTGTGCCACTTTTTCAGAAAATCCCTGCTCGCGCAGGAAGTCGGCACCGAGTTTTTCGTGGTCTACGGTGCCGTAGCCATCCATGTAGCCCAGCGTGGATTCGCCGTTGGCCAGTTCGGGGGGCAGCAGATGACCAATGTCATGCAGGAAAGCTGCGGCAACCGTTTCATCGTCGGCCCCGTGCTTGCTCCGCCAGGTGGGCACACTGCAGGGCGTGTTCGAGTTGCGTAACGGGTTCGCCGTAATAGGCATCCTGGCCACTCTGGGCAAAAAGCTGAGCAATCATCATGTCGTGTAGCGGGTATAACGTATGGTACGAGGTGTAATCCGGTATCCCCCGTCATGTATAGTGAAGATACGTTCGTTCAATCGTTCCGTCGTCGTACAGGTCAAAAAGTGCGTAGCCAGCGTGGGTTTGGCGGTGCATCTCACTTTTCCACCAGTTGCCGCTCACGGCTCCGTTGCAGAAATAGGCCACGTTGTTGTACACAACCTGATCCAGCAGGTGCGTATGGCCACTGAGGCAGGCTTTCACGTTCGGGAACTTCACGAACAAGGCAACCAGGTCCGGCGCGTTGGACACGGTCAGCCCATCAATCATGGTTTGTTTGCCCCCAATGGCCGGAATGGGTTGAGCAAAGTCGAAAACCGTAGCGGTCAGAATTGGTACGTGCGACATGACCAGTACGGGCGTGGTGGCCGGGGTTTTCTGTAAATCCGTCTCAAGCCAGGCGAGCTGTTCGGCATCGACGTTGGTGGCGTACCAGGCGCCATTGGCTTTGGGTTGCACGCTGTCGAGCACCACAAAATGCCAGCCCTGTTCATCGAAACTGTAGTAGCGATTTTTCAGGTTAAGTTCGTCCTGTATCCAGGCTTTCCCGTAGGCCCCATCGGCTTTGGCCGCATCGAAACCCCAGATGTCGTGATTACCGATGGCGTACCGTATCGGCAACGAGTTCTCCGCTTTCACGACCCGGTTCCAGGCATCCCACTGCTTTCTGACGGTCGCTTTGTCGAGTACCAGCGCGTCCATGATCACATCGCCCCCGTGCAGCACAAACGCGGGTTTGTCGGCCTGCTTCTGGATGTGCTGTAAACAGGCCGCTACCCCGTCCATCTGCTTTGTTTCGGGCAGGATGTGCGTATCTCCCAGGTAGGCAAAACGAACGGAGCGTTTGCGGGCTCCCGTTGTTACGGTGGTTAGGTCGGGGGCCGTGGCGAAGGGTAGTAAGCTGGCCGATTTGAGGAGGGCTCGACGATTCATCATATGTAATGGACCGCGCGTGCGGCCCCGAATGTAGAATGAATAATGGACAATGTAAAATGAATAGTACGCCTGCTTATCCATTTTATTCATTGTCCATTATTCATTAAAAAGCTATTTCAACAGCCACATGGTGGCATTGATATCATCCTTACCGCCATACTGGCTCATCAGGGTTGCGTTGAGGTTGGTTCCGTTAGTGGTTCGCTCGTTGTTTGGATACTGCCACCGTTTGGGGATACGGCCGCTGTTTCCGGTACCAACCCCCGTCAGGAAAGTGGGTATACCCGTCCGGCGCTGGTTGTACCAGGCTTCCATGCCCGAATTCTGGAAAAAGGCCAGATACTTCTGGGTCAGAATCTGCTGCAGGCCATCGGCGTTGTTGCCCGCGTACTTTACGGCTGGTTGTGCCAGGTAATCGGCCAGGGTAACGTTAACCGTGTAGGTGTCGAAGCTGTTGATGCCCCCATCCCGCGAAAAAGTAACGGTGTTGTCCCCATCCTTCAGGCCGTAGAAACCCATCGACGCGCTAATACCCTTCTGGTAATAGTCGGCGGCACTGCCGGAGGCCGATGAGGGTGCGGCCCAGCCCCGGTTAATGCCTTCGGCCACGTTGAACTGTAGTTCGGGGTAACCGATGATGAAGACCGGTTCGCCGGCGTAGGTGGCGTAGTAACGCTTGCGATTCTGGAAGGAGTACTCCCCCTGGAGCGCTTTGGTTGACATATCCTGCAGATCCTCACCCGAGCTGGCGCCCGCAAAAGCGGCAAAATCGGTGGGCTTCAGGCCCGCCTTTAGTTTGGCAGCGGCTGGTTCGGCCACCACAAACAGCCGGGGATCGTTGCGGGCCACCAGCAGGTCAATATACGTTTTGGCCATGTTCTCGCGGGTGGCGTTCTGCCCAAAGTTGTCCTGATTGCGGGGGTACTTCGTAACGCTGTTGTAGGTAAACTGGAGGTTGTCGGCCATGCTGGTCATCACCGGGTATTTGGCCGGATTGGTGATGACATCGGCAAACTTTTGTTTGATGCTCAGGTCGGCGTCTGCTTCCTTTTTGCTCAGGTTGATCAGCACCCGCAATTTGTAGGTGTTCACCACTTTCTGCCATTTGCGCAGATCGTTGCCCAACAGGTAATCGCCCGCCAGGGTGTTGTCGCCTTTGGTGCTGATAGCCGCCAGGTCGGCATTGGCTTCCTCCAGCCACTTCAGGATTTGCAGGTACACCGTCTTCTGATCGTCGTACTTCGGCTCCAGATCGGCTTGTCCCTGCAGGGCTTCTGACAGGGGCACATCACCCACGCGCCGGGTCATGTTCTCGTAAAAGTACGCCCGAAAAAACTTACCCAGTGCCGAATACGGATTTACGTCGGTGGCACCGGCCCGTTTGGCTTCCTGTTCCATCTTGAGCACGTTTTTCAGCGTGTAGAAGTTGAGCGGGGTGGTTGTCCAGGAATACTCATTCGTGGCGTAATAGTTGTAATTACTATCGTAAAACTGGTTGTACCGCTGTTCGCCCCCCCAGGGTTCGGCGGTTACATTGTAGTACATATCGTTCAGAATACCCCGGAGCACCAGCGAAGCCGGCGCATTGATGGGGCGGTTGGGGTCTTTTTCGAGTTCGTCGAACGATTTCTCGCAGCTTGTCAGAGCCAGGGCGAAAGCAAGTGGCAGGATAAGTTTCTGAAGTTTCATGAGTATGTTTTTTTGAGTTTTGGGTACACAGAGAGGTACAGAGTTATACGGAGAAAATAGCAGCGTCTCTGTTTTTCGTGCTTCCGTAAACAGGCGATTCAAATCGCCTGTTTACGGAAAAATGCGTTGCTCTTTTTGCCTCTGTGCATCGCTGTAAGCGACCCAAAAAATTAAAATGTCAGATTGAGGTTGATTCCGTACCGGCGGGTGGTCGGCGTTTGCAGATCAGACCGGCCATTGCCGGTAAACTGGTCGATGTCGATGTCGCTGCGTTCGGCAAAGTACAGCAGATTCCGCCCGACCAGCGAGACCGATGCCTGTTTTACCCCGATGCGGTTCAGCAGGGTAGCCGGCAGGCTGTAGCCAATGATGACTTCCCGCAGTTTGGTAAACGTACGGCTGATGATGTTACCCCCGTCGAACCCGTACCGGCGGGCGATATAGTCCTGCAAAAAGGCTTTTGTGGTGTTGGGTGCAAACTGAAGTTCGCTGTAGTTGGTCACGCGACCGTCGGCATCGTAGTTGATCTGCCCCCCGTTGGAAACCACAACCCCCTCGCCTACGTACGACTTCACGCCCAGCAGGTCTTGCTTGCGGGCTTCGCCCATAACGCCCTGCACGGTGTTGATAATCCGGCCACCGGCGTAGGATTTCTGCTGCACATAATCGGAGATAACGCCCCCCACGCGGCCATCGAACTGGAAGCTGAACGTAACGGCTTTGTAGCGAAACTGGTTGTTGACGCCCCACACCCAATCGGGGTTGATGGTGCCAACGTACTGCGACACGGGGCCAATGATGGGCCGGCCACCGGCGTCGTTGACGATCTGACCATCGGGCGCGTACACGTACGTACGGGTGTAATAGTTATCGACCCGGTCGCCTACTTTAAAGAACGTGTTGAGGGAATTTACGCCGGGGTAAAACTCCCTGAATCGTTCGGTATAGGTCGACCAGTTGGCCAGCACGTTCCAGTTCAGCCCGTCCGGGTTGCGGAGTGCCTGCCCCGTCAGCGAAAGCTCCACGCCTTTTTTCTGGGTTTTGATGCCATTCACGAGCAGCGACGAGTAACCCGTAGTTTCGGAGATGGGCAGGTTAAAAATCCGTGGGCCATCGTTGCTGATGTAGTAAGCCGCGTCGAAAGTCAGCCGGTTGTTCAGAAAACGAACGTCCAGCCCGGTCTCGAACTGCGAGGTCGAGTTGGGTTTGATATCGGGGTTATTCAGCGTGTTGGTGTAATAGGCCGACGGCTGATTGTTGTAGGTCAGGGGCGTGCCGTACACGGCCGAGTTCTGGTACGTTGGCCCATCATACGCGGACTGGTACTGCTCGCCGTAGCCCAGCGGAAACTGCGGAACCCCAATGGTGGATTGGGTGAGGGCATCTTTTACATTGGCAAAGGAGGCCCGTAGTTTCAGGAACGAAACGGCCGCCGGCAGCGGCACGTAGTCGGATACCACCGTGCTCAGGGCTACCGAGGGGTAGAAGAATGTGTTGTTGCCTTTCGGCAGTGTCGACAGTTTATCAATCCGGCCCGTGGTGGAGAGCGTAACGAAATCACGCAGGGTGAAATCGGCCGAATAATAAGCCGACAGTACCCGCATATCGGCGGAGTAGCTGGAGGCAATCAGCGGGTTGGCCGAGTTGGCGAAGGTGTATACGCCCGGTACGTTCAGGTAGTTGGTGGAGGTAAAGTTCGAGTTGTAGTTGTACACCCGCAGGTTACCCCCGGCAATGGCGCTGATGCTCAGGGCGGGTATCACCTGGCGATTGTATTTGATGAGCAGGTCGGTGTTGTTGTCGATCAGGTTCCGGCGGTCTTCGCGGTAGTCGCCCCGGGCTTCCTCCCGTCCGTACGACGTAGCCGAGTAGGGCATTTTTTCCGTCCGCAGCAGGTTCCAGGTCGACACCTGCGTCCGCAGGGTGGCATCCAGCCCGGCGCGATGGTATAGTTCAGCGAAGTCTGGCCGATAATGTCCGTCTTGTAATGGCTCCGCAACCACTCTTTGGATACGAACCAGGGGTTGTTGTACCGCTGGTATTCGGCATAAATCTGCTGGATACCTTCTTTTCCCGGCTGCCAGTAGTTTCTCAACTGGTCAACATCCCAGTCGGCCCCACCCCAGATGCCCACGTTGTAGATCAGCGAGTTTGGTCCGTAGTTCACATCCGGAATATTGGGCGTATACTGGCGGTTTACCTGCACATCGGCCATAAACCGCAGCCGGTCGGTAAAGGTGTAACCTGTCGAAATTTTAAACGTGGTGCTGTTCAGCTTGGTGTTAGGAACCAGGCCGCGCTGGTAGTTGTGGGAGAGCGAGAAGCGCAGGTCATATTTATCGCCCGACGAGGAGACGGCGATGTTGTTGGTCGACAGAATCCCGGTCTGCAAAAAGCGCGACAGGTTGTTGGCTCCGCGAGCCACGTAAGGCGTTGGCTGGCGGTCGCTGATGAAGGGCTTAACGGCGGGGTTGGCGTAGGTGGTTGTGTAGCTCTGACCGGGGGTAACCGGGCTGTCGTACTGCGGAATCAACTGGCCGTTGAAAGCAGGCCCCCAAACGTCGTAGTCCCCATCATTGTAGCCGCCACCCCGACCGTCGCGGAAGGCATACACGCCGTGGTCGCCGGGGCCGTATTCGTTCTGTAGTTTAGGAATCGCCAGAAAGCCATTGTCGAACATCTGGCTCGTGTTCACGTCGACCTGAAAACCGCGTTTGTCTTTCGAGCCGCGTTTGGTGGTGATGAGGATGGCTCCATTTTTGCCCCGGAATCCGTACAGGGCCGAAGCGGAAGCCCCTTTCAGGACCGAATAGGTTTCGATGTCGTCGGGGCTGATGTTCCAGGTGTCGGAGTTGATGGGTACCCCGTCGATGACGAACAGCACGTCGGTATTACCCCGCAGCACGATGTTGGGTCGGCGTAGCAGTTCGGCACTGGCGCCAATGGTCAGCCCGGCTACTTTACCCACCAGCGAGTTGATTGGATTTGGCTCGCGGGCTTTGGTCACGTTGGCCCCGTCAATCGACTGAATAGACACGCCAATGGTACGGATGTCTTTTTTGATACCGAGGGCCGTAACAACTATTTCGTTCAGTGTCGATGTGCCTGCGGCCAGCGAAACATCAATTGCCGTGCGCGTTACCGACGGGTATTTCTTTTGTTTCGTACCCGATGAAGGAAAACGTCAGCGTGGCATTCTGAGGGGCACGAACCGAGTAGGTACCATCGGCCAGGGTGGTCGTGCCGGTGGCTGTCCCTTTTACCAGAATAGACACGCCGGGTAGCGGCTGGTTATCATCGGCAGACGTAACCCGGCCCGAAATGGTTTGTGCCAGGGCTGCCAAACCGGGGAGCAGGCAAAATAGAAAAGCCAGCCACAACCGACCTGCGAACGGGTCGCGACTAGCGGGAAAGATGGCATGGGAATTGGTAAAGTAGACATCATAGCATGTGCAGGTTAGTATTACTCCGGTAATCACCCGCAAAGATATAGTCTCTGTTTTTCAGCAATTACTACTGATTATCAACGATTTGTGAATAGATAACGAGGGGATTTAATATTGAGTTAATGCCTGCTCAAGAGTTGTTTGCGTGAGTCTTATGAATGAATTTACCCTACGGAGATACCCCAATGAGGCCACCCGTACCTACTAATGTATGTTGTAACCTACTGCAAATTTTATTTACTTGCCAGACTTACGGCCACTTTTCTTTTATGCCAAAACAGCTTTCTCTACTCTTATATATTGTATTTATTCTGTTGCTGCCTTTGTCCATAGTAAAGGCGCAGTTAACGCCCCCCCCACCCGTTCCTTTTTGCGGTACTGCAGACCTTACCCCCGAGCAGGCTCGGGCACTGGTACAGGAAGGCGACCGGGCGTTTCGTAAAAAAATGACCACTGCTACCAATACGCAGCCTGTCGTGTACGTCCCCATTCGTCCACACATCATACGGCGAAGCAATGGTACCGGTGGCTATAGTCTGGCAGATATGAATCAGGTAATGGCGCTGACTAATAGTTATTACCTGCAGAACGGCGCAGGCATCCAGTTTTTCTTTGCCGGATTGACCCCTGATTTCATCGACAACGACGATATGTATACTTCGTACAGCGGCCAGCCTATCGATGCCTACGATGTGTACAATGCCATGAATCAGTACTACATCAATCAGTTTTCAATCTCGGGGCTGGGTGGGTACGCTTATTATCCGGATAATGCCATATACTCTACCCGGTCTTTTATCCTCAACGAAAATAATATTGAGGATATGGGGAACCGCCTGGTGCCTCATGAACTGGGGCACAACTTCAACCTGATCCATACGTTTGGTCAGAATTCTGGTGAGGGTTCACTTGGTACGGGTGCCACAACAGAGCTGGTTACCCGAGGTCCTGGTGCCAACTGCCCTACCGAGGGCGACCTGATCTGCGATACACCCGCCGACCCCTACAACATACCCGGAACAGCCCTGATGTATACTAATGGGTGCCCGCAGTATGACCCCAACAGTACGGCGCGTGATGCCAATGGCGATGCCTATGTGCCGCTCATTAGCAATATCATGTCTTACTACGGTTCGTGTACGCACGATTTTACCCCCGGTCAATACGAACGAATGCAGGCTGCCCTGGCGCTGCGGCAGACCCATACTGCCTACACCCTCAATGCACCACCTGCCAGCGTAACGGCTCCCGGCAACCTGACCGGCAGCGTAAGTGGCGGGTCCATTACACTGACGTGGCAGGCCAGCGCAGCCAACGAAATGGGGTACTTTATTGAACGCTCCAGTTCACCCAATGGGGGTTTTGTGCCCATTGGCGGGGTAGCGCCAACCGTTTTGACCTATACTGACGATAAGGTGGCCCTGAATACCCAATACTATTACCGCGTACGGCCGTCCAACACAACTACGGGCAGTCTTAGCTCCGTATTCGCCGTCAAATACGTTCCCTTCCTCACGCCCACAACCACCAATATCACGGGGACGTCGGCCCAGTTGAACTGGAACAGTGCCGGGTCGGGAACCACGTATGATGTACAGTGGCGCGCGGTGGGAGCTTCCAACTGGACACTGCTCACTAACCTGCCAAATTTCTCGCTAACCCTAAACGGACTATCAGTCAACACCACCTACGAATGGCAGGTCAGAACGACGGCTACAACTACTTATACGAACCCGATTCGTTTTACAACCATTTGCCCGGTGCCTGTTCCAAATACGGCATACCCATCCCGTACGATGGTCTCACTGAGTTGGTTTTCCAACTCGGCTGAGGCTGCACCGGTTACAATGGCGTTCCCGGAATACAACAATGGACTGGACGTCCGTGGAGGGCATCAGCGGTACGTATTACGCCCTCTCGGGTTTACATTCGGCCTCGCCATACGAGTGGCGCGTACAGGGTACCTGTCCCGGCTCACCAGCGATCACTACGGATTTCAGTCCTGTACAGTCGTTTACAACCCTCTCCTGCCCGGTACCGCTGTTGCAACTGAATTCGTATAGCTCAACAGCGGTTTCGCTAAGCTGGAGTACTTCCTTCTACGAAACGGGGCGAATGTATGCCCTTCGGTACCGACCGGTAGGCAGCCCCAACTGGACAACTATTGATCAGATAACAACCGGGGAGTATACCGCCTATCTGCTCAGCGGGCTGATGCCCAACGTTACCTATGAGGCACAACTCAAAAGCATCTGCTCAACGACAGAAAGTTCTGGTTATTCCAATACCCTCACCTTCACCCCAGCCTGTCAACAGCCCATCAACCTATACGCTTCGCCCAAAGCCACTACAGCCAGACTATCCTGGAGCACTCCGTACGCCTATTCTCCCGAAGCGGGTGCAACATTTCAACTACAGTACCGGCCACTGGGCAGTACGAACTGGCTCACGGTCGACAACGTGGTGTCGGCTTCGGCCAACCTCAGCACTACCTACTCTCTTACGGGACTAACCAGTAATACGAGTTATGAGTGGCGGGTCCGGAACAGGTGTTCGGCCAATAGTCAGTCCGATTACACGGTGGGCACTCCTTTTACCACCGTTTGTGTCGCTCCTTCCTATGCGTATGGGTACATGCCGTCTTCTACGTCTATAATCCTCCGGTGGTCCACATTCGTCGAACCGGGTACGTTATTCGACGTTCGCTACCGGGTAACGGGCGCGGCAGACTGGATGACACTCGATCGCCTGACAATCGCTGATAATGCGAGTACATTTGCCTACAGTTTAACGGGTCTGACCAACAATAAAACGTACGAATGGGAGATCCGGACGGTCTGTTCTGCCGTCGATAACTCGACCTACACATCGGGCGAACGGTTTACCACCGGGTGCCAGATTCCGGTGGGACTGAGTGCTTCGCCCAAAACTACGTCTGCTTACCTGAGCTGGGCACTCACGGGTGTGGGCGTTGCTTACGATCTGCGTTACCGACGCTCCGGTACCACGGCCTGGACCGACATTAGTGGCCTGACAAACTTCAGCGCCACCATTACGGGACTGCAAACGAACACCGGCTACGAATGGCAGGTCCGGTCGAACTGCGGCAACGGCATCCTCTCTGCCTATTCGGTCTCCAGTTCTTTCGGCACCAGCCCCTGCTATTCGCCAAACAGTCAGCCGGTTACCATTCTAAGCCCTACCTCAGCCAAACTGAGCTGGTATCTTTATTACGGGGATAATACCACGAAGTATCACCTCCGCTACCGGGTAGTTGGCGCACCCAACTGGATTACGCTTAGTGATGTGACTGGAGCGGGAAGTTCTGGCAGTGCGGTGGTCACAAACCTGACTGCCGATTCTCCGCACGAATGGCAGGTTAAAGCGATTTGCTCACCCACCGAAAGTTCGGACTTTTCGGCGTCTTACCTGTTTCAGACCTGTGGTGCTTTTTACACGCTGCGGGCGGGTTTCTGGTATGACACATCAACCTGGTCGTGCCACCGAATACCAACCAGTTATGATGTGGTGCAAATCAAACACACCGTCACCCTACCGACTGGTTACACAGCCACTGCGCTTCGGGTACTACTCGATCCGGGAACACGAATCAATTACGGACCCAATGCCCGATTGAAACTGGGTCAGTAATTGGACTAGGGCTGATTCCAGCCCAACTGCGTAAGCCCTACCAGTTTTTGATGGTTTCTTCGGCAAAGCCGGCACTGGAACTCATCCCTTTTCCCCCGATGCCGGTTATAATACGAATGGAATCATCTATCTGATACTCGAAAATTTCGGCGGGGGTTTGGCTGTAAAAGCCTGCCCACGTTTTCTGGATGGTCAACGGAAACGTAACAATACGACGAGCTTCACCCAGCATGAGGTCATTGATAAAATCCTGCGTGTGGTAGCCCAGGTCTTCGGCTTCGATAGCGGGCGCGTACTCGTGCGAATCTCCCACGATGATGCTGCCGTCTGCGGCTTGTTTGAACAGGATGTGGATTCCCCACTTCTTCAGCTCCATAAGGTGGTCCGGTGTGTTGGCGGCTATCTGATTGTAGGACGGGCATTCGGTAAAGGCTTCGTACCGGCGGATGCTCAGGCCCGTCAGGATATTCCCCGGCAGGTCCAGACCCGCTACCGGTGCCGCCAGCAACATCTGTAATTTACTGACCACCAGTCCCGCTTCGGCCAGTATCTCCGGGAATAAAAGCCGTACCTCGTGCCCCGAACAAATCAGCACCTGCCCCGCTTCGAATCGTTGTTGGTTGGTGAGCGTGACAACGGCCCCACCCGCCTTCGGCTGCACACCGACAACCACCGAACCGGGCCGGTAGTCGACCCCATGTTTCTGCTGCGTGTGAGCAATCAGCCGGTGAATCATCTGTTCCGGTTCCACACTCATTTCCTGCGGGAAGTAGATACCTCCCAGCACGTAATCCGGCCGTAAAGACGGGTATTTTGCCAGACACTGCCCTTCGGTCAGCAACTCACTGGGGTAGCCGATGCGCTGATACCGGTCATGAAGTTCAGTGGCCAGGGTCCATTCATCCGCATCCGACGCAACGTAAATAGTCCCGTTCTCCCGTATCGTGATATCGGTTTGAGCCTGAATCTCGCGGTAGATTTCCAGGCTTCTTCGTCCATACTCAAACCAGCGTCCGGCCAGTCCAGAGGGTACTACCTGGCCGAAATTACGCACCGTTGCCCCGACGGGATACCGGTCCTTCTCAAGCAGCAATACCCGTTTTCCGGCTTTGGCGGCATGGTACGCATGAAACGTACCGAGCACCCCGGCACCAATGATGATTAGATCGTACATGATTGAGTATGGGTCATTTCACCGTCATTCAGTTGTCATTTTTAGTCCGAACGGCGATCAATGACCGCAAAGCAAGTGACAATCGAATGACCGTGCAACGAATGGCCACCAAATTACGGTGCAACAAACGACCATCAAATGACCAGTTGAGAAACAAGAAAGGCAGGCAGTTCGGCCAACGAACCCAGGAGTTTATCATGCGGATTATTTTCCAGCTGTTTCTGGGTATGGGTGCCATTGACAACACCCAGGTTAAGTGCCACACCAGCCGCCCGACCCGACAGTAAATCGGATGGCGTATCGCCAATGTTCACAACGGATTTTGGGTTATTGACACCCGTCAGTTGCATGGCCCGTTCAATCATGGTCGGATACGGGCGGCCCCGTTCCACTTCATCACTGGCAATAGACACCTGAATCAAACTATCAGCCGTGCCCACCCGTTTTTCATCAAGCCCGGTTAGCCAGCCAAGCTTCCCGAGGATAATGTCGGTTACAACCCGGTAGAAACCCGTAGTAAGGGCAATGGCAATGCCCCGCTCGTGCAACCAGGCAAACGTTTCCAGACACCCCTCAGTAGGGGTTGCTCCGTGAGTTTTGTAGTGCTGCTCCAGCACCTGCCTAAATGCATCGTACGACGCATCTACCTGCGCCTGAATGGTGGGATGCTCATCACCCAGTTGTTCTTTCCAGAGCGTTTCAAACACATAGCGCTTGGCAAGGCCCTGCATGGCCAAAATACGCTCGGCGGTAACGGAGAGGCCCGTTTGAGCCGCTGCTTCGGCAAAACAGCGTTCTACTTCGTGATGATCCGTAACGGTGGTGCCAGCCATGTCGAACACCACTAACGACACGGGGAGCTGTTCCATTGATTGCATAGCAGATTGACTGAAAGAGGATTGACCATAAGGTGGAACGGCAAAGCAACACAAAAGTTTGGTAAGGCTGGCACGAGCGGTATTAAGAAAATAAGAAGTTGCCCACCTGTCACCGCTGGCTGAAGCCCAACGATAATCCAAACGAAGTCCCGATTTGTGTAGCCAAGTTAAGTTACGCCAGGACTTTTAGCCGTTATCGCTGTGCTTCAGCCAACGGCGTGCGGGTGACTTCCTCATTATCCTTTACCACCCGGTTATCAGCCTGACACACGCCCGCCCCTGATGGAACGAGCAATGTGAAACGTACGGGTAGCCCCAAGCCTACACGACAGGCACTTCTTAGGTCGCTATGAATGGTACATCCTCTGCCGATACTGGTCGACATATGAGGCAACAACCAGGGCAGTTTCTTGTGGGCCTCGATTATGTTACTAAATACAAATACTCATTACTATGTTTTTAATTATACCCCAAAATTGGCACTGAATTTGTAAACCTAAGTATACACTTACTTAGCAACGAATTACGTCATGAAAAAGCTCTTCTATACCCTACTGGCGGTTGGCATAACCACAACTGCTTTTTGTCAGAAGGCCTTTATTTTATCGCATCAGGATAAAAAAGGATTCATCTCTGCGTCAGCTGGTGCCAGTTTACCCGTAGGCAGTTTTGCCAATTGCGCTTCCACATCCCCTCAGGCCTGCATGGCCGGACAGGGAGTTGCATTCAATGCCGCTATCGGTTATCGGTTGGCGGGACCAGTTGGTTTGATGGTTCGTGGTGAACAGCATCGGAATACAGTCAATACGGGAGCCATGCTCGATGCACTGTACCGCAATGACTCCGACGTCTGGACGGCCAAAGCCGATAACTGGTCGGTCATGACGGTGATGGCAGGTCCATATGTTGTCATTCCAATGGGTCGTTTTTCGGTCGATGCCCGGCTCCTGGCGGGTCGTGCGCTGGCGGTATTGCCAAACACCTCCATGTCGGGCAACTTCGGGCGAACGGAGATGTCGGTAACGACGACAGGCTCCCAAAGTATGGCATTGGCGCTGGGTGGGGGGGTATCCCTCCGCTATCGGCTCGGCCGGATGCTATCTGTGCATGTCGACGCCGATTATAGTCGGGCAGCATTCACCTTCGATAACCTAACCTCTACGGCCACCAGCACCAACAACCGGTCTGAAAGTTTATCGTACAGCAGCGACCGTACCGTTAGCGTAGTGGGGATATCGGCTGGTCTGTCCCTCCTGTTTAGTACAAAATATTATCCTTTCTGATAACCGTTAATCTATTCTGGTACGTAGTTCATCCGTATTGAGTTGTCTTCTTCCCGGTTGTATGGTAGTTTAGTAGTCAATTCTTACTAATACAGGCCATGACACTCATTCGCCGACATGCCGTTCTTAGGCGCGTAAAAGATATTACCCTTAGTACCACGCTTACCGTAGCCCTCCTCAGCGGCTCGGCTGTGCTGCAAAGCTGCGGCAATAATAACAACAGGGACGAAGAGCAGCGAACCGAAACCAGCTTTAAGCGGGGTGTTCGCACGTACATTACAGAAACGGCTCCCGGTACCTTTAAAATTACGGACGAAGTAGAAACAGACCCTACTAAAGCGGGTGCCATTGTTAGTTATCACGATGGTCACCGGGACACGCTGAGCGTGGAAGCAGCCAAGCGCCTGGTAGAAACCGACAAGTCGACGAGTACTTACCTGAATAATCCGCAGGGTTACCACCACAGCAGCGGTTTGGCCAATGTCTTGTTGTGGGGCAGTATGGGTTACATGCTGGGTCGCTCATCGGGTTCGCAATATCGCGCTGATGCCCAGCGGTACGGTTCGGGGGTATACGCTAACTCTGGGCTGTATCAACGCTCCGCTAGGGTGGGCGAAAACATTCGCACGTCCCGCGTTACCCGTACCGTCCGGCCATCAGGTGGTCGGAGTGGTTTTTTTGGCGGACGCAGCCGTGGTTTTTCCGCCTGACGGGGTGAGCCATTGTGGGCAAATGAGACCATGCATCTGCTGGATACTCACTTTGTTAACAATACCCAACCACAATTTTGCCTTATCTTTACTGTATGAATCGAGACAGGAACTGGCAGCGACTGCAACAGGAATCATTTGATATTTGCATCATCGGTGCCGGGGCTAGTGGGGCGGGTGCAGCACTGGATGCAGCCCTGCGCGGATATACAGTTGCCCTGGTTGACCGGGATGATTTCTCCGGAGAAACCTCGTCCCGATCAACCAAACTGATTCATGGCGGAGTCCGGTATCTGGAGCAGGCAATCAAAAAGTTGGACCTGGCTCAACTCCGTCAGGTACGTCACGGGTTGGCCGAACGCCGGACGGTTATTCGCAATGCACCCCACCTGGCCCATCCACTGGCTATCCTTACTCCCGTATTCAGTTGGTTCGAGGGTATGTATATGACCGTTGGCTTGACGCTTTACGGCTTCATCTCCGGTGAGGATACCTTACCAAAGAGCCGCTGGCTTACCAAGGCGCAGGCCCTGGACAAAAGTCCGATGCTAACCCGGAAAATGCACAGTGCCGTATCTTTATTATGACGGCCAGCTGAACGATGCCCGCTACGCCCTCGCCCTAACCCACTCCGCCGACGAAGCGGGTGCGGCTGTGGTTAATTACGCGGCCGTAACAGGCTTCAACAAGGAGCAGGGACGCATAAAATCGGCCCTGGTAAAAGACCAGCTTACCGGCGAGACCCGTACGGTCCGGGCTACCGTTTTTCTCAATTGTACGGGTCCTTATGCCGATGGGATTCGGCTACTGGCCAACCCCCGGCTCGACTCGCGCATCCGCCCTAGTAAAGGCGTTCATATTGTGCTCCCCCGCGAAACACTGCGAAGCGACCACGCCATTCTAATTCCAAAAACAAGTGATGGACGGGTTGTTTTTGCCATTCCGTTCGATAACAACGTTTTTGTTGGCACAACGGACAACGACTATAATGACCTCACCCACGAACCCGTACTGGAATCCAGTGAGGTTGATTACCTCCTCGAAACGGTACGCCCTTATCTGGAAAAAGCCCCTGACAGAGCAGACGTACAGGCTGGCTTTGGCGGCATTCGACCGTTGATTGTCAGCAGTCGGGCCGATACAAAAACATTGCTCCGCGACCACGAAGTGGAGCACGACCCCGAGTCGGGCCTGCTTAGTTTGCTCGGTGGGAAGTGGACAACGTACCGGTTGATGGCGCAGGACGCTGTTGACCGCGCGGGCGAATTGTTGGGGAAATTAGTACCTGGCACAACGGAGACCCACTACCTGGTGGGAGGAGAAAACTATCGTTTCGATGCGTGGCAAGCACTGAAAACGCAGTACGGCTTTCCGGATGATGTGTGTAAGCACCTGGCTCGGACCTATGGCGTCCGGGCAGCACAGGTAGCCCGAATCGCGCAGGAGCAGCCCGCCCTGGCAGAAAAACTCATCCACCCGCTTCCTTATCTGAAAGCGGAGGTGATTTATCAGGTGCGGGAAGAAATGGCAGTTACGCTTCGCGACGTGCTGGCCCGCCGGTGGCGGCTGGAACTTGCAGACTGGCAGCTAACGGCTCGGGTTACTCCACAGATTGCGGAGTTGATGGCGTCAGAATTGGGATGGAGTGACGACTATAGCCAGCAGCGAATACAGGATTACCAGCAGAAACTAGCGGCTTTTACGCAGAAAGCCGGACTACTTTTTGAGCAATCGGCCACGGCTCCCCTTTAACTGTACAGGACTGGTACTGGGCGGAATGAAATCTGGAAGAAAGTGCGCAGGATTATTTTTTCCTGGTCTGGGCATGCCTGATTTCCCGAACCGTGTTCATTAATCTCTTCCAGCATCGGCCAATAGCTTTTTTGTCCTGCACCTTCTGTTCTTTTGCCGGGGATTCGGTAGCGGGGGATTCTGTTTTTTTAGGCGCGTTACGCGCCATAGCGGGGTTCTCGCGTTGCTTGATTGGTCCAGACGATTGTGTTGCTCTACCAACTGACTGAGTGGGCATTTTAAAGGCTACTGATGACAGGATGGGGTAGGAAACCAGCGAAGCAGTCACCACAAGACAGGCTGCTGCTTGTTTAGTCAAAAGAGTTCTCATAAAGGCAATAGGTTAGGGTTACCGTATAAGTTATACCAGCCGTTTCAGCAACAATGCTCACACCGCGAATATACTGATGAAATAGTACTATTGCTTCATATAGTAGAATTTAAACGAAAATATCAATTCCTTATTTCCCTACTCTATCAACTATAATGCCAAAAAAAATGGTGCATTAAAAGCATTTAAAATTGCATTAAAAGCTTATTCAATTGGTTGGATTAACGCAAGTTAAGAGACCAAAATGTGCTCTATGAGCCAACTAATGCACAATTAAGCCCGTCATGGATGCCCTATTTGGTATACCCCTATGTCAATCGGGTTCTACTAAATAGGGCATCCATGACGGCTTTTACATCTTATAATTCACGTTACATTACTACAGAAAGGTATGAGGGTGTCCTCTGGGTTTTATCTACTCATAATCTGCCTGCTCACGGGTATCGCCCAGGCGCAACCGGCGGTTACCAGCCTGACGGGTCGGGTTTTTGATGCTAAAACAGGTCAACCTTTGCCCTTCGCCACGGTGTATATAAACAACACCTCACGTGGTACTACCGCCGATGAGAATGGCGTCTACCGGCTTACGAACGTGCCGCTGGGTAATCAGGAGTTGGTAGGCTCCAGCCTGGGCTACCTGACCGTTCGCCAATCCCTACGACTGACCGATGACCGCCCTCGCGCCGTTGACCTCAACCTTGACCCAACCGGTCAGGCGCTGGCGGCCGTTACCATTACGGGCCGCCACAGCAAAGTCTGGGAACGGCAGTTTCGGCAGTTCAGCCGCGAACTGCTGGGTAGCCGCCCGCAGGCGCGGCAGTGCCGCATCAGTAACCCTAATGTGCTTTCCTTCCAGGAGGAGAAGGGCCGCCTGCTGGCATCGGCCACCGAGCCGCTGGTTATTGATAATGAGGCCCTGGGTTACCGGCTGCACTACGATTTGCAGCATTTTGATGTCTACCGTAACCGCATGAACTTTGCCGGTACCGCCCGGTTTGACGAACTGACAACCACCGATGCCCGACAGCAGGCCAAATGGCAGGCTGGTCGGCAGAAGGCGTATCAGGGGTCGCTGCAACACCTGCTGGCCAGTTTGCTGGCGGGTACGCACCAGCGGGCGGGCTATACCGTTTACCAGACCCCGCTGACCGGCGACGATAACGTGAATCAGCTACTGCCTTTAGTGCGCACCACCGACCGCCAGAATCTTGGTCCCGACCAGGCCCGCGCTCTGTTCCAGCCGGGTGATCTGCCTTTTGAGCGTCGGCTGGTGTCGACTCACCCACTGGAGGTGTACTATAACCGGATATATGCCGCCAACTCACCGTACCGGGATTCGCCCTATGCCTACTCGATGCTTTTGCTGCCGAACAAGACTCTGGAACTAACCACCAACGGCGGCATTACGCAGGGCAACGGATTGGATGTGCGGGGTTACCTCGGCAGCGAACGGCTGGCCACCCTGCTGCCCGTAGACTGGCTGCCCGCCGATGTCGAATACCTAATCCCCACCGATATTGAAGCGGGGAAAGTGGCTAAACCTGATGCCAGGCTCGATTCACTGGACGCGTTGCGGCAGTGGCAGTACGAGCGCACAGCTCCCCTCGTGTATATACACACCGACAAGGGCTTCTACTGCACCGGCGACCAGCTTTGGCTGAGTGCCTACGTGCTGGATGCGGCCCGGCAACTGCCCGTAGCTGGTAAAAAGGGCGTGTTACAGGTTGAACTAATCACGCCCAATGGCCGGGTAGTACAACACCAATGGCTACGGCTGACCGATGGCCGGGCGGCAACGAGCTTTCGGTTTTCCGATACGCTGTCGGCGGGGACGTACTGGCTGCGGGCTTACACCGAGTTGGACCAACTAGCGAATGGCCCCCCTTTTGAACGGTCGTTCTCCCTGTGCAACATCCGGCAAACCGACCCGGTTGCTCCGGTCAGTCGTTTAGCGTCGGCCATTGGTACGAAGGAGGGGCAACCAACCCAACCAGCCACCGACTCGCTGGATGTTCAGTTTCTGCCCGAAGGAGGCCGCTGGCTGGCGGGAGTGCCAACGCACCTGGGTATCAAGGCACTGTGTTCCACCGGACGGGGGCAAGCCGTTAGCGGGCGCATTATTGACCGCTCCGGGACCGAAGTATCCCGGTTTACGACCAATGCCCTTGGTATGGGCCGGGTAACGCTCACGCCCCAGGCGGGCCAGTCCTACACGGCGGTAGTGGACCCACTTCCGAATACCTTTTGCCGACCCATTGCGTTGCCCATTGCTGAGCCGGAAGGCTGGAGTCTGTCGGCCGATGCGGTGTCGGACAGTACCCGGCTGACGGTGCGTATTCGGGCGACCGGTCACTACGAAGAACAACCGGTGTACGTAACACTGCAAAGTCGGGAGCAGTTGGTATACCGACAGAAGTGGTTGCTGCCCAAAGGGGAAGCACAGTTTTCTCTGCCCTTTACCAGCCTGCCGCCCGGCATTTGCCGACTGACGCTGTGGGACCTAAGCGGGCAGCCCCGTGCCGAGCGGCTGTTCTTCGTACCGGAGCGGACCGAAGCTATCCACATGCGGGTTGCTTCGGGCAAGCCCCGGTACGAAGCCCGGCAAACGGTGGGGCTGGGGTTATTGTTTCGCGATGCAGATAACTATCCGGTAGCGGGCAGTTGGTCGGCATCGGTTACGGACGCGGACCAACTGCCGCCCGATTCACTCCTGCCCGGTATACGAACGCATTTGCTGCTAACGAGTGGGCTGCGGGGAACGGTTGAGTCGCCAGCGTACTATCTGGAGCCGGATCGGTTACGCGACCTCGACAACCTACTACTCACACAAGGCTGGCGACGGTTGCCCGCCCCCCAACCCGCCGATTCCACCGGAGGCTGGACCCTGAGTGGTCGGGTTAGGGACGGACGGGGAGAACCCGTAAGGCAGGGGACGGTGATTATCCAATTGGAACAGGACGGCCAGAAAATACTGCGGAGCCTGAGTACCGACGAGCAGGGCGTTTTTAGGCTGGCTGGATTGCTGGTAACCGATACGGTGCGGATAGTGGCCCGTGCGCTCCAACCGATCGATGCGATGCTAACTTTCGATGCGCCGGGCATCCGGTTCAACTCCCCTCTTCCAGCCGTACAGCAACGGGTTGATGCCACAACTGTGCTGACCGATGCCCGCCTTCGGCAGACGGCCTGGCCCGCTTTCTACCGCGATTCGACGGCCCGTCAATTGGCTGAGGTGGTTATAAGAGCATCTAAGCTCACTCCTGAACGTTCGGCAGCGGAGCAACAGGCAAGCATACACGGGGAGGCCGATGGCGTATTTGTACCTAAAGATGTAAATAGGAGCCAGACGCTTGGGGAAATGCTGACTCAGATACCCGGAATGAATCTATTGCTTAATCGCAACTACTCTAGTTTTGGCAACAACTCACCGCTGTACCTACTTGACGGAGTGATTATTGACAAGGATATATTGAAAGATTTATTGGAGTCAGTTATTGGATCGTCGGTTAGCCGCATTGAGCTACTGAGAAATGCGGGTACTGCCAGCATCTACGGGGCGCGTAGTGCTAACGGTGTCATTGCCATTTACACAAAGAAGGGGGGAGGAGATGCTCCGCTATCCGAACGCACCAGTGTAGTCACTACGGTTGCGGGTTTTGCCACTCCGCGCGAGTTCTACGTACCTCGATATGAAGTCTCCGAAACCAGTCCCCATCCTGACCGGCGTGACGTGTTGTTCTGGCAACCACTGGGCGAGAGCGGCCCGGACGGGCTGGCTAACCTGGTGTTTCCGCTTAATGATACGACCAAACGACTGCGGATTGTGGTGCAGGGCATTTCCAATGAGGGCGTACCAATTTCGTTTACCTGGGTGCTGCCCGTTCGGTAAGCCATGCCTCTGTGGACAATGCTGCCTTTATTGGCTACCCATAAACTACTTTCTCGCAGTGGGTTGGCCTGACGGATTGCGTAAAAGGCTGGGGGCATGGATACGGAATGCGCGGAGGAAACTAGTATCTTTGCAGTTATACAGTCAATAAAGCGACGAACCATACCGGTGCTGACCGGCATGAAGTCTAAAAACGCATGTTCGAGAATCTTCAGGATAAGTTAAATAAGGCCATTAAAACCCTTAAAGGGCAGGGCCGCATTACCGAAATTAACGTTGCTGCCACCATTAAGGAAGTTCGTCGGGCGCTGACCGATGCCGACGTGAACTACAAAGTGGCCAAGGACATAACCGACCGTATTCGGGACAAGGCACTTGACCGGAAAGTGCTGATTTCCGTTGAGCCAGGCCAGTTGTTCGTCAAAATCGTTCAGGAAGAACTGACCGAGTTGATGGGGGGCGAAGCCCAGGGTATTAATACCAAAGGTGACCCCGCCGTTATCCTGATTGCCGGGTTGCAGGGCTCCGGCAAAACGACTTTTTCGGGTAAACTGGCGGCCTTCCTGAAAAAACAGGGCCGGGGTGTGCTCCTCGTGGCAGCCGATATTTATCGTCCGGCGGCTATTGACCAGTTAAAAGTGCTGGGCGAGCAGGTCGGCGTAGAAGTGTACGCTGAACCGGAGAACAAAAACGCCGTTGCCATTGCCAGGAACGGCATTGAGCAGGCCCGCAAAACGGGCAAGAAAATCGTGATTGTCGATACGGCCGGTCGTCTGGCCGTCGATGAAGTCATGATGCAGGAGATTGAAGCCGTTAAGAAGGCTATCGCTCCCAGCGAAACGCTGTTTGTCGTAGACTCCATGACGGGGCAGGACGCCGTCAATACGGCCAAAACATTTAATGAGCGACTCAATTTTGATGGCGTCGTGCTGACCAAGCTCGACGGTGACGCCCGTGGTGGAGCCGCTCTTTCCATCAAAACGGTGGTTAACAAGCCCATCAAGTTTATCAGTACGGGCGAGAAAATGGAAGCTCTCGACGTGTTCTACCCCGACCGGATGGCTAGCCGGATTCTGGGCATGGGCGACGTCATTTCGCTGGTAGAGCGCGCGCAGCAGGCTTTTGACGAAGACGAAGCCAAACGCATCAATGCCAAGATGCGGAAGAACCAGTTCGACTTCGACGACTTCCTGTAGCCAGCTGCAGCAGATCAAGAAGATGGGTAACGTAAAGGACCTGCTCGGGATGATTCCGGGTATGGGCAAGATGATCAAAGACCTGGACATCGATAACGACTCCTTTAAACCCATCGAAGCCATTATTGGGTCCATGACCCCCAAGGAGCGCCAGCGCCCCGACATCATCGACGGCAGCCGTAAAAAGCGCATTGCAGCTGGTAGCGGCACAGATATTCAGCAGGTGAACAACCTGCTGAAGCAGTTTGACGAGATGCGCAAGATGATGAAGAAAATGAACACCATGCAGGCATCGGGCAAACTGAACAAGATGATGCGATAACCCGGTAATATCCCCCGCCGAAACGGGTGACGAGCCTGTTCAGAATGGTAGCTACCTGATTCTGAGCAGGCTCTTTTTTTGTTGACTGCCGTCAACGCAAATCAAGGTAATACCGCCTGCGGGGTGCATCAAACCGCTCGATAGCATACCGGAGTGTAGTGCGGGGCAACTGCCGAACGTGGTCGTGCAGGAACTCTTCCAGAGCATCGGCATTGCGTTTCCCCACTTCGCGCAGCATCCAGCCAATGGCCTTATGGATGAGGTCGTGCCGGTGGCTCAACAGTAGTTCGGCAAGGGAAAAGGTATCACTAAACTGCCCCAGCCGAATCAGCGCGATGGTCGATACGATGGCTATCCGCTGACTCCACAGGTG
The DNA here is from genome assembly GCA_963782245.1 of uncultured Cytophagales bacterium. Taxonomy (GTDB): domain Bacteria; phylum Bacteroidota; class Bacteroidia; order Cytophagales; family Spirosomataceae; genus Spirosoma. The sequence continues at coordinate 69,081 of CAWAJC010000029.1, forward strand.
GTCTTGGCGGGCCAGGTCGTACAGGACAGACCGGTCGCCCTGGATGATATACTGGCCCAGTATGTGCGGGCACGTAACGTCGACCAGATCCCAGTTGTTGATGTGCTGTCGGTTGGCCAGGTAGCGTTCCATGATTTCGGCTCGCTGGAGCGGGCTTCCTTTACGGGTCTGCGCAACCCATATCAACAGACCTACCATCCGGCATTCGTGGTATTCGTCCCGCACCAGGTGTTCTGTTTCGCTGATGGGTAGTTGGTGATATTGCTTGACAATAGCGTGCTGCTGCGGCATTGACAGGCCCAGAAACCGGTCGCCTTCTCCGTATTGCCCCGGTGCCGTTTTAAAAAAGCGGACCAGTGCGCCAGCCCTCTCCGGTTGGGCCAGCGCGAGAATGGCCTCTTTAACGGTAGTGTGCGTTGGCAGCATAGGGCATAAAAAAAGCAGAGACGGTTTGCGCGTCTCTGCCGTAAAAAAAGGGTATCGATCCGTTAGTCATTCAGCTTGGAACGGACAAAATCCTGCTCAGCCAGCATGGGGATTGAATACAGCATCGTTTTGTTGCGCTCGAAAGCGGGCTTATCGAGGTCGGCAGCTAAGTACTGATTTTTCACGAAGGCAGTCACTATCTGCTGAATCAGCCGCTCATCGCTGGGCCGTTCCTCATTATCTAACTCCAGGACGTCGGTATCGTGGGTATCGTTCTTATAAGGATTTCGATCAACAACCGGTGGCTCGGACGCAACGATAATCTTTCCTCCATTGTGTCCATTGGTAGGTGTTTGCTTATCAATGGGCATCATGGTTTCAGGCTCTTCTTCACCATCGGCATCAACCAGTACCAGTTCTTCGTTCTTCTCCTGCAGTATTCCCTCCAGCAGCATGCTATCCTGTGGTGCATCGTCCTCCGCCACCTCAGGTTCGGATTCCTGGACAGCCGTATCGCCATGCGGGGGCATGGCACCAGCCAATCCATCGAGCGGTCCGCCATCAAAACCAGCCGCAATGATGGTTACCCGCAGATTTTCGCCTAGTTTATCGTCCGTGATAGCTCCGAACTTAAACATCTTGGCTTCGCTCTGGATTTTGTGAGAAACGAACTCCGAAATAGCCGTCTGCTCTTTCAGCTTCATGGCGTGCTTCTTACTGGACGAAATCGTAAGCAGGATCCGTTTTGCTCCCCGAATGTCGTGGTCATTGAGCAACGGCGAGTTCAGGGCAGCCTCAATGGCTCGTACTGCCCGGTCTTCGCCCCCGCCAATTTCGGCCGAACCCATAACGGACTGACCGGCTTTTTCGAGCACTTTCTTCACGTCGGCAAAGTCCGCGTTGATATCGCCCTGGGTAGTGATGATTTCGGCAATACTTTTCACGGCATTGGCCAGTACATCATCGGCATGAGCGTAGGCTTCCGTCCAGGTCAGTTCACTGTACAGTTCAGCCAGCTTGTCGTTCAGCACCACGAGTACGGTGTCGCAGCTTACTTTAAGCTTTTCAATACCTTCCCGGGCCTGATCTTTTTTGTCGGTGCCTTCATACCAGTACGGAGCCGTTACAACGGCCACCGTAAGCAAACCCATTTCGCGCGCTACTTCGGCCACTACGGGTGCTGCACCGGTGCCGGTACCGCCCCCCATACCTGCCGTAATAAACACCATTTTTGTGGGAGGAGCCAGCAGGTTCCTAATCTCGTCGATGCTGGCACGGGCGGCTTCTTCGCCCGCTTTGGCTTCGGTTCCAGCGCCTAACCCATCTCCCAGTTGTAGTTTCGTTTCAACGGGGTTACTCATGAGTGCCTGACGGTCCGTATTGCACACGGCAAAACTGACATCATGCATCTCCATTTTCCGCATGTGCTTTACAGCATTACCGCCCATGCCTCCAACCCCCACAACCTTGATGATAATGGGGTTATCGTTCGGAGTTATTTCAAATTTATAGCCCTGATTAGTCATCGTGTGGGTTTGTAATGTCTGTTAGTTTACGAATGAGAGATACCCGTATTATCGGTAACTATCGAGTGACTACGGGTAATAACCCGTTTCGTCGCCCTTTATCGGCTGGAACATTTCTTTTAATTTGTCGTACCAATTTTTCTTCGGCTCCTCAACCGGTGGTGTCGGCGCCAGGGGCGGGAGCAACGGGTCTGCTCGGTGGTGCAGCGGTAGCCCGAACCGTGTTGGGCGAGGCAACCAGTTCCTCTTCTTTGCTGGCCCGGTTTGGATCGCTGATAAACGAAATCCGGTTGTCGATGGTCTTGTAGCCAGCCCACACCAGGCCAACAGCCGTAGCGTAAGTGGGATCGCCCACCAGGTCGGCGCGGCCATTGGGTTCGAGGTTTTCTGGGTATCCAACCCGTACCTCTTCCACACCGGTAACGCGGGTAAAAATAGCTTCTACGCCCGGAATGAGTGCGGAGCCCCCCGTTAGCACGATGCCCCCCAGAAGTTTACCTTCGTACCCCGACCGAACAATTTCTGCCTGCACCAGAGCCGCAATTTCGCGCAGCCGGTCTTCAATGATGACCGCTACATTCTTCAGCAGCACATCCTTGGGTTTACGATTGACCAGACCAGGTACGGCAACGACTTCGTTCAGGTTGAACTCGTTTGGATTGGCGTTGCCAAATTTCTTCTTTAGCAGTTCCGCCTGATTTGGCAGAATTTTACAGCCGGCCTGAATATCGGATGTCAGGCTGTTGCCGGCCCAGGGTAAAACGGCGATATGGCGCAACACATTTCGGTAGTAAATGGCCATTTCGGTGGTACCGCCACCAATATCAACAATGGCTACCCCAGCGTATTTCTCCTCATCCGTCAGTACGGCCAGGCCAGAAGCCAGGGCCGACAGCATCATGGTATCCTGCAACAGGTTGTTGCGCGAAATACATTTCCGGGTGTTCCGAACAGCCGTTGTCTGGGCGGTGATAAGCTGAAAATCCGCCCCGAGTTTCACGCCGTTGCGCCCAACGGGTTGTTGAATATTGGTTTCTGTATCTACCACAAAATCCATGGGCAGCACATGGATTATCTCCTTATCGGCCGGCACTGAGGTCCGGTACATATCGTTGAGCAGGTGGTCAATGTCGTCCGTTTGCACCTCATCGCCGAAAGAAGATCGGGTAATGCTCCCACTTGCTTTAACGGAGGTCACGTGCGAACCACTAAAACTCACATTTACTTCATAGATATCCAGATTTGACTGGTTTGAGGCCTCAGCAACCGCTTTCCGAATGGCATTCACGGTATTATTGACGTTCACAACCGACCCTTTGGTTACCCCATCGGTCAGGCTGGTTTCGCCCACGCCCAGCACTTCAAGCGTTTCCTGCTCTTTGTTATTCCTGATTACACGCCCGGCCACCGCGCATATTTTTGTACTCCCAATATCCAGGCCTACTACAATCTTATCGTCCATGCCCGTTGTTATTCGCAAATTATTTGGTTCCGATACTGAACGTTTATCCGGCTATAACGATCCCATGTTTTAGCGGGTAGAATGTCCGTATAGACTAATTTTAACTTTCTAAATTTCGCATCCAGTTCGGTAGGCAAGCCAAACTCAATCTGATGATTACCCAGTTGAGGCTGCATTGTTACCATCCCTTCCTTATCCACAGACAGTTCGGCAATTTGTGCCCGCCAGAACGGATCATCGTGTATTCGTTTCAATAGTTCCAGCAAAGGCTGATTCCGTTTACTCGCCAACGACCGGTTCTGCTCAAAATAACTACCCGTCAATATAGGTACGCGGGCCGAGTAATTCATTGAAATGGGAAAAAACCGCCCTTCCTCACTAACATACTGCCCCGATAACAGGCGCACACCCTCTCCGGAAACCAGCAGTCGGGCCAATGGATGAGGTTGTTCGATAACGACGAGCAAATCTCCCCGCAGGTCACGTGAAATCTGGCAGTTTCTGACTAATCCATGCTGTTTCAGCCTTTTTTCCAGCCGTTTCAGATCGACGTCAGCGTAATCCTTACCAACAAGCGGGTCTGCTCCTTCGTTTGTCAGGTAGCCCATCACATCGCGTCGGGTCAAAAACCGGTTTCCCTCCACCTGATCGATCTGTATAACCACCTTCCCAACGTGCTTTTGCCCATACCGTATTTCGGTAAAAGCAATCAGGCCGAACAGCCCCAAAAGCCCTCCGAGGGTGAACAACCACTTTTTGGATGATTTAAAGGTAGAAAACATCTGTAAATAAGATGGATTGTTTGTGAGATTTTTTTATCTATTGGTCAGTTAATATTGATTTTAGCACAGGCACCAGCTGGTCAATGTCTCCCGCGCCAATGGTAACCAGCAACGAAGGCTTCATTTTTTGCACAACGCCGGGCAGTTCGGCTTTGGTGCATTTTTGTTTGCTTTTCGATTGTATGCCCCGAAAAATCAGATCGGACGTGACGCCCTCTATCGGCAACTCGCGGGCGGGGTAAATATCCAGCAGAATAACCGAATCGGCCAGCGACAGACTTTCGGCAAAACCATCGGCGAAATCGCGGGTGCGGGTAAACAGGTGGGGCTGAAAAACAGCCGTCAATTCCCGATCCGGATACAAGGCTTTTACCGACGACAGGAACGCCTGCACTTCGGCCGGGTGGTGGGCATAGTCGTCAATCATCACGGCTTCATCGGTTTTAAGAACGTACTCAAACCGACGGCGTACGCCCCGGTAGGTGTTCAGTGCCGACCGGATTGCTTCGGGCGTTACCCCCACTTCCAGCGCTACGGCCCCGGCTGCCACGGCATTCTCTACATTATGAAAACCGGGAATCAACATGGCGATATCGGTAATTACGCCCTGCGGATGGACCAGGTCAAACACGAAGGTAGCCTGTTCGATGCGAAGGTTCTGGCTGTAGTATTGCCCCAACTGGAGTGAATAAGGCCGCACGTCTGCCTTTGTTTTGTCGGTCAGGGATAACCCCTCTTTCATGAACAGCACCCCATCGTCGTCAATCTGACCAACATATTTTCCGAACGATTCCAGCACCGCATCATGGGCGCCGTAAATATCCAGGTGGTCGGCATCCGTGGAGGTCACGATGGCGTATTTGGGAAATAAGGTCAGAAAAGAGCGGTCGAACTCATCCGCTTCTACCACGCAAACCACTGATTTCAGATCGTCGGCCGGTTCATTGAGCAAAAAATTGGTTCCGTAATTGTTGGTGATGCCTCCCAGAAAAGCCGCACAGTTCACCCTCGAATCGCGCAGAATATGGGCCACCATCGACGACGTAGTGGTTTTACCGTGCGTACCCGCCACCCCAATGGTTGTCATCTGCCCGGCCAGCAAACCCAGCACCTGCGAACGTTTCTGGAGGGTAAAATTATTCTCGATGAGGTACGTATATTCGGTATGGTCTTTCGGAATGGCCGGCGTATAGATCACCAGCGTTTCGGCGGGATTCTCCCGAAATGCGGCTGGGATCAGGTCAACGTCGTCCGCGAAATGGACCGCCATCCCTTCGGCCTGCAAGGCGTCCGTCAATGCCGTTGGCGTCTTGTCGTACCCCGCTACGGTGTAGCCATTAACGCCAAACCAGCGAGCCAGGGCACTCATACCGATGCCACCGATACCCAGGAAATAAATGTAGTTGAACGTAGAGAGGGTCATCCTTTGGTTAGTAGGTTGTCATTGGTTGCCATTTAGTTGTCATTAGTCGTCGTTTCAGGGTGAGTGACTACTAATGACTATTGAATGACACAATGACTAATAAATGACAATCAATTGTGTTTGGTTAGTTTTATTACTTCTTCGGCAATGTCGCGGGCGGCATTGGGTTTGGCCAACGTTTTAATGCGGGTGCTCAATTCCTGCCGTTGACCGGGATTGTTGAGCAGGGCCAATGCCGTTGTTACAAGCTCGGTTCGCGCATTCCGGTCGCTGACAAGTAAAGCCGCTTTATGATCGACCAGGCTCATCGCGTTTTTGGTTTGATGGTCTTCGGACGCATTCGGGAACGGTACCAGGATAGCCGCCCGCCCTACCAGACACAACTCAGATACCGACAGGGCGCCTGCCCGCGATACAACCGCATCGGCAACGGCATAGGCTTTATCCATGTCGTAAATAAAATCGTACGGTTTGACGAGGGGCGAGCCCAGCGTAGCAACGGCCGTGCGCGCCCGCTCAATAAAAGCCGGACCGGTTTGCCAGATTACCTGAACGCCCGCGTCGATAAATTTTGATAGCCCGGCCTCTATACTCTCGTTTATCGTTCGGGCTCCCTGACTACCACCAATAATCAACAGCGTAGGCCGACTGGCCTCAAGGGCAAATAACGTACGACCAGCCGCAACCTGCCCGTCGGCAGCCTGAATATCGCTTCGGACGGGGTTGCCCGTTACTTTTATTTTGTTTTCGGGAAAGAAGGCGTCCATGCCGGGGTAGGCAACGCAGATGCGTTCTGCCCAGCGGGCCAGCACTTTATTGGTCAATCCGGCGTAGGAATTCTGTTCCTGAATCAGCGTTGGGATGCCTTTCAGCGAGGCTGCCAGCAGGACGGGACCGCTGGCGTATCCGCCAACACCCACGGCGGCATCGGGTCTGAAATCGCGGACAATTTGCCGGGCACGCAGTAGACTACGGCCTAACTTTATGGGAAAGCCGAGGTTATCCAGCGTTAGTTCACGCTTTATACCTACTACCGGCAAACCCACAATGGTGTAACCGGCACGGGGTACTTTTTCCATTTCCATTTTACCCTCGGCCCCAACGAATAGAATTTCCGTTGTTGGGTCAATGGTTTTCAATTCATTGGCAATGGCAATAGCCGGATAGATATGGCCGCCGGTTCCGCCCCCGCTAATGATAACCTTCATATGGTTTATATTTTACTCTCGTCGGCCTCATCCCGGCTGACGCTCAGAATAATGCCAACCGCCAGACCGGTGAATATAAGCGACGTGCCCCCCATACTCAATAGCGGCAACGGCTGACCCGTTACGGGGGCCAAACCGACGGCTACGCAAATACTGGCAAATGCCTGAAAAACAATGCTGAACGTAAGCCCCGCCGATAATAATCCACCAAACGGTCGGGTTGCTTTCTGGAGTGTTTTTAACCCTCGCCACAAAAACCAGAGGTAAGCCATTACTACGGGGATTCCCCCCAGCAACAGGCCATACTCCTCCACAATAATGGCATAGATGAAGTCGGAGAATGGATTGGGCAGCGTATTACGCTGGTGGCTGTTGCCCGGTCCCTGCCCGGTAATGCCTCCGTTGGCCAGCGCAATGTATGACTGCTCCACCTGAAATGGAATGGTATCCGACCGGGTGAACATACTTACCCGGCTAACGGCCGTACCCAACCGCTGCCCGTAGGCCAGCGCAATACCCCCGAACAGCAGGCAGGCCACAATCATGTAGCCCAGGTAGCGAACGGGTACCCGTCCAATATACATCAGCAGGAAACAGGTGGCCGCCAGCAGCAAAGCCGTCGACGTATTGGAGAGAATGATGAGTGAGCAGATAATGGCAATCCACAGAATAAGGTTGAACAGTACAGCCGGGTTATCCATGAAACGCTGCCGCTTGGCCAGCATGGCGGCCAGATTGGAAATGAGGGCCAGCTTGGCCAAATCGGAAGGCTGGAATGTTTGATTAATGATGGGGATAGTAACCCAGCGAGACGCATCGTTCAGGGTCTCTCCTTTCCAGTAAGCCCAAATCAACAGGGGAATGGACAGCCAAAGACCAAATTTGGATAGCTGGGCGTAGTGAACGTAGTTGATTTTGTGGGCAAAATACGTACAGGCAATACCGATCAGCAACAGCAGCCCGTGCTTGAGCAGGAAGACTTCGGTGTTGCCGTCCAGTTCTCTGAATGCTTTGGTCCCCGTTGCGCTATATACAACCAGGATACTCATGATAGAGAGATATAGAACAATCCACCAGATCTGGCGGTCACCTTTGAGGTGTGTACGAATCCACTCGCGTAGTGCCATGGGTTGTGAATGATGAATGATAAATGACAAATGATAAGTATGACTGGGAGCCGACAACTTATCAGTCATCATTCGTCATTAAGTTTTTGACGGCGTCTTTAAACTGGTTGCCCCGATCCTCGTAATTTCTGAACAAATCAAAACTAGCGCAGGCGGGCGACAGCAGGACCACGTCACCCGGCTGTGCCCAGGCAAGTCCCTGTGCCACGGCCTCCTCCACACGCTGTGTTTCATAAAGGGAGGAGAGCGTACTCCCGAAGTAATCTACTAATTTATGGTTATCTACGCCCAGACAAATGAGTGCTTTTACTTTTTGGCCTACCAGTTCATCGAGCTGGCTATAATCGTTGCCTTTATCCAGTCCACCAGCAATCCAGATCACCGGCGCTTCCATGCTCGACAGGGCGTAAAAGACCGAGTCGACGTTCGTTGCTTTCGAGTCGTTGATGAATTGAATCCCGTTAATAGTACCAGCGGGTTCGAGCCGGTGGGCCGCATTCTGAAACGTTTCCAGACCGGTTTTGATAGCATCCTCCGTTACACCAACCGATTGCGCGGCCAGTATAGCCGCCAGCATGTTGATGGCGTTGTGCGGGCCACGAAGGGGCGTTTCGGCCTGAGCCAGTGTAAACAACTGGCCCTTATTGGTTGCCGTCAATTGACCATCCGCCAGATACCCACCGGGCGAAACCGCTGTCGTTAGTGAGATGGGCAGGGCCTGAACGGCGGGCATACACCGGTTCAGTTCGTCCAGAATGGGCTGGCTTTCGGCGAAATAGATAAAATCGTCTTTGGGTAGAGCGTTCTGTAAAATCCTGAACTTCGAGGCCACATACTGCGCGAAGTTGTAATTGTACCGGTCGAGGTGGTCGGGGGTGATGTTGAGCAGCACCATCACGTCCAGGTGCGCATGGTGCATATCATCCAGTTGGAAACTACTCAGTTCCAGCACGAAATAATCGAACGTATCATTTATCACCTGTTCGGCAAAACTATCCCCGATGTTCCCCGCCAGCCCTACGTTTAGCCCGGCCGTTTTCAGCAGGTGGTAAATGAGCAGGGTCGTGGTGGTTTTTCCATTGCTGCCCGTAATGCCAATCAACCGGGCACGGGTGTAGCGGGCGGCAAACTCGATTTCGGAGATAACGGGAGTACCCTGCGCCCGAAGTTTCTGTACCAGTGGCACGGTTGCCGGGATACCGGGGCTTTTTATTACTTCGCCGGCCGTCAGAATACGTTCCTCCGTGTGGCTACCTTCTTCAAACGGAATCCCGGCGTTCTGCAGCGTCGACCGGTAACGTTCTGTCAGTGAGCCTCTGTCCGACAGGAAAACATCAAACCCTTTAGCCTGTGCCAGCAGTGCAGCACCAACACCACTTTCACCCCCACCAAGAATAACTATCTTCTGCACGACCATAGTACTTGTATACTATCGGCAAAATAACGCATAAATAGAAAAGCCCCGGCTATCGACCGGGGCTTTTCCACCAAAAATTTATTTTGAATCACTTATTCTTTCGGAGCCATCGATCTGGATAACCGCATGTGGTTAGCCCCTTTCACAATCAGAAAAACAACCCAGGCAATAATCAAAAACTGGATGAGCGTGTTCAGGAAGTTGCCGTACCGGATAGCCACTTCAGGAACCGTTCCAACGGCTTCTCTCAGGACAAGCTTCAACTGACTCAAATCGATGTCCCCTAATGCCAACCCGATTATCGGATTAAGAATATCCTCGACCAGCGAGGTAGTAATTTTACCGAAAGCGGCCCCAATAATGACACCGACGGCCAGGTCGAGAACGTTACCCTGAGCAATGAACAGTTTGAATTCACTTATCATAAACGATTTGTTTTTAGGTTACAAGTAAGACAGGCAATGCAATCAGGCAAAGAATATACGTTTTTTCCGTATCAGCAAGGAAAACGATCAGACAAGGCGGCTTTACCGATTCAATGCTTTGTTCAGAAGGAGGCTCCACAGTATCCGGTGATAAGCGTTGAGGACGATTACAGGTGATGGCCCCGCTTTATAAAGAAGTGTCTGAATCTGCGGTTTGCCTGTAAATCAATAAGCCGGTTCAGACGTCCCAGTGGGAAAGCGTTTGAACCGGCTCATTGATTGTCAATGGCTTCAACGAATCCACATCAAGGCTTGCATTTTCAATTCATGCACTGTTCTGTAGCATCCTGTAAAAAAGCTCACTGTATTGGTGCTTCTCCATAGAACTGCCGCAACCGGTCGCGTGAGCGCTTCAAGCGCATCTTTACGGCGCTTTCCGTCAGCGAGTAATGAGTCGCTAATTCCTGTATACTGGTATTTTCCTGGTACTTTTTTTGCAGCAGATGTTGTTCGATGAGTGGCATGCGGGTAAGCGCGTACTGAATCTTCACCCGATTTACCTCCATTTGCTGTTCCAGTTCACTGTCATCGGAGATCAGCGTCATACTACCCCAGTTATCCAGCAGTATGGGATAATGACGGGCGCGGGTAGAGCGGATCCGATCCGTGCAGTAATTGGAGGTAATGGAATAGAGCCAGGTAGAAAACTTGGCTTGCTGTTTATAGCTTTCGAGTTTGCCCAGCAGCCGCATGAATATATCCTGCGTCAGATCGTCGGCCTGCATCCTGTCTTTGGTAAAAGACAGACACTTGGTATGAACCTTATGACAATAGCGTTCATAAAGTTGTTCAAAGTAAGCGTTTTGACGGGTTTTCAGGTAACCATCGACTAGTTCTTCGTCAGTATAGTTTTTATGCATACAGGGTTAGGGTAAATAGCTATCCAATAAACGTAGTCTCAGCGTTCTTGGATTTAAGGTGGCAAAATTACCGAACCATGAGCTTGAGCTACGAAGCAGGACACCTTTACCTATCAACAAATCGCTGGCTATTTATAAGCCTGTCAGCAAGTCAGCCTGGTGCCAGAATCATTACGCTTCCCTGGGGGGAACCTTGGCATGTTCAGGCTTGAGCACAACTACATCACGAACCAGCCCGCCTGCGTTGAGCTTTTCCACCATTTTGTCCAGCAGTGGTGTAGCCCAGTTCGGGATGTACTTGTCGGTGGTTTGAATCATTACCTTAGGGAAATCGTATAAAGCCCGACCCAGACCAAACTGTACGGCACACCGCTTCATAGCATCGCTGATACCCCCCTTTACCGGTTCAACGGCGGTGCGACTGGCACCATCCGTTTTTTTCACCATTTCGCCACCGGGCAAAATGGCTGTTATGGTACACAAAAAGCCCCCGTCAATTTCTTTTATCTCATTCTGCCAGCCCGCCCAGCCAAACTGATCGTCAAACCGTTGCATCACACAGCGGTTAGTGATGTAAGGCACCACAATAATTTTCTGACCGTCTTTGGTCTGGCTTTGTACCCGCCACTCAATTTCGTGGACGGTAAGAGGGGCCGTTAGTGCGTTTAACTCCATGATTGGTTTGGTTTTTTTCGTTGATTTATCTACTATAAAATGGAGATTACTCGCCTAGGCTGGGTTTAGTCTGGCCAGCCAAACAGTATGATAGTCACAGGTGGCATCTTCTATAACATGAGCGACAACACCAAAACCCTGTGCCTGCAAAAGAATCTGGTACTCTTCAGTATCCAGGCTGGCGTGGTAAAGTGGCTCGCCCTTATAGTTGCCAATCGCTTCGCCGTAAGCAGATCCACTCGTAAATAGTAAGGTGGCTCCGGGTGCGGCATGCTGACGAAAGACGCTGAACATATGACGTTGATCGGTAGGGGTAAGGTGAAAGAAGCTATCCCACGCAATAATTCCCTGAAAGCGTTTCTCAAGAGCTATTGTACGCATATCTGCTACTATCCATTCCTGCTGAGGAAAACGGTTCTGACAAAACTCAATAAACGTATGCGACGTATCCACGCCGGTGATGGCACAATCCTGTTCGAGAAGATAGCTGGCTATTGGCTCTCCCATACCACATCCCAAATCAAGGACAGAGGCCTCGGTCGACATAATAGCCAGAAAACGATCAAGCCACGTTTTCTCAACTAAACTGCGATTGCGCTCCGTGTTCCAGATCAGGGCATGCCGTTGATACAAATCAATAATACGTTCTGAGTCTGATTGCATATAAAAGCACCTGTGGCTGTAGCCGAATCAGTCAAGATAAAGCATTGCTTCTTCTACCACACGGCTATTTTAGCCGTTCAGTTCGTTTCAGCCCGGCCGATCAACATGGATGCAAGATTGTCCTGATAACCGGTCCAGCGCAACGCAACAAAGTTACTATATAATACAAGTACAACATAATCATATACGTATTTATTACACTAGCCAGGAGTATTCATTCACTTCCATTTGATGCCGCACCCAATTGGTTTGGTAATGGGTGATTGTACGGGTCTGTCTGTCAATAAATTACTCACGGCCTCATCGACATACCGACGTTGTACGCTGCCTGCATCCTGCGGATTATCGTCAACCGCTCCTTTATATTCGAGAATAAACTGACCGGCGTTCTGTTTGAGGATGTATACTTCCGGCAGTCGGGTAGCCCCAAAAGCGCGGGCCATAGACTGCGCTTCGTCCATCGCGTAGGGATAGGGGTAATCTGCGCTTTGAGCCCGGGTTTTCATATTTTCGAATGAATCTTCTCTGTAGGCCTCCGGGTCATTGGCCATTACTGCCAGTACCGGATACCCCTGCCCGGCAAATTTCCGATCCAGCGCCATGAGCCGCTCTTCGTATGCTTTTGAGAACGGGCAATGATTACTCGTAAAAACTACAATCAACCCTTTTCTGTCGCGGTAGTTGCCCAGCGAAATTAACCGTCCGTCCACATTTTTCAACTGAAAATCGGCAACAGCATCGCCCAGGCTGTAGCCTTTCGCCGGCTGAGCCAGCACACCGATTCCGGTAATCAAAAGAAACAGTCCTGTCGATATCAGCCGCCCTATGTATTGTTTCATTAGCAGTTTACTACGTTTAATTCTTAGATAGCAAACGTATCGAAAAGATTAATACACGAGGTTTCTTCTTCTAAAAGTGGGTAAACGAGTTGCTAGTCTATTTCCAGTAAAAACTCGTTCGTTACCGATTACGCAAAGGAGGATTTCTCTGATGATTCTCTAACCAACACGTTCTGAAAATTGCCTATCGCCTACTTTATCCCCACGAATTTCAGCAGGTCGCGGTAGATGATGTTGTTTTTCCAGAATAACTGGGTCACCATCGCAATGTGTTTCTTGCCGGGTAAGGTTGTCAGTTCATTGTTCACCCCCGCTTCCTGCAATTTCTTTTCAAACCGCGCGGAACTGCTGGTAATACTGGGATACGTTTTGCCACCCACATACAGTAGCATGGGCGGACAACCGACCCTTACGTGGTACATCGGCGATACGTCCCGCCAGACGGCAGGATTCTTCCCGTACGGAACCAGGTAGCGTTCGTCGCCGGGGTACTGCATTTTGGTCAGGTAATCGAACATGTCCAGGCCGGCAGGATCATCGAGGATGGCTCCTTTCACGGGATTCCTGTCTGCACCAATTTTGGCAAATAATTCGTCGTCGGTGGCTAGCAGAGCAGCGAACCCAGCTCCCGCTGAGTGCCCCATCACGAAAATCCGGTTGGGGTCGCCCCCATACTCACCAATGTGCTGCCTGGCCCATTGCACCGCCCGGGCGCAGTCATTGGCCATCGCAGGGACTTCTACCGCCGGGGCCAGCCGGTAGTTAATAACAACGGCTACCACACCCTGTTTGGCCAGTCGTCGGCCAATGAACCAGTAGATATTTTTATTTCCACTATCCCAGCTTCCTCCGTGAATAAAGACTACGACGGGCCGGGCCATCGCCGATTTTTTGTTGGGTGTATAAACGTCCAGTATATGCCGTTCAGGCTTGAAATCAGGTTCCGTTGCCGCAATATAAGGCACATCTCGGGTGCGGTGACTGGTAAAAGAAATGGCGTAACCGCTCATAGAAAACAAAACAACGGTTAGGGTGAGCAGGACAACGGGAATCCGCCAGAATAGACGGAACGAAAACGAATGACGCATGAAGAATCAGGTATGCTTGTTTTCCGGATGAAGCATGGCACCCGAACCAGTCCCGGCAGCAAAAGGTAGCATTCGGGTAATGATGCTAACCGAAACGATGGGCAACCAGTTCGTTAGGGTTTCAACGCACAGGATCGAAGCTACTTTGTGCGCTTATCTTAACAAGCAAGCACCCACGTGCCAAAAGGCTCCAGGGTAAGGCGACTGGCGTTGGCCAGATCGAGTTCCATTCGCTGCGCGGGTACGAGCGTTATCCGGTATCCGCTCCGCACGGATTCGGGTAATTGAACCGTAATGGCCTGATTGGTATGGTTAGCTATCAGCCAGCACCGATGGGTATTATCAGTCAGCAACAACGTGCTGCAGGCCAGGGGCTGACTGGTTTCGGTGCGGATAATCTCCCCTCCCCTAACATTCTGGACTGCCGCCAGCAATAATCCAGCGGGATATTGTTGCCCATCCGCTGCCATTATTCCCTGCTGGCCAGCCGTCTGAAAATAGGTTATTGCCTTTGCCCCCGCTTCGGCCAGGTACTTTATGCTCCCCAGCGTCCAGCCAGCGGCCCAGAGTGAGGGTTGCCGGGGGTCGGCTTTCTGGTTGTTGGTCTGTTCACGATCTTTCGGGTCGTGCGCGTAGGGATTGACCCGCTGCCGGAGGGTTACGGGCGATACGTAAATGGGTACGGAACCGACGAAGGTGCCAGCCGTTTGTACGGTATCGCCCTGGGTATCGAGCGTCTCCACCATGGATCGGTTATCGAAGGCATGCACCTGGGGGTGAACACTGTAGCTAATAAAATCGATCGTATCGGTTGCCAGCCGGTTGCGGTTCAGTTCCGTAAAATTGTAGTTAGTCCCCGCGCCGATGCGCGTTTGTGGCAACGCTTTTCGCAGCCTGTCGGGAGCCGTGGCAAGTACGGCCTCCGCAGTGACTGGTTCATTGACCGAAAACAGCACTATTTCAGCCAGTGCTATCGTATGCTGTTGCGCAACCGACAGAAAGTCGCTCAATTCGGCAGTATGATTATCCGTCAAATGCAGGGCAGCAAGTATGGGTATCCGGCAGGCAAGGGCTTTACCAGCCTCTTCCAGAAATTCCGTTTCCCAATTAGCCAGGGCCGGCAGTATGTCCACTCGATAATGAGCGAAATGGCACGATAACAGCGTATTCTGAACAGATTCAGTTAGTGTCCGAACGTCAGTAGAGGCTCCAACGCCAATGGCAGGTAATGGGGTCCTCTCCCGATCAAACACCCGGACGGTTATCGCCCGCGTTTCCGGCTCCAGCGAAACCGGCAGTGGTTGTTCGGGCCGAAACTCAACTTGCTGACGTACCCGGTCGCCGGCTTGAAGTTGAACCGGTACGGGTAGGGATAAGGGCGTACAGAATGTTTTAAACGATGCATCCGTCCAGTTGCGCTGGTCTTCCGTTTCAAACAGGTCGCCGGTCAGATCAAGCCGGAACCAGGCCCCGTCGGCCTGTTGCCAGCGCATACCGGCTAGCTGTTTAAAAGGATTTTCGGGGCTGATGCGTTTTGGAAATTGGGTCGTTTCCCACCGCCCGTCGGGGTGAAGAAGTTGGCAGGGTTGCCCGGCCGTGCCCTCAATGGGATGCAGGATGCAAAAACCCGCCCTGTTACGAAGGAATGTCTGATGAGTCAGCCCATCAATCGTCATACGGAACGATCCATCGGGGTTTCCTTCGGCGGTTACATTCCAGGCAAATAATATGGTAGAATCCCGCTCGTAATGACAGTCGTAGCTAACCCGGAAATGATCCGTTCCGGTAGTTACTTCTTCGTTGGTACGGATGGGAACCAGGGTACCCCAGTTTTCGTCCCGCACCGACACGTAAATCATCCGCAAAATTTCATCACTCCCCCGGCGGAAGTACCGGAACGAACCGTCTTCATACCCAATCGTCAACGGGCCAGCTTTCAGTTCAGTATAAACCGGGAGGGGTGTATCTCGTCCGTAAAGTTGCTGGTTTGTTGTCATAACGTCGGGTCAAGCACAACGTGTCGGATGCGGTTACGTTTCCAGGTATAGGTAATATGAACCTGGCCGTCGCTGGTTTGAATCACGGCCGGATAGGAGTACTCACCCGGTTCGTTTTCGAGCACGGCCAGCGTTTTCCAGTTTTTTCCATCGTTGGAGATAGCAACGTCCAGCGGGGTTCGTGGTCCTGATTTTCCCCTGACCGGCGAGGTTGGGTTGTACACCAGCACCTGCCGACCATCTTTCAGGGTTACGGCATCCGTACCGGAGTTGGGATTGGGCAGGGCTGTTTTTTGTAGGGGTGACCAGGTTTTGCCCTGATCATTCGACCAGGTTTCCAGAATAAACCCGCTTCTCTGACTGCGGCATAGGGCCTGTAATTTCCCGTCCGGGTGGAACAGAACGCTGGGCTGAATGGCACCATCCTCTACGCCATCGTTGATGGCTGGCGTTTTCGTCCAGGTTTTCCCCCAGTCGCTGGTCATTTCAAAATGCACCCGCCAATTATGATCTTCGGAGCTGGTTGGGCACAGCAACACGCCCGATTCCAGCAGAACCGGCTTGTTTTTGATGGGTCCCGCAATGCCGTCGGGCAGGCGTTCGGCCTCCGACCAGGTCTTTCCCGCATCTGCCGACCGTTTCAGCATCCCCCACCAGGTTGATGGGCTGGGGCCAACTTTATAGAATAGAAGCAGATCGCCATTGGGTATTTGAAATAGAACCGGATTCCAGCAGGGCAGCCGCTTTCCGTCGGGTTGCACACCCGTGGCAACCTCAACGGGCGGAGTCCAGTTGGATGCGGTCTTTCTGCTTGTCCATATACCTACGTCGGGATGGCGCTCGCGGGTGCCTCCAAACCAGGCCGTCACTAAGCCCTGTGGTGTTTCGGCTATAGTGGAGGCATGGCACTCCGGAAATGGAGCCTGCTCGTAAATCCACTCTTTCTGAACTGAACCCGTTTTGTCCGACTGGCCAAACGTGCTGTTGATTGTCAACGTCAGTCCAACAAGGACCGCAAACAGGAGGTAATTATAGTTCATCATACGGCATTGTATTCCTTCGCTACAGAAGCCGACAATTTCTTTTCTTTACTGATAAAACAACTTGTGTCTTCGGCCACTGGAGGTCCGGTGTCTACTCTTACTCTTGACTTCGCGTGGCCAATACGCCAGTCAACAACAACTCAACCTCATTTCGGTTACTTAGTTAACTTATTGACGTGCACTGCAACGCGCTCTATTCTCACACGAATTATGGATACAAAAACGATCAAACGTTTTTTTAGTAATGCCTGGATCGTCCTTCGTGATTCATTTAATGGTTTTCTGGACGATCGTTGCCTGAAACTTAGTGCCGCCCTGGCCTACTATACTGTTTTTTCGCTGGCGCCCCTGTTAGTACTGATCATCTCACTGAGCAGTATTTTTTTTGGTGAGGAAGCGATACGGGGGCAAATATTTTCTCAAATCAACGGGTTGGTAGGCAACGAAGCGGCAGATCAGGTTCAGAATATGATTAAAAACGTTGGTTTGTCTGGTAAAACGAACACCGCCCTGGCCATCGGCATCATCACGCTACTCATTGGGGCAACAAGTATCTTCGTCGAAATTCAGGAGTCGGTCAACATCATTTGGCGCGTCAAAGCCAAACCCAAACGGGGTTGGCTAAAACTAATCAAAGACCGGCTGTTGTCCTCTTCGCTGGTGGTTAGTCTGGGTTTTCTGTTGATGGTATCGCTGTTGGTTAACGGATTCCTGCTGGTGTTGAAAAGCCACCTTACCGACCTGTTGCCCGATCTGGGTGTGTACATCATCAGCGGAATTAATTTCCTGATTAGCACAGCTGTTATAACCCTGCTGTTCGGCACTATTTTCAAAGTGCTTCCCGACGCCAAAATTGCCTGGAAGGATGTCCGGCTGGGTGCCGTTTTTACGGCCTTGCTCTTCATGCTGGGGCAGTATTTGATTGGCTTGTATATTGAGACGGCTGGCACGCAATCGACTTACGGCGCGGCTGGGTCCCTTACCGTTATTCTGACCTGGATTTATTACACGGCCATTATACTGTATTTCGGGGCGGAGTTTACGCAGGCATACGCCAATCATTTTGGCATCCGTATTGAACCGGCTGAATACGCAGTGTACCTCGATCAGATTGAACGGGAAGAAAAAGTTGCAGTCATTCCGTCGGAAAAGAAGGCGGAACAGATCCGGAAAAAATAACGGGTAGATCCAGTAATCAGGTACAGGACGGGATTGCCTGCGCGGTCCAGCTTTCAATTATAAATGTCAAATCGACAATTTTTGCCGATTGATGGTTGAGAATTGATTAAACTTTCAATGATTTTGCTCAACAGTAAGCCTATTTAGAGAAATAATTGCTTTTTTACAGGCTGAATTAAACACACAATTACCGGACTGTTCTGATGAACCAACTTGCCCTGACCGATTACGTTATTTTCTTCCTCTACTTTATCGGTGTTTCTTCGTACGGATACTGGATTTACCGGCGAAATCAGAAGACAAAACAAGACACTAAGGATTTCTTTCTGGCCGAAGGGTCACTAACCTGGTGGGCCATTGGCGCTTCCCTCATCGCTTCCAACATCTCGGCTGAGCAGTTCATCGGCATGTCGGGCGATGGCTACCGCTTTGGGGTTGCCATTGCGGTGTACGAGTGGCTGGCGGCTATCTCCCTGATTATCGTGGCGGTGTGGTTTATCCCGATCTACCTTAAGAATAAGATCTATACCATGCCCCAGTTCCTGAGTACGCGCTACAATGAAACGGTGAGTTTGATTATGGCCGTTTTCTGGCTGTTTCTGTACGTGTTCGTCAACCTGACTTCCATTTTATTTCTGGGTGCTCTGGCTATCAGCAGTCTTATAGGGGGTGATAGTTTTCACATCGTTATTCTGTGCCTGAGTGTGTTCGCCATTTTCATTACGCTGGGCGGCATGAATGTGATTGGCTATACCGATGTTATTCAGGTATTGGTCCTGATCATTGGCGGTCTGGTTACTACCTATCTGGCCCTGCAGCAGGTGAGCCTGACGATGGGGCTGGACGGTGGCATCGTGTCGGGGCTGGGAGCCATGATTAAGGATGCGGATGACCACTTCCACATGATTTTCGAAAAACCCGATGCCGGTGCACCCCAGGCCGACATCAAGCGGTACCTGACGCTGCCGGGCATTGCTATGTACCTCGGCGGTATGTGGGTTGTCAACCTCAACTACTGGGGCTGTAATCAGTACATTACGCAGCGTGCGCTGGGCGCCAACCTGACGACCGCCCGTACGGGTATTCTTTTTGCGGCTATCCTGAAAATCTTCATGCCGATCATTGTGATGCTGCCCGGTATTGCCGCTTACGTGATCCACAAAAACGGTGGTTTGCAGGGTGAAATGCTCCGCAACGGTGTCGTATCGGGCGACAACGCTTACTCGGCGGTGCTGACGTTTTTGCCAACCGGTCTGAAAGGTCTGTCGGTTGCTGCCTTAACGGCCGCTATTGTGGCCTCGCTGGCGGGTAAAGGCCAACTCGATTTCAACCATTTTTACGCTTGATATTTACCAGAAATACATCAATAAAACGGCCAGCGAATCGCGTTCGCTCTGGATTGGACGCGCCACCATTCTGGTGGCAGTAGCCTTATCCGTTGCGCTGGCCTGGGATGATGCCCTGGGCATTGGTGGTGAAGGCGGTTTTACGTTCATTCAAAAATATACCGGCTACATCAGCCCCGGTATTTTTGCGGTGTTCCTGCTGGGTTTCTTCTGGAAACGGACTACCGGTATGGCGGCTATTGTGGGTATTCTGGGGGGCTTTGGCTTTGCGGTACTGTTCAACAACTTTGCCCCCAGCCTGTTCGGTCCCGAAACGCTGATGTATACTGCCTTCCTGAACAGTGAGGGCGTTTATGAGATACCGTTCCTGATTGCGATGGGCTGGGCCTTCTTCCTGACCGTTGCCCTGATGGTACTCGTTAGTCTGGCCGGGCCAAAAATAAACCCCAAGGGACTGGCCATCGACGCATCGATGTTTAAACTGACACCCACCAACCTGGCCATGATAGTCATTATTATCATGCTGGTGTCCATGCTATATATCCGGTTTTGGTAAAATTTGATGGTCATTCAATCGTCATTTGATGGTTATTTCTGGTCGTTTTACTGGTAGCAACAACAAATGACGATTAATGACCATCAAATGACTACGAATGACAATTGATTGAATGAGCACGAATATCCGCCCTCTCTTTACCTTGCCGGTTATTGTAGCGGCTCTGGGTTATTTCGTTGATGTATATGACCTGCTGTTATTCAACATTGTGCGGGTACCAAGCCTGCAGGATCTGGGGCTATCCGAAGCGGACGTTTCGCTCGTTGGCGGACGTATTCTGAACTACCAGCAGGCAGGCCTACTGGCAGGAGGAATATTGTGGGGGATTCTGGGCGATAAACGCGGGCGGTTATCTGTCCTGTTCGGAAGTATCATTACGTATTCTCTGGCCAATATAGCCTGTGGTTTTGTCCAGGATCCGCAACTATATGCCCTCTTACGGTTAGTGGCTGGCGTGGGTCTGGCGGGAGAGCTGGGAGCGGGTATTACCCTCGTGAGCGAAATTTTGCCACCCCGTTTGCGCGGATATCGGGTCTTCATTCGTAGCGAGTGTGGGGTTGCTGGGTGCCGTAGTAGCCTATTTTACGGTTTCTCTTTTCAACTGGCGAACTACGTATTTTATCGGCGGAGGCCTGGGCCTGGGGTTGCTGGTTCTGCGGGTGAGTATCCTGGAATCCGGTATGTTCCAGCGGGTACAGCAAACGGGGGTAGTACGGGGAAATTTCTGGGCTTTATTCCGCAACCGGGCCGTTACCTTACGCTATCTGCGCTGCATGGGTATTGCCGTTCCCACCTATCTGGTTATTGGCATCCTGGCCACCTTTGGGAATGAGTTTGGCAAAGCATTGGGCATTGAGGAGGCCATACAACCGGGGCGTTGCGTCATGTTTACGTATATCGGCACCGTTACGGGAGATTTGTTCAGTGGCTTTCTGAGTCAGTGGCTTCGCTCGCGCCGGAAAGCCATCGGTCTCATGATGGGACTGACCTTCTTCTTTGTTGTCATTTATTTATTTGGTGCTATCAGCTCAGCTAGTGCCTTCTACGCCGTTTGTGTGGCCCTGGGTTTCGGTATCGGCTACATTGCCATGTTTCTGACCATAACAGCCGAGAGTTTCGGCACAAATCTACGGGCTACGGCCACTACATCCGTTGCCAACAATGTTCGGGCTACAACGCTACTTACCATCCCTGCTTTTCAGGTGATGAAACAATCGATGGGGGTCATTGAAGCGGGAGCTATCGTGGCCCTTGTCTGCTTTGGTATTGGCTTCTGGTCGCTGATAACAATCGAAGAGACATTCGGGAAAGACCTGGATTACAGCGAATAAATCCGTACTACTAACTACGCCTGCTCTTCATTTGGCTCTTCCCGATAAAGTACCTGCATCTTAATCAGGCAGACGGCTTCGTTATCAATGATGGATAATGAATAATCACGCAGAATCAGTTTATACTATTCGTGAAAGAGGTTTTCGTCATTTCGGGGGACGAGGAATCTCTAGCATCAGGTTAATTGAGGTTCCTCGTCCCCCGAAATGACAAAATATACGTCAATTTAGATGTGCGTGACTACTTGATTGATCCTGCTTTCTCCCGAAATGATGTTACGGGAGGGTTTCAGCAGCCCCTGTAGTTGAGCACTACAAAAAATGGTTAACTCTATACCGATTTGATATAAATCAATCAGCCGCCGGGTTAGCCCAACCTACCAATGATTAAAGAACCGGTCGTTTTCCAAACCAGGGTTTCTCCTGTTCCAGCTGACCAGCCAGCCGGAACAGCGTAGCTTCATCGCCGAGTTTAGCCGCGAACATGACCCCAATGGGTAGCCCATCCACCGACCAGTGCAGGGGCACCGACATGGACGGCTGGCCCGTCATGTTGGTAATAACGGTGAATGAAATATAGGCCAGTGATCGTTCGGCCAGGGCCTCTACCGTTTTGCTGCCATTCAGGTATTTCAAGCCTCCCAAAGAATCCACCAGTTTGAGCAACCGGCGTTCGGAAGATTTATTTTGAAACGTGCCGATTTCAATAGGTGGGCGCGGCAACGTTGGCGTTAAAAACAGGTCGTACGTTTCGTGAAGTTTCCCCATACTTCGGTTCAGCGTGTTCCAGCGACGTTGCTGGTAAGCCGCATCAGCCGCCGAGAAGCCTTCGGCCAGCCGGGCCTGCGCCCAGGTATTCAGTTCCACATCGGTGCGCCGAACGGGTCTCCCCAGGTAGTTGCCCAGTTCGCGCAGTACAGCCGCCGTTTCGCTGAGTACAGTCAAGAAGAAAGCCTCCGTTACAATGGTCTTTTCGTAGGGTAACGGCACTTCCTCAACGGTATGTCCCAGGCGTTCGAGTAGTTGGGCCGTTTCCCGTACAGCGTTAACGCATTCCGGGTCCGTAACCTGCGACGGCATGAGCGACTGGGTCGAAAAGGCGATGCGCAGTTTACCCGGTTCCCGGCCTGCTTCCTCCCGGAATGGCCGTTCGGGTGGGGCAATACCGTAGGGTTCCCCCGCCAGCGGCCGGTACGTCGGGCCACCCGCCACGACGTCCAGTAAGCCCGCACTGTCGCGCACAGTCCGCGTAAGGGCATGGCCCGCTACGGCACCGTTCCATAATTCACCAAAACGGGGGCCCAGGGTAACGCGCCCCCGCGATGGTTTTAGACCGAACAGGCCACAGCAGGAAGCCGGAATCCGGATAGAACCGCCCCCGTCGCTGGCCGTCGCTGCGGGTACAATACCAGCCGCTACGGCTACGGCCGACCCACCACTGGACCCTCCCGGCGAGTGGGTCGGTTTCCACGGATTACGGGCCGGTCCGTAGAGCGTCGATTCCGTATAGGGCGTCAAACCAAATTCGGGCGTGTTAGTCTTGCCAAAGAATACCAAACCAGCCCTCTTCAGCCTTTTAACTACTTCGCTATCGCTGGTGGAAACGTACTGCCGGTACCCTGCACTACCGGATCTCATGGGCGTTCCGGCCCATTCCATTTCCAGGTCTTTCAGCAGAAATGGTACACCCGAAAAGGGGCCTTTTGCCGGCACATTGGCCATAGCCCGACCTTTGTCGTACAGGGGCGTAACGATGGCGTTTAGCGCTGGATTAACGGCTTCGGCGCGGGCAATAGCCGTTTCGAGCAGTTCTGCGGGCGAAACGGCTCCGGTCGCTACGAGTTTGGCTAAGGCCGTAGCATCATGTTTGACATACTCCTCGAAAGACATAGGTTACTGGTTGGATA
The DNA here is from genome assembly GCA_963782245.1 of uncultured Cytophagales bacterium. Lineage (GTDB taxonomy): Bacteria > Bacteroidota > Bacteroidia > Cytophagales > Spirosomataceae > Spirosoma. Next base: position 92,421 of record CAWAJC010000029.1, read on the forward strand.
GTAGCAGGACTGCGTTCTGAAACAGGGAGTTATACGCGTTACTGATTCGCCACGGCTACACCAATTTTCGAGTCGGCGGTACCGTAGTATAGAAACCAGCGCCCTTTGAACGGTACCATACCTTCCAGAAAAACGACCTGATTAACCTGCCCTTCCATCTCGTACGGCTGGTCGGGTTTGATGAAGTAGGTCTCAGAACGATCAATGAGTTTGGTTGGATCGTTGGCATCGAACAGTAGCTGCCCACCCGTATAAGCGCCTTTGGGTAGTTTATCGTCCCCGTTCTGATCGGCGTTCATCCCGTTGTAAATCAACAGAATACCCTTACTGGTGAGCATCGCAAACGGCCCGGGTTCAAGCAGTCGGGAGTCGTACTTTCCTGTCCTAGACTCAGCCGCTACAAGGGGCTGACCGGTGCTGGTTTCGAGGGGTGTCCAGTGCAACAGATCATCGGATGTTGCCAACCGAAGCTGGGGCTGATCACCCCAGTACATCCAGTATTTACCTTTTATTTTCTGGGCTACCAGTCGGCTGCCGATTCGTTTGCACACAATGGCCCCCGACTTCGACCAGCTATTGCGGTCATCGGCAAAAGCCAGCCCCTGTTTTTGCCAGTCAGTGAGGTTGCGCGAAGTCGCTACGCATAGCCTGGCTTTGTCGCCGTCGTAGGCCGTATACGTCAGCACATACACCCCATTGGGGCTTTCTACTACGCGTGGGTCTTCGCAGCCCCCCTCCCACTCGTAGATTTTCATGGGGTCATTGTCCGGGTAAAAGACGGGCTTGGGCATGCGCTTGAAGTGAATGCCATCCGTACTAACGGCCAGCCCCAGACGCGACGTTCCGCCTACGCTCTTAACCGTGTCTTCGGCCCGGTAAATCATGTACACTTTGTTATTACGCACTACGGCCGCCGGATTATACACGTCTTTTTCTTCCCAATGAACAGTTTCTTTACGCACGGGGCAGAAGAATGTTGTGCCCGATTTAGCCTTCAGAATGGGGTTGTACGCGTTCTCTTTCTGAAAAGGCCCCAGCATCCACGGCTTTTCGGGTTTGGGCTGAGCCAGCAGCAGGCTGGGAAGCAGAAAGAGCAGACAAAGCTGTTTTACCATGAAGTTAGATTAACAAGGGGAAACAAATTAAAGCAGAATTACCTACCAGACTACTAAGCGCGGCTTGGTATCGTACGCAGTGTTTACTTGGCCACTACATTCTTTCCCGGTTTTTGCTCTGGTACCAGTTCTGCCAGTCCTTCGTGAGTTGGCTCGGTAAGCGGGCTTCCAAACCACCGCATCCGGTGTTGTCGGCTCAGCAGGCCATTGGTCCCGGCGTCGTCCAGTTCCAGGAGTCGGATACCGCCGGGTTGTTCGGCAGTAGGTTCTTCCTGAACGACCTGCAAACCCACCCAGGCCAGATACTCGTTGAGTGTTGTTTGGAGTGGCTGATTACCGAAAATGCATAGGTCGTAATACCAGGCCAGCGACTCGCCCGCTACCGATTCGGTTACCGCCCGGTAATCGTCCAGGGTGTAGCCGATAAAAGGCTTACCGAATTGCTGCCACATCCGCTGCATAACCTGGTCCAGCGAGCGGGCATGGTTCGTTGACCGGCGAATGTGTAAATCAAGAATCAGCGCGGCAATGGCTCCTTTGTGGTAAACAGACACTTTGCGGTCGGGGACTCCTTTCTCGTAACCGTCGAGCCACAAATCCCACGACGATTCGGTCAATGACTGAAAGGCAAGCCCACTGTTCTCGAAATGTCGCTTGAAAAGCACCTGCAATTCTTTCAGGTACTCCTCGTCCGAGAAAATGCCCGACTGCCGAAGCATCAAATCACCATAGTAGGTTGTTACGCCCTCGGCCACAAAACAGGTAGTGAAGTAATTTTCCCGCGTGAAATCGTACGGAAGCAGTTCAGCCGGGCGGATACGGATGATGTTCCAGGCGTGGAATAGCTCGTGCGAGGCTACGCCCAGCAAATCCTGATACAGGCCTTCGCCCTCATCGTTTGGCCCCAGCACGAGTACCGTACTGATTGCGGTGTTCCACCCCATGGTAATAGGGAACGGGCAAAATAAGGGTCAGGAAATGGTAGCTCGCTTCGGGGAATTCGCCGAATAGGGCCAGCTGCGTTTCTGAGAACTGGCTAAAATCCCGCTGTATCCGCTCCGCATCGAAGGTAGGGTTCCCGTCAGTTCGTCGTCCCCCCTGAATCCAAACGTGAAAGGGAATATCCCCCACGTCGTACTGAATATGCTGCAGCACGGGTGCCGCCACAAGCGGACAGTCGACCAATTCGTAAAAGTCAGTTGCCTGCATGGTATTGACCCCCGTTTGTTCCAGGCCACAGGCAATCGTCCAGCCGTTGGGAATAGCCACTTCCAGCGTACAGGGCTCATCGATACGCCCTTCGGCGTAGAGGCAAAGATTAACGGGATTCACGTACAGGAGCGTATCACTCACGAAGCTACTACCCGCATTGAGTTGGTAGGGGGTAGATAACAGCGCGTGGTAATTATACCGGGCAATCATTTCCGTTTCCCCATTCATTTGTATCCGCCAGCGGTCCTTGGTGACTTTGCGAAACGGCAGGGGATTTCCCGCTCCGTCTACGATCTCGAACCGCTGAATATTTTTGGCAAAGTTCTGCAACTCATACCGGCCGGGTCGCCAGGCGGGTAGCTGCAGATCGACCTCCGGCGTAGTAATATTGGATAAATGGGCTTCAACAGCAATGGAATGGGGTAAATTAGAGTCGGCAGACAGGTGGTAATGCATAAATAGTGGCAGCAATGTGAGGCTATAGACATAACGGCAAAATCGGAAAAACGATTTAAAAACGCAGCAAAGACCTGTTCCCAGCCGTAGCATTTGCTCACCCATTCATGCGTTTGGGCCGGTCCCGTTTGGATTCTCGCCGTCTGACTCGTATACTTGCGTTATCAAGTCAATTGCTTCGCGCTATTTCCAACTGTACCGGCGCGCGTTGATTTATACAGAAGCGGGGAGAGATCAGGCTCTGCAAACCGCTGGCAACCTACCACATGGCAAGGTGCTAACTCCTGCCTAAAGCTATTTTAGGGACTATAAATCGAAACTACTATGCACTACATGCTGTCATGTATGCCCCCTGGGGCTTACTAACTCTCCTCAATAAATTGCCCACGAAAACCGGGAGGGTTTATCGTGCGTACTGGTCCTGTTTATACAGCTACTGAGCAGAATATCCCCTGTTTAATCCATGAAATTTATTCGAATCACTACTGGCAACTACCAGATTGTTCACGGCTACGATACCGATAACCGCGAAATTGCCGAAACCGTTACGGTCGACGGGCCAATGGTAAAACTGGTAGCAATAGAGCGAATCCAGTCAATTAGTGAACAGTATATACTGGTAACCGGACCGCAGGGACGTTATTTTACTGGGAATATCAGGAGTCATTTGCCGAACTTGAAAGGCTGCTGTCGACTCATGGAATGCTGCTAACTCGTAACCAACCCCTATAATCATGTCACAACTACATTTCGATACCCTCCAACTGCACGCCGGTCAGGAAGTTGACCCGACGACCAACTCACGGGCGGTACCCATCTATCAGACTACCTCATTTGTTTTCAACGACTCGGCCCATGGCGCCGATTTGTTTGCCCTGAAAGCTTTCGGCAACATCTACACCCGCATCATGAACCCCACGTCCGATGTGTTCGAGAAACGGATAGCTGCGCTGGAAGGTGGGGTGGCCGCACTGGCAGTGGCATCGGGTCAGGCGGCTCAGTTCATTGCCATGAGTAATATCCTGAATGCGGGCGATAACTTTGTAACCACGTCCTTTTTGTACGGCGGTACCTACAATCAGTTTAAAGTTTCATTTAAACGACTGGGTATCGAAGCCCGCTTTGCCGATGGCGACAAGCCGGCATCGTTTGCCAAACTGATTGACAGCAAAACGAAAGCTATTTACCTCGAAACCATCGGAAATCCAGGTTTCAACATCCCGGACTTTGATGCCTTTGCGGAGTTAGCAAAACAACATGATTTGCCGCTCATTGTGGATAACACGTTCGGAGCGGGCGGCTATCTGTTCCGGCCCATCGAGCACGGGGCGGCTGTGGTAGTCGAGTCGGCCACGAAATGGATTGGCGGGCACGGCACCAGCATTGGTGGAGTGATTGTCGATAGTGGTAATTACAACTGGGGCAATGGCAAATTCCCGCAGTTTAGCGAACCATCGGAAGGCTATCATGGACTGGTTTTCAGCGACGTGTTCGGCGTTGGTGGCCCGTTTGGCAACATCCAGTTTATCATTCGTGCCCGGGTTGAGGGGCTGCGTGATTACGGCCCGGCCATTAGTCCCTTCAACTCCTTTCTGCTATTGCAGGGTGTGGAAACGCTCTCCCTGCGGGTTGACCGTACGGTACAGAATGCGCTGGAACTCGCCAAATGGCTCGAACAGCACGAGCAGGTCGAGTCGGTCAACTACCCCGGCCTGGAAAGCAGCAATTACCACGACCTGGCCAAGAAATACCTCAAGCGGGGTTTTGGGGGCGTCTTCTCCTTCAAAGTAAAAGGAGATGCCAAGGCGGCTGACCAGTTCGTAAACAGCCTCAAAATGGTTAGCCACCTAGCCAACGTGGGCGACTCCAAAACGCTGATTATTCACCCCGCGGCTACTACGCACCAGCAACTGAGCGAGTTGGAGCAGGCCAGCGCGGGCGTTGAGATGGGCACCCTGCGGGTGTCGACCGGTATTGAACACATTGATGATATTAAGGCGGACTTCGAGCAGGCTTTTGCCCAAATTGCTGAGCCGGTATTGAGTTAAGCCGTTCATTGTTGGCGGTTCGTTGTTGAATGACGAACCGCCAACAATGAACCTCAAACTAGATGTTGATTGGACCTCACTTATTTTGATTACAAATATTCGTTCCCGCTCGAATCGGGGGCGAGCCTGCCTGGTTTCCGGCTGGCCTATACGACGCGTGGCACGCTCAATGCAAACCGGTCGAATGTCGTGTGGGTGTGCCACGCCCTGACCGGCAATGCCAACGTGGACGATTGGTGGGGGGGTATGGTTGGACCGGGCAAGTACTTTGACCCAGAAACGGATTTCATTATCTGCGCCAACGTGCTTGGCTCGTGCTACGGATCTACGGGGCCGTTGTCCGTTAATCCGGCAACGGCAAAAACCTATCATCACGCGTTCCCCACCATTACGATTCGGGATATTGTCAACGCTTTTGACCTATTGCGGCAGGAGCTGGGTATCGAAAAAATCCGCGCCTGCATTGGCGGCTCCCTGGGGGGCGAACAGGCAGTAGAGTGGGCCATTCTGCACCCCGGCCTCATCGATAACCTGATCCTGATTGCCGCCAGCGCCATGGCTTCTCCCTGGTGCATTGCCTTCAATGAATCGCAGCGCATGGCCATAGAAGCCGACCCTACCTGGGCTGAAAACCGTGATGATGCAGGATTGGCGGGCATGAAAGCGGCCCGGGCTATGGCCATGATTTCCTATCGCAATTACGATACCTACGGCTTTACACAGGCACTCGATAACAATGAACAACTTGACGGGTACAAAGCAGCCGGATACCAGCGCTACCAGGGCGAAAAGATAGGAGAGCGGTTCAACGCATTCACCTACTGGCTGCTCACCAAAATCATGGACTCGCACAACGTAGGGCGCAACCGGGGAAGTATTCTTAACGCGCTGGGCCAGATCAAGGCCCGGACATTGGTAGTCGGTATCCGCTCCGACTTGCTGTTTCCACCCACAGAGCAGCAGTTTCTGGCCCGTCACATTCACAATGCCACGTACGAAGAAATTGATTCTTTGTATGGACATGATGGTTTTTTAATTGAATTTCGACCACTTACCACCATTATCCGGAAATGGATGCAGGCTGGTGAAGCTGCCTCTGGCATCCCCCTTAAACAGGGATAGAATTGGCAGTGAGTCTATTAATCAATAAGGTATGGTTTGGTATGAAGCCGACATTCGGCTATTGGAAGAAAAGGTAAAAGACCTTACACCAGCAACGGAAAAGATCGTTTTTTACGGCAGTTCATCCATTCGGTTATGGACGACACTAGCCCAGGATTTCCCCCACCTCGACACGCTGAATCTGGGTTTTGGCGGTTCTACCCTGGCCGCCTGCGCCTGGTTTTTTGAGCGTTTGGTGGTACCAAATACACCAAAAGCCATTGTGTTTTACGCCGGGGACAATGACCTGGGCGACGGGCGGCATCCCGAAGAGGTATGCCTGTTTTTTTGCGCCTTTGCCAGGAAAATGCGTATTTTACTCCCTGATGTACCGCTTTATTTTTTGTCGGTGAAAATCAGTCTGGCTCGCTGGGAATTGCTCATAAAATTCAGCACACAAACACGTTGATCGGTCGCGAAATTGAGAAGTACCCGACTGGCAGTACATTGACATGACAACGCCGTTGCTGGACCAGCATGGTAGCCCCCGGCGGGAGTTCTTCGAAAACGATGGGTTACACCTAAGCCCGGCTGGGTATCAGGTATGGGCGCAGACGTTTCAGCAACAGGCCCGCATCTTTAACGATTTGTTCATATAAAGGGCATCCTTGTTACCCTAAAAGCGTGCAATTTCACTACTTCTTAATCGGAATGGTATGCACCGCGAATATCATAAGTGGTTTAGCCCAAATCTGAACCGCGACATGGAATTGCTTATTTTCGGCCACGCCGGAGCGCGGGTGCTGGTTTTCCCTACCCGCCGGGGCCGATTCCATGAGTACGAAGACCTGGGGCTTGTAGAGGCATTAGTCGATAAACTTGAGAATGGCTGGCTACAGTTGTACTGCGTCGATAGTATCGATCAGGAAAGTATTTACAACCGCCACATCTCCCCCTGCGACCGCATCCGGCGGCACAGCCAATACGAGCAGTACATTTTGGAGGAAGTGCTAACGCTCTCCCGGCTGAAGAATCCACAACCGTTCATGATTTCGCACGGGTGCAGCCTGGGGGCCTATCATGCCATGAACATCGCGCTCCGGCATCCGCAATGGTTCGCTAAAATAGTGGCGTTCAGCGGTCGCTACAGTTTGTCGGAGCCGGTGGCCGAGTTTCGCGGCCTGTTCGATGACTATTACGACGAAGAGATCTATTACCACAGCCCCAATCATTTTTTACCGAACCTGGGCGACTGCGACGTGCTCAACCAGGTGCGCCGACTGCACATTGTGATGACCATCGGGACAGAAGACCCGTTTTTATCCAGCAACCTTGTGCTGAATGAAACGCTGCTGGCGAAGCAGATAGCGCATGAACTGTACGTCTGGGATGGCCGCGCCCATCAGGCCAGCGACTGGCAGCGAATGGCTCCCCTGTATTTGTAACGGGTCTTTTCTCACGCCAGTGAGTTTATAAAGCATTCACCAGCGCGATGACCACCTTAGCGGAGTTCCGGGCGGCCGTTGGGTAAAATTTGTCGTAGGCAATGTGCGCTTCAGCATCGGCGCGGTCGCTCAGGCTGCGAATAATCAGGCAGGGTACCTCAAGCTGATAACAAACCTGCGCAATGGCAGCCCCTTCCATTTCGGTAGCATCGGCACCAAAATCGGCCCGCAGGCTGCTTTCCCTTTTTCGGGAGAGGCTACAAAAACATCGCCCGTCACTACAGTACCCGTCATAACCTTCACCGGCCGGTTGGACACTCCGCCCGATTTCCAGCGGAATACCTTCAAGCGATACCGTTTTTACCACGCGCTCGGCCAACAGTAACAGCATTGAGTCGGCGGGGAAATAGGCGGGGTTAAACTGTTTGGTAATGGCATTACGGGTTTGTCGGGTGGGGGTGTTCTTATCGGTGATGGAGCCGTAATCATGGTGCGCCGTTCGTTGGGCAATCACAATATCGCCGGGTTGCAAATCAGGATTTGTGCCACCGGCAATGCCGGTAAACAATACCCGCCGGGGCCGGAAATGATCCAGCATCAACGCCGTTGTCATGGCCGCATTGACTTTACCAATTCCCGTTTCGGCCACCACCACCCGTTGTTTCCCGATGCGCCCGGTTGTGAACAGCACCCCATCCACCGAAACCGTTCTGGCCTTTTTCAGCGATTCTTTGACCAGGGCTACTTCCGCCCCAAAAGCACCCAGTAACCCGGTAATCGGGCCGGGGTTTGTAGCGCTGGGCAAACGTAAACGAGTACGTGAGCGAAAGTGCGAACAGAAGCGTTAGTGCAAAACGTTTTTTCATCCTATTTTCTGAGCGTGTAGTAGAGCCTAATCCTATTACATTCTTGCCGAAATACCCCCCCCCTCCCTACGAGAGAGGGGGGGGGTGAACACTGATACACCCCTCAATCACTACTCACCAGTGCCAGCAGGCAAAACAGGTCGACAATCCATAATCCTGCCGACACTTCGCCTGATTTACCCACGGCCACTTTTATCAGCGTCCAGGACAAAAACCCCCAGATCAATCCCTGCGTGATGGAATAACTGAATGGAATGAGTACCAACGCCAGAAAAGCGGGTAGTGCGTCATCCAGTTGCCCCCAGTTGATGCGGGTAACGGGTTTCATCATAAATGCCCCCACCAGCACCAGGGCCGGTGCCGTGGCAATGGCAGGAATGACGGACAATAGCGGGGACAAAAACAGAAACGGCAGGAAACAGCAACCCGCTACGATGGCCGTCAGCCCCGTGCGCCCGCCCTGCGCAATGCCCACCGCCGACTCAATATAAGCCGTGCCGGGGCTGGTGCCCAATACCCCCGCCAAAGTGGTAGCGACGGCATCGGTCAGTAATGAACGGTTCAGGTTACGTGGGTTGCCGTGCTTCATCCTGTAAATCGCCCGCTTCGGCTACTCCCACAAAGGTGGACAGGCTATCGAACAAATCGGTGAAGGCAAAAGCAAAAATAACCGGCCATAAAGACCACGAGAGCGACCCCCATAAATCCAGCTTGCCCAGCAGCGAAAAGTCGGGTAGCGCGAAAAGTCCCTGATAATTAACCAGTGTTTTCTGTCCGAAATTGACCGCTGAGGCATCCCCCCAGAAACGACCCATGGGCCAGGCCGCCAGCGTGGTCAGCACGATACCAATGATGATGCCGCCCGGCACGTTGCGCACTACCAGCACACTCGTCAGCAGCAGCCCGAATACAAACGTCAGGATGATGGGGTCAGTTAGCCGGGCAATGCTAACCAGCGTGGCCGGGTTGGCCACAATGAAGTTGGCATTCTCGAAACCAATCAGGGTGATAAACAACCCAATACCCGCCGAAACGGCGTAGCGCAGTGGCTGCGGAATAGCCCGTACAATGGCTGACCGAATATTAAATACCGACAGCAGCAGAAACAATATACCCGCCCAGAACACGGCACCCAGTGCAATCTCAGGCCTGATACCCATTCCCTTTACGGCGGTGAACGTAAAAAACGCATTCATACCCATCCCCGGCGCTACCACAATGGGGTTGCGGGCGTACAGACCCATCATCAGGCTGCAAAAAAACGAAAGCAGAACGGTTGCCGTGAGCACCCCGCTAAAGGGTAAACCCGCCTGACTCAGAATAGCCGGATTGACAACAATGATGTACATCGTTGCCAGAAAGGTGGAAATACCCGCCAGTATTTCGGTCTTTCGGGAAATGGCCGGATGAGAAGCAGGGAGTGGAATGGCCAAGTGGTTGTAGAGGTCAGGTTGAATCAAACGGTCAAATAACAAACTCCCGGCCAAAAACTCAAAAACCCGTCAGCAAACTTCCGGCGGCAGCGTCCAGCCACACCTGACCATTGGGGTGCGTTTGCAGGATACTGGCGGGCATATCTTCCGAAACCGGTCCTTTGAGCGCCTGCTGTAGCGTAGCGGCTTTTTTGTCTCCACTCACGAGCAAAATCACTTCGCGGGCGGCAGTCAGGTGGCGAAGTCCCAGGGTAATACCCTGTTCGAGAACCGTTTCCTGCTCGAAATACTTCTGCCCAACGGTTATGGTGCTCTCGGCCAGTCGCCAACATGACAGCCCAATGTAAACGGGGTGCCGGGTTCGTTCAGGGCAATGTGGCCATTTATGCCCATACCTACCAGCAGCAAATCCAGGCCACCGTGCGCGTCGATGAGCGCGTCGATGCGGGCGCACTCAGCCCCAAGGTCAGTTGCTTTGGCATCGAAAACATGAATCTGGTCAGGGCGTAACTGCAACGGCGTAAACAGATCGCGAAACACATAATTAGAGCAACTTCCCGCATCCTCCGGTCCAAAACCAACCCACTCGTCCAGGCCGACAAACGTACACTGGCTCACGTCCACTCGTCCCGTCCTGGCCAGTTCCACCAAATGGTGATACGTTCCGATGGGGGTGTCGCCCGATGCCAGGCAGAGCAACGAATCGGGTTTCTGATTGATACGGGCGGCAATGTGTTCAGCCGTGTGCTGCGACAGGGCTGCGTAATCGGGAAATTGGTGAAAGGTCATAGTGGTTTCTCGTTATAATTTTAACCCGCTAAGCGGATTTAGGTTCGTTGCCGTACGTTCAGCTTCCTGCGCCGGAACAAAAATCCGGGTGGGCGGTCAGCTACGGCTACAGGTGTTGGATTTGATACGGGTTCGGGCAGGGCAGGCTCGCCGTTCTGTCCATTACCCGTGCGTCGTACACGTGGTTTTTGCCGGTTTCCACCTTGTCGGCGAGCCGGTGGTCGGTAAAAGTTGTTTTCCGATTGATAAATTCGGGGCTGGCTGAGTTGTTAATGGCAGTTGTCTCCACGGAATTAGCCGACCGGGCAGGGGTAGTTGGGGACGCCTGACCAGAGGTCCCGTACGTAACCGACAGCATAAGGGCCAGTAGATAACAGAGAATCTTGTACATAGGGGAAAGATGGCGTAATTTTGCGGCTCGTTTCATGAATTATGCAACTAAATAACCAGACGTATCAGATTCAGGGTGTCAGTGTACTGGCTATTGCCGATGAGTTCGGCCTGCCGCTGTACGTGTATGACGCCGACAAAATTATCGAAAAAATCGGCTCGCTCCGGTCTTCCTTCAGCGGGGTCAACCTGAAGATAAAGTATGCGGCCAAAGCACTCACGAATGTCTCGATCCTGAAATTGATGCGTCAGCAGGGCATTGAGGTCGATCGGTATCGGTCAACGAAGCGAGGATCGCCAACTGGCGGGTTTTGAACCGGCGCAGATCATGTTCACGCCCAGCGGCAACGCTTGGTGAAATTCGGAAGCCATGGAAATGGGACTGCAACTGAATGTCGATAGTTTGCCCCTGCTCGAATAGATTGGTCAGACCTACGGAGACCGGTACCCGGTTGCCTCCGGATCAATCCAAACATAGCCGAAGGAGGAAACATCAAAATTTCGACCGGCCACGGCGATTCCAAGTTTGGTATTTCGATTCTGCACGGGCTGATATGCTTGCCTTGTGGAGCAATATCGGATTCCGGTTGCCGGATTGCACATTCATACCGGTTCTGATTTCAAAAATGCCAACGCCTTTCTGAAGGGTGCCGACGTACTGTTCGACCTCGCCAGCGATTACCCAAACTGACTTTCATCGACTTCGGCAGTGGCTTTAAAGTTGCTTACAAAGAAGATGATCACATTACCGATGTGGCCGAATTGGGCGTAAGGTATCGGCGGCTTTCCAGAATTTTTGTCAGCAATACGGCCGAGAACTGGAATTTGGTTTGAACCGGGCAAATTCCTGGTCAGCGAAAGCGGTCATCTGCTGGTGAAAGTCAACATGGTGAAAGAAAACCCAACCCGGACTTTCGTAGCAGGTCGATTCGGGCCTGAATCACCTCATCCGACCGATGATGTATGATGCGTACCACGACATTAAAAACATGTCCAATCCATTGGGGTCGCGTACGAATGGGGCGGAAAAAACCTAAACGGTCGTGGGCTACATCTGCGAAACGGATACCTTCGCCACCGACCGGCCGCTGCCCGACGTGCAGGCCGGGGGATGTACTTTCGTTCGAGAATGCCGGTGCCTACGGATTCAGTATGGCATCGAATTATAACGCCCGCTTCCGGCCAGCCGAAGTGCTGGTATACGAAGGCAAACCGTACCTGATTCGTCAGCGCGAAACGTTCGAGGACTTGATACGGGGCCAGGTAAATGTTGATATATTTAGTGAAGAATTAGGCGTAATGAACGCGAGAATAAGCCTTACATCACACACACTATTCTTTACCTCATCACTCTTAATTCTTCACTTTCTTACCAATGGGACGCGCATTTGAATACCGGAAAGCCCGAAAAATGAAACGGTGGGGGCAAATGGCCAAGACCTTTACCCGAATCGGTAAAGACATTGTCATGGCCGTAAAAAGTGGTGGACCTGACCCGACTCCAATGGGCGGCTTCGGGCCATTATCCAGAACGCCAAAGCGGCCAATATGCCGAAAGACAATGTGGATCGGGCCATCAAAAAAGCCTCTTCAAAAGACCAGGAGGACTACAAAGAAATCGTGTACGAAGCCTATGCCCCGCATGGCATCGCACTCGTGATTGAAACGGCTACCGACAACCATAACCGTACGGTAGCCAACGTTCGCAGTTACCTCAACAAATTGGGTGGTAGTCTGGGGACGCAGGGAATGCTGGACTTTATGTTCGACCGGAAGTCGGTATTCCGGATTCCGGCCGAAGGTATTGATCAGGAAGAACTGGAACTGGAACTGATTGACGTTGGCGGGGACGATATTGAATTCGATGATGAAATGAATCAGTTCGTTATCTACGGTGAATTCACGGCCTTCGGTAGCATTCAGAAGTTTCTGGAAGAAAAAGGGTATGAAATCGCACAGGCCGAATTTGAGCGGATTCCCAACGATTTCAAGGAATTATCGGACGAAGAAGTGGCCGACGTGGAGAAGTTGATCGAGCGAATTGAGGAGGACGACGATGTGCAGATGGTTTACCACAACATGAAGTAAAAATGAAAGTCATCTAACGGCAAAAGAAGGTCGGTTCGTGAACCGGCCCCTCTTTTGCCGTTGAAATCGTTGGGTTACCGGCTGGTTACGCCTTCCCGGAGGATCTGAACCCATCCCTTGATAATCTGCGGTGGAGCATTGCGGTCCAGCAGCGCATAATTCACACTCGCCTGATAGTAGTACAAACCGCTGGGCAACTCCGTCCCATCACTACTCCGACCATCCCAGGCCAGACTCGGCCCAGTGGTCTCGTAGACCTTGGCACCCCACCGGTTGTAAACCACAAAATTCACCCGCTCCACAAACCGGGGACAACGCAAGGGCACAAACAAATCGTTCCGGCCGTCCCCGTTGGGGGTGAACACGTTGGGCAACATGAAGCTCGGACAAGCATCCACGCACACCTTGTTGCTGGGCGCACTCTCCAGACCCCGTCTGCTCACCGCTGTCACGTAGTAGCAGCCTGCCACCGTGCTCAACGGCGTATGCGCGTAACTCAGCGTCGGTGCCGCCACACTGCTCAACACGCCCAGCGTGTCGTTCTGGTAGCGGGCGTAGTAGATCTTGTAGCTGGCAATGTTAGGGTCGCAGTTGGGGCCACTGCCCGCCTGCCAGTTCAGGTTGTTGGTGAAGCTGGTCTGGTCGCAGAAACTCTCGGAGTTCAGGCTGGCGCAGTTCAGACTGTCCACCCGCAGCGTAGGCGGGCAGGGACGGGTCGTGTCACTGGGCGTGGCGCAGATGATCTGGCTGTAGTTACGCAGCACCCCCAGTCGGCCCAGCTGCGCGTCGGTGTACACGCCCCGCGTTAGCACCCGGTAGCAATAACTACTATCCGCTGACAGGGCCAGGCTCGTGTTGCCGTCGGCCACGAAGCTGTCCTGCCCCGTGTCGGTGAAGCTGTAGGGCTGGCTGCCCACCCGCACCTCGGCAATCTTGTTGAAGACCCCACCCGGACCCGTCCGGCTACGAAACACATCGTGAGTCTGGTTGTCGTTGCTCCAGGGAACCGTAGCCTGCCAGCTGAGCACCACCCGCCGGTTGGCCGGTGCGGCTGACAGCCGCACCGAGGAGGCCGCATCCGTCACGTCCAGCCGGGTGAGCTGGCCCGCCGGGCTGGTGTAGTAGAACTCCAGGCGGTAGGTGTAGGCATTGGCCGTCGTGTTCAGGGCCGAGGTAGAACTGCCCTTGTCAATGTAAACCGTGTCGGCAGCCGTCGGGCTCAGGGTGGTGTTGATGGTGGCAACGGGGGTAAAGTTTTCCCCCCCTGCCCGGTGGCCCGCTGCAGCCGGTACTGGTAGGGGCCCGCCAGATCGGCCGGGTTCAGCCCCAGGGGCCGCGTCCAGCGGACGGTGATCTGCCCCCGGACACTGTTGGTCGAGTCGACGGTCACCTGGGTGATGACCGGGGCCAGCAGGGGCAACTCCAGGCAGGCCTGGTTGGAGGCCCGGCTGACGCCCCCGTTGAAGCCCCCGTTCACGTCGGGGTACTGGGCCACCAGCCGGTAGCCGTAGCTGGTACCCCGGCGCAGGCTGCTCGTGTCGGTGTAGGTGGTGGCCGTGGCCGGCACCTCAGCAATGCGGGTGTAGCCCGGCGGGATGCCCGTCACGCAGGGCGGAATCACCGTGCTTTCACAACCTTCTTTGCGGTAGATGACGATGGTGGTGCCGGGGTTGCCGCAGCTGTAGGCATCCCAGTTGAGCAGCACCGCCCGCCCGCTGGCCGTGGCCGTGGGGCGGGCCGTGAGGTTGCGGATGGCGGGCCCCACGATCTGGATGCGGAAGGTCTGGAAGGAGACCAGGGCCGGGGTGAGCCGGGGCGGCACGTCGCTCACCTTGAAGGTCACGTCGTAGGGGGCCACCCGGATCTGGCTGCAGTTAGTCTGCCAGCTGAAGCTGGCCGTGGCGGGCTGGGCCTGGGGGATGCCGCCCCGGGTGAGGGTGGCGTAGGCGGGCTGGATGAGCTCACCGGCGGGCAGGGGGGTGCCGTCCTGGCTGACGTTAAAGACGCCCCCGAAGCCCGAGATGACGACGGCCTGTCCGTCGGGGTCGGTGGCCGAGACGGGCTGGTTGATGAGTGTGCCGGCTTCGACGCACAGGTCGGGGATGGGGGCCAGCAGGGGCCGCTTGTTCTTGGAATCCACAACGATAATTTGCATATCGCGGGTGATCTCCCCGATGAGCACCCCGTTGCGCCACTCCTCAATGATGAACGCGAAGTTGTACTGACCGGCTTCACCCGGGGCATCCCAGCAAAGCTCGCCGGTGCGGGAATTGATCGAGAAGGTGGGCGCACCGCCGGCCTCGCTGGCGGTGCTGAAGCGGGTGGGGTCCTGATACACCGGAATATCCCGCCCCACGCAGCCGGTGGGCGTGGTGGATGTTTTGGGTACCCCAAGTCGGTAGGCCAGACTATCGCCATCGGCATCGAAGGCGGCCGGGTTGTGGCAGAACTTCTGACCCACGCGGCCCGAATCCAGGGGTGGGTTGAGCATCACCGGCGTGGAGTTAGTCAGCAGAGCCGGATTGATCAGAATCGTCGTCGACACGTAAAAAGGGATGTTTTGCGACGAACCCGGCGGGGGCAAATTATTGGTCCCCTGGTTGCGATTCTGAACCGTTATGCCAATCGTATAAGCACCCGGACCAGGATAGATATGCACTGCCGTATAGCTGTTGACGGACGATGTATTTCCATTGATGAATTTTCGACCGCTGCGTTTTACCTCCTGCGTGCTGCCGTCGCCAAAGCAAAAGGTGTAGGAATCGGCCTGATTTGACGCAGCCCGGCCACCTATCTCATCATAGTAGGCCGTAAAGGTAACCAGATACGTAAGTGAAGTATTGGAGATTCGTTTGGTGGTAATCTCACCCGCCCGCACGTGAGTAGCCTGACTGATATGAGGCCACAGGCAGGCACCTAAGAAAAGACAGAAAAGTCCAATCGGGTAAACAAATCGCATTGTAGTATTTTGTTTTCAAGTACAACGATTTCCATCGGCAAAAGTGTATTTATTGCCGCTGACCTTCCGGAAAAGAGGACTATACTTTATAAAATCCGGGTCGGTTAAACAGGGTTTTCCAGAAGAACCGCAGAAAGATACCAACCTGTTTTGTAAAACCCCACTGATTATCGAGTTCTACCCACGGAAGCCGCCGGTCACGAACATTAACGGCCATTTTCCAAACAAAAACAACCGGAATCATCAGCACATAATGCAGCATCAGTATCAGGTACGCACCAGCGCCATACTGCTTTCGCACCCAGAGTAACTGCGACACCTGCACTTGTGGTTTGAAACGGTTAATATGCGTTACTACGTGCTGTTGATTGTTTTCGTTGCTGCCATATTCCAAATGAACGAACTTCTCGTTTTTCAACAGCAGGAGCCGCCCCTGTTTTCCCAGCCGATACCCCCACTCTACATCTTCGCCGTACATAAAAAAACTTTCGTCTAGTGCACCCGCCTTTTCGATGACGGAGGGCCGGGTCATCAGAAAAGCCCCCGATAGCCACTCTACCTGGTTGGGATCGGCGTAGTGCGGGTCGGGCATTAACCGATACAGAAATTTATCGGCGGCTGCCCCACCGGGAAGAATGTAAAAAGCCCGGCGCATCTGCCCAAAGGTAGTATACAGATTGGGGCGAACCTGCCGGTTGGCCTGTAACTGAATCGCGCTGACAGCAGCTACATCAGGCTGCGTATCCAGCACCCGTACGCAATGGCTCAGCACATCGTCGAGCAGGAGGGTATCCGAATTAAGCAACAGAATTGTCCGACCCTGTGCCTGACGGATACCCAGATTATTGGCCCGGGCAAAGCCGGCATTGTAACCCATATCAAACCAGCGTACGGCTGGGTACGCGGCCTGAACGATGCCCTGACTATTATCTCCAGATTGATTATCAACAATTAATACCTCAAAACGAATGGCGGATGTGTGCTGATAAACCGACTTCAGGCAATCGAGGATGAGTTGGGGCGTCTTGTAATTGACGATGATGATACTTAAATCGGGCAAGGCAGCAGTTGGGGTAGTTTAGGTAGTAAAGATAGGGAGTTTACGGTGTTTGGTATTCGGTTAGCTGACGCATCAATGCAAAAGCATATATGCGTCAGCTAACCGAATACCAAACACCGTAAACCTCAATACAACACCCACGTATCTTTACCGCCCCCTCCCTGCGAGGAATTCACGACCAGTGAGCCCTTGCGCAGGGCTACCCGCGTTAATCCCCCCGGAATAACGCTTACCGTATCGCCGTACAGGATGTAGGGGCGAAGGTCTACATGCCGACCTTCGGCGTGGCCATCAACCAGACACGGTACTCGTGAGAGTGAAATAGTGGGTTGAGCGATGTAATTACGCGGATTTTCCTTAATCTTCTGCCGAAACAAATCATGCTCTTCCGGCGTAGCTTTGGGGCCAATCAGCATGCCGTATCCGCCCGCTTCGTTGGCTTCTTTTACCACCAGTTTTTCAATATTTTCCAGCACGTACTTGCAGTCTTCTTCTTCCCGGCATATGTAGGTTTTCACATTGGGAATGATGGGTTCTTCGTCCAGATAATACTTGATAATACGCGGCACGTACGCATAAATCACCTTATCGTCAGCAACGCCGGTACCAGGGGCGTTGGCCAGCGCAACGCGTCCTTTTTTATACACCTCAAAAATACCCGGCACCCCAATCATTGAATCAGGATTGAATGCTTCCGGGTCCATAAACGTGTCGTCGATGCGCCGGTAAATGACATCCACAATCTGAAACCCTTTCGTCGTACGCATTTTTACGTACCCGCCCGACACTACCAGATCCCGGGCTTCCACCAGCTCTACCCCCATTTGCTGGGCCAGGTAGGAATGTTCAAAGTAGGCTGAGTTGTAAATGCCCGGCGTCAGGACAACTACGGTTGGATTGGGCCGGTCGGCAATGAACTGGAGCATCTGGAGCAGCCGCATCGGATAGTCGGATACGGGCCGAACACCCGTCTGGGTCAGTACTTCGGGAAATGTCTGCTTGATCAACTCCCGGTTTTCCAGCATGTACGATACCCCCGACGGACACCGAAGATTATCTTCCAGTACCATATACTGTCCATCGTCACCCCGAATCAAGTCCGTGCCGGTTATGTGGCACCAGATACCTTTGGGGGGCTTTACACCCAGGCAAGCCGGTAAAAATGATTTGCTGGATTCGATCAGGTCACGCGGAACAACGCCATCATCCAGAATTTTCTGGTCGTTATACACATCGTTCAGAAACATATTGATTGCCTTAATTCGCTGAATAAGACCGGCTTCCAGCTGATTCCACTCCGCCGACTCGATAACGCGGGGAATGATATCAATCGGCATAATCCGTTCCGTTCCTTCTCCTTCCGAGTATACGTTGAACGTAATACCCATACTCATCAGCGCCCGTTCGGCCGCGTGCTGCCGCCCTACAAGGTCTTCGCGGGTCATTTGTTCCACCCGTTGCTGAAAGGGGGCATACCCTTCCCGAACCTGCGTTTCGGTGACAAACATCTCGTCAAAGAAATTATCGGTCTGGTAATCGGCAAAAGAAAAATTGGCCGCAGATTGTCCCTGCGACTGAGTCATACCTTTGAGCGATTGGGATTGCGATTGGCGGGTGTTTTGTTTCTTCATGGAACAATATATGTACTGACAGTAAAGATGCCAAACAGTCTTTCGAATTGTACAGCACGTAAAATTATACAAATAAAAAATGGTTCCGTACAGAATAATCCCCGGACGTTGTTTAGCACTCATGTGCCAAAATCAACCCGCTTTTCGGCTGGTAGCTGTGTTTATTTTATGTTGCAACGCCGGAGTGGCAGGCGTCCGGTTTTAAACAGTCTTTCAGGTTGCCCAGACGCAGCCCTCAGGATGTATACACCTACCCTGTCATCCATTACCTTTGCCGCATGGCGTTTATTCAGACAGATACCTTTACCGTTCGTGGCTACGAGTGCGATGCATCCGGGCGAATGAGCATTCCGGCCCTGATGAACATGATGCAGGAATCGGCCAACCGGAATGCGCTCGATTACGGCATCGGTATTGCCGATCTGGCGCAACGGGGCGTTGGCTGGATGCTTATGCGCTTTCAATTGAGGATGTACCAATATCCACGCTACGGCCAAACCATTCGGATTGTAACGTACCCGACGGACGTGGAGAAATACTTTATCTACCGCGATTTTCGGATACTGGCTGAGGATAATACGCTGCTCGCTGATGCGGGCAGTACGTGGCTCGTTTTCAGCATCGAAAAACGGTCCATGGTGCCCATGCCCGACTTTATCCGTAGCCTGAACCCCCCGGCGGGTCTGACTCATCTGGCCAAGTTGCCGCTTAAACCAGACTTTCAGACGGCCCCTTTTGTACCAACCAAAACCAGGGAAAGTGTAGTAGGCTGGCTGAGTATCGACCAGAATCAACACGTCAATAACGTGGCGTATGTAGAATGGCTGCTCGAAACCGTTGATAGAGAGACATTACAAACAAAAAAATTAACCGAAATTGACTTAGTTTACCGAACCGAAAGCCATTGGGGGGATTCCGTTCAGCTACAAGCCGCCGTTGAAACCCCGCAAACGTTTCTGCATCGGATTGTCCATACCGAATCGGGCAAAGATGTGCTGCTGGCCCGGAGCCGGTGGGAAGCGGATTGATGGCGAATGAACGTGTTATGCTAATAACTGCTATGAAAACAACTCTCGACACTGTACTGAATGGCCTGATGCGCCGGTACAGCGAACGCGTACCCGACGTACAGAAGGTGTTCGACGCCATGCTCGATGCCGGTGTTATTCAATCAAAAGATGATATTGAGAATGACCATATTGCCTTCCGCACCCTGGGCGTACCCAATCTGGGCCTGGCTTCCTTCGAAAAAGTTTTCCTGCATTACGGCTACGAACGTCGGGATGAGTATAACTTCGTCGAGAAGAAATTAACGGCCTACTGGTACGCCCCACCAGAACCCCACTATCCCCGCATCTTCGCCAGTGAACTCCGCGTCAATGACCTGTCGGTCGAAGCACAGCGCATCATCCACCGCTACACAGATACCTTAACTAATGACCCGGTCGACGACCTGAATCTGGACGATGGGGAGGCCGTCGACCGGTTTCTGCACCAGCCACTCTGGGAAACACCCACCCTGGCCGATTATAAAGCTCTGCTACGGGAAAGTGAATACGCGGCCTGGGTGATTTATAACCGGTATTACCTGAACCATTTCACTATCAGCGTGCATAACCTCAAGCCGGGCTACAACACCATTGAGGCCTTTGTGCAGTTTCTGGAGAACCGGGGTTTCCGGCTTAATTCGGCAGGGGGCACCATCAAAATCAGCCCGGATGATGCGTTACGACAGGCATCGACCGTAGCTCAGATGATCGACGCTGACTTTGCCGAAGGTGATGTCCATCGTATTGCAGGTTCTTACGTTGAGTTTGCCGAACGGCGGATATTACCTCAATTTCAGCACCTGCCCACCGACCAGCTTACCCGGCAACACCGGCGCGAAGGATTTGAAACGGGTAACGCCGACAAGATTTTTGAAAGTACGTTTACAACCCAAACGGGTAAATAGTTGACTATATCCGGTTTACCGTTCACAACCGACTGCCGGCTATTGCACCTTACTAGCCCGACTCTGATAATGAAAAACCTATCTCTGCTTTTCTCTTTCCTGCTACTGGGTAATCTGATAGCACTGGCCCAAAAACCCGCGCCCGTTGGCATAGAACTGTACAGTTTTCGCGACCAGTTTGCCAAAGACGTGCCGGGTACCATGGCGAAAGTAAAGCAGATGGGGTTTCGGGAGGCTGAAATTGCCGGAACGTACGGGCTTAGTTTAACCGACTTCCGGACGTTACTGGACCAGAACAAAATCAAAGCCATCAGTACCGGAGCAAGCTACGAAGATCTGGACTCCAACGTGCCCAAAGTGATAGCTGAAGCAAAAGCACTGGGGGCCAAATACGTTGTTTGTGCCTGGATACCGCACGCCGGCGATGCGTTCACTATTTATGATGCAGACCGGGCTGTCGACGTATTCAACACAGCCGGTAAACTCTTGGCCGACAATGACCTGACGTTGTGCTACCATACCCACGGGTACGAGTTTCAAACCTACAAAGACGGTACTTTTTTCGATTACCTGGCCGAAAATTTCGACCCAAAGTCAGTTCACTTCGAGATGGATGTTTTCTGGGTAAAAATGCCCGGATACAACCCGGTGGCCCTGTTGCAGAAGTACCCGAAACGCTTTGCACTCATGCACCTCAAAGACCGCAAACCCGGTACTCCCGATAGCCAGAATGGCCGTGCCGACGTAGAATCGAACGTAACGCTGGGCAAAGGCGATGTAGGCATTGAGGCCGTGATGAAACAAGCCAAAAAATCGGGCGTGAAACACTTCTTCATCGAAGACGAATCCTCCCGCTCCATGGAGCAGGTGCCGCAAAGCCTGGATTTCCTCCGGTCGTTGTAACAGGCTCTTCCAGCATCTTCTAACAGCTATTTCGTCAGGCGGCTTCCAGATAGGCATGAACCTGCCGGGCCAGTTCCTGAATGTCTTCAGGCTCGTGAAAGGCACTAATTACAATGCGGGTATTGGCCCGATCAGCTACGGTTGGGTACGCGAAGGAGTAAATGCAGATACCCTGTTGAAGCAGGTAGGGATACAGGCCGTCCTGCTCCGTAAAAAAAACCGGATACCCACTGGCGTGTTGAAAAAGGCCCGTTGGCAGGAGTAATTCTTCTGCCAGTCGGATGGTTTTTTGAAGCCGTTCCCCTGCTTTAGCATACACGCTGTCCGCCTTCGTAAAAGCCGACAAACAAGCTGGAGACATGGGGGAGCAGGCCCCGAAAAAAGCTGTTTTACTGATTTCGTCTATCGTTGCAGCATCACTGAACACGGCACCGCCCGGCAATCCCATTGCTTTGGCCAGTGAAGCCGTAATAACCAGCCTGACATTCGGTTTTCTAGGAATCTGTGGCCAGATACCCCGTCCGTTATTCAGCACCCCTAGCCATGTGAATCATCTACAACGAGGATGATGGTCCGGTTGTCGGGCAGATTTTTAACCCAATCGAAGTCAAAATAAACCGACCGAACGGCGTCGAGCGAATTGACCAGAATAGCTATGGGGCCAGCCGGGAGTCGGGTAAGTTGATCGGTTATCTGCGCGGCCCAGTCGGCGAACGCCCCGGTGGGCAGATTAACGACCGGCTCGTGCCAGAGTGCGGGGTGGGTGTGGGGTCCGTAAACAAGCGGGATACGCTGCCCCCGCAACCAGTTACTAACGACCTGACCCGCCATCATGCCCGACGAAAGCGTCAGAGCGGTTAGTTCATTGGTAATGAAAGCAGCCAGTTTTGCTTCGGCTTCTCCGTAAATACCAAGTCGTACGTTTCCGTTGCGCGAACTACCAAAAACAGTACCGTATTGACGAGTGGCATCAATCATCAATTGCTGAAAAAGCGAATTTTGCGGTAGACCCAGATAGGCCGTACCGCTGAAGAAGCGATAGGACTGTCCATTATGCTCAATTGTACGCCCCGGAAGGTGATCGACCGTAAAAATTGCCGGTTGTGCTGGTTTGCTCATGCCGCCGACTGTTCATACGATAACAACCGAACCCCTGTCCCATTTTCGGTGGCGTACACCACCCGGCCATACTCGAAGGTGACACCCGTTGCGGGGTCGTTGGCAATGAGCATGGCCCCATCCAGATCGGCATAGTCGAGGAGTGGCAGTAACTGAGCAATGGCCGAAATACCCACGCTCGATTCGGTCATGCAGCCGACCATAACCCGTAAATTCAATTCGCGGGCGCGGGCAATCATGCGCCGGGCGGGAGTTAGACCTCCGCACTTGGTCAATTTGATGTTTACTCCATGAAAATAGCCTGCGCATCGGTCAACATCGGCTTCCACGATGCAACTTTCATCGGCAATGACGGGCAGCGCCGATTGCTGGTATACTTTTTTGGTACCTTCCCAGTCATTGGCTGGCAGGGGTTGCTCAATAAACTCGACACCTAACTCGCGCAGCTGAATCGATTTGGCAACAGCTTCATCCGCCGACCACCCGCAATTGGCATCGACCCGAAACGTAGCATTGGTATGCTGCCTTAATGCCCGAACGAGTTCGATATCTTCATCCGTTCGGCCGAGTTTTATCTTGTAGAGTGGCCAGGGGCATTCCTGCATTTTCGCCACCATTCGCTCTGGCGTGTCAAGCCCAATGGTATAATCGGTGAGGGGACTATTTTCAGGATCGAGCTGCCAGCATTTGTAGAGCGGCATACCCTGTTTTTTGGCCCACAAATCCCAGGCGGCCTGATCGAGGGCACACAGCGCAAACGGATTTTCGGCAAGATACGGTTGCGTAGCAGCCCAGAATTGCTCAGGGTCGCTTAAATCATACGCTTCGATCAACCTGCGAATGGCTTCCAGCGACGCCACCATACCGTCAATCGTGATGCCGTAGTAGCGGGTAGCCGTAGCTTCGCCGAAGCCGCTGAACGGGCCATCGCGAAGTTCAACAAGCAGCGTTGGCTGCACATCCCGGCTGTCGTGCGCAATGGTAAATGTATGCTTCAGGCGAAGATCGACCCGATGAAAAAGCAACTCCATGAATCTGGCGATTTCCCACAAAGATAGCCCTCATTCCGGGATCCCTATAGTTCGATCAGGCCAAGACGCAACGCTTCCAGTATCATACCCGTCTTACTTTTCACATTCAGTTTCTGGAACAATACCTCCCGATAACCATCTATTGTTCGCGGAGCCACGCACATTTTATCCGCAATTTCGGTATACGTAAGGTCGCTACAGGCTAGTTTGAGGAACGTGAGTTCACGTTCGTTGAGGGTTGGCCTGGGCATCGTACCGTTTTTTTCGCCGGGAGCCAAATTACGAATGAGCTTGTTGGTCAGGAAATCGGAGTAGTGAAATCCTTTTTTGCTGACATCGTCCAGTGCCAGCCTTAGCTCCGACGGGCGACATCCTTTCAGCAGGTATCCCCGAACGCCAAATCGAACCATGCGGGCCACGTCTTCTTCCCGGTCGAACATGGAAAGGACAATTATTTTCACATCGGGATGGTGTTGCTGTAAATACTGGGCGGTCTCAAACCCGTTCATTTCGGGCATGTTGATATCCAATAGAACGATATCAGGAATCTGCTTCCGGTTTAGGTGACGAAGCAAATCCCGGCCATTCTCCGCCACGTACAACACGTCGTAGCCTTCAATTCTTTGAATAAGATCGGAGAGGGCCTGAGCCAGCAGGCTATGGTCATCAGCAATGGCAATGGTTGTGGTCATACGTTGTAGGGCAGGTTAGTTATGGAGCTGAAAGGTAGCCTGTTAACCTACTAGGTACAATACCCCGATCGGGGTATTTTTCACTGGGCTGGCAGGCGGGGTAAAACGATGCGTACATGCGTTCCGGTACCCGGCTGCGAGTTGATAGTGCAGGTTCCACCCAGTAGCTGAGCACGCTGGTGTAAGTTATGTAACCCCGACCCCAACTGTCTTAACGTGTGGTCGGCTATCATTGCCTGATCAAATCCCTGTCCGTCGTCTAGTATACTAAGGGTGAAGGCATCGGGTTGATAATCGGCTTCGATGGTAAGGTTTTTGGCGCGGGCATGTTTGAGGGTATTATTAAGCGACTCCTGCGCCATCCGAAACAGAATAATCCCCGCTTCATCGCCAAGCGCGTAGGGCTGACCCTGATACCTGTAAACTCGTTTGGTAGCGACCCGTTTGCCGGATTTTTTCCAATTCAAGATTCAGGCTTTCGGTTAGTCCAAAACGTTTCACCGTGCTTTTGTCCAGGGTTTTGCTGAGTTGCCGAACCGCCGTAATGGTTCCTTCGATACTCTCCACCATGCGCCGTACCGCCGACTGATGGGTCGACTGTGCGAGTTCTTCTTCCAGCCCATTCAGGTGCAGCATGGCTACTGATAGCATCTGTCCAATGTTATCATGCAGTTCCTGCCCCACATATTCGAGGGTCTGGTTCTGCGTTTCGAGTTGCGACTGGAGAAGTTCGCGCTGGTAGGTTTCTCTGGCTTCTGCCAAGTCTTGTCGATGTTTAAACATCCGTTTCTGGTATACGAAGAAAAAGGAAGTAAGAAATGTCACCAACAGCAGCACTAATAACGTCCCCGCAATTATGACCGTGCCAATTTCACCTGCTCCGTTTTCCATATAAACCCTACAATGAATAGCTCATATTAAAGATTCGAGTGTTGGCGTGTCGATAAAGCAGAAGATAAAAAGTAACAGTAGAGGTGTATATTATTGAGGGAAATACTCGACAGAACAAGACTATTAAGGGAATTCAATAGAGCTAAAAATTATGTCTATTAGCCAGTTCTGTAGAAATGATGAGTGCCATAAATTGTATTTTTTTAAGGGTAATGTATGTACTGAGCGAACGTAGTATTAAAGACAGACTAATAAAAGATGCACAATTTACCTTATTTCAACCACGCCACTTAAAGTTACTGAAAATCAACTGTTTACAGATAAAATTTCTATTGTTTCAACGATAGTAACTTTTAAAATACGGGAATTTTCCCGTATCCGGCACCGGCCTTCCCCCACCCTAATTGGGTGGCATCTCCCCTACCAGAGCAGGCGTTCAACCAGCAACTTTGTAGCGTCGTTTCTATCCACTCCACCTTCCTGATGTCAGTTCCGCCGGGCCATTGTCCGGCGGTCTGTTTTATAGGTAACCTTCTTCGTATATTTTTTTATTTTTTTTGTCAACCAGTTGACTACCTGACGTTTACAAATTATTTTATTTATTTTTCAATCCAGATACATCCGTAGCCGCGTAGATTGAGCTGTTCGATTGAACATTCTGCTTAGACGTACGGTAGGATACAGGTACACAAACAAAAAAACAAAAAAATGAAAGTAATTAAACTTACACTAGCGTTAGTTAGTCTACTGGCTATCAGCCAAGTGTCATTTGCCCAGGAGAAAACAGTAATGGTTGGTGGTGCCGCAATGTACCCCTCCAAAAACATTGTTGAGAATGCCGTAAACTCCAAAGATCATACGACGCTGGTAGCGGCTGTGAAAGCGGCCGGTCTGGTTGAGACGCTGTCAGGCACCGGTCCATTTACGGTGTTTGCCCCAACAAACAAAGCGTTCGACAAACTGCCAAAAGGCACCGTTGAAACACTGGTGAAGCCAGAAAGCAAAGAGACATTGACCAAGATCCTGACCTACCACGTCGTATCGGGCAAAGTAAGTGCAGCCGACCTGATGAAAATGATCAAGGATGGTGGTGGTAAAGCCGAAGTTAAAACCGTTGAAGGGGGTACGTTAACGGCTATGGTGAAGGGCAAGAAGGTAGTGTTGACCGATGCCAAAGGTGGTACATCGACGGTTACTATTGCCGACGTGAACCAATCGAATGGAGTGATCCACGTAATTGACACGGTCCTGATGCCCTAATTGGCCTCTCTGATTTATTCAACTATGCAAAAATGCCCGACCAGTACTGGTCGGGCATTTTTGCGGTTTACTGCTTTTTGTTACCCGTCGGCTAACAGTTTACCACCGATAGTGAACCGGGTTTTTAATGTATGTATCGTACACATTTTTTAAAGCAGCTATCTGTTCTGGTGAGGGAGCCGGACGTTCGGATGCCTGCACGTTGGAGATGAGGTGTTCCGGTTTTGAGGCCCCCGGAATAATGCAGCTCACCGCATCAAAGGACAGAATCCAGCGCAGAGCATCGGGTGCTAAATTAGCATCGTCCGGAAAAATAGTTCGCAACTCGTCAACGGCGGCCAGGCCCCTTTCGTAGTCCACGCCCGAGAATGTTTCACCCTGATCGAAGGCTGCGCCCTCACGGTTGAAGTTCCGGTGATCATCGGGCGAAAAACTCGTATCCGGGCTGAACTTACCCGTAAGCAATCCGCTCGCCAGCGGCACCCGCACAATAATGCCCACGTTGCGCCGGGCCGCTTCCAAGAAAAACAGTTCAGCCGGTCGCTGACGGAATAGATTGAAAATGATTTGTACCGCTGTTACGTTCGGAAATTCGATGGCCTTCAGCCCCTCTTCTACTTTCTCAACGCTGACCCCCAGATGCTGGATTTTGCCTTCCTCCTTCAATCGGTCGAACAGTTCAAAAATTTCGGGTCGATAATAGACATCGGTTGGCGGGCAGTGGAGTTGAATCAGGTCGAGCGTTTCCAGGCCCATGTTACGCAAACTGTCTTCCACAAAAGCCCGAAGCACGGCGGGTTGATAGGCCTCATTGGTGTGCGGCTGCAACCGCCGACCGCATTTGGTGGCCACATAGATACGCTCTGAACGGGAGCGCACCAGCCGCCCAACGGCTTTCTCACTTTCGCCATCGCCATATACATCGGCCGTATCGATAAAGTTGATACCCGCATCCACGGCATCGTTAAGAATCTGATCGGCATTGGTGTGGCTGAAGGGTTCGCCCCATTTACCCCCTACCTGCCAGGTGCCCAGACTGATTTCAGAAATAGTAAACCCCGTTTTGCCCAGTGTTCGGTAATTCATAAGAATTGAGTCAGTAAAGTTTGGTAATTCGTTCAAATCTATCAGATTTCACAATTTTATGCCAAAGCGATCACCCAGTTCTTCCAGACTTTTTATGACGGGTTCAACAACGGGAATACCGTTGGCTAGCCGCTCGGCTTCCATCATCCGCTCGGGATCACCGGGAATCAACACCTGCTTCCCTTCAACCGCTTTAGCCTGCCTGAATCGTTGAATCCAGGTATCCATGTGTGTTTTAAACGCATCGGCAGGCCGGAAGGCATCAATGCGCATGGCGCCGAAAAAATGGCCGGTGCCTACGCCCACCCCTTCGTTGGCCTGCATAAAGCCGGCTGTAGCGAAGGGAGGTACCCAGGGTCCATAATTGGCACCGGACAGCACGCCCGAAAAAATATCGACAATGGCGCCCAGCCCGTACCCCTTGTGCGAACCGTGTTCGCGGTCAGTGCCAAGCGGTAATAAGGCACCCCCATTGCGGATAGCGTTGGCATCGTGCGTCGGCAGACCTTCGGCGTCCTGCGCCCAGCCGGCTGGTATGTCCTGGCCTTTCCGCTGCAAAATTTCCAGTTTGCCGTATGCTACCGCTGTCGACGCAAAATCGGCCAGAAAAGTAGGTTCCGTAGCGGCTGGTATAGCTACGGCAATGGGATTGGTGCCGAGCATCTTTTCCAGCGAAAAAGTAGGAGCCACCAGTGGGGCCGCGTGAGTCATGGCCTGACCAATCATGTCGTGTTCCGTTGCGAGCAGCGCATGGTACCCCGCGATACCGAAGTGATTGGAATTCCTTACGGCTACCCAACCCGTTCCGGCTACTTTGGCTTTGTCGATAGCAACTTGCATAGCCCAGGGCCCTACCACCAAACCCAGCCCCCGGTCGCCATCTACTACGGCTGTTGACGGAGTTTCGTGGACGACTCTGATTTTTGGCTTCGGGTTGATACGTTCGAGATCGTACAGACGAACGTATCCCGGTAAACGCGCCACGCCATGTGAATCGACACCCCGAAGGTCGGCACTAACCAGTACATCAGCGGCCAGGCGGGCATCGGGGTCGGAACAGCCGATGGCGATAAAAATCTGTTCAGTAAACGTTCGGAGTTGATTGGCAGTCATCATGGCTGCAAACTTAGCTAACCCTGAGCGAATGGGTTAAATTTTTCCAGAAATTAGGCCACCTGCTGTATTTTTCATGTTATTGGAGAACCTACTCTCCATTTACTATGACGTTGAAACCTGCCATCCTGCTCACTATTGCCGTTTTGTGTTTGTCCAGAGACCTCTCGATTGCTCAACCGCGCGATACACTTACCACGGAGCAATTGCTACAGCGGAAAGGAACGGCCTACGCAGCTTTGCTTCGTCCCTCCCGATACCTGGCCATGGATGTAGATCACGCGTTGGGCGGTTTCCACCGCTACCGATTCTTCGTCGGTGATGAACTGCATTTCAAGGCACGAGGGGAAAAGTATAATGAGCAGCTTTACGATGTAACGGACAGTACCTTTAGTATTCTGATGGCTAATGAGGTTATGAATCGCGATGAGCCCGTTACGTTTCAGCTGGATGAAGTGGAAAAAGTGTTTTTACATCGCCGTATTCCGTTCGTAACGGCGGCCGGTACTATTTTTCCCATTGCGGGTGGCGTTTATCTGCTGGCGGATATCGTAAACAACCGGGGATTTTATGCTAATACCCTTCCCGTTACGGGTGTACTGGCCGGTAGCGGCCTGCTGTTTCACCTCATCAGCAATCCCCGTATTCGGATAAACAAAAATCACCGGCTCAAGGTGTTGCGTACGTATTAATAAGCTGGCTCAAGAAGCGTTAACCAGATCGAGCAATTTACGGTATGTTTGTTTGTTAAAACAGGTCAAAAAATCCCGACTCGTAAACAATGGAAAATCGACTACCTACCGAAACAACCGGTCCCTTTACTAATGAGGAACGGTCCTACGCTATTGACATGCTGATAACGACGCAGGCTGATCTTCATCAATCGCTCGAAGGATTATCGGACCACCAGCTTTCCTACCAACCCGGTGATGAGCGGTGGTCGATTACGGCTTGCGTGGAGCATATCGCGCTGGTGGAAAGTCGACTCTTCAAGGGTGTTCAGCTGGGCATGGAAGCCTCGCCCAATCCAGCAAAACGAACTGAGATAAGCGTGTCGGATGTGGATGTTATCAAAGCGATGCGCAGCCGGAAAAGTGCCCGACTGGCTCCTGCCAGTACTGAACCAACGGGGCGGTTTGGCAACGCTGCCGGAGCACTGCAAGCCTTCGATAAACTACGCGAGGCAATCATTGACTTCAGTCGAAATACGCAGAAAGACCTACGAATGTACTACTTCGACAACCAGATTTTTGGCCCGATTGATGTTTTTCAGGCGTTGCTTATGATAGCCAACCACGTCGAGCGACACCGTAAACAGATCGAAGACATTAAAGCAGATGCCGGATATCCGCATTAGTGTATAGAAGTCGGTAAACCGCACGTTCACACGAGTTACCTTTTTAGGATTTTCACAAACTCAATCTCCACGTGTGCCCTACTGTGGGTATTTTCCGTGTGAGTCTCTGATTTCTTCTTCAGCAGCGCATCAGATTCGCCCTACCCACGTCGCACGGGGATGGGTGGGTTGCTTAGTCGTGAGTATGGTTGGCATTCGTTCGCCAGCTACAACTTAGCGTATGTACAGAGAACAGCACTTGCTGCCTACCGTAATCTTAGTCGTAGAATCCCGTCAGTTCGTAATGGAGTTGTCCATGCTGCTCAATTCTGTCTACGAAGGAAAAATAGACTTTAATGTTCTGATTGTCAGTAAACTATCTATAAATTCGAAACGTACAAACCGGAGTAATATTCCACATCTCTCTGGTGCGTTCTACTATTATAAAAAATATTTTATATGATAATAGTAGTTTATTTTATTCTGTCCTTTGTAGATATACTTAAATAGCTAATTTTATACCGAAGATTGTCATTTAGTTACAAAAAACAATGCCACGAATGCCGGTTAAACGTGCCCGTAGACGTACGGGGTAGAGTAACCGGATACGCAGACCAGACCAATGAGAATAGCTTTTTAATACTTCACTTTATCGTTTCATCTATAATTTCTCAAACTACCAATTTATGAAAAAATGTTTCTACCTGATCGCCTTTCTGGCCAGCAACCTTGCCTGGGGTCAAACCAATATCGTGGTTACCAATGCAACCGCTGATGCCGTTATGGCAGGTAATTACAATCCGGCCAGCTACAACTCCGGAATCAATGCATTACCCTCTACAATTGCGGCTGATCTTAATCAGTCTATTTCGGCCGATTCGCTGCGAGCTTACGTTCAGGTGCTAGCCTCATTCACCAACCGGAACACCAGTAGCCTGTTCAACACATCAACTACCAGGGGGCTTGGTGCTGCCAACAACTGGGTGGAAGCAAAATTCAGGCAACTGAGTGCCCAGCGTAACAACCGGTTACTGGTATCCCGGATGAATTTTAACGCTACTGTCTGCTCAGCGACGAAGACGTTCAACGAGGTATTCGCGGTATTACCCGGTACCGACCTGACTAATAAGTCGCTTATCATTGTGGAAGGGCATATGGATTCCCGTTGCGAAACCAGCTGTGATGCCAACTGCAATGCGCCCGGTGTTTCGGACAATGCTACTGGTTCGGCCTTGGTACTGGAAGCAGCCAGAGTTTTGTCGAAATACAACCTGAAAGCCACCGTCGTTTTTATGCTGACGGTAGGGGAAGAGCAGGGCTTGGTTGGCAGTACCGCATTTGCTAATTATTCGTCCAGCAAAGGCCGTAGCATCCGCATGGTTTTGAACAACGATATTGCCGGTACAACGCTTTGCGGCCCCTGTTCATCGGCTCCATCCTGTGCACCGGGCAATTTGGCGACAAATAGCCTGCGGATTTTCTCGTTCGGCAGCGCCAATTCCATTCACAAACAGTTGGTACGCTACATTAAGCTGGAATACGCTGAGCAGATAAAGCCCATAGCTGCGGTACCCATGACGATCAACATCATGAGTGCCGAAGACCGGACCGGCCGCTCGAGCGACCACGTTCCTTTTCGGAGTAAGGGCTACGCTGCGGTACGGATTATTTGTCAGAATGAAAATGGCGATGGGTCGGGCAGTTGTGGTATCGTTCACTCATCCAGAGATAACGAACAGATTGATACCAATAACGATGGGGTGCCGGATGCCTTTAGCGTCGATTTCGACTATCTGGTCCGTAACGCGGTTATCAACACTAATGCCATTGCTATGGCGGCTCAATCGGTGAAAGCCCCGACCAGTTTTACAGCGAAATACGTTAGTCCAAACAAGATTTCATTGACCATTACCGATGCGAGCAATGCTCCTGCTTACCGGGTGGCGCTGCGTTCGGCTACCAACGACTGGGATTCGGTGTATACCGTTACGGGAAAAGCTCCTTCGGTTATTTTCGTTGGCAATGGCAGCACGGTACGGTACGTTAGTGTGGCCGCCGTGGACGCCAACAGCGTAGAGAGTCTTTTTTCGGGCGAAATATCCGTCACCGTTCCGGCCACTACTCCCGCAACGACTCAGATGATGGGAGCCAATTTCATGGATCAGCTGTTACGAACACCAGCATCGCCGATAAAGGGAATAGAAATTCTCCGGAATTACCCGAATCCGTTTGATGAATCGACCTACGTTGTGTTGAAAAATGAGGCTGATCAGCAGTTCGATGACGCGTACCTAACCATCAGAAAAGGCGATGGAACGTTGGTCGAAAAAAGGAAAATTCAGATCAAGCCGGGCCTCAATGAGTACTTGTTTGATTATGAAAATGATGGCCGGATAGAAGTGTTCTACTATACATTTGAGACCGGCAATCAGGTAATTGCTACCAATCGAATGATGATGAGAAAGTAATAAAATCACTGCGTTTGTTGTGCCAGGTCCTTTTCCAGTAAGCAATCGCACTGCTGGAAAAGGACCTGGCATTTTTTAGTAGAACCGTTGCCAAAGTCGGGTCCGGAACAACTCGCTTCATCCCCTGGTTTCTTTCTAACTGCCTGCCCGTCCTTTCGCTAATCGACGGATAATCTCCGTGTGGCTGAATTCCTTTGGTTGACAATGCGCTTCGTGGATGGTGTGAGCAGCTTTTATAAAAACTGGTTTACATTTGCTCTATGTCCGACTCAATCGCCCATCTGAAAGCCGACTGGAACCGGCAATACAGACAATATACTGACATGTATCAATCCGGTCAGTTGTCGTTTATACCAAACCTGTTACCGCAAACAGCCGTGCAGTTTACGGTCTACCAAACGCTCGAAATTCTGCACAAACGATTGGGAAATGATGTACTGCGAAAGGCCTTGAACCCGGACGAAACCATTCAAAGCCCAGCCAGTCGATACACCAACGGGGCGTGGCTAAAGAAAAGCAATATGGTTGGGGTAAATGTCCGGACCATTGGCTCCTTCTGGAACCTTATCAATTACACCCTCACCTTACCGGCCAGCCATGATAGCCTCCACCTGCTACCCATCTGGGAGCCGGGCGTGGTTGGTAGCTTATATGGTATGGTAAGCTGGCAGATAAACCCGGAGTTTTTCGATGTGTCCCTGGCCAGTTTCGCCCCCGCGCTTGATTCGGTTGAGAAGCAGCTAAAAGTTGTCACGAACCTGATTCATGCCATGGGTCGCACCATCGGTATGGACGTTATCCCTCATACCGACCGATTTTCGGAAATGGTACTGGCTTGTCCATCTTTGTTTGAGTGGGTTCAGCGGGACGTTAAACAGGGGAAGCCCGCCGAACTGGTCGACCATTCCAGCTACGTTTACCGGTACGTGGAAGAAGCCATCTGGCAGTTTCTTAAGTTTCACGGAGCCGCCGATGGTACCCAGCTGACATTTACGAAAGACACTTTTTTTTCAACGGACATCACACGGTTAAGTGACGATCAACGTTCGCGGATTCTTTTTGGCTACCCGAATGATCACGGCGGGCGGCTGAATCGGCGGCTGGCGCTGATCCGGCATCTGGTGGCGCAGGGATTTGAAACCCTGCCCATGACGATGGCCCCGCCCTACCGGGGTATCCACATTGATCCGAACGATTTTGTACTGGATGATTTTGAGCAGATTTGGTACCAGTACGCATTTGATAAGCCAGAAGCCATGTCGCGGGTGTTTGGCCCATTGGCACGGTATCGGTTTTACGAATCAAAAGACAACAATCAGCATTGGGAGCTGGATTTCAACCGCCCTAATCTGCCTGCCTGGTCATACATATGCCGAAAAGTAGCCGACTGCCAGCGAACCTATAACTTCGATTTCATGCGGGGCGATATGGCCCACGTACAGATGCGGCCGGCTGGTGTACCAGCCGAAATCGATGATTACTACGACCCACTACGGGCAATTAAAAAATACGTTCAGGCGAATGGCGTTCCCCATTTCGCTTTCTTCGCCGAAACCTTCCTGGCTCCCCCCAACACGATGGGCTATGGCAATGAGCCCGACCATCTGGATGCCATCGAAGCCGATTCGACGCTGGGCGATTTACAGTCGCTGGTGGTTGGGTCGAAGGAGTTTACCCGCCAGTTTGCGAATTATTACACCTACCTCAAAACCCGTCGGTTTGCCCCGAACTTTACGGTGATGACGGCCGATAAAGATGACCCCCGCTTCGACCAGTTTTACCAGACGGGGAATCTGTTTCGCTATTTCACGGCCCTCTTTCTGACCGACATGCCCAGCTACGTGGGGATGGGTTTTGAGGTACGAAACCTGCACGAACAGCGGGGAGCTAACGAAGAATACACCAAACTGTATGTGTTCAGAATAGAAGACGACCGGCAACCTGATAAAGTAACCCACGGCTCGTTTCAATGGGGACAAAACGCCAGCCAATTCGTAGCCATCTCGCGAATGCGTCAGTTTGCCGAGCGTATCTGGCCGGAGATTGCCGGTAGAGAAACATCCTGGCTCATACCGCCCGGCGGCACAAAAAAATACCTGGTCTGGATGCTGGCGGCATCAACTGATAACGCTACTTCTAACTACGCTTTTGCGGCCAGCATGACGGGGGAGTTGCCCGAAAAAAATACCGGGCATTCCGGCGGGTGAAATTGTTTTTGAGGAGAGTGGCTGCCGCGTTTATAAGCTGCGGTAACCAGGTCGCATCGCGAAAGGCCCCATAAAGCCTCTGGTTCAAAAAGGTATATTGGTAGCGGATTGCCCGTACCTTTGCGTCATGAATCGTAATCTACTAGATGGCCTCAACTTCGCGTCCAAGCTAACGCCTAAACGGGTGGCGAATGCGCTGAGGGTGCTGTCGAGTTATTACCTGGCGAAGCAAACGGGAAAGCCGGTACAGCGGGGCCTGCCCATGTCCATCTCGTTTGAGCCAACCACTTCCTGCAACCTGCGTTGTCCCGAATGCCCCAGCGGGCTGCGGTCGTTTACCCGGCCAACGGGTATGCTGGGCGAAGAACTCTACAAACGCACCATCGACGAACTGCACGAAACGCTGCTTTACCTGATTTTCTATTTCCAGGGTGAGCCCTACCTGCACCCGCAGTTTCTGGAACTGGTGCGGTACGCTACCGACCGGAATATTTACACCGCTACCAGCACCAACGCCCATTACCTGACCGATGCCAACGCCCGAAAAACGGTAGAGTCGGGGCTGGACCGGCTGATTATCTCCATCGATGGTACTACCCAGGAGGTGTACGAGCAATATCGGGTAGGGGGAAAGCTGGAAAAGGTACTGGAAGGCACGAAGAATATTATACGCTGGAAAAAAGAACTGAAATCCCGGACACCCCACGTTGTCTTTCAGTTTCTGGTGGTGAAGCCCAACGAACATCAGATTGCCGAAGTCAAAAAACTGGCCCGCGAACTGGGTGTGGATGAAGTTGGACTGAAAACCGCCCAGATTTACGATTACGAGCAGGGCTCCGATCTGATTCCGACGCTGGACCAGTACAGCCGCTATGCCCCAAGCCCGACGGTACCTACCGTATCAAAAACGGCTTTGGCGACCATTGCTGGAAAATGTGGCACTCCTGCGTCATTACCTGGGATGGTCTGGTGGTGCCGTGCTGCTTCGATAAAGATGCGCATCACCGGCTCGGCGATTTACAGACGCAATCATTCGCCGACCTCTGGCACGGCTCCGCCTACCAGGATTTCCGCCAGACCCTGTTCCGCTCCCGCTCCGAAATCGAGATGTGCCGCAACTGCACGGAAGGAACAAAAGTGTGGGCGTGAGCCAATTGGTGAATGGTAGAATGAGTGAATGAACGCTACTGCTAACTATTGACCTATTCTATTACTCACTCCGCTTTGACGTACCGAGTCAACAGTCATTTTGCCAGATCCTTATAGCTAATCAACTGAATGCCTCTGGTTTTGATGAGGGCCTTCACGCGGGCATTGGTCCAGCAGTCGGTTACACCCTGCCGGTCGGTGGCAACCTGCTCGTATCCAATGTGGTGAATGGCCCGAAGCTCGGGCGTATCCAGACCGGGGTGGTCGACAAACAGATACGTTTTGCCCGCTTCCAGACTGTTCGAGCATTTTCAGGAAACTGTCAATTTTCTCCTCCGATGTAGCGTGCGCGCCCATGTAGCCAATGCTGGTTACGCCCAGGGTATCGGGTTCAATGTCAATCTTATATTCCTGCGCCAGTTTTTTGACCAGTGCTTTTACGTCATCACCCATGCCGGTGCAGCCCATGTGACCGGAAATATGACTGATGCGCGGAATCTTTTTCAGGGCCAATTCAATCTGCGCCCGGAACTCTTTCTCTACATCAGCCAACTGCCAGTTATTCTCGACCACCGAGCGTTTCGGGTAGTTTCTGTTGGGGTAAATCATGGGGTAAAAATACCCGTCGGCATCCCGCAGGCTGGGGCAATCCGAAACAGGACGCCACTTGAGGTTATCCCACTCACTGCTGAGGGTCAAATGAATACCCACGTCGACAGTGGGGTTTTCGGCCAGCATCTGAATCGCTTCCGGAAACCAGGGCGATGGCACGAGCACCTCAATGGACGTTTCAATGCCGTCTTTGTAGCATTTAATCAATGCCTCATTCCCACCGTGTGCATAGCCCATGTCATCACCCCGAACAATCAACCGGGGCGGTGACGTCTGGGCAAGGCTAATGTGTACAATCAGGAGAAAAAGGAAGGAAAGCAGGATCTTCATAGGTAAACTTTGCCGAACGGCGCTAATATCCGGTGTTCGTACGCTAGTCATCGTCATCTTCGTCGCCCTCGCCTTTCTTTCCTAATCGCACAAAAGCACCTCGCCTGGGAGCGGGCATAACACTGTTGTTGCCGCGTACCGTTTGCCAGACAATCTCGCTGAAAACAAGGTCGTCAATATCATCGGGATGGCTTAGGTTGAACAGCGACGAGCGTTTGGAGTTGCGATTGACAGCCACGTTTTTCTCGTTGATATCGATGTTGGCTTCGCGGGACTTGAATGGAGTGGAGTCAGCTTTTTTGGCAAAACACCGCCACATGGGTGTAGCAGCAGCATCGTACTGGCTCATGGGTTTGAGGCCCAGAATCAGCTCCATGGTGCGTAGCATACCCGACGTTGAATACATTGTATGGTCGACGAAGCCGCGTTTTACGTATCCTCCGGCCATAAAGGCAATGGAGCGGTGCGCATCCACATGGTCGGGGCCATTCTGGGCATCATCTTCCAGAATAAACACGACGGATTCGTTCCAGATAGGGCTTTTAGACAAATGTTCCACGAATCGCCCAACGGCCAGGTCGTTGTCTGCAACGGCCGCTTCGGGCGTGGGCAGGCCAATGCGGGCCCCCGAGGTATGGTCATTGCCAAACCGCACGGTGCTAAGGGTTGGCAGCTTGTTGGCGGCTAGCAGTTCATCAAAATCTTTCTCCCAGGCTTCTTCCCGCTTTATGTCCATATAGCCCATATCGAAGCCCTTGAAACCGGGGCAGAAATGGCCTTTCAGCACGTTTATGTTGGCTTTTGCATCATCGGCAAACCAGCCGTAACTTCGATAGGATATACCGGCACGCTGGGCGTGATCCCAGATAAAGCCATCGCGTGGGTGAGCAATTTCTTTGCTGCCCTCATAGTCATAGGTACCACCCCGACCACCGTAGCTGGTCACCCAGTTTTTTTCGATGTAGTCATTCGCATAAGCAGCCGACGACCAGTTGTGCCCATCGGCGCTGACTTCGGCATCCACGTAAAAGTTATCCAGCAGCACAAACTCTTTGGCCAGCGCGTGCTGATTGGGCGTTATTTTCTGCGGGAATAAACACAGGGAAGCATCGCCGTTCCCTTCCTTCATATCGCCCAGAATCTGGTCGTAAGTGCGATTTTCCTTGATGATGTAAAATACGTACTTGATGGGCGACCGGGATGACGGATCGTTCCCCCAACCCGCATCGGAATTGGATTGCCCGCTTCCCCTTCTGCCTGTAGTTCTTTCCGTTTGGTGTAGGGCGTATTGGCATACACCAGCCGCGAATAGGCCGCTAAAGCATCCGTACCGGGTACGTCGATGATAGAAAGTGTTCCTTTGAACAAGCCACCAATGTACTGAACCGGACCGGGATTGGCCTGTGGATTAGGGCCAACTTCCTGCGATGTGCGAGCTTTCACGGGGTTTGGTCCTCCTGGATTGGCCCGGGAAGAAAAGCCTTTCCCGTTGGCAACGAATACTTTTGAACCAATCACTTTAACCGCCGTTGGATACCAGCCCGTTGGAATAAACCCACCCGACTGGCTGCGGCCTTTGCGGGTCACGTCAAATACGGCCAGGCAGTTATTATCCGCATTGGCAATGTAGAGTGTGTTTTCATCATCGCTCAGGGCAAGTCCGTTGGGCGTGGAGCCTACCGGCGCATCGGGAAAGAGCGAGGTCGTCAGGGTTTCAATAACCTGACGTTTGGCCACCTCAACCAGGGCCACCGTGTTGTCGTTACCATTAGCAACAAAAAGGTACTTACCATCGCGGGTAAGCAGCAGGTCATTGGGATTTTTATTGGTGGCAATTTCAGCCGTGACAGCCTGCGTACTGGTGTTAATCATCAGTACCTTGGCACCGCCCCAAATTGACACGAACAAGTCACTTTTATCGGGCGAAAGAAGGCAGGTATACGCTTTGTTACCTACGTTTATCCGGCGCAGCACTTGCCGGGATTTCGTGTCGCAGATGTACAGTGAGCTGTCTTCTTTTGTGACCACGTAAAGCCGGTTTCTGGCATCGTCCACACACAGCCCCGTCGGCGAAATTTTCACCGGCCAGGGTTTACCCAGCACAATCGGTTCGTCGGGTACCAGTTTCTGGTTCTCGATTTTATACACCAGAATTTTATTGTCGTTACCGCCCGATGCGTACAGCCGCGTTTCATCATCGCTGAAGGCGAGCCCCAGATACGCTTTAGCCACTTTGGTGGAGTCAATGAGCTTTTCAGTTTTAGCATCAATCAACATAATGCTTTGCGTACTCTGCCCGTTGTTCGTGACGGCGAGGTACTTCCGGGAGGGCGAAACGACCAGATTTAGCGGCAAATCGTCCAGATCCAGACTCCGGCCGACTGGGGTAAGTGACCACCCATTTGGTAGCCTGATTCGTTTGTCGGCCAGATTTTTGTAAACATCCGCTTCCTGCGATGCCTGAGTCGAGGTGCTTGTGCGCTGGCATCCCATAAACAGTACCAGCACCAGGAAGCACGGGAGGAGAGTTAGGTTTTTAGACATGAACGTAATTGCTTCTTTAAGCCAGTAAAAATTTATTAGCGGGTATTATCATGGTGAGGCACGAAGTATCTGAACGAATCAACTAGGGTATTTCAAGATGCTTCGTGCTTCACCATGACAAAAATTAATCATCGTCATCCTCCTCCTCGGCACCGGCCAATTCGGCGGGATACCGTTTTTTGCCCTTCGCACTGAACCACAAGATGCGATTGAGCAGGTCATCATGCCCCCGGTCAATGAGGTCAAACTGATACTTGATTGACTGAGTAGCAAAACGCAGCGCGGGGCCTCTAAGGCCGGTAGGCGACGGATTCATTTCGGCCAGATTGACGAGGTTCGCTCGTTTCTTATACGCAAACGAACGGTCGGGGGTATCCGTAAAGCAGTCGTACATAGGTAGTGCTGTCGCGTCGATAACGTTCATGGGCGGCAGTCCCAATATCTGTTCCATCGTCCGGACCATGGAGGTCTGGTTGTAGTTCGTATGGATGGTTTTTTTCAGTTGGGAATAGGGGCTGATTACAAACCCGGTGGTTCGGTAGGCCGACAGATGATCCCAACCCGCCTGTGAATCATCTTCCGTAATAAAAATGACGGTCGATTCGGCAAACCGGCTGTGGGTGACGGCGTCCACAATGCGGCCAACGGCCAGGTCGTTATCGGCCACCATGGCCCTGGGCGTAGGGAAAGCCGGGTTGGTGCCCGCCGTGTGGTCGTTGGGTAACGACATGACCATCAGGTTAGGCAGGTCGGCGTTGGGATTAGCCGCCGTTTCGTTCAATTCGTTGATGAATGCATCGGCCCGCATCTGGTCGCTGATGGTTTCATCATCGCAACCCGGAAAGTCCATTGCAAGAATGGGTCTCACCCGAGAAATGGTGGTGGTATTGGTATACGAAAACGGTTTACCTGCCTGCTGCAACGCATACAAACTTTTCCAGTTCAATGATTTTTTGTCAAAGCGAGAGGTACAGGCTTCCCCGTAGATACGAACCGTTTTGCCATGGTCGAGGGCGTTGTTCCAGATCAGGCCTTTTTTGTCGTACACCAGCGCATCGTATAATACGTGGGGGTAACTGCGAAACCAGGCCCGCACGCTTTTTTCGGTGTAATCGGTAACGATAGCCGCACTGGCCCAGTGATGCCCTTCGGCCGACGATTTTCCGGAAACATGGTAATTATCCAGCAACAGATAATCCTTTGCCAGTTGGTGCTGATTGGGGGTAATGCTGTCGCCAAAGATGCACAGTTCAGGCATTCCATTGCCTTCTTTCATATCGCCCAGAACCTGGTCGTACGTGCGGTTCTCTTTTATAATGTAGAGCACGTGGGTAAATATGGATGGTTCGCCAATCCGCTCCGGCACGGGTTTGGGGGCCATACCAGGGCGGGGCATTTGCTCCGTCAATGCCAGCCGAAACTGCATGCTCATTTGTTGAACTTTCTTCGTCTGCGCATCCAGTTCCTGCTGGCTGGGGACAGGAATAAACGAAACGGACGCTAACTGCTTGTGGGAGTTATACGCTTTCACTTCTTTCCGGGAGGGGCTCTTACCCTGTCCACCCTGGTCGATGGGGTTAGCGATTCGGGCACCGGAAGCTTCCAGATTCGTTACGTAAAGTTCATTACCGTTCAAGACAATGCCGGAGGGGTACGCCTGCGTGGGAATATAGCCTTTGATAGTGGTAGTGCCGGTGCCGGACGTAGCCACCTTGCTACCCAGTGCAACAACGCAGAGGGCATTGTCCATTCCGTTCGCTACATAGAGCGTATTACCGGATGGATTTATCGCCAGGGCGTTTGGGGTACTGCCAATGTAGCCATTGCCCCGGTTGTACAAACCCACAAAAATAGAGTCGGTAACCTGCTGCGTCTGTACATCCAGTACCGAAACGTAATCACTGTTGCCGTTGGCTACGTACAGAAACTGCTGGTCGGGACTGCTGATGATGGCGTTGGGGTGCAGGCCAACGGGCACTTCCCGTTCCGCTTTGCCCTGTTCTATGTCAATGACGGATATCGTTCCCCGCGCTGTAGCCCCCGTTTTGGGGTCGACGTACGCGCTTCCCCAGGGTACACCGGCCG
This sequence comes from uncultured Cytophagales bacterium, assembly GCA_963782245.1. GTDB lineage: Bacteria > Bacteroidota > Bacteroidia > Cytophagales > Spirosomataceae > Spirosoma. Next base: position 133,794 of record CAWAJC010000029.1, read on the forward strand.
TTTCCAGCCCATCGGCCGCGTTGGGTACGGGGCCGGCCCAGTTGGTGACGTATGCTTTACTCCCCACAATGGTCAGACCAAAAGGAGCTACGCCGGTTGGTGCTGTCCAGATCACCTTTCGATCCGCCACCCGAATCTTTATTAGTTGATTATTACCATTCAGTACCGTATACAGGTATAGTTCACCGTTTTCCTCTTTCACCGATACTTCGTTTGGTAAGGCAATAGTGGCCGGCGCTACTGGTTCGAAGGGGATAGTCTGTACCAATCGGGCGCGAGAACCGTCCCAAACGGCCTGCATCACGTAGGAGTTGGGCTTACCCCGGCCACCCGCGCCCCAGAAAATATAGGTGGAATCGTGATGGACGATGGCCTTGATGCCCGAGAACGAACTCATACTTCCCCTAAGAGCCGAGCCTTTATTATAGTCCCAGCGGGAGATAAGCTGATGCGTTTTTACAGCAAAAAAAGCAATGCCGAAGCGGTCCTCCACCACCAGGGTCTGCTTGTCGGGTAGCAGTACAGCATCGAGGCTATGATTTTCCAGACTGGCATCCCCAAAACTGACCGATTGCCCCGCGCCATCAATAATCCGGTTATACGGCATTAGAAATGGCGATTTGTCACTGGCTAACGTACTGTCGTCCGTGGCCGTTTTATAGGCAGATGCGAGGCCGTCGGTGTTGCTGCCTACAGAACCCACCCGGCGACAACTACCCAGTAAAACGAGTAATGAGAAACAAATTGAGCCGTAGCAAGCAAACGTGCGATTGATTTTCATGATTGAATAATAGCCTTCCGTACTAGAAAGCCAACGAACGCATTTTTATTACCTACTGTTGGTACGTACATCGGTTTTTATCCGGCAAAGGAACGACTTCCAGAAAGAGTCCCCACCCTATTTTCGGCAATTTATCTAAACATGCGGGTTCTATCCTAACACCCAATGCGTTACCACATTAAAGGATTATAAACCTCGTTTGCCTGCTGTTCATTAATCCTTAATAAAACAAACGTGCGTTTGTGCCGAATAAAATTTTGTGAAACATTCCGTGAAACAGTCCTTGCATTCGTGAAAACTATCCGGCATCTTTGGGACTGCAACGCACAGACCCATGGGTAAAGTCATTGCTATCGCCAACCAAAAAGGTGGCGTCGGTAAAACTACAACAACGATTAATCTAGCCGCCAGTTTGGCCGCCCTCGAATTTCAGACGCTTATTGTTGATGCAGACCCGCAGGCGAACTCCACGTCGGGGCTGGGATACAATCCGAAAGAAATTGAGAACAGCATTTACGAATGTATGGTAGAGGGGGTTCGCCCACAGGATGCCATCATTCATACGGACTTTCCAAATCTGGATTTGCTGCCGTCTCACATCGACCTCGTTGGGGCCGAAATTGAGATGATAAACTTACAGAATCGGGAGGATAAGATGAAGCACACGCTCGACGGGCTTCGTGATGAATATGATTTTATCATCATCGACTGTTCGCCTTCGCTGGGCCTGATTACCATCAACAGCCTTACCGCAGCCGATTCGGTTATTATTCCGGTTCAGTGCGAATATTTTGCGCTTGAAGGGTTGGGTAAACTGCTCAACACAATCAAGATTATTCAGTCGAGACTCAATACGCATCTGGCTATCGAAGGTATTTTGCTGACGATGTACGATCTGCGGGTTCGGCTGTCGAACCAGGTAGTAGGCGAGGTAACGAGCCATTTTCAGCAGATGGTATTCAGCACTATCATTCCGCGCAATATTCGGCTGAGCGAATCGCCCAGTTTCGGCGTTCCGGCCCTGGCGCAGGATGCCGACAGCAAAGGGGCGGTGAGTTACCTGAACCTGGCCCGCGAAATTTTGATTAAGAATGGCCTGATGCCACAGGAAGCATAATCAATGTTTTCAGTTCATGGTTTACAGTTGCCCGAAGCAGTTCTAATGCGCTGACAGGTCGTTTTTCAGACTGCACCGCGCAACCGAAAATCATAAACCGAAAACCGTAAATCCATTTTTAGATGGACAACGCAAACGCCAAAGCACCGAGTAAGAAGATGATAGGGTTGGGTCGTGGCTTAGGTGCCTTGCTGCACGATAATGAATCGGTCAGTCGGCAGCCAAAGCCGTCGCCTTTTGAGTCTATTAGTACCATGACAGAAATTGGTCTGTCACTGATTGAAGCCAATCCGTTCCAGCCCCGGACCCGGTTCGACGAGGAAGCACTCCAGGAACTGGCAGACTCCATTCGTACCCAGGGTATCATTCAGCCGATTACGGTACGGCAGTTAGGGAAGGACCAGTACCAGCTTATTGCGGGTGAGCGCCGTTTACAGGCGTCCAAAATTGCCGGTTTAACGCACATTCCTGCTTACGTTCGTACGGCCAACGACCAGCAAATGCTGGAAATGGCTCTGATTGAGAACATTCAGCGCGAAAATCTGAATGCCATTGAAATAGCGCTCAGTTACCAGCGGCTCATTACGGAGTGTAGCCTGAAGCAGGAAGAGTTGGGCGAGCGGGTCGGTAAAAATCGCACTACGGTCAATAATTACATCCGGTTGCTGAAACTGCCCCCCGTTATTCAGGCCTCACTACGCGACAACAAGATTTCGATGGGCCACGCCCGGGCGATTATCAACATCGAAAATCCGGAGACTCAGATAAAGCTTTTCACCAAGACGGTCGACGAAGAATGGTCAGTACGCAAGGTAGAGGAAGCCGTTCGAAACCTGTCTGATGATGGTAAAGAACTGGCATCGACCCGACGTATCACGCTGCCCAAGCAGGAAATGCGGAGTCTTCAATTCAAGCTATCATCGTTGTTTGGTACCCGCGTATCCATCAAGGCCGACGAAAAACACAAGGGTGAAATAAAAATCTTATTTACCTCGCAGGATGAGTTGACTAAAATCCTGGAAGTGCTGAACTCCCAGACCTAATCGTGTTAAATTACCTTAAAAGGGTGGGCAATGAGCGGGGTGAAAGGCAGTTCGTACGTTTTGTACCTATGAAATGGCCTGTCCTTCTGCTCACAACTGCCCTGTTTTTTTTGCTATCCGCCTGCTCACTCTTTGCGCAGAAACCAGCCAATGCGCCAGCCCCTACCCCAACCGCCATCGATTCGACCAGGTTGATTCGCTCAGCGGCTGATACCATTCCCGGAACAGTACGGCGAAACGGAGTACAGGTGAAGACCAGCCCCTTCAAACTCGATGACGCGTCGACAACGCTGGATAAGCAGGATACAGCCTACACTACGGCGAAACAGGAAGCCAGAATTCACAAAATCATTCCGAAACAGGCGACCATCCGGTCGGTGATGCTACCCGGTTTGGGCCAGGCCTACAACCGGCAGTATTACAAGATTCCGTTTATTTATGTTGGGTTTGGGGTTATGGGCTACCTGTTCGTCAAATACCGGGGCCTTGCTAAAGAAGCAGAAACCGGTTACCGGCGTTTGCTGTACGGGGATAAGCTGGCTGATGCCTTCGAGGCAAATCTGCCACCCGGATACGCTCCCCCACTAGTAACGCAGCGCGTCGTTATCCCGGCCGACATTCAGCCCGTTACGGAAGTAACGATTGGTATTGACCCATTCTCCGACAGATCCGGGTGTTCCGAACAACCGCGGGAGCCAAAAACGTCTACGATACCTTTCGGCGCTATCGGGATTTGAACATTCTCTTATCGGTAGTTTTGTACGCGGTAAACATCGTGGAAGCCAACGTGGCAGCTCACCTGAAAACCTTTGATTTAACTGATGATATATCGATGAAAGTCGAACCCAATGTACTTGCTATACCCGGTACGGGCTTCGTACCCGGCGTTCGGATGGCGTTTACGTTCAAATAGATTTTTGGCATACAGTTAACAGTCTATGGTTAACGAGTATCTTGTTTGTCCTGCTTACGCACCTATCAACCTCAAACCGAAAACCGTAAACTTCTTATGAATATTCTTCTTCTTGGCTACGGTAAGATGGGCCGCACAATCGAACAGATCGCACTCGAACGGGGGCATCAAATTGCGGGTCGTATCAATGAGGATAATTATACAGACCTGGAAAACCTTGAACCCGACGATGTCGATGTTGTCATTGAGTTCAGTTCGCCTGAATCAGCCACTGATAACATAACATACTGCCTGAAACGGGGCTGGCCCGTCGTTTGCGGTACCACCGGTTGGCTCAGTCAGCGGGCAGAAATAGAAGCGTTGTGCCGGAATACGAAGGGTGCTTTTTTCTACGCATCCAACTACAGCATTGGCGTCAACCTGTTCTTTCGACTCAACAAAACGCTGGCTCAGTTTATGCGCAACTACCCCTCGTACCATGTTTCAATGACCGAAATTCACCATACCGAAAAGAAAGATGCGCCGAGTGGTACAGCTATAACACTGGCCGAGGGCATACTGGAACAGTTGTCGGCCAAACAGCGCTGGGTGAGCAACGAAACAGGTAGCAGCCCGGAAAATTCGGACGACGATACCCTGGAAATAGCATCACTGCGGGAAGGAAATGTACCCGGCACGCACACCATTCGATATGAATCGGACGTTGACCGGATCGAGATCATGCACCAGGCGCACAGCCGACAGGGCTTTGCTATTGGGGCCGTGGTAGCGGCCGAATGGCTGGCAGGGAAGGAAGGCGTGTTTGGTATGGATGATCTGCTGGGTTAATAATGACCGGGTTGCCGGTTCGATTGTGAATTAAGCGGACCAATCGGTTCGATAAAACCGACACATCTTCGTAATTTCGTCTTTAATTTATCCGTTTGGGATTTACAGTCAATTACATAGCCTGACATTTATCATAGCTCCGCATCGGCGGTCCGACGGCTACCCAATCATACTTTATCATTAATCATTCATAATTACCCTACGTGTCGGAAGTAAAAACCAGAGCCGAAGCAAAACCGGCCAAAGCGAAAAAATCTCCCATTCGGGAGTGGTTCGATTCTGTTTTGTTTGCCGTTGTAGCGGCTACCCTCATCCGATGGCTGTTTATGGAAGCGTTTACGATTCCAACGCCGTCCATGGAAAACAGCCTGATGGTGGGCGATTTTCTATTCGTCAGCAAACTGCATTATGGCACCCGGACACCCCGAACGCCGTTGCAGGTGCCGCTGACGCACCAGAAAATATGGGGAACCAACATCCCCTCCTATAGTACGGCCATCCAGTTACCCTCCTACCGGTTGCCGGGATTCACTCACGTCAAAAACGGAGATGTGGTTGTGTTCAACGTGCCTCCGAAATACCTCAATGATAACATCGACTACCCGGTCGACTTAAAAACCAACTACATCAAACGGTGCATTGGCATTCCGGGTGATGTGCTGGAAGTTCGGTTGCGGGAGGTATACATAAACGGGAAACCCTTCCCTACCCCGCCCCGTGCCGAACAGAAGTATTTTATCAAAACAACGGAAGTGCTCGACGAGACTTTCTTCCGCAAGTACGACATCGTTAACGATTACCGCGACCCCAGCCAGCCCACCGAAAACTGGAAACCGCTGGAGCAGTACAACGATTCAACCAAGGCAACAGCCATGGTTGGGTACATGATTAATACCACCGAAAGTACAGTGGCCAAGTTCAAGGAATTCCCCTGGGTGAAAGAAATCGAACCCATGGTTGACAAACCCGGGGAAACATCGCCGATGATTTACGGTGCTCCTACGTTCCCCTGGAACCACGATAATTTCGGCCCTATCACGATTCCAAAGAAAGGCGCTACTACTCCCATCAACGCACAGACCATTGCGCTTTACGGACCGGTCATTCAGCAGTACGAAGGCAATGAGAACGTAGAACTCGGTACAGCAAGTGTCAAAATCGGCGGTCAGCCCGTTACGTCTTACACATTCAAACAGGATTATTATTTCATGATGGGCGATAACCGGGATAACTCACTCGATTCGCGTTTCTGGGGGTTTGTGCCCGAAGATCACATCGTAGGAAAAGCGGTATTCGTCTGGATGTCGCTCGACCCAAACCCGGCAAACGCCTGGAACAAGATTCGCTGGAACCGCCTGTTCAGAACGGTAGATTGACGAATTCCGCGTGACGATTAGGCCAAACCCCCAGGTTTGTTTACGTACACCGTAGCAAATTTGGGGGTTTGGTTTGCGTTCCTGCCCGTAGTCAATCCGTTGTAAAATAAGCATCCTGGACATTTCTATTTTTTTTCCACGTACCCATACTCGTGTGTTGAAGCTGTTTTTATTCATAAATGCCCTGGTGCAGTCGGCAAGGAAATTATTCATTGACCCCCGTAGTTGATTTCCCGTTTTGCTGGTGTTACTACTTGTTTCCTTAAGCGATTTATCCCGTTCTGGCTCAGGGAAAAACTAGTCATTCAGCCAGTCAGAAAAAGAGTAGCCCGCGTTCTGTTGGTACAACAAAACGAGCATCGGTAAATAAAAAGCTAAAGGCTGGACGACCGGTAAAGGCCGTAGAAAAGACGAGTGCTACGCTCAGTGTACCGATGTTTGGCCCCAAATACGCCCGTGTGACCCTGAGAGACCGGGCCCTGGCAGGTGCCGTTTATTACCTGATTCCGGGTCATGGTGGGCCAGACCCGGGTGCCATTGGGCAGTTTGGGAAATACCCGCTTGCCGAAGATGAATATGCGTACGACGTAACCATTCGGCTGGCCCGCGTTCTGATGGAGCACGGCGCAACCGTTTACATGATTGTTCATGACCCGAATGATGGCATACGCGATGAACCTGTACTCAAACTGGATCGCGATGAACGGACCTATCCCAACCAGAAAATCCCATTAAGTCAGGTGTTACGCCTGCGCCAGGGTGTAGAAGCTACCAACAAACTGCATCGCAAGCACAAGGGAGCTTACCAGCGGATGATCAGTATTCATGTCGACAGCCGCAGCAAAGGCCAGAATATCGACGTTTTTTTCTACCATCACGCAAACAGTACAGCTGGTAAGCGGTTGGCTACCCAAATACACAAGAGCTTCCAGTCTGGCTATAAACGCAGTCAGCCCAACCGAAATTACCTGGGAACGGTATCAACCAGGAGCAGTTTATACGTGGTTAGGAATACGCATCCGCCCACCGTTTTTATCGAGTTGGGAAACATTCGCAGCGCAAAAGATCAGCAACGGTTCCTGTTGGCTAACAACCGGCAGGCACTGGCAAACTGGATATACGCAGGATTGCGAACGGCTTATAAAACGCGCTGATTGGGCGGGTAGCTTCCATTCGATGGTAAAGTCTGCCATCGGCAAACAGTAGGGGGCAAATAGCAGTTTTCCCAGAGCATGAACTCTGTCTATGAATACCAAACATCCCAACGCCAGTTTGTCGGCCAGCCGACCTGAAAAAAGCCCCATTGCCGAACCGGTAAACGAACTGCCCAGGGCTGTACTGCGGCCCAATACCTACCTGCTACTCGATGGCGAATGGCAGTTTGCGCTCGATCCGGACGATACCGGGCTACAGCAGCAATGGTATGCCGGGCACACCTACACCGCCACCGCCGACTGGCCCGGTTCCATCGAAGCCCACATGGCGCAGGCAGAAGGTGATTTAACGTCTGTTGGCTGGCAGGATACCGTAGTGGCGTGGTATGAGCGGACATTTACCCTGCCCCAGCAGAGTGAGCCACTTTCCCGTTCCCTCATGCAGCTTACGTTTGGAGCCTGCGGGTACGAAACCCGCGTCTGGCTGAACGGCCATCTGCTCCGAACCATCGAAGATGAGGAAATCCATCTGGGCGAGTACACCTCGTTCTCGTACGAACTACCCGAAGAGTACCTGCAAACTCAAAACCGCCTGACGGTCCGCATCGCTGATGCGATGGATGCGGAACTGACCCGGGGCAAGCAGGAATCGCACGTGTACAAACGGGGGGGCATCTGGTATCAGACTTATTCGGGCGGAGTGCGCAGCGTCTGGCTCGAAACAGTGGAGCGAAACCGGCTCCGAACGCGGGTGGGGGTAGTGAGTGTGGTGGAAGACCGACTAGTGCGCTTCAGCGTAACGACCCGCATCCATGATCCCGGCGATTATATCCTGCGGTTGCTGGCCTTCGAGGTGCACGGTACCGAGCCAATTGCCACCTCCGATTATCCATTGCAGTTAGCCGCTGGTCAGAAGCAGCAGCGTATCGTACTGAATATGGACCAGGCCGAACTGTGGTCGCCGGATTCGCCAACCCGGTACAAACTCATTGCGCAGCTTATTGATTCCGAGGGCTACGCGGCCCAGATCGAAACGCGCTTCGGCCTGCGAAAAATTGAAGCCCGCGGCCGCTACATCTACCTGAACAATGAGCCTGTTTATCTGGATGGTATTCTGTATCAGCCGGGTACGGCCACGTATGAGGAGATGCAGCACCACATGCGGGCCATGAAAGAACTGGGTTGTAATTTAGTCCGGGTTCACATTGCCGGGGTTGATCCCCGCATCTATAACCTGGCCGATAAACTGGGGCTACTGCTGTGGGTAGAGGTGCCCAGTCCACACAGTTCTACGCCACAAAGCCGGGCAAATCACAAGGCCGAACTGCTGCGGATGGTCGCCTTAATCAGTACGCACCCATCGGTCGTTCTCTGGAGCCTCTACAACGAAGACTGGGGGGCGCAGGACATTGCCACGAACCCCGAAACGCGCCAGTACATCATGGACATGTACCACTACATGCAGCTTGCCCATCCGCAGTACCTGGTAGTCGATAATGATGGATGGCAGCACGTCTCGTGGGAAGGCCGGTTGAAATCGGACCTACTGACGGCTCACCTCTATACCCCTGATTTGAACCACTGGCAGGACCTTCTGCGTCGATTGACAGCAGGCGAACTGACCAACGTATCCGCTTTTCCGCTGGTGGTAGGCGATCCGTTTTTTTATCGGGGTCAGGTGCCACTGGTGGTGAGCGAATGGGGTGGCTTTGGCTTTGTCAACTACGGTGGTCCTCAGGAATCGCAAAACCGCGCCGACCGCATCCGGCTCTTTAAGCAGGAGTTACGCCGGCATGGTATAGCCGGCGATATCTATACCCAGGCCACCGATATTGAAGAAGAAAAAAATGGCCTGATAGATCCAAAAACGGGCGAACTGACCGTACCGGCGGGGCTGCTCAATTCACAGGATATGAATCCACCAACAGACCCGGTTAAGACCTGAGTCAGTGCCAGATAGCCTAACCTGCCTTGAATAGCGAATCGGTTCACCTATGGGAAGTCCAATTCAGGCGGTAAAAGGTAGACCAAATGCTCAATACGCGTTTTAGGACAGACCAGGTAGACGGTATGCCGCCCCACAGTTCGGGTTTTACCATTCTACCGGAGCCAGGCCCTTGCTTTCCAGATAAGCATTGGCCTGGCTAAAATGCTTGTTGCCAAACCAGCCGCCGTAATTAGCCGCCATCGGCGAAGGGTGTTTAGCCTTCAGGATCAGGTGCTTTTTCCCATCGATAACAGCTCCCTTTTTCTGAGCGTAGGCACCCCAGAGCATAAAGACTACGTGCTGTTTTTCATCGGAAATCAGTTTGATAGCCGCATCGGTAAAGGTCTCCCACCCTTTTCCCTGGTGAGAACCAGCCTGTCCGGCGCGAACAGTAAGGCGTAGCATTCAGCAGCATTACCCCCTGCGTAGCCCAGCGTTCCAGATTACCGGATTTGGGCACCGGCTTTCCCAGATCGTCCTGAATCTCTTTGAAGATATTAACCAGAGAAGGTGGTTTTACGATACCATCGGCAACGGAAAAAGCCAGCCCATTTGCCTGCCCCTCACCATGATACGGGTCCTGACCCAGGATAACGACGCGGGTGTCGTCAAAACTACAGGTATTGAACGCATTAAAAAGCAGGCGACCGGGCGGATAAACGCGCTGAGTGCTGTACTCGTTCCGTAAAAACTCAGCCAGTTGCGTAAAATAAGGTTTGTCGAATTCGGATTGCAGCCGACTTTGCCACGATTCGTCGATAGATACGTTCATGAGGGAACTGATAAAGTGGTTACGACATTATACGCCTACAAACGTTTTGACGTTGTTTACGTAAGTTTTTGAGCATAGTGCTTGTCTAACTGAAATAATCAACCTAATTTTCGTTCTAAGGTTGTAAACGATAGTAAATTTATGGTTTCCACAATCACAGAAGGCGTAAAAGTTAGCGTAAAGACGGAGTATCAGTCCAGTTACTCCAGCCCGCTTCAGGCCCATTACGTGTTCACCTACCGCATTACCATCGAGAACGCCAGCGATCATACCCTTCAATTGCTCCGGCGGCACTGGTTTATTTACGACTCCAACGGCACCGTTCGCGAGGTTGAAGGCGAAGGCGTAGTTGGGTTACAGCCCGTACTGGAACCGGGCGAAATCCACGAATATGTGTCGGGCTGTAATCTTCGTTCCAGTATTGGTAAAATGTCGGGTACGTACCTGGTTGAGCGAATCATTGACGGAAAACAACTCCGGGTAACCATTCCTGAATTCACGATGGTTGTGCCATTTAGATTAAATTAATAATGGATAATGAATAATGTAAAGTGGACTTTAGGGACAGTTCTATAGGTGCAAGCCCTATTACTGATTATTCATTTTTCATTCTACACTATTCATTTTGATTGCCGCTTACTTCCGTTACCTGAGTCGCGCCCGCGACGAGCATTCGCTTCACTCCCCGTTTCTCTACGCTTTATATACCGAAGTGATCCGGGCTAAATGCAGCGCCAAAAAAGTGTTTGCGCCAATCCGGGCGGCACGAAAACAACTTCGCCGGAATCAGCAACGAATTACGATTACAGACCTGGGCGCGGGCTCTAAAGTAAATCCGTCCCGGCAGCGTACCATCAGCGATATTGCCCGCAACTCCCAGAAACCGGCTCGTTTCGGACGACTTCTTTTCCGCCTTGTCCAGCGTTTTCAGGCGAAAACTATTGTCGACCTCGGAACTTCACTGGGGCTCACAACCGCTTACATGGCGGAAGCCACCAGGCCCTACGGTGGTCGTATACTGACATTTGAAGGGTGCGCTGAAACAGCTGCCGTTGCCCGCCAAAATTTCGACCAGCTGGGGCAGGAGAACGTAACCATCGTTGTGGGTAATCTGGACGAAACGCTGGCTACCGGTATTGCGTCACTCAGTCCGGTCGACTTCATTTTCTTCGACGCCAATCATCGCTACGAGCCGACCGTCCGCTATTTTGAAACGTGCCTGCACCACATTCATAACGACACGGTTTTCGTATTCGACGACATTCACTGGTCGGATGAGATGGAGCAGGCCTGGATGTATATCAAAAAGCACCCTTCCGTCACTGTCACCATCGACTTATTCTGGATCGGGCTGGTCTTTTTCCGGCGTGAGCAACCAAGAGAAGATTTCATACTTCGTTTTTAGTGGTCGCCTGTTTGCCAGCACAATAATCCAGATAATTGCGGGCGAACAGACTGCTGTTTGCAGACAGTTTGCCCACTGTGGTTTTACCCGGATGGGTAGATGGTTCGGTAGCCTGGTCTAGGCTGTTGGTCAATCCCTTATCCGTTGAGTAAAATTGACTTCCTGCTACTTTTAACGGTAACGATTTCTATAAAAGTAACGGCCCCTCCCATGTATACCTTCCGTTTGCTGATTCCGTTTCTTGGTGTCCTTCTTTCGTTGTCTGGCAGGCAATACGAGCGCCCCCGTCCCCAGGCCGAATTGGTTCAGGATACCACGAAGATTGACCGGGAATACGCACTGGAGGCCACTATGCTGGGCTATTTTGCCAAAGATGGTGCCCGAAACCCAACGCTGAAAGCCAACAAAGGCGACCGGGTTCGCATCACCATTACCGATGGCGAACTCATGACCCACGACATTGCCCTGGAAAAGCTGGGCCTGAAAAGCAAGTCGATCAACGAAAAGGGAGCCACGGCCAGCATCACCTTTACCGCCGACAGAAGCGACACCTATTTCTGCACGGTTCCGGGTCACCGGGCTGCGGGTATGGTAGGTCAGTTTGAAGTCGTTGACGGAACAATTTCCAGGGCTACCATTGCGGGTCAGTTACCCACTAAAAACGGGCAACCCCTCAACCTCAACTTTGAAACAGGTAACCTGAAAGACTGGACCACTACCGGCGATGCGTTTACCAGCCCGCTTTTTTCCACAGACCCATCTCCTGTTCATGAGAAAGACATGCATATCGGCTTTGCCGGAAACCATTTTCTAAGCAGCGGAGGGACAACAAACGCTAAACTTACCGGTACCCTTACCTCCGCTCCCTTCACCGTAACCCATCCCTTTGCTTCCTTTCTGGTATCGGGCGGGGCGTTGCAGGATACCCGCGTGGAACTGGTACAGGCCGAAACGAACAAGGTCATTTTTCACAGTACCGGGCAGGGCCGCGCTACTTTACAGCCCGTTGTAGTTGACCTGAAGCCGTACCTGAATCAGGCGATTTACATTCGCATCATCGACAATGAAACCGGCATTTCGCAGATTCCCTACATCCCGAACGACAAATGGGCCCATATCAATTTCGACGACTTCCAGTTCTACCCCACCCGACCAGACTTCCCCAATGAACTGAAACCAGCCGACATCATTATCCTGCCCCCCCTGGACCCCGTCCTGCACGCCGGGCTTTCCGGTACCGAAGCGGCCAGCGTGATGACGTTGCCCAAAGGATTTACAATTACGCTGGCGGCTTCCGAACCGGATGTGGTACGCCCTATCTGTTTCACCTTCGACCCGCGTGGCCGACTGTGGGTAGTAGAAGGGCATACCTACCCCATTCCCGCGCCCGAAGGGCAGGGGAAAGACCGCGTGCTTATTTTTGAGGATACCAATGGCGATGGCACGCTGGATAAGCGAAAAGTCTTTGCCGAAGGACTGAACCTGGTCAGTGGCATTGAGGTCGGCATGGGGGGGGTTTGGCTCGGTGCGGCACCTTATCTGTTGTTTATTCCCGCCGATGTCAATGTCGATACCCCAACGCCTGCCGGTCCACCCCAGATACTGCTCGATGGCTGGGGCACGCAGGACACGCACGAAGTGCTGAACAGTTTCCGGTGGGGACCCGATGGCTGGCTGTACGGCACCCACGGCGTATTTACCCACTCGAACGTGGGCAAGCCGGGCGCTCCCGATTCCGAACGAACCAAACTAAACGCGGGTGTCTGGCGGTTTCACCCCACTACGCACCAGTTCGAGTTGTTTGCCGAAGGCACCAGCAACCCCTGGGGACTTGATTTCAACGATTACGGCCACGCCTTCATTACCGCCTGCGTCATTCCGCACATGTACAACATGATACAGGGCGGACGCTACTTCCGGCAGGGGGGCAAGCATTTCAACCCATACACCTACGACGACATTAAAACCCACGCCGACCACGTTCACTGGCTGGGCGACCGGGGACCGCACGCCGGGAACTTCCGGTCGGCTTCGGCGGGGGGTGGCCATGCCCATTCCGGGGCCATGATTTACCTCGGCAATAGCTGGCCGCAGGAATATCGCAATGATATTTTCATGAACAACATCAACGGGGCACGACTGAACCACGACCACCCCGTTCGGGCCGGTTCGGGGTACATGGTTACGCACCGACCGGATTTTCTGGTCATGAACGACTCCTGGTCGCAGTGGCTCAATATGAAATATGACCCCAGTGGTTCGGTATGGGCCATCGACTGGTACGATAAAAACCAGTGCCACAGCCCGAACCCGGATGTCCACGACAAAACAATGGGCCGAATTTTCAAAATCACGAACGAGAACGACAAATGGGTGCAGGTCGATTTGGCCAAAGCGTCGGATAACGAACTGGTCAAGTACCAGCTTCACCCCAACGAGTGGTACGTTCGGCAGGCCCGAACGTTGTTGCAGGAGCGGGGACCCAACAAAAAAGTACACAAAGCCCTGAAAGAAATACTGGCCAAAAACCCCGACGTCACCCGCAAACTCCGGGCACTCTGGGCGCTTCATGTCACGAAGGGGATTTCGGAGAAGGAGTTGACGGACTTGCTAACCCATGAAAACGACTACATCCGGAGTTGGGCCATTCAATTGCTGGCCGAAGACAAAACGGTTTCGCCCGAAGCCCTGAAACAGATGGCGACGCTGGCCAAAACGGATAATTCGGCCATGGTGCGGCTTTACCTGACCTCGGCAATGCTCCGCCTTCCGCCCGACCAGCGATGGGATGTGATGGACGCACTTGTTCAGAAATCAGAAGACAAAGAAGACCATAACCTGCCGCTGATGGTCTGGTACGCTACCGAACCGCTGGCAATGGCAGATGCAAAACGGGCACTCCAACTGGCCGAAAAAGCGAAACTACCCAACATACTGCCCTATACCGTTCAGCGCATCGGCGCTATTGGTACGGATGAGTCGAAAAAACTGCTGAAAGAATTAAATGACCGGGTTGGTAAGCGCGACCATTCGCCCGAAAATCACGAAGTCCAGCGACTGATTGCCAAAGTTCTGGGCGAATAAAAACGGAAGGGCAACTATGAACAAACCAACCATTACCAGCATCCTGCACCCGGTAGGCAACCTATTGATAATTTGTCTGTCCGTTACGCTGTCGCACGGGCAACCGGCCACCGGCGTTTCTTCCGGCGATTTTAAAAAGACGGTGCTAACCCGCGATTTTCTTTCAGAAGGGGTAGCCGTTGCGGATCTGAACAAAGACGGGCGGATGGATATTGTGGCCGGTTATTACTGGTTCGAAGCCCCTAACTGGATTCGTCATGAGATGGCACCCTCCCGCCTGTTTGATCCCCGAAAAGAGTACAGTAATTCGTTCCTCACTCTGGGCATGGATGTCAATCTTGATGGCTGGGATGATGTAGTCGTCGTCGATTATCCCGGCAAACCCGGTTTCTGGTTCGAGAACCCAACCAGCAATGCAGGTAAAGCCAAGCCGGGTGCGGAGTGGAAAAAGCACATTATCGCCGATTCAACCGGCATCGCCAACGAGTCGCCGGGTTTTATGGATATAGATGGCGATGGTAGGCTGGATATACTCTGTGGCGACAAGGCTAAAAAGCAGATAGTCTGGCTGAAATCCCCATCCAAACCCGGTGAAACGAAATGGAAACGCTTTGCCCTCAGCCGGGAGAATGTGCCGGGAACGGAGCAATATTCGCACGGCATCGGCTATGGAGATGTGAACGAAGATGGGATCAAAGACGTGGTTATTCGTGAAGGCTGGTTTGAAGGAACAACGGATAATAAGTCCGGCAATTGGGTATTCCATCCGGCCAACCTGGGCGAACCCTGCTCACACATGCAGGTTCTGGACGTGAACGGCGACGGGAAAAATGACGTGGTTAGCGCATCGGCCCACGCGTTGGGCGTCTGGTGGCACGAGCAGGTAATTGATGAGTCGGGGAAACTCAACTTCAAAACCCACCTGATGAGTAACACAACGTCTCAGACGCACTCCTCCATCATGGCCGACCTGAACGGCGATGGCCGCGCTGACTACATCACCGGCAAGCGGTTTCTGGCCCACAATGGCCGCGATGCCGGCGATGCTGACGCGCCCATGCTGCTATGGTTTGAGTTTACGCCGGGTCAGGAACCCTACTATAAAGAGCACCTCATTGACGAGGACTCCGGCGCGGGCCTGAATATTGCCGTACAGGACATGAACGGCGACCGGAAACCCGACATCGTCATCGCTAACAAAAACGGAGTTTTTCTGTTTGAGAACCAATTGAAAAAGTAAGCTCTATGCTTCCGACTATTGGTTCGTTTCACTAATACCCTTCACGACTGAAATCCTGAACAATAACTAAACGTAGGCTTTTCAGGGAGAAAACAACTCTTAATCAGACCTCAGTAGACAAGTGTTTAAACAAAATTCACCCAGTGTCGTTTAATAGCGACTGAAAGTACATTGTTCTCACAAAATTCAGTACACTAACATCTATAGTTATGAAAAAGGTATTTATTGCTGCTTCTATGTGTGCACTGATGATGGTTGCACAAAACGGTTTTGCTCAGGCTACGCAGGAAGTGAAAGCAGCCAAGAAAGAGATGAAAGCCGAGAAGAAAATGATCAAGGCGGAGAAGATGAAAACGAACGCTGCTACCGGAAACGGAGTAGAAGTTGCCGGTGTCTCTGATCCGGGTACCCGGAATGCTAAAGCCGACCGAAAAATGGAGAAAGCGGAGAAGAAAATGATGAAAGGCCAGGCCAAAGAAATGAAAGGCGAAGCTAAAGAAATGAAAAACGCGGCCAAAGATGTGAAGAAGGACGGGTCGAACTAGTATTTGATTTTTTATAGAAACGGCGATGCCTGACTGCTGGTCGGGCATCGCCGTTTTTTTTGTGCTTTCTTGTGAAGCTGATTATCAACTGACCTTCAACTTACTGCATGGTTACGGTTGCTTTGCGAATTACTCCATTACGAAGACAGCCCAGAAGTAATACCGAGTAACTTGCACTAAATATTTCACCAGTAATGCTGTTTGTCAACGTTACCCATCGCCACCAAACAACATACGCAGCATCCGTTCAAACTCCGTCTGAACGGGAGCGGTGATCTTGATTTCCTCCGTTGAGACCGGATGCCGGAACGTAAGTTGCTGGGCGTGGAGCAGCATGGTGTTCATCGTAAAATGCTCCTTGAATAATTTGTTCTGTTTGTTGCAGCCGTGGGGCCGGTCGCCAATGATGGGGTGCAGAATATGGGCCATGTGTTTCCGCAACTGGTGCATACGACCGGTCGTAGGCGTCAACTCCACCAGCGAATAACGGGATGTAGCATGTTTACCGAATGGCAACGGAATTTCGGTCTGTTGCAGCGTTCTAAGATGGGTAACGGCCTCCTGCAGTACGCCTGTTTCGTCGTTACGGAGGGGGTAGTCAATGGTTTGGGTATCGGGTGCGTAACCCCGTACAACGGCGATATAGGTTTTGTGGACGTGGCCATCCATAAACTGCTGCTGCATCACCGGGTTCATGGATTCGGATAATGCGAAGAGTAAAACGCCCCCCGTTTTGCGGTCGAGTCGGTGGACGGGATAGACCCGCTGCCCCAGCTGGTCGCGGAGCATTTGTACGGCAAATTCCGTGGCATCACTCGCTATCGGCGACCGGTGTACCAACAGGCCATGCGGTTTATTGATAGCGACCAGATCATCTGATTGATACAGAATGGGCAGCGGAGCAGGAGCATAATCATCCATGTATCCCTTACCGTTTGGCCAGCGCAACAATGTCCCTTACTTCCAGAATCGGTTTTTCGTAGCCAGGACTAACCGACTTGATCATGGCAAGTGCCAGTTCCTGCAACGTAGAGAAGCCAGCGGGGAAAAGTGCCCGTCCGATGGGATAAATCCAGGCAATAAATCTGTAATAACCCTTCACGTTTTTCAGACCGGGGGTTGGTTTCATAAATCCCGGCCTGAACATATAAGCTTTTTTGAACGGCAACTGCAGGAGGGCATTTTCGGTTTCACCTTTCACACTGGCCCACATGCTGCGGCCCTGTTCGGTACTATCGGTACCCGCGCCGGAAACGTAACCAAACGTCATGTCCGGATTGAGCTTCGCCAGCACCTGAGCTACGTGCATTGTCAGGTCATACGTGAGTCGGCGATATTCCGGTTCTTTCATTCCTACGGATGATACTCCCAGGCAAAAAAAACAAGCGTTGTAGCCACTCAACTGACTTTCAATGGGTGTCAGATTGAAAAAATCAGCGTGGATAATTTCGCGTAGTTTGAACGGGCCGATGCTGGTTGCGACACCCCGCCCGGTTTCCGGTTGATTACCAGCACCTGCTCCACGTTGGGATCATTCAGGCATTCGTGCAATACCCCCTCCCCTACCATCCCAGTAGCTCCGGTTATAATGGCTCTTATTTTCATAGGCTGGCTGCCGTTGCGGTATACTTCATTGAATCTGATAAATGTACCGGCTCGCCCGATAGCATCCAAATGGCAGCAACTACAAAGTGAAACCAACGCAAGGCATAAACGCTGCTCCGCATTTTGGGTAGCAATTTTAATCGGGGTAAATACCCTGAATACGTTAGTTTACGCTACTCAAATACGTTTTGTTTCCGCTTTTGTTAATGTAATACTTACCACCACGCGGGCCAGTTATAACGGTTCGCCATTAGGCCCTTTTTTCGAGCGATCAACCGGGGCCTTGTAATCAGCAGGCGTGGCTTTTTCTTCCTTCATGACGGATTTTGATGCTTTCGCCATTTGGGTCGATTTTGCCGTTGTTGCCGACTTGCTCATTTTGTCGTCTTTCATACCGGCATTGTCAACCATCTTATCTGCTTTTCTGGTCGCCTTATCCATTTTAGTACTAGTCGTTGCTGCGCCTTTATCGGCGGCATTGTCCACATCCTTCCTGGCTGTTTTGGTAGCACGAACAGCCGCCATCCGGTTATTCATGGCTGCTTTTTTTGCAGCATCGGCAGTGGATTTTGTAGCCTCCTTTGCCGCCTTCGTTTCGGCTTTCGCGGCTGCTTTAGTCGAAGCATTCTCTGCCTTCAATTCTTTTTTAGCCCTGGCGGGCCATGGTTTGGTTTCCTGAGCAATACTGTCGACCGTCAGAAACAGGCTGAGAGCCAGAAATCCTGCTAAAAGGGACTTTTTCATGGAAACCGCATTTGGGTTTATAGTGAAAAAAAATCTTAGGAATTTGAGACAGAAAGGGGAGCAAAAATTCACACACTCATCACCAAAAATGACTTAAATTCTGCTTAAATTTGATATACTGGTACGTACTCAGGCTACCATCGCCTGAAGCCGGTTAGAGGGTATCATCCGCCATTGCCCTTGCCAACGATTAAATTCTTCCGAACAACCTTGATGCTTAGTACCCAATCGACCCAGACACCCGCCGACTACCTCAAACGTTACTATGGCTATGACCGCTTCCGGCCCACGCAGGAAGCCATTATCCAGTCGATTCTGAGTGGGCGCGATACGGTTGTGCTTATGCCCACGGGAGGAGGAAAATCGGTATGTTTTCAAATTCCGGCCCTCATGCTGCCCGGCCTGACGGTGGTGGTATCGCCCCTGATTGCGCTGATGAAAGATCAGGTCAACGCGCTCCACATGAACGGTATTCAGGCGGCTTTTTACAACAGCACCCAAACCAGCCGCGAACAGCGCGACATTGAGGACGATTGCCTCAGCGGAAAACTTAAATTACTGTACGTTTCACCCGAAAAGCTCCTGACAACATCCTTCATGGACTTTCTCCGGCGAACGACTATTTCACTATTCGCCATTGACGAAGCCCACTGTATTTCCTCCTGGGGGCACGATTTCCGGCCGGAATACACGCAACTGCACATCCTGAAAGAGCAGTTTCCGGCTATACCCACTATTGCGCTGACGGCTACGGCCGATAAACTAACCCGGCACGATATTGCCACCCGGCTCGGCATGAACGACCCGGCCATCTTTCTGGACTCATTCAACCGGAAAAACCTGAGTTTGCAGGTGCTGCCGGGCCAGAACCGGATTCAGCAGATTCTGCGACTGCTCCAGCAGAAACCCGACACATCAGGAATCATCTACTGCCTGAGCCGCAAATCAACCGAGTCGCTGGCGGCCAAATTGCAGGAGAAGGGGTTTAGTGCGGCTTTCTACCACGCCAAAATGGACCCTGCCGACCGGGCCAAAACGCAGGAAGCCTTCCTGCGCGATGATGTCCGGATTATGTGCGCTACCATTGCTTTCGGGATGGGGATCGACAAGTCCAACGTGCGGTGGGTGATTCATTACAACATGCCCAAAAACATCGAGAGTTTCTACCAGGAAATTGGGCGGGCGGGGCGTGATGGCGCGGCTGCCCAAACGGTCTTGTTTTATAGCTTCGCCGATGTAGCCACGTATAAAGAGATGCTGGCCGAAAATAGTCCGGCTAACCTCGGCCTTCAGCTGGCCAAACTGGAACGGATGCAGCAGTATGCCGATGCGCACACCTGTCGCCGTCAGATTCTGCTTTCTTATTTCTCGGAAGAGTTGCCCGAACCCTGCGGTAACTGCGATGTGTGCCGCGATCCCCGTATCACGTTCGATGGTACAGTACTGGCGCAGAAAGCCCTGTCGGCCATTGTACGCACGGGCGAGCGGGTACCGATGAATCTCTTGATTGATATACTGCGGGGTTCGCGCAGCCAGCAGGTGATTCAGGGCGGCTACGACCAGGTGAAAACCTACGGGGCCGGGCGTGATTTACGCTTTGAGGACTGGCGGAGTTATTTGCACCAGTTAATTAATATTGGTGTCATTGAAATCGCCTACGATCAGCATTACGCCCTGCGTCGGGGTATCCTGGCCGACCAGGTGCTGTTTGGCGGCAAGACCATCAGCCTGGTCCGGCCCGACGATGCTCCCAAGCCAGTTGTAGAGAAAGCGAAAGCAAAAACCGAAACCCAACGAGACGACCTGTTCGAGCGACTACGGTCCCTTCGCAAGCAGGTAGCCGACGAGCAGAACGTACCCGCCTACGTTGTCTTTACCGATACCACTCTGGAAGACATGGCTCGTCAGCGGCCAACAACGCCCGATGCCCTGCGTAATGTGAGTGGAGTGGGCGAACGCAAACTTCAACTGTTTGGTCGGCAGTTTCTGGACGTAATCGTTACCTACGTTCGGGAGCGGGTTCAGTCGGGCGAGAAGCCTAAAGGCTCCACGCAGTTGATCACGCTGAATTTGTACAATACCGGGATGACTATGGAGGAGATTGCCGCCGAGCGACAACTCACCACCGGCTCCGTAGCGAGCCATTTGGTACAGCTTTCCAAAGCAGGGTATACTATTGATTTATCGTCTCTCATTACCCCAGCCGAACGGCAGGAAATTGAGCAGGCTATAGCCAATGCCGGGCTTGAAGAGGGACGTTTGAAGCCCCTATTCGACCATTTTGAGGGTAAGTACGATTACGGTAAATTAACCCTGGTCATGGGTCTTTCACAAATATAAAATCCTATTTTGCCCAATACCGTTGGATAATTTTTAGAAAATCATTTGGTATATACCAGCTAATCAACGTACTTTGCTCTATAGCAGTAGGACAAACCCGTTACGACAGTACGGGTTTGTCTATGTTTAGACTAGACAAAAAGACAGGTTATTTTGATAAAAAAAGTTTATTTGTGCTTGCTCATGGCCACTGTTTCACCGGTCTTCGCAGCACCTGCTTCTGAAGCAGACACGAGCCGGGTTATCGCCTATACCAACCCACTGGACACCCCCAGGCTACTGGTTGTTGATTCAACGAAGCGTATATTTCCAATCTACTTTTGTGGGGAAGAAGTACCCGTTAACGAACCGCGGGTTTCGCGCCGGTGGGTTCAAACGCTGCGTACATATGGCGCCGAGCAGGAATTTTTGGTTGACCTTCGCTCCCGTGCATCCGCGTTCTTTCGGATTATCGACCCTATTCTTCGTAAACACAAAATTCCCCGCGACTTTCGCTTCATGCCCCTGGCAGAGAGCGCGCTGGATAGCCGAAGTGTATCGTATAAAGGGGCTGCGGGCTACTGGCAAATTATGCCCGGCACCGCCCGCGATCTGGGCCTTATTGTAAACAGCGAGGTAGACGAGCGTTTCGATCTGGAAAAGTCAACCGTAGCGGTTTGCCATCACCTGCACCAGCTATACGGGGAATTAGGTTCCTGGACGCTGGTGGCGGCTG
This sequence comes from uncultured Cytophagales bacterium, assembly GCA_963782245.1. GTDB lineage: Bacteria > Bacteroidota > Bacteroidia > Cytophagales > Spirosomataceae > Spirosoma. Next base: position 155,443 of record CAWAJC010000029.1, read on the forward strand.
CCTACAATGGCGGTATCACGCATGTGATGAAAAAAATGCACCAACAGGGGGGCCAGAGAAACTACTTCAAACTGCGACTGCACCGCGAAACGAGCCATTACCTGTTTCGTATTCTGGCATTCAAGGAATTACTCTCCAACCCCCGGCAGTACGCCGTATTACTCAGTGGCTCAACAATTGCCGAACTAACCAAGCCGCTTCCTACCTGGAACAAGCCGCTGGCTTTGCCGAAAAAGATCAAGGATTCACCAACGGTTGAACTGATCGATGAAGATTACAGTGCACCTTCCTGGGGACCAAGACCTAACACCACACTGACCAAAACACTATCGGACTCGGAGCAGTTGATTGCTCATGCTACTGCCACCCGGAAGACGTCTAATGCACCTATTTCTGATTTAGAAAAACAGGGGACGCACCTGCCTATCAAAAAGTTAATGATGGGCCTGATGGTTCTTCGTTTCCGCCGACCTCGGGTATTACCCTGGAAAAAAGGGCGGGGCATCCGGCCACTTCACTTCTGGGACTGGCTCTAGTTTGCTCGCAGTGAAGTAAACGGAAATAAAAATACCATACACTATACCTGTAACCGGATTATTTCGGTGCCGTCATTGTCGTGACCGTATATACCAGAAAGGCTACTCTAAACGAGTAGCCTTTTCTTTTTCTTTGGCTACCACATAATAAATAATAGTAATCCTATCATGTTACCGGGGATTAAGAAAGAAGTCTAAAATTTCGAACCCATAGATGTTTCCCCATTTATTCATGCATATAATAGCCTCACTTTCACTGACGGCTGGATTAGTTGTGGCTGTAGCATGGACCCCGCCTTATCTGTTGCCTGCCCTGGCAGACGGGCCGTTTATCACCAAAGTTGCTCCTGCTCCGACCATAGGGCCGGGTCTTACCCGTCTGCTACCGCCGGTTTATTTTTGTGGTGAGTCGGTCCCCCTGCATGAAGAAGCAGTAGCGCGCCGTTTGGTGACGGCATTAGTAAGAAACACCAACGAGAATCAGGCTCTATACCTGATTAGGCAACGGGCAGCCGTGTTTTTCCCCATCATTGAGCCTATACTAGCCCGCCATCACATACCCCTGGATTTCAAGTACTTACCTCTGGTCGAAAGTGCGCTTAAAGGTATGGCAGTGTCGCCAAAGGGAGCCGTTGGCTACTGGCAGTTTATGCCCGCTACAGCCCGTGAGCTGGGTTTATCCATCGTACCGGGTAATGACGAACGGAAAAATCTGGTCAAATCCACCAATGCCGCCTGTCGGTATCTCAAGTGGCTTCATACGCAACTGGGCTCCTGGACCCTGGCCGCAGCGGCTTATAACAACGGAATAGGCGCGTTACTCTCCAATATTCGCCGACAGCAGCAACGTGACTACTATTACCTGCGCCTAAACGCCGAAACGGGGAAGTACCTATACCGAATTCTGGCGTTTAAAGAACTGTTCTCCAACTCCGGTGCTTATCAGCATCTTATTCCGGAACGGATGATGGCGTATTTGAGCGAACCAATCAACCCCGATCCGGAATCCGATGAGGGCGAGGTACTACTACCAGAGGTCATACTGGATGAGGCCACCCAGGTAGCGGTCAGCACGACCGCTGACGAGGTACTGCATCCAACATCCGACCGACCGGAGGATATTCCACTTCCCAATGCTGCCGATGTGTTTCGAGAGGGTATAAAGGCCCGGTTAACGGCAGCGGGTGATGTCCAGCGAGGGAAAATCTGGATATTCCACCTCACCCGACATGGTATGGCCGATGGTAAAGCGGTGGATGAAGGGGATATCCTGTACGCCGTTGTGGAAGACATTGACACCAAAACGGGCAAAGTCTACCTACGTGCCGACAAGTTATATTCGACCAGCGAGAAATACACCTACAATCTGTCCTTATCGGCTATTGATGCCTCTACTGGCCGTATTGGCATTAAACTACCCGATGTCAATCAGGTGAAAGAAGGTTGGATACTTACCTGGAAAGCCTTGTAACCGAACTAAACCATTAACCCTGTTCGTTGTCCAACCGTCTGACCATCAATCATAGTTTTGACTTTATCTTCATCGAGCACACCCTTACTGACACTGGTTCTCCTGCTACTTTTTGGCTCAGCTGGTGCCCAGAAAAAAACCTCCGGTAAAAACAAGTCGTTTCACCAGGCAACTTACCAGTCCCGCGCATCGACTGGACTAAACAGACTGCATTTTTGTGGCGAGACCGTGCCAACAGAGCAGGGCGACGTTTCGGCCAAACTGGCTTTTGCTTTGGCCAGTAACGCGGGCTATGCCCGACATATCAATGGCTTGAAAAACCGTTCGGCCCCTTATTTTGCCGTTATTGAGCCAATTCTTCAAAAGCATTCTATTCCCAATGATTTTAAGTATCTGCCCCTTATTGAGAGCGATTGGCGTGCCAGCGCGGTATCGTCGGCGGGGGCAGTTGGTTACTGGCAGTTTATGGATGAAACGGCTCAGGATATGGGACTTTCCATTGCGCCCGGTCACGATGAACGAATGGACCTTCGGAAGTCGACCGAAGCAGCCTGTACCTATTTGAAATTCTTGTATCGCAAGCTGGGTTCCTGGACGCTGGTAGCGGCTGCCTACAATGGTGGCGTGGGTATGATACAGCGCAAAATCAACAAGTCGGGCCAGCGCGATTACTATTCAATGGCCATGAATGCTGAAACCGGTCATTACCTCTATCGGATTCTGGCCATGAAAGAGCTTTTTACCAATCCTTCCTACGGCATTGGCTCGGTGGGCATTATGCTGGCATCGGCCGGTAACGCCTACGAGAAAGAACGGGAACAAGCCCGAAAAATGGGGTGGCTTCAGGAAGATGAACCGGAACCGGAAGGAATACCCGTCGAATCGTTCTACAGCAATGCGGTACGTAAGGAATCCATTGTGGTGGATAGTTTGCTGACGGAACTGTTAAAAAGCAAACCCCGAAAGCCAGTGGTTTACGTGGGCGACGTAGCCACCAAACTGGTCAAGGCCGGACCCTTAAAAGTGGGTAAAAGCTGGGCATTCGCCCTGACGGAAGATGTACAGATTGGTGAAGATGTGCTGAAAACGGGCGATATCCTGTACGCCGTGGTGGACGACGTAGATGCCCGGGGAAATCTATTTCTGCGGGCTACCAAAGCCGTTCAGGGCGATACCAAAAAAACCATTTCACTTACGCTATTAGCCATGAACCCCATCAATGGTCTGGCTGGTTTGCCCACCCCTAAAAAGGTTGAACCGGGCTGGATTGTGCAGTGGAAACTGTAGGCATATTGCTGCTACGGTTCCTCAAACCACCGTTTTTATGCGCGGCAAAACTGCCTACCTCAAAGACAGCGAGGGGCAATTCTGTGCCATTTATTTTGCCAGTGCTTTCTTATATGCGTCCAGAGCCCGCTCCCGGGCCATGGCGTGTTCAACCATCGGTTTAGGATAATTGTCCTTGTTTAATTCGGGTACCCACTGCTCCACGTACTCATTCTTGGGGTCAAACTTTTCCGCCTGCAACGTAGGGTTGAAAACCCGGAAATAAGGAGCCGCGTCAGTGCCCGACCCGGCGGCCCACTGCCAGCCGCCATTATTAGCAGAAAGGTCATAATCCCGGAGTTTTTTACCGAAGTAAGCTTCGCCCCATCGCCAGTCAATAAGCAGGTGTTTGCACAGGAAACTGGCCGTAATCATCCGAAGCCGGTTGTGCATCCAGCCGATTGTGTTGAGTTGACGCATACCGGCATCAACAATGGGGTAACCCGTTTCGCCCCGGCACCACTTCTCGAATTCGTCTTCGTTATTTCGCCATTCAATCTCATCGTACTGCCGCCGGAAGGAGTTTTTTTCCACGTGCGGAAAGTGGTCGAGTACCTGAAAGTAAAAGTCCCGCCAGCAGAGTTCATTCAAAAATGTTTTGTCCCTGGCATCCTGCGCCTGCCGGGCCAGGTCGCGAACGCTGATGGTACCAAAACGCAGGTGAATACTCAACTCACTCGTACCCCTGGGCAACGCCGGAAAATCGCGGGTTTTGTCGTATTTATCAAGCAGCTTATCCGGAACTGTGCGGGGTGGAAATTCTTCTTTTACCGGCTGAAAGTTCATATCCTTCAGCGTAGGCACCGGTGTTGGCTTTGTTTGCCAGAAATGCTTGAAGTACGTTTCTGTCGGATACGATTTAAGGTAGAACGTATCCAGCTTGTCGTGCCATTTGCGGCTGTAGGGTGTGAAAACGGTGTAAGGTGTCTTTTTGCCGGTCAGCACTTCGTCTTGGTCGAAGATGGTCTGGTCTTTACCAATATGAAAACCAATATTATGTTCTTTGAGTAAATCGCCAATGGCCTTATCCCGTTCTTTAGCGTATACTTCATAGTCGCGGTTAGCAAATACTTCACCGATGGAATACTGCTCGATCAGTTCTTTCCAGACCTCAACCGGATGCCCATACCGCACGATAATGGTGGACCCCATTTCGGCAAGTTCGTCGAGCAGCCGGTTGATTTCCTGCACCAGAAATTCAACCCGCCGGTCGAGACGATCCTCCAGCGCATCAAGAATGGTCCGGTCGAAAATAAAGACGGGCACTACGGGCCGTCCACTTTTCAGCGCACAGTATAAAGCGGCATTATCGTGCAGTCGCAGATCACGACGGAGCCATACAAGCGATAGAGGGTCTGATTTTTTCATACGGGCATTCGGGGCCGATTTTACTTTCCAAACCAGCCGTCGACCGGAAATGTTAGGCAGACAACGTTTCCGGTATATACCAAAAAAAGCGTGTACCTGACTGATCGAGTCAAATACACGCCACAAAATCACAGCAGATAGGTTTATACCAGCTTATGCTTCATCAAATACTCGGCAATTTGCACAGCGTTTGTAGCCGCTCCTTTGCGGAGATTATCGGCCACAATCCACATATTCAGCGTTTTGGGCTGGCTTTCGTCACGCCGGATACGGCCCACAAAAACGTCGTCTTTACCGTGGGCCGTCAGTGGCATCGGATAAATTTTATTAGCCGGATCGTCCTGTACAATGACGCCTTCGGCTTTGCTCAGCACATCAACGACATCTGTCAGTTCAAACTCGTTCTCAAACTCAATGTTAACCGCTTCCGAATGGCCGCCGATGGTTGGAATACGAACCGTAGTAGCCGTTACCTGAATCGAATCATCGCCCATAATCTTCTTCGTTTCGTTCACCATCTTCATCTCCTCTTTCGTATAACCGTTATCGAGGAAAACGTCGATATGCGGCAACACGTTGAGGTCAATGGGGTGCGGATACACTTTCGGCGCATCGGTTTTGCCGGCACGCTCGGCAAAAAGCTGATCAACGGCGGCCTTACCCGTTCCCGTCACCGACTGATAGGTCGATACCACTACCCGTTTGATTTTGTACTTATCGTGCAGGGGTTTCAGCGCAACAACCATCTGAATGGTCGAGCAGTTGGGGTTAGCAATAATTTTGTCTTCGGGCGTCAGTGTGTTGGCGTTAATTTCGGGCACAACCAGTTTTTTGGTTGGGTCCATCCGCCAGGCCGATGAGTTATCGACCACCGTAATGCCCGCTTCGGCGAACCTGGGTGCCAGTTCCAGTGAGGTACCGCCCCCGGCCGAAAAAATCGCAATAGCCGGTTTGGCAGCAATGGCATCCTCAAAGCCCACGATTGAGTACGATTTACCCTTGAACGCAACCTGTTTACCAACCGACCGCTCGGAAGCAACGGGGATGAGTTCGGACACGGGGAAGTTTCGTTCTTCCAGTACTTTCAGGATTTCACTACCGACTAGTCCGGTAGCCCCAACAACGGCAATTTTCATAATTTTTACGCACAATTGTTTCAGAAATCGCCCGCTCCGGCGGACCGGCGCAAAATTACGCCAAAAGTTTGAGGTAGAGCTCCCTCGGTCCAAAAAAGTCAGAATCGTGCCGCTAGTTCAACGCCTGAATGATTGGTGCCAGCGTAAGGCGCACCAATTGTGTTTACTCCCTTATACCCACCAGATTGAGCATAAACGCGTATTCCAGGGCAATTTCCTTCAGCGCCTGAAAACGACCAGATGCGCCACCGTGGCCCGCTTCCATATTAGTGTGCAACAGCAACTGCGTTTCCTCGCCGGGTTTGTTGTTCGTTTTCATAACCCGGAGTTTAGCGACCCACTTAGCAGGTTCCCAGTACTGTACCTGCGAATCGTGCAGACCCGTGGTTACCAGCAGGTTTGGATAGGCTTGCTGTTTCACGTTGTCGTACGGCGAGTAGGACAGCATGTAATCATAATACTCTTTGTTTTTGGGGTTTCCCCACTCCTCAAATTCGCCGGTAGTGAGCGGAATAGTTTCGTCGAGCATGGTCGTTACCACGTCTACAAAAGGTACAGCCGCCACCACGCCCCGGTATAGTTGCGGAGCCTGATTGATGACAGCCCCCATGAGCAGACCACCCGCGCTGCCGCCCATGGCAAACAGCTTATCGGCACTCGTGTACTGGTTCTTAATCAGGTGTTCCGATACGTCGACGAAGTCATTGAAGGTATTTTTTTTCTTCAGCATCTTCCCATCTTCATACCAACGGCGGCCCATTTCCTGACCACCCCGTATGTGGGCAATGGCAAAAATAAAGCCCCGGTCCAGCAAACTCAGACGGGTTGAACTAAAGCCGGGGTCCATCGAGTAGCCGTAGGAGCCGTACGCGTATTGCAGCAACGGGGATGCACCATCTTTTTTAGTGCCTTTCCGATACACCAGCGAAACGGGTACCTGAACGCCATCACGTGCCGTAGCATACACCCGCTCCGATACATAGTTGTTCTTGTCGAATCCCCCCAGCACATCCTGCTGTTTTTTCAGCATTTTCTCCTTCGTATCCATGTTGTAGTCGAAGGTAGAGTTGGGCGTAGTGAGCGATGAATAGCTGTAACGCAGCACGTTGGTATTGAAACCAGGGTTGTAGGCAATGCCGGCCACATAGGCTGGTTCACCAAAATTGAGGTATTCGTCGGCCTTCGTCTTTTGGTTGATAACACGAATATTGGTCAGGCCCGCTTTGCGTTCGCCGAGAACCAGGTGATTGACAAACACATCCATATTAGCCAGGTATACATCAGGACGGTGCGCAATGACTTCCTTCCAGGCAGTTCGGTCGGTGGTTTTACCTTCGGGTACTTCCATCAGCCGGAAATTTTCGGCCTGCCAGTTGGTACGAACGTAAAACTTGTCTTCGTAATGGACAATATCGTATTCATGACCCTTCTCGCGGGGTAGAAATGTCACGAACGAACCCGTCGGTTTGCTGGCTTCCAGCAATTGGTATTCGGTCGATACGCCGTTATGGTCGGAACTAATCTCGATGTACTTCTTCGACTTGGACCGGCTCAGGCCCATATAAAACTGGTTATCTTTTTCTTCGTACACCAGCACGTCGATTTTAGGATCGGTACCCAGCATATGCCGGTAAACCTGATACCCCAACAGGGTTTGCGGGTCTTTTTTGACGTAAAAAAGTGTTTTATTATCCGTTGCCCAGGCAAAACTACCGGCTTCGGTATTGGGGATGATTTCGGGGTAGATTTTGCCGGTTTTCAGGTTTTTCACCCGCAGGGAATACAACCGCCGACTAACGGTATCCTCCGCAAAAATGGCCAGCTCATTGTTATCTGACACTTCGTAACCGCCAAGCTGGTAGTAATTGTGTCCTTTTGCCAGCTTATTACCATCGAACATGATTTCTTCGGTCCCTTGCAGGGAGCCTTTTTTGCGACAGTATAACGGATACTCCCCCCCGGTAACGTAGCGGGAGTAATAAAAGTAGCCTCCCTCCTCATATGGAACCGACTCGTCCTGCTGCTTGATGCGCCCTTTCATCTCCTCAAACAGTTTTGTCTGCAGGTCTTTGACGGGGGCCAGCACCTGTTCCAGGTACGCGTTCTCGGCGTTCAGGTAGCTGATTACGTCCGGGTTCTCCCGTTCGTTGAGGTAATAGTAATTGTCGACCCGTTTGCTGCCGTTCGTATTAAGTTCTTTAGCCCTGATGGCCGCTTTGGGTGCTACTGGAGTTTGTGCCTGAGTCATGCTGTAGAGCGTGAACGTAGTAAGTATCGTTAAACAAATTATTTTCATGATGAAGTCCGGCTCGTTTCTTCCCGAAAAACTTCTGCAAAAGTAACCCTTATTTACACGCGTCGGTAGTGTAGAAAACGGAAGAACTCCACGACCTTTGCCCTCATGCTACCTTCTTACGCACAGAAAAGTACGCTCGAACTCGTCGTTGCTCACTACACCGAAAACCTGAACTGGCTGGGCAACCTTCCCGCCGGATTAGCCACAACGGTTTATAGTAAAGGGTTTGGTGAACAGAGCACGCACAAAACCGTCCTCCTGCCTAACGTGGGCCGCGAAGCGCATACGTATTTGCATCACCTCATCGATCGGTATGATTCCCTGGCCGAATGGACCATATTCTGTCAGGGCAAACCCTTCGACCACGCCTATGATTTCAAGAAAACCCTGCGCGAATTCGTGGCTAATCCCGATACCATCAGCCCGGTGGGCTTCCGCTGGCTTGGCCACTTAATTGATACCGACGATGAACAGGGGCAACGCCTTTTCCGGCCGTGGAGCAAAAACGAAGACGGCCGGGGGCTTGACTTGACTGGATTTCACCGGGCCCTGTTCGGAACGGATGGACCGGAGCGGTATACCTTTGTACTGGGTGCTCAGTTTGTGGTGCAGCGCAGCGTTGTGCTGCAACAACCCGTTTCTTTCTACAAGCGGGCACTGGCAGTGGCTACATCATTCCCAGACGCAGCCCATTGCTACGAGCGTAGCTGGGATCGTGTTTTTGGCGTAGTCGGCATTGACCCTGACTGGCTCGCCGGGCGACAGACGGTTTACCTTAAACCGATGAAACATCAGCAAATCGGGTCGATTGAAAATGACCAGACCAGATGACTTGGTGGGCTTTGCAATCCAACAAACCAGGCAGAGCGTACCTGAGTTAGCGTCGTTAAGCAAAATCGGTTCGTATCAGCTGACAAGGTTGTACGCTACTGCCGCCCCACACCTGTTTGTCATAGGTGAAGGCAAAGGTAAAACATCGGCGAAAAAGGTGACTGAACATCCCCTTTGAAAAAATATGCGGTCTTGATGTCTGGTATTCAAAAACAAATACCCTTTTTCGTATCTTTAATCAATAACATTTACCCTTCTTTATTCATGGCCCGGAGATTTTACGTGCCCCGATTTAGGCTTGTTCTGTTCTGTATTGGTACGGCTGGTACACTAACCGTGTTGACTGGCTATTACCCCGAAAAAGACTCTTTTCGGAAGGTTTTTACCCGTATCAATAAGGAAGTAAGCGAACATAGCCGTGCCTATGAAACACTGGTTGATGCCTCAAATCAGGTAGGCCATCGGTTGACAGGTAGTCCAAATGGGACGCGTGCCGAAACGTATGCCTTCGATTTATTATCCTCATACGGATACGGTTCCAGAGATATTCGTTATCAGCCATTTGAAGTGGAAGCCTGGATGCGGGATACGGTAACGTTGTCAATTGTACCGGAAAAGAGCGATAATTTCCGGGATGTCCCGGTAGTAGCACTGGCGCATTCGCCAACAGAAGCCCACATTCGGGGCGAAATTCTGGACATCGGCAACGGCCTGGAAGGCGACTTTGCCGCCCTCCGGGATAAAATAAAGGGGAAAGTAGCGCTGGTTAACATTGGCCTGGCGGCTCCCACGAAGGGAGCCCGTAACCTGCACCGCTCCGAGAAAACAGCCCTGGCTATTCAGTACGGTGCTTCGGGGGTGATTATGGTCAATCTGGTACCCGGCAACGTGCTGCTCACCGGAACGGCTTCCGTAACGGGTCAGCTCATTCCAATTCCCTCCGTTTGTATCTCTCTCGAGAGTGGCGAGGCTCTCCGGTCATGGATGCAGGAAGAACATGGTCGGTTGCATGCCATGATTGATATGACCAATACGAGCCGTAAAATACGCGCCCGTAACGTGATAGCGACCCTGAAAGGCTCTACTTATCCCGACGAAAAGATAATTGTTGGCGGGCACCTGGACTCCTGGGATCTGGCCACCGGAGCCATTGACAATGGCATCGGTTCCTTTGCCGTCGTGGATATTGCCCGTACATTCAAAGCCCTGAAACTGAAACCAAAGCGCACCATAGAGTTTGTCCTTTTTATGGGCGAAGAGCAGGGACTGTTAGGCTCCAAGGCACTGGTCGACAAGCTGAAAAAGACCGGGCAGATAGATCAGGTGAAATACATGCTGAACCTCGACATGACCAACGACCCAACGGGCCTGAATGCCTTTGGTCATTCCGGTATGCTCCCCTTTCTGACCGCCGTTGGCGAAACCATGAAGGAGGTTGAACCAGCCTTTGCCAATGACATGCGCAATCAGGCTGGCTTGCACTCCGATCATCAACCTTTTATGTTACAGGGGGTACCCGTAGTGGGTATGAACGGACACCTTGACAAAGAAGTCCTCGACTGCTATCATGCTAACTGCGATCGGATTAACCTCGTCAATGCCGGGCAGCTAAAAAACACGGTTCGGTACTCAACCATGCTCCTCTACGCCCTCGCCAGTGCCGACGCTATCCCGGCCAAACGGCAAACCGATACCCAAACCCGCGATTATCTGGTAGCACAGGGACTTCGTACGCCTTTGCAGATTGCCAATGAGTGGCGCTGGAAGGAATAAAATTTCCTATTAAAGTTTTACTTTAACTGACGTTGGCCAAAAGGATGTTTTCGTTACTTTGTGATCCTATCACATCCTGCCCCAACAATGGCCAAAAATACATTCCGTAAACCAGAACGAGTCGTTCCAGAACGGGTTATTAAACGAAAGAGGGAGCGCCGGCGATTGCGGCTGGCTGCGTGGCTTAACGACCTTATTCCGCTCGACCGACTTTTCGGTGAAGACAACGCCTGGCCAATTCATCATATCGACCGTATTTTGTGGGTCACCTTCCTGCTCATCCTGTACATTGGCCTGAACCACAACGCAGAGCGCTTATTCCGGCGCATTTTGCGCACCAAAGCGCAGGTTAGCGAACTTCGTTCACAGGCTACCGTGTTGCAGGCCGACTTCGACAAAAGCGGCAAGCAATCTGAGATTAGCCGACGCGTGGCCCCACTAGGCCTATCTGATAGCCAGACCCCACCCTACAAAATCGTTGTCAAGTCCCATGAAGAGCAAAAGTAGTAACATCAAGCAAGACATTATTCAGCGGGCCGACCACATATTCTATCTGGTCATCATCCTTGCTGTCAGCGTGATGGTCCGGCTCGTTTACCTGCAATACTTCCATAAGGACGTGAAGGGTAAATTCTGGCGGGAACGCGTTGCCGCTACCCTCATTCAGCGGGATACAATTCGGGCCATGCGGGGAAACATTTACGCGAACGACGGACGACTGCTGGCTACCTCGCTGCCAACCTACGTAGTGGGTATTGACCCTACGCTGGCCAAACCGGCTTACTTTAAAGAGAAGGTAGATTCTCTTGCCCAAATACTTGCCCGAATTTACCGGGACCGTTCCGCCCGCGACTACGCTGGTGTTATCAGAGATGCCCGCAACCACAAACGGCGTTACGTGTTGCTCAACCATCGGCGCATCACGTTTCAGGAGCGCAAGATTTTGCTCAAAGCCCCTTTCTTCCGCTCGACACCGAAGGTAAATGCCCGGGGTGGAGTACTGCGAGCCTATTATGAGCGCTATCACCCGTTCAACCGCATGGCCGAGCGCACTATCGGTAATCTTGATGCCAAAACAGGGCGTGGTCTGATTGGCCTGGAGGCCTCTTTCCAGCCCGAACTGGCAGGTAGAAACGCGGTTGGTCTGGTAGAGGTGCTGGCGGGGGGCGTTCGTAAACCCGTTAACGATGGTCCCGATATGAAGCCTGAACCCGGTATGGACCTCTACACAACCATTGACGTCAACTACCAGGATATTGCCGAATCAGCGCTGCACGAAACACTGGAGAAATACAAAGCGGCCAAAGGATCCGTTATCGTGATGGAAGTTGCAACCGGCGAAATCCGGGCCATGGCCAACCTTACCCGTACCAGAAATGGCAACTATGTGGAGAATTTCAATCATGCCCTGGCCGGTGGTAATGACCCTGGCTCGACCTTTAAACTGGCTACCATGATGGCATTGATGGAAGAGAAAGCTATTTCGCTCAATCAAATGGTTCATACCGGCAACCACGCCGTTCGGTACAATAGTATTTGGATAACCGATTCCAACGGGGGCGGCTCAGGCTCACTCACCGCTCGGCAGGTCTTCGAGAAATCATCGAACATCGGTACCCATTTGCTGATGCGGAGCTACTTCTATAAACGACCTGAGTTGTACTGTCAATACCTGAGCCGGTTTCATTTAACCCAACCAACCGGTATTCATATGAAAGGGGAAGCTATGCCCGTTGTCCGTAACCCCGATATGAAGGGTTGGAGCCGGGCATCCATTACATCCATGTCGTACGGTTACGAAATGCAGTTGACACCCTTGCAGATGCTCGCTTTTTACAATGCCGTAGCGAACAATGGCTACTGGGTCCGCCCGTTGCTGGTGAGGCAGATCAAGCTGGCCGACGAGTTGGTTGAAGAGAACAAACCGTACGTGTCTCCCTCCCCTTTCTGCTCGAAAGAAACCATTCGAAAAGCTCACGAACTACTCAGGGGCGTGGTGGCACACGGGACGGCCAAGCATATCGACAATCCTTACTACGAAATAGCCGGGAAAACCGGCACAGCCCAAAAAATAATTAACGGTCTTTACCAGCGGGGGCGGTATTACACCTCCTTTATTGGGTACTTTCCGGCCAATAAGCCCAAGTACAGCATGATTGTGGTTGTGGATAACCCGCACCAGGGAGAGAACAGTGGCAGTTTATACGCCGGCGCCGTCTCTGCCCCTGTGTTTAAAGCAGTAGCCGACCGAATAGTGGCGTACGATATCCGAATGCATGCCCCGATGAAAGCCAGCAACGCTCAGCCGCAATCCACAACAGGTATGGTGGCAGGCTACGCCGACGATCTGCACACGATTGGTTCGACGTTGAACATCAATAACGAACCCTCGGTGGAAGGCTGGGTGGAAGCCACACCCGGTGGACGCTGGAAATCGCGCCCAACCCGGCCCGACCAGGTTCCCGATGTGCGGGGACTTAGCCTGCGCGATGCCCTGTTCCTGCTCGAAAACCGTGGTTTTCGCGTGCAGGTGGAAGGAAAGGGCAAAGTGAAGCAGCAATCCGTGGATCCGGGAGTCGAAATTGCTAAAACAACGGGAAAGTTGATTACACTGCGGCTAGGGTAAACGGGGGCAGTAAAATTAGGTAGTACGCTTTTCTACCCGTTTTTTTGCGGACGACAAACAAATGGATAGGTTGTCCCAACTGTATGCTGCTCAAAAATCTTCTTTATAAAATTCCACTGCTGGCTACTTCCGGTAACATGGATACCGAAGTAACCAGTATGACAATGGACTCGCGCCGGGTTGGGTCCGGCTGCTTGTTTATTGCCCTGCGCGGCACGGTGACGGATGGCCACAACTTTATCGATACGGTGGTAAGTCAGGGTGCATCGGCCATTCTGTGCGAAGAACTGCCAGCTATTATGTCGCCCGATGTGGCTTACGTGCGGGTGCAGGACACTGCCCGAAGCATGGGTTTGCTGGCTGATCGCTTCTACGAACACCCCTCCGGCAAACTCAAACTAGTCGGCATAACGGGTACCAATGGTAAAACGTCCGTGGCAACCTTACTCTTTCGGTTGTTTCGGGCACTGGGCTATCGGTGCGGCTTACTATCGACGGTTCAGAATCAGATTGATGACAGGGTAATTCCCGCTACGCACACCACCCCCGACTCCATTACCATCAATCAACTGTTAACCCAAATGCTGGCGCACGGCTGTACGCACGTATTCATGGAGGTAAGTTCCCACGCGGTGGTGCAGGAACGTATAGCAGGTCTGACATTTACGGGCGGTATTTTCACGAACATCACCCACGATCACCTTGATTTTCATGGTACATTCGATAATTACATCCGGGCAAAAAAAAGCTTCTTCGATCAGCTCCCCGCCACCGCTTTCGCGCTAACCAATGTAGATGATAAACGGGGGCTGGTTATGCTTCAGAACACAAACGCCCGCAAAGAAACGTACTCCCTCCAAACGCTGGCCAGTTTTAAAGGGAAAATTCTGGCCGATAGTTTATTTGGCCTGCAGATGCTGGTCGACGACCGGGAAGTGTGGTTCAAGTTGATCGGCCGATTTAACGGGTATAACGTATTAAGTGTGTACGGTGCTGCCGTTTTGCTGGGCGAAGATCCAACCGACGTGCTAACGTTGCTATCGGGAATTTCTCCTCCGCAAGGCCGCTTCGAGCAAATTATATCATCCGATAAAATTGTGGGTATCGTCGACTATGCGCACACGCCCGACGCGCTCCAAAATGTGCTTGAAACCATCAATGAACTACGACAGGCCAATGAGCAGGTTATAACGGTGGTTGGGTGCGGAGGGAATCGCGATGCGGCCAAACGACCCATTATGGCTGAAATTGCCTGTCGCTTCAGCAACCGCGTCATTCTCACCTCCGACAATCCGCGCAATGAAGACCCGATGGCTATTCTGGAACAGATGCAGGCCGGTGTTCCGCCCGTTGATGTCAAAAAAACCGTTACCATCGCCGATCGGCAGGAAGCCATCCGACAGGCCGTTTCGCTGGCCCATCCAAACGACATTATTCTGGTAGCGGGAAAAGGGCACGAAACCTATCAGGAAATTAATGGGGTAAAATACACATTCGACGATCGGATTGTGTTACGGGATTCTTTCGCAGAGCGCGGAAATCAATAACTTTGGAAATCAATTGAGACTGAGTGACAGCTGGAATGAGCGAATCTCAACCACGTATTTGCTCATTCCAGCTGTCACTCAGTCACTCATTCACAACATATGCTCTATTACCTCTTCCAGTTCCTCGACGAACAGTACAACTTTCCCGGGGCCGGGGTTTTTCAATACATATCATTCCGGGCTCTGGGTGCCGTAATCACGTCGCTGCTGGTAGCGGCCATATTTGGCCGACGCATCATTGATAAACTGCGTAACCTGCAAATTGGCGAGTCCATTCGCGACCTGGGGCTGGAAGGTCAGATGCAGAAGCGCGGTACGCCCACGATGGGCGGCTTTATCATCCTGGCCTCCCTCCTGATACCGGCGTTACTCTTTGCAAAACTATCCAACGTATATGTGGTCCTGGCACTCGTATCAACCGTGTGGACGGGTTTGATTGGTTTCCTGGATGATTACATCAAGGTTTTCAAGAAGAATAAAGAAGGATTACAAGGCAAGTTTAAAGTAGTGGGGCAAGTTGGACTGGGCATGATTGTCGGGCTGACTTTGTATTTTAACGAGTCCGTCAGGATTCGGAAATACGCCCCGCGGATGTTCAGTACGTCAACCGTTCCCGACGTGTATCAGGACATGAAATCGACGCTGACAACGGTGCCCTTCATGAAAAATAACGAGTTCGATTATAGCTCGCTGTTGTTCGGGTTTCTGCCCGACAGCTATACCTGGATTGTGTACGTAGCCATCTGCATTTTCATTATTACGGCGGTTTCCAACGGCGCGAACATTACCGATGGCATTGACGGGCTGGCGGCTGGTACCTCGGTCATTATCGGGTTAACTATTGGCGTACTGGCCTACTTGTCAGGAAATAAAGTTTTCTCGCAGTACCTCAACATCATGTACATACCAAACGCGGGTGAACTGGTAATTTTCTGTGCCGCCTTTGTGGGAGCGTGTGTCGGCTTTTTGTGGTACAATTCGTATCCAGCTCAGGTATTTATGGGCGACACGGGAAGTCTGATGCTGGGTGGTGTTATTGCCGTACTGTTCCTGGCTATTCGGAAGGAGTTGATGATCCCCGTTATCTGCGGCATTTTCCTGGCCGAACTGGTATCCGTAATCACGCAGGTAAGTTATTTTAAGTACACAAAACAGAAATATGGAGAGGGCAGGCGAATCTTACTAATGTCGCCCCTGCACCATCATTTCCAAAAACTGGGTTACCACGAAGCCAAAATCGCGACCCGTCTTTGGATTGTAGGTATCATTCTGGCCGTTCTGGCCCTGGCCACGCTAAAACTACGGTAGTGTTTCACGTTGAACCGCCAATCGAGCCTGATAATGACTGCTCAATTGGCGGTTCAATGTAGGGGGCAGCTTAGGCTAGTTCCTCTGCTACAGCCGTTTTTGCCCTTTTATAGGTATCCTTCACTGCGTTACCAGCCGTTTCAAGCGTTTTTTCCGCTGATTTTCCGGCCGCTTTCGCTTTATACCGGTAACGGGCCCGGTCGTAGGCGCTGATCGACTTCAGATCAAGGCGCCCCCCTTTTTTTGAGAACAGCCACAGGCCACCAAGGACAAGAGCCCCCGTCAGCACAGCAATCGTTATGACGTTCTTCTGATCTTCTTCCGCCTGATCTTTAGGCGTCATGTCCCTGCGTACTTTAGCAGCCAGCAACGGGTCAGGCAGTACGTGGGAAACGGCAACGCGGGCTTTGTTCATCCAGCCCGCTACCACGTGGTCTTTTCCCTGCATAAGAGCTTCGTAGCCTTCTCTTGCTACATCTGCCGGACTGGCTGTTTTTTGCGGATCGGCTCCTTTTGCGTTCTCTGCACCAGCGACTTTGAAAAAATTGGTATTGGTTGCGCCGGGCATTAGTACCGTAATGGTGACGTTCGTGTGTTTAACCTCATTGCGAATCGCTTCTGAAAACGACTTGATAAACGCTTTTGTCGCCCCGTACACGGCCATTAGTGGATTCGGGATCACCGATACTTCCGAACCGAGCATCAGGATTTTACCCTCATTCCGACTCACCATGTCTTTCAGATACAACTTGGTGAGGTGAACCAATGCCGTAGCGTTGACCTGAATTACGCTTAACTCCTTGTGCAAATCCGTTTCGGTGGCGAACTGCCCATACTCGCCAAAGCCCGCATCGTTTACCAGTACATCAACCTGAATCCCTTTTTCCTGCGTCTCAGCATAGATCTCCTCCGGGGCGTTGGTATTCGCCAGATCTTTGGTCAGAATGGTTGTCTGGGTGCCGTACTGATTATGAAAGTTAGAAGCCAATTGCTTCAGACTTTCCTGATTGCGCCCTACCAACACCAGATTGTAGCCGTCTTTGGCAAAAAGCCTGGTTAATTCCTGCCCGATACCACTGCTTGCCCCGGTAATAAGCGCGGTTTTTCCATTTTTACGTTCTTCCATTGTCGAGTCATTCTTTTCGTTCTACTTGATTGATTAACCATACCAAAGGTGCTTGAAGCTACTCCCCCGGCTCAATCAGGGTTTTAAAATCACTTTGGTACAATCATCTTCCTTCTTCTTGAATATTTCGTAGCCCCGGCTAATGTCAGCCAGGGGCAGTACGTGCGACACAATATCGTCGAGTACGACTTTTCCCTGCACCACTAAATCGAGTAGATGGTCAATGTTTTTATGAACCTGCGATTGCCCCATACGCATGGTGATGCCTTTGTCGAACAGACGCCCAATTGGAAAATTGTCGGATGGGGATCCATATACGCCTACTACGGATACAATACCTCCGCGCCGAACAGCCTGAAAGCAAAGTTCTAATACTTTGGTTGTCCCTTTTTCCAGGTTAATAACGGCTTTGGCCTTGTCCAGTATCGACCGTTCGGCTTCCATACCAACCGCATCAACGCAAAGGTCGGCCCCACGGCCGTTGGTCATGTTACGGATTGCTTCCACAACATCGACCTCGTGCGGGTTTATTGTTTCCACGTTGTTTACCCGCCGGGCCCGTTCGAGCCGATAGGGCAGCGGATCGATGGCAATTACCCGTCCTGCACCCTGCAGCCAGGCCGATTTCTGCGCCATCAGCCCAACAGGTCCGGAACCAAAAATAGCAACCGTCTCACCACCCCGCAGTTCTCCCCATTCAATGGCACTCCATCCCGTTGGGAAGATATCGGTCAGAAACAGAACCTGCTCATCTTTGAGGGTTTCCGGAACGTGACGCAAACTATAATCGGCATAGGGAACCCGGACGTATTCTGCCTGTCCACCATTGTAGCCACCGTACAGGTCCGAATAGCCGAACAACGCGCCACCCTTTTCTGTGAGCAGGCCACCATCAGGACCGTAGAATTCCGGGTTCGAATGTTCGCAGTGCATCTGAAGGTTCTGCTCGCAGAAGAAGCAATGTCCGCAGGCAATGGTAAATGGCACCACCACCCGATCTCCTTTCTTCAGGTTAGTCACCTCGGAACCTACCTCTTCCACAATACCCATAAACTCGTGGCCCAGCACCTCATTCCGCAACTGGGGTAGAAATCCGTCGTAAATATGCAGATCGGATCCACAGATTGCCGTTGACGTAACGCGCAAAATAACATCTCTCGACTGTTCAATTGTTGGATCATCCATTGTTTCGTAACGGATGTCGCCCACTTTGTGAAAAACGGCTGCTTTCATAAATACGTTGAGTTAGTTTTACGTCAGCCAACAGGCCAAATCAAGAGACTAACTATCCGGTATGGCATTGGTTTTAAAAACCTATTTATTATACAGACTTTATTACTGAATGGATTTATTTGATCAACCAGTTCTTACCTACCTAATGGGTTGATCGTTCAGTAGTTATATTCCTGCTTCACCCTTGCTTTTAAGGGGCGTAACGCCTATATTTGCACTCCCGTTTCAGAAGGGGCTTATCTTTTTGATAAGTAATCTATTGAAAATAAACCAATTAGTCTCCATAAAGTGAATACGCTCAGTTACAAAACCATCTCGGCCAACAAAGAAACGGCGCAGAAGGAATGGGTTGTGGTTGACGCTCAGGGTGAAGTGCTCGGTCGGCTGGCCAGCCAAATTGCTCACCTGATCCGCGGCAAACACAAGACCAACTTCACCCCGCATGTTGATTGCGGAGATAACGTGATTGTCATCAACGCCGATAAGGTGCGCCTGACGGGTGCCAAGATGACCGACAAAGTTTACGTTCGCCACACGGGTTATCCCGGCGGCCAACGGTTCGCATCGCCCCGGTTGCTGCTCGAGAAACATCCCGAGCGCATCATTGAACATGCAGTGAAAGGTATGTTGCCGAAAAATCGGCTTGGTCGGCGTTTATACACCAACCTGTACGTGTATGCGGGTGAGCAGCACCCGCACGAGGCACAGCAACCCACCGCAGTTAAATTCAATATATAATGGATCGTATTAATACCATTGGCCGCCGTAAAACTGCCATCTCCCGCATTTATATGTCGGCGGGCAGCGGAGCCATCTCGGTAAACGGGAAAGACTACAAACAATACTTCCCAACGGAAGTGTTGCAAATCATTTTGAACCAGCCCTTTGCTACGGTAAATGGTGTGGGTGGATACGACGTGAAAGTCAACGTTCGTGGTGGTGGCGTAGCCGGTCAGGCAGAAGCTACCCGCATGGCCATTGCCCGCGCACTGGTCGAGATGAACGCTGAGTTTCGTCCGGCCCTCAAAAAAGAGGGATTCCTTACCCGGGACTCGCGTATGGTAGAACGGAAAAAGTACGGTCGCCGGAAAGCCCGT
Source organism: uncultured Cytophagales bacterium (assembly GCA_963782245.1). Classification (GTDB taxonomy): domain Bacteria; phylum Bacteroidota; class Bacteroidia; order Cytophagales; family Spirosomataceae; genus Spirosoma. Next base: position 175,117 of record CAWAJC010000029.1, read on the forward strand.
CGTCGGTTCCAGTTCTCGAAACGTTAATTGTTGGCTGGGGCATGGTGTCTGGGATAGTAGATTGTTGATTTTCACTCATTCCCTCACCAGATTCCTCTCGCCTTTTTTGTCCAGACTGCGCTTAGATGATGCCGATGCGCGGTGCTGCGTAATTTTTATTTACTCATTCTAGATCGTTCATTTTCAGAAATGGCACAAATCGAATATAAAGACCTATTAGACGCTGGTGTGCATTTTGGCCACCTTACGCGCAAGTGGGATCCCCGGATGGCTCCATATATCTTTATGGAAAAAAACGGTATCCACATTATTGACCTCAACAAAACGGTAGCTGCGCTTGACGAAGCCTGCAATGCTCTGAAAGGTATTGTTCGCTCGGGACGCAAAATCATGTTTGTTGCCACCAAAAAACAGGCGCAGGAAATTGTTTCGGAAGAAGCACGTCGCCTGAAAATGCCATACGTTACTGACCGTTGGCAGGGTGGTATGTTAACGAACTTCGCTACCATTCGGAAGTCGCTGAAGAAAATGCAAACGCTGGACAAAATGCTGAAAGACGAGGAGACCGTCAAGAGTATTGCCAAGCGGGAGCGTTTGACCCGTAGCCGCGACAAAGAGAAACTGGAGCGTGTGCTGGGCGGTATTGCCGACCTGACCCGTTTACCAGCCGCTTTGTTCATTGTTGACGTGAAGCGCGAACATATTGCCGTTTCCGAGGCTCACCGACTAGGTATTCCCGTATTTGCCATGTGCGATACGAACTCGAATCCAGAAGACGTTGAGTTTGCAATCCCAGCTAATGATGATGCTTACAAATCTATTTCTCTGATTACGCTTGCCATTGGTAAGGCCATTGAAGAAGGCCTGATGGAGCGGAAGCAGGACAAGGATGATCAGCGGATTCAGGAAGAAGAGGAAGCTAAGCGGAAGCAGGATCTGGCCCAGGCCAACGCCGAAGGCGAAACTCAGCCTGAGGCAGCCCCAGCTCCGGTCGCTGTAGCGGAAGACGAGCAGGAAGGATAAAAAGCAGTCAGTAAGTTTGTTAGCTGGTATAGTTGACAAGTTGTAGTTATACTAGCCAAATCACCGACTGAATACCTGTTGGAATAGCCCGTAGCCAGCCGCTATGGGCTATTCCATTTCAATAACAGCAATTCAATACTTACTTTTTATTTGGCGTTTAATTCAATAAACACCCTTTTATTATGGCAATTACTGCTGCTGACGTAAACAAACTTCGGCAAGAGACCGGAGCCGGTATGATGGACTGTAAGAAAGCCCTCACCGAAGCGGATGGAGATTTCGAAAAAGCAAAAGAGGTTCTGCGGAAGCAGGGTCAAAAAATAGCCAACAAACGGGCTGACAATGCAACAGCTGAAGGCGTTGTACTGGCGCACGTTAGTGAGGATGGCAAAACAGGTAAAGTAATCGCGCTAGCCTGCGAAACAGAGCCCGTATCAAAAGTGGCCGATTTTCAGAGCCTGGCTACAACCATAATGAGCACGGCTGTGTCAACGGATGCTACCAGCAAGGAAGCATTATTGGCTACGCCCCAGGCAGACGGCCGTACTTTACAGGACCACATCACGGACCTGATGGGCAAAATTGGCGAGAAAGTGGATGTAGCTTCGTTTGAAACCGTTTCGGCCGACAAAGTTGTTTCTTACATCCATTCAAATGGTAAGCTTGGCGTACTGGTCGGCTTAAACAACACCAATGGAACTGACGTTACCGAAGTTGGTAAAGACGTAGCCATGCAGATTGCTGCGATGAAACCCATCGCGCTGGATAAAGACGGCGTCGATGCTACCACGGTAGAGCGCGAAATCGAGATTGGTAAAGAGCAGGCTCGTCAGGAAGGAAAGCCTGAAGCTATGCTGGAGAAGATTGCCATGGGAAAACTGAATAAGTTTTACAAGGACAATACGCTGCTGAACCAGGAGTTTGTAAAAGATACGTCGTTGACAATTTCCCAGTTGCTGGAAAAAACCAGCAAAGGTCTGACGGTATCCTCTTTCAAGCGCGTAGCTATTGGTTAATTATTCCAATTGTGTAGGTACAAAAAATGCCCGGCTTATAGCCGGGCATTTTTGTTTAATGGTCTTTACCTGTTTTACAAACAAAGCTTTTATAATGAATGGAATCAAATCCTTAAATGCCCCGTCCCTGAATAAGACGCAAAATGACGGCAATTACAGCAATAACCAACAAAATGTGGATTAGACCGCTACTAGCTATACCCGTGCCCAGTACGCCTAAGAAACCAAGTAACCAGATGATGATCAGAATTACTGCGATTGTATACAGAAGATTACCCATTGTTGTGTTATGTTAAAAGTGAGACTAAGGATTTTTCTCCAGTATAACCAGTGCCCTTGTCAAATGTTTTAAAAGTGTTGTACACTTCTGCAAACAAATAAACAGCCCCTAAACACCTGACTAGCCCTTCCGGTCAAATCCCCTCCCCTTGTAACGTTCTTTCTTACGCATCATAACTCAATACCGGACTAAGCCACTTTTCAATCTCTTCCAGGGGCATGTCTTTCCGTTGAGCATAACTTAGCACCTGATCCCGGTTGATTTTCCCGACCGGAAAGTATCGGGATTCGGGGTGGGAGAAGTAGAAACCACTCACCGACGAGGCTGGGTACATCGCATAGCTTTCGGTAAGTTCAATCCCGATTTTATTGGCATCCAATAAATCAAATAGGGTACCCTTCTCGGTATGGTCAGGGCAGGCGGGATAGCCTGGTGCCGGTCGGATACCCTGGTAATCTTCTTTGATAAGCTGCTCGTTTGTCAGGGTTTCACCCGTGGCGTAGGGCCAGAACTCCCTGCGAACCCGCTCGTGCATCCGCTCAGCGAAGGCCTCGGCCAGACGGTCGGCCAGGGCTTTCACCATAATACTGTTGTAGTCATCGTGGTCACGTTCGTATTTATCCAGCAGCGCTTCGATGCCAATACCCGCCGTCACGGCAAACCCACCAATGAAATCCTCCCGACCACTCTCCAGCGGGGCAATGAAATCCGACAAACAATAGTTAGGCAGTCCAGCCGCTTTCTGGTTTTGCTGCCGCAAAAAATGCAGTACCGTTTTTGTGTCGTACACTAACTCTCCCGCCGAAGCAGCCGCTAGCTGTGTTTCTGCCCTACTGACTTTATATTCAATGTGTTGATGCGATCCGTGTCGTTCGCAGGAGATATCCCGGACCTGTTCTTCAAACTCATGCAGCAGTACGTCATCGTCGGCGGAGTTGGCAGGAAAGAATCCTACTACCGCCTTTGCCTGTAAGAGTTTGTTATCAATGATTTCCCTCAACAATTTGTTAGCATCATCAAACAGTTGCTGTGCCTCTTTACCTACTACGGCGTCGTTGAAAATAGCCGGGTATTTACCGTGCAACTGCCAGGTCTGGAAGAATGGTGTCCAGTCGATGTACTTCGCCAGTTCGGCGATGTCGTAGTCCTCGAAATAGCGATTCCCCAGGAATGTCGGTTTCGTTGGCTCGAAAGAGCTCCAGTCGATGGGTGCCCGATTAGCACGGGCTTTTTCAATACCCAGCGTATTTTTTTCCTTTTGCCGCTTCGCGTGATCTTCCCGCATTTTGGCGTATTCTGCCTTTATTTCGGTGAAAATCAGGTTGCGGGTATCCTGCGCTTCACTGACCAAGCGGCCAGCTACGGGTACACTCCGGCTAGCATCCAGTACGTGAATGACCGGTCCGGAATAGTGTGGGTCAATTTTTACGGCGGTATGCACCCGCGAGGTAGTGGCCCCCCCAATCAGCAGGGGTATCTTGAACCCCTGGCGTTCCATTTCTTTCGCAACGCCCACCATCTCATCGAGCGATGGCGTAATCAGACCACTCAACCCAATGATATCCACGTTGAGCCTGCGGGCTTCATCCAGAATTTTCTGGGTTGGCACCATTACGCCAAGGTCAATGATTTCGTAGTTATTGCAGCCCAGCACGACTCCCACAATATTTTTACCAATATCGTGTACATCACCCTTTACCGTTGCCAGCAGGATTGTACCGGCATTGGTGGATGTATCGCCACCAATCAGCTTCTCTGCTTCAATAAAGGGGGTTAGGTAAGCAACCGCTTTTTTCATGACCCGGGCCGACTTTACTACCTGCGGCAGAAACATCTTACCCGCGCCAAACAAGTCACCAACTACGTTCATACCGTCCATGAGTGGACCTTCAATAACGTGCAGGGGCCGCTCAACCTGCAAGCGGATTTCTTCTACGTCCTGATCAATATAGTCGGTAATTCCCTTTATAAGCGCATGTTTGAGCCGTTCGTGAACGGGTTCAAGCCGCCAGCTTTCATCCTGAACAATAGCTTTTCCTTTAGCCTTCACCGTTTCGGCAAAGTCGACTAAGCGTTCGGTCGCATCATCCCGGCGATTTAACAGCACGTCTTCGCAACGCTCCAGCAAGTCTTTCGGGATACTGTCGTACACCTCAAGTTGCCCGGCGTTTACAATACCCATGTCCATACCGGCTCGAATAGCGTGGTACAAAAAGGCCGAGTGCATGGCTTCGCGCACAACATCATTGCCCCGGAAACTAAACGAGATATTCGATACACCTCCGCTTACTTTGGCTAGCGGCAAGTTTTCCTTGATCCAGCGCGTAGCATTAATAAAGTCGACGGCATAGTTGTTGTGCTCCTCAATACCCGTGGCAACCGTCAGGATGTTAGGGTCAAAAATAATGTCCTGCGGGGCGAAATGAACTTTATCCACCAGAATACGGTAGGCTCGTTCACAGATTTCGATGCGCCGTTGGTAGGAATCGGCCTGACCCGATTCATCGAACGCCATTATTACCGCAGCGGCTCCATAACGTTTCACCAACTGGGCACGCTCAATAAATGCCTCTTCGCCTTCTTTCAGGGAAATGGAGTTCACAATGGCTTTACCCTGCACGCACTTCAACCCGGCTTCGATAACCTCCCACTTGGATGAATCGACCATAATAGGGACACGGGCAATGTCGGGTTCGGCCGCAATCAGGTTCAGGAAGGTCGTCATGGCTTCCACCGAATCCAGCATACCCTCATCCATATTCACGTCAATCACCTGCGCCCCACCTTCTACCTGCCCACGGGCAATGCTGAGAGCTTCATCATAATTACCTTCCTTAATCAGGCGGGCAAACTTCTTGGACCCCGTTACGTTGGTCCGCTCGCCTACATTCAGGAAGTTGGTTTGCTCCGTAATTTTCAGTGGTTCCAGCCCGCTCAACTTCTGGTAAGGTTCGGGCTCAGGCAGTTGCCGGGGTGGGTATTTGGCGGCTGCCTCTGCAATAGCCCGGATATGATCAGGCGTGGAGCCGCAACAGCCACCTACGATATTGACGAAGCTGCTTTTAATGAAATCCTCAACCTGCAGCGCCATCATCTCCGGTGTTTCGTCGTACTCCCCAAACTCGTTGGGTAACCCGGCGTTTGGGTAAGCCGACGTGAAAAATGGCGACTCTTTGGCCAGCGTCTGAATGTAGGGGCGCATCAGTTCGGCACCCAGCGCACAGTTCAGACCAATGCTCAACAGTGGCAGATGCGAAACAGAATACAGGAACGCTTCCGTTGTCTGGCCAGACAGAGTCCGGCCACTGGCATCCGTAATCGTACCCGAAATCATGATGGGTCGAACTTCCTGTTGCGGATTCAGATTGAAATACTTGTCGATAGCGAACATGGCCGCCTTAGCATTAAGCGTATCGAATATCGTTTCAACCAGCAATAGGTCGGCTCCTCCCTCTACCAGACCGCTTACCTGCTCGTAATACGCATCGACCAGTTCATCGAAAGTGACGGCACGGTAGGCAGGGTTGTTAACATCGGGTGAAAGAGAAGCTGTCCGGTTTGTTGGCCCCATAGCACCCGCCACAAAACGGGGTTTATCTGGGTTGGTCCGGGAAACATCTACGGCAACTTCTTTGGCAATCCGGGCCGATTCATAGTTTAACTCGTAGGCCAGCGCTTCCATGTGGTAGTCCGCCATGGCGATGGTTGTTCCACTGAAGGTATTGGTCTCGATAATATCGGCACCGGCTTCGAGGTACTGCCGGTGGATGGCCTGAATAATGTCCGGCTTGGTAAGCGACAATAAGTCGTTGTTTCCTTTTAAATCGTGCTCCCAGTCGCGGAAACGCTCGCCCCGGTAGTCGTCTTCGGTCAGGTTATACCGTTGAATCATAGTACCCATCGCCCCATCGAGGACGAGGATGCGTTCGTTCAGAAGTTCGTATATCGTTTTCAAGAGCAATTGCTGCAAGGCGTGTTCGTTAGCGTGATTAACAAACAGCGTCCTTAAAAAAGTCCAAAATAGAAAAGACTTATCAGCAGAAAGCCCCGGGGCGGAAGCCTGCCTTATCTGTCCCGCTAGCTGGCGGGAGGAAATTGGCACCATTTCCCGAAACGGGTTGGTTGCCAAGACATCGTCGGGTCCGTTCCCTCCGTCTTTCTGGATAAGTATTCACAAAAATACGTAAAAAAAAGTACCCCCGTTAGTAGTGGCCTGCACTAAATACACGTACGGTTCTATCGTATAATCAGGAAATGCTCAGTACGTCGTAGGATAAAGTCTTTTTTGACACCTAGGCGATTAGGTTCCTTACAGACCGGTTGCGCATCGGTCTGTTTGAAAGTAAGCTGTTTTGAAGCCGTTGGAACGTGAGGCTTCCAGAGGCAAAAAACAGTATCTTTGGCCGTTTTTCACTACCCTAACGTATTATCTTATTGTGAAACTGGCAGCTATTGATATCGGTTCGAATGCAGCCCGACTGCAGATTTCGACGGTCCTTCACAACGACAGTCTGGTGAGTTTTAAGCGGGTCGAATACGTACGTTTTCCGCTCAGGCTAGGCCACGATGTATTCAACTTCGGCATACTAACACCAGAAAGTGAAGCCCGAACGACTAAACTGATGCAGGTCTACAAGCTGCTCATGGAGTTACATGAGGTAGAAGGCTACATGGCCTGTGCTACCTCCGCCATGCGTGAATCCTCGAACGGTCATGAGATTGCCAAACGGATAGAAACACTAACGGGTATTAAAATCAATATTATCGACGGCCGCAAAGAAGCGGAACTCATCAACGATGTAGTAGTTCATGCGCTGGACGATAAGCAGTATTTACACATCGATGTGGGGGGCGGTAGTACCGAACTGAACCTGTACGAGAACCGGCAGAAAATAAATTCCAGATCCTTCAAGATTGGGTCGGTACGCCTGCTGGAAGGAAAAGAGACAAAAGGAGCCTGGAAAAAAATAGAAGACTGGGTGGGGGAAAACGTCGATTCTTCCCGCGAAATCACGGCCGTTGGCACGGGCGGCAACATTAGTAAGCTCTTTAATCTGGCCACCAAAACAGCAAATTCAGAAACGACCCAGACCGAAATTGAACGCATCCGGAATTATATAGCCGGATTTAGTCTGGATGAACGGATCAATAAACTTCGTTTGAATGCCGATCGTGCCGATGTGATCGTTCCGGCAGCAGACATTTATATATCCGTCATGAGGTGGGCAGGCGCGGAGAAAATCATTGTACCAGACCTCGGCCTGAAGGATGGCATTATTCAACAGGTTTACAACCAACTGGGCCGGAGAAAATCCCATTAGAACGACTCCCTGCAAAGTGTCAGGCCTGCAACACGCTTGATTATTACTTCCTGGGTACCATTCGCTGAACAACAAACGGAATGCACAATCCAGGTACGCAGGAGCAGGGTGCATTAAGCAACATCACCGCTTTCTCCACGTAACAACCAAACGAGTTGTATACCCGGACTCCGTAGTTGGTAACCGTGCCCGTCCGACTCTGGCCTCTAACGAGCAAACCATCATTCGGTACTGGGGAGCTTCTCCCGGAAAATATACCGTTGTTTGCCAGTTCATACGTATCCTTCGGTTTAAAACCAACTACGGCAACCGAACCGTCGGCAGCCGATACGCTTCCGGTGCAGGTGGCTTCCGTAGCGTTTATAGTGGCAGTCGGGTTAGGGTTAACGGTAACCGTTAGTAACGCAAACGGGCGACAGGCAGTCTCGGCCGGGGTAGGTTTCAAATACCCGTACACGTAGTAGGTTTTACTGGTTGTTCCGGTATTGGGCGGGAAAGAAACCGTTCGCATGGTGGCGATATCGTTGGAGGAGATCAACTCACCAAGGTACACGCCACCCCCATTATAGGGGTTGGACTGAGGGGTATCGAATCGAACCATGCCTATTTTAGTGGGATACAAAGCCGTTGTTCTGACCTGTAAACTATCCACTCTGTAACCTGTACAAACCGTTACCGAAGTTTGATTCGTGTTCGTAATAGTTGGACAGTTGGTCTGTGCATACAGGCTGGTCAGCAGGAACTGACAGCCAGCGAGCAGGAAACTGGTGTTACGCAGAATGCGGTTCTTGGCGTATTTAATCAGAATTGAGCTTATTTTTTCCATACGTTCTCTGAGGAAAGAAGGCGTCGATACAAACCAACACCTTATACCCAACACGGTTGATCCTGTTTAGTTATGCGTTGATCTTGCTGGCTTGTGTTTTGACGATAAAGTCACCTTTTCGTTACTTCCCCACTGATACCACAGTCTGGGGTAACAAGACCGACCTCTATGAGCCATTACAAGATGCTGTTACAGCATGAACCTTCCCCTGCGCTCATTCCCCCATTCAGTGAGGTCGGCTTTCTGTTCAATACGTACGAACATCTGCAACACCAGCAAAAAAAAGGTGTATATATACTGTCAGCGGTGAACGTAGTAACCCAACTCGCCGATGCCCGCTGCGCCTTTTTCGTTCAGTCGGGCAAAGCGGTTAGCCCCCTTGCCGCACCATTCGGCTCGATTGAATGCTCATCCTCTTTTCCGGAAGAAGCGCTCGGCCTGTTTACACAGGCACTCATTGCGGCAGTGCGTTCGGTGGGGGCGGCTACACTACGGCTGGTCAACTACCCCCTACGGTATGCCCCCGAATCGGCAGAGCGGCTGACACACCAGCTCCTCACGCATGGGTTTGTTGTCGTCGAAACCCACCATATTCATTACCTACCTGTTTCCAGTGCACCTTTCGATGCCGGTCTTGTCCCGGCAGAACGGCGACGGCTTGCCCGGTGCCTTGAAGCGGGCTTTTGCGTCGAACAGTGGCCGTCGCCCGATAGAACTAGGGTGATAAATTTCCTGCTGAGTATGCGTCGTCAGAAAGGGTACGTATTGACCATTTCTCCCGAACGACTGGCGGATTTATTTCGAACGTTTCCGAATGAGTGTGCCGTTTTTACCGTGATGGATGGAGCTATAATAGCCGCACTGACCGTTACTATCCGGGTTCGTCACGATATTCTGTACAATTTCCAGCCCGCATCTAACCCTGACTATGATGCTTTCAGCCCAATGGTACTGTTGATAAAAGGCGTACATGCGTATTGCCAGCACCACCAGATCGGGCTACTCGACCTCGGCCTGTCGTTGGATGAAAAACGGCGGCACAAACCAAGCCTTGCGCACTTCAAAAAAAATCTGGGTGCTCAGGAATCACCCCGGCTAGTTTTCGAGCGGGACTTGTCGGTGCTGTAATCCAGACTAGTCTGATGTGCTATTTTCTTCGTTATTTTGTAGCAGAAAGGCTCTTTGTCAGGGGCTGTTTGCATGATAGAAACTGGTTTTAATTCGGTTAGTCAATTTCTGAGTAAGCTGTTTGCCTCACTACTCTCCCTGTTAAAAGTGGTGATTCGCGGGCGGCATGCCACCCGGCTGCCTACCCGACAGCAACCCATTTGCTCCGTTCTGGGGAACGGCCCGTCCCTGAAAGAATCACTGGCTGAGCAGTTGGCGTTTATCCGTCAGACCGAAGTCGTTTGCGTCAACAACTTTGCGCACGCTGCCGTTTTTACGCAACTGCGTCCGCAGAATTACATCATCTCCGATCCCAACTACTTTCTCTTTACGGAAGAGACCACCGACCGCAACGATATCAGGCAGACACTGGACATTTTTCTGACGCGGGTCGACTGGCCCATGTTCCTCTACGTGCCCCACTTTGCCAGAGGGTCGTACTTACTGCGAACGATTGAACAGAGCAATCCAAACGTCAGCGTAGTATACTTCAATTATACCGTAGTTCGTGGTTTCCAACGGTTGGTTTACTGGTTATACGCCAAAGGGCTGGGAATGCCACAGGCACAGACCGTTATTATTGCCGCCCTAACGCTGATGATAAACCGGAAATTTGAGCAAATCTACCTGTTCGGAGCGGATACCTCCTGGCACGAAGAGATTCGACTAAACGAACAAAATCAACTGCTTATCAAGCAGATACATTTTTACGACAAACCAAAAGACATTACGCATCAACCCGTGTATTCCGATGCACAGCGGCAGCGCACATTCTCGATGGCCTCTCAGTTTTTGTCCCTTCATAAAGTGTTTCGGGGCTATGAAGTGCTGCGTGAGTACGCCGACCATCGGGGTGTGAAAATTCTGAATGCCAGCGCGAAGAGTTACATTGATGCCTTCGAGCGCACAAAAACTATCGAAGTCGTGAGCGATAGAGCGTAAATAGCTGGTGAATACATGACGCCCACGCACCAGCCATTTACGACTCATCACCTACGACTTTTCATTTACACATACGACTTCTTTTATGCTTGACTTAACCAATAAATCCATTCTGATTACGGGCGGCACCGGCTCCTTCGGCAAGAAGTTTGTCGAGATGGTGTACCAGCGCCACCCGAACCTGAAACGCCTGGTCATTTACTCCCGCGACGAATTAAAGCAGTTCGACATGGCACAGTATTATCCGCAATCGGAGTACAAGTCCATCCGCTTTTTCATTGGCGATGTGCGCGATGGGGAACGGCTCAAGCGGGCCTGCGAAGGCATAGACATCATTATTCACGCAGCCGCGTTAAAGCAGGTACCAGCAGCCGAGTATAACCCGATGGAGTGTATCAAAACCAACGTGTTCGGGGCAGAAAATGTCATAAACGCGGCTCTGGACAACGGCGTACAGCGCGTCGTGGCCCTCTCGACCGATAAAGCGGCCGCGCCAATCAACCTTTACGGCGCCACCAAACTCTGCTCCGATAAACTATTCGTTGCTGCCAACAACATGAAAGGCCGTCGTGATTTACGTTTCTCGGTGGTTCGCTACGGGAATGTAATCGGCTCGCGGGGGTCGGTTGTCCCGTTCTTTCTCGAAAAACGAAAAGAGGGCGTGCTACCCATCACGCATGCCGACATGACCCGGTTCAATATATCGCTGGAAGAGGGAGTCGAAATGGTTTTCCACGCGCTCGAACACGCCTGGGGGGGTGAAATTTTTGTTCCTAAAATACCCTCCTACCGCATCACCGACGTGGCCGAAGCCATCGGTCCCAACTGTGAGCAGAAAATAGTTGGTATCCGTCCGGGCGAGAAGTTACACGAGGAAATGATAACAGAAACCGACTCGCTCAATACCGTTGAGACGGCTAAATATTACGTAATCACCCCCTCAACACCAACCTGGAGTGTGGACGATTACACAAAAGCATTCGACGGAAAGCCCGTGGAAATGGGCTTCAAGTATAATTCCGGCACGAACACCGACTGGCTCAACGTGGCCCAGCTGCGCGAGCAGATTCGGGCGCATGTCGATGCGGACTTCAGTGTATAAAAAAGCTGGCCTGTTCGTTCTATACCTATGAACCAACCCATTCCCTACGGTCGTCAACACATCACCGACGACGATATTGCGGCTGTGGCAGCGGTGCTGCGTGGCCCATTCCTAACGCAGGGGCCACACATCGGCGCGTTTGAAGCGGCTTTTGCCCGGTACATCGGCAGCCCCTACGCGGTGGCCGTAGCCAATGGCACGGCGGCCCTGCACCTGTGCTGCATGGCTTTGGGCGTGAAACCGGGTACGCGGGTAATCACAACACCCATTACATTTTCCGCATCGGCCAACTGTGTACGCTACTGCGGAGGGAGAGGTTTTCTTTGCGGACATTGACCCCCGTACGGCCCTACTCGATATAAACGCGGTGCGAGAGTTGCTGGAACAGCATCCCAGAGGTTATTTTTCGGGCATCATTCCGGTTGATTACGCCGGTTACCCGGTCGATTTGACTGCGTTTCGGGCATTGGCCGATGAACATGGACTTTGGTTGCTGGAAGATAGCTGTCACTCACCGGGTGGGGCATTTCGGGGCGCCGATGGGCAGGAACACCGCTGTGGCGATGGCTCCCTGGCCGATTTGGCCATTTTTAGTTTTCACCCGGTAAAGCACATTGCGGCCGGCGAAGGCGGTATGATTACAACCAGCAACGAAGCCCTGTACAACCACCTGCTCCGGCTCCGCACGCATGGCATTACCAATAAACCCGGCGACTTGACCGAACCCTACCCGGATGAACCGGAACGGGGAGGGTGGTACATGGAGTTGCAGGAACTAGGGTATAACTACCGCCTGACCGATATGCAGGCGGCTTTGGGCATGAGTCAATTGAGCCGCGCCGATGCCATGCTGGCCCGGCGGCAGGAAATTGCCCGGCGCTACGATGAAGCCTTTGCCGGAACCAATATCACCACTATTGTTCCGCCCGACAACGTCAGTCATGCGTATCATCTTTACGTTGTTCAGGTTGATGAACGAAAAGAACTGTACGATTTCCTGCGGACAAAAAATATCATGGCGCAGGTGCATTACGTTCCGGTCCATCTGATGCCTTATTACCGGCAATTCGGCTGGAAACCGGGAGACTTTTCCAATGCCGAACGCTACTACGCCCATTGCCTGAGTTTACCCATGTATCCAACCCTTACGGACAACGAGCAGACGTATGTAATTGAATCGGTCAGGGAGTGGGTTGCATCCCGCCTGGCGAACGCATGAACCATGTAGCCATCATACCGGCGCGGGGCGGCAGCAAACGGATTCCCCACAAAAACAGTCGTCCTTTTCTGGGCAAACCCATTGTAGGCTACGCCATCGAAGCCGCGCTGGAATGTGGCCTGTTTAGCGACGTGATGGTATCGACGGATGATACCAACATTGCTGATATTGCGCGTACCTATGGAGCATCGGTCCCGTTTATGCGCCAACCCGAAACCGCAGACGATTTCGCCACGACCGCAGATGTGCTCCTTGAAGTGTTAAGAAAATACGAAGCGCAGAAACAGCTTTTTGAGTATGCCTGCTGCCTGTATCCAACGGCCCCGTTCGTTACGCCCGATCTACTAAAACGTGCCTTTGCCATGCTGACGGAGAAACAGTTTGATACCGTGTACCCCGTCCAGCCATTCAGCTTTCCAATTCAGCGGGCTGTGCGTTTGCAGGATTCAACCGTGCAGTGGTTCCAGCCCGAACACGCCCTGACCCGCTCGCAGGACCTGGAACCGGCCTACCACGATGCCGGGCAGTTCTACTTTTTCCGGGTAGCTAACTTTCTGAAAAGCGGTGTTCTCATCCCCAGTAATTCGGGCGGTATCGTTATTTCCGAACTGGAAGCCCACGACATTGATACCGAGGCTGATTGGCAGGTGGCGGAGATGAAGTATAAGCTAGAGCGCTGATTGACAATTGATGAGTGTTTTTTGTCCTGTTAATCATAATTCTGACGACCTACTCATAATTACGTATATGAATCAACTCCTCTTCCGCGCAGACGGCAATGCACAGATTGGCCTCGGACACGTGATGCGCTGTCTGGCTTTGGCGGACATGCTGCAAAGTGATTTTTCGATGCGGTTTGCGCTGACAGAACCATCATCTGAAGTCCGGGCATTGGTTGAAAAGTCGGGAATGGCCATTATTAAACTGCCGGAAGTAGACGCTAAAAAAGCTTTTTTAGACTGTATTGAGCCAGACGATCTTGTGGTGCTTGACGGGTACATCTTCGATGAAGCGTTTCAGCGGGCGGTTCGGAAACGGGCGAAGAAACTGGTTTTTATCGATGACCTGGCGGAAGGGCATCAGATAGCCGATGTAATTATCAACCATGCGGGTGGCGTAACAGAAACTGATTATGAGGCTGAACCCTACACACAGTTTCGTCTTGGCCCTCATTACGCCCTGCTCCGCCCCGAGTTTCTCCAACCCGGCGGCTTTGGCGCCCCCCCTATTGATGGCCCTATATTCGTCAGCTTCGGTGGTGCTGATGCGGGTAATATATCACTAACGGCACTGCAAGCTATTCACCAGGCCGACGCGAACGTACCAGTCCACCTCGTTTTAGGGCCGTTTCACCCCGGCCGGGCAGCTATCGACGCGTTCCAAAGCCAGTTGCCCAATCTGACGATCCGGCAAAATTTAACGGCGGTACAAATGGTGGACGAGTTACGACAATGTAGTCTGGCCATTACAGCCTGTAGCACGATTGCTTATGAAGTTTGTGCTATCAACCGCCCGCTGATTACGGTGGTAACGGCTGATAACCAGGCGCGACTGGCGCAGTTTCTGTCGGAAGAAAAGCTGGCGCTTTCGGTTAATTTCCCTACGCTGCTCACCCGACTAACGCCTGTGCTGGCACTGGACCAGATGCTGAAATTGGCTATCCAGTCGTTCCAGTTTTCGCCGGACACCGTGGCGGCATCGTTAGCTAGTCAACAACGCTTTTTCGATGGTCGCTCACCGGAGCGACTCCGGGCATTGTTTGTTGGCTTACAAGCCTGAGTTGTTGAGTAGGACCCCCCGAATGCTGGCTTTAACCCACCTTGGGTAGCCAGTTGAGCTGATTTTCAATTCTGGCTGCTCTCCCCACATGAGCACTGAACGATCGTTTTATTTTAGCTTTCCGACTGCACAACTATAAAGGTAGTGCCACAAAGAGTTTACGCGATGAGTGAGCTACCAAAGCGACTGAGGCTTATGCGATGGGCCGGAAGGGAAAGGAAAACGGATGCGGAACGCATCGGCAACTAATTGTTGAACCGATAAACCTGCTCGGGTGTAATGCAGGCATCCAGCCGGACATCAGTTGCGTCAACATCATCAATTGAGTCAACCGGCCCGAAAAGTGACAAGCCAATTTTTCGGCTATGAGGTACGTCGTCGGCCAGAAACCGGTCGTAATAACCCCCCCCATACCCAACGCGGTGCCCCTGTAAATCGAACGCCAGCAACGGGACCAAAACGGTCTTCACCGAGCACAACGCTGTTTGTGGTTGGTCCTGAAGAAGCGGTTCAGGAATGCCTAGTTTGTTTTCGACTAATGGGGTGTCGGGATAGATGGTGTAGTGAGCCATTTTCCGGGTGCCAGTGTCTATAACCGGAACACTAATGGCCAGATGGGCGAATTGCCGCCCAAAAATGGTTAATAATGGGCCACGTATCTACCTCATTGTGCCGCCGAATTGCCAGGAAGGCATGAATGACTGCTGGCTCATTGACCAGATTTTCTTTTTTGACGTAGTCAAACAAATGCCCGGCAATTAATTGACTTCTTTGGCTCACATCGGCAGGGGTCAACGCCCGGCGCCGGGCCAGAAATTCCTTTCGCAATTCTGTTTTTACCATACCCAAACGGCTGAAAAGTTTACGCCAGGCAGAGCTGCATCCGGTAATCGAATGGGTCAAAAGCAGCTAACATTTCCTGCAAAAACGCTGGGTCGTTGAGGTAAAACGTCAGAAAATTCTCGCTTCTTTCCTGTAGCCCTTCACCGGGGAAGAGTTCATTTTTCACGGCCATCAACTGCCGGATACCCACTTCCTGGTTTCGTTCTTCGGCCCGTCGCATTTTCTTTTCCAGCCGGGTCACGGCATTGGCAAACCGCTTCGTTTCGGCCAGAACGGCTTTTTCCAGCGTTGGGTCAACCATTTGCGCTTTGTGCAATATGGCATCCAATGCCTTATTTATCGTTTTATTCTCGCTATCGAATTTAAGCGAATGCCGGGTGTGGTGTTCTATATAATTACGTTTGAGGGTAATTGTGTCCTGAAAAAGTTCTTCGGGCGTAAGCCCCAGTTTGGTAATGCGTTTGGCCGACACAGCTGGCACATACAGGGCAAAATTGCGTGGCATCAAGATCGGGAACACCGTCTGGTAATGGTCAAAGACCGGTTTTAACTGCAGCCAGTAGGGCATTTCGGAGGGGCCACCGATGTAGGCCAGATTGGGCAGAATCGTTTCCTGATACAAAGGGCGTAATACCACGTTGGGGCTGAACCGCTCCGGATGTTCATCCAATATGGTCAGCAATTCATTTTCTGAGAAGGTCAATGATGTGTGTAGCACCCGGTACGTGCCATTTTCCTTACGTTCGATACGCTCCCGAACCTGGTCATCCAGGTAAAATAGGTTGATGTCGCGCGGGGCAATGATGGTTTTATAGCCCAGCTTTTCTAGTTTTTCGGTTTGGCGCTGCACCAGCTCACCCGATTTGTGCTGCGTCAGTTCATCGCGCATGATTGGCGTAAAAATGCGTTTGAGAGCCGCATCATCAGCGTCCAGACAAACCAACCCCTCGGCTCCAAACAGTTCATTGACGTAAAACCGGGTAGCATCGGCCAGCGTACTTTGCCCGAGATAAGCTTTTTCAAACAGAAATAGTTTTTCGGGAATCTGTTGGAAGAGTGTTTTCAACTCCTGTGGATTCATACGACCCACCGCCCCGCGTTGCTCAGTTTGCCAGGCGTACTGGTTGCCAAAGAGGGAGAAGTGATTTATTTCCGCAAAATCATGGTCTTCCGTTGCCATCCAGTAAACCGGTACGAAATTATAGTCTGGGTAGGTTTCGGTAAGTTTCCGGGCCAGCTTAATGGTCGTAATCAGTTTATAAATGACGTAGAGTGGTCCCGAAAAAATGTTTAGCTGATGGCCCGTCGTTACCGTGAACGTATTTGGTTGAAGCAGCACCGAGAAATCGGGTTTGGTTTCGATGGCTTGGTATTGACGCTGTAAGGCGTCCACCAGAATCTGCCGTTTCGACTTCGTCAAATGCCTTGTCGGCTAGTTGTCCATCAAAATTAGCTACATCGGGAAAACGGTTGTAGAAAGGCGTAATCTTTTCTTGCTTGTTGATGTAATCGAGAAAAAGAGGGGAAAACTGGCCGGTTTGAGCAAGCGGCAGGTACTGACAGTTCATGCGGTAGGCGGGGTTGCGTTTACCGGATTTTAACAATGAAAGAACCCGCAAGGTTCGGGGTGGGAACGGTACTTGTTCGTTGGCGTGCTATCTTGCGGGCCTAATCCAAACCACTGATGATTTTATTGCCGAGCGTGTTTTCAATGACGGGTCAAATGATTTTACGGCAACTACCTGAGCGCAGGTCAAGATACCTGACTGCTAACCAGTGCCGGGTGGCCGGAGCTATCGTTTCTATTTCGATGGAGCCACGCAGTTACTCACGCCGGCATTGAGTTTTGTCAAACGACTGTAGCGAAAAAAAACACCGGTCTACTACTAAAAATTAAGCCGAAATGAATCGACCGACTGATAAGCCCAATTACCAATCAGCCAATATATCCCGGAATGAATGGTTAATCATCGGCTTACTTTACCTGGTTTGTACGACCATCAATATCGATAAAGCCTATCACATTGATGATGCGTTTCATCTGGAGGCCGTCGACTGGATAAAAGGTCATCCACTCCGACCTATGTCCGGCTTGATTAACTGGAACCAAAGCAAACAACCAATGTATGC
Organism: uncultured Cytophagales bacterium; assembly: GCA_963782245.1. Taxonomy (GTDB): domain Bacteria; phylum Bacteroidota; class Bacteroidia; order Cytophagales; family Spirosomataceae; genus Spirosoma. The sequence goes on from CAWAJC010000029.1 coordinate 192,765, forward strand.
AGAAAATCAGCCGCCTTTATACTTTTATCTGTTAGCACCTATCAGCGCTTTGTTTGGAAACGGAGAAATCATTCTGCACCTTTTCCAGTCTATCTTTACCTTTCTTTCCTTAACGGCCTTCTATAAAATAACGCAGCTTCTGGCACTCAGAAAAGGGTTACTACTGACGGCTTTCTTTGCCTTTTGTCCGGCTTTTCTGATTAATCAGAATTTGATGCTTGATGTTCCTCTGCTGTGTTTCAACCTCTGGTTTCTGTATTACCTGCTCAAACAGGACGTTCGATCCGAAACAAAACGGTACTGGACGGTTGGCCTGCTTCTGGGCTTCAGCTTGTTGATCAAGTACAGTAGCATTCCTTTGTTAGTTGTTCTTCTGGTTACCCTGCTTTGGCGAAAACAATACTATTTCTTGTATGTGTTGCTCATCCCGATAGGTATGCTGGGACTTTGGTCATGGTGGAATTACGTTGAATTTTCAGCTATTCATCTGCTAAACAGGCCGCGTAAGGCACTCAGCTTTTCTATATTTAGCAGTAACCTGGTTGCTTACATTACGTGCCTGGGCGCCATAGCTACTTTTTCGCTGGGGCTCATTGCCGGTTATTTTTCACGATATAGGCTCGTTACGCTGCTAACGCCTTTGGTTGCTGTTCTCTTTGCCCTCTTAACCGTGGCAACTGCCAGAAAGAGGTTATATCTTTTGACAGCCAATGACCTGCTGGCCGTACTTTTTCTGCTCAACGGGCTGGTTGTTATTGGGCTTGTTTTACTAAGTATCTGGAAAAAAAGTACCGCATTACGGGAAATCAATACCGCAGATTTGATACTGCTGACGTGGATCGTAGGGATGAGTGGATTCATTATTTTTTTAGCTCCCTTTGTCGCCAGTCGACATGTGTTACTAATCATTCCTCCGGTACTATTTTTGGGCGGCCGCTGGCTGGCATCCATATCCATTTTCAACGCATCACAAACGCTTCTTGTAGCCATAGTTATGTGCCTGGCTCTCGCAATTTCTGACTGGTGGTTTGCCAATTTTTATCGGCAGAAAGCAATCGAAGCAGCCGCGGTGTTATCCGGACAAAAACAGGTCTGGACAATTGGGCACTGGGGATGGCAGTGGTACGCGAAGCAACAGGGATTCCGGGAAGTTCAGGCCGACTCCATTGCATTTCGGCGGGGAGATATTTTACTGGCCCCCACCGGTATTGACAGTCAGGAACTTCCTGATGCTGTTAAACTTCAGCCCATTCGTTACCTGACCGAACCGTTTACCTGGCTAACATTTTTGTCAACGAATTACTACAACAGCTTTTACGGGCGGGGCACTAGTTGGGCGTACTCTCACTTTCCAACGGACACGATAAAAATATACCGGGTTACGGATGTTCCCGTTACTTCAATCCAATCGGCAAAACGCGCACGCTAATGTCGTAGAAGGTTGCCCCTGCCTCCAATCAGCAAATTCCGGAATTTTCAGCTCTAGGTACTATTTCAGACAACTTCTCCGTACAAATCAAACTCCTCGGCCCGGTCAATGCGAACAGAGGCAAAATCGCCAATACGAACATAGGGGCCGTTTGCCGGTACGAGTACCTCGTTATCCACCTCGGGCGAGTCACCTTCGGTACGGCCGATGAAATACCCGCCCTCTTTCCGGTCGAACAGAACTTTGTAGGTTTTGCCCACCTTTTGCTGGTTCAACTCCTGCGATATACCCTGTTGTAGCTCCATCAGTACGTCAGCGCGTTCCTGCTTGATTTCGGCATCAATATCGTCGGGCATCGAGAAGGAGTGCGTGTTGTCCTCGTGCGAGTAGGTAAAGGCCCCCATCCGGTCGAAGCGCATCCGCTCCACAAAATCATACGTTTCCTGAAACATGGCGTTGGTTTCGCCGGGGTGCCCCACAATGAGCGTGGTACGGAGCGTTATGTCGGGTATTTTTTCCCGGATCGTTTCAATCAGGCTTTCGGTTTTCTCGCGGGTAATGCCCCGTCGCATCAGTTTTAGTAACTCCGTCGAGCCGGTTTGCAGGGGCATATCCAGGTACTTACAAACGTTGGGACGGTCGCGCATAACGTCCAGGACGTCCAGCGGAAAGCCCGACGGATACGCGTACTGCAATCGAATCCAGTCAATGCCCTCCACATCGGCCAGGCGATTGATGAGTTCGGAGAGATTCCGTTTTCTGTATAGGTCCAACCCATAGTATGTCAAGTCCTGGGCAATCAGAATCAACTCTTTGGTACCGCGCCGGGCCAGCGATTTGGCCTCCATCACCAACTCATCCATCGACCTCGATACGTGGCCTCCGCGCATGAGCGGAATGGCACAGAACGAGCAGGGGCGGTCGCAGCCTTCAGCAATTTTAAGGTAAGCAAAGTGAGAGGGCGTGGTGAGCAGGCGTTCGCCCACCAGTTCATGTTTATAATCGGCACGGAGGGTCTTGAGCAACCGGGGCAGTTCATTGGTACCAAACCACGCATCCACAGTGGGCATTTCCACTTCCAGCTCATCTTTATAGCGGTGCGAGAGGCAACCCGTTACGTACACTTTATCGACCACTCCCGCATCTTTAGCATCTACGTAGCGCAGGATGGTATTGATGGACTCTTCTTTGGCGTTATCGATAAAACCGCAGGTGTTAATGACCACAATGTTGGCATCGTCCTTTTTCGATTCGTGCGTTACGGCCATGCCATTGCCCCTGAGTTGCGTAAACAGCACCTCCGAATCGACCAGATTCTTCGAGCAACCGAGCGTAACGATGTTGATTTTATTGGTACGTATTCCTTTGGTTTTCAAAACAGATATAAGTTTCAGCGCATTAGTACTAGCTAACGCATGTTTTACGCGTCAAAGTTCGGAGGTTACGGAGTTTACGGCTAATTAAACCTATTCACCCAGGGTAATTTATGACTGATCACTTCGGAAGGAATGTGCGAAAAAAAGCGCTGCAAAAATTCTACATGTATCAGAAAAACATCGTTTACCTGGGTGATTTGCCCATCGTTCGTATAGAATAGAAAGTAACCGTACCCTCCTAAAAGATCTTTTGAGTTCGTTGTTTTCTTTACATGATGTTCAATGCGCAGTACATTTTCCGGTGTGAGCGTCCGACTGTAGATGGGATTGATAACTGTAATGCTGGACTGAAATGGGTTTAACGTGACCAGGGCGTTTCGCGTTATTGTCCAGTATTGCCAGTCGAAGTAGAAAACGAAAGCGAGAAAACCAGCGAATGACGCGAAGAATAAGACAAACAGAAAAATCCAGGGTTCATGCTGCTGCACGGCAACCTTCGTCATGATATAAACAAGCAGGAGCATCTGTACAAAAACAAAGGTCAGCAATAGTTTTAAAAACTGACAGAAATAGTCATAAGCTGAAAATTCATACGTTTGCTCAAATACAGGGGCGATTCATCTCCAATCGTCTTTTGGGTATACCGTATCATCCTATAGATAAACCAGATGAACGGCGTGAAAATGAAAGCCAGTAAGAGCAAGGCGTTTTTCATGAGGCCTAAAATACAGCCTGATGGGTAATGTCTACATTAATGGTAGATCGACGGTTTTTCTGGACGGTGACCGGAAAGATGTTGTTCTGCGCGTCGAACAGGTTGGCATATAACCCTTTCGGCTCCTGCACCACGATGGAGTATCGACCAATAGGCAATGACACGCAAAATTTACCCGCTTTATCTGATTTGACCGTTTTTACTGGTTTTACCGCGCCAACGGATTTGATGAATCCATCGTCCCCAGCCTCTACCTGACTCATGTTCAAAAGCGGAAAAATGAGCAGTTCGCGCTCAACGGGTTGCCCTCTAGACGGGGGCGAATCGGGGCTGGGCATGTGGTTTCCCCGCTTCTCCATCACAGTACCACAGATGCCCTGTTCATGGCCGGAACGAGAAGATTTCTGGGCACAGGCGGTCATCGACAACAAAAACGTCAATAACAGAATGACAGAGAAATTACGCATCATTTCTTAAAAAATGAATCCACAAACTCCATCTTGTTGAAAGTCTGCAAGTCATCTATCTTTTCACCAACACCAATGTATTTAACCGGAATTTTGAACTGGTCCGAAATCCCAATCACCACTCCACCTTTGGCTGTTCCATCCAGTTTTGTGATAGCCAGTGCCGTCACTTCGGTGGCTTTCGTAAACTCCGTTGCCTGAATAAAGGCGTTCTGCCCCGTTGACCCATCCAGCACCAGTAGTACTTCGTGGGGTGCATCGGATGTAAACTTCTGCATGACCCGCTTTATTTTGGTCAGCTCATTCATCAGATTGACTTTGGTGTGGAGTCGGCCTGCGGTGTCAATAATGACCACGTCTGCTCCGATTTCGGTGGCCTTCTTCACCGCGTCAAAAGCAACTGCCGACGGGTCGGTATTCATGCCGTGCGAAATAACCGGCACTCCTACCCGGTTCCCCCACAAAATGAGTTGATCAACGGCAGCAGCTCGGAACGTATCACCCGCGCCCAGCACTACTTTTTTACCCCGCTTATGAAACTGGGCGGCCAATTTGCCGATGGTTGTGGTCTTACCCACACCATTGACTCCCACAACCATAATAACATATGGTTTTATACCGGCAGGAAGATCGAAGTCATCCCGGTCCGGCCGGGTTCCCGCCGTATTGTTTCAGAGAGCAGACCCGCAATTTCTTCCCGCAGAATCCGGTCCAGTTCATCGGTGCTCACGTACTTATCGCGGGCAACGCGCTCTTCAATCCGACGAATGATTTTAACCGTTGTTTCTACCCCTACATCCGATGAAATCAGGACATTTTCAACCTCATCAAGTACATCTTCATCAACGGTCGATTTGCCAACTACGGCCCGGCCCAGTTTGGAGAAAAAACTATCTTTCGTTTTCTCTAACCCTTTGTCGAGGGTTTCTTTCTTTTCTTTTGAGAATAAGCCAAATAAAGCCATGTGAATGGGTAATGAGTTAGTGAGTTGGTCGATTAAAGAGTCGGTGAGTAAATTAACGGGCGGCTGGTGACTGGTCAGATGGCTGGTAAAAACTATTCTGCTAACGAACGAACGAGCCGACTATCTGTCTGCACTAACTGTTTTTCAACAAAAAAAGTCCCACAAAAAAATGTGGGACAAACGTCGTTATGCATAAAAACCAGCCGTAGGAACACGGGCTGCTGGTACAATTAATGTTGAAAAGACTAGCTTTTCAGTGCGGCCTGAACCTCATCAACTGGCACCATTTCTTCTTTGAACGTATAAGCGCCAGTTTTAGGCGACTTAACGGCTTTGATAATTTTGGCGAATGCCTTGCCGTTGTCCTTTGTTTTCAGGGTTGCAACTACCTTTTTTGCCATGACTTTGTCGGTTTATGGTATTCGTTTTAGCGTATTCGGTTCACGTTGCCGGGGCAAGAGTCGCAAACCACATACTGAAAAACAGAAAACCTATTTAATTTCTTTGTGCAGCGTTACTTTCTTAAGGAACGGATTGTATTTTTCCGTTCGATACGAGCCGGCGTATTTTTCCGGTTTTTTGTCGTGATATACCGGGACATGCCGGGAACACCGCTGTCTTTCTGTTCGGTGCATTCCAGAATAACCTGGATTCTATTGGCGCCTTTCTTTGCCATTGTTACAGTCTGTTTTCTCGATAAGGACCGCAAAGGTACAAAATGCGGTTGGATTAGCCAATAGCTTTCTTAGAAAAACTAATGATTTGTAGTGAATTAGGCGACAAAAGCTACGACAATTTTGCATTCGGATTGGCTTTTTCGACATTTGACCTAGCAATGACTACGCAAAAGATTCAATACGAATACGCGCCCGGCCATTTTCGGGCGTCGGAACCGGGTATCTATAGCCCTGGCGACCTGGCCGAGGGTGAAATGATCCTGAATATGGGGCCGCAACATCCATCCACCCACGGTGTACTACGTTTTGAGGTGGTTACCGATGGAGAAATCATTGTTGATGTTGTACCACACTTAGGCTACCTGCACCGTTGTTTCGAAAAACACGCTCAGTCTCTCCCTTTCAATCAAACAATTCCGTTCGTAGACCGGCTCGACTATCTGGCCGCCATGAATTGCGAACACGCGTATGTGATGGGGGTAGAGCAGATGCTGGGTATTGAAAACGACATTCCCAAACGAACTGAATACATCCGGGTACTGGTGGCAGAACTCAACCGGATTGCCGCTCACTTTTTGGGGATTGGTACGTATGCACTCGATATTGGGGCTTACACGCCTTTTTTGTGGCTTATGCGCGACCGGGAGCATATCCAGCGCTTATTGGAATGGGTGAGCGGAGCCCGCATGCTTTATAATTACATCTGGGTCGGCGGACTGTTTTATGATCTTCCGGTGGGTTTTGAGGAACGATGCCGGGAATTTATCCAGTATCTGAAACCCAAAATGACCGAGTTACAGCAACTGGTTATCGAGAACGATATCTTTATAAAACGCACCGCAAATGTGGGGGTGTTGCCCTTATCCGTTGCGATCAATTATGGGTGTACCGGCCCTATGTTGCGCGGCTCTGGTTTACGGTACGACTTACGCCGGGTTGATGGCTACTCTGTTTACCCTGAACTGGACTTTGATATTCCTATTGGTGAGGGGCAGGTGGGCACCGTTGGCGATTGCTGGGACCGGAACAATGTACGGGTTCAGGAGTGCCACCAGTCCATACGAATCGTTGAACAGTGTCTCGATCAGCTGTTGGGTAATTACCGACGTACACCAGACTACGACCCTCAGGCAACGGTTCCCAAAAAGATTCGCCCCAAAGCCATGGATTTTTACGCCCGTGCCGAAAGTGCCAAGGGTGAACTTGGCTTCTTCTTCCGTACCGATGGCAAGTCGGATGTACCCGTGCGGTGTAAAGCACGGTCCTGCTCCTTCCACAACCTGTCGGTCATCAGCGAAATCAGCCGGGGCGCCATGCTGGCCGACTTAGTAGCCATTATCGGATCAATTGATGTCGTGATGGGAGAAGTGGACCGTTGAGCAGGCTGCGTCTACCCAGTGCATCCGAACGCGTTATGCCTCCAACACGAGAATATCTTTCGTATTTCTTCCCAAACCGTCGTAGTCAAGGCCATAGCCCAGCACAAAACGATTGTCAATCTCAAACCCTACGTAGGATAAATCAAGCGGCTTTTTCAGTGCTTCTGGCTTAAACAACAAAGTAGTTATAGCCAGCGAAGCAGGCTCGTGCACCTGAAGCTGACGGCATACTTCACTGATTGTAAGCCCCGTATCCACGATATCTTCAATCAGAATCAGGTCCCGGCCAGTAATCGTGTCGTTCAGACCCAGAATTTGCTTGACCTGACCACTCGACTCTGTAGCTGCGTAGGATGCTACCCGGATAAAGGTAATCTCGCACGGAATAGTCAGGTGTTTGACCAAATCTGCGGCAAATATGAACGCGCCGTTCAGTACAACAACGATTAGTGGCTGCTTATGGGCATAATCCTCATTGATCTGACTGGCCAATGCCTGAATACGGGCCTGAATGACTTCAGCACTGATAAACGGGACAAACGTTTTTTCTTTAATGGTTACCATAACGATGTTGGCAGAATCTCAAAGGTAAGCGGATGCGCCGGAACCGGGAAAAAAAATGCCGGAAAAATAAATGTCGGCAAACGGACTGCCCTCCGTTTACGTTGATGTACTAATAAAGCTATTTTAACGAATGAAGAATATATTGTTGACGGTATGCCTGCTGGGAATGGCTGTTTTAGCCAAAGCCCAGCTTTACGACCCGTCGGCTTTCGATAAGAAGTATGATGGCCTGCTCAAGCACCCCGGCGTTCAGATTGAGTCGGCAGAGGCCATCAACCAGATGTACAATTACAAGTTTTACGAAGCCGACAAAGAATTTCGGTGGTTGCGGCTGCGCTACCCGGATCATCCCATGCCATACTTCCTGATGGGTTTGGCAGAGTGGTGGAAAATTGTTCCGAATACGGACATAACGGATTACGACGACCGGTGCCTTGCCCTGATGGATACGACCATTACGCTGGCCGAAAAACTGTATGAAGACAGCGAAAATAAACTGGAGCCATCCTTCTTTCTGGCAGCCGCCTATGCTTTTAAAGGACGATTGTACTCCGAACGCAAGAAATGGACGAAGGCTACCTTTGCCGGGAAAAACGCCCTCAAATACTTTCAGAAATGCAAAGGCAATTCTGAATTTAACCCCGAGCTACTTTTTGGCGACGGCATGTACAACTACTACGCCCAGTGGATACCCGAAAACTATCCGTTGCTGAAACCCGTTTTGATGCTTTTCCCAAAAGGAAACAAGGCAACGGGCATTAAGGAACTGGAGAAGACAGCCAATACCGCTTTTTATACTCGCGTGGAGGCCCGCTACTTTCTGGTTCAGATTTACAGCATGGAAAATCAGTACGACAAAGCGTACGAGATGTCGAAGTACATGACGGAGCAGTATCCGGATAACCCTTTTTTCGAGCGTTATTACGCCCGGTCGGCGTTCGTAACGGGTCGTCTGCCCGAAGCAGAACGCATTTCCAAAGATATTCTGGCCAAGATTGAGCGTGGGCAAACGGGCTATGAAGGGGTTAGTGGCCGGACGGCGGCCTACATTCTGGCTTATACGAATCAGCTATTCTACAAGAACCGTGTCGAGGCAAAAACCTACTACCAGAAAGCGGTAGACTTTTCCAAACAAACGAATTCGGTGAATACAGGTTATTATCTGTCGTCGGTACTCGGGCTGGCGAAGATTGCAACAGAGGAAAAGAATTACGATCTGGCTCAAACCTACTTCAATGAAGTGATGGATAAGGGCGAACGAAAATCCAGCCAGTATAAAGAAGCGAAGAAAGCAATTGACGACGCGAAGAAGGCACGCCGGAACGAGCGAAGAAAACGGGTATAATCAGTTATCAGTTAGTCTATAACAAGCCAACTGATAACCAATAACCCGCATGTTGATCAGGGAATGGGCAATACTTTGCTTTCCTTGAAAGTAGACATGATAACCATCGTCTGTGTACTGGCTACTTCATCAATTTCATTGATGACATCCAACATCAGCGACTGGTACGAAGAGATATCTTTAGCAATTACTTTCAGTAGAAAGTCGCCGGAGCCCGTAATATGGTGGCACTCAATAATTTCCGGAATTTCATTGACTTTTTCTACAAAAGACATGGTGGTATCCTTCTTGTGGCCAACCAGCGTAACCATTACAAAGGTTGTAACCCCCAGCCCAATTTTATCCCGGTTGAGCTGCGCGTGGTAGCTTTGAATAATACCCGATGTTTCCAGTTTTTTTACCCGTTCTAGGGTGGGCGCGGGAGAAAGGCCTATTTCTTTAGAAAGTTGTGCGTTGGTGATTTTAGCATTGGCTTGCAGAATCTCTAAAACATTGCGATCTATCTGATCTAATTTTTGACTCGACATAAAACAGTCAGTTGAAACTTAGTTACAAAACGGTACAAAATTACTACCTTTTCCAATAGAAAATTCTTAAAAGATATTGATTTTTTACAAAAATCGAAAGAATTATAATCAAATTCCTCTTAAGTCGGCACAAAATTAAGCAAACCCCATCGAACGCCGAATATTTGTTCTATTACCAAATTATATGCCGATTAGTTTCTGCCCCAGGCAAATCAGCAAAATTGGCCGGTAGCTACAGCAGCTATGTACTTGCCTTACAGCCTGAACTATGATGTGGCGAGCCACTATTTCTGGCGTGATACCGTTAGATAAATTATCCGTTCAACAGCCAAAAAATCAAAAAACGCCGGACACATCCTTGTTCCGGCGTTTACGCACTCTTATCTTAACATAAACGCTAAACGCGTTTGAATAAAGACTTATTTATCAACGTAATGTTGCTGCGTAACGCCACTCTTATACGAAAGGTAAAATACATTGACCAGCGGCCAGAGCATCCAGTGGTAATTGTGGGCACAGCTCTCTTCAGCATACGTTAGAAAAGCTTGACATGCATCCATGAAAAAATTGAACAATTTCATTATTTTTGTTACCTGCTTCAATAGTCTGGAACTCGGTCAGCACCTCACAATTCTTGATACTAAGTAAAGACCGGCGTGCCGCGCTCCCTGCGTTTAAACGAAAAACCCTGTATGAATACGGAATCTGCCCTGAATAAATATCCCTGGCGACGGTTTTACCCAAAAGGAGTCCCTCACGAGATAAACCCGGACGCTTACTCATCACTAGTTGCCTTACTGGAAGAGGGCTGCCGTCGATTTACTGATTCTCCCGCCTATGCCTGCATGGGTAAACAAATCACGTTTGGGGAATTAGACAATTTATCGGCACAGTTTGCTTCTTTTTTACAAAATGATCTGGGCCTCAGAAAAGGAGACCGGTTGGCTATCCAGATGCCTAATACGCTGCAATATCCAGTAGCCATGTTTGGCGCGTTGAGGGCTGGGCTGGCTGTGGTCAATACAAATCCATTGTATACACCCCGCGAAATGCAGCACCAGTTTAAAGACTCTGGTACCAAAGCCATTGTAATACTGGCCAACTTTGCCAGTAATCTGGAAAAAATTATTGACCGTACCGACATTCAGCACGTGGTAGTTACCGAATTAGGTGATTTGCTGGGCTTTCCAAAGAAGCTACTCGTCAATGCAGTTGTCAAATACGTAAAAAAGCTGGTTCCTGCTTACAAACTTCCCGATGCCATTCCGTTCAACGAGGCATTGAAGCGGGGCAGCACCCAGCCATTCAGGCCGGTAGAGATTAGCAATACCGATCTTGCTTTTGTCCAGTATACGGGTGGTACCACGGGTGTTTCGAAGGGTGCTATGCTAACCCACCGCAACATTATAGCCAATGTAGAGGGGCAGGATTGTTGGATGAAACCCAGTAACATTCCCACTGGCGAAGGCATCATTGTCGCTGCGCTTCCTCTCTACCACGTGTATGCCCTGACAACGAATGCGCTGGCAGCCCTGAAAAGTGGCTGGATGAACCTGCTCATTACTAACCCACGTGACCTGAACGCTTTTATCGACGACCTGAAGAAGTACAAAATCACAGCTTTTACTGGTGTCAATACGCTTTATAATGGTCTGCTCAATCACCCGCGAATTGGCGAAGTGGATTTTAGCCATCTAAAAGTAACGTCGGCCGGTGGTATGGCCTTACAAACATCAGTAGCCGACCGGTGGACCAAGTTAACCGGCAACACGCCCTGCGAAGGCTACGGACTTACCGAAACATCGCCCGTTTTGTGTTCCAACCCCATCGATGGGGGCGTACGGGTTGGTACTATCGGTATTCCCTGGCCTAGCACCGATATGAAAATCATTCGGGATGATGGGACCGATGCGGCCATTGGCGAAGCGGGTGAGATTGTGGCGCGGGGACCACAAGTGTTTAAAGGATATTACAACCGTCCGGAAGAAACGGCCAGTTCAATGATGGGCGACTGGATTAAAACCGGTGACGTCGGCGTGATGAACGAAGACGGTTTTTTCAAGATCGTTGACCGGAAAAAGGATATGATTCTGGTATCCGGCTTCAACGTTTATCCGAACGAGATAGAAGATGTGGTGGCACAGTGCCCCGGCGTGTTGGAAGTGGCCTGCATTGGTATTCCCAACGAAAAATCAACTGAGGTAGTCAAGATTTTTGTGGTCCGTAAAGACCCGGCCCTCAGGGCGGAAACAATTAAGGAGTTTTGCCGTGAAAATTTAACTGCCTATAAAGTACCGCGTGAAATCGAATTTCGCGACGAGTTACCCAAATCAAACGTGGGGAAGATTCTACGCCGACCTTTGCGGGACGAGGAGTTGGCAAAACTAAAAAAATAGCTTTCTGTTACGTTACCGGTTCCTGATACACACCAGGAACCGGTAACGTTTCAGGCCAAAACCTGGCTGAAAACAAAGGGATTCGTACTCAGTAAGAGCAACTCTTCCTGAAATCCGCGAACTTGTTTCATAAAGGCACTAACCTTCCGGCGCGACACCTCAACCCGGTCTCCATTAACCAGACTCACACTCAATTGCTGGTTTTCTGGGTGGAGGGCTTCCAGATAGAGCAGGTTGATGATGTTTTTTTTGTGCGGCCGCACGAACACTTTATCAGACAGGCGTTCTTCCAGTTTTTTCAGCGTGAGGGATACCATCAGATGGCTGCCGTCAGAAAAGTGAAATAAAGTATAATTTCCTTCTCCTTCCAATCGTACAATACGGTGCATGGGCATCTTTCGGCGGCTTCCTAGAAAAGGAAGGGTCATATCGGGAAGGGCAAATTGACCGGCGAGCTGCTCAACGTGGATGGGCGTGAGCGATTGGGTAAGCGGGAACGCTTTCATGGTATGGTTGAATTAAAGGTGTGAATTAATCAGCAGGTATGTTGCTATACCTTTCTGTGTCAGCAAGTTTACGCAAAATTTCGCATCTCACCATTGGTTACCGCGAAAAAAATTAATCGCACCACAACAACTGCCTCAGGTGCCTTGTAATCCCGTTTTTGGAAAGTTGATTTTATTCAGAAAAGGTGACTGGCGAACTTATTTAGTGGCTTTAGCCTTGACCAATGAACAACAAGTCTCCAATAAATCAGCATGGCAACCCTGCTCGATTTAGTCGGTAATACACCCCTGGTTGAATTGAACCGGCTAAATCCTAATCCAAACGTAACCCTATACGGCAAGCTCGAAGGAAACAATCCCGGCGGTAGTGTAAAAGACCGGGCCGCAGCCAGTATGATTCAGGGTGCCCTGGCAAGGGGCGAACTGAAACCCGGCATGAAACTGATCGAAGCAACCAGCGGCAACACAGGCATCGCACTGGCAATGATTGCCCGGTTGTACGACATTGCCATTGAACTGGTGCTGCCCGAAAATTCAACCCACGAGCGCGTTTTGACGATGGAAGCCTTCGGCGCAAAAGTTACCCTGACCGAAACCATCGAGAAAGCACGTGATTATGCTGATGAGCAGGTGCAGAAAGGGGGCTTTCTGATGTTAAATCAGTTTGCCAACCCGGATAACTACCTGGCTCACTACCGAACAACAGGTCCCGAAATATGGCGCGATACGGCTGGCCAGGTAACCCACTTCGTGTCGTCGATGGGTACTACGGGGACCATCATGGGCACGTCAAGGTACTTGAAGGAACAAAACCCCAACGTGCAGATTGTAGGTTGCCAGCCGACGGAGGGCTCGTCTATCCCGGGTATTAGAAAGTGGCCGGTTGAATACCTGCCCAAAATTTTTGAGCCTCAGCGCGTTGACCGGGTTATGGAGGTGTCCGCCCAGGAAGCAACCATGATGACCCGTAAACTGGCCAGCGTTGAAGGCGTTTTTGCCGGGATGAGTAGCGGTGGGTCCGTACACTCAGCCGTTCAACTGGCGCAGGAACTAACCGAACCCGCTGTTATCGTCTGTATTATATGCGATCGGGGCGACCGGTATTTATCCTCTGATTTGTTCGCTTAGTTATTCTCCCGCTTACGGACTCGAAAGGACACGTAAGACTTGTGTACTTTTGTCTGTATGTACAAGCGCATTATTCTACCCATTTTGTTTCGTTTTGATGCGGAGACCATTCACCATGCGGTTACGACGGTACTTAAACTGGTCTTCTCTATTCCAGGCGTTTCTGCCCTTTGCCAGAAACTATATGTTGTAGATGACCCCCGACTGGCCCGAACCGTTTTCGGTCTTACGTTTCCTAATCCGGTGGGCATGGCGGCAGGATTCGATAAAAACGCCGAATTGGTGAGTGAATTGAGTGACATGGGTTTCGGATTTGTCGAAATTGGTACCGTTACACCCCGTCCGCAACCCGGCAATCCCCGTCCCCGTCTTTTTCGCCTAAAAGCCGATGGAGGCCTTATCAACCGAATGGGGTTTAACAATAAGGGGGTTAGTGTAGCCACCGCAAAGCTTCGATACTTTAGCGAAAATAAGGGAAAACGGCGCGTTATTGTGGGGGGCAATATTGGCAAGAACAAAGACACGCCCAATGAAGACGCGTTGACGGATTACCTCATTAGCTTCCGCGAACTGTTTTCCTCTGTTGACTATTTTGTGGTCAATGTCAGTTCACCCAACACGCCCGGTCTGCGGGATTTGCAGGAACGGGAACCACTCACCAAAATCCTGACAACACTACAGCAGGAAAATCACCAGCAACCAGCCCCGAAACCAATACTGCTGAAAATTGCGCCAGACCTGACGAACGGACAGTTAGACGATATTACGCGTATTGTAACCGAAACCGGAATTGCGGGTGTGGTGGCCACAAACACAACCATCAGCCGCGACCGACTCCTGACCGACTCCGACACAGTTTCCCAACTGGGGGCGGGTGGCGTAAGTGGTCGCCCATTGCGGGATCGGTCAACCGAAGTGATTCGCTATTTGCACCAGCAGTCCGGGGGGGCATTCCCGATTATTGGCGTGGGTGGTATCTTCTCCCCGGAAGATGCTCAGGAGAAGTTGCGGGCCGGGGCTAGTCTGGTGCAGGTTTACACGAGTTTTATCTACGAGGGACCTGGACTGGCCAAACGCATTAACCAGACACTGCTCCGGGACTTATAAAAGCCGGGCCTCTTTCCGGGTATCAGACTGTCTTTAAAAGGCAGTGGATACATTGCCCCTGGGTAAAAGGCGCAATATTTTTCAATTCGTCACGCTTATTCATCAAAAAGTGGGAAATTTACCTACTGCTATAGCCTATAACCCTACGCATGGCCCAACCAACCACTTCTCCGCGACAAAATACACTCCGACGTCCGGCTGACCGTAATGAGCCTCGCCCCCGCGTACAAAATGGCAAACCTGCCAGCCCTCCCCGCAGGGATTCGTATAACTGGGGCACGGCACTCGACCGCTGGTTTACCGACCAACGGTCGACGCTTACTTTCGGCGTTTTGCTGATGGGCTTCGCTATCGGGCTGCTAGTCGCGTTTGCTTCCTATCTACTCAATGGCTCTGCCGACCAAAGTGTAGTAGGGGCCGCTTTTTCGGCACCGTTGGCCGAATCGGCCAGTGAAACCCGCAACTGGGTTGGCCTGGTTGGTGCCTACATTGCCCATGCGTTTGTGTTTCGCTGGTTTGGCGTTGGTGCCCTTGCGTTGCCCTTTATTGTTTTTCTGGCAGGCTATAAATTAACCTTCGGAGTCGAGTTAATGCCCCTCAGCCGCACCACTACAGCCCTGTTATTTATGGCTGTCTGGTCGAGCCTGTTCCTGGGATACCTGGTACTGGTTACCGATACCGCCACCACCGCCAGTGTGTGGTGCGGAGGAATTGGTTACGAAACCAATGTGACGTTATACAGCCTGTTTGGCTGGGGTAATTTGGCATTCATTGCGTTTTTGCTTTTCTTCTTCGTTGTTTACTTTTTCAATATACGGCAGATAAAGATGCCGGACCTGTCTCTCCCGGCTCGTCCACGGCCCCGCAGCTACAGCGATAATCCGCTTCAAACGTACGAGGAAAGCGAACTTGAGCCAGATGAGGATAGCGAGTTTGACTCCCAGGAAACTTCGCCGGAGGCTCATAGCCACGCAGTCGCCAGAACGGCCCCTTCCTACCCCGGAGATACCGTTCAGCCTGATGCGGAGGAACAGGAGGTCCCGCAGCCCGAACCAGCAAAACCCACTGGCGTTACGCTGACTATTAAGAACAGGGATGCTATTGCGGATGACCCCGTCGATACCGACGAACTTAGTGCCGTACCCGCTCCTACCTTCGAGCCCGATCCCTTTGAGGAAGATGACCTGGTTTCGGTTCATGGTTTGTACGACCCTACGCTCGATTTGCCGCAGTACCAATATCCAACCAATGATCTGCTAACCGAGTACCAGAACAGCCGTAAAGCGCAGGTGTCGGACGATGAGCTGACGGCCAATAAAGAACGGATAGAAAGCACCCTGCGTAATTTTGGCATTGAAATCGATTCCATCCAGGCATCCATTGGCCCTACGGTTACCCTGTACGAGATTGTTCCGGCAAAGGGGGTACGAATTTCCAAAATAAAAAGCCTGGAAGACGACATTGCCCTGAGTTTGTCGGCCCTGGGTATCCGTATCATTGCTCCCATGCCGGGTATGGGAACCATTGGTATTGAGGTGCCGAATAAAAACCGGGAAATGGTTTCGATGCGGTCGATGATTACCAGCGAGGTGTTTAGCAACAGCAAATTTGATCTGCCCATTGTACTGGGCAAAACCATCTCGAACGAAATTTACGTGGCTGATCTGGCCAAAATGCCTCACCTGCTCATGGCGGGTGCCACAGGTCAGGGAAAATCGGTTGGGCTGAACGTGCTGCTCACTTCGTTGATTTACAAAAAACACCCGTCGCAGTTGAAGTTGGTGCTGGTTGACCCGAAAAAGGTGGAATTAACCCTGTTCAATAAACTGGAACGGCATTTTCTGGCCAAACTGCCCGATTCGGAAGAACCCATCATTACGGATACTAAAAAGGTAGTCAACACGCTCAACTCGCTTTGTATCGAGATGGACAACCGCTATAACCTGCTCAAGGATGGCGGTTGCCGGAACCTGAAAGAATACAATGCGAAGTTTGTAAAGCGTCGGCTCAACCCCGAAAAAGGCCATCGTTTCCTGCCCTACATTGTCCTGATTATCGATGAATTGGCGGACCTGATGATGACCGCCGGTAAGGAAGTAGAGCAACCCATTGCCCGGTTAGCCCAGTTGGCCCGGGCCATTGGTATTCACCTGGTGGTGGCTACCCAGCGCCCATCGGTAAACGTCATTACGGGTTTGATTAAAGCCAACTTTCCGGCTCGTTTGTCGTTTAAAGTGACCTCTAAAATTGACTCCCGGACCATTCTGGACACGGGTGGAGCCGAGCAATTAGTGGGTATGGGCGATATGCTGCTATCGTCAAACTCCGATATTATCCGGCTCCAATGCCCCTTTGTGGATACCAACGAAATTGAAGACCTGTGCGAGTTTGTTGGCAACCAGCGCGGCTACGATGAAGCTTATGCGCTACCCGAGTTTGTGGGTGACGACGGTGGCCAGAGCGACGACAAAGATGTAGACCTGGACAACCGCGACCCCATGTTCGATGAAGCCGCCCGGCTTATTGTTATTCACCAGCAGGGCAGTACGTCACTTATCCAGCGTAAACTAAAACTTGGCTACAACCGCGCCGGACGGCTGATTGACCAGCTGGAAGCGGCAAAAATTGTTGGGCCTTTTGAAGGCAGTAAAGCCCGGGATGTACTGGTTCAGGAGCCACAGACATCTGGAAGAAATGCTGAAACGCCTAAAAGGCGAGTAACCCTCCGACTGGTAGCCACCAAAACAATTCAGGCCCGTAACGGATTAAACGTTTCGGGCCTGAATGCTGTCTAAAACAGACAAACGAATCTACATTGACGACGCAACGAGATGATAAAAATGAAGAAAATTAGCATGGATACTAAGCCTGGCTTTGTTTGCTGTACTACCAGCTGTTGCTCAGAAAGACAAACGGGCGCAGGGTATTTTGAACGCAATGAGCAAACGCTATCAATCACTGAAATCCTACCAGGCATCCTTTACCTATCAATGGTGGAGGGGCCTCCGAAAAAGGTGATTTAACCGTGAAAAATGAAAAATTCCGGCTACTGGTAGGTGGACAGGAAGTCTATAATGATGGTAGAACCATGTCGACCTACATGAAGGAATCAAATGAGCTGAATGTTCAGGATTATGATGCCAGTAGCAGCGGTGAGCTAAACCCCACGCAGATTTACTCGCATTTATAAGCAAGGGTTACAATTACCGATTCCTGAAAGAACAGAAACAGGGGGGACGAACGCTGGAAGTAATTGAACTAACACCAACTCAAGCCAAAAGTGCTATTACCAGGGTGCAGATTATTTGTTGATAAAGCGGACAAATCCGTCCGTAACTGGATAATCACGATAAGGGCGGTAAGAAGACATCGTACACCATCACTAAATTTACGCCGAACGTAACCATCCCCGATTCCTACTTCGTTTTTGACAAATCGAAGCATCCTGACGTTGAAGTTGTAGACTTGCGCTAGCGGTGCTGATTGATTACGATTACGCCAAAGGGGCGGTTGGTCCATCACTGGACCAACCGCCCCTTTGGCGTAATTTGATGGAATATGTCCAGGCGCTATCAGTGATTACTCCCGAATCACTTTCAGAGTAACTGCCTGCTGACCCGTGCTCACCCGCATCAGGTACAGCCCAACACCCGGCTGATTGAAGCGCACCAACTCCTGATGCGTATCATCCGACACCGCCACCGTACGGCTCAAGACCGAATGACCACTCACATCGCGCAGCTCCAGAACGACCGAACGGCCCCTGGCTCCTTCGATGCGAATCTGGAACTCCTCAGACACCGGATTGGGCAGAACCGTGGCCTTCAATCGGCCTGTTAGCTCTGAACCTGCTCCCACCCGCGCACTGGGGTTACAGACGGCCAGCCAGTTGTAGGCAAAGCTGCTGGATACCCCGCTCTGCACCGCCCGCAGCGTAATGACCGGGTTGTCGGTGTACAGATCCAGACTGTAAGGACCCGGAGCCGTGGTAGGCAACAGCTCATTGGCCACCGAGAAACTCACCGGGCTGCCATCCAGACCCGCGTACTGGGGGTTGAACGTAACCCGGCGCTGACCCGCTGAGAGGACTTGACAACTCACCGTCTGTACCCCCGTGATGCTGAAGGTGCCCGTTGGCGGTGGGGTACCCGAAGCCGGACTCACCGTGATGTTGAAGCTGGTGCTGGCACTCATACTCCCCGGATCGGTGGCCACCACGGTTACCGTTGAGACACCCGACATCGACGGGGTGCCCGAGATGGTGGAAGGAGGGTTAAAGCTGAGGCCCGCGGGTAACCCACTCACCGACAGGGTCAACTGACTGGGCGTCTCGGCATCGGTGAACACATTGGCCAAAGACAGCGTGTAAGCTACACCCACCGTAGCCGATTGGGGCGCAACCGGATTGGCCACCGTTGGTGGGGTGTTGCCCGTCGAGGAGCTACAGGCTGTCAGCCAGTTGTAGGCAAAGCTGCTGCTGATCCCGCTCTGGACTGCCTGCAGGGTTACCACCGGATTATCCGTATACAGGTCCAGGCTATAGGGGCCCGGAGCCGTGGTGGGCAGCATCTCACTGACCACCGAGAAACTCACCGGAGCTGCCATTCAGACCCGCGTACTGGGGGTTGAAACGTTACCCGGCGCTGACCCGCCGAGAGGACCTGACAACTGATGGTCTGCACGCTGGTGATGCTGAAAGTGCCCGTTGGGGGCGGTGGGGTACCCGATGCCGGACTCACCGTGATGTTGAAGCTGGTGCTGGCCGTCAGGCTGCCCGGATCGGTGGCCACCACGGTTACCGTTGAGACACCCGACATCGAGGGGGTACCCGAGATGGTGGAGGGGGCCACAAAGTTCAGTCCAGCGGGTAGGCCCATCACCGATAGCGTCAGGCCGCTGGGCGTTTCGGCGTCGGTGAACACATTGGCCAGCGAGAGGGTATAGCCCACACCCACCGTGGCCGACTGGGGACAAACCGGGTTAGCCACCGTGGGGGGGGTGTTGCCCGTCGAGGAGCTACAGGCCGTCAGCCAGTTGTAGGCAAAACTGACTGGATGTCCCGCTCTGCAACGCTTGCAGCGTAATGACCGGATTGTCCGTGTACAGGTTCAGCGTGTAGGGGCCCGGAGCCGTGGTGGGCAGCATCTCACTAACCACCGAGAAACTCACCGGGCTGCCATCCAGACCCGCGTACTGGGGGTTGAAACTGACCCGGCGCTGACCCGCTGAGAGGACCTGACAGCTCACGGTCTGCACGCTGGTGATGCTGAAGGTGCCCGTTGGTGGCGGGGTACCCGAAGCCGGGCTGACGGTGATGGTGAAGCTGTTGCTGGCCGTCAGGCTGCCCGGATCGGTGGCCACCACCGTCACACTGGCTCACCCCCGACATCGACGGGGTACCCGAGATGGTGGAGGGAGCCGTGAAGCTCAGCCCCGCTGGCAGACCCGAGACCGACAGGGTCAGGCTGGTTGGGCGTCTCGGCATCGGTGAACACGTTAGCCAGCGAGAGCGTGTAGGCCACGCCCACCGTGGCCGACTGGGGACTCACCGGGTTAGCCACCGTCGGCGGCGTGTTGGCCGGGGGAGTCGCTACAGTAGCGTTGAATGTTTTAGTAAATTGAATCGGGTAGCTCTGACCTGCATCTACCGTGAATCGAATAACTACATTTGACGCATTGGCGGTGGCGGTCAGGTTAGCTACATTGCCAGAGCCACTACTTACCGAAAAAGAAGCAGCATTGGCCCCGACAATAGACCAGGATGTTATGGACGATATGCCTGTATTGAGAGAAAACGAAGCCGTGTTAGTAAAGGCTGCTGGTCCACTGACGGTTGGCACAGCCAGGTTAGTCGTATTGCCGCTAATGCCCGTTGGATCAAGCCAGTTGCTGAGTCGGTTATTGTTTGCCCCTCCCCCCGTCCAGGACGTAAAAAATCGACCATATTGATCAGGGGCATTCGGTGATGAACAGAACGATGAGCCACCCAGTAGTTGACCAACAACCCGACGGGACGTTCCATCGAATAAAGCAGAGCCGGATGATCCGCCTTCTGTCACACCGTTATTCCAGCTAAGTTGTAGAAAAGAGGTGCCTGGCGTTACATTGTAGTTTCCCCCTGGTAAATAAGCTACACCAACGGTTGAGGTGGCTCCTCCGAACGAAATTTTCTTCAGAGAACCATTGGGGTGGTGAATTCCAAATACACTACTGGACAGATTACTGCTGCGGTCCCAGCCCAAAAAGGAAATACTTTCACTTTGCGGGGCCTGAGCGTTCAATTCGACCAGCGTAAAATCAGAAGCCGCACTACCTGACCGATACGTCGCTCCGTTGATGGTTACGTACACATTATCATCCGTACTAGGCGTACAGGTGGCACTTTGGTATTTAAAATAGAAAGTCCATCCAGCCGTTGAGCTGACTTCATTGGGCTCGTTGACTTGGTTTCCGTTGAAGTCAGTGCAATGAAAGGCCGTAAGGAAAAAAGAACGAAAACTCTGCCGGGCATCATTAACGGTACTACCGGTGCAGATATAAAGAGCTTCCAGCCCCATCGTTAACCAATAAAAGAGCTACGCCATCCGCTTCTGACTGATAATCAGGGAAACAAGCCTGGTTGTTTTCGCAGCTACCGGCGGGGCGCAGTGGCCCGAAAGGGCCCCTGGGTTCGTAAAAGTTAGCAACGCCCACCAGATGTAATTGGCTTTGCCCGGCTACACTCAAGGGGTTCCTGTAACTCAATAATAAGCCGATCCCCAGTGACGTGCCCACTGGTAAAGGGAGCATTCGTCGTGTTTTGCTGACTGGTAATCGGCCCAATCAACACCGTTTGAGCGGCATTGTACAGAAAAACGCGGGCACCTTCGGCTAATTGCAATCGGTCGAAGACAGCACTTAGGCCACCCGCTTCCGGAGCCAGCACTTCATGCCGGTAAATCCGGTAGCCATTGCTTTCCGAAGTACTCCCTGCCTTTACAATATCCAGGCTTAAATTTTGCTGGACCGCAACCCGCATTGGTCGACCATTTTTACGATATTGCTCATCTTCAGCCCTCAACCGGGCAATATCCAGCCGTGGCAGCTCCGACCGGGAAACGCTAGCCCCCTGTAGGCCAAATGCACCAAACTGGTTCAAACCGGCGTTGCCACCGGTTATTACACGGGTCGTTACCTGTGCCTGCACCGCAAACGACATTACGGCTAATACCAGTACAACCAGAGCTCCGGTCATACGCCTTCGTAAATGTTTCATCATGTATACAGTTATGAGTTGTTAGAAAAAAGATAAGCACTACCGGCGTACCTCGACAAGACCCCTGATACTCAGCGAAAGCCTATCTGAGCCGCCCCGGTAAATGTCAATTAAAAAAGAGATTATGTAACTATTTAGTGTAATCATTTCCTGCCTTTTTATTAAGCGGGTGTTAAACGGGGTCGGCCCGTCCATCACTGAACCGGCCGACCCCGTTTAACACTTAATACACTCCAGGTACTTTACTCCCGAATCACTTTCAGGGTCAACGCCTGCTCACCCGTGCTCACCCGCAGCAGGTACAGACCCCGCCCCGGCTGATTGAAACGCACCGACTCCTGATGCGTATCATCCGATACCTCAACCAACCGCTTTACCAGCGAATGACCACTCACATCAACCAGCTCCAAACGAACCGACTGACCCAGGGCCCCTTCGATGCGAAGCTGGAACTCGTCCGATACCGGGTTGGGCAGAATCGTCGCCTTTAGTCGGCTCCTCAGCTCGGCACCCACCCGCGCACTGCCGGGGGTCCCCCCGTTACAGGCTACTATCCAGTTGTAGGCAAAGCTGGCTTCACTCCCGCTCTGGGTTGCTTTCAGGGTGATGACCGGGTTGTCCGTGTACAGGTTCAGCGTGTAGGGACCCGGGGCCGTGGTGGGCAGCATCTCATTGGCCACCGAAAAACTCACCGGACTGCCATCCAGACCCGCGTACTGGGGGTTGAACGTCAACGACCGAAGGCCCGCACTGAGCGTGCTGCAACTCACCGTCGTTACCCCCGTGATGCTAAAGGGACCCGGCGTCGGCGGGGGGGGCGGGGGCGTGCCACCGTTACAGGTCACCAGCCAGTTGTAGGCAAAGCTGGCTTCACTCCCGCTCTGGGTTGCTTTCAGGGTGATGACCGGGTTGTCCGTGTACAGGTTCAGCGTGTAGGGACCCGGGGCCGTGGTGGGCAGCAGCTCGTTAGCCACCGAGAAACTCACCGGACTGCCGTCCAGACCCGCGTACTGGGGGTTGAACGTCAACGACCGAAGGCCCGCACTGAGCGTGGTGCAACTCACCGTTGTTGCCCCCGTGATGGCGAACGCCCCGGGGGTAGTGGCACTGGCAGCCGGGCTGACAGTGAGGGTGAAGGTGTTGCTGGCCGTCAGGCTGCCCGGGTCGGTGGCCACCACCGTCACGCTCGATACGCCCGACATCGACGGGGTGCCCGAGATGGTGGAGGGAGCCGAAAAGCTCAGTCCGGCGGGTAGACCCGAGACCGACAGGGTCAGCCCATTAGGCGTCTCGGCATCGGTGAACACATTAGCCAAAGACAGCGTGTACCCCACGCCCACCGTGGCCGACTGGGGACTGACCGGGTTGGCCACCGTGGGGGGCGTGTTGGAGGGCGAAGTCATGTTGACCGTCACGCTGACGGTGCCCGAGATGCTCTGGCTGGTGGGGGTGGTGGCATCGCGGGCCACCACGGTGAAGGTCTGCACCCCGGCTGGCAGGCCCGACACCGATGCGGTGTTGCTACTGGGCGATTGGGTGATGGTGCCCGGCCCCGAGAAGGTGTAGCTGTAGGGGGTGGTTCCGCCCGATACGGTGGCCGACAGGGTGGTGGTGCCACTGGTCAGAATCACGTTCGGATTGGCCGAAACGACCAGCGAGAGGGCAGCAACGGACGAGATGGCCTGCAGGGCCCGGTCGGCCTGAATGAAGCCGAAGCCGGTGCCAAAGTCAAAGCCTGTATCGAAGCCTGCCGTGAAAGGATCATCCATGTCCAGGGCCGTCGATTGCATAGTGGACAGAATCGTGTTGCGAGTAATGCTGGGCACTTTCTCCATCATGAGCGCGGCCACGGCAGCCGCATGGGGAGCCGCAGCCGACGTACCAAAGAAGTTAGGAAAGGCATCAGGATCTCTATTTGTATCACTCCCGAAGAAGGTATTATTACCGCCATCGACGGCTGTAATCTCAGGTTTTTGCCGGACGGTTCCAACGATACCGTTGATACGGCTACCATCGGTATTGAACAGGATGGGGGTACCACCAACCGAGGAAAAAGGCTCAATAATAGCCGTGGTTAACGCGCCATTAAAGACTGGCGTGTCAAACCAGCCAGCAGCCCCCGTGCTGATGCAGCCGGCAGCCGTGTTATGGCCGTAAGAGGCACCACTATTGGTAGCGTACTCCGGAGCAATATTGTTACCGCTAAAATTCACCCATTTAATTAGACCCGGGTCCGGACCAGAGCGTTTGACAATGACCACATCGACCAAACGCGGTGAGCCTGTAGAGTTGGTAACCGTGCCCGTAATTTCAAGTGGATCACCACCGCTGCTTTGGTCAGTAGTACCTCTTGTAATGACAGCTCCCGTCGTCGAATTGAGAACGAAGATGTCCAGATCAGTCGTGGCTCCTGTTCCTCCACTGACTGACTGATAAGGATTATCCCATTGAAAGACTAGTCGCAAACTCTGACCCGACGGAATCGAAATGCGTTGTAAATTATCGACTGTGCTGGTTGTACTAAAATCATACGTCGGGTAGGCTGTGGACGTACCATAAACGGCTGAATTACTATAGGTGCCCCCAATCTTGAACGGTGCCTGATATGAAGCGCGCACGCGGTTACCCGCTGATGAGAAATAGGTTACACCATTGTTATTGACTACCTGATTGACTGCCTGACCAACGATACCATCCTGAAAAAATGGTTCACCCAGATAGATGATATCATCCACAATTACTTTACAACCGGCCGCGGCTAAGTCTAAAATACCCTGCGCAAAATTTGCCTCACCACCATTTGCCGTATGGAAGGCAATGGCTGCACCGGGGGCTACATCGTGGACGATTTCGGCCATGGCACGTCCCTCGTCGATGTTACTGGCAGTAGCCGACTCCTCAACGATTTCAACCACAGGTAGGTCGCCTGAGGCAACACCGGCCGGTGCTCCACCCAAACGATTATACGAGTCGGAAATTACGCCTACCTTAACTCCAGCCCCCGTGACGCTATAGGTAGTGCGGGCCACATCTGCTTTTAAAGCGGCATCGCCCTGGGAGGTAACCGAACCGGTATTCGTGATTGGAGCATAATGAGAGCGGGCAAAACTCAACGATGAGACATTCTTCAACTCCCTAAGTTTGTCAATGGGTAGGTAGCCAAAAACCATCCGCTTGTAGGCCACCCCCCCGGTCAGACCCAGGGCTTTTAGTTGATTAAGCAGCCCCTCCCCATCTTCATTATTGGCAATAGCTTCAATGGCTATCTTATCGCCAACAATAACCTGGTTCGTTTCTACCACAAGTCCGTCAGCGGATGCTGCCGGTGCCACTGGGCCATTATTCAGTATGACCTGGTACAGGTCAGACGATACTTTAGCCTCTTTAGCTGCCTGCTTGGCTGAGACAGGGCTCTGCGCCCGCACCGCAAAGGACATTGCGATCAATACCAGTACCATCAGGGCTCCGGTAATACACCTTCGTAAATGTTTCATCATGTGTACAGTTATGAGTTGATAAATAAACCAGGTGCTCAATAGCGTACCCCCTGCAAAACCACTGATAATCATCCAGAGGTGCTAGAACTAGCCTGGTAAATATCAAATAAAAAAGAGATTGTATAATTTTTATCCGCATTTATTTGGCCGCCTTTTTATTAAGCGTAGCATGTAGGCAAATCACCTTTCCGTTTAGTCCTCTTTTCGCTACAGTATCCTAACTATCAGGCCGGTTAACTAGGGGCAATCAACTCACGTTTCCCTTCGGGTATCCATGGATACGTACCCGATCCAGCTACCCGGTACGCATGCTTTTTAGGGTAGCCAGTTTACGCCAAACGGGGTCGGCTGGTCCATCACTGAACCGGCCGACCCCGTTTAACACTTAATACACTCCAGGTACTTTACTCCCGAATCACTTTCAGGGTCAACGCCTGCTCACCCGTGCTCACCCGCAGCAGGTACAGACCCCGCCCCGGCTGATTGAAACGCACCGACTCCTGATGCGTATCATCCGATACCTCAACCAACCGCTTTACCAGCGAATGACCACTCACATCAACCAGCTCCAAACGAACCGACTGACCCCGGGCCCCTTCGATGCGAAGCTGGAACTCGTCCGATACCGGGTTGGGCAGGATCGTGGCCCTGAGTTTGGCCGTCAACTCCGTACCAGCACCTACCCGCACACTACCCGGCGTGCCCCCGTTACAGGCTACGATCCAGTTGTAAGCAAAGCTGGCTTCACTCCCACTCTGGGTTGCTTTCAGGGTGATGACCGGGTTGTCCGTGTACAGGTTCAGCGTGTAGGGACCCGGGGCCGTGGTGGGCAGCATCTCATTGGCCACCGAAAAACTCACCGGACTGCCGTCCAGACCCGCGTACTGGGGGTTGAACGTCAACGACCGAAGGCCCGCACTGAGCGTGGTGCAACTCACCGTCGTTACCCCTGTGATGCTAAAGGGACCCGGCGTCGGCGGGGGGGGCGGGGGCGTGCCACCGCTACAGGTCACCAGCCAGTTGTAGGCAAAGCTGGCTTCACTCCCGCTCTGGGTTGCTTTCAGGGTGATGACCGGGTTGTCCGTGTACAGGTTCAGCGTGTAGGGACCCGGAGCCGTGGTGGGCAGCATCTCGTTAGCCACCGAGAAACTCACCGGACTGCCGTCCAGACCCGCGTACTGGGGGTTGAACGTCAACGACCGAAGGCCCGCACTGAGCGTGGTGCAACTCACCGTCGTTGCCCCCGTGATGGCGAACGCCCCGGGGGTAGTGGCACTGGCAGCCGGGCTGACAGTGAGGGTGAAGGTGTTGCTGGCCGTCAGGCTGCCCGGGTCGGTGGCCACCACCGTCACGCTCGATACGCCCGACATCGACGGGGTGCCCGAGATGGTGGAAGGAGCCGAAAAGCTCAGTCCAGCGGGTAGACCCGACACCGACAGGGTCAGGCCATTGGGCGTCTCGGCATCGGTGAACACGTTAGCCAAAGACAGCGTGTACCCCACGCCCACCGTGGCCGACTGGGGACTGACCGGGTTGGCTACTGTGGGGGGCGTGTTGGGGGGAACGGTCATGTTGACCGTCACGCTGACGGTGCCCGAGATGCTCTGGCTGGTGGGGGTGGTGGCATCGCGGGCCACCACGGTGAAGGTCTGCACCCCGGCTGGCAGGCCCGACACCGATGCGGTGTTGCTACTGGGCGATTGGGTGATGGTGCCCGGTCCCGAGAAGGTGTAGCTGTAGGGGGTGGTTCCGCCCGATACGGTGGCCGACAGGGTGGTGGTGCCACTGGTCAGAATCACGTTCGGATTGGCCGAAACAACCAGCGAGAGGGCAGCAACGGACGAGATGGCCTGCAGGGCCCGGTCGGCCTGAATGAAGCCGAAGCCGGTGCCGAAGTCAAAGCCCGTGTCGAAGCCTGCCGTAGACGGGTCATCCATGTCCAAAGCGGTCGATTGCATGGTGGACAGGATAGTAGCCGGAGTAATGGCAGGTACCTTTTCAATCATGAGGGCGGCCACGGCAGCGGCATGGGGGGCAGCGGCCGAGGTGCCGAAGAAGTTAGGAAACGCATCTGCATCCTGCGATATATCATTGCCAAAAAAGGTAGTGTTTGTACCGTCTACGGCTGTTATATCGGGTTTCTGACGGATAATGGGCGCAGGCAGACGTACACCCGCCGTATTGAAAAGAATGGGCGTACCACCGGCCGATGAAAATGGCTCAATGACGGCAGTAGTCAGGCCACCATTAAAGGCGGGTGTATTAAACCAGGGAGCAGCTCCGGTACCAATACCGCGAGCCGAGTTGTTGTGCCCAACAACTGTGGAGCTTCTGGTATTGTATTCGAAGGATATAGTGCTGCCGAAATTAACCCATTTTACCAGAGTTGGATCCGGCCCTTCGTACTTAGCCAGAACTATCTCAATGGGAACTGCCGTACTTCCGTTATTGATTAGACCAATGTATTCAATGGGATCGCCACCAACATTTTCGTCAATCGAGGAAAGACCAGGCTGAAATACCCCACCAACGTAAACCAGCAGATCCATGTCTGTTGCGGCACCGGGCGCGCCACTCACCGAGAAGAACGGATCATCCCACTGAAAGATAATGTCTATTTGCTGACCGGCTCCGATAGTAAGCGACTGAAATTTATCACCACCCCCGAAGTTATGAGCGCCAATTTCATAATTAGGGGAAGCAGGGGGCGTAGTTGCGCTGTATGCGCTTTGGTAGGATTTTCGGGCTGAATTTCCGGCTGCGGAGAAGTAAGGAATACCGTTGCCTACCACTTCATCGACGGCCTGCGCAATGGGACCATCCTGAAAGAAGGGTTCGGCGAGGTAGAAAACGTCGTCAGTGATGACTTTACAGCCAGCGGCTGCCAGATCCCGGATCCCCTGCGCAAAGTCAAGTACTCCGTCAAATGCCGTATGAAACGCCTGCGGAGAGCCAGGAGCCACGTCATGAATCAGCTCAATCATGGCTCGGCCCTCATCACTGCCTCCACCCGCCAAATCAGATAGTACCTCCACACCGGCTGGCAAATCGCCCGAGGCAACACCGGCTGGCGCTCCACCGAGGTTGTTGTATGAATCGGAGAGAACCCCGACTTTAACCCCCGCTCCGGTAACACTGTAGGTAGCCCGGGCTACGTCGGCCCGCATAGCGGCATCGCCCTGCGAGGTGACCGCGCCAACATTCTTCATCGGCTTATACGATGGACGGGCAAATTTCAGGACTCCGACGTTTTTCAGTTCACCCAGCTTATCGATAGGAAGATAGCCCGATACGCGTTGCTTGCTAGCAATTCCTTTGGTAAGACCCAGCGCCTGTAACGCCTGCAGCAGGGCCTGTCCTTCGCTTTCCGAGTTAGCAACGGCATCAATAGCAATAGAATTACCGTTGGTCATGTATGGGTTTGCCCGTTGTATTCCATTTACCGGGGCCTGCTGCCCGGTGCCACCGTTCTTCATAACCGTCAACAGCTCGGTGGAAATTTTAGCCTCCCTGGCCGCCAGCTTGACTGAGGCAAGGTTTTGGGCCTGTAGCCCAAACGAGGACATGAGTAGTGTCAATACAAGGACAGCATAGACACCACACCTTCGTAGATTTTTCATCATGACGCGTAAAATGGGTTAGTTAAGAAATTTGTGAAACAAAGCAGAACAGCTACACTTGCAAATCATCCGGGACCGGA
The DNA here is from genome assembly GCA_963782245.1 of uncultured Cytophagales bacterium. Classification (GTDB taxonomy): domain Bacteria; phylum Bacteroidota; class Bacteroidia; order Cytophagales; family Spirosomataceae; genus Spirosoma. Next base: position 221,797 of record CAWAJC010000029.1, read on the forward strand.
AGCGTCGTGCGCTCGAAAGAGCACTAAATGTCTGGCAAAAGCGCAAGATTATGAGTAATATACTGAGTATCTGATCACTGATTTTATCTAACGGTATATTCAGCTGTATCTACACCAATGCTAAATATGTATAAAATGCCTCTTTTTTTGCGGTAACTTAGGGTGTTCAATAGATGTGCAGGTACTAAAAGAGGTTCTTTCTGCTACAGAAAGAACCTCTTTACACCGAAAACTGTATGCCTGATCTAATTTACTCCCGAATCACTTTCAGGGTCACCGCCTGCCCACCCGTGCTCACCCGCAACAGGTACAAACCACGACCCGGCTGACTGAACCGCACCGACTCCTGATGGTTATCACTGCTCACCTCCACCGACCGATTCACCAGCGAATGACCACTCATATCACTCAACTCCAGACGCACTGCCTGACCCTGAGCCCCTTGAAGGCGAATGCGGAACTCATCCGACACCGGGTTGGGCAGAATTGTTGCCTTTAGTCGGCTCGTCAACTCCGAGCCAACACCCACCCGCGCACTGCCGGGCGTGCCACCGTTACAGGCAACCAGCCAGTTGTAGGCAAAACTAGCCTCCTGAGCCGTACCACTCTGGGTTGCTTTCAGAGTAATAACCGGATTATCGGTGTAGACCCGCAACGAGTAAGGCCCTGGAGCGGTAGTAGGCATCATTTCATTCAACACCGAGAAACTTACCGGTTGCCCATTCAATCCGCTGTACTGAGGATTAAAGGTCAGCATCCGGGCGCCGGACGATGCTGCAGCGCAGTTCACTGTGGTAACTCCCGTGATGCTAAAGGTACCGGTAGCAGGGGGCGGGGTTGAGGGCGTACTACCACCACAAGCCGCCAGCCAGTTGTAGGCAAAACTGGCCTCCTGAGCCGTACCACTCTGGGTTGCTTTCAGGGTAATAACCGGATTATCCGTGTAGACCCGTAACGAGTAAGGCCCCGGCGCGGTGGTAGGTGTCAATTCGTTCAGCACCGAGAAACTCACCGGTTGCCCATTCAACCCGCTGTACTGTGGGGTAAACGTAAGCATCCGCTCTCCAACCGAAAGGGTAGTACAACTCACCGTGGTAGCGCCCGTGATGCTGAAGGTGCCGGTAATTGTTTGTAACGCCTGCAGGGCGCGGTCGGCTTGAATGAAACCGTAGCCAGTGCCGAAATCGAAACCCGTGTCAAAACCCGCCGTAGCGGGGTCATCCATATCCAGCGCGGTGTTTTCCAGGGTAGATAAAATGGCCGCAGCAGTAATGGTTGGCACTTTCTGTTTCATCAGAGCGCCCACTGCCGCTGCGTGGGGCGCAGCGGCCGATGTACCAAAAAAGTTTGGGAACGCATCGGTATCCCGGTTTGTATCTGACCCAAAAAACGTTGTGTTTCCACCATCTACGCTGGTAATCTCCGGCTTAGGACGCGTAACGGGCGACCCCAGGCGTTCACCCGAAGTGGTAAAGTAGATGGGTGTGCCACCCGCCGACGAAAAACCTTCCACCGAAGCGGTGGCAGAACCACTGTAGGCTGGCGTATTGAAGAACGCAGCCGCGCCCACGCTGATACAACGGCTGGCATTCGTGTGCCCTACCGCCGTTGAGCTTCTGGTGTCGTATTCAATGCTCGTTGTAACACCGTTACCAAAATAGACCCATTTCACAATATTTGGATCAGGCCCGGCGTATTTGGCCAGTACCAGTTCAATTGTAACGTCTGCACCCGGGTTTCTTATACCAATAATTTCTACAGGGTCCCCGCCCAGGTTATCACTCGTTCCCGAAAGATTACCAAAATAAGCGCCACCAATATAAACGAGTATATCCAAATCCGTTTGAGCACCGGCCCCACCGCTAACGGAGAAAAACGGATCATCCCACTGGAACGAAATGATTGATGTACGATTGCCACCACGAAGCAAAAAGGATTGACGGACATCGCCACCGCCAAAGTTATGCGCCGATACGTAGCCTGCCGGAAGCGTAAGCGAGGCCGGAAGCGAGTTTGCAGCAATGGGGTTATAGGCCTTCTGGTACGACGTTCGGGCGTTGTTACCCGCCGACGAGAAGTAGGTTACTCCACTATTATTCACCACATCATCAACAGCCTGAGCAATGGGGCCGTCCTGAAAAAATGGCTCGGCAAAATACAGAACGTCATCCGTGATAATCTTACAACCGGCTGCGGCCAAATCCCGAATCCCTTTGGCAAAATCAGTCGTACTGACGAAAGCGGTGTAAAACGCCAACGGAGAACCAGGAGCCACATCATGAATCAACTCGGCCATACCGCGCCCCTCATCAGAACCGCCACTTGCCAAATCCTTCAGCACCTGCACCCCCGCCGGTAAATCGCCCGACGCAACACCCGCCGGCGCACCGCCCAGGTTATTGTAGGAGTCCGAAAGGATACCCACCTTAACACCCGTTCCGTCCACACCATACGTTGTGCGGGCCACGTACGAACGCAGCGAGGTGTCCCCCTGCGACGTTACCAGACCAACGCTATGAATGGGTTGATAAGACGGGCGGGCAAATTTCAGGGATGATACATTTTTCAGATCGTCGAGTTTATCGATGGGCAGATAGCCCGATACCCGTTGCTGAGAGACTACCCCATCGCGGAGGCCCATTGTTTGTAGTGCCTGCAGCAGCGCCTGCCCTTCGCTCTCCGATTTAGCCACTGCGTCGATAGCTAATGAATTGCCGGACGTTATAAACAGATTATCCCGTTGTAAACCAGCAACGGGAGCCTGCTGTCCAACACCCCCATTGGCAATAACGGTTAACAAATCACTGGAAACTTTAGCCTCTCTTGCTCGTTGTTTCACGGCATCTACCATCTGGGCCTTACTGGCAAACGGTACTGCCAGCAAAGCCAGGGCAAGCAAGGTACCAATTCTGAACGTTCGTAAAGTTTTCATCATGGGAATTGAAACGGATTAGTTTGTACTACAATAAATAAACATAGTGGCTCCCTATGTATACAACATCGACTGCAAGTAATACTAAACAGTTATTGGGTTACCAACCGGGACGTAAAAGAAAGCAAAAAATGCCAGCTACTCTTTAGAACACTGGTTATCTTACCAAATGAAATCTTCGCTTCGCTAACGCACTGACACCCTTGCACTTTGATTTGCAGGCACCTGTCAGATTTTTTCACCGAAGGCCAGATCCCCTGAATCGCCCAGCCCGGGAACAATGTAGAAATGCTCGTTGAGGTAATCGTCGATTGCACCCAGCCAAAGGTGGCATTGCGGTAGCTGGTGTTGTACATGCCGGATGCCCTCCGGGCTGGCAATGATGGCGGCAATATGCGTCTGAGCCGGAATACCGTATCGGAGCAGAGCATGGTACACTTTTTCGAGGGAACGGCCCGTTGCCAGCATAGGATCGCAGAGAATCAGCGTTTTACCACTCAAATCAGGGCAGGTGATGTAGTCCATTGCAATCTCGAACTCCTCACTGCCGACCTCCGATTGTCCGCGGTAGGCCCCGGCAAAAGCACTCTCTGCCTGATCGAAGTAGTTGGCAAATCCCTGGTGAAACGGCAACCCGGCACGCAGTATGGTGGCCAATACCGGCTGCTGCCGGAGTACCTGCGTACGGCATACCCCAAGCGGAGTTTGCACGTCGAGGGCCTGGTGCGGCAACACTTTCGAGATTTCGTACGCCATCAATTCGCCCAGGCGTTCCAGATTTCGGCGAAACCGGAGCCTGTCCGACTGGATAGATACATTTCGTAGTTCGGCGATGAACTGATTGGCCAGTGAGGGCTGTTGCGAGAAAACAAACATAGTTTGTGGGTGTCTTTCGCCGTAAATTAGCCGCAAGGTTGGCGTATATCCAAACCAAATAACTAATTTGAGCAGTCAATAGCGGTCCAACCGGTATAAATAAGCTCAACAGCCAGTAAGTTACATGCGTTGCACCGTTTACGTTCTCTATTTTTTTTTACTCTCGTTATGCGTCCAGGCCCAAAGCCCATTTGTGCCACTCAACGCCGATTATTACCACCTCATCGACCGGCTTGAAATCCGGCAAAACCGCTGGGCCGACGGATTTCATAGCTCCGTTAAGCCTTATAACCGGGAGAGTGTTATCCAACTGGTTGACAGTGTAGAGGCCAACCCTGGCCGCGACCTTTCTGACTCCGATTATTTCAATTTTGATTACCTGCGTAATGATAGTTGGGAATGGGTATCCAACTACGACTCATTGCAGAAAAATCCCTTTATTCGTCGCTCAGAAACTTCGTCCTCCATCTGGGAGAGTGGGAAGCCGCTTTTAAAACATTTTTACAAGAAGAAAGCGGATTTCTACAGTTTGCAAACGCCAGACTTCGACCTGCATGTCAACCCGGTGTTTTACTTTGGGGTAGGTGCCGATAATAACTCCAGCAAAACAGACGTGTTGACCAATAAACAGCAACTACTTTTTACCAATACCCGGGGTCTGGAAGTTCGGGGTACCATTGGTCGCAAGCTGGGTTTCTACACGTTCTTTTCCGACAATCAGGCCATCTACCCCGAATACATACAACAGTATGGCCAAACATATGGCCAAACCAGCGACCAGCTGGTGACGGCTCCGGGTCAGAGTTTTGTAAAGCCCTTCCGCAACAACGGCGTCGATTTCCTGTCGGCAAGGGGATACATTACGTTCAATGCGCTTAAGATTATCAATGTACAGTTTGGCCATGACCGCATTTTTTTCGGAAACGGTTTCCGGTCACTCTTCCTGTCGGATAACAGCCCCCCTCACCTATTTGTGAAATTCTCTACGCGCCTGGGGAGTCGAATTCAGTATACCAATCTGTTCTCGCAGCTACAAAATACCCAGGCTCCCCTACCAACGGGGGTCAGACTCATTCCGCCCAAGTTTGCGGCTATGCACCATCTGAGCGTTAACATCACCGATAACATTAACCTGGGCGTGTTTGAATCGGAAGTGTTCAGTCGCGACCGGTTGGACCTCAGTTACCTGAACCCCATTATTCTGTACCGCTACGTAGAGTCGAGTGTGGGCAGTAGTGATAACGCGTTTATTGGGCTTGACCTGAAAGCTAATTTTTTGTCGCAGTTCTTGGTGTACACCCAGTTTATGCTGGATGAATTTCGATTAAAACCCTTATTAGCCGGCAAAGGAGACTGGACCAATAAGTTTGCCTTTCAACTCGGGGGCAAGTACATTGATGCGTTCCAGGTCCCTAACCTGGATTTGCAACTCGAATTCAACATGGCCCGGCCGTACACCTACTCGCACGAGGCATCGCCAACGGTTAGCGCCGGCCAAACCAACTACGCCCACTTCAGTCAGCCATTAGCCCACCCACTGGGTGGGAATTTTGCGGAAGGACTGGGTATTGTCCGGTATCAGCGGAAGCGTTTGTCAGGTAATCTTATTGCCGGCGTTATGATGTACGGCAGCGACCCGTTGGCTGATATCAACTACGGAGGAAACATCCTGAAAGATTATACGTATCGCTTTCGCAACGAAGGGAATTTTATTGGACAGGGAAGAAAAACCGTTGTTACCTACGCTGATTTACGCGCTTCTTACATGATACGCCACAACATCTTTCTGGAAGGCCGTTTCCTGTACCGGTTTCAGGATAGCCAGTATCGCCCCAACAGTTATACCGAACAAGTCGCTAGCTTTGCCCTGCGCTGGAACATGCCGTACCAGAACTGGGTGTTTTAAGGCGCCACTGCTTACCGATTTTCTACTTTACTACGTCATTAATGCTTGATATTATCCGGCAGGAATTAACCGAAGCCCAATCGCTTTTGGATACGTTCCTGAACGATCCTGCTCAGTTGACCGCCATTGAACGGGCGGCAACGCTCATGGCTGATGCCCTGCGCAATGGCCGAAAAATCATTTCCTGTGGCAACGGGGGTTCTCATTGCGATGCCATGCATTTTGCGGAAGAACTATCCGGCCGGTATCGCGATGACCGCCGTTCGCTGGCAGCCATTGCCATTTCGGATGTCAGCCACCTCTCCTGCGTTAGTAATGACTACGGGTATGATTTCGTTTTTTCCCGGTTTGTAGAAGGTTTGGGCAGCGAAGGGGATGTGCTGCTGGGTTTGAGTACGAGCGGCAACTCGGCCAATGTGATTAAAGCGGTTGAGGCCGCAAGACATAAAGGCATGAATATAGTTTTGCTGACCGGCAAGGACGGCGGAAAGCTGGCCGACAGAGCCGATGTGGAGGTTCGGGTTCCTCATTTTGGCTATGCCGACCGCATTCAGGAGATCCATATCAAAGTGATTCACCTGCTTATTCTGCTCATTGAGAAACAGCTTGGCTGAGAAACACGTAGTGGTCATTAAATGGTCATTTGGTAGTCAGTCATAGTATCCATTTGTTGTTTCCACTTCATGACCACTAAATGACAATGAATGATCATCAGCTAACCATTTAGTAACTACCCCCGGCACCACCGCCCCCAAAACTACCTCCGCCAAAGCCGCCGAACCCTCCTCCACCACCGCCCCCGAAGCTCCCCCCGCCAGAACCGCCCCAGCCGGAGTAGGTAGACGTTGGCAGAAAGATGGGACCCCAGCCGCCCCCTCGATTGCGGTTATTTCCTCCCCCACCTTTATTACGCCGGGAAATGATGAAGATAATAATCATGACCCCAAAAATGATGAAGATAACGGGAAAGCCTCCCCCTCCTGTATCCGTGTCAGGCTCGGCTTTGTACTCACCACTGGCTCGCTGAATGATCTCGGTTGTTGCCTGGTCCAGGCCCCGATAGAATTGCTCCTGTTTAAAGGCGGGTACGATTGTATTCGATATTATGCGCTTGGCAATGGCGTCCGGTATGGCCCCCTCCAGTCCGTAACCCGTAGCAATGTATACTTTGCGGGTTTCGGTAGCCCAGGCAAGCACCAGGCCATTATTTTTTCCTTTCTGACCAATACCCCACTTCCGGCCCACCTGGAAAGCGAAGTCACCAATGGGGTAAGGCTCGGTCGTTTTAACAATGACGACAACGATCTGGGTTGAAGTCGAGTCATTGTAGGCCCGGAGCTTCTGCTCCAGCTGCTCCCGGTCAGAGCTGGACAAAATACCCACAAAATCGTTGACCAGCCGGGGCGGATTGGGCTTATCGGGAATTACGTTCGCGGTGCCGGAGTCCTGCGCCCACACACCCGCTGGGGCAGTGAGCAACAGTACCACGAGGGCAAATCGGAGAATAAGGGTAATTGAATGGAAAAAATTGGGTACAGTCACGGCGGTATCAGTCAAACGAAATATCGTCAGCTAGTTCATTGGTGTCATTGCTGGCGTAAGGAAAATACTGTTTCAACTGCTGCCCGGCCTGTTCTATTCCCTGGCTCAGACCATCTGCATAAGCTCCCTTTGCAAAATGAATGCGGAGTAGATTTTTCGTGCTCTCCCAAAAGTCGGCAGGCACTTTCGCATTGATTCCTTTATCACCAACAACGGCGAATTTTCGGTCGGCATGAGCGAGGTAAAACAGGACACCGTTTTGATCCTTGGTTTGATGCATCCCCAGGTGGGCAAATACGTCAATAGCCCGCTGTACGGGATCGTCCGTTGTACAGTGCGCTTCTACATGTACCCGAATTTCGCCCGATGTAGCCTTTTCGGCTTGCCGAATGGCTGCTATAATGCGCTGCTGTTCATCGGCAGTGAAGGGATTCATGATTTATGTTGGGAATGTAAAATGAATACTCGGGGCCGCCCGTGTGGTAGCATGAACAATGACTCGCTCTCGGCTTGTCATTGTTCATGCCACTAATTCATTAAAACTGTACGGTTGGCGCACTTTGGGCGGCTTGCGAAGCCTCGAAGAATCCTTTTACGGGGAAGCCAAAAATGCCGGCGAAGATATTGTTCGGAAAAGAACGAACCGACTGGTTGTAGGTTTTCACCGCTCCATTGAAGTCGTTTCGGGAAACAGATATTCGGTTCTCTGTCCCTTCCAGCTGTGCCTGTAACTCAGAGAAGTTCTGCGTCGCCTTGAGTTGAGGATAGTTTTCGGCTACGGCCAGCAACCGGGACAACGATCCACTTAACTGGTCCTGAGCCGCCTGAAATTTCTGAATATTCTCCGGGGTAAGCTGGTCAGCCGTTAGGTTGATACCAGTGGCTTTGGAACGGGCCTCCTGAACGGCTACCAGGGTACCTTTCTCAAAGTTAGCCGCTCCCTGTACAGTCCGGACAAGGTTAGGAATCAGGTCTGACCGGCGTTGGTACTGCGTTTGTACCTGCGCCCATTTTTCCTGCACGTTCGTGTCTTCCTGAACCAGACCGTTATACGAACTACAACCAAACACGCCCAGAGCCAGGGCGATAACAACTACGATAATTAATGATTTTGACATGGTATAGTAGAGACCAGTGATTATGTTTAGGAGCAAAGTTGGTCAAAACTACTGATTTGTTGGTGTAAAACTACGCCAACGGTGTTTTTGCCAATCTTAGCTGGTATCTGTTTGGATAACTGGTAATGGGTAATAAGTTTATCCATTACCAGCCCCGTTTAAATCCAGCTTTTTCATTTCCCCTAAACTAAACTGTTGCCGACCAGGTCATTCTTGAAGGCGTAGGCCACCATACCGGCCGTATTTTTGGTACCCGTTTTTTCGAGGATACGCAGCCGGTGCCCTTCGACCGTACGCGGGCTCAAAAAGATTTTTTCGCTGATTTCATTGGTCGACAGGCCTTCACAAATCAGCATCAATACTTCTTTCTCCCGTTCCGACAAGAGCACCTTACTATTGTAGAACGCATTGATGGGCTTATTGACCGTTGTTTTGTTGGTCATTTTGCGGAGCATAGCCTTCGATACAAACTCATTCAGGTATACCCCTTCATCCATTACTTTGCGAACGGCTTTTTCTACTTCGCCCGCTTCGGCATCCTTGAGCAGATAGCCACTAACACCTTTCTCCAGCAAATGCAGGACCATTCTGTCTTCATCGTGCATTGTTAGCACAACGATCTTGATGAGTGGGTAATGCTCCCGTAAGTAATCGGCGGTGGCAGTTCCATCCATAACCGGCATTTGAAGGTCAAGCAGTACCACATCGGGCATTTTGCGGGGAATTTTATCGATCAATTCCTGGCCATTGCCTGCTTCCAGTACGAGTTCGAAATCATGAATCTGACCAACAATGGTGGCCATGCCAATGCGGAACAGCGTATGGTCGTCGCAGAGGGCTAATTTAATTTTTCGCATAGGGAAGGAAGCGTTAGGGTTAAAATCGCAATCATTAGTCGCAAATAGCACTATTCCGCCAACAAATCAACTCAACATTTTTGCGGGCTGCACTTCATGCAGATGAACCTGCACATGAGTTCGGGATCCCCGGCCGGGTGATGAATCGAACGTTACATGGCCGTTAACTACGTTCAGTCGACTTTCTATGTTGCGCAGACCCAGGCCGGTCTGCCTGTTCTCCATCACGGCATCAACGTCAAATCCAACGCCATCATCCAGCACAGAGAGCCTGACTTCACTATCAAAATAAACCAGTTGAATCGTTATGTGCTGAGCGCGGGCGTGGCGGATAGCATTGTTTACCAACTCCTGCGCAATGCGATAAAACATCAACTCCGTAACGGGGAGCAAATGAACGACCGATTCGCTATACACGAGCTGCACGTCCGTTTCGGGCGTTGTTGCGCGTTCGGCGAGTTCTTCCAGAGCGGCCAGTAAGCCAAACCGTTCCAGCGTTGTAGGCACCAGATTCCGGCTGATACGCCGGACATTGGTCATGGTTTCGTCGATCATGGATCGCGTCTTCTGAAACTGTAATGCCAGCTCCATGGTACTACCCAGCTGTTTTTCCAGTTGGTTCAGGCTCATTTTGGTGATGGACAGCATAGTACCAATACCGTCGTGCATGTCTTCGGCAAGCCGTTTTCGTTCTTCTTCCTGTCCCCGGAAAGTGGCCTCCATCAACTGTTGCCGATGCTGCGCCTGTAGTTCTTTGATAGCGAGTTGCTGCTGAGTTTGTTTTTGCTGATAATAGGCGACGAAGATGATAATGAAGACGGCCATTATCAACAATATGGCCGTTCCTACGGCAATTACAAAACCGGCGTTTGTTGACATTATCTCTGTTTACAGCCAATCCATGAGTAGTAAAGGTCAAAAATACCTGACTGAATGTCAATCGTTTAGAAAAGGATTGAGCAAACGGTACATGTTCTATTCGTTTCAACAAAACACACGTGAGGCTTACCTGGCCCCGCTGCTTTTCTGCTAAGACAGGTTATCCGTCTCGTACCTGCAAACCCATATACCAACGGACGACATCAGGCAAAGTAGGATGTACAAAATTTGATTTAGTCGCCAGAACGGATCAAACTCTTCATTCGAAATGGTATCGCTATACAGGTACGAGCTAAAAAGAGAAAAGAAAAATGTACCGGCCGAATGAATCAGCAACCCCGAACTCAACCAGAACATACTATGGAACAGCATATTTTTCACCCGGGCTTCAATCAGTATCTTGTTGAAGTAGAGCAGTATGGTTATCGTTTCGAACAGGCGTTGTGTGGTAAGGCCAACGGTTGAAATAGTACTTTGCCGATAACTGAAAACAATAATGAATGCACTTAGGATAGCAGCGAGCTTTACCCATTTCCCCGTCTCGCTTTTCCGAAAACTGTTCAGGTAAACAGCTGTTACGATGCCTATTTCAAACAGGGGTTGCAGGTTTTGAATGGGGTACGTACTTACCCGCGCCATAACCAGCCATAGCGAATACGTATCACTAATGAAGTACAGCGCAAACAGCAACAAAACAAGCCTGTAACTGGTAGACAGGCACCTGAAGAGCGCCAACCCCAACGCAATGGGAAGAAGACTGAATAAGTGAGAAACTAAATTTAGAGGGTATTTTTCAATTAGATGAAAAAGTCTTTCTATCATGATGTAACACCCATCCAACTAAGCAGCACACTGTTTAGGACACGTCCACCCATCACCCACTACCAGCTGATCACCATCATCTTTCAACCCAGCCTTACTTGGCTGAGCACCCAAATCTCTCCCTCTTACATCGACACCCGTTAGCAGAACGCGGGGTTTAAATTGCCCTTCGCCCACTTTAGTAGGCTTACCCTCTTCATCTTCCCAACGGTTGGCGTAATGGACACGAATCCCTACGCAGCCAGGTTGACTCAGTAACTGCTTAACCCGGTCGAGGCCGAAGAATTCCGAGCGGGTGTACTCTGCTTCTTTTTCACCACAGGCCAGTTTACAATTGCGGTAAGTTTCTTTGAGAGAATGGGTTTCTTTAGCAGTGAGAAAGCGGCCTGCATTTTCATTAAAAATAGAATCATTCATGCGCTTGAAAGGAATAATAAAGTAAAAAAATTTGGGATGGATAAAACCGGAAAGCGTAGCGAACATACACCAGGAAGTTTTTATTACCATATACCCCATTCAGCACAAAACCACCTTAATCTCTTGAAAGACAACATATTAACCTAAAGATTAGACTATACTAATGCGTAGAACTACGCAACAAAGTGCGGATTTTCGCCTACCCTGGTTTCAGCCGCTAAAAACAGTATTTCTTCTCTTTACCGGCTATACCTCATGCTCTACCTTTGTCCTGTAGTTGATGATACTACTACAGAAGCAGGCATCAACAGCGAAATTTCTTATAGGTTAGGTTAATAAAAATGCCGGAGCAATTTGCTCCGGCATTTTTTTATCAGTCAGCTCATCCTATACTGATGTAGTTGATCCTTTTTCTTATTTCAGCAGGTTTAGCAGGTAAGCACCATATCCGCTTTTTACAAGCGGCCTGGCAATGGTTGCCAACTGATCGGCCGTGATGAATTTCATGCGGTAAGCAATCTCTTCCGGGCAACCAATCTTCAGCCCCTGTCGCTCTTCAATGACGTGTACAAACTGCCCGGCCTGTATCAGCGATTCAAACGTACCCGTATCGAGCCAGGCGGTTCCGCGGTCAAGAACGCCAACCTTTAATTTGCCGCGCTCCAGATAGACCCGGTTAATATCCGTAATCTCCAGTTCTCCGCGTGGGGAAGGCTTGATGTTTTTAGCAATATCGACTACCTCATTATCGTAGAAATACAAACCGGGAACGGCGTAGTTCGATTTGGGATCCTCGGGTTTTTCTTCGATGGATAAAACATTAAAATGATCATCGAATTCAACCACGCCGTACCGTTCGGGGTCGTGTACCTGATAGGCATATACTACACCACCATCCGGATCATTATTGGCCTGAAGCAGTTTGGACAGGCCCGAACCATAGAAAATATTGTCGCCCAGCACCAGGGCCACCTTATCATTGCCAATGAACTCTTCGCCAATAATAAAGGCCTGCGCTAGACCATCGGGACTAGGCTGAACGGCGTACGTAAACTGGCAACCCAGACGCGCCCCGTCGCCGAGGAGCTTCTCAAAATGAGGTAAATCGTGCGGGGTTGAGATAATAAGAATTTCACGGATGCCAGACAGCATCAGAATCGACAGCGGATAATAGATCATCGGCTTATCGTAAACGGGCATCAACTGTTTGGATACCGCGAGCGTAAGCGGATGAAGACGCGTACCGGAGCCTCCGGCCAATATAATTCCTTTCATGTTTATTGAAGAGTGAAAGAGCTGAAGCGTGAAAGCACTAGCTGGCTCACTCACGCTTTTACTCTTTAGCGATTTGCGTACATATCCTGATAATAGCCCTTATAGGTCCCTGACGTAACGTTGTCGAGCCAGGTTTGATTGGCCAGAAACCAGTCAACTGTTTTTTCGAGGCCTTCTTCAAACTGAAGTGATGGCTGCCAGCCCAGTTCGTTCATGATCTTGTGGGCATCAATGGCGTACCGGAGGTCGTGCCCGGCCCGATCCGTTACGTAGGTAATCAGTTTGGCCGAGGTGCCTTCCTCCCGGTTCAGTTTTCTGTCCATAATCTGGCACAGCAGATGCACCAGGTCCAGGTTCTTCCATTCGTTGAAACCGCCAATGTTGTACGTCTCGCCCAGTTTGCCGGTATGGAAAACGGCATCGATAGCGCGGGCGTGGTCAACCACGTACAGCCAGTCCCGCACGTTTTCTCCCTTGCCGTATACGGGCAGTGGTTTATTGGTCTGGATGTTATGAATCATCAGCGGAATCAGTTTTTCCGGGAAGTGATTCGGGCCGTAGTTGTTGGAGCAGTTGGATAGCACCACCGGCAACTTATAGGTGTTACCGTAAGCCCGGACAAAATGATCCGAAGCGGCCTTGGATGCTGAGTAAGGGGACTGCGGGTCATATGCCGTTTCTTCGGTAAAGAAATCCTCCGGGTTGTGCAGCGAACCGTATACCTCATCGGTCGAGACGTGGTAGAAACGCTTACCCTCATAGGCCGTTTTTCCGTCTGCATCCTTCCAGCTGTTCTTGGCGGTATTGAGCAGGTTTACCGTTCCAACTACGTTGGTCATCACGAACGACATAGGATCAGTAATGGAGCGGTCAACGTGCGATTCGGCCGCCAGGTGGATAACCCCATCGAAGGAAAGTTCGGCAAACATATCCTCCAGAAATTTCGAGTCGGTAATATCGCCCTTCACGAATGTGTAGTTTGGCGCGTGTTCAATATCCCTCAGGTTGGCCAGGTTCCCGGCATAGGTCAATGCATCGAGATTATAAATCTGGTATTCAGGATATTTGGTAACGAACAGTCGAACAACGTGCGACCCGATGAAACCGGCCCCACCGGTAATTAATAGTTTCATGATTTATTGTTTCTTGACTACTGTTTTTGGCAATGTGCAATAAACGTACCTACAAACCCTAAGCCTGCCCACGCCGACTAATTTTTTGCTGCCACTTCCAGGCATCACGTAATGATTCGGCCAGCGAACGACGGGCTGTCCAGCCCAGCGCCTGATTGGCTTTCGATACATCGGCATAGACCTGTTCTACATCGCCGACCCGACGCGGACCAATCTGGTAGTTTACGTTGATACCGGTTACCTGTTCAAACGTTTTTATGACATTCAGAACGGTTTCGCCCCGGCCGGTACCAATGTTAATAACATCGTAAAGACTCACGGCTGACTCGTCAATTAGTTTGCGAAGAGCGGCTACGTGTGCATCCGCTAAATCCATTACGTCAATATAATCGCGGACACAGGTGCCATCCGGCGTATTGTAGTCATCGCCGTACACCGTCAGGCTGGACCGGATACCGGCCGCCGTTTGCGTGATGAACGGTACCAGATTGGCGGGAACCCCCAGTGGCAACTCACCAATTTCGGCGGATGGATGGGCACCAATGGGATTGAAATACCGAAGAGCCAGGGCTTTGATGGGTACATTGGCTCGCACGGCATCGCGGATGATATCCTCACCAATGGCTTTCGTATTACCATAAGGTGACTGTGCGGGCAGGCGGGGTGTTTCTTCCGTAACGGGTAACCGCTCGGGCTGTCCATAAACGGTACAGGACGACGAAAACACCAGATTCTGTACGCCATATCTGGGCATCATTTCCAGTAGCAATAACAAAGAGTCCAGGTTATTCCGGTAGTATTTGAGCGGTTCAGTCACCGACTCACCAACGGCTTTATAGGCCGCAAAGTGAATAATACCAACGGGGCTTTCTTTCTGGAAAATATCGGCCATGGCCGCGGCATCATTACAATCAACCGGGTAGCAGGTGATGTCCCGATTTAGAATGGTTTTCAGCCCATCGAGTACCGTACGCTCAGAATTGTAGAAGTCATCAATTATAACCGGCTCAAAACCAGCCTCAACCAGCGAAACGACCGTGTGAGAACCGATAAACCCGGCTCCGCCGGTAACCAGAATTTTGGGGGAATTGCCTGTAGAAGTCAAACTGTTTTTTATGAAATTTTTGTTACTACTTTAACCTAGCAAGCCGTACGACCCGACAAAAGTAGTATATTCAGGAGGTTTACGAAAGCAGTATTTATTCTGAGGATAGTCAGCAAAGTAATCTACACGAATGAACAACAACGAGTTGAAGGCCCTTATTTCGCTTCTGGACGATGAAGATCCTGAAGTTGTGGACCACGTAGAACAGCGAATTCGGCAGATGGGCGGTCAAATGATACCCCTTCTGGAAACGGAATGGGAAGGCAGCTTTAACTCCGCTCTCCAAAAACGTATTGAAGAAATCATTCATGACCTTCAGTACGAATCCGTTCTGGACCGCATGCGCGATTGGAAGAACGGCGGGGCAATGGATTTGCTGGAAGGGCTCTGGATTGTGGCCACCTACCAATATCCTGATCTTTCATTGCACAAACTCAGGCAGGACGTTGAACAGTTGTTCTATGATGTATGGGTGGATTTTAAAACGGATATGCATCCCGACGAACAGATAAAGGCCATGAACACGGCTTTTTTCTCGAAACTGAAATTTGCGCCCAACACCAAGCATTTTCACTCCCCGGCCAACTCCATGATTAATCAGGTGCTCGAATCGCGCCGGGGAAATCCCATTACGCTGTGCGTACTGTATATGCTGATTGCCAAGCGGTTGAACTTACCCGTTTACGGAGTAAATCTACCAAACCTGTTTGTCCTCACTTATAAAAACAATGCAGGGGTTCAGTTCTACATCAACGTATTTAACCGGGGGCTGGTCTTCACGACTAAAGATATCGATCAGTACATCGACCAGTTAAACATCAAGCGCCTGGATACCTTTTATCAGCCCTGCACCAATGCCGATATTGTCCGGAGGGTGCTCCGCAATCTGATGCTGGCTTTTGAAAAGAACAGTGATACCGAACGGGTTCATGAAGTGGAGCAAATCCTCAACACCGTTCGTGACGATGGCGATGGCTTACCCCTGTCTGATTATACGCAACGCTAATGTACCTTCTACAGCAGCCAGCGGAAAAATATATAGAGCGTAAACGATAACAGCAGCGAAACGGGTAATGTAAGCACCCAGGCCAGGGCAATGTTACGCACCGTATCGGCCTGCAGGTTTTTAATACCCTTGCTGGCCACCATGCTTCCCGCAATACCCGATGAGAGTACGTGCGTCGTGCTAACGGGAAGTTTCAGGCCCGATGCTACGCCAATCATGACTGCGGCTACCAGTTCGGCCGACGCACCCTGCGCGTAGGTCAGGTGTTGTTTACCGATTTTCTCCCCCACGGTCACTACAATCCGGCGCCACCCAATCATGGTACCAAGCCCCAGGGATAGAGCAATCATCAAAATAACCCACAACGGCGCGTAATCCGTAAACCGACGCAGCCCTTTCTCTTCGCCCAGGTTTACGTTCAGCGTTGCCACCTGGCTCGCACTCAGGTTGGCTCCTTCATCCTCCGCAATTTTTTTCATATTGCTGTTAATCAGCAACAGGTCACGACGAACTTCCAGTCTCTGCTCGTTAGGAATCTTATCATCAACTAAAGGGGCGTTGACCATTTTACTCAGTGCTGACAATTCATTTCGGGTCTGCAGTAACCGAGTCCGGTTAACCACCGAAAGGCGGGTTGAATCCAGCGTAGCAATGCTCTGCTCAATCCCGCTGATGTTGGTGCGTAGCAGGCTGGGGTCAAGATCGGTTTTAATGGCAAAATGGTAGGGAACAACGCCAATCAGGATAAGCATAACCAATCCTACCCCTTTCTGCCCATCGTTGCTGCCATGGAAGAAACTCACCAGCGAACAGGTAGTAACCAGAATAGCCCGAATCCAGGGGGGTGGGGGGGCATTTTTTTTCGGCTCTTTGAATAACTGATTTTTGGCTTCCTCATTTACAAGCCGACGCAACAGAAACATCAGTACAATGGCCAGGCTAAAACCAAGCAGGGGCGACAGCAGCAGGGCTTCCCCCGTTTCGATGGCCTTATCCCAGTTGACGGCAGAACCGGTTTTGTTTTCGGGCATGGTGGCAAAAGCCAGACCTACTCCCAGAATAGAGCCAATCAGCGTATGTGAACTGGAACTGGGTAAGCCAAAATACCAGGTTCCCAGGTTCCAGATAATGGCGCTGAGCAGCAGGGCCAACACCATGGCGACACTGTGATACACATTCTGGTCGACCAGTAACTCAACTGGCAGCAGGTTCACGATACCCATGGCCACCCCAATTCCACCCAGCAAAACCCCCGCAAAATTGCAGATGCCCGACCATACAACGGCAACAGTTGGTTTCAGCGAATTGGTGTAAATAACGGTAGCAACAGCGTTGGCCGTATCATGAAAACCATTAACAAACTCAAAGGCACAGGCAGCAAAGAGGCTGATGAAGAGGAGGATAAAAACATCGGTTTCTAATCCAAACATGGGAGAGTTGTCTTCTGTGAACTAGCAAACGGTGGGTCCGTAAGCTGATGATTGCCACAAAAGTACGTCAAACAGCGCAGAGCCGTATTACCAAATTGTTAACACACGTAAGAGTATCCGGCTACGCTACTTCTTTCCGGCCAGTTGCCCACAGGCGGCATCGATATCTTTTCCGCGGCTCCGGCGCACATTAACCGTCACGCCTTTGCTTTCCAGAAAGCCGGCAAATTTATCCAGCGTCTGAGGATCGGTGTTTTTGAAGTTAGCCTCCGCAATGGGGTTGTATTCGATAATATTAATCTTGGCCGGAACGCGCTTTGTAAACTTCCAAAGCTCCTGAGCGTCCTGCAACGTATCATTGAAGTTGTAGAAAAGGATGTATTCGAAGGTAATCCGGGTACCGGTTTTTTTGTAAAAATAACTCAGCGCATCACCCAGCACGTCGAGCGTATTACTTTCATTAATGGGCATAATCTGATCGCGCTTCTGGTCATTGGCCGCGTGTAAGGACAAGGCCAGGTTAAATTTCACGGCATCATCGCCCAGTTGCCGGATCATTTTGGCAATGCCCGCCGTAGAAACCGTAATCCGTTTCGGCGACATACCCAGGCCATCGGGCGAGGTGATGCGGTCAACGGATTCCAGCACGTTTTTGTAATTCAGCAGCGGCTCTCCCATGCCCATGTACACGATGTTGGTGAGCGGTGCATCGTAGTTCTCTTTCGCCTGCCGGTCAATGGCTACTACCTGATCATAAATTTCGGCGGCGTCGAGGTTGCGCTTCCGATCCATATAGCCCGTTGCACAGAATTTACAGGTCAGCGAACAGCCTACCTGACTCGATACGCAGGCCGTCATTCTATCCTGGTCATCTGTTACGTAAAGCCGGAATCAACACACCTTCGACCAAATTACCATCAAACAGCCGAAACGAGGATTTGATCGTGCCGTCGTTACTGCGTTGTTGCTGATCAACGGTAAGCGGTCGAATCTCAAAATGGGTATTCAGCAACTCCCGCGTCGGCAACGACAGGTTCGTCATCTGCTCAAACGACTGGGCCGATTTCTTCCAGAGCCATTCATGCACCTGTTTCGCCCGAAAGCCCTGTTCACCCTGCTGTGTAAGCCAGTCTTTTAGTTGAGCGGGCTGTAAGTTTTGCGGATGTCCTGTTTCATTGATTCAATGAGTGAATGAGAGGATGTAAAATGAGTGAATGAGCTGAAGTATCGTCAGCCTTATTCACTCATTTACATCTTCTCTCATTCATAATTTATTTCTGCCCGCCATTTTTTTCCTGTCTTCCAGTCCTTTCGGTACCCAAACAGCAGCTTTATCCATCACTTTTGGCGCAATGGGCCGGATATAGGGGTACAAAAAGGCCGTTTCGGTTTGGCGGGGGGGCATTTTTACACCCATATAACTCAACAACCAAAGGATAACACTAATTCCAAAGACCCACGTAAAAACACCTACGGCTGCCCCCGCCACACTATCGAACGTACCCAGATACCGAGTATTTCAGCGATCGCCGGATAGCAAAGCCCATCTGATTGATCATGATCACAGTCGGGAAAAAAATGACCGAGAAACCCAGCCAGGGCAAAATTTTTCGGGCCAGTTCCCGGCTGATGTACGGGCTAAGAAGCTCGATTCCGAAGCCCAGAAACTTGAACCCCACAATCATAGCCACCACAAACGCAATGACGGCCACAATCTCCACCAGAAGTCCTTTGCGGTATCCGTTAAAAGCCCCCCAGGCAAGGGGAATCAGCATGAGTAAGTCGAGTGTGTTCAACGTATCAATGAGTGAATGAATGAGTAACTGAATGAGCGAATGATGCCAGACAACTTATGTAATTAAGCATTGTTTATTCTCTAATTCGCTCATTCAATCATTCGCTCATTGTAAAAGATTGCTTCACCATGGCCGAGATGGCTTTCCCATCCGTCTGACCGGCCAGTTCTTTCGTGGCAACGCCCATCACTTTACCCATATCCGAGGGAGCCGATGCGCCAATGCGGGTCATGATGGCCTGTAGTTTTTCTTTCAGCTCATCTTCCGATAGTTGCTTGGGCAGGTATTTCTCAATAACGGCGATTTCGCGCTTCTTCCGTAGCCAGTAGATCGGGGCGGTTTTGCTGCCGGTAGATATCGGCCGAATCTTTCCGTTGCTTCACCGCTTTGGTCAGAATCCGGGTTTCGTCTTCGGGTTTAAGATCGCCGGTCTGCCCTTCTTTGGTTTCTTCGAGCAAAATCATGGATTTTATGGCCCGCAAGGCCCGTAGTTTATCCTGATCTTTGGCCAGCATAGCCTGCTTTATATCGGCGTCAATTTGTTGTTTTAGCGACATATCTGTAATGAGTGAATGAGCGAATGAGTGATTGAGTGAATGAAATAGTGAACCATCGCCGTTTTGGCAAAGTTACGAAACCATACAACCTATTCACCACACTCAGGTCCTCGGTTTCATTCACTAATTCGCTTCGCTTCGGCGTACCGATTTACTCAATCACTCCCCAAAAAGTGACTCGTTTAAGCGTTAATATCAATAAAATTGCCACCCTGCGGAATGCACGGGGCGGCAACAACCCGAATCTGGTTCAGGTTGCGCTCGACTGCGAACGCTTTGGCGCGCAGGGAATTACCGTACACCCCCGCCCCGACGAACGGCACATTCGTTTTCAGGACGTACTGGACCTGAGCGACGTTGTTACAACTGAATTCAATATTGAAGGCAATCCTGACGAGCGGTTCATTGAATTAGTGAAACGGGTAAAACCAGCCCAGGTTACACTGGTGCCCGATGCGCCCGACGCCATTACGTCCAATGCAGGGTGGGACACCATTCGCCATGCCGACCACCTGAGAAAACTAATCGACACGTTTAAAGCCGACGGCATCCGCGTTTCTATTTTCGTTGATGCCGACGAACGGATGGTGGATGGCGCGAAAGCAGTTGGTACAGACCGGATTGAACTATACACCGAACCATACGCCACACAATATCCCCAGGACCCGAAAGCGGCCATTGCCCCCTTTGTCCGAGCCGCTAAACGCGCCACCGAAATTGGCCTGGGCCTGAATGCCGGACACGACTTGAGCCTGGAGAATCTACGTTTCTTCGCAGAACAGATACCTCAGCCTCGAAGAAGTTTCTATTGGCCACGCACTGATAAGCGACGCCCTTTATCTTGGCCTGGAAAATACCATTCAAATCTATTTACGCTGCCTGAGCATCCAATGATTCACAAACACCCGGTTGAGGAATTTTTAGATAAAGCGCAAATCCTGCCCATTATCGACGTCCGGTCGCCGGGAGAGTACCAGCATGCGCACATTCCGGGAGCGGTGAGTATTCCGCTGTTCGATAATGACGAGCGGGCGCAGGTGGGTACCAAGTACAAAAATGCCGGTAAAGACTCGGCGGTGTTACTCGGATTATCCCTGGTAGGGCCCAAATTGGCCGACTTTGTCAAGAAGGCCAAAAAACTGAACCCGCAGGGCAAGGAAGTACTGGTTCACTGCTGGCGGGGTGGGATGCGGAGCAGTTCGTTTGCCTGGCTGCTGGATACCGCCGGACTTACGGCATCAACAATGGTGGGCGGCTACAAAGCGTACCGAAATACAGTGCTCTCGGCCTTTTCGGAGCCACGCAACTTCCTGATTCTGGGTGGTAAAACGGGAAGCGGCAAAACCGACGTTCTGAAAGAACTGGCCCGGCAGGGTGAACAGATCATTGATCTGGAAGGACTGGCCAACCATAAAGGCTCGACCTACGGCGCCATTGGTCAGGCACCCCAACCCGCCACGGAACAGTTCGAAAATCTTATCCATCAGCAATGGCGGCAACTCGACCCAACCAAACGGATCTGGCTGGAAGACGAAAGCCGAAGCATTGGTTCGTGCTTTATTCCCATGCCGCTCTGGCATCAGATGCGGGCCGCGCCGGTTGCCTTTATAGATGTAACAAAAGCGTGCCGGGTAGAACGCTTGGTCCGTGAATACGCCGGCATCGACCATCAATTACTAGTGGATGCCACAGAACGGATTCAGAAACGACTGGGCGGAAAGACAACGAAAGAGGCCCTGGATGCACTGGTGCGCCATGATTACGCTACCGTGGCCGACCTGACGCTGGATTACTACGACAAAGCATATCTGCACGGTCTTTCCCAGCGAGATACCGATCTGGTTCACCCTATAGAAATCCGGGAGGATAATCCGGCCGAAACGGCAAGTCAGCTGATTGCGTGGGCTGATACGCTATAATCATTTCTTTTTGGTGGACTTCATCCGGCGGACTACTTCGCGCTTCTGAAAACCAATGTGCCAGACGGCAAAGGGGAGAGTGTCTTTCCCAAAACAGGCTTCGCAGATTGGACTCGTTAGCGGGACAACGGCGTTGTACACATACGATGTGTCATCGATTTTCTGGATATTAGAAATTGGCACCTGTTTCTGTCCCACGCTGTACCGGTACGCATCCAGAATTTCCCGCTCTTTCAGGTTCAGTGCTTTATTTTGTATATCGGCCGAGCCCAGCAGTCTTATATCGACTTCGTAACTTTCGGCGATGGCTTTGGTACGGGGTAGGTTAGCTAACTGGCAAAGTTTGGCCCGCTCTGCCGGGTTGGTTGTTTTTTGAAGCTGCGTTGCCAGTTCTTTCTGAACAACCGCACTGATCTTCCCACCCAGGTTATCTACCGTGGCAATAAGGTCGGCGTTGGTGATGCGCTTGATTTTTGAATCCGCCATTTCCTGCTTCAATTCGGTGGTGTATTTCACCCGCTCAGGATTGCAGGAGACTAAAAAAGCAGGTAGTAAAAGAATAAGAAGCAGGTAGGATTTCATGTACAGGAACTCAATAGTAATACACATCGTCATTCGGATAGAAAACCACACCAGCCGCAGCTTGGTTGCAATCAATCAATACATAATCGAACTGCCACGATTTTCGTAATTTTGCGTTTCATAATTGTCTATATCCCTGCCACAATGTTGGCAGATAAAGTAATATACTATGCTTGACCAGTTAGAAGCCATTCGCGAACGCTTCAACGAAGTATCTCAGCAAATTGTGCAGCCCGAAGCCGTTTCGGACCAGAAGCGATTTATGAAGCTGAGTAAAGAATATAAGGATCTGGAAAAGATTGTTGTGCAGTACAAGGCCTACACGCAGCTGCTCGAAGAGATCGAAAATGCCAAACAGATCGTGGCGACCGAAAAGGACGAAGACTTCAGGGATTTAGCTAAAGCGGAACTGGACGAATTATTGCCCCGCCGGGAGGAGCTGGAGGAGTTACTGAAAGAGATGCTGATGCCCAAAGATCCGAACGACAGCAAGAACGTTATTCTGGAAATTCGGGGCGGTACCGGGGGCGACGAAGCCGCTATTTTTGCGGGCGATATTTTCCGGATGTACCAGCGTTTCTGCGAGAAAATGGGCTGGCGCATGTCGCTGGTCGATTTTACCGAAGGCACATCGGGTGGCTACAAAGAAATCGTGACCGAAATTGAAGGTGAGGATGTGTACGGCAAACTCAAGTTCGAATCGGGCGTTCACCGGGTGCAGCGTGTACCCGCCACCGAAACGCAGGGACGTATTCACACCTCGGCCGCCAGCGTGGCCGTACTGCCCGAAGCCGAAGAGGTGGATGTGGACATCAACATGAACGACATTCGGAAAGATACTTTCTGCTCGTCGGGAGCCGGTGGTCAGTCGGTCAACACGACCTACTCTGCCGTACGACTGACCCACATCCCAACGGGCATGGTGGTACAGTGCCAGGATGAACGCTCGCAGTTGAAAAACTTCGATAAAGCCCTGACCGTTCTGCGCTCCCGGATCTACGAAATAGAACTCAAAAAGCACAATGACGCTATTGCCTCCCAGCGTAAAACGATGGTGGGTAGTGGCGACCGGTCCGACAAAATCAGAACCTACAACTACCCGCAGAGCCGCGTAACCGACCACCGCATCGGCCTGACTACGCACAACTTACCCGCCGTAATGGACGGCGACATTGGCGATTTCATCGAGCAACTCCGCATCGCCGAAAACGCCGAACGACTGAAAGAAGGCGCAACGGTGTAACAAACAGTAACGACGCCACTAACAAAAAACGGGCTGCTACACATCGTTAGGTGTGTAGCAGCCCGTTTTTTGTTAAAGTAAGTAACGTTGCCCCTCATCTCCCCCTTACTACTCTCCTGACAATTCATCCAGTCGAGCGCTCCTTCGCTGCCAGATGTGCACCCTCAGCGAACGGAATAGATGGGTATTGGCGTAGTCTGCTCCCAGTCAAGCATGGCATTCATCAGTTTGATGCTTTCGAAGTGGGGCAAGTCGGCGGGGCGAATATCGGTCGGGTGCAGAATACCGTCGGCCAGTAGGCGGGCGCGTTGCGTGCCTTCCAGCAAAGGTCGCGCCGGGGTATGCCAGCGGTTACCCGCCAATAAGGCTACGTTGGCGTACGAGGTATCGGTCAATAAACCGTCTCGCACCAGCAGGATATCATCGGCAGCACCACGCTGGGCAAACAAAGCATTAATATCCTGCCGGTCGGCGTATTTGTGGCCGTACATCAATCCATTTGCCTCCACCAGGGCCAGACTCCGTACGGGCCGGATGTGGTATAGCTCAAACTCAATCGTTTCAATAGCAGGCCCGTACGTTACGCGGCACTTGTAGGTTTCTGTTGGCAGCAGCCAATCCGGCAGCAGAATGAAGTCTTCGAGCCGGGCGGGTGCATGCACTTGCCAACAGGCCAGCCGGGTACGGTTAAACCGGTCGTTATGCGCCGAAAGATTCTGTAGTTGCCGGTTTCGGACGCAGATAGTTTCCAGACAGGAGGGCATATCGATCACGGGATAAACGACGAATCTATCAGCGATACCGACAAGTCAGCTTCTACCGATACCGGCAGGTACACTTTATCGATCATTTCCTGGTACTCAGACCAGGCATCGGAACGGGCCGTGATACCGCCCCCACTTTTGAACACGAATTGGCTCTCCTGATTCTCGATAAACCGGATCATAACGCCACTGTCCAGGTTTTCACCGTCAAAGTACCCGCAAACGCCCGTGTAATATCCCCGGTCGTATTGTTCGGCGGCATGGATCAGTTCAATTGTTTTGGGCTTGGGCGCCCCACTAATTGACCCGGCGGGCAATAGGCTGGCCAGCAACGTACCGGACTGGTCGCGCCAGTTGTCGGGCAGCAAAGCCGCTATTTCTGAACTTACCTGGAGCAGACCACCCTCATGGGTAGCAATCCGGTCGATGTAGCGGTATCGTTCCACCCACACTTTCTGGGCAATTCGACTCAGGTCGCTCCGAATCAGGTCAACGATGGTGGCGTGTTCTGCGGCCTCTTTAGCATCGGCCAGAATAGTTGCTTCCGCATTTGGCAAACCAGCCTGAATAGTACCTTTCATTGGAAAACTCGCCAGCCGGTTACCCCGAATCTGCACGAACGGTTCCGGCGAAAAACACACGAATTGGTTAGCCAGCCGAAGTTTATAGCGGGCCGTGGTGCGAGCGTATACACCAGCCAGGGTCAGGTTTGTTTTTATGGGCGTTTGCCCCGACAGGTTGACCAGAAACGAATTACCCAGGTGAATATTCTTCACCACGTAATCGAACCCAACCCGGTACACGTCAAACGGCATGGGATACCGGCGAAACCAGAATGGCTCAGGGGAAGCGGGGGCCGGTGTTCCCGAAAAATCAAAGGCAACATCGTTGGCTTCCCACTCGTCCGGGCGCAGAACAAGGGGGCGCTTGAGGTCAAAATCCAGAATGAACAGGAACGGTTGCCGTTGCCGCCCGTACGCATCCATCCGGTCGATTGCCTGATCAAAAGTCATGAAAAAATAGTCCGTTGGTTACTACCGGTGTGACGCGGGCGCACCTGATTTGGTTCGCCCCCTTAGTGATTCACCAGTTTGAGTGCTCCTTCGCTGTATCTCGGACCCGTGTTCGGGTAACGGGCCAGCAATGCCTCAATAGCTTCCCTGTCTGATTCCGACAGGATCACGTCGACCGCTGCCGCGTTTTCTTCGAGGTATTTCCGCTTCTTCGTACCGGGAATCGGGATAATATCGTCGCCCTGCGCCAGTACCCAGGCCAAGGCCAGTTGGGCGGCCGTTAGCTGTTTGTCAGCCGCCAGATCGGCAAATGCACTCGCCAGCGACTGGTTATTATCGCGGTTCTCGTCGTTGTACCGGGGCAGGGTACGCCGAAAATCTTTGGCCTCCAGCTGGGTAACATCGAGCGTGTTGGTGATGAGCCCCCGCGCCAAGGGCGAATACGGTACCAGCGAAATACCCAGTTCACGAACGGTTCCCAGAATCTCCTTTTCTACATCGCGGGTCAGTAATGAATACTCGCTTTGCAGGGCGGCAATTGGGTGAACGGCGTGTGCTTTCCGTATCGATGCGGCCGAGGCTTCACTCAGGCCAAGGTAACGCACTTTGCCTTCCTTTACCAGATCGGCCATGGCCCCAACCATTTCTTCAACCGGCACATTCGGGTCGATTCGGTGGGCATAATAAAGGTCGATGGTGTCGATTTTAAGCCGTTGCAGGCTCTTCTCAACGGCCTGTTTTATCCAGGATGGCGAGCCATCAAAATAAGTACCGGGTATGCCTCCGATTCCTGCCACATCACCCCGATACCGGAACCCGAACTTGGTGGCGATAAACACCTTATCCCGATTAGGTGCCAGTACCCGCGAGACCAGCTCTTCGTTGACCCCGTTCGCGTACATATCGGCCGTATCCCAGAAATTGATACCCAGGTCCAGCGCCTTATGCAGAGTAGCGATGCTTTCCGTATCATCGGGCGTACCGTAGCCGTGGCTCATGCCCATGCAACCCAGCCCGATGGCGGGTAGTTGTTCGCCCGTGTTGCCCAGTGTTCTGTTTTTCATAACGTTTTGTGTTTTCAGCAATCGAGGTAAACTGCCGGAAATAGAGATAACAGGCGGTGAAACCTGAATAATTTACTACCGCAATACCTTCGTTATCTCGTTTAATTTCTCCATTTTCTGGACGAAATCGCCTTTGAGCTGATTGCGGATGGCGGTCAGGTTATCGAGGGTTTCCTGAAGGCTGTCGGGCAGAATTTCTTCCAGTACTTCCCGAAAACGCTTGGCAAAGGTGGGGGACTTGCCGTTGGTTGAGATGGCGATTTTAAGATCGCCCTTCTTCACGACCGAACTCAGGTAAAAATCGCACAAGTCAGGGGTATCGGCTACGTTGACCAGAATACGGTGCGCTTTACAATCAAGCTGTACCTGCTTATTCACGGCCTTATCGTTGGTACCCGCAATAACCAGGTCTTTATCTGATAGGTAAATAGAATGATAAGGCTCCTGAACAAGCTGAATTTTAGGGTTCTGCTGGGCCATTTCCCGGATTTCGTCCCGAATGTCGGGAGCTATCAGGGTAATGTGGGCAGCGGGTGCATTGCCAATCAGCGCAGTGAGTTTTTCGAGACCCACGTACCCCCCACCTACGATGAGTGTGTGCAGGTTCTCCGCTTTTACGAAAATAGGAAAGAGCGTATTCATAAAAAAAAGTCGGTCAGCTGGTGAGTTTGCAGGGGTCGGTACAAAAGTAAACGACCACTAAACAAACTCACTAACTGATCGACTCGTTCAGGTCAACCATCGGACATCACTAAAACTTCAATCCCACATTGACACTCAGTATCCTGCGCTGGGAATTGACAATCCCGTCGACGGGTTCTTTCAGGATATCCTGGAAACCATAATGATACACAGCCGATAGGAAAAGAGGGCCCGCATCGAAGCCCAGACTGGCCAATCCGTTGAAGGTGGTAGAAGCCAGGTTGCTTTGCTTGATGGCATTGGGAGCCGATGCGTTGAGGTCATTAACGATCTTCAGCGGGGCAGCCAATTCTGCTCCTATCTGGAACCGAACGGCTGATATGCCCCGGTCGGACTCAACCAGCTTAAAACCAATGTACACCGGCACATGGATGTACTGCTGGTTTACGTTGGAGGTAATGCTGTTGTAGGAAATAACAGTTGAACTGGCGGGTAAGGCCGTAGTGCTGCTAACGGTCGAAATATCGGAACTGGAAGTGAGGTACTCAGCCCCTATCTGGCCATAAACCCGGCCACCACCCCGGAAAAACAGGCCCAACTGGTAGCCTAACCGACCACTCAAAGCATTTCCACGGGTATCTTCTCCGGCAAAACGCGTAACGTTTGCTCCGCCATAGATACCAAATGCGAAGTTCTGGTAGTTGTCCCGACGCTCCTGGCGTTGCTCTCTTTCGGCGGAGTTTAGTCCATCATCGAACCCCTGATCATACGCCCGGCTCAAATCGCGCTCATCGTAGGTATTTCGATACCGGTCGCCCATATCCATCCGACTTTCGTACCGGTTATCGTAAGCGCGGCTGTTGTTGTCGCGCATGTTATAATTTCGGCGCTGATCAAAAATCTCCTCTCTGCGCTGGTTCTCGCGTCTTTCCTGCGCCTGCCGGTCGTCGCGCTCGTCCTGCATTCGTTCCTGCCGGAAATCCCGCTGGTTATTATACCGTTCGCGCTGCTCTTCATAATTACGGTTAGAATTCTGATTGCGGTCGTCGTATGAATTTTGCTGGCCGTACACAAGACCCGTACTATAAAGGAGCGCCAGTAATAAAGTTGTTTTCATTGAATTTTTCATAACAGTACAGTTGGGTAAAGCATCATTTTACTTTAAAACCGTCATCCGGTTTGGAATGTTTGAGAAAAGGAAGGATACTACCCCGGAAGAGGGACTCCTTCCCAGGAAGCCACATTGTAGCGTAACTTCCTAAGAGAAAAGATAATTTATAGCGGACACTTGGTTGTTCAGTGTTTCTTATTCAAGAAACGAACGACTCAGCCGAGGTGCTGGCCGTAGAACAAAACGCAGCGCTCCTACATCGTTTCCCATAACAGGAAAGTAGCAGCAACACAGAATTCGTGTTTGTAAGCACCGGCGGTGCGGTAAGCAGCATTGGCTGCTGTCGCCCGTATTCAGCCAGGCCCGGCACGTATAAGGCCGCACCAATATATATGGACATGAACAAGTTGAAAGCTATACTCCTAAAGAAGAGTCAGAAGTAATCAGTGCCAGATTTTTCTGGCCAACAGTAGACTGTTTGGCAGTAACCAGTTTATGTCCAGTAGCGCGGATAGCCCGTTTAAATATAACAGGCTATCCGCTACTAATGAGTCCATTGAACCATAGAATAGGCTATTTATGCTCACTTAACTGACTATAAAAAACGGCAAAGAAATTCCGGTTCATGCAACCTTCATGTGGCAAACGGCATCCTTACGGCATAAACAAACGACTATTATGAAACGCAACCAGTTTCTACTATCCCTCCTGAGTGCCGGAACCATCGCGCTGATGTCTTTTGCTCCCGGCTACTACGACGACCAGACACCGTACCAGACCAAAACCTTTTCGGGCAATATCAAAGCAGTACGGGCCGAAACATCGGGGGGTAGCCTGACCATAGAAGGCGGTACCGACATGAACGCTAAGGTGGAAATGTATGTACGGGGCAATAATGGAAGCAGTAATCTCGACAAAGCCGAGATTCAGGAAAGATTAAAAGACTATGATATTAGCATCGTGCAGGAAGGCAGTACTATTGTTGCCACAGCAAAACGCCGGAGCAACAACGACCGTTCGACGGACAGCTGGAAGCGGTCCCTCAGCATTGGTTTCAAATTCTACACCCCGCGCAACGTCTCTACCGACCTCCGTACATCCGGCGGCAGCATCAGTCTGGCAGCTCTGACCGGCCCGCAAAAATTCCGTACGAGTGGCGGCAGCCTGAACATGAGTGATATCAACGGTGATATAAACGGCCAGACGTCGGGCGGCAGCATCCACCTCGACCGTTGTAAAATAACCGGAACGTCGGACCGCATAGACCTTCAGACCTCAGGGGGAAGCATCGAGGCCAAATCCTCATCAGGCACCATGCGTTTGCATACGTCGGGCGGCAGCATCCGGCTCACCGACCTGAAAGGAAACATCGACGCCCAAACCTCAGGAGGCAGCGTAAACGGCAGCAACATCGAAGGCGATTTAAAAGCCGGCACATCGGGTGGGTCGGTGCGGCTGGCCAATGTATCGGGCAGTATTGATGCCAGTACCAGCGCGGGGAGTGTGGACGTAAGCATTACCAAACTGGACGGCCCCGTTCGGCTGGTTACCAGCGCGGGTAATATCAACGTGAAAATGCCTCTCAACAAGGGTATCAGCCTAAATTTGAGTGGAAACCGCATCAAAATCCCGCTGAATAACTTCAGTGGGGATACCGAAAAAGACCACATCAAGGGCACACTGAATGGCGGTGGTGTGGCAGTAACGCTCTCGGCCAACAGCGGCAACGTGTATGTGAATCAGTAGGAACGGATTCAGAAAGAAGGTGCCTGATAAAGAACCCGTGGCGGTCTTTTTTATCAGGCACCTTCTTTTTTTTCGTTTGCTCTTGCATCAAAAAGTAGGGTTTCACCGTATAAAGGACATTGTGCTATCTATTTTTTTCGTAGTTTACGCCCCTTACGTTTCTTACTCGCTGAATTGGTTAAACACAATTGATTATGAAAAAGTACCTATATGTAATTGGCCTGGTGGCGGCTTTTGGCGGAATGGTTTCCTGCTCAAAAAACAACGACCCGGCACCAGACCCGGTAGTGGTTGGGCGATGGACCTTAGCACGCATCAGGTTCAGTGGATATCCTACTCCTTTTACTTCCTTAAATGCCGACCGGCCCTCTAACAGTTATGGAGTTTCAGGAAGTTTCACCGTTAAGAATGACAAGTCATTTACTGAGACATTTAGCGGTAGTATTGTTTCAGATTTCAAAGGAACCTGGGACTTTACCAATAATACGTTAGAGCTTAAATACGATAACGGAACCAATGAATCGTATACCCTAGACAGCACACAAGATCCGGCCCAGTTAGTGTCAGCAGCTACGAGTGATACTGATTCGCTCAGGGCTTCAGCTACCAGTCCTGTACAGGCGGTTCCCTTTAGATATCAGTTTGTCTACACAAAGCAGTAACCAGTCCTTTGCTTCCACAAAAAAAGGCCGATGTCTATGCATCGGCCTTTTTTTGTGCTTTACAGGTGATCAACAACGAGTCAAATTGCAGTAAAACCTCTCCTAACATACCGTTCGATAAACCAGCAGCAAAATAAGGATTATCAATAAACTATCAGTTTTTATTTGGTAAATACAATTGATTACTCATAGTAAATTTTGCCATAGTGAACGTTGACAGAATAACTTAGAAGTTTTTTCCCGATAAGGGCGTTTTTTTGTAATGATTAATCCGTACTTTCACAAAACCTTAGATGTTAAGGAGTTATCTTTGGTTTTCTGTCATTTAATCCTTAATAAATCCAAAAAATACCATGTCATCACAACTAACTCGCCGGGACTGGCTACGGGCCAGTGGCTTCCTTACGGCAGGTTTCGGTTTAAGTCGGTTTACATCTGCCGAAGCAGCTGCCCCTGCTGCCCCACTCGTTTCGGGCTTTACCAACGAGTTTGCTTTTGCTGATGATCCGTTCGATAAAATGCCGAAACTTCGGGCGCGGTTATTTGCCAACGAAAATCCCCTCGGCATCTCGGCCAATGCTAAAGAAGCCCTGATCAAGGCAACGGAAGTGAGTAACCGATACGCCTGGATGGAGTTCAAGCAGTTGAAAACGCTGATCGCTGCCGACGACATGGTGAAGCCCGAAAATATCATGCTGTCGCCCGGCTCATCGGATGTGCTGATGGCTGCTGCCGATCACTTTGCCAAAGACGGCGGCACCATCCTGACCAGCGCTTTAACGTATGATGACCTGCTGGAGCGGGCCACTAAGTTTGGGGCCAAAGTGAAGGCGCTGCCGATGACTAAGGACTACAAATTTGACCTTAATGCCATAAAAGCCAGCCTCACCGAATCGTCGGGGCCCGCCGTGAAGCTGGTGTACATCGTTAACCCCAATAACCCGACCGGTACTACCCTGCCGATGGCCGAGTTGGAAGCCTTTTGCCGTGAAGTTGCGCCCAAAGTACCGGTGTTTATCGACGAAGCCTACATCGACTTCTACGAACCAGCCGACCGGCCCAAACTGGGTAAGCTCGTAGCTGAAGGACTAAATATTATTCTGGCCCGCACGTTCTCCAAAATTCACGGATTCGCCGGGCTTCGTCTGGGCTATGCCATTGCCCAGCCCGAACTGCTTAAAACAATGCATGCGTATACCAATGCCGAATTTGCGGTGAGCATTACAACCTTGATGGCCGGTATTGCCAGCTACAAAGACACCGACTGGCAGAACCACTGCCGGGCCGAAAATACCAAAGCGCGCGATTACACCACCAAAGCCCTCACTACGCTGGGCTACGAGGTGATTCCATCCGCCACAAACTTCATACTGTTTCCGATTCGCATGAAAACCAAAACGTTTGAAAATCAGATGTTTGCTCAGGGAATCGGTATCCAGACCCGCGACTTCAACGGGCAGCCCTACTGCCGGGTCAGCATCGGCACAATGGACGAGATGGCCATTTTCGTGGATGGATTCAAGAAGGTGGTTGGGTAGGTTACTATTAGGAGTGAGGAGCCATCCGGTTGTAACAAAAATTAACCGGATGGCTCCTCACTCCTCACCGCACCGGCGGCCCGGTCCTAAAAAAATATGACTCGAAGAGACTTTATCAATGCTACCAGTGCCAGTTACGCCAGTTTGTTAGCCTGGGGCATGATACAGCCCGCGCCAGCATCGGCCCTGCAGTTACCCGCCAATGGAAAAAAGATTGATGGCAAAGGCCGGAAGGTAATCATTCTGGGAGCCGGTTTGGCGGGTATGACAACGGCTTATGAACTCGGTAAGCTGGGCTACGATTGTACCGTTCTCGAAGCCCGTTCCCGCTCCGGTGGCCGCGTCTGGACCATCCGGGGAGGCACCAAAGAAACGGAACTGAACGGGGGAGCGGCCCAAACCTGCTCGTTTGGCGATGGGCTGTACTTCAACGGCGGAGCCGCCCGCATTCCGCACCACCACCAGCTAACCCTGCAATACTGCCGGGAGCTGGGTGTGCCGCTGGAGATGTTCAATGGCAATAACGAAGCAGCCTATCTGTACAACGACCAGCCCACTGCCGGAACGGATACCATGGCGAATCGGCGGGTTCGTATTAAAGAGTACCACAACGACATGCGCGGCTACACCGCCGAACTACTCGCCAAATCCCTCGACCAGTCGGCGCTGGACCAGCAGCTCACCAAAGAGGACATCGAAAAACTAATCGACTTCCTGAAGAATGAGGGCGACCTCAATACGGCCCATCTGTACAAAGGCACAAACCGGCGCGGCTACAAAGTTAAAGCCGAGCCGGGTGCCGGAACCGTGCCCGGCGAGGTAACCGACCCTTTTGGCCTGACGGATTTGATCCGGTCGGGATTCATGCAACCCGTGTTTTACAATGTGGGTGATTACATCTACGAGCAGCAAACCACGCTCATGCAGCCCGTGGGCGGAATGGATGCCATTCCTAAAGCCCTAGAGAAAAAACTAACGGGCAAAATCATTTTCAACGCCCCCGTATCGGAACTCCGCAAAACCGAAAACGGCGTTCGGGTGGTGTACCAGCAGGCAGGAAAGCCCGTTGAGCTAACGGGTGAGTTCTGCGTGTGTACCTTACCACTTCCCATGCTCAAAAACCTCGAATCCGACCTTTCGGGAACAGTGAAGCGGGCCGCTGACTTCGTGCCTTATATCAAAACGGGGAAAATTGGTCTGCAATTCAAACGGCGGTTCTGGGAAGAAGATGACTGGATTTACGGCGGCATTTCCCGCACCAACATGGACATCAATCAGATATGGTATCCATCGTTCGGCTTTCAGGGGAAGAAAGGAGTGTTGATTGGCTACTATAACTTCTACAGCCGGGCCGAAGCCGTGGGTAGCCTGTCCATTGCAGAGCGGGAGAAACTGGCCCTGACGCAGGGAGCGAAAATTCACGCGCAGTATCCGGCAGAATTTGAGAATTCGTTTTCGCTGGCCTGGCACCGCGTTCCCTACACAGGTGGTGGCTGGGCTACCTATGATGACAGTACCCGCAAAAAATACTACCCGGCCCTGTTGGAGCCAGACGACAACATCTACTTTGCCGGTGAGCATACTACGTACCTAACCGCCTGGATGGCCGGTGCTTTCACCTCCGCCCATCGTGCGGTAGAAGCCATTCACGCCCGCGTGGGTGAATACACAAAGAAATAAGTTTTTTATCCGATGTCCGGCACGCCGGATTCCACAATTAACAACCCCATGAGAAACAACCTACTATCATTCCTGGTTTTCCTTTGCTGTGCCGTTACTACGCAACTGCTTAGTCAGCGCGTTTGGGCCGAGACAACGCCATCAGAAAAGCCCGTACCAGCCAGCCAGCCCACCGACGCTGATCCTGCTGGCATGACGCTCGAGCAGCTAAAGGCGATTAAAGCCATCAAGATTGCCAATCTGGACAAAGACACCTATTTCAAGGCGGATGGGTTTATTCTGGATCGATACGAAGAACGGCCGGCTTATGTGTTCAACTATACCGACGGTATTACCCGAAAAATCTACCTGTACAAAATCTTTTCAGCCGAAAACACGAAGGAACTCGGCCTGCTGGCCATTTACAAAAACGAGAAGTCGGGGGAGGTAAAGCCGTTCGTTATCCCCGGTGCCTCCGCCGACCGCAAAGCGTGGGATGCTTACATCGATGACCTTAAGTACGTCGGCGAAAAAGAGCCGGGCCTGATGTCTACCCTCACCTTTGTCCTCTCACGAGAGATGGCCGGTCTTTTATCGGGTGGCGCGGGGAAATCGGATGAAGGCGGGGCCAAGAAAAAAGAGGAGTACAACTTCTGTTTCGCCCCGGATGCACCCGTAACTCTGGCCGACGGTTCTTCGAAAGAAATCAGCAAACTGGTGGCGGGTGATGTAGTGCTGGGCTATAGTACTCAACGCAAAGCGTTTGCGCCGACAACCATTACCCAAGTATCACAACATACCAACCGCGATTTTGCCCTAACGGGGGTATGGCTCAGCGCCATTAGTGAACTCACGGCCGATGCACGCACGGTCCCAACGACCCCAACGCTGCTGGAAGCCACGTCCAACCATCCCGTACTAACAGCCACCGGCCGTAAAGCACTCGGCGATGTAAAGGCTGGTGATATTTTGTATCGATACGAACGGGGAACCAATCAGATGGCCGCTTACAAGGTGGTACAACTCGATTCGAAGACCCGCACGGTACAAACAGTCTACAACCTCACTACCGAAGCAGGCGCTTATCTGGTAGGGGAAACCGTTGTATTAGACAAGTAATTTTCAGTCAGCTTACTTCACAGGAAAAGCAGTACGACGGCTCTTAGCCCATCCGGGTAGCCGACTGTACTGCTTTTCTTATGCTCACCCTACAATCTAGACACAGGCTTTTATCATGGGTAAAAGTCCTTTTTTCGTAACTGGATTGCTACCCGTTTACGGTTAACTCAAAAAAAAAGAATACCCCAAATGGGGTATTCTTCACGTACAGGTGGTTGTGTTTTCTTCCGGTGCTGTGGTTCGATTAACAGCTACGACCTGCCCGGTCATCAAATCGGCTAGCCGATCCTTACAAACGCTGGCCGGTGGGGAGAAAACATGTCATGGTATGGATAGATTAAAAAATGTTTATTTATCTTCGATTTTTTCGAAGTAAAAGTAGCTCAACACTTCTTTGAACAATGGTGGAGGGCAGGTAGCTGCATCAACTACCCTGACTTGTGAAAACAAAAATACGCGTTGTCTGGCGTCGTGTCAACTGAGGAAAAACGCAGGTTGCTCCAACATCTAAGCTTATTACTTACTTCATCCCGTATGAATACGACTACCCCAGGCGATTACTCAAAATCAATGATAACCGCTACACCGGCTGATTTGACCAGCGAGCAGGCACTGCATTGTAAAAATACCGTTCAGCGATTTCCCGACGAAGCTATCTATGTTTACTCTTTCAAGGAAAACCGTATGCTGTACGCCGACGGTTGGGAAGCGATTCTGGGATACCGGGACGACGAAATAAACATGCTGACGATTGTTACGATTACCTCTCCCGAATACGCCCCATTTTCGGGAGAAGTGAATGACAAAGCCCTGAAATTTATCCTGAGCAAATCCGAACAGCTCGAATCATACAGTTTTATGATCGAGGTAAAGAAGGTGCACAAAAATGGCATGCATGTCCCTATCATCGTGAAAGTGGGCGTACTCCACTCAAAAAACGGGCAGGTAACAGAAATTATCGGTCGTAATCAAATCAACCACAGTATCCGGCTGGGAAATGTGATGCGTTACGCAGCGTATGGCCCCGATAAGTCAGAATTTGAAGAGGAGTTGAACAAAGAGTTATTTCGTCATTATGCCATTTCTGACAAGGAGAAGGAAGCCCTGGCCCTGGTGGCAAAAGGATACGCATTCAAAGAAATTGCCCATTCCCTCAACGTGTCGCAGTCGGCCATTGAAAAACGAATTCTGCCCATGTACAAACGCTTCGACGTAAAAAGCCTGGCCCACCTGATAACGTTTGCCTACGAGAATCACATTCTCCCCTAATGTGCTTTTTTTGCCTGGATAGTTATGGACAGGATATTACCATCAGAAACGCCAATATCCAGCAGCATTTCTCGCCAGCGCTGATACAGACTGGGTTCACCATCTTCATTGCTCATCACCCAGATTACGTTTTTGTTTTTGATCGTTTCCCGGTTCAAAACATTGGGGATTGTTGCGCCATCGAGCATACGTAGAAATTCATCGGGTGTAACCAGGTCATTGCCTGCCTGCACATCAGGGTTGATATCGTCAATAACCAGCACCGATGCCGTACGCCAGTTCCAGAGGGACTGCCCTGGTTCTTGGTCGGGCTCCAGGCACATACTATAGAGCTTATTACCCGTAGTGTAAGCACAGGTATGGTGCCGGATGGAACGCTCCGTGGCAATGCCAATACTGATCGATGTTTTACCGCATTGCCGCCCGCCAAAGACGAACAAATGCTTTTCGGCGGATCGATTTCCCAGGAAACTCAGTACCGTTTCTTTGTCGGCATCGCTAATGTCGGCATCCCACTGGCTGAGCCGAAACTGGAAGGGATACTGCGCCGTTTGCAGAAACAGTTTAGTCCGATACCAATACGAGCAGGGGTAGATCAATATAATAACCAGGGCCATTACGATGTAGCCGACCACCCAATTCGGATACAGCACCAGGCTTGCCGCCCAGGTACCCGCCAAAAAGAAGCAAATATCCGTAATCGTATCGAAGGCGATATTTTCCCAGGCGGGCCTGAACGTGTACTTTTTCACGGACAGAGACGCAACATCGGCCCGGGCCTTCCTGCCCAGCAGCAGTGGCCCCAGAAAGTTGCCCAGTTCAAAAAAGGTCCATAAAAAGGAAACGATTATAGCCGAAAAAAAAGCGGCCCTCTCATCCAGAAAAGCGATGCATAATACCTTGAAAATAAGGAAGGTAGGGATAAAGCCAAGCGAAAAATGACCGAACTGGTTAGCCAGCCAGGAGTAGGTAAGTGTGACGCCCCGGTAGGCATCTTTGCCAATTAGGTCGGCTCTTAGTTGTCGGACAACGTCGCTGGTTGTAATGGGCCTGGTTATCATGTGGATGCATACGAAACAGACCCCTAAAATAAGCAACGATAGTTTACGGTGATGTCGTTCGCCTAAAAACAGATGCAACTGCACACTTGCACACCAGGTAGAACTGATGCCCTAACAAGACAGACTCAGTTGACCGAGCATCAGCGACTACTGGAACGGCAGCGTACGCAACGCGTTAATGCAACGCTCCAACGACAGCCAAAGGCTCAAAAACAGCAACAGCAAACCTTCAACCGCGAAACCCGGCTTCAACAGCGTATCCGGTTATGGCTGGTGAGTGGTCTGACACTACTCCTGCTGTTTACCACAGCGCTCATTCTCGCTTACCGAAAAAACCAGCGGCAACAACGACTGATTCGGCAACTCAACACGGGACTCGAACAAACGGTACAGACCCGAACAGCCGAATTGCTTACCGCCAATGACGAACTCCGCCGGGCCAATCAGGCCATTCGCGAAACAGATACCGCATTATCCAAACCCAGGAAGCCAAACGCCAGCGCATTGCCGCCGATCTGCACGACGACCTCGACGGTATGCTGTCCACGCTGCGCCGTCGGCTGGCTGATATTCGACAGTAGTTGCAGGACCCCAGGGTAGCCCGCCAACTCGACGCGCTGGAGCCCATCGTTCAGAAAAGTAACGCCGACCTCACAATCGCATGCCTCCTAAGTTTATCCGCCCTGGCCTGCATAGTGCCCTCGAGCAGTTGGTGAACAGTCAACCCACCCAGCCTACGCGCTTTTCGTTTATCACGTCGGGTACCGAACACAAACTCCCGGCCGATACCGAACTGAATGTATACGGAATCATATCCGAACTAATGCAGAATGTCAATAAACACGCCCAGGCCAGGCGGGCGGCTGTACAATTACTCTATCACCCCGACCGGCTGACCATTACGGTAGAGGACGATGGAGTGGAAAAACAAGCGGTTAGTTCAACAAATAAACCTATGGGAATTGGTTTGAAAAACAGTAATTTACGGGCGGAATACATTGGAGCAACCTTGTGGCGCGATGCAAGTGAAGGGGGGACGCTGGTTGTTCTGGCTATTCTTTACAAAACGCCCGATGCTGCTTCAACAACCGACCCGGATTCTGCTGATTGACGACCATCAACTGTTCAATGACGCCCTGAAGAGCTTACTCAGCGAACAGCCCGACCTACTGGTTTGCGGACAGGTGTTTCAGGCAGGTAAAGCCCTCACGGCTATTCAACAAACGAGCCCGGATCTGGTACTGCTGGACGTGAATATCCAGGGCACCAATGGCATCGACCTCGGCAAAGTCATTCTCGACAGTTTTTCCAGAATTCGGGTGCTGATGCTGACAATGTACAACCAACCCAAACTACTGGACGAAGCCCGCCGATTGGGTTTGCACGGTTACCTGCTCAAAGACGTCTCCACCGCCAATCTGCTGAATGGTATCCGAACGGTGTTAGCCGGTAGTACGTACTTCGATCCAAACGTAACCCATGCCCATCCACCAGCCAATGATCCCTTTGGCGATGACTTTGCCCGACGATTAAACCTCACCTTCCGGGAAGTTGAAATTATCGCCCTGATTCGGGAAGGACTTAATAACGAACAGATTGCGGACCGGATTCACCTGAGTATCGAAACCGTTAAGACGCACCGAAAAAACATCTATTTCAAGCTGGGAATCAATAAAGTATCAGACCTCGTCCGGTTTGCTATCGAGCACGGTATATAGAACCGTCGGCTACTATACTGGCTAACGAACCAGCACCATCAGCGTGCGTCGCTGGTCGTTTTTGGTGATCTCCAGCCAATAGAAACCCATTGGTAACGGTTGGTCCGGCTGGAAGTCAGCTTCGCCGGATTGGCGCTGGATTCGTCCGCTGACAGATTGACCGGTTACGGTTAGCAGGCGGACGCTGGCATCGTCGGCATTCCAGAGTCGCAGATGGATACGGTCAGTACCGGCGGGGTTGGGATATACGGTCACTACGGGTTCCCGGTCCCGAATTATGGCTGCTACGGGCTTAAAAACCTGCGTAGATCCATCCCGATCCAGCTGTGTCAGGCGGTAGTAGTTGATGCCGGGCTGCGGGTTCAGGTCAGTCAGGCCATAGTATTGCCGCTCGTTGGTGGTGCCTTTAGCAGTAATTTCTCCTACCAGGACAAATTCGGCCAAATCCAGACTATGTTCAACCCTGAACCGGTCGGCGTTAATTTCCTGGGTAGTGGCCCACACCAGTTGTACGCGGTCGCCCTCGGGATTGGCCGTAAAATAGAGCAGTGTTACGGGTAGCGGAGCGCTGGTCACACTCCCATTGATCGTTACCTCGTCGAGCCGTAATGCCCCACCGGTAGCCATGGCATTGCAGGCATACACACGAAACGAAACTGGCCCGGTTTGATCAACCAGGTTACTAACCGAAATACTAGCCTGTTGAAATGACCCCGTGACGGCCTGACTGTACAAATCACCCACGAAATTATCGGCACTGGAGCGAATCCTGAGCAGCGTTGGGCCAGCGGGCGATTGACTAAAATAAAGTGAAAACTGAGTGACGGTTAGTTTGGCACCGCTGGCGGGTGTAATCATGAACGTTGTGTATTCGGTATCGTTACAACCGGTAGTGGTCCAGCTCTGAACGTTTACCGCTTTTCCCGACTGCCCAGCCA
The DNA here is from genome assembly GCA_963782245.1 of uncultured Cytophagales bacterium. GTDB lineage: Bacteria > Bacteroidota > Bacteroidia > Cytophagales > Spirosomataceae > Spirosoma. The sequence continues at coordinate 261,496 of CAWAJC010000029.1, forward strand.
CGTAGGCAATGGTATTGATGGTTGACACCGTTACGTTACTCGTTGCCATATCACTCACCGATATGGCAGCATTAGTCGACGCACCGGATCTGTTCTCTCCGTCAAAACTCCATACGGCCGTAAACGGGGTTTGTGCCCAATGCGTAAGCGGTAGCAATAACCAGCAAAACAGGTAGAAAAACCGCATAGCCAGGCAGTTGGTTAGTGCCGTAAGCTACACAAAATCAGTATAAAAACGTACCGGCCTCACCGGTAATTGTCACACGTTTGCCAGAGTAAGCCTCCACCCGGCCAACGACCTGGGCAGCAATGCCAAACGACTGGGCAATTTCGATAACGCGCGGGGCATGTGCTTCAGGCAGGTATACTTCCAGCCGGTGTCCCATGTTGAAAACCTTATACATTTCCTGCCAGCTCGTGCCGCTTTCTGCCTGAATCAGCCGGAACAGGGGTGGTATGGGGAACAGATTATCTTTGATAATGTGCCGGTCGTCCACAAAATGCAGCACTTTGGTTTGTGCCCCACCGGAGCAATGCACCATGCCATGCAGTTGTGGGCGCAGTTCATCCAGCAGTACTTTCGCTACGGGCGCATACGTACGCGTAGGCGACAAAATTAGCTGTCCCACCGTGAGTCCGGTACCGTCAACCATATCGGTGAGCGATTTTGAGCCGCTGTAGATGAGGCTGCGATCAATAGCGGGGTCGAAGCTTTCGGGGTATTTGTCGGCCAGCGTGTGCGCCAGTACATCGTGCCGGGCGGAGGTCAGGCCGTTGCTGCCCATGCCGCCGTTGTATTGGGTCTCGTAGGTAGCCTGCCCGAACGAAGCCAGCCCAACGATAACGTCGCCGGGTTGAATCCGGTCATTACTGATGACCTGATCCCGTCGCATCCGGGCAATAACGGTACTGTCTACAATAACAGTCCGAACCAGATCGCCCACATCGGCCGTTTCGCCCCCGGTGCTGTAGATCTCAATACCATGATCGCGCAGCATCTGCAGGACCTCTTCGGTACCATTGATAATCTCGGCAATCACCTCGCCCGGAATCAGATTCTTATTCCGGCCAATGGTAGAGGACAACAGCATGGGCCCGGTAGCCCCCACACAAATCAGGTCGTCGGTATTCATCACGACTGCATCCTGCGCAATGCCCCGCCAAACGCTCAGATCACCCGTTTCTCGCCAGTACAGATACGCCAGCGATGACTTTGTTCCGGCCCCGTCGGCATGCATGACGGTGCAGAAATCCGGGTCGCCCGCCAGGGTATCGGGCACAATTTTGCAGAATGCTTTGGGGAAGAGCCCTTTGTCGAGTTGGGCAATGGCGTTGTGAACGTCTTCTTTACTGGCGGAAACTCCGCGCTGGGCATAGCGGTCCATTCAGAAATGGCTAATGAAGAATGAAGAATAAGTAATGGACAAAGGTAAGGGGCAAGAGGCAGGAAAAGGGTCTGTCCTCTTTTTTTACCTCTCGTCCCCTTTCTCCTTAATACACAATCCCGGCTTCGGCCCGAACCGCATCCAGCAGTTCCATCAGGTTCAAACTATCCTCCAGCGACCAGAGGGGGCTTTCTGTTTTACCATCAGTCAGGCACTGCATCACGTGCTGAGCTTCGTAGTCGTAGCCGTGCGTTTCCCGCTCGAAGGCAAATGATTTTGCCGGTTGCTCCGCCCCTACCAGCGTAATGCCTTTATTTTCGTGAAACCGGCTATGAATCCTGATCTGACCGCTTTCGCCCTGAATCACGCCAATACAATCCGTATCAGCCAGCAAGGTACTGTCCAGCAAAGCCAACTGCCCATCGGCGTAGGTTAACACCATACCGCATTGCTCATCGACGCCCGTTGTCCCGAAAATGGCCGACGCTTTAACAGTCGATGGCTTTCCCAGTATAAGGTACGATAGAAACAAAGGATAAATGCCAATATCGAGTAGTGAACCACCTCCTAAATTTTTATTAAACAAGCGATTATCGGGTAGAAAAGGAGCTTTAAAACCGAAGTCTGCTTTGACGGAAACAACTTTACCAATCGACCCCGATTTTACCAAATCCAGCGCCTGCACAATACCGGGCATAAACCGACTCCACAGTGCTTCCATCAAAAAGACCCCTTTCTCTCGGGCAACGCCGACCATTTCCCGAACCTGTTCGCTGTTCATGGCAAAGGGTTTTTCGCCCAGTACCGCAACCCCGCCGTTTAGTAACATCAGCACGTTCTCGTGGTGTTTGACATGGGGCGTGGCCACGTACACAATGTCTAAATCCGGTAGGGTGAGCAGTTGCTCGTAGGCCCCAAAAGCGTGCGGAATGGAATAGGTTTCGGCAAACTCATTGGCGCGTTGCTGGTCGGTTGAGGCAACGGCATACAGTTGAGCATCGGGTACGGTAAGCAGGTCCTGCGCAAATTTATGGGCGATACGTCCCGGACCTAAAATTCCCCAGCGAGTCATAATAAAGGGTTTATTCGTTAGCAATAAATCAAGAAAATGACCCTCGGGTCAGCCGCCAAATGTACCTTTTTTTTTAAGTTGCGGGCTCAACCATGACTTTTTCTGTGAAATACCGGCACGTATGTAGCTTCCTTTTTCTCTTTCTTTCCCTGTTCGGGCTAGTCAATGCCCAGATTGTGGAACAGCCGGATCCATTGCGTCCCTCGCTGCCCGACTCGGCAAAGACTATTAAAACCAATATCAGCAGAACGGCTACGGGTCAGGTAAAAATTGATACCACTATTGTCAAGCAGGCCATTGTGCACGTACTCCGATACCGGTTTACGGCTGATGGCACCATTACGGCCGGGAATGTAGACCGGGCGCTGCTCCAATTAACCAGTTCCATTGACTACCGGCTGAGTAACTATTTCAGGCTATCCAGCAATCCTTCATTTGTGTATGGCAAGCAGAACGGAATACTGGCCGAACGGGAATATTTTGGCGACTTGCGGACAACTTACCGGGGTGAGCGACGACTATACTACCTGGCCTTTGGATCGTATGAGCGCAGTAATCTACGGCAAATCAACCATCGTTTAATTGCCGCTGCGGGTGCAGGATACAAACTACTGAACCGCAAGCGAGCATACATTTCCCTTACCGATGTTTTGCTCAGCGAAAGCACCGACTTTACGGAATTGAACGATATTTCCATTATCCGTAATTCGGCCCGTTTGTTTGGCGAATATTCGTTCGATAATGACCGGATTAAGGTAACCCACACTACGTTTTACCAGCCCGCGCTAGGCCGGTACAACGTTCGCTGGAACGCCAGTTTGAGCGTTCAGTTAAAGATTACGGAAGTCGTCAGCTTACGCTCTACGCTGGCCAATGCGTATGAAAGTCTGGTCGTGCCCGGTCGGCAGAACAACGACCTCCGGTTTACCGTTGGCCTGACCTACGAACGAAAGTAACCCGGCTATTCCAACCGTTCGTAAACGAACAGGGTCTACCGAGTTGGTAAACAGCCACGTAGAAGTCCATGAAATTATTTATTGTAGTTGGGTGCCTGATGATGGCATCAACAGGATTTGCTCAGCAAAGCCCTCAAATAGTCCGGATTGACTCGCTCAAAAATCCGGACAACATGCCGGTCATCAGGAGTACCGGCAACCCCGTCCCTATGCCCGTCAGGATAGGCTCTGGCACAGCTGTTGATATGCCCACGCATCGAATGGAAGCGTCTAAACCAGCTTCCCGGCAGGGACCAGTATTGCCGGAAGGTGTATTGAAAGATTGGGGAACAGACTCGTCCAACCGGATTAACCCGCGCAAAAAAGACCACTAGACGAAGGCTCGTTTCCAGGAACTATTGCTTGTCGGGAAAGGGTATTATCAGCTTTTCGCCCCGGTTAGCAATGTCCTTCGATTTTTTATTGGCCCGCATGAGAGCCTCTTTACTCACGCCATATTTCTGAGCCACCACCCGCAATAGGTCGCCGGGGCCTACGGTATGGACTGCCATGGCTTTCACGTTTAGTTTCGTGATACCCGCCTTCACGTCGCTTTCCGACACGCCGGGGTTGAGCGCCTTCAGCGTACTTAGTTTCATGTTATACCGGTTAGCGACCCCGTAAAATGTTTCGCCGGCTCCCACCGTATAGGTACTCGACACGCCACCGGGTTTAACGGTTACTTTCTCTACCGGCTTTACGGCAACGGCCTCCGTTTTTGGTTTTTCTACTTTCGGTTTTTCAGCTTTGGGCTTCTCTACCGGCTTTACGGCAACAGCTTTTTCTAATGGCTTCTCCACTTTTGGCTTTTCGGCGGAGGCAGGTTTACCGTTGGTGGTTTCGCGATTGGCTTCAGCTACTTCCTCAGCAGTTGCATTCGCTTCGGGCGCGTCGGCAGGAGGAGCCGCCTGCGACAGGTCGACGGGGGCGGGTTGCGTAGAGGTGTCGTTCTCTTCGGGTGCCATCAGCATTTCCGGGTCATTCTGAGCCAGTGGTTGCTGTGATGTCGAATCAATGGCTACGTTTGTCAGTTCGTCGGAACCGTTTGTATCATCGGTAATGTAGCCGTACCCCACGTAAAGAAGCGCAGCAATAAGCCCTACCAATACCACCAGCGTGATGGCAGGCAGACTGGAATTTCCGGTGGGCCGGGTGTTGGTCGTTTTGTTATCAGTATCCATATCGTTCAGAGGACTAGGGAGTCGTTAACTGCTGGCTCATCTGAGCCACTTTTTCCTTTAGATTTTCTTTAAATAGGGCAAGGTTCTGTTCAACGGCGGCATCGTAAGTACCAACAATTTGTGCAGCCAGGATACCGGCATTACGGGCACCATTGAGAGCCATCGTGGCAACGGGCACACCGGCAGGCATTTGCAGAATTGACAGCACGGAATCCCAGCCGTCAATTGAATTGCTGGATTTGACCGGAACCCCAATAACGGGAAGGGTAGTGAGGGAGGCAACCATTCCCGGCAGGTGAGCGGCCCCCCCTGCCCCGGCAATAATGACCCGTAGCCCGCGGTTGCGGGCTGTTTTAGCGTAATCGACCATTTTTTCGGGTGTGCGGTGGGCAGAAACGATGTCCATCTCCCACGCCACGCCTAATTCGGTCAAACTGTCGGCAGCCTCCTGCATGACGTTTCGGTCGGAGAGGCTACCCATTATAATACCTACCATTCACAAAATTAACCTGACTCTCTGCGAAATAACACACATTCAGGCATAATTTGAACGTGTGCCCGCTAAATTTTAATCCTGATACTGAAAAGAGCGTGTCAATTCAGGCTGCTGGCGAAGTCAGTATGCCGGATGAATCCGTTCGTAAGGGACTAAACAATCACTTACACGATCTTTATCCCATCAAACTTTCGTCCCAGGATAGCCACGTCATCGGCACCGAGGTAATCATGCAGGAGTGTAGCGTAGATTTGCCGAAAATCTACCGAATAGGTCAAATCGCCGTCGGTTAGGTTGGTCAGGTTCGGGGCTTCGTTCAGGACCCGTTTGGACGGTAATCCACCCCCAATCAGAAAGACGTTGTTCGCCGTGCCGTGGTCGGTGCCATTGCTCGCGTTCTGCTTCACCCGTCGGCCAAACTCGGAGAAGGTCATAAGCAGCACATCATTCTGCCGCCCGGCTGCCTTCAAATCCGTCATGAACGCGCCAACCGCTTCGGCGTATTGCCCCAGTAACCGCTCCTGCTGCCCCAGCTGATTGATGTGCGTATCAAATCCGCTGATCGACACGTAATACACACTGGTATCAACTCCCGCCTGAATCAGTTGCGACACCGTTCTGAGCCGACTCCCCAACTCGCCATTCGGGTAGGTGGTGTTCGTACCGGGTACCTTCGCTTTGTTGAACACGTACTCCGCCGACGATACCGTTTCGGCCAGGGTCTTGTACAAATAAGATACTGTTTCGGGCTCGTTGGTCGGACGTTTATCACTCAGGGTCGTGACCAGCTTACTCCGGGTCTGGTTGTAGAGTTTTTTGGGGTCCAGCATCGCCAGTCCGTTCAGATTGTTACCCTTCATGGCCAGACTAAGGGTATCATCTACCTCGATCGTACGAAACGGCTGCTGAGTCTTTCCCGCGCAGGTGGCATCCAGATACCGACCCACCCAGCCCGTTCTCAGGTACGCGTCCGAATCGCTGGCCGTTTGCCAGATGTCCATCGACCGGAAGTGCGAGCGGTCGGGATTGGGATAGCCTACGTTATTAATGACCGTTACCAACCCCTCGTCGTACAGAGCTTTCAGCGGAGTCATGGCCGGATGCAGGCCAATTTCGTCATTCAGCATCAGCACTTTCTCGGGCCTGATGGCAATGGTCGGTCGGTCGCGGTAGTAGATATCATTTCGATAAGGCACAACGGTATTCAAGCCGTCATTCCCACCCGACAATTGCACGACAACCAGAATTTTACCGTTCGATGCGGCCAGTCCCCGGCCCATCATCTGGGCTTCGTAGGCTTTCAGAAAGTGCGGAATCAGCATGGTTCCCGTTGTGGTAAATGCCGATTGCTTCAGGAAGTTTCTGCGGTTCATGGTATTTAAGGAATGAGTAAGTGATAGAATGAGTGAATGATTGAATGGCCGACGCTGTTTTTATTCAATCATTCACTCATTCCATCATTGAAAATTACGTGAGTTGATACTCCGGCAGGCTCATGAGCGCTGCGGTTAGCGTACGAATCTGTTCGGAACGGGATTGTCCCGGTTGAACCTGTTTTTCAAGCATAACGCGCTGGTCGGGTCGCAGGGGAAAAGGCAACAGGATAGCGGCCAGGGCATCGGGCAAACCGGCATCGGCCGTTTTGGCAAAAGCGTTCTCAAAGTCATTCCAGTTCACCGTTGTGCGAAACGTAGCTCCGCCTTTGCGGGCCAGTATTTGTGTGTTCACGTCTCCGTCTTCTTTGGGTTGCACCGTTACCTCGGCCGCTTTAAGCACATAATTGGGCAACTGCATCCGGAACAGCAGGCTCGATGAGTCAATCCAGTTTTTACCGCCCGGCCAACCTGCCACGTTGGGTGGGTAAAATAGTACTTGTCCCAGCGTACGCTGCACAAAAATCTGCGGTTGCGGCTGGTCGAACTGCACACCCAGCGTATGCCGCAGCCCCGCCAGCAACTCGACTGGTGATTTGATATGAGCACCGATGTTTTGGGCGTCGTAAAACCAGTCGGCCGTGAAGATAGTCTCCATCAGTGCGGCAATATTGTAGCCGCTTTTGTAGAACTGGTCGGCCAGTTGGTCAACCCGTTTTTCATCCTCGGTCTCATTCACGAAGGACCGGTAAATTTTTGCCGTAATAAACCGGGCAGTCTGCCGGTTATCAAGCAGCATAGCGATAACATCTTCGCCTTTGAACGCACCGGTTTTCCCGAAGATTTTTTTCTCTCCGTCATCGTGAACTTGGGCCCTGAATATAAACTGACCTTCGGGTGTAAACTGCCAGCCCGTAAAGGCCCGGGCGGCTTCCTTAATATCGTATTCGGAGTAGTTGCCGCGGCCGGACGCCGAATGGCCAAGGGTGAAGAGTTCCATTACTTCGCGGGCGAAGTTTTCGTTCGGGGCGTTTTTCCGGTTTTGCTGGTTATTCAGAAATTGCAGCATGGCCGGTTCTTTCGATGTGGCCATCAGTAAATCGCGGAAGTTTCCCAGCGCGTATTGGCGAAGCGTGTTGGCGTATTGCTGCATAAACAGCGGGTTTCGCCCCATGGTCCGGCAGGCAAAATGACCATGCCAGAAAAGGGCCATTTTTTCGCGCAGCGCATCGTTCCCGGAAGCCATCCGGTCGAGCCACTGTAAATTCAGGTCGCGCACCTTTTGGGCGTTATCCCGAATTTGTTCTCTGAGCATCTCCTTGTCGAGTTTCCCCTGGCGAAATAGCCTTTTCAACTGGCGTTTCGTTCGGTTCTCATCGGGCTCAACAACCTGCAAGTCAGCTACTGAATCGTTGTTGCTCACCAGTTGACGAACCACTTTCCTTAGCGTACTCCGGGAGGCCTCGTTCAGTTCGACCGGGGTGGCGCCAAACCCGGCCCGGGCAAACAAATACCGGAGTTGCTGTTGCTTCGTTTGATGGTTCATACCTGTTGACCCTTGGTTATGCCGTAGGACAGTATACCAACGCTAATGTTTAACCGGAACAGATTAAAATTTTAGTTACTAATTTTTGCTACTACTCATGCGCCAGGCCTGTGCTGCATTTATCCCTAAATGACTGTATACCGGCTGAAGTGATTCTGTATGTAAGGTTCAGCAATAGTGTCACCGTAAACTCTACTCATCCAACAACTCAATACCGGACAGCCTGAGCACTTTATAGAGCATGGCAAAATTGACTCCGGTCAGGAACGCCATTGGAATACGTCGATAAAGGAGATCCGTTGAGATAAGCCGGTCAATTAACGCCAGAGAAAATCGCTTATCTAATTCAACTTGAATGGGAATCTGGATCAATACTGTTGACAGTAAGGTAATCAGGTAAAAACTTAAAGCTGCCCAAACCATCCACCGGGGGATAACGGGAGGTCGAAACCAAAACAACAGCAAAAGGGGAATCAACAATGAGAAGAAGAAAACAACGAAGAAAGGAATAATGAGGGCACTGTCAATTTGATGAAATGCCGGAAACTCTCTGGGACCTACCCTCCGCCAGGTTCGGTAAGCCACTAATGAGTTGGTGACCCCAGCTCCAAATACATAAAAGGACAGAAAAATGTATACAGAAAATACGATTGCAGAACGGCGGTTTCTAATATTCATGCGTCAGTCGTTAAACTTATCTACACTTGAGGCAGTCCACGTTGTGTGCAGTCATATAGATTGATTGTTTGAAAACTGATGAATGTACCATCTAAAACTATCGACCTGAAAGCCAACTTACTAACCGGCATAAATAAATTATGATTACTCCCAGTTTCGTTATTTCTGCGTTGTAGTTGCGTTGGTGAAGCAGGTGAATACAGTAGGTTTGGGCTAATTCCCCGTTTACTGTAGTAGTCAAAAACGCCTGAATTCTACCTCATTCATGTCACCATCCGTCTCCCGTCGTCAAACGCTGGCGCTGTTAACGGCTTCTGCCGGTGCTGCGCTGGCTCCCACGTTAGCCACCGCCGAAACGGCACCGGCCATTCCGGCGGCTCAGTCGCCGTTTATCCTCTCCCTGAACATGAGTACGATTCGGGGGCATAAGCTGGGCTTTGTGAAGGAACTGGAAACGGCATCCAAAGCCGGGTTCCGGGCCGTTGAAATCTGGATCGAAAGTTTGCAGACCTACCTGACCAATGGCGGCACCCTGCCCGAAGCCCGAAAGCGATTGAGTGACCTGGGTATTACGGTTGAGAATGCCATTGGGTTCGCACCCTGGATTGTGGACGATGAAGCCACCCGGGTCAAAGGACTTGAGCAAATGAAGCGGGAAATGGAGCAGCTAGCCCAGATTGGCTGTAAACGAGTCGCTACGCCCCCCATCGGTGCTCAGTCGCCGGGAAGTCCTAAAATAGATCTGTACCGAGCCGCCGAACGCTACCGGGCTGTGCTGGACATTGGCGACAAAACCGGCGTAGTGCCCCAACTGGAACTGTGGGGGTTTTCGGCTAACCTGAATCGGCTGGGCGAAGTAATGTTTGTGGCCATCGAAAGCGGCCACCCCTCCGCACGGGTACTGCTGGATATCTATCACCTCTACAAAGGTGGTTCCGGCAATACGATGCTCCCTATGGTTGGCAAATCCGCCGTCGAAGTATTCCACGTCAACGATTACACCGCTGACTTTACGCAGGAAAAAATTACCGATGCCGACCGCGTATACCCTGGTGACGGCGTAGCGCCCATCAAGGAAGCCCTGAAACTCATCAAGCGAACCGATAAGCCAGTCGTACTATCGCTGGAGGTGTTCAATAAGAAGTACTACGCCCAGGATGCGCAAATCGTAGCCAACACCGCCCTGGCAAAGATGAAAGCCATGGTGGCGGGCGTGTAAAGAGTCATTAATGGTCATTTACTGTCATTCGCTTCGCGGTTCTTTTTGGTCATTGATAGTCATATTTGGCACAACGAATGACCAAAAAGAACCGCGAAGCAAATGTCAACTCACGACAACGTCAATACGCCCACGCCATTAGTCCGCCATCCACCGAAATGGTCTGCCCAGTCACGTAGCCCGATGCGGGCATGCACAGGAACGAAACAACCGAAGCCACCTCTTCCGGTTCACCCACGCGGTTCATGGGGGTGCGTTTCAGGATGCCTGCCAGTTTATCGGGATTGGTCAGTACGGGCGTTGCCAGGGGTGTGTTGATATACCAGGGCGCTACGGCATTGACCCGAATTCCGTCCAACGCCCACTCCACGGCGAGGTTGCGCGTGAGCTGTAGCATAGCTGCTTTGGTCATGCCATATAATGATCCACTGCTGGTATGGGCCAGGCCTGACACCGACGATACCATCACCACCTTACCCATTCCTGAGGATTTGAGCAATGGGTAAGCCGCTTGAGTCAACTCATAAGCCGAGCGCATGTTGGTATTCAGTACGTGGTCGTAGTCGGCGGGGCTGTACTCTACCGTAGGTTTTCGAATGTTGGTACCGGCATTATTAACCAGAATATCCAGCGTATCCCACCGCTCTTTCACAGCACCCATAATAGCATCGGCGGCACCCGACTGGCTTACATCGGCGGCAAAACCAGCCACATCATGCCCCTGTTGCCGGTAAGCGGTAAGCTGCTCCTGAAGCAAGGCGTTATCCCGCGCAATGATAAATACCGATGCGCCGAGGTCAAGAAACTGACGAACGATGGCTTCGCCGATGCCTTTGGTGCCACCCGTTACAAGGGCGCGTTGGCCGCCCAGCGACCAGAGAGACTGATTCATACTTAGTCAGGATTGTGTCTTTCTGCAAACCTACGCAGCCCGTTTATGGTAATATGCCCGCTCGCTACTATTTTTAACGTTTTCAGTCAAACTAATCTCATGAAGATACGAATCGGGTTATTGGTCGGATTATGGGCCACCCTGAGTGTGGTGCTGGCGCAGAATAAGCCCAAAGCAGAAGATGTACAGACGTTTACGCTCAAAAACGGCATGAAATTCATGGTACTGGAAGACCATTCGATACCCAATGCCAATTTCTACACGTTCTGGAAAGTGGGCTCCCGCAACGAAGTGCACGGCATTACGGGGCTATCTCACTTCTTCGAACACATGATGTTCAATGGGGCGAAAAAATATGGCCCTAAGCAATTCGACCGGACAATGGAGGCCAACGGCGGGTCGAATAACGCCTATACCACCGAAAACACGACGGTTTATACAGACTGGTTTCAGAGTGGTGCCCTCGAAACGATTTTCGATCTCGAAGCCGACCGTATCCGCGACCTCGCCATTGATTCCAGCATGGTAGAAAGCGAACGTGGTGTGGTGTTGTCGGAACGAAGCACCGGGTTAGAGAACAGTAACTACCGGGTATTGAGCGAACTGGTCGGGGCAACGGCCTTTGTTGAACACCCCTATATGTTTCCGGTCATTGGTTTTGAGTCCGACATTAAACGCTGGACCCAGGCCGACCTGGAGAAGTACTTCAAAACGTATTACTCTCCTAACAATGCGGTAGCCGTGGTGGTGGGTGATGTTACGGCCTCGCAGGTAAAAAAACTGGCCGAACAATACCTGGAACCCATTCCGGCCCAAAAACTACCCGACAGCCTGCGCACCGTGGAGCCCCCGCAAAACGGCGAACGCCGGGCAACCACCTACAAGGACATTGCCACCCCAAATATTCTGCTGGCTTACCATACGCCCGCCACAAGTCACCCGGATTACTACGCGCTGGATCTGCTGAGTGGGGTGCTGAGTTCGGGGAACTCCTCCCGGTTGGTGAAGTCGCTGGTACTGGATTCCACCCTGGCATCGCGGGTGTTTACCAACGTAGAGTTGTCGTTCGACCCAGGCTTGTTTACCATCTATGCCATTGCTGCCAATGGTATTTCGGCCGAAAAACTGGAACGCTCGGTTGAGTTTCAGATTGACCGGATCGTGAACGAAGGAATCACCGATACTGAACTCCAAAAGCTGAAGAACCAGAAACTGATGGAGTTTTACCGAACGATGGAAAGCATCAACGGCAAGGCGAACTCGCTGGGTACGTACGAACTGTTTTTCGGCGACTACAAAAAGCTCTACGAGGCCCCGGCACTCTACAATAAGGTAACAGAAGAGGATATTCAGCGGGTAGCAAAAACGTACCTGACCAGCCGAAACCGTACCGTAGGCTACCTGCTGCCCGAACCGAAAGCCAATCCGTCAAAAAACAACTAATTGCTTCCTATAACGTTTTCATCTGTTCAGGTTTTACGTACCAGACGTTTTTTGTCATCCCGATGCAGGAGGGATCTCAAACGTCAGGATAGTTTAAGATCCCTCCTGCGTCGGGATGACAAAAAAACTTTATGAAAAAGATAACCATCGCTTTATTAATGCTGCTGCTAACGGGCGCAGTTCGAGCACAAACGTTCAAACTACCTGCTTTTCAGAAATTCAAACTTAAGAATGGCCTGACCGTCTACCTGATGGAACAGCACGAGGTACCGCTCATCAACGTTTCGGCGGTGTTCGATGCGGGCGCCGTGCAGGACGGAAAGCAATACGGCTTATCGAATATGACGGCCGACGCTCTGTTGTTCGGGAGTGCGACGTACACGAAGGCGCAGCTGGAAGAAAAAGTCGAATACGTGGGGGCCAGCCTGGATACCTACGCGGGCAAAGAAACGGCGAAACTGACCGCTTCATTTGCCGTAAAAGATGCCGATCTACTGTTCGGTATCATTCAGGATGTGCTGACCAAACCTACCTTCGACCAGACCGAATTCGACAAGTACAAACAGCGGCAACTGCTTCAGCTAACGCAGCAAAAGGAAAGCCCCCGAAACGTGATCAACTCGTACTATAACAAATTTCTGTTCGATGGTCATCCATACGCGAATCCGGTTACGGGTACCCCAACGGCAGTGTCGGCCACAACGGCGGCCGATGTCCGACAGTTTTACCAGAGAAATTACACTACCGACCGGGCAGCCATTGCCGTGGTGGGTGACTTCGATACGGCCGCTATGAAAAAACGCCTTACGGACCTATTTGGAAGCTGGAAAACGACGGCTGCTACTTCCCCCCCGTTAGCAGACCCAACGGTCGCATTCGACAAAAGCCGGGTGCTCCTGGTCAATAAAGATGATGCCCGCGAGACCACTTTTCTTATCGGCGGTAAAGGCATTACGCAGAATAACCCCGATTTTATTCCCGTTACGGTGGTCAACACCATTCTGGGTGGTCGCTTTACTTCGTGGCTGAATGATGCCCTGCGCGTTAATTCGGGCCTGACCTATGGCGCCGGTAGTCGATTCAGTCCACTTCGCAAAAGTGGCACGTTCGCTATTTCGACCTTCACTAAAGTAAGTACGACTACCGAGGCCATCGATATGGCGATACAGGTGCTGGATAGCCTGCACCGAACGGGTATCGACGAAAAAACCCTTACATCGGCTAAAAACTACGTAAAAGCGGACTTCCCCCCGCGCTACGAGTCGGCTAGTGAGCTGGCTGGTCTGCTGACGGACATGTTTAGCCTGGGTTTCGACGAATCATTCATCAATAATTTCCAGAAGAATGTCGATGGCATCACCGTCGCTAAAACCCGCCAGATCATCGACCAGTATTTCCCCAAAAATAAGCTTCAGTTTGTACTCGTCGGCAAAGCGGATACCATTCGGGACAAAGTCAAGAAGTACGGTATCATCACTGAAAAGGAAATAAAAGCCGACGGGTTTTGAGTGACTTTATACGCCCGATTAGCCAGGACTGCTCAATGTGGGTATTGATGTGGTGTCGGTTTCTCAAAACCGACATACTTGCGGCAGCAACAGTGTCAGTTTTGAGAAATCGACACCATATCACCCCCTACTTAGTCCTTTTAGGGTGGTTGACTCCAACGCTTAGCCTGGCCCAGCGTATCGACAACACAGCCTCGTTTCGGCAACCAGACTCGGATACCTTTATCCGAATCCATTACGACAACGATCTCTTCACCGGTACCGACTATTACTATACCCAGGGATACGCTATTGAAGTGGTTCATCCGGCCCTCCGAAAAAACCCACTCACCTGGCTGCTTATCAGGGCAAAACAAAGCCAACCACAGTACGGACTCACCTTTGAGCATCTGGGCTTCACCCCAACGTCTATTCGAAGCAATGCTGTTTTAGTCGGTAATCGTCCGTTCGCGGCTGCAATGCTGCTCAAAACATCCAGCTCATCTACCGATACGCTGCGCCGGGTCAGGGTATCGTCGGTGTTGAGCACGGGAGTGATAGGGCCGGTTGCTCTGGGAAACGAAATTCAGACGACCCTGCATCGGCTCACGAATGGGATTGAACCGCGCGGCTGGCAGCACCAGATTCACAACGACGCAATCCTGAATTATACCTTTACGTACGAAAAACAACTTTATGCCTATCGTCATGCGCTGTCGATCAGTGCGCTGGGGGAAGTCCAGGCGGGTACGTTCTCGAATAGATTGCAAACGGGCGTTGTGGTGATGGCCGGGCGGTTCAATTCTCCGTTTGCCCCTACCCTGAACCACCGTCGATTGCCCTGGCAACTGTACGTGTATGCCCAACCCGTAGTTAGTTTGGTGGGCTACGATGCTACCCTGCAGGGCGGCCTGTTCAATCGAAGCAGTCCATACACGATTCAGCCCGGTCAACTGACGCGTACGACGCTTCAAACGAATGTTGGCGTGGTGTTTACCTACAAAAAGCTGTATCTGGAATGTACTCTGGCGAGGCTGAGCCGTGAATTTGATTCAGGTCTGCCTCATCATTGGGGCGGAATAAGGGTGGGCGTATCATTCCACTAGAATCGTCGTAGTGAACATCCATTATCCACATCGCTCCGCAAATCGATTGATGCGTTCGTTGTATTGATCGAGCATCTCATCATTGATGGCCGCTGCCTGCTCCAGTTCAAAGCGGAGGAAATCGGCCCGGTCGGCCCCGTCAATCATCCCCTCAAACTTGAGTTCCTCTTCCACCCACTCCGCCGTTTTTCGAAGGTCAATGGCCTGAGCCAGAACGGCCTGAACGATAGCTGCTGTCCGGTCAGGGTCCTGCGTTGTCAGGAGCAGGGTGCGGATATCGGTTGTATAGTCAGCGTACGTCAGCCCCCGGACTGGTAATTCAGCACGAACCCACTGCACGGTTAGCGTCTGAATCAATTCTTTGTAGGGAGGGCTTTCGAGATCGTCGGGGCGAATACGTCGGTTCACGGGCCAAATATACGAATTTGGTATTAACCCATTTTGACGGCGATGTTTACTGCCGGAAATCAACCGCACCAACTAACCAATAATAAGGATGGCCCGCAAAGTCTGTTCGACCTATCAGGAAACCGAATAGCAACGGACATCACTATTTCTCAAAAATTAGCGTACTTTTGTCCCTGAGTTTTCGGTGCCTGATGTCGTATCAAAGCGACTTTCAAGGCTTAAAAGGGAAGCTGGTGTAACACCAGCGCTGTCCCCGCAACTGTAAGTCTCTTACCCAATCGGTTCAACCTACATGGTCACTGTGTTTTAGCACGGGAAGGCCCGAACCGATGAGACGAGCCAGGAGACCTGCCGACAACCATTCGTTGTTCCGGTGTTCGGAGGAAACACCCCAATCGCGTGCTGATAGTCTGATAGTTCTATAATCCGATGTTTCGGTGATTTGACCTGTTGGTGTTGCACACACTTTTTATACGGTTATTGTGAAGAAGCACCTTCGCTGGTGGGTTTTGGGGTTTTGTTCCGGCGTTATCGCTGGTCAGGAGACCTGTTTTGCCCAGACGGATTCATCCGGTCTGGCGAAACAAAGTGTTACTGTGTCATTATCCGCCGTAACGGTACGGGCCATTGCTCCGGAACGCTTTCTGGCCGGGCAAAAAATCCAGCACATTGATTCGATAACCCTTCGTCAGTTTCAATTTGGTTCGCTCACTGATTTACTGGCACTCAATACCCCCATTGCGTTCAAAAATTATGGCCCCGGTCAGTTGGCTACGGTCGCCTTTCGGGGCACCTCGGCCAACCATACGGCCGTGCTTTGGAATGGCATCAACATCAACCAGCCTAACCTCGGCCTCACGGACTTTTCGACCCTCCCCGTGGCGGGTTTCGACCGGTTAGCGGTGCAGTATGGTTCGTCCGCCAGCGTAGTCGGGTCGGGTGCCGTGGGCGGGAGCATAGTACTGGGAAGTAATGCCGACTGGCAACGCAAACTCAGCGTAACGCTGGGGCAGCAATTTGCTTCATTCCAAAATAATCAGACGCAGGCTGGTGTTCGATACGCAACCGCACTGGGCCAACACTGGCAACTGTCGGGCAAGACCTTTGCCTACCGAAATAAGTTCAACAACGCCTATCCCTACACCGAACGCCGGCGTTATTTTGTGGAGCCATCTACCACGGCCCAGCGCGGCTTTGTGCAGGACCTGTATTTTCTGCACAAAAGCGGCAGGCAGCTTTCCGTCAACGCCTGGCTTTCGGATAATGACCTCATCATCACCCCGCTCGATACCGTGGCCCGCGAGCGTACCCGCACGCAGTCGGCCCGGTTACTGGCGACCTACGAAGTCAACCGGCTCACTGTCCGGTTGGGATGGATTCGGGATGTGCTGGACTACGCCAAAGGCAATTTCAATGCGCCCAGCCACACCGAAACAGAACGCCTGGTTAGTCGGGCCGAACGGGAGTTCACCCTCGTGTCTACCCCATCGCACCAGTTGAACCTGCGGGTTGGGGGCGAGTGGTCGCACTACCGCACCCGAACGGATGGCTACGGGGGCCAGCTGATTCAGGAGGACCGGGAAGATGTGTACGCGCTGATGCGCTACCAAACGTCCCGGTGGCTGCTGTCGGCCAATATTCGTCAGGCATTCGTCACGCGTTTCAATCCACCCATTACCCCTTCATTCGGGGCCGAATATCAGTTGATTCAACGCCCCCGGTTCGGGCTGACGGCCAAAGGGTCAGTTAGCCGCAACTACCGCGTACCAACGCTGAACGAACGGTACTGGATTGAACTGGGAGACCCCAACCTCAAGCCCGAAAGCGGCCTGAACATGGAAACCGGCCTGGCCGCGAAGGCTACGTTGTCCGACAACCTTGCTCTGACAACCGATCTGTCAGCTTACCGCAACCGGGTCGACGACTGGACGTACTGGAACCCGGCGAAAGAGTACCACGTCGAGAATCTGCAACTGGTGGTTGCACGGGGCATTGAGTTTGCTACCGGACTGGTTTATACCCAAAATCAGTGGCAGGCCGGTATCCGACTGGGTTACGCCTACACCCGTTCATCGCAGGAGCGGGTGTATGATGCTTACGCGCAGGACGTTGTGGGCAAGCAGCTACCCTACGTACCCATCCACACGGGCACGGCCAACGCCTGGCTGCAGCGGGGCAAAACCCGGTTATCAGTACAGGCGCAGGCCAACTCTCGCCGGTACTTTACGGCGGATAATAGTCAGTTTTTAAAAGGGAACACCCTGGTCAATCTGCTCCTGGAACACAGTGCCAAACTGGGGCCGGTACCCGTTCGGGTGCAGGGTACCATTAACAACCTGTTCGATGCGCTTGTGGTAGGGGTCAAGCAAAACGCCTTACCGGGCCGCAACGCGTCCATCAATCTTATCGTTAATTTTTCTTCCGTCAATTAATTCATGAACAACCAATTGAAAACATCAGTAGCCATCGGGCTTGTTGCCCTGAGCGTCTGGAACTGTAAAACCTCCGACCCGGAACCAACGCCATACGGCGAAGGCGTTTACGTGATCAACCAGGGCGCTTTTCTGAAAAACAATGGCAGCTTGTCTTACCTGAGCCGTGCGGGTGGCGCTGCCGCTACCAACATATTCGTACAGGCTAATCCAGCGCTCGCGGTCAGTGGCGGTTCGGGGCAGGGAGGAAACGTGCAGGACTATACCGAAGTGAATGGTAAAGGATTGATTCTGGTCGATAACGGTACGGTTGGGCAGGACAAAGTCGAGATTGTAGAAGCAGGAACGTTCGTATCCCGCGCTACCCTGAAAGCACCGGACATTGAGAACCCACGGCTGGTTATTCAGGCAGGTCCGAATAAAGCGTATGTTAGCTGCTGGGACGTTTCGGGCGATTTCAGTGCCGGTACGTTTTACAAAGACCCCGGTTATATTGCCGTCGTTGATCTAAACACCGGTACCGTCAGCAAAAAAATACCGGCGGTGAAAGGCGTAGAACGGATGGTGCTGGCAGGTAGCGAGGTATTTGTGGGTAGTAATGGCTTCAGTGGCGACAAAACACTGCTGGTTATCGATGCCAACACGGACACGGTAAAAGAAAAAATAGATTTTGGTGTTACTCCCGAGCCAATTGCGCTCGATGCCAACGGAAAACTCTGGATTCGGGCGGGTAAAGACATGGTCAGAATCAACCCCAGAAGCCGATTGGTCGAGCAACGGCTAACGTTTGCCTCCTCGCTAGGCACGATAGCCATCGGTGCCGACAAAAGAGCTTTTTATTACACCCTGAACGGCAGAACATCGCAGTTTTCAATTGAGGCAACAACAGCCGCCGGTACCCAGGTGCTGAACCGTTCATTCAATGGTGCTCTGGGCATCGACCCCAAAACAAGACAGATCTACGGCAGTGTTATTCCATCCTACGACCAGGCTGGCTACGTGATACGTTACCAGCCCGATGGCTCACTCATCGATTCGGTAAAGGTAGAAATTGCCCCATCCGGGTTCTTCTTCCAATGAGCACGCAGCGGACCCGGGCCATTATGAACTGGAGTGGCGGCAAAGACTCCGCTCTGGCGCTGTACCACGCCCAACAATCCGGCCAGTGGGATATTCACCATCTGCTGACGTCGGTGAATGAGCAGCACAGGCGCGTGAGTATGCACGGCGTTCGGATGGCACTGCTGGATGTTCAGGCACAGCGACTTGGGCTTCCCCTGCAACTACTCTCTTTGCCCGGCGATGTGAGTCTGGAAACGTATGACCAGCGCATGAACGAATTGCTTCGAAACGTCGAAGCCGTTGGCATTACCCATTCCATTTTCGGGGATATTTTTCTGGACGATCTGCGGCTATACCGCGAAAAGCAACTACTGCGGGCTGGCCTGATGGGTGCGTTTCCCCTCTGGCAGCGTAATACCACCGAACTGATTCATGAGTTTGTGGACCTGGGATTCCGGGCGGTACTCGTCTGCGTCAACGAGAAACACCTGCCCGTTGAGTTTGCCGGTCGGGAACTGGACCTGGATTTACTGAAAGACCTGCCCAAAACGGTCGACCCCTGTGGCGAAAACGGGGAGTACCATTCGTTTGTGTACGATGGCCCCATTTTCTCATCCCCCATCGCTTTCACCAAAGGAGAAGTTGTCCGGCGCACGTACACGCCATCGGGCGGTACGGATTGCCACGACGATGAACCTGGTCAAAACTGGGATACTGGTTTCTGGTATCAGGATTTGCTACGTGGCCGATTAGCTACTGAGCCAACTGTTAAGGTAATCGAGTAATCCCTGCTACGAACTGAGCGTTGGCAGGGATTATTGTTTTGTAGCGTTTTCCTCACCCCTTCGTTCCGGGGCTGACCGACTGATTATCACGGATAAATCTGCTGTCTGGGCATAGTAAAATAGTCGCTTGTGGCTCTTTTGAATCAAACTTCTTAACAGAAATTATCCGCGACCAACGCTGGCTGCGACGAATCTGCCTTCACCAATCTTTAACAACTAGTTTACGATGAAACCGTCAAGACGAAATTTTCTACAGTCGATGGGCGTTGGTGTAGCCAGTTTGGGCATCGCTCACCCGTCCTCTGCCGCTGGTCCGCACCTGCCCAAGCCAGCAAAGCCAGCTGGCGACGAGCAGATTCTGTTTGTGGGCGATACGATAGCCGTAGCCAACACAGAATACGGAAAGGTCAGGGGATTTATCCTTCGGGGCATTCACCAGTTTTTGGGCATTCCCTACGGAGCCGATACAGCAGGCAAGAACCGGTTCATGCCCCCGCAAAAGCCCACCGCCTGGACGGATATCCGCCCTGCTCTCTGGTGGGGAAACTCCGCTCCCCAGATTATGGAGAAGCGATATGCCAATCCGTATGCATCGTTCGTTGACCACTGGAACTATGACGATGTTTCGGAAGACTGTCTGAAACTGAACGTATGGACCCCCGCCCTGGATACACAGAAGAGGCCGGTTGTCGTCTGGCTGCACGGGGGTGGTTTCACCAACGGGAACGGAATTGAACAGGACGGCTATCACGGCGAAAACCTTTCCCGCCTGGGCAACATCGTTTTCTGTTCGCTCAACCACCGGCTCGGCTCCCTGGGCTACAGTCACCTGAAAGCGGCTGGTGGCCCGGACGCATCGGGCAACGTGGGTAATCTGGATATGGTGGCGGCTCTGGAATGGGTCAAAAACAACATTGCCAATTTTGGGGGTGACCCGAATAATGTAACCATCATTGGTCAGTCGGGGGGCGGGGCCAAAGTGACCAGCCTGATGAATATGCCCTCCGCGAAAGGGCTATTTCATAAGGCGGTTGCGCTCAGCGGCAGTTCGCTCACGGGCACCAACAAGGAATACGCCGAAAAACTGGGACTGACGATTATGGCAGAAGCGGGCCTGAAGCCCGGCGAATTTGACAAACTCCAGCAAATTCCGTGGCGGGAGTACATCGACATTGCCAACCGGGCCGTTGGGAAAATGGGCGACGAAGCCAAACGGATGGGTATTCAGCGGGGTGGATTTTCGCCCGTGGCCGACGGGACTTATTTAAACGCGGAGGATTTCTTCACGGATCCTAATCAGTTCTCAGCCGATATTCCCCTGATGCTCTGCTCTACTTTCCATGAGCAAAACCCCGACCGAACCGATGCCAGTCTGGAAAACATTACGCTGGCCGAAGTGAAAGAAAAAATCAAGCCCCGCTTTGGCGATAAGACCAGCGATATTGTGGATGCCTACGCCCGCAACTTTCCCAAAGCCCGCCCGATAGAACTGTGGGCGCTGATTGTTTCGAACCGAAAGAATGTCGTTGCCACCGCCGATGCAAAAGCATCGCAACAAAAAGCCCCCGTGTATGTGGCCTGGTTTGGCTGGCAGCCACCGCTGTTCGATGGTCGGATGCGGGCTTTCCATTGCGACGATATTTGTTTCTGGTTTTACAATACCGATCTGATGCTTACGCATACGGGCGGAGGTAAACGTCCAAGAGCGCTATCGGAAAAGATGGCCGGTTCGTTCCTCAATTTCGCAAAGACCGGCAATCCCAACGGGGGCGGTCTGCCTGCCTGGAAACCTTACACCGCCCAGAACGGGGAAACGATGATTCTGGATGATGCCTCGGTATTAGCCAACGACCCTGACCGGGTTGCCCGGAAATCATTGGCATAATCCCTGACCTACGTAGGGCGCAAAAGCAACCAGATAGTCGGCCTGTACCGGTAACGACTTACTATCTGGTTGCTTTATCATGTACACTATCCCGAGAATACGTCCCCGTTCTCCAGTCTGTACCGAAATACTATTTTCGTCGTTCATAAGGATATTTATACTTGATTATCCTTTTGAATCAAACTCAATTGCATCACCGTATGAAACGTAGAGAAGCCATACAGCAGGCAGCCCTCATGATGGGCGTCGCCCTGTCGGCACCCACCCTGGCCGGGGCCATGGGGCGCATTACCAATACGGGCCCCAGCCTGTCCGTTTCACCCGGTCAGGAAGCCCTGCTGGCCGAGGTAGCCGATGTTATCATTCCCACCACCACCACACCCGGAGCCAAAGCCGCCGGCGTTGAGAAATTCATTGTTCGGGTCATGCGCGACTGCTACCCGAAAGAGGACCAGGAGAAATTCTACGCCGGCCTGACCAAACTGGATGCCGACAGTAAGACCAAGTTCAGTAAAGAATTTATGGCACTGGATACAGCCCAGAAAAACGAAATGGTCAAACGAACCATGACGGAGGATAAACCTTTCTTCCTGCGCATGAAGGAACTAACCACCACGGGCTATTTCACATCCGAGATCGGTGCCACAAAAGCCCTCGAATACCTGCCCGTACCGGGTCAGTTTAACGGGTGCATGCCCATCAAACCCGGCCAGAAGGCGTGGGCGTTATAGTTCGTATCAGGAGTTAGGATTGGGTAGTGAGAAATTGTCCGGCGGCAAAAAAATCAGCCGGATGGGTTCTCACTCCGACCTTCCAACTCCTCACTTCTAAAAAAATCATGAATCTCAATATTGATGCGATTAAAGACCAGACTTATGATGCCATTATCATCGGGTCGGGCATAACGGGTGGCTGGGCGGCCAAAGAACTGACCGAAAAAGGGTTGCGGGTACTGATGCTGGAAAAAGGACATCAGCTCGAACACGTGACGGGCTACGAATCTGCCACCAAAGACCCCTGGGAACTGAAGTACAACGGTCGCCTGACGGAGGAGCAGAAAAAAACGCACCCGAAACTGGCCCGGGACTATCCGTACAATGAAATGACCGAAACGTACTGGATGAAAGATACCGACTCGCTCTACAAAGAAGAGAAACGGTTCGACTGGTACCGGCCCAATATCGTCGGGGGTAAATCCATTATGTGGGGACGGCAATCCTATCGCCTGAGCGATATTGATTTCGAAGCCAACGCCAAAGAAGGGATTGCGGTCGACTGGCCCATCCGCTACAAAGATGTGGCTCCCTGGTACTCGTACGTGGAGAAGTTTGCCGGTATTTCGGGCGAAAAGCTGAACCTGCCCCAACTACCCGATAGCGAGTTTCTGCCCCCCATGGAGATGTACTGCGTGGAGAAAGAGGTCCGCAAGCGCATCGAGAAGAATTTCCCCGGCCGCAACATGACCATTGGGCGGGTAGCCAACCTCTCCAAAGCCGGTGAAGCCCAGTTGGGCGTTGGCCGCGCTCCGTGCCAGTACCGAAACAAATGTTCGCTGGGTTGCCCCTACGGTGCCTATTTCAGTACGCAGTCCTGCACCCTGCCCCCGGCGGCAAAAACCGGTCGGCTAACCCTCCGGCCCGACTCGGTGGTGACGCAAATCAAGTACGACGAAAACAAACAGAAAGCTACGGGCGTACACGTAGTTGATGCGGTTACGTTGCAGGGCAGAGAGTATTTTGCCAATATCATCTTCGTGTGCGGCAGTGCACTCGGTTCGACGGCGGTTATGCTGAACTCGACATCCAATCGCTTCCCTAACGGACTGGGCAACGACTCCGGCGAGCTGGGTCATAACCTGATGGACCACCACTTCCGCACCGGTGCCGCCGGAGAGTGGGAAGGCGACCTGGACAAATATTACATTGGCCGGCGGGCCAACGGTATCTACGTTCCCCGCTACCGCAACATTGGTACCGACAAGCGCGACTACCTGCGTGGCTTTGGCTACCAGGGGGGTGGGAGTCGGCAGAACTGGCAGCGCAACGTGGCCGAGATGAGTTTCGGAGCTGATTACAAGGAGGAGCTCACCAAGCCCGGCCCCTGGACAATGGGACTGGGCGGATTTGGTGAAACCCTCCCTTACCACGAAAACCACATGTACCTCGACAAAAACGAGAAGGACAAGTGGGGTATGCCGCTCGTGGTGTTCAACGCCGAACTGAAGGAAAATGAAAAGAAGATGCGCGTCGATATGATGAACGATGCGAAGGAAATGCTGGAGTCGGCAGGCGTGAAGAATGTACGCGCCTACGACCGGGGTTCTTACCTGGGCATGGCCATTCACGAGATGGGAACCGCCCGCATGGGTCACGACCCCAAAACGTCGGTTGTCAACTCCAACAATCAGCTTCACGCCGTCAAGAACGTTTTCGTTACGGATGGATGCGTTCATGACCTCGGCTTCCTGTGTCAACCCGTCGCTTACCTACATGGCTATGACGGCCCGTGCCGCTGATTTTGCTGTGAAAGAAATGAAGCGAAAAAACCTGTAAGCAATCAGTAAAACAGCCATGAACCTCACGATCGATTCCGTAAAAGACCAGACCTTCGATGCCATCGTGGTTGGTTCAGGTGTGTCTGGTGGCTGGGCAGCCAAAGAGCTGACAGAAAAAGGACTCCGGGTACTGATGCTGGAACGTGGCCACGCCCTTGAACACGTAACCGGCTACGAATCTGCTACCAAAGACCCATGGGAGTTGAAGTACGCGGGTCGGTCAACGATGGCGCAGCGGGAAGCATTTCCGCAGAAAAACCGGAACACGCCCATCAACGAAACCAACGAATCGTACTGGATGGCCGATCAGGATGCTTTCTATCAGGAAGACAAGCCTTTTTACTGGTACCGGCCTAACGTCGTCGGGGGAAAGTCCATCACGTGGGGGCGGCAGTCGTATCGGTTCAGCGACATCGACTTTGAAGCCAATGCTAAAGAAGGCATTGGTATCGATTGGCCCATCCGCTACAAAGACATAGCTCCCTGGTATTCGCATGTGGAGAAGTTTGCCGGCATTTCGGGTGAAAAACTCAACCTGCCCCAACTACCCGATAGTGAGTTTCTGCCCCCCATGGAGATGTACTGCGTAGAAAAGGAGGTCCGCAAGCGTATCGAAAAGAACTTTCCGGGCCGAAACATGACCATTGGGCGCACGGCCAACCTCTCCAAAGCAGCCCAGGCGCAGATAGGTGTTGGGCGTGCCTCCTGCCAGTATCGAAATAAGTGCGCCCTGGGTTGCCCGTACGGTGCCTACTTCAGTACGCAGTCCTGCACGCTCCCCCCGGCGGCAAAAACCGGTCTGCTTACTCTCCGGCCCGATTCAGTGGTTAAAGAACTGTTGTATGACCAGGACAAAAAGCAGGCAACCGGTGTACGCATTGTGGATTCCGTTACGCTCGAAAACAAGGAGTACTACGCCCGCGTCATTTTCATGTGTGCCAGCACTGTTGGTACAACAGCTATTTTGCTGAACTCGACCTCCAGTCGCTTTCCAACTGGGTTCGGCAACGATTCGGGGCAATTGGGCCATAACCTGATGGACCACCACCTGCGCGTGGGTGCTGCCGGGGAGTGGGAAGGCGACCTGGACAAATATTACATTGGCCGGCGGGCCAACGGTATCTACGTTCCCCGCTACCGCAACATTGGCAATGACAAGCGCGACTACCTGCGTGGCTTCGGCTACCAGGGGGGCGGGAGTCGGCAGAACTGGCAGCGCAACGTGGCCGAGATGAGTTTCGGGGCCGACTACAAGGAAGAACTCACCAAGCCCGGCCCCTGGACAATGGGACTGGGCGGATTTGGTGAAGTACTCCCTTACTACGAAAATCGGATGTATCTGGACCCAAACCAAAAAGACAAGTGGGGTATGCCCGTCGTTGTGTTCGATGCCGAAATCCGCGAAAATGAACACAAAATGCGGAATGAGATGCTGAACGATGCCATCGAAATGCTGGAGTCAGCGGGGCTGAAGAACGTGAAAGGACATAATGATCAATATGCGATGGGTATGGCCATTCACGAGATGGGAACCGCCCGCATGGGGCATGACCCTAAAACATCCGTGCTGAACGCGCACAACCAAGTGCACGAAGCCAAAAACGTATTTGTGACGGATGGGGCCTGCATGACATCAGCAGCGTGCGTTAATCCATCGCTTACCTACATGGCCATGACGGCCCGTGCCGCCAACTTCGCCGTGGATGAACTAAAGCGCAAAAATTTGTAAGTGTACCCCCAAAAACGGCATCCCGTTACGAAACTCCTTTCGTAACGGGATGCCGTTTGTAAGATGCTGTTTAGAAGAATAATCTTCCAAGGAAGATAAGGACAATCGCTCCGCCTACCGCGATAAGCAGATTCATAACCAGGCCATCGTTGTCAGGATCATTTCCCAGTTTACGGGCAATAAAGCCCCCGACAAAGCCACCCACAATACCCAACAGGATGTTAACGATGGCTCCGTTGCTGCTATCCATAATAACGCTGGCCAGGTAGCCAGCGATTCCTCCGACAATAATTGAATACAGAAAACCCATGAGTGTAAGTGTTTAGGTAAAATGCCTATGTGGCGATGCAATTGTACATAAAAGGTGTCATACTAGAATTATTACAAGGAAAAATTGATTAAAAATTCAAACTATGACAGGTAAAAAGATGTGCTGTACTAACTTTACAAGAGAGGTAACTGTTTGAAATTCTTTTAAGAAAACGCCAACAACCAGTCAAAGCTATGACTCCTTTTTTCAAGAATAAACGTACTGCTTTTTCCCAGAGAACCCTTTTTCTCTCTACGGCTGGTCTTCTTGTCGGCGGTATGTTCATCGGAGCGTATCAAAATAGCAACCTGAATGCCGCATCGGGCAGTTACCTGAACCGCCTGTTTTCCAGCTTGAATGACGACGACAAGCGTGATCCTAAATATGCCGTTGGCAGTTTGAACGTAGCACCGGGGCTGGAAGCGACGTTGTTTGCCGCCGAACCCATGTTGACTAACCCGACAAACATCGATGTAGATGAACGGGGGCGGGTATGGGTGTGCGAAGCCTACAATTACCGCCCGGCCATTACGGGTAATCCAACGCATAAGGAAGGCGACCGGATCGTGATTCTGGAGGATACGAACGGGGATGGCAAAGCCGATGTCTCGAAAGTTTTCTATCAGGACCCCAGCATCGAATCCCCGCTGGGCATCTGGGTGCAGGGGAACAAAGTCATCGTGTCTGACAGCCCGAACGTGTGGATATTGACGGATGAAGATGGCGACGACAAAGCCGATAAAAAAGAACTGCTCTTTACGGGTATTGGCGGTGAGCAGCACGACCACGGCATGCACACCTTTGTTTTCGGGCCGGATGGAAAGTGGTACTTCAACTTTGGCAACGAGGGCAAACAGCTTCTTGATAAAGATGGGCAGCCCGTTATCGACATCACCACCGGAAAAGCCATCAACAAGCAGAATTTTAAGCAGGGAATGGTATTCCGCTGCGACCCGGGCGGGAAAAACGTGGAGTTACTGGCCCAGAATTTCCGGAATAATTACGAAATAGCCGTCGACTCCTACGGTACCCTCTGGCAGTCGGATAATGATGACGATGGCAACAAGGGCGTTCGGATCAATTACGTAATGCCCTACGGCAACTACGGATACACGGACGAGATGACCGGCGCGGGCTGGCAGGCCAACCGGGATAACATAGAGCCCGAAATTCCCCGTCGGCACTGGCACCTGAACGATCCCGGTGCAGTGCCTAATCTGCTTCAGACCGGAGCCGGTTCACCAACGGGTATTATCGTGTACGAAGGCAAGCTGCTGCCTGAGGTATTTCAGAATCAGATCATCCACTGCGACGCGGGCCCGAACGTAGTACGGTCGTACCCGGTACAGAAAGACGGCGCTGGCTACACGGCCAGCATCGTTAACGTACTGGAAGGTGCCCGCGACCAGTGGTTCCGGCCGGCCGATGTCTGCGTAGCACCCGATGGTTCGCTGATTATTGCCGACTGGTACGACCCCGGCGTAGGTGGCCATCAGGCCGGTGACCAGAATCGGGGGCGTATCTACCGGGTGTCCCCACCGAATTCGCCGTACACCATGCCAAAAGTGGATGTATCTACCACCAGCGGGGCGATTGATGCACTGCAAAGCCCGAACATGGCCATCCGGTATGCGGGCTGGCAGAAATTACACGACATGGGCAAAAAAGCCGAGAAGCCACTGGCCAAACTGTACAAATCGTCTTCTGATTCCCGGATGCAGGCTCGCGCGCTCTGGCTATTGAGCAAGCTGGACAAAGGCCCGAAATATCTGGAAGCAGCCCTGAAAAGTGATAACCCGGATTTGCGCATCACCGCGCTCCGGGCAGCCCGCCAACTCAAAACAGATATTATCCCGTACGTAAAGCAACTTGTCAACGACAAAAGCCCGCAAGTGCGCCGGGAGTGTGCTATTGCGCTGCACCGCGCGTCATCTGCCGAAGCCCCGGCTTTGTGGGCGCAGTTGGCCAGTCAATACGACGGGAAAGACCGCTGGTATCTGGAAGCGCTGGGCATTGGAGCCGAGAGCAACTGGGATAGTTATCTACACGGCCTGGGTAAAGCAAATGAACAACGATCCACTGGCCAATGCTGGTGGTCGTGATATTGTATGGCGGGCACGAACGAAGGAATCTGTCCCTTTACTGGCCAAACTGGCCGGTGATCCTTCTGTTGATTTGAACCAGCGACTGCGGTATTTCCGGGCGTTTGATTTCAACCCCGGTGCCACCGAAAAATCGAAGGCGTTGCTCAGTATTTTACAGGCCAACAGTAATTCGACCGACGTAACCAAATTAGCCCTACGCCACCTCGACCCGGATTTTGTCAAAAATTCACCCGTAGCCGCTACTGCCCTATCCAAGTTAATGAAAGAGGTTTACGGAACGCCCGAATACGTTGAGCTGGTAACGCGCTTTGAGCCAGCGTCCGAAAACGCAAACCTGCTTAAACTGGCCGTGGCGAAAGCCACAGATGGCATGGGACGGGACGCGGCCCGGCAGCTACTCAAGCAAAAAGGAGAGGCCATGGTGTGGGACGTTATCAACGCACGTGATGGTTCGGGCGATCCGGATGCGGCTAAAAACATGCTGATGGCCCTGCGCCGGGTAGGTAACACCGAGTCCATTAACATCCTGAAAACGGTTGCACTGGATGAAAGCAGACCCGTTCTGCTGCGGAAAGAGGCAACCCGTTCGCTGGGCGGGAGTAGCGACGGAGAAGACCTCGTTATTGCCCTGTTGAAATCCGGTGCTATCAAAGGAGATTACAAGGTCTCCGCCGTTCAGGGTGTAAGTGGTGCCTGGCGTAAAAATATCCGGAAGGAAGCGGCTGCTTTCCTGGACAGCAATCCAAATGCGGAGGGCAAAAAATTGCCCGGTATGAATGAATTGCTGACCATGAATGGCGATGTATCGAAAGGACTAAGCGTGTTTAAAAACAACTGCTCTACCTGCCATCAGGTAAACGGCGAGGGCATGGATTTTGGCCCGAAACTGTCGGAAATAGGCTCCAAACTGCCGAAAGAAGGACAGTACCTGGCTATTTTGCACCCCGATGCGGGTATTAGTTTTGGCTACGAAGGCTGGGAAGTAAAGTTTAAAGACGGTAGTTCCACGACGGGCATCGTATCCAGCAAAACGGAAACGGACTTGCAAATGAAATTTCCGGGTGGGGTAGTTCAAAATTACAAAATGGCCGATGTCGTGTCGATGAAAGAACTGGATTCTTCCATGATGCCATCCGGTTTGCAGGAAGCCATGAGTACGCAGGAGATCGTCGATCTGGTCGATTATCTGTCAAGTTTAAAAAAGAAATAATAGAATACACCCTTTTCTAACGCTGGTAGAAACCAGTCCAATGAATCAATTATGCAACGACGCAACTTTGTAAAATCAACCTTTGGAGCGGCTGGACTAGTTTTAGCTGGTGCTGCGGTTACGGGTGAAGTCCTGGCAGGTAGTCGGTCTGAACCGGCAGTTCCTCTTGCCAAAAATAACTTTAAACTCAAATACGCCCCCCATTTTGGTATGTTTGAAAATAGTGCCGGTAAAGACCCCATTGACCAGCTTAAGTTTATGGCCGACATGGGGTTTACCGCTCTGGAAGATAACGGCATGATGGGCCGCGATCCGGCCCTGCAATCGAAAATTGGCGAAGAAATGGCCCGACTGGGGATGGCCATGGGTGTTTTTGTAATCGACAAAGGCGGCAACGGGCAAAATACGCTGGCTGCTGGCAAACCCGAGTACATCGAGATCTTTTTGAATGGATGCCGGAAAGCGGTTGAAACGGCCAAGCGTTGCAACGCTAAGTTTGCTACCGTTGTGCCCGGCGATTTTGAGCGTAACTTACCCATTGGCATTCAAACGGGCCATGTCATTGATGCCCTGCGCCGTGGGGCCGATATTCTGGCACCTGCTGGCCTGGCCATGGTACTGGAACCATTGAGCGATACCCCTAACCTATTTTTGCGCACATCCGATCAGACCTACGAAATCTGCCGGGCGGTGAACAGCCCATCCTGCAAGGTTCTGTTCGATATTTACCACATGCAAAAAAACGAAGGCCACATTATTCCGCACATCAACTGGGCCTGGGATGAAATTGGCTATTTCCAGATTGGCGACAATCCGGGCCGGAATGAACCCACCACGGGGGAGATCAATTATAAAAACATATTCAAACACATCTACGAAAAGCAGAAAGCTGCCGGTCGGGAATATATCCTGGGCATGGAACACGGTAAGTCGCAGAAAGGCAAAGAGGGCGAAATGGCCCTGATCAAAGCCTATCAGGAGTCGGACAGTTTCGCGGTATAGCACTTTGTAATTCTGACGTGGCGTACGGGAGTATCAGCTAAGAAACAGAAAAAGGGGTAATTGGCTCGTCGAAAATGACAGCCAATTACCCCTTTTTCATACTAAATTTCTTTCCTAGAGAACAACAACGGAGTTCTCTTCACCTGAAACACCGCTGGCCACGTATTTGTCGGCGGTCCAGTCGTTGGTCCATGTCGTGCCATCCAAAACATAGCGGTATTGGTACTCGCCACCCACTGGCAGTTCAACGGTTGTCTTGTACGAACCGTCTTTTTGCTTCTTCAAAACCTGGGCAGAAGGATCCCAGTTGTTAAACTCACCGGCCAGAGCGACCGTTTTAGCACCATTAACGGCTTCGGCCGTCAATTCGAACGTTACTTTTGCAAGAGGCTTGCTTTTGAGGAATTGTTTGGCAACTGCCATAGAAGTTCATTGTTTGATTTTCAACGCAAAGTTATAATACAAAATTGTTAATAACATAATTATCAGCTCTTTATAGGCTCAATTTCTTTAAATTATACTAATTAATATATCTTGTTTTATACTTCCATATCTTAAAAAGATCCTATTTCATCCCGCGTAAATCAGAATAATTACAGGATTGGTTAGTGTAGCGAATGGATGACGTTGCTTATTGATTGGAAGCTAGCTGCTCGCTGACAAACTCATACTCACCCGTCCTGTACGGGTCAACACCAGTTGATTCGCATCAATCGAATCCAGGTTCATGGGTTGTTCAATAGAGGGTGACATACATAGCCCAATAAGTCTGGTCCGGTCCCTGCAAGTTTGTACTTGCCGTTACGACAGCCCAGAAAAACACACACGACTGGTTCCGTATGTTCGCAGGTCTTATCAAACCTCCCGTTATTGCCAAAGAAAATAAACACGTTTTCACCCGCAGTACGAGTAGGTAACAGGCAGGCAGGACTGTCTGCGGCTTCCCATCGGTAGCGTGCCGCCAGGAAACCGCCAGCATGTCAACGATGGGTACAGCCTCATTCGGCTTTGACTAGAGAAAGAGCAGTTGAAGAGAGAGAAAAAACCCGTATTTTATGGTTGCCCGTTTTCGCTTACGACTATTAGGAATCGTTGGAACAGTTAATAGTCTCCGCCTGGCTGCATTGGGTATGAACGGTACTCTCGGGTCCAGTGCCACAGCCCCTGAATGGCAATCAGGCAGAAGAAAGCATATTCGATACCAACCAGTTTTACGCCTTTCACAAAATACATGTACGTGCTGATTAAGTCGATAACCAGCCAGACCCACCAGCACTCTAGTTTTTTGTGAATCATCATGAACGTGCCAATGATGCTCATCACGCTCGTAAACGAATCCAGATACGGAAAAGAGCTTGGTTTGTTGAACAGGACGGGGAATAACGTGTGCAGATTCTGGGCAAACATGCCCAGCAAACCAGTGGCTGGCTACGCCACCAAAAAGGGTCAGAAAAAGTGGTTGACCGGTCAGGCGGGTAATACGGAGTTCGCGACGCTGGTCTGCTTCCTGAGCTACCGGGTGGGTCCAGCGCCACCAGCCCTGCAGGTAAGTAATGAAGAAGAATACCTGCAAAAACATGTCCGGGTAGAGCTGCACCTGGTAGAACAGAAAGAAAAACAGGAAAACACTTCCTACCGCAATGGGCCACGTCAGCACATTGGCACGGGCCGCCAGCCAGGTGGCGATACTACCGCTTACCACCCCGAAAAATTCGAGGTAGCTCATGGGGTAATCCCACAGCGTAAAGAAAATGGTATGAATGTCAAAAAAATTGGGCATATCCCGGACTAATCAACAGAGATTTCTCATATTTAACGGTGCGAAAGTACGGATTAACCCTAAACAGAACCCTTACCCTATGCAACGTATTGCCATGCTCGGCGGTGGCTTCATTGGCCGCTTCTATGCCGAATCCATTCACGGCCAGCGCAGCCGCGACAAAGTAACCGCCATCTACGCCCGCCGTCAGGAAACCGCTGATAAGTTTAAAGCCGACTACGGCTGCGACCTTGCCTCCACCGATATGGAAGCCGTCATCGCCCACCCCGATGTCGACATGGTCTGCATCGCCCTGCCCAACAACATTCACGAAACGGCCGTTAACCTGTGTGCGAAACACAAGAAGTCGGTGGTATGTACCAAGCCGTTGGGCCGTACGGGAGAAGAAGCCTTTCGGATGATGAAGACCGCCGAAGAAGCGGGCATTTTTGCCGGTTACCTGGAAGATTTGTGCTACACACCTAAATTCTTGAAAGCGATGGAAAGCGTTAAAAACGGCGCTTTAGGTCGAATTTTATGGGCCAAATCCCGCGAAACCCACCCCGGCCCCCACTCCGACTGGTTTTGGGATAAGGAACAGGCGGGGGGTGGTTGCATGCTCGATTTGGGCTGCCACTGCGTAGAGATTTCCCGGAATTTTATCGGTAAGGATGTGAAGCCGGTGGAAGTGATGTGCTGGGCGGCCACGCAGGTAAAACCCATCGACGCCGAAGACCACGCCATTGCGCTGGTGAAGTACGAAAACGGCGCTATCGGGCAGTTTGAAGTAAGCTGGACGTTCCGGGGCGGCATGGACCTCCGCGACGAAGTGATGGGCACCGAAGGCACCATCTGGATCAACAACTTCCTCCGTACCGGCTTTGAAATGTTCACCACGGGGGTAGGGGCCGGTTACGTGGCCGAAAAAGCCGAATCCAACACGGGCTGGCTCTTTCCCGTCGGTGATGAAGTCAACGACCTCGGCTATAATCACATGTTTACCGACATGTTCAAATCTCAGGAGGAAGGGCGTGAACCGGCCGAAACGTTCTACGATGGCTATATCGTAAACGCCGTGCTGGATGCGGCTTACAAATCGGCCGAAACTAAACAATGGGAACCTGTACACCTACCGGTTTGGCGCGGACAGGAAGGGCTGAAACCCGAATCGACGCTGGTAGAATACGATGCAGATCACTACCTCATCAAGCAGGAAATGACCCACGATGGCCGGAATAAACTGATTTTGAAAGAGAAAGCCAGCGGAAAGATTATTGAACGGGATGTGGTGTGATTTCTAGAAAAGACAGTTTCTTGGTGTGAACCAGTAAATGAACCAAACAGTAGTGAAGTAAGGGTTGGCGTTCAGCAGTCTATTTCGTTTCTTGCAACACTAAACTAAGTCTGGATACCTCAATGTGGTTAGAAAATAAAAAGATTGTTGTCATTGGTGGTACAACGGGCATGGGCCTGTCGGCCGCGCTGGCGTTTGTACGGGAAGGCGCTCAGGTTGTAGTAGTCGGACGTAACTCGGAAAGTTGTGCCGCTGCCGAGCAACGGCTGGAAGGTAACGGCCTGGCCATGTCGGGTGATGCATCCGACCCGCAAACGGCACCCAAAGCCATTGCGCTTTGCCAGCAGATTTTCGGTGGTTTCGACGGACTGTTTCACGTAGCGGGGGGTAGTGGCCGGCGGCATGGGGATGGCCCTCTGCACGATATTACGCTCGATGGCTGGAACTACACGGTCAATCTGAATCTGACATCGCTCATGCTATCGAATCAGGCGGCTGTCCGGGCCTTTCGGGCGCAGGGCGGGGGCGGCACCATTCTGAACATGGGATCGGTGCTGGGGTCGAGCCCCTCCCCTACGTACTTCGCCACGCACGCCTATGCCGCCATGAAATCAGGCGTTATCGGCTTTACCAAATCGGTGGCCGCTTATTACGCCAGCGAAAACATCCGCGTCAACGTGCTGGCACCCGCCCTCGTAGAAACACCCATGGCTCAGCGGGCCACAGAGGATGATACGATCATGGCATTCACCAAAACCAAGCAACCACTCGATGGGGGACGCATTGGCCAGGCCGATGATCTGGACGGAGCCGCTGTATATTTCATGTCCGACTACTCGGCCTTTGCCACCGGGCAGGTACTCACCGTTGATGGTGGCTGGAGTGTGAGTGAGGGGCAAATCTGAAAAGGGTTACGCCATGCTTGAGACGCCACGCCTGACCCTGATTCCGCTTTCGCTGGACCAGCTGCGCCTGTATATTACCGACAATTACAGGCTGGAACAGACGATAGGCATAAAAAAAGGGCACCGAACGCCCGTTGAACCCACCCGAAGTATCGTTACTCATTTTACCATACCCCGTTTGCAGGATCCTGCGCTGGAGCCCCTATATCATACGATGTGGCTGGCTATTGACCGGGAGAAGCAGCAATTCGTGGCTGAGGCAAAATTTAAGGGAGAGCCCGACGAAACGGGGTCGATTGAGATTGGGTACGGTACTTATCCAACCCTTCGACGGCAAGGGTACATGACCGAAATGGTGGCGGGACTGGTTAACTGGGCCAGGCAGCAACCCCAGGTTGAACGAATCGTGGCCGACACCGAAGCTCAGAACGTAGCGTCTCAAAAAGTGCTGGAAAAAAATGGCTTCAATCTATTCGACCGGGTAGAGGATATGCTGTGGTGGGAGTACCTTGTTGAGTAGATAAGCTCCACCAGGCCTCTTTCCTCAGCGTGTAACGTGTAGTCACCTCACGGATAATGGAATCCTTAATTCGCCAGTATATTACCGCTTACAACGCCATGAATGTTACTGACATGGTGGCCCTGCTGCACGACGTAATCGTGTTTGAAAACGTATCGAATACGAACGGAATCAGCACAACGAGTGGTAAAGCTGCCTTTGAGGCTCTGGCTCGGCAGTCGACAAGCATGTTCCGAATCCGGCAGCAAACGGTTCGTTCAATGACGTTGGGCGACCGAACAGCCGCCGTCGAAATTGATTACGATGCGATTCTGGCCGTTGATTTACCTACCGGAGCAAAAGCCGGGGAAGCACTGTCATTGCGGGGCGTAACCATTTTCGCCTTCAGCGACGGAAAAATTGCCCGTATCAGCGATTACAGCTAATGAGTCGATGCCCCTAAATTGATTCGTGCATAGCACCCTAACGCACTACTGACTTGCAACCTACTCCCATCAAAACCACCGTTGTCGGCTCGATGCCGTTTCCGGGCTGGCTCGAATTTTCCAGTCAGAATCTTCCGCAGTTTGGCCCGGCCGACATCAATGAAATGATTGAAGACGCCGTGATTGCCTCCGTTCACGATCAGGTAGCGGCTGGTCTGGATGTTATTACTGATGGCGAGCAAACGCGGTTTGATTTCAACCTGTCGTTTTACGGTTATATCAACGGGATTCAGAATAACGAAACCGAATTACGCCGGTTTGGCCCCCCCGCCCACGACCAGCGGGGTAAGCACAACATTATCGAGCCTCTAACTGCCCCGAATGGATTGGGTGTAGTAGAGGAATACCTGCGGCTCAAACGACTCGCTCCCGAAGGACAGGGATTGAAAGTCTCTATTCCCGGTCCATATACGCTGAGTGGTCGCTTGCTGCCGGGTACTTTGTACAAAGACCGTTGGGAAGTAACAGAAGCGCTGCTGCCGCTGGTCAATAAGGAAATCGCTACCCTGGTCGAATTGGGGGTACCCGAAATATGCGTCGATGAACCTTCCATGTCGTGCTATGCCTACCGGGAAGACACGAAACGATTTGTGGATATTTTCAACCGGACGGTGGCACCGGGTGTAGGCAAAACCCGACTTTCGATGCACCTGTGCTTTGGGAACTACAAAGGCCGCTCGGTAGGCAAAAAGACGATTGCGCCCATGCTGCCCGATTTTCTGGATATGACCGTGGATGAACTTCACTCAGAAATGACCATCCTGAACTTCTCCGAGGTGCATTTACTGGAACGCTTTGCCGAGAAGTTCGACGTAGCGGTGGGGGTCATCGACGTAAAAAGCTACTACATCGAAACCCCCGATGATGTGGCCGACCGTATCCGCAAGTGCCTGCCCTTCGTGCCAGCCGAAAAACTGGCTGTTGCCCCCGACTGCGGCCTGAGCCAAACGGCCCGCTGGGCAGCCAAACAAAAACTGGCCAACATGGTGGCGGGGGCTAAAATCGTTCGGGGCGAGTTGTAAAATCACTTCCTTTTCATCCTTCTGTCCTTGTCATTTCCCAGGCACGGGTCGCCCAGCCCGCGGTCGAAATGGCAAGCACAACGCACTTTTTATCCTCCTCAAAAAAAATTTCAATAAAATAACTAATATATTAGTTGTAAAACTAAATCATTAGTCATACCTTTCTACCATCTTACATACTACAGAAGGCAATGCCAATACGAGAACTGACCAAAGCAGAAGAAGAGATCATGCGGGTACTGTGGCAACTCAAAAAAGGGTTCGTCAAAGACGTTCTGGCCGAGTTACCACTTCCCAAACCAGCTTACAATACCGTTTCAACGATTATTCGCATTCTGGAGAAAAAGGAGCTGGTTGGCTATACAGCTTACGGAAAAACGCACGAGTACTTCCCGCTCATTACGGAGGAAGAGTACCGCCGTTTCCAGACTGAGCAACTGATGGCCAATTACTTCGATAACTCCCTCAAGAAGCTGGTCTCGTTTTTTGTGCAGGACAAAAACATCAGCCTGAAAGAAGCGGACGAGATCATCAACCTTCTTAACAAAAACAAAGACTGATGAATGCATTCGACTACCTCCTGAAAGCCAATCTGTACGGCCTGCTGTTTGTGGGTTGTTACTGGCTGCTCCTGCGTCGGCATACCTTTTTTAGCCTCAATCGGGCGTACCTCCTTCTGTCGGCGGTGCTGTCGCTGGGACTGCCCTTTGCTGATTTGCCATCGGAGGCAGTCGAAATAGTACCGCGACTAACCCTACCAACAACCCTCGTTACACGGCCCGAAACGATAGTATCGGCTCCTGTTGCCCAGGTGTTGCCTACCAACGGTATGAATTGGGAGCAAACGGGTTCGGTCCTGTACGGGCTGGTAGCTTTGTTCCTGCTACTGCGGCTGGGCGTTCGGATTTACCGGTTGCTTTGGCTGATTCGGCAGTCGCCCCGGCAGATGAACGATGGTTTTGTGCTGGTTCAGCCCCACGACCCAACCGTAGCGACCTTCTCCTTCTTCCGGTTTTTGGTGTTCAATCCGGCTGATGTAGGTAATCCGCTTGTTCTACAGCACGAACTGATTCACATTCGCCAGTGGCATAGTGCTGATGTGGTGGGCATGGCCGTTTTGCGCGCTATTTTCTGGGCCTTTCCCACACTTTGGCTCACCGACCGGCTGTTGCGGCAGGTACACGAGTTCCTAGCCGACAAACAAGCCCATCAACCCACTGCGTACGCCCGTTTCCTGATCGAATACAGCTTTGGCCTGCAAACCAACACGCTGACCAACGGCTTTTTCAACCCTTCCCTGCTCAAACTCCGCATTCAGATGCTCCACCAAAGGGCTACGGCCCGCTGGGCACTGGGAAAATACATGCTGGTGCTTCCCCTGGCGTTCGGGCTGCTGGCCATGACCACGTCACGGGAACGGATTACGGCGGTGGTGACTCAAGCTAACGATGATACGATTACGGTGTCGGGCAAAGTATTAGGTGCAGATGGGAAGCCGTTACCGGGAGCCCAAGTAGCTATAAAGGGTGAGTCAAAGGGTACGTCAACGTCTGTCGAAGGAAAGTACACACTGGTCAATGTACCTAAAAGTGCGTCACTGGTTGTAAGTTTTATTGGCTTTAGACCGCAAATAGTAGCAGTTAAAGGTAAAGAAACCATTGATATCGTTATGTCTCGTGCTGTTGTACTGAATCAAGTTTCGATAACTGTTTATGAAGGGCCACTTGTCTCGTCAACAGCTTTATCCCATGATACAACTAGTAGCCCTACATCAGCAGAGCAAATGCCTGAATTTCCGGGGGGAATAGGGGCTTTAGACCAGTACCTTATGCGTAATCTACGCTATCCGCAACGGGCTAAACAAGCGAACGTATCAGGCCAAGTGTTTGTGCAATTTGTGGTAACAGAAACAGGTGAAATTCGGGAGTTACGTATATTGAAAGGTATAGGCTTCGGGTGCGACGAAGAGGCTGTGCGGGTTGTAAGCCAGATGCCTAACTGGAAACCCGGTGAGCAAAACGGTAAGCCGATATCCGTACAGTATAATCTGCCTATTCAGTTTATAATCGACAAATTTGAAGACAAGAAGTCGGGGCAGGTTTCGCCAGCTACTCAACCTGATTCCACACCGACTGGACTCAATGGTAACAGCAGCACGGGAAGTCAGGAACGTTATATCATGCCACTTCCCGATTCGCTTAGGAGTCCGGACACATCAATCCAAATTCGAGGAAATGCGCTGCCTGGAGAAGACCCACTCTACATCATTGACGGAGTTGAAGCACAAACCGGGGGCATTAGAAAACTTAATCCAGATAGGATCGAGAGTGTAACCGTACTGAAAAACTCGGCAGCGGCTGCTTACGGCCCCAAAGCGAAATACGGTGTTGTAATCGTAACCACAAAGAGGAAATGATAACGCTCCCCTACCTCCTAACTTCCAGCCTGTACCTGCTATTGTTTTACGGCTGCTACGCGTTACTCCTCCGCCGAAACACGTTTTTTGGACTAAACCGCTTGTATTTACTGGCTTCGGTGTTACTATCGCTTACACTCCCCCTGATTGAAATACCCACCGAAACAGCAAATGCATTAGCCGTTGGCACAATTACACTACCATCCTTTTCGGTCGGAGCGTCCAACCCGGCTGCGCCGGATGGGCTAACGACTGAGCAATGGGTTTTGCTGTTCTATGGGATTGGAATAATTGGCATGTTCGTTCGGTTGGGGCTGAATCTCCGGGCCGTATTTCGGCTGATTCACAGCGGCCTGGCAGAACAAAAACCAGATTATACCCTTATCCGGCTTCCCAATACGGCTAGTCCATCGTTCTCCTTCGGGCGGTATCTGGTGTTGAACCAGGCCGATAGCCTGACCGAACCGGATGCACTGATTCACCACGAAGCCGCCCACATTCGTCAGATGCACACATCGGATGTGCTTTTTCTGGAAGTGGTACAGGCTTTTTTCTGGTTCAATCCGGTGCTGTGGTTCTACAAACGCGCCCTGCAGGAAGTTCACGAGTTTCTGGCCGACCGGGCCGCCGTTTATCAAACCACAAACACCGGACAAACGGTCAGCATAGCCAGCGCGCAACCAGCGTATTCCCGTCAGTTGGTCGCCTATGCGCTTGATGTACCCCTCACTTCACTTACAACCCCTTTCGTCTCTAAATCAACCCTTAAACAACGTATCATCATGCTCCAGAAAACCCAATCCCCTCGCCGGGCATTACTTGGCTATGTGCTAGCCCTGCCCCTGGCCGCCCTGCTGGTTATGTGTACCCAGCCCGATAAGGATCAACCCCAGGCTACCAGCACAACCAGCCTTGAGCACAACCAGCCGGCCCGACAGGCCAACGTAGATGGTGAAATCTTTACCGTTGTGGAGCAGCAGCCCGAATTTAAAGGGGGCATGGCTGCATTAGGATCATACATTCAGAACAATCTGAAGTACCCAGCATCGGCAAAAAAGGCGAACATTCAGGGGCGTGTGTTCCTCAGTTTCATTGTTTCTAAAACCGGTGAAGTAAGCGATGTCAAAATCCTGAAAGGCTTGGGTTTTGGCATTGATGAAGAAGCCATCCGGGTAGTGCAGAATATGCCCCGCTGGGAACCGGGTAGTCAGAATGGCAAACCCGTCAATGTGCGGTTTAATATCCCAATCAACTTTGAACTGGAGCCGGGTGCTGTCGATGCCAGAAGCAAGGCTGACTTTCGCCGTGATTACAGCATTTTCGTCGTTAATGGCAAGAAAGTAAGCTATG
Source organism: uncultured Cytophagales bacterium (assembly GCA_963782245.1). Classification (GTDB taxonomy): domain Bacteria; phylum Bacteroidota; class Bacteroidia; order Cytophagales; family Spirosomataceae; genus Spirosoma. Next base: position 301,602 of record CAWAJC010000029.1, read on the forward strand.
ACGAGTATCAAAACGCCGAAAAGCTTTACGAATCTGGTGAGTATGGGATAGAAGGGTGGACCGACAAGAGTAGAAAGACTGCCTATTTAAAACTCACAGCCTTAAAAAAATAGCCTGCAGATGGCCGATTATTCACTACTCTTTCTGTCATTCTAATCGCAGGGAGGAATCTCAACGTTGAGTAAAAATCAAGTTTGAGATTCCTCTTAAAGTCGGGAGGGCAGAAAAATGGGAGGAAGATTACCATACCCAATCCGAATAGACTGGGTAATCAACCAGGGTATTGACCGATCAGAGAAAGCTCCTGCCGTAGAACAAGCCGTTCGGGCTGGTTAAAATTCAGGATGGTAACTGTAGCTGTACCAATGAGCGTTTTGGGTATAATTTCGCCGGAAACAACGCTAAAATGCTCAGTCCAGCTATCAGTACGGGGGTTGAAAAAACGGATTAGCAATATCAACAAATGTCCCCACATCACTCCCCTTGTGCTGATTGCAGTGTGGGCAGGCATAGGCCATATTATTGAAAGTAGATTGCCCACCATGTTTAAGACTACGGATATGGTCTATGTGAAAGAAAGTAGCGAGGAAACGTTCCGGAATAAGACAATACTCGCATCGATACCCAGCCCGGCTACTGATCTGCTGCCGTAGCTTTTCAGATATATACGTGGCCATCAGGCGTTGAGCCGCTGAAAAGCACGAGCTTTTGCCAGGCCAATGAGCAGATCGTAGGTAAGGTGTTTGTCTAACTCATCCTGTTCGGCAGCCGATAGCACACCTTCCTTTTTCAGGGCTGTCAGTTGCTCAATTCGTTCCTGAATTGATGCCGAAAACTTGAAGGACAGAATTTTTTCCGGCATAGCATCGGCTATTAATCCGGCCAATTGATCCTGTGCAGCTAAGGTAACAGTCATCTTTTTATTGGAATATGCTGTGCTTATTGGTAAATTTAGTCAATTCCCCGCTAAGATTGACGTGATCCTGACGTAGTGATTTGTAGCATGTACATGCCTTCAGACAATGGAATAACATCCTAACATCTACCATTTCGGAATGCTGCCTGGTGCGAAGAGCTGGTTGGACAATTATAGTACACAATTGCTTAATCAGCCTATTATGGCAGCGTAGGCTGGCCATATGTTTTCTGTGAGAGGTCGACTGTTCTGCGGAACGGGCCATGTTTAAGCGTCACCCGCAACAAGTTATCAAAATCACCGGATTCGATTGTCGTCATAGTTGGGGTAGCACCCAACCCGCGGGCAATTTCCAGGATAGTGTTACTGTGACCAACCACTAAAACGGTTTTATTCCGGATTCGGTTAAGGCGTGCAACGATGGCCTCCGTGGGTTTTGCCGGGTAATCCACCAGCGGCAGATTCAGTCGGGTGGCAAGGGGTTGCGCCGTTTGGCGGGTGCGTCGGTATGGCGTCGTAAAGATGGAGTCGATACCCCGGTTAGCCAGCGTATCGGCCAGTGCCGCAGCCCGTGCGTATCCAGCCGACGTTAGGTTTGTTGTATCGGTTTCGTTCACTTTCTCGGCGTGCCGAACAATGTAAACGGTCGTAGTGGAGCAGGCGGTCAAGAACAAGGTAGCCAGTAGAAGCAAACAGTATAGTAGTCGCATAGAACAACGATTTTACTTAGGCGAAAAATCAATTCGCATCAATGATACGAAAAAGCCCCCGGTAAATGCCGGGGGCTTTTTCGGTATTCACGAGCGGTGAGCAGTCATAAGGGTCGAACCCATATATTCCGGAATCCAACCGGATTTCCGTGATCCTGCAACAAAATTGGTCCTGCACCGTGGGCCTGTACTTTGGGGTAGCCAATGTACTCCGTTGTTCCACGAATAGCAGCGTGGTTTTCTACCAGTACCCCGTTGAGCAATACCGTAACGTAGGCATAATCAACCATCATACCGGCTTTATTGAACCGGGGAGACTGATAAACGATATCATAGGTTTGCCATTGACCCGGCGGGCGACTCGGGTTGACCAGGGGAATAGTCTGCTTGTAAATCGAGCCTACCATACCATCTACATATGTCGGGTTGTTGTAATTGTCAAGCACCTGCAATTCATACCGGCCCTGCAAAAAGATACCGCTGTTACCCCGCGCCTGCCCATTGCCTTCTACTTTTTCGGGAGTTTTGAATTCCACGTGCAGTTGAAAGTCGTTGAACTCCTTCTTCGACCGGGCCGAGAAGCCTTTAGTCGAATACATAACGCCATCGGTTACTGGCCACTTAAGCGGTCCTTCGTTTGTATTCTCCCAGTTGGCCGGCGAGTAGCCTTTAATCGCTACCCATTCATCGGTGTTTTTGCCATCAAAAAGTACAATGGCGTCAGAAGGAGGGGTGATACCGCTGGTATTGGCCGATACGGTACCCGGCGTTACAACGGGTGGTACGGGCTCCCATATTTCGGTTGATTGTGGCGTTTGTTTGCCCGGCTCTGGCTGAGCCATAACCTGATTTGACAAGGTGAGGCTGGCAATAGTCGCGCACACAGCCAGGGATACATGAAGATTTCTCATAAGAACTAATTCGGGTTAATACGTTCCTTGGTAAAAACGTCCAAAGATAAGGCAAATGTCTAATGACGGTCTTTTAGCGATAAAAAATGTAATTTTAACCCGTTAAACCTGACAATATAATCTATGACAACCAACACCGTTTCGGCTTGTTTCTGTGGGTTGCTGGCTGTAAGTTTTGCCCTGACCAAACCATTGCCGGGGCTGGCCCAACCCACGCCAGTACCCGGTACAACCATTCAGCTTAACGACCTGAGTGCTTTTGTTTCTCCCACGCCAAACTGGCGTATTGTGGGAAGCGTTCGTACCGACCTTAGTAAAGCAAATACCCTCCTGACCGAGAAAGGTGCGGGAGTACTGGCCAATGTACCAGCCGATGCCAGCTTCGGCCAAAAATACAATCTGCAGACAAACGTCCAGCACGGCGACCTTGACCTGGAGCTGGATTACCTGATGGCCACCCAATCGAACTCCGGTGTATACCTGCAGGGACGATATGAGGTGCAGTTATTTGACAGCTGGGCTGTTCGCCGACCTAAAACAGTAGATAATGGCTCCATTTATGAACGTTGGGATGAAAAGCGGCCCGACGGACAAAAAGGGTACGAAGGCCACCCCGCCCGCCAGAATGCGAGTCGTGCCCCTGGTTTGTGGCAACACCTGAAAATCTCCTTTCAGGCTCCCCGTTTCAATGCGGGTGGTCAGAAGACCGACAATGCCCGCATGATTCGGGTTGAGCTGAACGGTGTCGTTATTCACGAAAACGTTGAACTGACCGGCCCAACCCGTTCTGCCGCTTTTGAAGACGAAAAACCTCTTGGTCCGCTCCTGTTTCAGGGTGATCATGGAGCTGTTGCTTTCCGTAACATTCACTACATACTCTACGACAAACCCCGCCCCGAACTACTCAATCTGAATTATGCGGTCTACAGAGGAAAATATGAGAAGGAATCTGATTACGTATTCGGGGGAAAAGCGCCGGAAGCAGAAGGAGCAACGAAAGTACTGTCGGCATCGGTAAGCCGAATTCCCAACGAATTTCTCATTCGCTACACTGGCACAATGCGTGTGGCCGAACCCGGCGAATATCGCTTTAACCTGGGTGTTCCGGGGGGTGGAGGGATGCTGAAAGTAAACAACCAGACGGTTATTGCATCAGTCAGCAGGAACGGCAGCGGCAAAGTAACCTTGCCCAGGGGCGACCTGCCTTTTGAACTGCTTTACAGCAAATTTGTCGATTGGGAACAGCCTGCGGTGGGCCTCACCGTTGGCGGGCCGGGTATTCGTGACTTTGCCGTAAGTGAAGGCGGTAGTGGGAATGGGAATGCCGTAGATCCCATTATGATAGAAGCACAAACGAACACCCTGCTCCGGAGTTTTATGGATATTCCGGGCGAAACGACACCGGGGCAGCCAGGCCGGAGACACCGGGTAACCCATGCCATTTCAGTAGGCAGTCCGGCGCAGATTCATTACACCTACGACCTGGACAAAGGCGCGCTGGTGCAGGTTTGGCGGGGTAACTTCCTGGATGCTACGCCGATGTGGCACGACCGGGGCGATGGATCGTCCCGCCCTACGGGGATGGTACAGCGGATGGGGACTCCGGTATTATTCCTAAGCCGACTACCTTCCCCCCAGGCTAACTGGCCTGCTGATACAACCGGTTCTGCCTATCGGCCAAAAGGGTACATACTGGATGAAAGTGACCGCCCTACGTTTCGCTACCAGAGTTACGATGCATCGGTTGACGATAAAATCCAGGTGCTGGACGAAGGCAAGGGCATTCAGCGGGAGGTAACCATTCAGAATCCATCCGGCAACCTGTACGCCCGGCTCATCAGCGGGACAACCATCAGTGCGCTGGATAATACTATGTATCTCGTGGACGGTCAGGAATACATCCGGCTTGATGATATGGGCGGTGCTAAAGCCATCATCCGTGAGAGCAACGGACGACAGGAATTAATTGTGCCGGTGAAAGGAAAAGTGATATACTCAATTTTATTCTGATATGAAAAGACTACTAACAGCCCTCTTCACGCTAGCCAGTGTTACCCTGCTGCGGGCGCAGGAATCGCCGAAAGAAGAAGACTTTTTTAAGATTCTGAAAGTAACCGCCCCCGAAGGCACCCTGCTCGAAGTGGGCGGTCTGACCGTACTGCCCAATGGCAATCTGGGAGTAGCCACCCGTCGGGGCGATGTTTGGGTTGTAGAGAACCCCACCAGCCGCAGTCCTTATTTTAGAAAGTTTGCATCGGGATTGCACGAGATATTGGGCCTGACCTATAAGGATGGTGCCTTTTATTGTGCCCAGCGGGGTGAACTCACGAAAATGGTTGACTCTAATCAGGACGGGAAAGCCGACGTATTTGAGACGATTTATGCCTGGCCTTTGTCAGGGCACTACCATGAGTATAGTTTCGGTCCGAAAATCGCCCCAGACGGTCAGTTTTTTGTAACGGGCAACGTAGCCTTCGGGAACGAGGAATGGTGGCGGGGAGAGAGCCGTGTTCCCTGGCGCGGATGGACCATGAAAATCAGCGAGAACGGCACCATGCAGCCCTGGGCAACCGGTATGCGCTCCCCCGCCGGGCTGGGTATCTTTGACGGCGAGCTTTTCTACGCCGATAATCAGGGCGACTGGATGGGTTCGGGCGGTATCGTTCACGTTAAAAAGGGGTCATTTGTTGGGCATCCAGCCGGTTTGCGGTGGACTGGCATGACCAACTCGCCGGTCAAATTAACCGCCGAGCAGTTTAACGCGCAGATCGACGAACGCCGACGACGGGACGAAAATGGACGGGCCATAAAACCCGAAAACGTAGTCAACGAAACGTCAACGCTCCTGTACACCCTAAAAGATAAGTTTCCGGGTGCCGCCATTCAGGTACCCGCCGTTTGGTTGCCGCACGGTATTCTGGGTATTTCGAACTCCGAAATCGTGGAGATTCCGCAGAGGGCGTTCGGCCCTTTTGCCGGGCAATTGCTGATAGGTGACCAGGGCATGAGCAAAATTTCGCGGGTATTCATGGAAAAAGTAAATGGTGAATACCAGGGCGGAGCCATCGAATTTCGAAATGGGTTCAAATCCGGCGTATTACGAATGGCATTTGCGCAGGATGGTTCCCTATTTGTGGGCGAAACGAACCGGGGATGGGGGTCGGCCGGAGAAGCAAACGAAGGCCTACAGCGACTGACCTGGAATGGAGCCATGCCATTTGAGATACGCACGGTAAAAGCTATGCCCGACGGATTTGAGGTTGAGTTTACCAAACCTGTCGACCGGAAATCGGCCGAGGACCTGGCCTCTTATCGGGTAGAGAGTTTTCTGTATAAATACCACTCCGTTTACGGTAGCCCAACCATCAATAAAGAAGCCCTGCCCATTAAAGGGGTTAAGGTATCGGCCGATGGGATGAAAGCCCGTTTGATTGTTGGTGATTTGCGGAAGTACTATATCCACCAATTAACGCTGGAGGGCGTCCGGGGAGTTGAAGGGTCTTACTCCCTCGTTCATCCCATTGCGTACTACACCCTCAATAACATTCCAACAGGAGATAAACTGGCGATGAGCGAGGTGAGTACCCGCAATTCAGCCGCCACATCAACGGCAGCCGTACCCGTGGTAGCCGGCAAAAAGGAAACTCCCAAAACTGGTGGTAAACCCAAGCTGGTGGAAGGGCAGGCTATAACAATGGCAAAGGCTCCAACGTACGAACAGGTGAAAGGATTGCTGACACGCCACACCTGTTCGGCCTGCCACCAGGCCGAGAAAAGGCAGGTTGGCCCCGCTTTTTCGGATGTTGCCAAGCGTAAATACACCAATGATCAGATCGTTGAGTTGATTTACAACCCCAAACCGCAAAATTGGCCCGATTACGCCACCGAAATGCCTCCCATGCCGCAAGTCCCCAAAGCCGACGCATTAAAGATTGCCGCCTGGATTAATTCGCTCGCACCCTCCGCCGGAAGTTCATCGGCCGGAGCACCAAAGCCGTAGTAAGTATCCGGATACTTTTTCATAAACGGGATCGCTCATTGAACGGTCCCGTTTTTCAATTGAATCACGGAAGTTGACTTACATTCAACAGCTCTGACAAACTGGTTCCCAAAGCTATCAGTATACAGGACGTCAACCTCAGTAAACAGTGGCTACCACATACGTGGTTGTTATACACGGGTATTGCCAGTTTTAAGAATCACGAACAATAGGGGCAAACCAGGAATTTACCTCTCAAGAACCTTCGGAACTTCACAACAATACAGCGGTGGTAGCAGTATAGTATGCATGCATAATAGTAACAGGAAAGTGCTTATATTCGCAGGTGAATGCGTTTTATGCAGTAGCCCATGCTGTTGTAGCCTGGTCGGAGCGGACGAAGATGCCGAGTAGTTTATTAGCTGTAGCCAATGCCAGGGATTATAACTCAATCGGTTATGAAGCAGACTCGCACTACAAACGGTGTGTCATTGGTGTACCAACGAAAAAGGGAGCCACGATGCTTAATCGTAACTCCCTATTCTCTGAGGTGGTGATGGACGGAATCGAACCGCCGACACAAGGATTTTCAGTCCTTTGCTCTACCAACTGAGCTACATCACCGCAACGGCGGTACCGTCTAAAACGTGGGTGCAAAAGTAAGGCGTTTTTATCTTCTTACAACAAAGGGACTAGATTATTTTTTAACAACACTCCTTCAACTGATCTATTTTATTGATTATCAGTTGAATTAAGCGTATCAAGTAAATGGAAATTATTCAGCAAATTTTATTCGTCGCGGCATTAGCTGCTGTCGTCTGGTATATTAGTAAACGCGTCCGGCTTATTTCCCGCGCCATCAAACTCGGACGGGCGGAGAACCGGTATGACCATGCCGATGAGCGTTTAAAGACAATGGTATTGGTAGCTTTCGGGCAGAAAAAGATGTTCACCAATCTGTTGGTTGGCCTGATGCACTTCGTTATTTATGCCGGTTTCGTCATTATCAACATAGAAATTCTGGAGATAATACTTGATGGGATTCTGGGAACTCATCGCTTGTTCGCACCGTATATCACACCCGTTTATGCTGTTTTGATTGATGTTTTTGAACTTCTGGCCTTTGGTGTTCTGAGTGTATGTGTGGTATTTCTCACCCGCCGGTTTGTAGCACGGGTCGCCCGGTTCCAACAGGAACGTCACCGAGAAATGACGGAATGGCCCCGTATGGATGCCGCTATCATTCTTATCGCCGAAATCCTGCTGATGATTGCTTTCCTGACCTGGAATGCCTCTGACAGCGTTTTGAAGGACCGGGGTGTTGGGCATTACGGCGAGTTGCGCGGGATTGTACCTGATTTTCTGCTCAGCCAGTACCTGAAGCCGCTCTTCACCAACTTCAGCGATAATGCGCTGATAGCCTACGAACGAGCCGCCTGGTGGCTCCATATTTTGGGCATTCTTGCCTTTGCCATTTATGTGACATACTCCAAGCACCTGCACATTGCCCTGGGCTTTCCTAATGTTTATTTCTCCGACCTACAACCCAAGGGGGAGATGCAGAACATGCCCGAAATTACGAAGGAGGTACAACTTGCCCTGGGCTTACCGCTTACCACGGATGCTGATGGGTCGCAGGCGAATGATAATGGAGAGCAGCCTGGCGAAATTGGTCGTTTTGGGGCAAAGGACGTGTACGACCTGAAATGGATAAACCTGATGAATGCCTATAGCTGCACGGAGTGCGGGCGCTGCACTTCAGCCTGTCCAGCTAATATTACCGGCAAAAAATTATCCCCCCGGAAAATCATGATGGACACCCGCGACCGGCTTGAAGACATCCGGCGCGGCTGGCAGGCGAATGGAGACGACTACAAGGACGATAAATCACTACTTGGCGATTACATTACTGCGGAGGAAATAAACGCCTGTACTACCTGCCAGGCCTGTATCAGCGCCTGCCCTATCAACATTAATCCACTGGATATTATTCTCCAGTTGCGCCGGTATCGGGTCATGGAAGAATCGCAGGCTCCAGCTTCCTGGAACGCCATGTTCAGCAACATTGAGAACAATATGGCTCCCTGGAAATTTTCACCCAGTGACCGCTTCAACTGGGCAAACCAGGTAAATGACGTTAAATAAGTTTGCAGTTTGTCGTCGGTAGTTTTTGGGCAGAAGCTAACTACGAACGACAGGTCCTTAACAACAAACCGAGAAATGACTACAGAAAAAACATACACCGTACCCACAATGGCTGAAATGGCCACAACGAACGAGGAACCCGAAATTTTATTTTGGGTTGGCTGTGCCGGGTCGTTCGACGACCGATACAAGCGGGTAACCATCGCCTTCGTCCGCATTTTAAACCACGTAGGTATCAAGTTTGCCGTGTTAGGACCAGAGGAGGGATGCACTGGCGACCCGGCCCGTCGGGCGGGAAACGAGTTCCTGTTTCAGATGCAGGCGATGGCCAATATTCAGGTATTGAATGGCTATAATGTCAAAAAGATTGTAACAGCCTGCCCGCACTGTTTCAATACACTCAGGAATGAATACCCCGAACTGGGCGGTACCTACGACGTTATTCACCACTCCCAATTCTTACAGGGCCTTATTGATGAGGGCCGAATAAAAGTAAAGGACGGGGAGTCTTTCAAAGGCAGGAAAATAACATTCCACGATTCGTGTTACCTGGGCCGGGCCAACAAAGTGTACGAAGCCCCCCGCGATGTACTGGCAGCTTTGGATGCTGACCTGGTCGAGATGAAACGCGTCCGGGCTAACGGCCTTTGTTGCGGGGCCGGAGGAGGGCAGTACTTTAAAGAGCCGGAGCCGGGGAATAAAGATGTAAACGTGGAGCGCGTAGAAGAAGCACTCGCCACGGGTGCAGACACCATCGCGGTAGCCTGCCCATTTTGTATGACCATGATGTCTGATGGCGTCAAGAACAAGAACAAAGAGGAGACAGTGCGTGTTTACGATATTTCGGAGCTCATCGCCCAGAAACAAGGGTTATGACGTTGATAAAGAGCAAGGAACAACACATCGTTACGATTCTACTGTACCCTCACGGTACACTTTCCACTGAACATGTATATTGATTTCGACCAACTGCCAGACCAGGCCCGCGTTTGGGTATATCAGGCTAACCGCCCGCTGACAGCGGGTGACATAAAAACGATTGAGGATACTCTAAAGCCTACGCTGAATCAATGGGCTGCGCATGGGCAGCCGTTATTATCGTCCATGCAGGTCATCGACAACCAATTTATTATAGTTGGCGTCGATGAAGGCTATAACCTCCCCAGTGGCTGTTCGATTGATGCCTCTGTGCATTCCCTACGGCAAATTGGCCAGCAATTGAACGTTGACTTTTTTGACCGCTCAGCTGCCATTCGCTCAGCTGATGGAACCGTTTCAACGTTTGCTTTACCTATGCTGAAAAGTGCCATCGCAAAAGGCGTTATCACACCTGATTCGACAGTACTAAATACATTGGTAGCAAAAAAGTCAGAGTTTTTGACAGGCTGGCACATCCGGGCATCTGACTCGTGGTTGAAACGTTATTTTAAGCAGACCACGGTTTAATTAGGTAACAAGATGCGTAAAGCCGACCTATTTGCTGCTTTTGGTAGCAGATAGGTCGGCTTTAACATGAGAAGGCTGGTAAACGTTCACTGCCAATTCGTCATGCTCAGTTATTTTTGAACCTTATTTTTAAACAAAGGATTGGTTTTTGCAGCGAGTTAGACAACAAATCAGGAATTTGATGTGGTTTATTCGCGAATTCCTTACGAATGGCCGACACTAAACGGCAATTTACTCTTACTTTTATGGCGACCATACACCCAGTTATGTCAGATACGCCAACTCGCGACGACGACCAATTGCTTCCTACCGGTGATGCTGTTCAGCAGACCCCGGACGAAACCCCTGCCCGCCGGTATACGGATGAGCAGAAGTATCAGGTATTCAACAAGGAGTTCATGCCTCACATTGACTCCATGTACAATTTTGCCTTTCGGCTAACGATGGATGAGGACGATGCTAATGACCTCGTTCAGGATACCTATTTGAAAGCTTTTCGGTTTATTTCGTCATTTGAGCAAGGAACTAACGCCAAAGCGTGGCTGTTCCGCATTCTGAAGAACAGCTTCATCAACGATTATCGGAAAAAAAGTAAAGAACCGGCAAAAGTAGATTATCAGGATGTTGAAACCACCTATAACTCTGAGGATGCCGAATCTGAACATACCGTTGACCTGCGGGCGGAATCTGTTTCTGATTTAATTGGGGATGAAGTGGCGAATGCGCTGAATTCATTGCCAGTTGATTTTCGGACGGTAATCATCCTTTGCGATATTGAAGGATTTACGTATGAAGAAATGGCAAAGATTCTGGATATACCAATTGGTACTGTTCGTTCCCGTTTGCACCGTGCTCGTAACCTATTGAAAGAAAAATTGCGCGATTATGCATCGTCAATGGGCTATAAAGAAGAAAATGGCGACTAAACCGAACTTTTTCTACGTCTAAATTGGTTCTGCTCATAACTTAATGGTATTATTATTCTTGGAATAAATTAAACTTTTCCAATGCAAACCTCATTGCCAACATCATCTTCATCCAACGTAAAGCCAGAGATGAAAGAAAAATGCGATCACCGGGCCGATTGCCTGAAGATGATTCAGTTGATTTTGGACGGAGAAGCTACCGATCAGCAACTGGCCAAAGTAAAAGCCAACCTAGAATCCTGCAAACCCTGTATTGAGATGTACAATCTTGAACGGGAAGTAAAGGAACTGTTGACTAAACGAATGGAAAAAAGATGTTGCCCTGGTCAACTGGTGGAAACAATCAAATCCAGGATTCTGAGCTTTAGTTAGTACGAGTCCAAGCAATCGGGGTAATTGGGGTATAGCTTATACTAGCAGCCCTGATTACCCCGCTTTTTTTTACTTAATCATCGCCACTGTGGACGGTAAACTCATCATTTTTTCAGCTCCCTCTGGTTCCGGAAAAACTACTATTGTTAAGCATTTGCTGGCCGAGAATACAAATCTCGGCTTTTCCATTTCAGCCTGCACCCGCGACCGCCGGGGACGTGCCGAAGAAAATGGGAAAGATTATTACTTCCTGACCCCCGAAGATTTTAAACAGAAAATTGACGAGGGTGAGTTTGTTGAATGGGAAGAAGTGTACACCGGTGCGTTCTACGGAACCTTGAAATCAGAAATTCAGCGTCTTTGGGATAGTGGAAAACACGTCCTGTTCGACGTAGATGTACAGGGAGGACTGAAACTGAAAGAATTCTACGGCGACAAAGCATTAGCCGTTTTCGTAAAAGTACCCAATGAGGAAACCCTCCGGGCACGATTAATTGGCCGGGGTTCTGAAACGGAAGAGAGTTTGTCCAAACGCCTTTTTAAAGTTCACTTTGAGATGAGTTTTCAAAATCGTTTTGATGTGGTTCTGTTAAACGATAACCTGGATGAATCGTTGAAAAAGGCGCAAACGCTGGTGAATAATTTTATTAAAGAAAATAAAGTACCAGCGAAAGCAACCCTGATTTAACGATTCCGGGCGTGGGAATACTAGCACCCTGCCCCCAACTCCTCGTTTAGTACTCTCATGAAAATCGGCTTGTTTTTTGGTTCCTTCAATCCCATTCACATTGGCCATTTAATCATTGCCAATACGATGGCTACCAACACCGATCTGGAACAGGTTTGGTTTGTGGTATCTCCCCAAAATCCATTCAAGAAAACGAAGAGTCTGCTCCACGAATTTGACCGGCTCGATATGGTAGAGCGAGCCATTGCTGATAATAGCCGCCTTAAAACAAACGACATCGAGTTCTCGATGCCTAAGCCCAGTTATACGATTGATACGTTAGCACGTCTCAGCGAAAAGTACCCGCAACACACCTTTCGGCTCATTATGGGCGAGGACAATCTGGAGCAGTTTACGGGCTGGAAGAACTACGATAAGATTCTTGACTACTACGGCTTATACGTGTATCCTCGTCCTCGCAGCAAAGAAAGCGAACTGAAAACTCACTCGAATGTCCGCCTGGTCGAAGCACCATTGCTGGATATATCAGCCACGTTCATTCGAAACAGCATTCGGGCGAATCGTTCCATCCGGTACATGGTGCCGGAAACGGTGGAAGAGATGATTGAGCGGAAGAAGTTTTACCGATAGCGGTACTCAGGGTAATCCATTCTGAAACGTAATCTCGGTAGCTACCCCCATAGCACTCATCCGCAGTGCCACTGAGCGGCTTTGCGATTTAACGCCCGGTTTATCGCAATGCGATCCTTTTTCGAGAAAGTAGATGTAAAATTTCTGATTTCGGTCGGCAATCTGATTAATATCTGGCCGCCCAATAAGTCCCCAATCGTATTGGCCGTCTTGCCTTTCAGGTTTGGTATCTCCGATCTGAACGCCGGCAAAAGCGCGGCCCGGATACCATTGCATCCGCCCCGATCGTCCCGCCATTTCTTCAGGTTAAGCTGGCCAAACTGGTCGGGTGTGGAATTACAACCGGTGAACAGGATAGACAAAATACCGGCAAGAAAAAGCATTTTCGCCGTTCCTCCAGTCTGTCTCTTCGTTCTGATACGGTTCAACTCACTGGTCTTCTTGGTCACTCCGGTTCGAGGTTCCGATTTATTCATTGTATAGTACCTGTAATAGGGTCTGTCCGACGGCTTTCAGGGTTGACCGGTCAATGTTTCTCATATCATCAGCCAGGGTGTGATGAGCTGGAAAAAAACCACCCGTCTGCAAATTCATCTGAATGATATCGATGGTTGGAATTTTGGCAATGGTCGTAGGCGCAATATGGTCGTCCGTGATTTGTCCACCCGGCGTATTGACAAAATATTGGCTGTAGCCTAACCGACTAGCCGTTTGCCAGACGTTGTTTACAACGGTTGGTGCCACCTCCATAGAGTACCCCTCTTTAGGAAACGTAGCTCCTTTGCCACCAACCATATCCAATAGAATACCGTAGTACGCCGAATAACCGGGCTTGTGCAAATTCTTGGCCCAGTAACGTGACCCTAGCCCATAGCCCAGGTAGTCAATAGTTCCACTTTCTTTTTCGTAATCCTTGGCAGCCTTATCACTGTTGCCTAAATCTTCAACATCAAAACAGATAAAATCAATGCCAATGGTTGGATTCGACTGGGACTGTTGGATTGTCCGGGCCAATTCGAGCATCACCCCCACCCCACTGGCGCCATCATTGGCACCCGGTACGGGCTTCGTTTGGTTGGCCGGTAGGGTATCGTTATCCGCAATGGGTCTTGAATCCCAATGAGAGGAAACAAAAACGCGTTTAGCTGCCTGTGGGTTAATGCTGGCAATAATATTTCGGGCATTCCATTTCTTACCATCCCAGGTAGTAGCCACAAAATTCTGTTCCGTTACCGTACAGCCGAACTGTTTGAATTTAGTGACAATGTAGTTGCCCGTTTGCACATGGGCCGCCGTATTGGGCACACGTGGGCCAAAATTTACCTGTCTTTCAATGTAAACGTAGGCTGAATCAGCATTGAACAGTGGAGCCGAAACAGTGGCTACCTGCTCAGCCTGGCCGGCATCATTTTGTTTAGGCTTCTCTTTGCAGGAAAGAACAACGAACGTTAGGCTCGCGAGAAAAAGAGTGAATTTTGTCATTTAGATAGCATTAACTGTCAAGAATTGGTCGCTGTTTTACTCTTCGTAAGCCCAGTCAATTTGATGTTTCATATCTTTGATAGCCAGCCCCTGCGCCTTGAAATACGAACGAATCTGATCTACTTTGTCGTATTGCTTCTGATCCTTGTATTCCCGGTAAAGAGTTAGTAACCCCTCCAGTACGGGTTGTTTGTCGGTTCCTTCTTCCAGCAAACCCAGTACCTCCTGCATGAATGTAGCGAACGATTGGTTGAGCAGATTAAAAACCTCTTCGCCCAGAGCCGATGCCTGAAGCTGGTTCAGATAAAGCATATTGATATACTTCAGCAAGGTAAACAGTTGGGCAATACCAACGGCCGTATTAAGGTCATCGTTCAGGGCCTCGTGAAATTGCTGGACGGCCTGCCGAATTTCCTGTTGCTTTGTTTCATCAAGAGCCGTTTCGTACGTGGGTGCATAAGTCAATTTTTTACTAATCCTCAAGCCATTCGCCAATCGGCGATACCCTTTCTGAGCCGCTTTCAGCGCATCGTTCGAAAAGTCGAGCGTGCTGCGATAATGCGACTGAAGCATAAAAAACCGAACGGTCATCGGGCTGTATGCCTGTTCGAGCAGGTGGTGAGAACCCGAGAACAATTCGGCTGGCAGAAACGAATTACCCAGCGACTTCGACATTTTCTGGCCATTGACTGTCAGCATGTTCGAGTGCATCCAGTATCGAACCGGGTCATGACCCGTTAGTCCGTCTCCCTGAGCAATTTCGCATTCGTGGTGCGGAAACTTCAAGTCCATGCCCCCGCCGTGAATGTCAAATTGCTTACCTAAATATTTGGTACTCATGCAGGTACACTCCAGATGCCAGCCAGGAAAACCTGCCCCCCAGGGCGAGTTCCAGCGCATGATGTGTTCAGGAGAAGCATTTTTCCAGAGGGCAAAATCAAGTGGGCTGCGTTTTTCGGACTGCCCATCCAGCTCCCGGGTTTCATTCAGCAGGTCGTCCAGAATCCGGCCCGATAACTTTCCGTACTGCCCCCCCCGCTTGTTATATGTTTCGATGTCAAAATAAACCGAGCCGTTCGATTCATAAGCCAGCCCATTGGCCAGTAACGCCTGAACCGCTTCAATTTGCTCAACCATATGGCCGGTAGCCGTCGGTTCAATACTGGGCGGAATGGTGTTGAATTGAGCCATCACCGTGTGAAAATCATTGGTGAATCGTTGTACAATCTCCATGGGCTCCACCTTTTCCAGCTTAGCCATACGCCCGATTTTATCCTCGCCCTCGTCGCCATCGCCTACCAGATGACCCACATCGGTCAGGTTACGAACGTAGCGGACCTTATAACCAATAAACGTCAGGTAGCGGTAGAGCGTATCAAACGTCAGAAACGTGCGGACATTACCAAGGTGAACGTAGTTATACACCGTTGGTCCGCAAACATACATACCCACGTAAGGTGGGTTGAGCGGTTCAAAAAGTTCTTTTTTTCGGGAAAGTGTATTGTACAAATGAAGTGGTTGCATTGATCGGTAACGGGTTTCAGGAAACGAATGATGGAAACGAACTACCGAGTGGTAGTGGTGGTGTGAGTACGCTTGCTCAGCAACAACAAGCAGATAAAACGGTGGCTCTCTTGGTCAGCATGGCCGAAATGGTCCTGTTTATACCGGCGAAGTTACGGATTGTTGCGGGTAAAACGGTAGGCTAACGGAAGCGACTCAGCCACTTTTGGCTATATTCGCCTTTTGTTTTCCGATTTGCCCCGTTTCAGGTCCATAATGCAGCTAGTTGAAGTAGGCGAAAGCGCTCAGTATCAGAAAGAATTTATCCAGCTTCCCGTTCGGCTCTATAGAAACGATCCGAACTGGATTCGCCCCCTTGATGCCGACGTGGAGGAAGTTTTCGACCCGGCACGCAACAAGCGATTTGAACACGGTGAATGCATACGGTTCTTATTACTGGACGATAAAGGGGGTACCATTGGCCGTATCGCGGCTTTTGTTGACCACGCCATTGCCAATCTCGATAACGACCAGCCAACGGGTGGTATCGGTTTCTTTGAGTGTATTGACAACCAATCAGCCGCTTTCAGTCTATTCGACGCGGGAAAAAACTGGCTGCAAAGCCGAGGCATGGAAGCAATGGACGGCCCCATTAATTTCGGTGACCGCGACCGGTGGTGGGGATTACTGGTGGATGGTTTCGACCGGGAGCCGAACTACTGCATGCCGTATACAAAGCCATATTACATTCCTTTTTTTGAGCAGTACGGCTTCAACGATTACTTCAAACAATTTACGTTTGGTATTCCAACAACCTGGGCGAAACTGACGGAAATGTCGCAGGCGGTGAAAGACCGGGCAAAACGCATTTATGAAAATCCGGATTATACATTTCGGACAATTGATAAAAAACACCTGCCTGCAGCCGCCGAGCAGTTTCGGCATATTTACAATGCCGCCTGGGCAGGACATAGTGGCGTAAAGGAAATGTCGGCCGGTCAGGCACAGTTGTTAATGGATAAGCTCAAGCCGGTCATCGACGAAAAGATCATTTACTTTGCTTACTACCTCGATGAGCCGGTTGCCTTTTTTGTGTGCCTGCCCGAACTGAATCAGGTATTCAAGCACGTGAATGGTAAACTGGATTTGATGGGGAAGTTAAAATTCCTGTGGCACATGCTGCTAAAAACCAATCATAAAGCTTTTGGCGTGGTGTTTGGCGTAGCACCGGACCACCAGGGGAAAGGCGTTGAGGCAGCCATTGCCTTACGGATGCCGCACGAAGCCGACCATAACGCCAGCTTTCAATATACTGAACTGGAGATGAACTGGGTTGGTGATTTCAACCCGATCATGGTGCGCTTTGTCAGTCAGTTGGGATCAAAAATTGTTAAAACGCACATCACTTACCGCAAACTTTTCGACGAAACGCAACCATTCAAACGTTGCCCGGTTATCGGGCGAAGAAAATAAATCTACGGCTTCAGGGTTTATGCAGGGAGTCTATTTGCATGAACCATGAAGCCGTGACCTATAAACCAAGCAAAAATGAGCTTATTAACCGTTGGTTCCGTAGCATTCGACGCACTGGAAACCCCATTCGGCAAGACCGACAAAATTATTGGTGGTGCCGCTACTTACATCACTCTTTCGGCCTCGTACTTCACGAAAGAAAATAACCTGGTTGCCGTAGTGGGCGATGATTTTCCACAACCAATGATTGCCGATCTCAATCAGCACGGTGTCGATACCGAAGGATTGCAAATCAGACAAGGGGAGAAAACGTTCTTCTGGTCGGGTAAATACCATAACGACATGAACACCCGCGACACAGTTGAGGTGCAGTTGAACGTTATGGAAAACTTCGACCCAATTATTCCAGAATCGTATCAGGACTGCCAGTACCTAATGCTGGGTAACACAGCTCCTGCCATCCAGCAGATGGTTGTCGAGCGGCTACACAATCGGCCTAAACTAATTGTGCTGGATACGATGAATCTGTGGATTGAAATTGCCAATCCTGATTTGATGAGTCTCCTGAAATTAGTGGATGTACTGGTTGTCAACGACGAAGAAGCCCGGCAGTTAACGAAAGAATATTCGCTGGTGAAGGCTGCGGCCAAAATTAAAGCCTTAGGCCCTAAAACGGTTATCATCAAAAAAGGAGAACACGGGGCACTTCTCTTCAGTGAAGATAGAATCTTTTTTGCGCCCGCCTTACCCCTCGAGGAAGTTTTTGACCCAACGGGAGCAGGCGACACCTTCGCAGGTGGCTTTATCGGCTACTTAGCTCAAACAGACGATATATCGTTCGATAACATGAAGCGTGCCATTATATATGGTTCGGCCATGGCTTCGTTCTGCGTCGAAAAATTTGGGGCCGAGCGCATCATGAATTTAACGCAGGAGGAGATTCAGGCGAGGGTCAAGGAATTCGTAACGCTGTCTGCTTTTGGCTTGTCGTAGAACGCCTAAAAACACCATAAAGCGAAACGCCCCGTAGAATTTCTACGGGGCGTTTCGCTTTATGGTGTACTATATTGATTTCTTGCTTTTATCAAGCAAAGAAAGGAGCAACAATAGCTAACACTTGCTCTTTGGTTAGCGGCTCGTCAAACGCTTCCGTCACCATGTCATTGGTTATTGGAATTTTCAGAGCAGCATTGCCCACCAGCAGGTTGGCCAAATTAGCGCCGGCCTGCACAACATTGCCTTCACCAGCATAGCTAGCGTTTACAACGGCAGGAAGACCCTGCATAGCAGCTGTACCACCAGTAATCCACCCTTTCTGTCCACGCAGTTGACGTACGTTGGCAGCGTGAGCGGCTTCAGTAGCGTGAATCTGCAGAGCTACCTGAAGAATAGCAGGTGCTACCATCAGGTTAGGAGCCTGACCTTTGTAAGCCCGGACGCCCGTATCTTCGAACGTTTGAGCAACAGCGGCAAACGTCTGGAAATTACTGAACGTGTCATTGAATGTACCTTTGGCCGAAAAATCAAACTTAGGCATTGGAATAGCATCGGCACCCAGTACTGATTTCAGCAACTTAACGTGTACCTGCTCGTGACGGCGGATAAGCTCGAAAGCCTCCTTGTAGATCGTTGGGATCATCGTCAGGTTATTGGCAATATCATAGAAGGTAAACTCCAGATATTCCAGTGCAAGGGCGAAGTTGAGTACATCCTTCACTCCTTGTGGCAAAGCCTGTCCGTACGATTTGTTCAGGGCCGAGGCCATGATAGTAGGAGCGGCTACTGCAATGGTTTTTTTCGTCAGTGAGCTAAACAAGCCCCGACGCGAGACGTGTGCAAGGCGATCAAAAATCTCGCCGTCCACTTTCTCGATTTCGCTAAATATGTTTTGTAAGTTCATTGGAGTCGAGTTGTTTATGCGAGGCTGCCTACTAATGCGCTTGCGTTGATTGTTTCTTTGATATATTTCTGTGCGATAGGTAATACGAACGTTGGCTCGTATGCCTTGTGCAAGCCTGTATCACTAGTAACAATCGTTGGACCAGCAAAAGCATCCAAGCGAGGGTACTGCAATTCACGGATAATAGAGTGGTGGCGAGTCTCAACCGATACAATTTTTCCGGCGAGTACCAGGAAATCGGCATTTTTCAAGTACTTACCAGCACCATTGTAAGCCCCTACGCCAACTAGTTCGAAGTCAGCAGCAGCCTGTAATACCGAACCTTTGTCATTGAAATCGATTCCAGAGAAATCAAAGGTCAAGTTTGGTACAAAGCTTCCTACGGCTACTTTGAACAATTCGCGGTGAATAATCTCGTGGCCGCCAATATCCGTAAGGATTTGTCTTTGGTTTGCAGTCATGCCCATGTAGGGTCTTGCTACAACCATCTCGTAGAAGGCAGCTTCCAGTTGCTCCAGTACATAAGCAAAAGAAAGGATACCATTGTCCCCCGTAGGGAGCGTAACGACATCTCCAGCGGCACGGGCACTACCAGTTGGTTGAACAGATGTCTCGTCTGCAGTAGAGCAGGCGGTTAGCAATCCACCAGTAACAGCGGCTGCTCCTGCTACCCGAAGAAACGACCGGCGACTGGCCGCGGATGTCGTATCGGGTCGGTTAGTAACTTTTTCCATTGAGCAAAGAAGTTTGTTTTCTCTTAGTCATTTGGCAACTAAGTTTATATATATACTAACAGTGTAAGGAAAAAGATTTTACTTTTACTAAATACCTGTTATAATACCAATTAAAGAGTACACTAAATGACTGGCTATTAGTAAACTATAGACATTTCTCTCGAAAAACTTACTAGAAAAATCCAACCCACTTTTAATCAGTTAAGTTACCTATAACATTAAAATTTCGAGTTGTTCTTACTTTCAGCCTGTAATATCAATCATTCATTATAAAAATAGAGGAATCAGTGTGACGAAAAATCCTTATTTAAGGTGCTGAGTAGCTTGAGGAGTTAGGCTGGTAGTTGTCCACATTAATTCTCCTGCGCATCAATCAGGTTACGCCCTAAAAATCACGTGTACCACCTTATCCAGCTTTTCTGCGATGTCGGATTTTATTGACCAGGTTGTTTTTATCACCGGTGCCGCATCAGGCATTGGCCGGGCAACGGCCCTTGCTTTCGCTAAAGCGGGTGCGTCTGTCGTTGTGTCAGACGTTAACCAGATCGGCGGACCAGATGTCGTTTCAGAAATTCACCGACAGGGCGGTAACGCCCTGTTTGTTGCTTGTGATGTGGGCGTTTCGACGCAGATTGAAGCAGCCATCCGGCAAACGATTGACGTCTACGGGAAGTTAGATATCGGTATTAATAATGCAGGTATAGGTGGAAAGTATGGCCGCTTGACTGAACAAACTAAGTCGGACTTTGACCAGATTATGGCCATCAATGTTGGGGGCGTATTTTATGGGATGCAGTGCCAGATTCAACAGATGCTGACTCAGGCTGAGGGGGGGAGAATTGTAAACGTGTCCAGTATTGCAGGCGTACGGGGCATGCCAATGGGTGCACCATATAGTGCGTCGAAACACGCGGTGATTGGTCTTACCAAAACGGCGGCACTGGAGTATGCCCGGCAACGCATTCGTGTCAACGCAGTTTGTCCCGTTTATACACACTCTGCCATGGTAGACGAGTTAATTCAGCAGGCACCCGCCATGGAGGAACGGATGCGCCGGATGATTCCGATGGGGCGGTTTGGGCAGCCGGAAGAAATTGCTCAAGCCATTCTATGGCTTTGTTCCACCGAAAACACATTCGTTACGGGGCAGACGCTCCAATTGGATGGGGGCCTGACGGCAGGCTAAGCCTGTGGCGGAGTAGAAAAATTAGTTAGCCACTCCTCTTCTTTTGCCCGCATCTGCGTAGCCTCCTCAGTGCTTTTGTCTCCATAGCCACACAGGTGCAGCACGCCATGAGCCAGAACCCGGCGCATTTCCTGTTCGGGTAGTACCCCCAACTGCCCCGCATTATCGACCACTCGGTCTACACTAATAAAAATATCGCCCGCCAATACACCTTCCTCCTCGCTCTGATCGAAGGTGATAATGTCTGTATAGTAGTCGTGCTCAAGAAAGTCCTTATTGACTTGCAGGATGTAGTCGTCGGAACAGAAAATATAGTTTAATTCACCAACCGTGTAACCTTCGCCTTCGGCCTGCCGTTTAAGCCACTGACGCGTTGGCTGCTTTCGAACAAGCTTGTAGGGCACGTCTTCATTGAAAAACCGAATCATTCGTTCATTAATTTACCCCCAAAGATACGCCATGAAAGCTATTCTGCTCGCCGAGACCCACCAACCCGTTCAGTATGTCGATGCAGATGAACCAGCAATCGGGCCGGGCGAAGTACTCATAAAACTCCAGGCAGCCGCCCTGAACCACCGCGACGTTTTCGTTCAGAAAGGCCTGTATCCCGGTATCAGGTTACCCGTCATTTTGGGCTCCGACGGGGCAGGCACGGTAGCCGAAACGGGCGAAGGGGTCGATTCATCCTGGAAAGGACAATCCGTTATTATCAACCCGGCGTTGAACTGGGGACCTAATCCTGCCTTTTACGGTGCCGATTTTCAGATTCTGGGCATGCCCACTAATGGTACATTCGCGGAATATTTACGCATTCCTATCGACTCTGTTTACCACAGGCCGAACCATCTTTCTATGGAGCAGGCAGCCGCACTGCCCCTGGCCGGCCTAACGGCCTGGCGGGCTCTGATGACACGGGCGGGTCTACACAAACGCAATGATGGCATTGCTATAGCTGAGAAAGTACTTATTACTGGTATCGGTGGGGGAGCCGCATTATTTGCTTTGCAGTTTGCAGTAGCCGCCGGGGCAGAGGTATGGGTAACCTCCGGTTCGGATGAAAAGATCGAGAAAGCAAAAGAGCTGGGAGCTACCGGTGGGGTTAACTACCGACAGGCCGATTGGCATAAGGCACTCCTAGCTCAGACCGGAACGGGCAACACAACGGGCGGGAACCGGGGTTATTTCGATGTTATTATCGACAGTGCAGGCGGGCCAGGATTTGCCAAATTAATTGATGTGGCTGCGCCCGGTGGACGGATTGCTTTCTTTGGCAGTACTATGGGTAACATAACCGATATTGTACCACCAAAAGTATTTTTCAAGCAACTATCTATTTTTGGGAGTACTATGGGAACACCAGCCGAGTTCACCGCTATGCTCTCGTTTGTGTCCGACCACCAACTTATTCCTGTGGTTGATACGGTTGTACCCCTGTCCGATACCGAACAAGCCATGCAGAAGATGGATTCGGGCAACCAGGTTGGAAAAATTGTCCTATCTATCTGATTTTGATACCATTTGAAAAAATAAACATACACTAAGCATACAAACTACCCGAATTTCTGAGTATTCCTACTATTCCGGTATAGTTATCCACAAATAAATTGTGGATAACTATACACTTATACACATTCCACAAATTGAAGGCACTGAAAATAGCTGTCCATATTCCTGATTTGTAAGTTGTTACGATTAACGCTTTGCAACCCAAATTTTAAATCGAGCAGCTTCTTACCTTTGTCTCTATGGTTACAATGAAGCGTCCGATTGACCAAATCTTATCAGAACGATTAGCGTCTCATCAGCAAAGCGGCCTCTTGCGTCAGTTAAAATCAGCCCATCAGAAAGTTGATTTTTGTTCAAATGATTATCTTGGATTTGCCCGTTCCTTTGCCCTCAAACAGTTAATTCATGAGACTCATGCCAATCAGCCAGGAACTCATAATGGGGCAACGGGTTCACGGCTCCTGGCGGGCCAGACACTGTTGGTCCAGGAGCTGGAAGGGGAATTAGCCCGATTTTACCAGACCGAAGCCGCCCTGGTCTTTAATTCAGGATACGATGCCAATATTGGCCTGCTGGCTTGCCTGCCGAGGGCCGGTGATACATTGCTGACGGATGAATTAATTCATGCCAGCATGATTGACGGAGCACGCCTTAGTTATGCAACCCGCCATCGTTTTCGGCATAATGACTTGGGGGATCTGGAAGCCAAGCTTAAAACGGCCCATGAGTCATTAAAAAAGGGCCAGGTGTTTGTTGCGGTTGAGTCTGTCTACTCCATGGATGGCGACATGGCCCCGCTGCAGGAACTGGTCAATCTCTGCGAACAGTATGGGGCAGCTCTGCTAGTGGATGAAGCCCACGCAACGGGGCTTTATGGGCCAAATGGCGAAGGATTAGTCGTTGCCATGGGTTTGCAAGATCGGGTAATGGCCAGAGTTCACACGTTCGGGAAAGCATTAGGTGTTCACGGGGCGGCTGTTGTTGGGTCAGCTGTATTGCAAAATTACCTTATCAATTTTGCCCGGACTTTTATTTACACAACGGCCTTGCCAGCCCATAGTCTGCTATCCATTCAATGTGCCCATCGATTCAGGCAGATTCAACCCGACACGCAGGTTCAGCTTCAGGAACAGCTTACCTATTTTCGACAGCGTATCCGTCATTCGTTACCTGACACAACCTGGACAGCTAGTGAGTCCCCGATTCAGTGTTTGATAGTACCAGGCAATGAGTTTGCCCGGCAGGTGGCCCATCAGGTTCAACAGGCGGGGCTGGATGTGCGGGCGATCTTGAGCCCAACGGTGCCAGCCGGGCAGGAACGGTTACGGCTGTGCATTCATGCATTCAATACGGTGGATGAAATAGACCGTCTGGCCGAAATACTACAGACAACGCTAGCCAGCGAGACAATTGAACAGGAGTGATAAGGAAGCAGCAAGTGGGTTCGCGCGTCTTCCTCTCCCCTTCTTTATCCAGTCGAAAACAATCAGCCCGGTCGGTTTTAAAACCGACCGGGCTGATTGTTTTTACGAATCACCGCTCCTGGGAGACCGGTTACTTCTTGTACATCACGGTTTCTACCGCCTGTAATGTCCGTTTTACGTTAGGTAAAATAGCCTCAATTAAGGTTGGCGCATAAGGCAGGGGTAAATCCATGCTATTGACCCGAACCACTGGTGAGTCCAGGTAATCAAACGCGTTGCGTTGAATGTTGTACGTCAGCTCCGACGAAATGGCGGCCAATGGCCAGGCTTCCTCGACAATGACGCACCGGTTCGTTTTCTTCACCGAATTAATGATCGTTGCATAGTCAATTGGACGAACAGAGCGCAGGTCGATTACCTCGGCCGATACATTATTTTTGGCTAACTCATCGGCGGCAGCGAGGGCCACTTTCATGATTTTACCGAACGAAACAATCGTTACGTCATTACCTTCCCGAACAACGTTAGCCTTACCAATCGGGATTAAGTACTCCTCTTCCGGAACCTGGCCTTTATCGCCATACATCAGTTCCGACTCCATGAAAATGACAGGGTCATTGTCGCGGATACATGATTTAAGCAAGCCTTTGGCGTCGTATGGGTTCGAGGGCACAACTACTTTCAAACCCGATGTATTGGCAAACCAGTTCTCGAAGTTTTGTGAGTGCTGAGATGACAACATACCCGCATTACCCGTTGGCCCCCGAAATACGATTGGACAGGAGTACTGCCCGCCCGACATCGACATAATTTTGGCCGCTGAGTTGATAACCTGGTCGATAGCAACCAATGAAAAGTTAAACGTCATAAACTCAATGATGGGCCGTAGTCCATTGATGGCCGAACCAACGCCAATACCGGCAAAACCCAGTTCGGCAATGGGGGTATCAATGACCCGTTCCGGTCCAAATTCGTCCAGCATTCCCTGGCTAACTTTGTAAGCACCGTTGTATTCGGCAACTTCTTCGCCCATCAGATAGACTAGTGGGTCCCGGCGCATTTCTTCCGTCATTGCCTCCCGCAGGGCTTCGCGGAACTGTATTTCTCTCATGCTGAGTGCGTTGTTTGCGTTTTGTTATTTTTCCGGCCAATTCACGAGCCAGAATAAAAGGGCAGAAAACTGGTCAAAATTAGGTAAAATGCCCTGATTCATCAAATGGGTATTCCCAGGCTGTCCAGTATTCTACAGAAGTTACGTTCAGAAAGAGCATTTACCGTATTACGGCTAATTTCCCCTTCAACCCTTCTGCACCGTCGGCCGTAATAACAACAACCAGATAAATGCCGGTTTGGGCCTGTCTTCCTTTATAATCAATCAGGTTCCAGGTAGCCGTCCCCCCCTGCGACCGGGTTTCGTACACCAGTTGTCCTCCCGCATCCAGAATCTTGACCGTTGCATTTTCCGTCAAACCCCGGATGCCGACGGTTCCGCTAAAACCAGGCCGAACCGGATTGGGAAAAATTGTAAGACTAGTTAGTGCTTCGGCCGGTTCGGTGGCTACGCCCTGGTAGGAAACCAATCCGTAGGCACGGGTATCCGTTCCGGTTTGACTGAATAGCTTCCCGCTGACAGGCTCAATCGCCAATGCCTGCACGGTATTGACGGGTAAGGGACTGTTCTGTGAAGTGAACGTTTCCAGCAATTGTGATCCATCCGGTGAAACAAGGTAAAGACCATTTCGGGTACTAAGCCATTTTCTGTTTCCGCCATCTACCGCAATGGCCGTAATGACCTCATTGGGTAGTAACCGGCGTCCATTCAGCCGGGGCGGCTGGGCATCAATCGTAGCATCGAACGCGCTGTATGGATTATCAAATACCGTTGGGCCGGCATCTGTCCCCACCCAGATGGCACCGTTTCTATCTTTTGCCAGGGCGCGGACGCTGTTTGTGGGTAAACTGCCCTGTCCGGTTTGCGTTGTTAGGTAGCGCACCCGGTTGGTTGATGGGTCGAACACAATCAGGCCGTTACCCAGCGGGAGCCTGAGCCACAAAAAACCATTATCGTCCGGAACGACCTGCATAATGTCAACCTGACCAACCACAGGAAATGATTTAAATTGACCGTCTGCCTGACGCAGGTGCAGCGAAGTCCGCTGAGTGTTCGTTTGGCCAGTGGTTATCCACAACTGTCCATCGTTATCCGGGGCTAAACCAGTAATCAGTGGACTTATCGTGACTGGTAGTGTAACCACCGCAGGCATTTGCCCTTCGATTTGACTCCACAAGCCGCTTCCAAAACTGCCCAGGTACAAACGTTGTTCCGCAGGCAGATAGGCCGCCGAGTTAAAACTTGCGGACGTCAGGTCAAACCGGCTCCATCGCCCGGCGGGCACGGAGAATAACTCAAAAGAGCCTGGTACGTCAGCGTTTCGACGGGCTGCCAAAGGAACCAGCGTTTGTGGGTAGGTGTATAGCCCCGCAAATGAATCTTGGGTGGGGCCATCGGGAGCGATACGCTGGAATGCACCACCACTACCCAGCAACAGACCATTTTTACCATCGGCAACCCACACCATGCCGCCGTCAGCTACTACCTCACGGGGGTTGGTCAATAGAGGCCCGGAAAATGACCCGCTACCCGGCAACATGACCAATTTATCGGTAGCCAGAATAGGGCCGTTTGTAGCTGAAAACTGGCGAATCAGTGTGGTTGATAGTGGTCTGGTTAATGTCCACTGGCCATTCTGTTGTTCGTACACTCCGGTACCCGGTACTGTTACTGCCAGCCGTCCCTGGTTGGTAATGATTGATTCAATGGCTGTACCAGTACGCGAACCCGGTTTAGTCACTGGTTTCCAGTTGGCCGGGTCGGCAATGTTTACGTTGGCAGCGAAGCGTATGGACTGTAGTTGATTGACCAAATCAGACGGCTGCAAGGCGTTTGTAAGTGCATACAGACTATCCGCCGTTACGGTCGTTTGAAAAATAGCCAACGGTAACCCGTCGAGCCTTCTGCTGAGGTATGTATCCCGTACTTCATTCTTTGTGATGTCCAGCACTACTACACCAAATGCAGTACTGAGGTATACTGTGTTGTTAACCCGGTTCAGGTGATTGATGGTCCGCACACCAGGCAGGTTCGATGCCGCTGCAATCGTATTTACGTTACTTACCCCGTTGGGTTCACCCCTTTCTGTAACCAACAGAAAATCCAGATTACCAGTCTGGTAGGCGATCAAGATTTTCTTCTGGTCGGCCAGGTACAGGATTCGGGTAACACCCACGTCACTCAGCCCATCCGTTTTGCTGAGCACGGTGGTTTCACCGGTGTTTTTATCGTAGTAAAAAAATCCGTTCTGAGTAGCGGTATAAACCTTGTCGCCCACTACCGCTACCGACTGACCAGACTGATAGCTGACATGCGTTTGCCAACTGCCAATTTGAGAAAATGCAGCAGTATGAAGGCAGATTAACAGGTAGACAAGCAAGAACAGTGTGCTATTCCCGTGTTGAAAGATGGTGTCGCGCAGACTACACCTCATCATCTGTAATAGTCTCGTACACCCATTCCTTTCGGCCCGCATTCTCACCGAGGTTAAAGCATCGTCGGCAGCGGGCCTCATAGCTTTCCGTTTCACCCAGCAGAACCCGTTCGTTCGACGGTACAAGCCGGTAGGAGTACTGGGCCAGATCGCCACAAACGATGCATATGGCATGAACTTTGGTTACATATTCGGCAACGCTCATGAGTTGAGGTATACATCCAAAGGGATTTCCGGCGAAATCCATATCCAGCCCTGCTACAATAACCCGTTTACCCTGATTAGCCAGACCAATACAAACAGTAAGGATGTCGCCATCAAAAAACTGGGCTTCATCAATACCTACTACATCGCAATCACCCGCCAGTGGTAGTATCTGGCTCGCTGTTTGTACAGGTGTTGATGGAATAGCCAGGTCGGAGTGCGAGACAATATTTTCGTGGTGGTAGCGGGTATCCAGAGCGGGTTTAAAAATCTGGATATTGAGTTTGGCAATCCGGGCACGGGTGAGTCGCCGGATCAGTTCTTCCGTTTTTCCGGAGAACATCGATCCGCAAATCACCTCGATCCAGCCCGTTCGAAGATGAATTGGTTCACGCCGTCGTGTAGGTTCAATAAACATTACGTAGTTGCGTCTTTTTAAAACCCATTCAATAGGTTCTCTTTGCCACTTATTGCCCAGCCAGCAGGCATCCTCACTTTTTTGAACTTTATTTAAAAACCCAAAATGAGTTTGCGACCGAAAACTTTATCTTTACAAAACAAAGGCTTTTCCTGATGTCGAACAAGTTTAACGCCAACGCTCTTACCGAATACAGTAAGTCCTACGCCCGTCGGATTGCGGCTGATTTTTATCAGCAGCACACAGCCATGAATGGGCAGCAGCTGATGGCGCTTACCCCTATTAATCAAATTAATTTTCTTATTATCAGTAACTTATCGGATAAGTGGCAAGCGGATACATCAAAATTCCGCAGTCCTTATTTTGATTTTACAGCCGCCGAAGTACAGGAATCCTTACAAAGCTTCATGAATGTGGTGTCCCAGTACATTTCTGTTCGTCGCGAACACCTGGAGCCCCTGCTGGCTGACGCCACCCGCCGTACCATCACCTTACTATTTGATCCACGGGCTTACTTTGACGATGTACTTCGCAGCCAGCCCGATTTTACGGTAACGATTGAAGCACTCCGCCAAATAACGCGGTACACAAAAATAAATCAGTTTATCCCGACCCATATTACGCAACGTACCAACGGCAAGCCGTTTGTTTATGTAAATCAGGCGCTTATTTATCTGGATGAAGCCCTTACGCAGAAAGGCCACGAACTAGAGCACTACGACAAGTACGTTGCGCTGTTTTCGGAGAAACTCCCGATGGATGTGTCGGCCCTGTTGCGGAGTCATGTACCCGACAATATTCCGGCCCCTCCGGCACGTTCTTTTTTCGATGCTGCGGTTGAATCCGCCGTTCCACCCGCTCCCCTGGTCGTAGAATCAACAGCCTCAGCCACCATGCAAGTTGTGGCTCCCAAAACTGATGTAGCCCCCGCTTATCCGAAAGAAGAAAGCGCCGGCGTTACGGGCGCAAAATTTTTGGGCGGTCACTCCGGGCCGGAGCCGGTTGCTCCTATCAGCCAGCCGTCGCAGTTAGAGACCGGGGCCATTTCGCAGCCGGTTGTGGAGGAAACAGCCCGGCCTATTGCGGTGGTTGATACCCCCCCCGTGCTCAACGATACGTTACGGGAAACTACCGCTTTAGATGGCGATACGGTTGCCGAAAAATTCCACCGGGCACCCATTGAGAGTATTGCCCGAAGCATTTCCCTGAATCAGAAGTTTCGGTTTATCAATCAGCTTTTCAACGGCAATTCAAGTGCTTATAATCAGGCCGTTGAAGAAATTGATACTCTGGATAACTACGGGCAGGCACTCGACCTGGTTTCTTACCGCTATGCCTCTCAATACTTATGGGATATGAGCAGTGATGAAGTCAGTGAACTGGTTGAGATTTTAAAACGCCGATTCTCTTAGCTCCCGCTTTCGACAACTTTTTTATCGTTCGTGGTATCCTTTTGGCGATGATTCCGTCCAATAGCCGCCTACTAGCAGTAGCACACTCAACCGCTCCCGGTAGGCGGCTACATCATTTAAACAGAAAAGGTCTTGCGAACGGTTTACCTGCTCACGGTGGCTGGCTTTTTTATCTCGTTTGCGGCTCAGTCACAAACGAGTATGCTTCCGCGTCGGGATGCCGATATCAGTAAGTATTTGCAAGACCTGTTTCCCGTTCAAACTGAGGGAATTGATTACCAGGCCGTTTATGATGCACTGACTCAGCTTTACGCCAGTCCGCTTGACCTGAACAGGGCAAGTCGGGAAGAGTTGGAAGCTACCTATCTCCTCACCGAACGTCAGCTAAGCAATTTGGCGAGCTATCGTACAGAATTGGGTGATTTACTGTCTATCTACGAACTACAGGCGGTGCCCGGCTTTGATTTACCCACGATTCGGCGATTGCTACCTTTCGTAACGGTTACCGGAACGCCGGGTTTGTTTGGTACTTTACCCACCCCAACGGACAATTACCTGATTGTGCGCTACGAGCGGGTAGCCGAAGTTCAGAAGGGGTTTTCCGAAGCCATACCAGACAAGAAGGGGAACCTGCCAACGCGGTACCTCGGCGACGCCGGCCAGTGGTACGCCCGCTATCGCTACAGTCGGCCGCGCGCTTTCAGCATCGGGCTAACGGTGGAAAAAGACCCCGGCGAACAGCTAAACTGGAACCCTTCGGCCAATCGATACGGGGCAGATTATGTTTCCTTTCATGCTCAGGTTCAGAACCGGGGTCGCTGGCGGAACATCCTGTTGGGCGACTATCAACTGCAAATCGGGCAGGGACTGGTTCTATCGGCGGGCTTTGTACTAGGCAAAAGTGCCGAAACAGTGCAGACCGTTCGTCGTCCCACCCTGGGTGCCCGGCCCTACACTTCACTGACCGAATACGGCTACTTTCGGGGGGCAACGGCAACGTACGCCCTGCACAAGTCGCTGGACATCACGCTCATGGCCTCCCGCAACCACCGCGATGCGAATATTGTACCGGACAGCTTGGGTAACCGGACCCTGTTCAGCTCACTGCAAACCTCCGGCCTTCACCGGACGAAATCAGAGATTGACGACCAGGGAAGTTTACTCGAAACTAATCTGGGTGCTCATGTTCTCTACCACAACCGGAACCAGTTTCAGCTTGGTTTTACGGTGCTGCAAACCACCTTCAGCAACTACTTTCAGAAGCGGAATCTGGCCTACAATCAATACGATTTCAGCGGAAGGCAAAATCTCATTGCGGGTGTACATGGCAGCTACATCTGGCACAACTGGAATCTGTTTGGCGAGGTAGCCCGTAGTAGTGGCTCCGCCACCAATTCGGGGGGTGTGGGTGCGGTGGCAGGTGCTTTGGCCAGTTTGACTAAAAAAGTAGATATAGCCCTCCTCCTCCGCCATTACGAACGAAACTTTCACAGTTTTTACGGAAATGCCTTCAGCGAAGGAAGCCGGAACAACAACGAGTCGGGGGCTTATCTGGGCCTGAAATACACTGTTTACCGGAAAGTGACAGTGGGTGGCTTTATTGACTTCTACCGCTTTCCGTGGCTGAAGTATCTGGTTGACAAACCATCCGGCGGGTTCGATTACTTGCTGCAGGGCCGTTATACACCTAACCGCCAAACGGCCTTTTACGCAGTTTATCACGAAGAGCACAAAGAGAAGAATCTTACCATCGGTAAGGTTAAAGATGTGGTTGGCACCACTCGTCGCAGCTACGCACTCAATGCAGAATATAAGCTCGTACCGGGTTTATCCCTGCGTTCGCGGGTACAGTGGGGCAGTTTCAGGTATGCCGGCCAATCGGCTTCCCGGGGATTTGCGCTGGTCCAGGATGCAACCCTCGATTATCGGCGACTGAGTTTGAGCGGACGGGTTGCGTTGTTTGGTACGGACGATTATGACAGCAGGCAGTATGTGTACGAGCGGGATGTGCTATACGCGTTCTCTTTTCCGGCGTATTTCAATCACGGTATCCGCCATTATTTACTGGCGCAATACAGACTGAGTCAACAACTGGATGTGTGGGTACGCTGGGCCAGAACTGATCTCACCAATCAAACCACCGTTGGTTCCGACCTCGACCAGGTTGCGGCTCCGCACAAGACGGAGGTGAAGATTCAGGCACGCTGGCGTTTTTAGCCCTTTATTTTTCCATTTCCCGAATGAGCTTATTAGCATTGATAAACTCATTCAGTTCGTCTATACTGGAGTGGGTCAGGGTACCGCTGTTACCCTCCCAGAGTTTTTTACCCTTGTAGAGAAACATGATTTTCTCCCCAATCTCCATCATCGAATTCATGTCGTGGGTAATCACAATGGTCGTGATCTGAAACTCCTCGGTAATCTCAGCAATCAGTTCGTCAATTTTGGCCGACGTTAAGGGGTCAAGTCCGGAGTTGGGCTCATCGCAGAACAAATACTTGGGATTTAGCACGATGGCACGGGCGATACCGACGCGCTTTTTCATCCCACCACTGATCTCAGAGGGCATAGAATCCCGGGCTTTTTCCAACCCAACCCGTTTCAGGCATTCCATGGCCCGGTCCACTTTTTCCTGCTCCGGCTGGTCGGTGAGCATATCAAGCGGAAACCGAACATTATCCAGCACCGACTTGGAATCGAACAGAGCCGATCCCTGAAATAAGACCCCCATCTCCCGCCGGATGGCCTTTTGGTCGTTCAGCGAGCTGGTCAGGAAGTTTCGACCGTCGTACATTACCTCACCGGAGTCCGGTTTGACCAGGCCAATCATGCACTTCAGCAAAACACTTTTTCCCGTACCGCTACCCCCAATAATCAGGCTCGTTTCGCCGGGTTGAAATTCCCCTTCGATACCCATCAGAATTTGACGATCGTCGAAGGCTTTTGATATATTTTTAATCGCAATCATACTCAGTGAGTGAATGATGGAATGAGTGAATAATAGCGTAGACCAGTAACCGACTTGTGCCTTGTCGGTTCACTCATGCTATCATTCATTCAACATTAAGTCAGTAACATTTGCGTCAGAACGAAGTCAGCGGCTACGATAGCAATGCAACTGTTGGTTACGGCCGCTGTGGACGCAGCCCCAACTTCCAGCGCCCCACCCCGCACCCGGTAGCCCTGGTAAGCAGAAATCGTTGAGACCAGAAAGGCAAACACCACCGTTTTAATCAGCGCAAATACAACGCCAAACGGCTTGTACTCGTACCGCAAGCCCGATACGTACTCTTCCGGCGTGATGACTCCTGCCAGCGTACCGGCGATATAACCACCCAGAATGGCCAGGAAACCCGCCATAATGACCAGCAACGGAAACATAAGAACAGATGCAACCACCTTGGGTAAGATGAGGTAGGAACTGGAATTAATTCCCATCACCTCGAGTGCATCGACCTGCTCGGTAATGCGCATGGTACCTAGTTCACTGGCAATGTTGGAGCCTACTTTTCCCGCCAGAACGATGCAGGACAACGTTGGTGCCAGTTCCAGAATGGAGCTGTCCCGTACAATTAGCGCAATAATATTTTTGGGAACGAAGGGATTGGTCAGGTTGTAGGCCGTTTGTACGCAGGTAACGGCTCCAATAAACGTATTGACCAGGGCGACGATAAAAATAGAGCCGACACCAATGGAGGTACATTCGTCCAGGATAAGTTTCAAATAAACCCCAATTTTCTCCCGATTGCGGAAGAGCGTACCTAGAAAAAGAAAGTAATTGCCTAATCTTGACATAAACTGAGTAGCGAAACGGACGGACCACCTCCAACACACAGTATATGACAGTCCTTGGGAAGAACCCCCGGAAAGATAGAATGGTTTCTGATGTAACTTGCGCTCCAGGAAGAAGGCAATCCATTTGGATTGGTACAACTACAGACCATTAATTGAATGAATCCCCTAATCATTGTAACAGGCGGCACCAAAGGTATCGGGCGCGCCATAGTAGACCGGTTCATTGCCGAAGGGTTTGACGCTGTTGTCTGCGCCCGCTCCGTTGAGGATATACCAGCCCAGGATACGCTATTCCCCGTGGCGGCTGATCTCTCTACCCGTGCGGGAGTTGATGTATTGCTCACCTATATTCATTCGCTGAAACGGCCAATCGACGTACTCGTTAACAATACAGGTGTGTTTTTGCCCGGCCAGATTCAGAATGAAGCGGACGGTACATTCGAGGTAGTGATGAACACCAATTTGGGTAGTGCCTACCACCTGACGCGTGGCTTACTCAATGGCATGATTACCCGTAGGCAGGGCCATATATTCATGATGTGTTCAACGGCCAGTATTACCCCCTACACCAATGGCGGCTCTTACTGCATCTCCAAATTTGCGCTGTTAGGCATGAGTCGTGTACTGCGTGAGGAGCTAAAACCCCACGATGTGAAAGTGACAGCTGTTTTACCGGGCGCCACGCTTACAGCCAGCTGGGAAGGAACCGACTTGCCGGAAGAACGCTTTCTAAAGCCTGGCGACGTAGCCGATAGCGTATGGGGGGCCTACTCACTTTCTCCCAGTGCCGTAGTGGAGGAAATCCTCATCCGCCCCCAACTGGGCGACATTTAAGCGTATTTACCCGCACACAGTTGCGTAGTGATAACAATTCACTACCGACTCTTTTGTATCTTGCGCCCAGCTTTACTATTCCTGAGCACTGGTACAATTTCATTATTAAACTGACTATAACTACGAATGGCTTCCGTTGAGTATCTGGGTATTGACGTTGGCGGCACGAACGTTAAAATGGGTATTGTCGATGCCAACACTGGCAAAATATCTAACTTTTATAGCCATGACACAATTAGCTGGCGTGAGTCGGGCCACTTCATTGAGCGCTTCGGCGATGCAGTTTCGCTGCAACTGTTGAGCAATAAGGATATAAAGCAGGTTGGCATCGGGCTTCCCGGTATGCTCAATCGTGAACGAACAATTCCGCTTGAAATTACGGCTATCCCAGAAATCAACGATATTCCTATGGTTGACTTACTGACTAAGCGTTTCCCGGGCACTCAATTTTTCCTGGCCAACGATGCAAATGCAGCCGCTTTGGGAGAGTATTATTTTGCCGAAGAAAAAATCACGGAAAACTACATCTTCATTACCCTCGGAACAGGGATAGGTGGGGCTGCCATTATCAATAAAAAGATTTTTACGGGGGGCGATGGCAACGCTATGGAACCTGGTCATATCCCGTCGCGTAATGGTCGGGTGCTGGAACGTAATATTGGCAAAGTTGAACTACTACAACTGGCCAACGAACGAAGGGTTAATTTTAAGAATGAAACCATGTTGCCTGATGACGGGCACATATCAACAACAGGCCTGGTGGCTGCTGCCGCAGAAGGGGATGAGCTGGCCCTGCATATTTGGGGTGAGGTAGGCGAAATGCTGGGCGAAGGACTAGCAGCCCTCATTAAAATCCTGGATATCAAACAGGTATTGATTGGTGGCGGATTATCAGCCTCCTTCGACTATATCATGCCTTCTGTTCACAAGACCCTCGATTACTGGCTTAATGATTACTACAAAAATGGCCTGAGTATCAAACGGGCTACCCTTGGCAATGATGCCGGTTTGCTGGGTGCAGCGTCGCTCTGCTTCGAATAAATACATTGATAAATCGTAGAGGGGGCTGACGCTGCTGTATTGATTACACGCGTCAGCCCCCTACGACTTTTTGATTGATCACTTTCAAACGATATTCACTTCCGGAGTAATCTGGACGCCGAACGTTTCCTGTACGGACTGCTGCACCTGCCTGGCGAGCGTTATAACGTCGTTTCCGGTGGCATTGCCGTAGTTGACCAATACCAGCGCCTGTTTTGTGTGAACACCTGTGTCGCCGGCTCGGTAGCCTTTCCACCCTGCCTGTTCAATAAGCCATCCCGCCGGTATTTTTACTAAATCCTGCTCAATAGGATACCCGGGCAACGCCGGGTATTGTGCCTTTAGCCGATCGAACTGCGGTTTCGGAATTTCAGGGTTTTTGAAAAAACTCCCCGCATTGCCAATCTCAGCAGGGTCAGGGAGTTTGCTGCGCCGGATACGGATAACGGCTTCGCTGATTGCCCGAATGGACAATTCATCATCCGATACGCCCATTTCGGCCAGTGTTTCCCGAATGGCTCCGTAGCGAGTATGAAAGATAGGCTGCTTGTTGAGCCGAAATGTTACGCGGGTAATAATATACTGCCCTTTCAACGCACGTTTGAAGACGCTTTCCCGGTAACCGAACGCACAGTCTGCATGTAAGAAAGTCCGTTTTTCGCCCGTCTGTATATGCACCGCCGTGAGTGATTCGAACACCTGCTCCAACTCAACCCCATAGGCACCAATGTTCTGCATGGGTGCTGCACCCACCGTTCCCGGAATCAGGGCAAGATTCTCCATACCAGCATAGCCGTGCTCAACGCAAAACAGGACCAACTTATGCCAGTTCACCCCAGCGCCGGCGGTTACGTAGATGTGTTCATCATCCTCCCGGATTACCTCAATTCCCTGGATATTAACGTTGATGACTAGACCGTCAAAATCGTGGCACAAAAGAACGTTACTTCCTCCGCCCAGAATCAGTTTGGGCGTGTCTACAAACTCGGTTAGCTGGAGTAACGTATCAATGTCTTCTTCGCACGTAATCTCAACCCAGTACCGCGCGTCAGCATCAATGTGAAACGTATTGTAGGGTTTGAGTGATACATGGCTTTCTATAGTCAACATATCTTATGGACGATGAAAGCCAAAATTAACCAAAATATGGAATGGCCGGGTAAGTTACGTCGACAGATTGACGCATTGTTAGAGCAAAACAACTATTTTTGCACGTTACTATATGATGCTTATGTCTGGCAGATTGTACGGATTTTCACTACTCACGGTTCTATTTATTAGTGGTTGTGCCGGTAGTCGTTCTGTATCGTCAGGTCGTGGTTCAGCCACCGTCGATTATAACAGTTATAACGAGGACCTTTCGTCAGTACGGCCTGTTTATAACCCCGCACCCCCTACTCCAGCCGCAGGTAATCGACCAACGGTACCCGTATCGACTCCTGCAACGACGCCCCGCAAACCGGATACCCGCAAAGCAACGACCCCCGTTGAAGCATTGCACGTTAACCGCAGGCTCGACATGGTGCTCGATACGCTTGCCACCGAAAACCGCTCCATCCGTTACGCCCCCGGTTACCGCATTCAGGTGTACGTAGGAACACAACGGCAGCAGGTTGAAGATGCCAAGCTCCTGATCACGCAAAACTTTCCTGAACTAAATCCTTACCTAAGCTACAATCAACCAACCTATAAACTGAAAGTCGGCGATTTTATGCGTCGTTTGGATGCAGAACGCTACTATTCGGCCATTCGCCGGTTAATCGCATCGGCGCAGCTACAACCCGACAAGGTAGATATACGACGAAGCCTGTTAATAAAGTAGTTTATGAATTTCATTGGTATACATTAACTTTGCCCGGTTAAGAGAATTCAAAGCATTGGTATTGACCTGTTTAAATACATGAAAAAAGCATTAATCACCGGAATTACCGGACAGGATGGGGCCTATCTGGCCGAGTTACTGTTGGAAAAAGGTTACGAAGTTCACGGGATCAAACGTCGGAGTTCGCTCTTCAATACGCAGCGTATTGACCACATGTACGAAGACCAGCACGAAAAAAACGTACATTTCATTCTTCACTACGGCGATTTATCCGATTCGACCAATATCATCCGTATCATCCAGGAAGTTCAGCCCGACGAAATTTACAACCTCGGTGCTATGTCCCATGTGCGGGTAAGTTTCGATGAACCGGAGTACACGGCTCAGGTTGATGGCATCGGAACGCTGCGCATCCTGGAGGCCGTTCGCCTGCTCGGGCTTACAGAGAAAACCCGTATTTATCAGGCATCGACATCTGAACTATATGGTGGGGTACAGGGCCACGCCCAATCGGAGACAACGCCATTTTATCCGCGTTCGCCCTATGCCGTAGCCAAGTTATACGGCTACTGGATTACCGTTAATTACCGGGAAGCATACAACATGTACGCCTGCAACGGGATTCTGTTCAACCACGAATCACCCCTACGGGGAGAAACCTTCGTGACCCGCAAAATTACCCGGGCGGTATCCCGTATTGCGCTGGGGCTGCAGGACAAAGTTTACCTGGGAAACCTCGACTCCCTGCGCGACTGGGGGCATGCGAAAGACTACGTGGAGGCAATGTACCTGATCCTGCAACAGGATAAGCCCGAAGATTACGTGATTGCTACCGGCGTTACGACTAGTGTCCGCGATTTTGTTCGGATGTCGTTTGCCGAAGTTGGGGTTGAACTCAGCTTCAGTGGCGAGGGTGTTGCTGAGGTTGGAACGGTCGCGAGTTCAACGAATCCTGACTTCCCGGTAGAAGTAGGGAAAGCAGTCGTTTCCATTGATCCGCGTTATTTCCGGCCAACGGAAGTGGATTTGCTGCTTGGCGATCCCACCAAAGCAATGACCCAACTGAACTGGAAACCAAAGTATGATTTGGCCGCATTAGTGAAAGATATGATGACTGCTGATATTGCCCTGTTCCAGCGCGATCAACTGCTTTCCAAGAGCGGTCACCAGATATTGAACTACTACGAGTAGGCCTTTTGAATCACCTCAATAGTTAGGATAATATCAACAAAAAAAGACTGTCAGTTGAACCGACAGTCTTTTTTTGTTCAGACCAATCAACGTGATTGGAACCCTTATATAGGTACTGCGTAATAGTACATCCGCGAGCTATTGGGATACATCCCAATCAGCATCAGTCCTTCACCTTCTTTCACAGATGCCATTATGGCCTGAAGCTCTTTCGTCGTCTTAACGTTCTTACCATTTGCTTTCACAATGATAAATCCTTCTTCTACGTCTGTTTCAGCCAGTTTACCATCCGTTATTTTCTTCACCCGAACACCACCGGTAATACCGATTTGCTTGGCATCCTGAGCCGATAACTCCTCAAACTGAGCACCCAGTGAATTAAGCGAACTGGCGCTAGCAGCTACTACGTCCGACTTTTTGATCACATCACGCCCACCGTTCCGATTGCGCAATTCCACTTTAAAGTCAAGTTCGCTACCACCACGGTTAACTGTCACGTTTACGATATCGCCCGGACGACGGCGACCAATGATTTCACGCATCTGAGCGTCAGAATCAAGCGTCTGTCCTTCCATTTTCACGATAACGTCCCCCTTTTTCAAGCCAGCGGCTTCAGCAGCACCTTTTTCAACGGCCTCCTGAACGTAAATGCCCCGACCTACTTTCAGGTTCTTTTCTTTCGCTACTGTGCTGTTCAACTCAATAGGAAGAATACCGATGTAACCACGCTGCACGTTGCCGTACTTCAGCAAATCAGCAGATACCTTCTTGACGAGTGAAACGGGTACCGCAAAACCATAACCACTGTAATAACCCGTTGCCGAAGCAATGGCCGAGTTGATACCGATCAGTTCACCCCGCAGGTTTACCAACGCACCACCCGAGTTGCCCGGATTGATAGCAGCATCCGTCTGGATGAACGCTTCGACCGGCGAATCAGGTTTTGGATCTGTTTTGCTAATGTTCTGATCAAGGATACCAATTCGGCGCCCCTTGGCACTAACGATACCCGCCGTAACGGTCGATTCCAAATCGAGTGGGTAACCAACGGCCAACACCCATTCGCCTAACTTCAGCGCATCCGAATCACCCAGCGTAATAGCAGGCAGGTTATTAGCTTCTACTTTAATAACGGCCAGGTCTGTTAGCGGGTCCGTGCCGATTACCTTAGCTTTGAAGCTACGCTTGTCGGTCATGATGACCTCAACTTCGTCGGCATCCTGCACAACGTGGTTATTGGTAACGATGTATCCATCTTTACTGATAATCACACCGGATCCTGACGCCTGTCCCTGCTGGCGACGGGGCTGCTGCCGCTGTCCGCCAAACTCATCGCCAAAAAACTCCCGAAAAATATCGGGCACCTGTTGCTGACGAACGGTACGCGTCATGGTGGTACGAATGTGAACAACCATTGGCGTTACAGCTTCGGCCGCAGTGGAGAAATCGCCTGGTGTAGCGGTAGGCCCGTTTGGCATAGATGCCAGGCGACCTAAAATCGTCGGGGTTGATGACGACTCGTTAAAAATTACGTCCCGGTTGTTGAAGCCCAGGAAGTTGTAAGCGGCCAGCGTGACCACGCTCGAAAGAAGAGCCATCAACGCCAAAAGTTTCCAGTTGCTTTTCATGATTAAATGGGGAAAATATACTTTGCTTTTTGTGTCTATATACGTGTAACGGAAAGTGGCTTCTTAAAAATCCGGTGGTTGTCTATCCTTAACAAAATTTAACAGGGCTTTGTTAGGGCCAGGAAATACAAACAAAAAGCCCGCGGGGAAATCCCTCGCGGGCCTGGTACTATGCTATAATGGGTTGCTTCTCGCCTAGCTGCCAATTTCAATTTGGCGAGGGGGTTTCACTTTCGCTTCTTCCCGCTTAGGCACTTCTATGTTGAGTAAACCATCGGTGTAAGAAGCCCGAATGGCATCAACATTTACTGATGTGGGCAGGGTAAACGTCCGTTGGAAAGAGGAGTAATTGAATTCACGGCGTGTGTACCTTTTATCTGCCTTGTCCTCATCTTCTCTCGTAGTCTCCCGAGAACCCGAAATCGTGAGGTTGTTGTGGTTCAGATTAAGCTTGAAGTCTTCTTTTTTCAGACCGGGAGCAGCTACTTCAATCTGAAAACCGTCCTCGTGTTCGACCACGTTCACAGCTGGAACGTTATTGAACGAAGACACGCTCGTGTTGAAAAGATCATTCATGTCGCGACCGAAAAAGTTCTCGATCAACGAGGGTAAGTTGTTGCTCGTGCGCATTAACGGATTCATGACTATTAATCGGTTTTAGGTTGAAAAATGAGTTTAGTAAACCATACACCTACTATTTTTCAAACTACGTGCCAATCGGTAAAGTCCGGCTTAAAACGGCCATTTTGTCATTCTACCGGTAGCATAGCTAAAAATTCAAGTCAAAATGACCTGAATGCTAGAAAAATGCTGTCAGTAACTAAGTGGAGAAATAGGTGGGGCGGCCATTCCGTGGAGACAAAAATGGCGCAACGTATGGCCTACTGGATAGCCAGCATCTCGAATGCTTTTTCAGCAGCGGCCTGTTCAGCCTTTTTCTTGCTGTAGCCGCTTCCTGTGGCAAACGGTTCATCGTTGACCAGAACCTGCGAGATGAACTCCCGAAAGTGACTGTTACCTTTTTCAGATACGATCTCGAATCGTATCTCTTTTCCGGCCCGCTGCGCCCACTCAATCAAACGACTTTTGTAATTGCCATTATTCTGCACGACAGAATCAATATCGTAGTGGGCAAGCAGGTCTTTTAGAATAAACTGCCGTGAAAACCGGAATCCTTTGTCCAGATAGACGGCGCCTACCAGAGCTTCGAGCGCATCGCCGTACATCGATGTACGGGAGGGCATGCTACGGGTTCGACTACCATCGTATTCAATAAGCTGATCAAGACCTATCTTACGGGCTATGCCATTCAGCGTCTCCCGGTTTACAATCCGGGAGCGGATTTCCGTGAGAAACCCTTCGTCTTTGTAGGGATATTTTTTGAAAAGGTATTCGGCAATGACCATGCCCAGAACAGCATCGCCCAGGTACTCCAGTCGTTCGTTCGACTCCCTGAATCCTTCAATTGCCGTTGCCTTTGAGGCAGATGTGTGGCGTAATGCGAGGGTGTATAAGCCCAGGTTGGATGGCCTGGCCCCAATAATATGGGCTATCGAGCGACGCAGATTCCTGCGTGGATCATCGCTACGAGCCGGGTCGCCGGACCGTCGAAACCAATCTAGTGGGTTAAACAAATTACGAGGCAGAGCGATTTGCACGGCTCAGCTGGGTTTACGAAAAATGACAATGGCGTTGTGCCCCCCAAATCCGAAAGCATTGCTCATAACAGTTGTTATTGAACGTTCCTGAGCCGTATTGAATGTCAGGTTAAAGCGTGAATCGATTTCATCATCGTCGGTGAAATGATTGATGGTTGGCGGTACCAACTGGTGTTCCATCGCTTTAATGCAGGCAATTGCTTCAACGGCTCCGGCAGCCCCGAGCAGATGTCCGGTCATTGATTTGGTTGAGCTGATATTCATCCTGAATGAGTGCTCACCAAATAACTGATGAATAGCCTTGAGTTCCTGCGGGTCGCCTATGGGTGTAGATGTACCGTGCGTATTGATGTAATCGATCTCTTCGGGGGCGATACCGGCATCATTAAGGGCATCCTGCATGCCCAGAAAAGCGCCTAATCCATCGGGGTGCGGAGCGGTAATATGGTAGGCATCCGACGACATTCCACCTCCAATTAACTCCGCGTAAATCTTAGCTCCACGGGATTTAGCGTGTTCGTACTCTTCCAGAATAAGTGCACCAGCTCCTTCGCCCATTACAAATCCATCCCGGTCTTTGTCATAGGGTCGGGAAGCAGTTTCCGGTGAGTCATTACGCTCCGACAGAGCCCGGTTAGCATTAAAACCACCGATACCTGCCTTCGTTACGGCGGCTTCGGAACCACCTACTACACACATATTCAGGCGCCCCAAACGAATGTAGTTCAGTGCATCAATAATCGCATTGTTCGTAGAGGCACAGGCAGAAACAGTAACGTAGTTTGTTCCCCGAAATCCGTAACGCATCGAAATTTGGCCCGATGCACTGTCGGCAATCATTCGGACAATAAAAAAAGGATTGATTCGGGGGGTACCGTCACCTTTGGCGTAATCAATCATTTCATCCTCAAATGATTTAAGGCCACCGATACCCGACCCCCATATAACACCAACCTTGTTTTTGTCGATAGTATCGAGATTCAGGTCGGCATCCTTCACAGCCTCTTCCGTAGCAATCAGGGCATAATGAGTAAACGCATCCATCTTGCGTGCTTCCTGTCGGGGTATGTACTGCGTAACATCTACCCCTTTCAGTTCGCAGGCGAAGTGCGTACGAAATTTGCTGGCATCGAATTTTGTAATGAG
The DNA here is from genome assembly GCA_963782245.1 of uncultured Cytophagales bacterium. GTDB lineage: Bacteria > Bacteroidota > Bacteroidia > Cytophagales > Spirosomataceae > Spirosoma. The sequence continues at coordinate 344,227 of CAWAJC010000029.1, forward strand.
ACCGGCACCGCTCACACCAGCGGCCAAGTTGCTCCAATAAGTGGGTACATCATTGCCAATGGGTGTCAATGCACCAAGGCCGGTCACTACTACTCTTTTGAACGCCATACAGCTTTACTGCGTCATGATTAACGAAAAGCCAATGCCCGGTTTTTTTTACAAACCACCACTGTTTTTCAGCCACTTACTAAATTTCCCCTGAACGATTATTGCGTTTTAAAACTAAGTCTACCAGCGAAATAATCGTTCAGAGGTACTACTTAACCTTTATTTACCAATGTGTTTCTCCAGGTATTCGATAGCCAAACCAACCGTTGAGATTTTTTCAGCTTCGTCATCAGGGATAGGTAAATTGAATTCTTTCTCAAATTCCATAATTAACTCGACGGTATCGAGCGAATCGGCACCCAGGTCATTCGTGAAACTTGCCTCCGGGGTCACTTCTGATTCTTCGACGCCCAATTTCTCAACAATGATATTCTTAACTTTTTGTGCAATGTCCGACATTTTAGTAGTCCGTTGTAGTTAAAAAACTGCGCAAAGAAAGGTATTTACGTTTGTATTATCAAACAATTTTTTAGAGGAAAAATCGTTTGATAATACCCATCAAATAGAGACAATAAGCTAACAGTGAACCGATTATCTACTTAATAATAACGATATTAACGTATTAAGACTGATTTACAAACATAGGTAGGAATGATACCTGTACTCCTAATTAGTACTTCAGCATCCTGTGCCTGTGTATTACCAGTCAGGACCAAAACGGTATCCAGGCCAAACTTGTTACCCCCCAAAATATCAGTTTGCAACGTGTCTCCCACCATCAGAATATCCCGTTTGCTGATGTGCGCTGCATTTTCCAAACGTTCGTATGCAAACATGAACAACTGGGCATCCGGCTTCCCGAAGCGGATAAATTTCTTCCCAACAATTGTTTCAATCATTTTAGCCACGGCACCGATGGCAATGGAAACGCGGGTTTTCGATACCGGATAGGTAGCATCGGTATTGGCTACAATGACTGGTATATTCCGTTTTCGGAGCAGGTTGACAGTCTTGGTCAGGTCCGTATTCCAGTCGAAACCTTCGTCGTCCAGCAAAACCAGCGCATTAATATCCGACACATCCTTCAAATCAACCTGGCTGATGGGAAGGGTTTTGACGCCCGTCGTTTCGAGGTAATGCGCGGATTTTTCAGTACCTAAATAAGCGACAGTCCCGTTGTGTACTTTCAGGTCCAGATACTCCCGCGCCAGCATACCCGACGATATAATCCGATTGGCGGTGATGGCCGATAAGCCCTGCTTGTTGTAAGATGCCGCCAACTCTTTTGGTCCCCGGGAGGCATCGTTCGTCAAAATATAGAATTCCTTCCCTGTTTCGCGTAGCCAATCGAAGGTGGATCCGAGTCCCGGTAAGTATTCCCTCTGAGTTTTTGAGAACCCCGAACGCATCGAAAAACAAGACTTTATACTTGGTGGCTACGGTTTTAAAATCGGAAAGTTGCATGGGGGAACAAGTTAATGACAAGCGGATGAAAAGCAATGTCTGGGTCAAAATGGGGCAGATTGCCACTGTCGTAGCCGACTCTTTCTGCGCTCTAGTATCAACACGGTTACACCCGGAAACCGCTCAATCAACCGGCGGCTTCTGCGCCAGCCAGCCACGCTGAAAACTTTTGTCAGCGCATCGGCCTGATAGCCTTCCGGTGCCCGAACCGTTGCCCGAACAAAATGCCGCAGGCCCAGGCCAGAACGCGGGTTCATGATGTGGGAGTATCTACGACCACGGTATTCCAGAAAACGGTATGCATCGCCCGACGTTGTAACGGCAGCTTTGGCCAGCAGAATAGTCGCCGTGTCGCTACTGGCTATCTTACCCGTCCCAATACCAACGCGCCACCCTGTAGTACCCGGCGGAGCCTCATCAGCCAGAATGTCTCCCCCAATGTCAATCAATGCAGCCCGAATGCCATACCGGCGCAACACGATCATAGCTTCATCAATGGCAAATCCCTGGCCAATACCACCCAGGTCCAGCCGCATACCAATCCGGTTTAGCTTCACAGAATGGGTTAGGCTATCCAGGTCTAGTAACCGATACCCAACGGCCCGTCTTGCCCGACGACGCTGCCTGGCTGTTGGAAAGATCTGCCGTCGAACGGCTCTGCGCCATAGTTGCGATAATGGCCCAATGGTTGGATCATACAAGCCATTAGACTGTTTTGCAATCATTTGTGCTTTTTGAAGCACACGAAATAAATCCTGGGAAACGGGAACAAACCGTCCGCTTCCTGCCGTTGCGGACAACCTATTTAGCTCAGAATCATCTAGATAATCACTCATAACGTAGTTCAGCGAATCCATCCGATCCGAGACGGCAGTGTAGGCCTGCCGGGCAGTCAGGCTATCGGGAGCGTACAGAAGAACAGTGAACTGTGTTCCCATCAGCCCGCGCTGAAACGTAAAGCGTGGGAACGATTCCAGCTGAGCGACTGCAAGGCCAACGGGCCATAGCAGGAACAGAAAGACCAATCTGGTGAACAAAGAGCCCGTCAGAACGTGTTTGATTTAGCAGGGTTTAACATTTACTTTCATTGCATATGGTTACCATCCGTAACAAATTCTTAGTGCTGGCCGCCGTATGCTGGCTGGTGGGTGTTGTGCTGCTTTTGCTGGGCGCTTACGGACGCAGTGCTGGATGGGACGCAACGCCCACATTATTTACAATTGGTATTCTGGCGCAGGCCGCAGGCTTTGGTCTTCTGGGGTATGTGCTTATGCAGGCTGCTTTCTCAAAGAAGAAGTAGCTGATACCGTTACACCCGCGCGGCTTTATTGCGCAAGTACATATCAGCCAGCACCAGGGCGGCCATGGCTTCCACAATGGGCACCGCGCGAGGCACCACACAGGGATCATGTCGCCCCTTACCCGATACGGTTACAGGTTGGCCATGCACGTCAACGCTATCCTGATCCTGCATGATGGTAGCCACTGGTTTGAAGGCTGTTCGAAAGTAAATGGTCTCCCCATTGCTGATTCCCCCCTGCACCCCCCCGGAATGGTTGGTTTTTGTCCGTACGCGCCCCTCGGCGTCAGTGTAGAACTCGTCGTTATGCTCAGAGCCAAATAACTCCGCCCCGGCAAATCCACTGCCGTATTCAAAGCCTTTTACAGCATTAATACTCAGCATTGCTTTGCCCAGTTCGGCGTGGAGTTTGTCAAAAACGGGTTCGCCCCAGCCGGTTGGGACACCCGTTACAACGCAATCGACTACCCCACCAATAGAATCTCCCCGCTTGCGGGTTTCGTCGATATACTGAAACATTTGTTCAGCCATATCGGGGTCGGGGCAACGGACGGCATTTTCTTCGGCCAGGGCTAGATTCAATTCTTCGTACGGTTTTTCCAGTTTGAGCGTACCCACCTGCGATACGTAGGCATTTATTTGAACGCCCTGTTGGTGAAGCAGCAATTTGGCGATGGCTCCGGCGGCAACACGAGCGGCTGTTTCGCGGGCCGATGAGCGGCCACCACCCCGGTAATCGCGTGAGCCGTACTTAGTCTGATAAGTGTAGTCAGCGTGAGAAGGACGAAACTGTTCGGAAATATGGCCGTAGTCTTTGCTACGCTGGTCGGTATTGCGAATAAGCAGGGCGATAGGGGTTCCCTGCGTTTGCCCGTCAAACAGACCGGATAACACTTCAAATTCGTCCGCTTCACGCCGTTGTGTCGTAATGCGCGACTGGCCGGGTTTGCGCCGGTCCAGTTCATGCTGGATGAATTCAGTATCGACCAGCAAGCCCGCCGGGCATCCATCAATAACAACTCCGATACCCGGTCCGTGAGATTCACCGAAGGTAGAAATTTTGAATAATTTACCGTACGTACTACTCATGCGTATTTAGCTAATCAATATCGGATGAAAGAACCGGTTTCGACTCCACATCGTTCGGTATCTTACTTTTTAAAAAACACCACCAGCATCCCCAGCAGCATAACCAGAATCAGCACATTGGCAACGGAACGCACCAGCGTCGAAATACTAACTGGCTGTTGGGTGCTGTCCATGGCCTCAATGCCCGCATAGAGCGAGTTGGCGGCCGGAGTTCCGTTTGTTTCTACCTGACTACCGGGTATCAATGCCTGGCCAGCGGCCTCTTTTTTACCACCGACCAGTAACTCAACACGGGGCCGAATGGTATCGTACCGGGCCGTTTGCGGGTCGAAGTAAATCCATTGGAAGTGCTTCGCCAGCGAAATGGGTCCATTTTGGTGTGGTACGATAAAGTAAGTGAACGTTTTATGGCCCGTAACCTGGTTCCCGTTCTGGACAACGGTATGCCGTTCTTCGGGGGGGAAAACATCAAAGCCCGGTACCTGGTTTGCGAGAACCGGGGCTGGCAGAGTCGCGATATTACCCTCACCCGCAATCGTGAACGTGTAGCGAACACTCTGCTCAATAGTCACTCCCTGCCGCTCCAGCCCCTCCTCCAACTGAAACGATCCCACCGGCACCCGGCCACGCAACGGGTGTGCTGGCAAGGGCTTTACTCCTATCACCATCGGCCTACTGGTAAACACGACCGTCTCCGGCTGCGATGTCGGTGGCCCAATAACAGGCTGTGGGCGAACTAACTGAAGGGATACCGCAGGCAGTTTCAGACTTTGATTTGACAACGGAAAAAATACCGACTGAAAAATACGATACTCCCTGAACTTCTTCCCTTTAATGACGACTGGAACCGGTTTTAGCTCTGTTATGGCCATGTTCTCCTCCCATGAATTGGCCGGGCGAATTTTTTTCGTGATGGCCTGCAGCTGGCGATCCAATGCCGTAAAGCTTAGCTCGTACGGGTAGTTGTCGGCAACGAAAAAAGACAAGGTGAGGGCAACGCCTTCACCCGCGTATATCATCGATTGTGAGGCCCGGAGCGATAGGAAAGCGGCATTACCTGAAGCTGCGTCGGCCAGGGCAAGGGTGTTATTCTGAGGAGCAGTCGTTGACTTAGACGGTTGGACAACAAGCATTGCTCCTTCTGAATGGACACTTTCTCCATCAATCTCCAGGGTGAACGGGGGTACGCGGAAACGGCCCGCTGCCCGGGCCTGATACGTTTGAGTAACAATCTGGCTGGTGAGCGTTTTTCCGTCTACCTCAGTTGGTGTCACGCTGGTTGAAATTCCTTTTTTATCGAACCCATCAATGTCTGGAAAAGAGATAGTTACCCGCTTCTCGGCGTTTGGGATCGTGACGGAAATAGTGAACGGCCGCTCAAGGGGAAACGTAAGTGCACTCAACTCAACAGATAATGTATTATCAGGTGTTTGCCCAAAAATAGTGAGTGTGCTTAAGAAAAATAATGCAAAAAATTTGCGGAATATTGCAACTGTCATTGTAATTTTGAACAACAAAGTTCTAAACAAATCGTTACGGCTACAGGGAGATATTCTGTAACCCTTTTTGCAATTTTTAAGCTTCCTAAACAACAATATCCTATGCTCTCTATGCTCGAATATATCAAAACTATCCTTCAGAAGGTAAGTTTTGACCGCTCTTTATTTCAGAAAGAACTGGCGAAAGCCATCAAGCTACTCATACCCAAAGAAGTTAAGCAACTTAAGCGCTGGTGCTACCACCAGTTCGGCAAAGTGTACCGCGTTGTGCTGAATCGTTGTTTCGCCGGGCGAGTACGTTATACCTGACAGCTGGCTCAGTCCAGCTAAAATAGCCCCCGATTCTGACGAATCGGGGGCTATTTTCATTTACAACGTCATTTTTTGCCGCATTTCCGGTATTTCCACCGTACTTAAAACCGGCTTCCTGTAAGTGTTCTTTCCAAACAACCTGCTTATCGTATTCACCGTGGACCAGAAAGACAGTTTTTACCTGACCGGCATTCTGGCAGCTCAGAAAATGCAGCATCTCCTGGTAGTCACCGTGGGCCGAGAACGAATCCATAACGGCTACGCGGGCAATAACCGGGTATTGTTCGCCAAAAATCGTCACTTCTTTATCCCCCCGCTTCAGCGCACCAGCCAGACTACTGGGCGATGCATAACCCACCAGCAGAATAGTAGTGTTGGGTTTGGTGATGTTGTTTTTGATGTGGTGTTTGATCCGTCCTGCTTCGGCCATGCCCGATGCGGAAATGATAATGCAGGGCTCATGGCTGTCATTGATGGCTTTTGAGTCATTCACATCCGTTACATAATGGAGATTAGGGAAGTCGAAGGCGTTCCCATCCTTTTTGATGTAGGCCAGTATTTCGGGGTTAAAATCGGCTTCGTGATCACTCATCACTTTCGTGGCCAGTACCGCCATGGGGCTGTCGATGTACACGGGAAATTTAGTGGGTAATCGGCCCTCACTCGACAACTGATCGAGCGCATAAATCAACTCCTGCGTCCGGTCTACAGCGAAGGCCGGAATGATGAGTTTACCCCGTCCTTCCACGCAGGTTTCCTGCACAATACGAAGCAGATGCGCTTTCACATCCGGTTCGGCTTCGTGTAGCCGGTCGCCGTAGGTCGATTCACAAATGATATAATCGGCCTGGGGAAAGGGGTCGGGCGAGCGAAGAATCTTATCGTCAGGACGACCGATATCGCCACTAAAGAAGAGCTGTTTTTCGGTACCACCTTCCTGTATCGTCAGGCTAACGGCTGCACTACCAAGTAAATGACCCGCATCGGTCAGGAGCCCGGTCACCCCATCGCAGATAACGAAGGGCGTTCGATAGTCAACCGGCTTCATCTGGTCCAGCGCCTGCTTTACATCTGTCTCATCATACAAAGCGTCCAGTTCGGGGTCACCCCGGCGGGTACGACGCTCATTGACACGCTGGAGGTCTTTTTCCTGAATCCGGGCGCTATCCATCAACATCACTTCGCACAGGTCGATGGTAGCCGCCGTAGTGTAAATGGGCCCACGAAAACCCTGTCGTACCAGCCGGGGAATCAGGCCCGTATGGTCGATGTGGGCGTGCGACAGCACCATGTAGTCAACCAGCGAAGGGTCGAAGCCAAACTGCTGATTCAGTTCATCGGTATTGATGCCCTGGAATAGTCCACAATCGAGCAGGATTTGTTTGCCACTGTCGGTAGTCAGCAGGTGTTTACTACCCGTTACGGTCCGGGCTGCACCGAAAAATTGAATGGTCATGATTTAGGTATGTTCTCGGTGAAACTCTCCGTTTATTTGTGTAGCACTCTGTTTTTAGTGACTGTTGAGCCGCACAAATAAACGGAGAGTTACCCTGATTTGTCATGTCGTTTGTTGAAAAAAGCAAAATCATCGCGAAGCGTTTCTGGAAATCTCCCGTAGTCAAAACCGGGGTAGCGGCCCTGCTGATTTTTATCGGCCTGGATTTTTCCTACCCGGTCAGCACCACAGTTCCCTATTCAACGCTGATTACAGCCCGCGACGGCTCCATGCTGCACGCCTTTTTGAGCCGCGACGATAAGTGGCGGATGTACGCCGAACTGAATGAGATTACGCCCACCCTGCGTGATGCTATTCTGTTCAAAGAAGACAAATACTTCTATTACCATCCCGGCTTCAATCCGGTTGCGATGCTACGGGCGGCCACCCGAAATTTGCTGACGGGTCGGCGAACATCGGGGGCGTCGACCATTACCATGCAGACCGTCCGGTTGCTGGAACCCCGTAATCGAACCTACGCCAGTAAATTCATCGAGTTATTCCGGGCGGTGCAACTGGAGTTTCATTATTCGAAAGACGAAATCCTGCAACTGTACCTGAACCTGCTCCCCTACGGCGGCAACATCGAGGGGTTGAAATCGGCTTCGCTGCTTTACTTCGGCAAACTCCCGGTACTACTCAGCCTGGCCGAATTAACGACGCTGACAATCATTCCGAATCGCCCATCGAGTCTGCGGCTGGGCGTTCATAATGAACGCGTCAGGCAGGAAAGAGATCGCTGGCTCACGCGCTTCCGACAGGCGAACCTTTTTGATGAGCGAACGATTCAGGATGCCAAAAACGAACCGCTGGAGGCCTACCGACGGGAAGCACCGCAACGCGCCCCCCATCTGGCGTACCGGCTCCGCGCCGAGAATCCCGGCATCCCCATTGTTCATGCTACCCTAAATCCAACCATGCAGGCCACAGCCGAACAGTTGGTAGAGCGGTATGCCAATCGGATTCGGGCGTTCAATATTCATAACGCGGCAGTACTCATCGTCGACAATCGGTCGCGGGAAGTAGTTGCGTACGTCGGTTCGGCCAACTTTGCTGACTCATTCGACGGTGGGCAGGTGGATGGCATCCGGGCCGTACGGTCGCCGGGAAGTGCGTTGAAGCCTATCCTGTACGGCCTTGCCTTCGACGCGGGTGTTATTACGCCGAAAACAAAGCTTACCGATGTACCGACCAACTTCGGCGGCTACGAACCGGATAATTACGACCGGCGATTCAACGGTCCGGTGACGGCAGAGTTTGCCCTCGCCAATTCGCTGAATATCCCGGCCGTGGCTTTGCTGAAAGAAATGGGTACGTCCACCCTGGTAACTACCCTGCAAAAAGCCCGTTTTTTGGCCATCAAACGGCAGGCTAAGGAACTGGGGCTTTCGATGATTCTCGGTGGTTGTGGCGTTACGCTGGAAGAAATGACGCGCCTGTACACCGGACTGGCGAACGGGGGGGAATGGAAAATGTTGAATTTTATCCTTCCGGCGGGCCTGCCAACCAACGTGCCAAAGCAACCCGACGGGGTCAGCCTGCTCTCGCCCGAAGCGGCTTACCTGGTGACGCACACGCTTACCCAGATTACGCGCCCGGACCTGCCCAACAACTTCGACAACAGCTACCACCTTCCCCGCATTGCCTGGAAAACCGGCACCTCCTATGGTCGGCGGGATGCATGGAGTATCGGCTATAACCAACGCTATACTATCGGCGTTTGGGTTGGCAATTTTTCGGGGATTGGCGTACCTGAACTGAGCGGGGCCAATACCGCCACCCCACTCCTGTTTCAGCTTTTCAACGTACTCGATTACAACTCTCCGACGGGCTGGTTTCGCATCCCAAAAGAAGCCGGCAATCTTTCAATGCGCGTCATCTGCCCCGAAACGGGCGATGTGCCGGGTGAGTTTTGTCCGAACCCAACCACGGATTATTGTATCACGGGCGTTTCGCGGTACCGAATCTGCCAGCACCGGAAAGCCGTTTTCACCAACCCATCGGCTACAATTTCATACTGTGTGCAGTGTCGTCCTGATTCGGGTTTTGTGCGCCGTTCCTACCCGAATCTATCACCAGAATTGACCGCCTTTTACCAGAGCCGCCACGTTCCGTTTGAATCGATCCCCCCGCACAATCCGGCCTGCGAACGAGTATTTGGAAACGGGCAGCAAACGGGGCCGCACATCACCAGCCTGAACGACGGCAGTGAATACTTCATCAGCCCGAAGCAACCGGCAGAGATGGAATTGAGTTGTCAGGCATCCAATGATGTACAAATGGTATTCTGGTATTTGAACGATAAGTTGTTCCGACGGGCTAAATCAACCGAAGCGGTGTTTTTCAAACCAACGCCGGGCCCGTTGAAAGTTTCCTGTGCCGATGATAAAGGCCGAAGCAGCGATATTCGGGTGTTGGTAAAAAATGAGTAGCCAGTTGTTTATTTTGCTTTTCTCCCTGTTGCCCGTTCATTTACAGGTCTAAAGCCATTCGCCGATTCGTGAAAGCATTACGTGTACTCATTATCTCGTGCCTGTGTGCGACAGTCACGTTCGCCCAGTCGGCCACCGACCCCAGTCAGGACCCACTCATTCTGACCAACGCGTTCTTCAAAGCCCTACTCGATGAAGACAGCCAGGCGATTGGCAAGACCATGTCCGGCGATTTCAGCCTGGTTAGTTTCGACGGTAATCTGGTTGACGGCGATCTGATGGTGCAGGGCGTTAGTGGTGGTTTTATCGTCATCGAAACCGCTGCCATCTCGAATACGCGCACCCGCCAGTATAACAGTGATGCCGCCGTAGTTACCGGCAAATGGAAAGCCAACGGAAACGTACAGGGTCAGCCTTTCGATAACACCGTTACGTTCTCCGTCATGTGCATAAAGCAGCGTGATTCCTGGAAAATTACCAACGTTCAGTTTACGCCCAGTCCGCAATGACCGCTTAGTAACTTGTCCGGTACACGTAAGCCCGCTCCCTAAACACCGAGTGGGTTTTTTCGTCTACATTCGGTTTTCATTCCTACCACCATGCAAAATCCCTATTCGTTCTCTGTTCGTTTCCTGCTACTGTTCGGCGTACTCGCTTTAGTGCTTTTCCGGTGCTCCCGACTGCCCTTTAACGAGGTAGCGGTAGTGGGGAGTAATTTTGGGGATGTGGTCCAGCAAACTCAGAATCTGACATTTACATTCAGCAAAAATGTTGGCCCCACCAATCAATTCGGCGATTGGGACTCTACACAGTACGTCCGCTTTATTCCCGCCATTCAGGGCAAATTTAAGTGGACAGCCCCGAATGAACTGGTCTTCTCGCCTATCAGAGCTCTGAGCCCGGCTACCGACTACCGAGCCGAGCTGACGAACAATTTATTGAAGCGGTCGGATAAAAAAGACCTGAAGGTATCGGGCGATGCGATTGCGTTTCACACGCCTTACCTGCAGTTGAGCAGCGTTGAGAGCTGGTGGTCGCGGTCGCGCGAAACGGGTCAACCGGTGGCTAAAACCCGCCTGAACTTCAACTATCCCATTGCATCGGCTGAGGTAGCCAGCAAGGTGACGGCTACTGCCGACGATAAAACGCTCACCCTGCAAACCGCCCCCGGCGATTCCCCAAATACGGTGGCTCTAACCCTGATGAACGCCCCGGCCCAGAAGAACGGGCAGCCGCTGCTTATCAACGTTGATAAGGGGGTAAAAGTGCCGAACACGGCCTACGTCAGCAAAGAGGTGATTGAAGAAACCAGCACACTGCCCTCGCGCTTCAGCATTGATATTGCCGATGTGCAAACGAGCTACGAAAACGAGCAGGGTGTTATTCGGGTCATCACGACACAGACGGTGCAGGCCGATAGCCGGTTGAGTACCATTTACACCATTCAACCCGCCGTTGAAACAACCACTGAGTTAACGGAAAATGGGTTTATCATTCGCGGGAATTTCAACGAGGCCGATACCTACGTACTAACACTGACCGACCAGATTCGGGGAGAACTGGGGACCAAACTGGAAGTGCCCGTAACGCGTGACCTGTTTTTCGGAAAAATGCCCGCCAGCATTCAGTTTGCGAACAGAAAGGCATTGTACCTGTCCTCGAAAGGAGCGCATAATGTGGGGCTGAACATTGTTAATGTACCCAGGGTACAGGTTAAGATTGCGAAGGTGTACGAAAATAACCTCCTGAGTTATTTTCGCAATAACCGCTACGAAGATTACCGGGAAAACGCCAATGGCATTTGGGGGCCATCGGGCACGTTCAACTACAGCGACGATGAACAGGGTGATTTAAGTACGGTGCTGGTCAACAAAACCGTCGAAACGGCCGACCTCCCCAAAGTTCGGGGCGTTTCGGCGCTGAACCTCGCCCTGCCCGACGCCAATAATGAGTTCAAGGGCGTCTATCTCGTTTCGGTCGACTCAAAAGATGAAGCCTATTTGCAGGCGAACCAACTGGTATCCCTGTCGGATATCGGTTTGGTGGCGCACCAGACCAAAAATGAGGTGTTCGTTTGGGCAAATTCCATTCATACCGCAGAACCCCTGCAGGGCGTTGAGGTAACACTCGTCAGCAATAACAATCAGTCGGTTTACACGCTCAAAACCGATGGCAGCGGCTTTGTCAAGTTCGATAAAGTGGCCGAGAAAGCTCCCGGTTTTACCATTGCGATGCTTACGGCCCGCAGCAGCGACGACTTTAATTTTATGTTCCTGCCCGACACGCAGGTGGAAACGTCCCGGTTCGATGTAGCCGGGAAGTACGATAATGAATCGGGTTTCAATGCTCTTGTGTACGGCGACCGTGACATCTACCGGCCCGGCGAAACGATTCATTTCAACACCGTCATCCGGTCGCAAAGCTGGCAGAGCGTGGGCGAGATTCCCATTCTGATTCGCATCTTAACGCCCAACGGACGCGAATTGCAGGTGTTTCGCAAAACGACGAACGCGCAGGGAGCCGTTACGGCGGATGTGTCACTAAGTCCGGCAGCCGTTACCGGCGGTTACTCGATTGAAGTATTGAACGCCAACAACGTGCTGTTGACATCGCAGTCGGTGAGCGTGGAAGAGTTCGTCCCCGACCGGATTAAAGTTGATGTACTGACGGATAAACGGTCCGACACTTCGGGTAGCTACAAGTCAGGGCAGACCATCACGCTCTCCGCTATGGCCACCAATCTGTTTGGCCCCCCGGCCGCCGACCGGGCGTACGAAATGGAACTGCAACTAAAACGAAAAGCCTTCGCACCTAAAGGGTTTGAGGAGTACGACTTCACTATAGCCAACAGCCAGTCGGGGGCCGATGCCGGGAAGAACGATGTCTTTCCGAAAGAGGTCCGGCAGGGACGTACCAATGCGAATGGACAGGCAACGGAAAAGTTCCCTATCCCGGCCCTGTATCAGGACATTGGTCTACTCGAAGCGAAGTTATTCATCACGGTCTTTGACGAAAACGGACGCCCCGTCAATCGCCTTCGCCGGTTGGATGTACTCACACAGGACACGTTCTTCGGCACCCGCCTGCCCGACCGCTACGTAGCCACCAATACCCCCGTCAGCCCGGAACTCGTAGCCCTCGACCCCACCGGCACACTACGATCCTCTGCTTCGGCGGGGGTTGAGGTAGTTCGCTATGATTACCAGACGGTTATCGAGAAAGAACCCAACGGCGGGCAGATAAAATACACGACCAAACGGCGCGAAAAATCGGTTTATAGCAACGTGCTGACGTTTAAAGCGGGAAAAGCCAGTTTCCGGTATGTACCCACCGTTTCGGGCGAATACGAGATACGCGTTCGCCGACCCAACGCTGTTAACTACGCTGCTACCGGCTTTTACGCGTATGGTTACGGCAGCACGTCGGCGTCATCCTTTGACGTAAGTCAGGAAGGGCAGGTACTGATGACCCTCGATAAGCCCGTTTACCAGACCGGCGACAAAGCTAAGGTTCTCTTCAAAGCCCCCTTCGATGGCAAGTTGCTGGTAACCGTTGAGCGAAACAGCGTACTGGAGCAGGTTTGGCTGAAAACCACTAACAAATCTGCCGAATGGAGTTTTTCGGTGGGTAGCACGCATCTGCCCAACGTGTACGTGACCGCTACCCTGATTCGGGCCATCGATAACACGAACCTACCGCTGACGGTGGCACACGGATTTGAAGCCGTGCCGGTACAGGATGCCGACACCAAACTGCCCGTAACCATCACGGCGGCTACGCAATCCCGTTCGAAAACGAAGCAAACAATTACCGTCAAAACGGTTAAGAACGCGCAGGTAACGGTAGCCGTGGTTGACGAGGGGATTTTGCAACTCAAAAACTTCAAGACGCCCGACCCGCACGGGTTTTTCTACCAGAAACGGGCTCTGGAAGTCGGTAGTCACGACCTGTACGCCCTGCTGCACCCGGAGTTATCGTTGAAATCCACATCGAGTGTTGGGGGGGATGGGTATGATTTGGAGAAGCGGGTCAATCCGCTCAGCAATGGGCGCGTTCAGTTGGTGGCACTTTGGAGTGGTATCCTGGAAACTGGCTCGGATGGGGAAGCTACGTTTACAGTCGATATTCCCCAGTTTTCGGGCGATTTACGCGTGATGGCCGTCGCCTACAAAGACAATGCCTTCGGGTCGGCCAACACAAACATGAAAGTCGCCGACCCTATCGTCATCAGTTCGGGCATTCCCCGCTTTTTAACCCCCGGTGACCAACTCATTTTACCCGTCAATCTGAGCAACACCACTAAGCAGGTAGCCACCGTTACAGCCAAACTGAGCCTGACGGGCCCACTGGTGCCGACAGCATCAGCACGCAGAAACTCACCATTCAGCCCGGCAGCGAAAGCCGGGCCATTTTCCGGGTATCGGCGAAGCAGACCATCGGGGCCGGAACGATTACCGTAACGGCCAACGGCCTGAACGAAACATTTACCGAAAAAACGGAAATTACCGTTCGTCCGGCGGCTTCCCTGCAAAAAACGACCCTTTCAGGTGCCGTGGCCGGTGGAAAATCGCAGGTACTGCAACTAGTCGGCTTTATGCCCGGCACCACTAAAGCCAGCCTAACCCTGAGCCGGTCGCCGGTGGCGCAGTATGGGCGGGAGTTGTCGTATCTGCTGGGGTATCCGCACGGCTGTATCGAGCAGACGATTTCAAAAGCCTTCCCGCAGTTGTACTTCGCCGATTTAGCCAAACAACTAAATACCAATACGTATTTCGTGCGGGCGGGGGAGAGTGATTTAAACCCGGCCACCAACGTCCGGCAGGCTATTCAGACGGTGGAGAGTTTGCAGACGCCCGGTGGCGGATTCAGCATGTGGCCGGGCATGGCGATGGTATCGGGCCAAACGAATGTAGACAGCTGGGCCACGGCTTATGCGTTGCATTTTCTGGCCGAAGCGCAGGAGGCAGGATACGAGGTTCGGCCATCGGTGGTAAGTCAGGCTATTGACTATTTGACTACTCTCACCAACCGGCCAGCGACTGAAAACGACGTTATCTTCGACGAAGCCGGTGGTCGGACATACCGAAAAGTGGCCAGTCGCACCAATATCTATGCGCTTTATGCGTTGGCGATTGCCGGAAAACCCAACCGGTCGGCCATGAACTATTACAAACAGAATAGCGGCTTACTCACACCCGACAGCCGGTATCTGCTGGCATCGACGTTCTTCCGTGTGGGCGATACCCGGAGTTTCTCGGCCCTGTTACCCAAAAAATTCACCGATAATACCACTAGCCGGCAAACGGCGGGCAGCTATGCGTCGCCCATTCGGAATCTGGCACTGGTGCTGGATGTATTGGTAGAAACCGATGGCAACAACATCCAGATTCCCACCCTGGCCCGGCAGCTGGCCGGAGCGTTGAAACAGGCAACCTACCTCAACACGCAGGAGGCATCCTTTGCGTTCCTGGCGTTGGGTAAGCTGGCCCGGCAAACGGCCAATAGTACGGCCACTGCCATGGTTTCGGTCGGGAAAACGATAGTTGGTACCCTGAACGGTCCCTTACTGACCATCAAGCGAGTCCCGACGAATGCCCCGCTCAATTTGACAGCCAAAGGAGCGGGCAACGTGTATTACTTTGCCCAGAGCGAAGGCATCCCGGCAAACGGGAAAATTACCGAAGAAGATAACGGCCTGCGGGTTCGCAGGGCCTACCTCAGCCGGGAGGGCACCCCACTTGAGGCCATTAAACAGAATGATCTGGTGGTGGTAAAAATTACCCTGGCCAGCACCAACGGGCTGAACATTGAGAACGTGGTGATTACGGATTTACTACCGGCCGGGCTGGAGGTTGAAAACCCCCGCCTGACCGGGTCGCCGGGCCGGGAACCCCGCGATATGCCCTGGATTCAGAAACCAGCCACGCCCGATTACTTCGACCTGCGCGACGACCGGATTAACTTCTATACGACGGCTACCGGCACCGAAAAATCGTTCTATTACCTGGCACGAGCAGTTTCGCGGGGACGATTTGTGGTGGGTCCGGTTTCGGCCGATGCGATGTACAACGGGGAATACCGCAGTTATAACGGAGCGCGTACCTTAACGGTGAACTAAGAAATCAGCCGCTCCGCATAAACAGGGCTGCAGAAAGAACCACCTGAACATGTTACCTTGTCAAATTGTTAGTCAGCCAGACCTTAATCCTGCTAACCATCGCTGTAAAACTACTTCCTCATGCCGTGTGATGCCGACGTTATTGTTATTGGTGGTGGGCTGGCAGGGCTGGTAGCGGGTATTCATCTCGCGCAAAGGAAGTTTCAGGTAATCCTCATCGAGAAACAGGCCTATCCGCACCACAAAGTATGTGGTGAATACGTCTCCAACGAAGTACTTCCCTACCTTGACCAGTTGGGTGTATCAGTCGATGAACTCAAACCCTCCCGAATCAGCCGGTTTCAACTGAGCACGACCTCCGGGAAATCCGTAGAAAGTAAACTACCCCTGGGTGGGTTTGGTGTCAGTCGGTATCGGCTAGACAACTTCCTGTACCAAAAGGCGCTTCTGGCAGGCGTGACTGTTTTACAGACGCAGGTAGAAGCCGTTCTGTTTCAGCACAATCAATTTACGGTGACCACTACCGACGGGTCAACGTACTCAGCAAAACTGGTTGTTGGTGCCTACGGGAAACGGTCCGTGTTAGACAAGCAATTGAATCGGGTATTCATCCAGCGGGCATCGCCCTGGCTGGGCGTCAAAGCCCACTACCGGGCATATATTCCCCACGACCAGGTGTCTTTACATAACTTCGACGGGGGGTACTGCGGCCTGAGTCAGGTAGAAGAGGGTATCGTGAATACCTGCTATCTGGCCCATTACAGCCGCTTCAAACAGCACAAAAATGTGGGGGAGTTTCAGGAGCATGTGCTGCGAAAAAATCCCATTCTGAATCATTTTTTTGCCGGAGCTACCCCCTTATTTGATAAACCACTGGTGATTGGTCAGATTTCCTTTGCCCGAAAAAAGCCCGTAGAAAACCACGTGCTGATGTGCGGTGATACGGCCGGACTTATTCATCCGCTTTGCGGCAACGGCATGGCGATGGCCATTCACAGTGCTAAAATCCTGTCAGAATTGATTGAAACGCACTACCAGCCCAGCGCCTTTGATCGAGCCACGTTAGAGACCCAATACACCCTTGCCTGGACAAATGAATTCAACAAACGACTAACTGCCGGACGGGCCCTGCAATACGTACTACAGTCGCCTTTGGCCACGTCGCTCGTGATGAAGGGAGTGCAGCTGACACCGGGAATACTACCGCTTATTATTAAACAAACGCACGGAAATCCGTTGATGGCGGCTTAGTGAACTGCCCGACCATTGCCTTACTAGTTAAACGAATCGAATGGCATTGAATACCGCACAACGCACGTCCAGAGAAGAGATCATGGATGATTTCTCGATGGAAGGCAATGAACTGAAGGAGGCTCTGGATAAAATTGCCGAGATTAACCAGTGGCTTGGCGGCAATAAAATTACGCTTGATGGTATAAGAGACTTACTGAAAAATCAGCCGAACGATAAACCCATCGCCATCCTGGATATCGGTTGTGGCAACGGGGATATGTGCCGCGCCATTGCCGACTTTGCCCAACAGGAAAACCGGACGATCTCGGTGCTGGGCATCGACGCCAACGCGTTCACAATTCGCCATGCCGAAGCCTGTTCCAAAGGGTACCCGTCGATAAGCTACCGGGTGCAGGATGTTTTCAGCGAAGCGTTTAAAGCGGTACACTACGATATTGCCGTATGTACGCTGACGCTTCACCATTTTTCTGACGAAGCCATTCTGACTCTGATGAACTTATTGCTGGAACGAGCCACGCTGGGCGTAGTTATCAACGATCTGCAGCGGAGTGCCATTCCTTACCGGTTGTTTCAACTCATCTGCTTTGTTTTTGGACTGAACCGAATGTCCAGGGAAGACGGGTTGACATCCATTCTTCGGGGCTTTAAGCGGGCTGACTTAGAGAACTATTCCAGACAACTGCATCTGAACGAGTACAGTATCAACTGGCGATGGGCGTTTCGCTATCAATGGATTATAAAAAACTTATGAGCGTACGGATTACAGCAGTAGCGAAAGCATTACCTCAACATTGGCGGGATACGAGTGACATTTTACCCTTTCTGGACGTTTGGCTGGCTGGGCAGGACAGCCGGTTTCAGCGGAAGGTAAAGAAGATTTTTGAGAACGCAGCCGTCGACCGGCGGTACTCGGTTATGAGTCCGGAAGAGGTTTTTGCCCAAACCACATTTGCCGAGAAAAACGCCATTTACGCCCGTGAAGCCATCAAGCTGGGCGAAGAATCGTTGAAGAGCGCGCTGGCAAAAACGGCGTGGCAGCTGACGGATATCGATTACCTGATTACCGTCAGTTGTACCGGCATTATGATTCCCTCACTGGACGCGTATTTGATCAATAACCTCCAGATGCGGCAGGATGTGGTTCGGCTGCCCGTTACCGAAATGGGTTGCGCGGCCGGCGTATCGGGCATCATTTACGCCAAGAACTTTTTGAAGGCAAACCCCGGCAAACGGGCCGCGCTGATAGCGGTGGAGTCCCCAACGGCTACCTTTCAACTGGATGATTATTCGATGGCCAACATTGTGAGTGCGGCCATCTTTGGCGATGGGGCCGCCTGCGTGCTCCTTTCATCGCACGAAGAGGATACCGGACCGGAAGTAGTAGCCGAAGATATGTATCACTTTTACGAGGCTACCCACATGATGGGGTTTGGTCTTAGTAACACGGGCTTGCAGATGATTCTGGACAAAGCCGTAACCGATACCATTGCCGAACATTTTCCGGCCATCATTTACCCATTCCTAGAAAAAAACAAACTCAGTATCGAGGCAATTGATCACCTTATTTTCCACCCCGGCGGCCGTAAAATAGTGGAAGTAGTACAGGACATTTTCGGAAAGATGGGCAAGAACATCGACGAAACGAAGGAGGTTTTACGCCGGTATGGCAATATGTCCAGCGCTACGGTCCTGTACGTGCTAGAACAATTTATGGATAAAGGATGTCCTAAAGATACGTATGGGCTTATGCTCAGTTTTGGGCCGGGCTTTTCGGCACAGCGCGTTTTGCTACGATGGTAACCGAATTTGGTCAACATAATTATTGGGCCGTTATACTGGGCGGCAGCAAAGGACTCGGACTGGCAACGGCGCAGAAGCTGGCGCGGCACGGCATGAACCTCTGCCTCGTGCATCGAACCCGAAAAGCAGACCTCCCCAACGCAGTCAGGGAATTCAGCCGGATGGAAGCGGAAGGTATCCAGTGCCTTGATTTCAACGTGGATGCCACTCAGACCGAAAAGCGAACGTCTGTACTTGCCGAGTTGCGCAACCGGATGGGCGAACAGGGAAAAATCAGGGCGTTGGTTCACAGCATAGCCAAGGGCAACCTGAAACCAATGCTGGCTCAGGAGCAACCCACTCTCCAGCACGACGATTTTCAGCTGACTATCGACGCGATGGCCATCAGTCTGTACGACTGGTCAAAAGCACTGGTGCAGGAAAGTATGTTTGCCGCTGATGCCCGTATTATCAGTTTCACTAGTGAGGGAAGTACCAAAGCCTGGAAAAACTACGCGGCCGTTTCGGCAGCAAAAGCCGCTCTGGAAGCCATTTCGAGGAGTATTGCGCTGGAGATGGCCCCTTTGGGTATCCGGGCAAACTGCGTTATGGCGGGCGTTACCAATACGGATTCGTTACGCATGATCCCGGGTCATGATACCTTGTTGAATCACACCTTACAACGAAATCCGATGGCCCGATTGACCACACCCAGCGATGTAGCGAACGTAGTTTATTTACTTTGTAAAGACGAAGCCGCCTGGATTACCGGCACGGTTATTCCGGTTAACGGTGGGGAACACCTTCAATAAATTATTCGTGCAGCCATTCGACCATATCCTCTCGAAATTACCCTACAGCAAACCTTTCTTGTTTGTCGACAGCTTACAGGCCGTTACGGAGACTGGTGTAGAGGGGCGGTACACCTTTCCGGCCGATTCATTTTTCTATGCCGGGCATTTCGCCCGGTTTCCCGTTACACCCGGCGTTATTTTGACGGAAGTGATGGCGCAGATTGGTGTGGTATGCCTGGGTATTTTTTTGCTGAACGATTCCCCAACCGACGACCTGGAAATCGCTTTGACCGCCACCCAGATTGATTTTTACAAGCCCGTTTTCCCCGGAGAAAGCGTTACGGTCCGGTCAACCAAAGATTTTTTCCGGTTTCATAAGTTAAAGTGTACCGTAGCGATGTTAAATAGTGAGAATGAACTAGTATGCCGGGGCACCATTGCCGGTATGATGAAGTCGAAAGCACATGCGTAATCGGGTTGTTGTTACCGGTCTGGGGGTCGTATCGCCCAATGGTGTTGGCGTTCCTGACTTTCTGGAAGCCATTCAGGCGGGGCGGAGTGGGATTGCCTTCCGCCAGGAACTGGCCGACCTGAAATTCTCCTGTCAGGTTGGCGGCATTCCGCCCGTTACCGAGGCCCAGATCCAGCATTATTTCACCGACCTGCAACGTAGAGGGCTAAATAGCAGCGGTATTATTTACGGGGTCATGGCCGGTATGGAAGCCTGGCAACAGGCTGGCCTGCCAGCAGCCGCCGATGAACCTGACTGGGACGCGGGCATTATTTTCGGAACCGGTACCCTGAGCGTCGATAAATTTCGGGAATCTATTTACAAGGTCGATGAGGGGCAGGTCAGGCGGCTGGGCAGTACGGTGGTGCTGCAAATTATGACCAGTGGCGTGAGTGCTTACCTGACCGGAATGACCGGCTGTGGTAACCAGATCAGCGCCAACTCATCGGCTTGTGCTACGGGTACCGAAGCCCTCCTGCTTGCTTACGAACGCATTGCCAGTGGCTCGGCCAAACGGATGCTGGCCGGTAGCTGCAGCGACCAAGGCCCGTACATATGGGGTGGATTTGATGCCATGCGCGTCCTCCCCTACCAGTACAACGACACGCCCGAGCGGGCATCGAGGCCCCTTAGTGCCACCGCCAGTGGCTTCGTACCCGGCAGTGGTGCGGGGGCAATGGTGCTCGAATCGCTGGAAAGCGCGCTGGAACGGAAGGCCACTATCTACGCCGAGGTACTGGGCGGCCATATGAACTCCGGGGGTCAGCGGGGGGGCGGGTCTATGACAGCTCCCAACCCGGTAGCCGTCAGAAAATGCATCGAGACGGCCCTGGAGCAGTCGGGTATCCAGGCCGATGAGGTTGATGTCATCGACGGTCATTTGACAGCCACGATAAAAGACCCGGCCGAAGTGACGGCCTGGTGCGAAGCCCTGCAGCGACAGGGTGCCGATTTTCCGTACATTAATTCGCTCAAGTCGATGGTGGGTCACTGCCTGAGTGCTGCCGGCAGTATTGAATGCGTAGCGTCGGTGCTGGAATTACACCACGGATTTATTTATCCGTCCATCAACTCAGACGATATCCATGCGGATATTAAAGTCCGGATTGACCCGGATCGAATTCCTCAGCAATCCATTCAGAAAAATATCAATGTGATCGCCAAAGCCAATTTTGGTTTTGGTGATGTAAATGCGTGTGTACTTTTGAAGAAGTTTCAACCATAAACAGACAATGCAGACAAACGATGAATTGATTGCTACCCTCAAAACCATCGTAAAACCTTACGTTCAGGATGAGCAGGCGTTCGGCCAGGTTACGGAGGAAACCGACTTTATCCGGGATTTAAAGATTAACTCGGCCAACCTGGTGGATGTTGCCCTGGATGTGGAGGAAGCCTACGACATCGAGATTGATAATGAGTCGATGGAAAAAATGCTTACCGTTGGTGCGGCCATTGAGATTATTCAGGAAAAGTTAGCGGCAAAATGATCGGCAACGACATCGTTGACCGGGCGCAGGCGAAGCGGGAAAGCGACTGGCAGCGAAGCGGGTTTCTGGATAAGTTGTTTACCCCGTCCGAACAGCAGCTTATCCGGCGAGCCAGCAATCCTGAGTGCCTGGTCTGGACGCTGTGGAGCATGAAAGAAAGTGCCTATAAAGCAAGCACCCGAAAAACAGGCGAGCGTGTTTTCAACCCAACAAAATTACGCTGTACCCTTAAAACCTGGTCCAACGAAGCTGCCGAAGGCTTTGTGATGTATGAAGAAGAGTACCAGACCAGATCGTTAATTACGCCGGATTACGTTGCCAGTGTAGCTGTTTCAGTCCATCAACTTACCATCCCCCATCAGGTGATTATCCCTTTTGACCGCACCGATTATCAGTACCAGTCCACTCAGCTACGAACCAGCGTTCTGAAACACTACGTTGCTATTTCACCTGCTGCTGAGGACGAGTTGCGGGTTAGCCGTGATGAGAATGGCAGTCCTGTTCTGGTCATTAAAAGCTCGCTGGAGGCACCTGTTTGTGTCCCCGTCAGCTTAAGTCATCACGGTCATTATGGGGCTTTCTGTATCGCTCATTCTGTTTGCATCCCCCATCATTGACCCCAAAGACTACTAGTATAACTACGCTCTTCTGGGGATAGTAGACTAACATTTACCTTACTTCATGAGTTATATAGGGTAAATCAGCTTTGATAAAAGTTAGTCTATCATTAAATATATAGGTCATGAAAAAGAAAATATGGACAATAGGAGCTATACTGGCAGCGGTAGTGGGGTTTTCGTCGTGTGCATCAACGGAACGCTGGTTGTACGGCAATTCGGAAAATAGCCGGGAAGACATTGTGCAGCGGGACCGCGACAGCGAGTCACGGAATTCGGCCGGGAATGAAGCGGACAGGGTGTCTAACCGCCGGTACAGCGATGACAACGACCGGTACAGCAATGCCAACCGGTCGAACAATAACAGTAGTTCGTACCGAAATCCGTACCGGTATTCAGATGATCAGAACAGTCGGATGAGTTACCGGAGTGATACTTACAATAACCCCTATCGGTCGGACGACCGTCAGCGTTCGTACTCCAGCGATGAGCGGTACAGCAGTACCAACCGGTCAAATGATAGCCGGTACTACAATGGTAACCGGTCGGATAGCGACCGGAGCACCATGTCCGACCGGTACGATAACCAGTCATACGATCAGCGTAATTCATACAATGACAACCGCGATTCGTACAACAACCGTCAGACCAACGACCGGTATTCGAATAACCAGTACGATAACCGGGATTCCCGAAGTTCGTACAGCAACGACCGCTCGTATAACGACCGGAACATGAATAATGACCGGAATTCGTACAGTAATAATGACCGTTCGTACAGTGACCGGGATGATAATCAGTCGAATAACAACAACCGGAGCACCTACCGCACTGATGGTTATACCAACCGTAACAGTGGTAGCATGAACGACAACCGGCAAATGGATAGTCGTAATTACGATTCAGGTCAGAATAATGACCGGAACAATCAACGCATGAACGACGACCGGAACTATCGTCAAATGAATAACCGGAACCAGAACGACTCATCCAGCCAGAATAACAGCCAGAATACTTACTCGTCCAATAACCGTGATAACAGCCGTCAGGGTGATTACAGCAATCTATCGGGTAGCCGTCGGGATAACAACGACAGCAATGATAACCGGGACAATAAATCGAATCAAACCTATACGTATCGTCCAAATGATGGTAGTAATGGTAACCAGTCCAATAACCAGTCATCGGAGCGGGACCGTCGTGATCTGAGCGATAAAATCTCGGCTCAGATGGATAAAATTGATCAGAAACTGACCGAAGCAAAGCAGGACATCAAAGACGAAAGTCGTCGGGATAAGAAGAAGCGGGAAGACATGGTCAAAGACCTACAGGAAAAACGGGGGCAGTTAGCCGACGCTTACTACAAGGTGCAGCGGGCTACCACTAACACGTTCGATGATGTAAAAAAAGAAACCAGCAAAGTCGTCGATGATATTGGCGACTGGTTCAGCAAAACGGCTGATAAGGTGAGTAAATAGATAATACCTATGGTACAGAAAAGGGGTTGGTTCAGGCGAATCAACCCCTTTTTCGTTGAGTCGCCCGAAAAAGCTACCTGCTACCTATCTTTGTAGTATGGCACTAATTAAATCTGTTCGGGGTAACCATCCACAGTTTGGCGAAAACTGCTGGTTTGCCGAGAACGCTACCATCGTGGGCGAAGTAACCATGGGGCAGGATTGCACGGTATGGTTTAACGCCGTTATCCGGGGCGACGTCAATACAATCACCATCGGCAACCGAACCAACATTCAGGACGGAGCCGTTATTCACTGTACCTACCAGCGATTTAAAACCATCATTGGCAATGCTGTTTCTATTGCCCACAACGCCGTTGTTCACGGCTGCACGCTGGAAGACAACGTGCTGATTGGTATGGGAGCCGTCGTGATGGATGGTGCCCATGTTGGTACAGGTAGTATCATTGCAGCCGGGGCCATTGTTACGCAGCATACCGTGGTACCACCCGGCAGCATCTATGCCGGGAATCCGGCCCGTTTTTTAAAGGCAGTTTCGCCGGAACAGGCCGATATCTTTGCCCGAACGGCGAATAATTACGTTATGTATGCCAGGTGGTTTACCGACTAATTGATGGATGACTTTCTCATTTACCTGCGTTTAGGCTTCGATCACATTACCGACCCCAGAGGATACGATCATATTTTGTTCGTTGTTGCACTGTGTGCCGTGTATACTCTTCAGCAATGGCGGCAGGTTCTTTTTCTGGTTACGGCCTTTACCATTGGGCACTCCATTACGCTGGCCCTGGCTACGCTGCAACTCATTCACTACGAAACAGCCCTGATCGAATTGCTCATCCCGATTACGATTCTGATTACTGCCACCTCTAATTTCTTCTTTCGGGACGTGAAACAACGGAAATTTCCGTCTGCCAAACCCTCCGGTCGCTCCTGGCGATACGGTCTGGCCTTGTTGTTCGGCCTGATTCATGGTATGGGTTTTTCTAACTACCTGCGGAGTTTGCTGGGCCGGGAAGCCGCTATCATCGAGCCCCTGCTGGCGTTCAACATCGGCCTCGAAATAGGTCAGCTGGTCATTGTAGGACTAATTCTTCTCGTCGCTTACGGATTGCTCGATCTCCTCAAAATCAGCCGTCTGCGCTGGACGCTTGTCCTATCAGGCATCGTTGCCGGGATGGCACTATCCCTGATTATTAACAATGCGTATCTGAGTGATTTGCTAAAGTAGGGTCTACCGTTCCTCCGGTCATTCTGCGTTTTCGTCACAGTCGCAAGGCAACAAAACCCTTTTTTTTGTATTTTTAGCCTTTTCATCAACAACTACAATCCATTTTATGCAAAAGATAATTTTGCTGGTGACGAGTTTGGCCGTTCAATTGGGAACTTTGCTTGCTCAGGCACCCACTCAGCAGGCCAATACACGTTTTGAGCAACTTGGCCCTAAACTACCCACACCCAATACATTCCGCACGGCATCGGGTGCCCCCGGAAAAGACTACTTCCAGAACCGGGCCGACTACGATATCAAGGCAACGCTTGATGATACCAAACAGCGGCTAACCGGTTCTGAGATAATTACCTACCACAACAAGTCGTCGGATGTTCTGCCCTATCTGTGGCTTCAGCTCGACCAAAACGTTTTTCGCCCCGATGCAACGGGCAACACGGCAACTACGAACAGCCTCAACCCGGAGCGGGCCAGTATGGCTCAGTTGAATCCTGATGCGGCTTTGATCGGAAAAGACTACGGACATAAAATCACCGCCGTACGTGACCAGGCGGGCAAGGCCATTAAGTACACCATCAATGAAACAATGATGCGGGTCGACCTGCCGCAACCCCTTCAACCGGGCAAGTCCGTCACCTTCTCCATTGACTGGAACTTCCACATCGTCGATGCTACCTCCACACATGCCCGCTCGGGCTACGAGTTCTTCCCGAAGGATGGTAATTACGTGTACGAAATGGCTCAGTGGTTTCCTCGCCTATGTGCTTACAACGATGTGAACGGCTGGCAGAACAAGCAGTTTCTGGGTCAGGGCGAGTTTACGCTCATTTTCGGTAATTATAAAGTAGCCATCACCGCCCCTAATGACCACGTAGTAGGCGCCACGGGCGAACTGCAGAACCCAGCGCAGGTGCTGACCGCCACGCAGCAGAAACGCTGGAACGAAGCCAAAGGCAAGGGCGACAAACCCGGCGAAAACCCGGTAATCATCGTAACCCAGGCCGAAGCCGAAGCCGCCGAGAAAGGCAAGCCAACCGGCACCAAAACCTGGGTGTACAAAGCCGATAACGTGCGCGACTTTGCGTTTGCCAGCAGCCGCAAATTCATCTGGGATGCCCTGCAGCCCAGCGTGGAAGGCAAGCGGGTATGGGCTATGTCCCTCTACCCGAAAGAAGCTAACCCATTGTGGGGTCAGTATTCAACCCGGCTGGTAGCTCATACGCTCCGCTCCTACTCCAAACGTACGTTCGGCTACCCCTACCCGGTGGCCTACTCCGTGCACGGGCCGGTGGGCGGTATGGAGTACCCCATGATGTGTTTCAATGGTGCCCGCCCGGAGGCCGATGGCACGTACCCGCCGGGTACTAAGAACTTCCTGATCTTGGTGGTTATTCACGAAGTAGGACACAACTTCTTCCCCATGATTGTTAACTCCGACGAGCGGCAGTGGTCCTGGATGGATGAAGGACTGAACAGTTTTCTGGAAGGGCTGGCCTGTCTGGAATGGGACGCCAACTTCCCGGCGCGGGGCATCGAACCCCAATCTATTGTGCCCTACATGCAGATGGATTCCAGTAAACAGGTGCCCATTATGAGCAGTTCGGACAATATCCCGCGCAACACCTTTGGCCCGAATGCCTACAGCAAACCCGCTACCGCCCTGAACATCCTGCGCGAAACGGTGATGGGCCGGGAGTTATTCGATTATGCTTTTAAAGAGTACTCCCGCCGGTGGGCCTTCAAATCACCTGAGCCAGCTGACTTTTTCCGGACCATGGAAGATGCCTCGGGTGTTGACCTGGACTGGTTCTGGAAAGGCTGGTTTTACGGCGTGCAACCCGTTGATCAGTCACTGGTAAAAGTGGACTGGTTTCAGGCGGGCTCTCAGAATCCCGAAATTGCTAAAGCCGAGGCTCGTACTGCCGCTCAGAAAAGGCTGAACACCATCAGCAAGCAGCGCGATGCTGCTACCCAGGCAGAAACCGTAGTGGCGCAGGACTCGACCATGAAGGATTTCTATAATCAGTATGACCCGTATGCCGTAACGGAGGCAGATCGCCAGCAATACCAGGCTTACCTGGGTTCGTTATCCGCCGAAGAAAGGATGCTGGCCGAAGCAGGCACCAATTTTTATACCTTGTCACTCAAGAACAAAGGAGGCATTCCGATGCCAGTAATTGTGCGTATGGAGTTTGAAGACGGCACCGATTCGGTAGCCCGCTTTCCGGCCGAAATCTGGCGCTTCAATGACGTGAGTATTAACAAGGTGATTGCTACCAACAAGAAGGTAAAGCAGTGGACGCTTGATCCATTTTACGAAATCGCCGATATCAATACGGAAGACAACTCATTCCCACCCGTAGCGCAGCCCACTCGTTTCCAGCTATTCAAACAGCAGCAGCGGGGTGGGCAGGCTTCAAACCCGATGCAGCAACAGAAACAACAGCCAGCGCCCGCCCGGCAGGGAAGCGGCAAGAATTAGTGACAACCTAAAATAAAGACCAAACGATGAGAATACCTATGTTAATGGCTGGCCTGGCACTATGGTCGGCAGTTGTATTGGCTCAGCAAGCCCCGACACAAAATGCGAATACGCGTTTTGAGCAACTCGGCCCTAACCTGCCCACGCCCAACACTTTCCGGACGGCCGCCGGTGCGCCCGGTAAGGATTATTTTCAGAACCAGGCCGATTACGACATAAAAGTCGAATTAGACGACGCCAACCAGAAAATTATTGGTTCGGAAACGGTTACATATCACAACAACTCGACTGATGTCCTGCCTTACATCTGGCTGCAGCTCGACCAGAACTTGTTTGCCAAGGGATCTATCGGTAGCGTTACCCGTACGGGGAGCGTCAACGAGAACGGCATGAGTTTCGGACAGTTGCAAAACCTGACCTCTGTTCGCGAGCGGAGCAGTCAGCAGGCAACCGATAAGTACGGGTACAACATTACGGCGGTTAAAGATGCCAAGTCAGGTACCACTCTGAAGTACACCATCAACCAGACCATGATGCGGATTGACCTGCCAGCTCCCTTGAAACCGGGTGGCAGCTACTCCTTTAATGTGGACTGGAACTACTTCGTTACGGAATATTACGGCCGGAGCGGCATGGAGTTTTTCCCGAAAGATGGTAACTACAACTACTTCATTGCCCATTGGTTTCCACGTCTGTGCGCTTACAACGACGTAAACGGCTGGCAGAACAAGCAGTTTCTGGGCCAGGGCGAGTTCACGCTCATCTTTGGTAATTACAAAGTAGCCATCACCGTACCCAGCGATCACGTTGTGGGTGCCACGGGCGAGTGCCAGAACTACAAGCAGGTATTGTCAGGTACGCAGCAGAAGCGCATGGCGCAGGCCAGCACCTCGAAAAAGCCCGTTATCATCGTAACGCAGGCCGAAGCAGAAGAGGCTCTGAAAGCCAAACCCGGTGCAACAGGCGGCAAGAAAACCTGGATCTATACCGCGCAGAATGTACGCGATTTTGCCTTCGCCAGCAGCCGCCGGTTCATCTGGGATGCCATGCAGACCGACGTGTACGGCGATGGCCACAAAATCTGGAGCATGTCGTTCTATGCCAAAGAAGGAAATCCACTTTGGGAGCAGTATTCAACCCGCGTCGTTGAGCATACGTTAAAATCGTACGGTAACCGGACCATCAAATACCCCTATCCCGTAGCTATCTCCTGCCATGCTACGGCGGGTGGCGGTATGGAGTACCCCATGATTTCGTTCAACGGGGGGCGTCCGGAAGCCGATGGCACCTATTCCCCGCAGGTAAAAGCGGGTATGATTGGGGTTATCATTCACGAGGTAGGGCATAACTTCTTCCCCATGATCGTCAACTCCGACGAGCGGCAGTGGACCTGGATGGACGAGGGCCTGAATACGTTCTGCCAGTATCTGGCCGAGAAAGAGTGGGATTACAATTTCCCCAGCCGCCGGGGTGAGCCTCAGTATATTGTTGATTACATGAAGTCGGATAAAGCGGTGTTATCGCCCATCATGACCTCATCCGACAATGTTATTGGTCTTGGTCCCAATGCCTACGCCAAACCCGCTACGGCCCTGAATATCCTGCGCGAAACGGTGATGGGCCGGGAGTTATTTGATTACGCCTTCAAAGAGTATGCCCGTCGGTGGGCCTTCAAATCACCTGAGCCAGCCGACTTTTTCCGGACCATGGAAGATGCCTCGGGCGTTGACCTGGACTGGTTCTGGAAGGGCTGGTTCTACGGTGTCGAGCCGGTTGACCAGGACTTAGTAGAAGTTGATTGGTTCCAGGTCGATTCGGGTAATCCGGAAGTAACGAAGGCGGCCGCCCGTGCCGAAGCCAAACGAAAAGCCGGTACCGTTAGCAAACAGCGCGATGCTGCTACCCAGGCAGAAACCGTAGTAGCCCAGGATTCGACCATGAAGGATTTTTACAACAGCTATGACCCGTACGCGGTTACTGACGCGGATAAGAAGCGATACCAGGATTACCTGGCTTCGTTGAGCGATGATGAACGGAAAGCAGTTGAATCGGCTGACAAGCAAAACTTCTACACGCTGGCCCTGAAAAATAAGGGAGGGTTGCCCATGCCGGTTATCATACGCATGGAGTTTGAAGACGGCACCGATTCGGTAGCTCGCTTTCCGGCCGAAATCTGGCGCTTCAACGATGTGGCGATCAAGAAAGTCATTGCCACCAACAAAAAGGTGAAGCAATGGACACTCGACCCATTCCAGGAAATAGCGGATATTGATACGGACAATAACGCATTCCCGCGCGTTGCCGAGCCAACCCGCTTCCAGTTATTCAAACAGCAGCAGCGGGGCGGGCAGGGACAAAACCCCATGCAGCAACAAAAACGGACTACACCGCCCCCGGCCACCCAGGGAAGCGGTAAGAATTAAGTCAGATTACCCGAACAGTTCCCCGTAAAGAGCAGAAACGGTCTTTGCCAATTAGGTTGAAGACCGTTTTTGTTTGGTAACGAATCACTATTCCAACACACATTCACTTAATCGCGCTCATCATTACAATGAAAACCCTGATTACACTCATCGCCCTTTCTGTGGTGATTGGGTTGACTGTCCCGTTTACGGTACAGGCTCAAGCCCCGCGACCAACACCGCCCACGTCGCCAACCATGACCTTACCCGGTGCTGCAACGGCAGTGCCCGCGTCAACAACCGTTGTTGCAGCTCCCAAAGTACCCATGAAGCCCTACCGGGAGGTGATTACGGCAGCAGCGCAGACAAGCCGGGGTTTGTTTACCGCGCATCGAATTGACGAAAAGTACTACCTCGAAATTCCGGACACGCTGTTAGGCCGTGAGTTCATGGCCATCACCCGTATTGCCAAAGCCCCTACCGGGGCCGGTTATGGCGGAGAACTGGCCAACCGGCAGGTACTGCGCTGGGAACGGGGTCCGGATAAGAAGCTTTTGCTTCGCGTAGTGAGCTATATCAACGTGGGAAGCGATACACTGCCCATTTCGCAGGCGGTTCGCAACTCCAATGTTGAGCCTATTGCTGCCGCTTTCGATATAAGAGCCCTGCGCAAAGACAGTGTCCTGGCATCGGTCATTGAGGTAACGGACTTCTTCAAAGGTGATAATCAGGTCGTATCCATCAATCCGGTTACCAAGTTTCGCTACCGGCTCACAGCCTTATCGCCGGAGCGGTCGTTTGTTCAGCGAATAAAATCGTACCCCATCAACACCGAAGTGATGGTGACGAAAACCTTCACGGTCAATACAACACCGGTGGTACCATCGCCCGTCCCCTCCCCGCTGCCCACAGTGGCTTTGCCGGTTGGTACGGAAGCGGGGGCAGTGACAATGGAAATCAACACATCCATGATTTTGCTGCCCCGTACACCCATGCGCAAACGACTGTTTGATAGCCGGGTTGGCTATTTTGCCAATGGATACTCAGTATATAACGATGCCTCTCAGCGGACGGAAGATGAGACGTTTGCCGTACACTGGAAGCTGGAACCCAAAAATCCAGCTGACGCACAACGCCAGAAAGCCGGCGAACTCATTGAACCCCGCAAGCCCATTGTTTATTACATTGACCCCGCCACGCCCCTCAAATGGCGTAAATACCTGAAACTGGGCGTTGCCGACTGGCAGGTAGCCTTCGAAAAAGCAGGGTGGAAAAATGCCATTATGGCTAAAGACTGGGACAGTAAAGACACGACCCTGAGTCTGGAAGATGCCCGTTACTCCGTAATTCGCTACTTCGCATCGAACATCGAAAATGCCTACGGTCCCAACGTCCACGACCCCCGTTCGGGCGAAATTATCGAGAGCCATATAGGCTGGTATCACAACGTCATGAACCTGCTGAGAAAGTGGTATATGGTGCAGGGATCAGCGGTAGATATCCGGGCACGCAAACCAAAGTTTGACGATGAATTGATGGGTCAGCTGATCCGTTTTGTCTCATCGCACGAGGTAGGCCATACGCTCGGTTTGCGGCACAACTACGGATCAAGTCATGCCACGCCCGTTGAAAAGCTGCGCGACAAGGAGTTTATCAAACAGTACGGCCACACGGCATCCATCATGGATTATGCCCGGTTCAACTACGTAGCCCAGCCCGAAGATAACATCACAGACCTCTTTCCGCGCATTGGCACGTACGACATCTGGGCCATTGAATGGGGGTACAAACCTATTTACGACACCCCGACGCCCGAAGCCGATAAAATGGTCTTGAATGAATGGGTAAAAAAACATGCCGGTGACCAGCGTTACTGGTTCGGCACCGAAACGAATCCACTCGACCCCCGTTCGCAAAGTGAAGACCTGGGCGACAATGCCATGATTGCCAGTGCGTATGGTATAAAGAACCTGAAACGCATTTTGCCCAACCTTACTGCATGGACAGGCGAAGAAGCGGAAGATTACGATAAGCTGCGGGAAATGTACAGTGAGGTTGTCGGCCAATTCAGACGGTACATGGGCCACGTGACCAAGTACGTAGGGGGCGTGTATGAAACCCCTCATACCTACGATCAGGCTGGCATTGTTTATGAGCCAACGCCCCGTGGGCTACAAAAAGATGCTGTAACCTTCCTGAACCAGCAACTGTTTCAAACGCCGGACTGGTTGTTAGATGCTAAAATTATGCAGTTCGTCCGGCCAGATCAGGGTGTGGATTACCTCCGGACCTTGCAGGAAACAACGCTCACCAGCCTGATGGATACCGGTCGGCTGACGCGCCTGATCGAGAACAGCAGTCGTTCCTCGAAGGCATATAGTCTGGACGAGTTCATGACCGATATGCAATCATCAATCTGGTATGAATTAAAAGCGGGCCGTTCGATTGATGTTTATCGCCGGAACCTTCAGAAGGTACACGCCGAGAAGCTGATCTCGATGTTAACACCCACCCCGGTAGTTGCTCCGGCAGCTGGATTCTCCGGCAACGGCTTTCGGTACAATGCCGGCCCAATCGCTGATATCCGGAAATCGGATATTATGTCGGTGGTGCGGGCCCAGTTGGTTAGCCTGCGAACAAGCATCAAAACAGCTCTCCCACGGCAAACGGATAAAATGAGCCAATACCATTTGAGCGATGTACTGGCCCGTATCGACAACGCCTTGCTGCCTAAACGGGGTTAAAACCCATTTTAAAAACACCAAATCTTTTGACAATTGTCTACACTTCGCTACATTTGCAATCCAGTTCGGGATGTAGCGCAGTCCGGTAGCGTGCTTGCATGGGGTGCAAGAGGTCGTGGGTTCGAATCCCGCCTTCCCGACTTACTAAAGTTTAAAAACCGCCTAAAAACTATGTTTTAGGCGGTTTTTGCTTTTAGAGCCATTCGGGTCATGCTTTGATTGGACAGGCTGTTTATCCTCATCTATCCCCTGATGTATTCTATGGAATACGCTGAAAACAGTTTAAGTATATAGTACTCTCCTAAAAGCTTACGGTAAAAAGCTCCAGAGCCAACAGCAGGATAGAATTGATAGAGGGAATGCTCTGGGATAGCCTTTTAGGTTGTTTGTGCCGAACGGAATAAAGGAGCAAAGAGCCACTGTAGAACCTGCTTCGAGACTTCGGGAAAGCCAGGCGGATAGCGAAACCTACAACCTGTACTTTTTGTGTCCCTCCAAGGCTGGATTTATACGGCTACCGGACACGTAAAAACTGGGAGTAACAGGCCCGTTCGCAACGGGGCAACAACAGCAGCGTGTCGGCCCGAAAAGCTACTCCCTGTCGAAACGGAACAGTAGCCCGGTTGGTAGTGATGTACAGATTAACTCCCAAACTATCCTGACTCGTTGAATCGACCCGAAAGTATCTGATGGGGGCGTAGTAAGTCATTTCGCTCCCGTTAGCACTTAGCTTGCCATCGGCGGCAAACGTGATCGTTTGTGCGGGGGTAACAGGGTATTTTCGGTTTACATCAATCGTTTTCGTAATTCGGATCGAATCCCTTACGTAACGATCCTTCACGAAAACCGAATCCCTCACGTAAATGCCATTTATCAGTGCGGAGTCGACTTTGTACCCACCCTTTACGAAAACCGAGTCAATCCGATAGTAAGCGCTATCGGATTGATAAAGCCGTTCCACCAGCCGCCAGGTACCAATAATGCGGGGGTCGCTCGCACCAGGCGTAAATTCGGCCGTATTATCCTGACACTGGGTCAGCATACCGGCTAGTAGCAGAGCGACACTTAAGTAAACGATTTTTTTCACGAGTCAGCGGATAGCCCGTAATACTAACGAACAGCCTGTTTCTACCATTGCCTTGCCGGGTTTGTTTGAAAAGAATAGCTGCGTATGGCTGCTCAAACAAACTCTATGCCCCGTTCTTTGGCGTCAGAAACAAAGTTTTTCACTTTCTGCTCCTCTTCCTTCCGGCAAATCATCAGCACATTGTCATATTCAGCTACAATATAGCCGTCCAGACCGTTTACAACCACCAGCCGATCTTTAGGA
The DNA here is from genome assembly GCA_963782245.1 of uncultured Cytophagales bacterium. Taxonomy (GTDB): domain Bacteria; phylum Bacteroidota; class Bacteroidia; order Cytophagales; family Spirosomataceae; genus Spirosoma. The sequence continues at coordinate 378,096 of CAWAJC010000029.1, forward strand.
GTTTTGATGATGCAGTTTTTAGTGTCGTATAGCATAATATGCCCATCGATTACGTTAAAATCCGAGTTTTTTTCCGATACTTCATACAGTGACTTCCACGTACCAAGATCCGACCAGCCAAAATCACTCAGCACGACGTACACGTTTTTCGCTTTTTCCATCACACCGTTGTCGATAGAAATACTTTGCGTTAGTGAATACGCTTTATCGACAAAGGCTTTTTCCCGGTTGGTGTAATAAGCCTCGCTGCCTTCCTCGAAAATCTCGGCTACTTCGGGTAGGTACTGCGTAAACGCCTGGATTATAGCCTGAATATTCCAGACGAAGATACCCGCATTCCAGACGAACTCCCCACTTTCCAGAAATTGCTGCGCCAGTTCGAGGTGCGGCTTTTCGGTAAAGGTCTTCACTTTGTTGATCGCATTGGCGGGCTGGCCATCCCCCGTGGCAGCATCCATTGTAGCAGCATCTCCCGAGGGAATAAACTGGATGTACCCATAACCCGTATCGGGGCGGCTGGGCTGAATACCCAGTGTAACCAGAATCTCCTCACCTTTTGTGGCGTCAATAGCCGTCCTGATTGTTTGCCTAAACGCTTCTTCCTTAAGGATGATATGATCGGCGGGGGCAACGATAACGACAGCATCCGGGTCTTTTTGCGCAATTTTATAGCACGCGTAAGCAATGCAGGGTGCCGTATTTCGGGCAACGGGTTCGCACAAGATCTGGTCGTCTGTTAGCTGAGGAAGCTGCTGCTGGCAAAGGTCTTTGTACAGCGAACTGGTAACGATATAAATATTTTCGGGCGGGCAGATTCCGTCAAACCGGTCGGCAGTTTGTTGAAGCAATGTCCGGCCGGTGCCCAGAACATCGTGAAATTGTTTGGGATAACTGGTCCGGCTAAAGGGCCAAAACCGCGTTCCGACCCCCCCAGCCATAATAACTACATATGTATGATTCATTGTTACTTAACTAATTTAGCTACGAAGTTGCCATTATCTTACTGTTTTACCCCATAAAAGTTCAGGATATTTAGTATCTGGCAACCAATAGGTGTATCTACAAAATGCGGGCCTGACGTTGTCTTTGTCTACCAGTCTCCACCAACAGCCCGGAGCAACGCAACGGCGTATTGTGCTTCCTGACTTCTAAGTTGAACCAGTTGCTGCTCAGCCATTAAGATTGTTCGCTGGGCATCAAGTACTTCCAGATACGTAGCCAGTCCACGAACGTACAGCTCCCGGTTGTACTGCTCCGTCCGGCGGGCTAATGCTACAGTCTGGTTTTGTAAGCCTATCTGCTCCCGGAGTAGGCCAAGGTTATCCAAAGCGGTTTCGGCATCCCGTTGTGCCAGTTGAACGGCCTGTTGATAAGCGTACTGGTTTGTTTGTGCCTGCTGTTTTGACAAGGCTATGGTCTGGCGGGCGCGGTGACCTTCGTAGAGCGGTACGGATGCGTTGACACCCAAGATAAAGGTGGCGCTGTTAGGTGTAAACCAGGGGCCAAGCCGCCCCGACAGGAACCCGCCGGAGCCAACCAGGGTAACCCTGGGCAACGTGGTGTTTTGCTGAAGGGTAACCTGAGCAGTGGCTACCTGGTTTTGCCGGACGTACTGGACTACATCCGGTCGTCGTTGTACCTGCTCGGGTGTGATAGCTGCGTACGGGTACGAAGGAACGGCCTCAGGTAACAAGCCAGTCGGCACCGAAAACTGGTTCTGGTCCTGGGCGCAGAGCTGGGCCAGTCCATTAACCAGTTCCTTGCGGGCGCGTTCCAGCCCTTTCAGCGTTACCAGCAAACCGGCGTAGTCTGTTTCGGCACGTTGTACATCAATCTGGTTAATCAGTCCAACCCGGAAGCGCTCCCGTAGAATACCCAGGGTCGTATCCCGCGACTGAATGTTTCGCTTAAAAACGGCCTGCTCCCCATCGTTCCCCCGAATCAGCAGGTAGGTCCGGGCAATATCGGAAGCCAGAGAAAGTCGAAACGATTGGTAGTCGGCTACGCTGGCCTGCGCCTGTAAATCGGCGACAGCAATGCCGGAGCGAATTCGTTTGAACAGATCCAGTTCGTAGCTGGCATCAACTGGCAATAGCTGAAGCGTGTTGAGTTGAAAACGGGGCAACCCGTCCGGTAAAGCCGCCGAGATGGCCAGCGGGCGGTACTGCGACAGGCTCTGAGTGGTGAGCAGCACCGAACTCCGAAGCGACGGTGACAGGAACGACTGAGCTACCTTTACCCGGATGCGGGCTTCTTCCAGCCGACTCACTGCCACGCGCAGGTTCGGGCTATTATCCAGCCCAAGCTGAATTAGTGACTCCAGTAAAGAATCACCAAATCGCCGAAAACCGCTTGTGGTAATGGCCAGTTCAGTATCAGTCAAACCCGCTGCCGGAACCGGCAGCGGGGTGCTTACACCTGCCGTTGTGGGGGCCTGCGTTTGGATGGTACCGGGTGTGCTCACTGGCCCCGTGCCCGGCTGGATAGTAACGGCACCACCCGTTGGGCTAACCGGAGCAACCTGAGCCCATACCGGAAAGCCCAGCACACTCACGCACAGGAGACTTCCTGCAAAAAACGATCTACTTGAGGTCATCATTACTGTCTATTGCGACCACTGCATCTTTGTTGATAGGCCCGTACAGGTGTGGAAATAATTCATTATTGGTAGCCTGCTCGTACTTAAGTTCAGCAATCAGTTTGTCGGCGTCGACGTGTAGGAGTAACAGGTTTGGAACGTTTCGGTAGTATCGGTCCAGCACCCCGGGCACCTGCTCCCTGGTCGATAAGTGAATAAAACCTTCCGTATCCAGACTCCCGGCCTTATAAACGGGCTGCTCTTCCTGCTTTGCCCATTCGCTGGCCTCCACAACGTGATAAATTAGGTTCATCTATACACTGGTAAAGTTATCCTGACAGTTATTCTAATTGCACAAAAGCAAGAGGTTAGGTAATACTCTTTTCCTCTCATTTCTAATTATCAGGCAATTTAGCCCTATTTGGTCTAAAAACAGCCTCTAACCAATTGACTTATTCAGGGAACAAATTGCGTTAGTCAATCGACGCAAGACGAGCGCCGTTTGCTTCACCTTACCTGACAATGACCAAAAATCATCGTAATTTTGTCTTCTACCAAAAATGATTGTATCATGCCAAAGGCACAAATGAACACCGACAAGGGCACAATGCTCATCGAATTTTTCGAGAAAGATGCTCCTAAAGCGGTTGATAATTTTATTTCCCTAGCCAAAAAAGGGTTCTATGACGGTGTTAAATTCCACCGCGTCATCCCAAATTTCATGATTCAGGGGGGCGACCCAACGGGAACCGGTTCGGGCGGACCGGGTTACACCATCGACTGCGAACTAACGGGCGAGAACCAACACCACGACCGGGGTGTACTATCCATGGCTCACCGGGGACGCAACACGGGTGGTTCGCAGTTTTTTATCTGCCACAACCGTCAGAACACCGCCCACCTCGACCGTAACCATACTGTTTTTGGTAAAGTTGTGGAAGGCCTGGATATAATTGATGAAATTCAGCAGGGCGACAAAATCAATAGCATTACCGTACTGGACGAGTAGCGTCCTGTTACACTCCCCTGTTTCTTTCAGCCTCCGCAGCATCTCCCGGGCCTATTGGCTGGGGTGCAGCGGAGGCTGAACCGTTTAAATCCGGCTAGTCAGCAAAGTAACTCGTTCCGGACCGTCCCTGGCAACGCTCCGCGCCGGGGCGATTGTTCTGCCGGGTACACTGACTGGCTGACTGAGCAGAGACTCCGGAAAACAAACGCAGGAAATTTAGCTTGCGCGAAGGCGTAGTAAGGCAACCAGTAAGCAGAATACAGCATTCCACTGTCCGATGTAGTGGGGTGCACACACAAAATTCGTGTATCAACACGAATTCACTAAACAAACACGATGAATTAAGTATTATTAGAAATGCCGGACCCGGCGTATTTCGTCCGCAAGACGAGAATCAAACTAATCTTATCCATTATGAAGGCAAAATACATCTCCTGCTCGCTTCTTCTGTTATCAGCCGCGGGGCTGATCGCCTGCGAAGACCACCGCGATAGCCCAAACGCACCGTTTCCTGAGCGCATCGAATTCGTGTCCCTGCGTCAGTACCCCGAGGGTATCGCCTACTCCTCGCAGCTAGCCAAGTTTCTGGTTACGTCAATTCCGTTCGGAAAAATCGGCACGGTTGATACCGGTGGCCGGTACGAGGATCTGCTTACCGATCCTGCGTTTATTGCGGGCATTGGTATGAAAGTAGCGGGCGACCGCGTGTTTGTCTGTAACAGCGATCAGGGGCGTTCGGTAAGAAGCACCCCGGAAACTACCCGGCAAACGGCTGAACTACTGGTTTTCAACCTGAACACCCGACAACTGGAGCGTCGCACTGATTTAGACGCGTTAATACCAGCGGCTGAACCAAACTTCGCCAACGACGTGACCCTGGCCCCCGACGGTACAGCGTACGTGACCGACTCGTTTTCTCCCGTCATTTACAAGGTTATGCCGAATGGGGCCGCCAGTGTGCTACTCCGGGATAATGTCCGATTCTCCAGTATGACCTTTGGCTTGAACGGCATTGTTTACCACCCCAATAATTTCCTGATTGTGGCCAACACGGGCCAGGGAAAACTTTATAAAGTTGATCTGGCCAATGGTAATGCTGTTTCCGAGATCGTAGTAGCCAACACCAGCCCTGTTGCCAACTCACTGCCCGGCGACGGTTTGACGTTATTTAACAACGATTTGTACGTGGTAACGGGCGGAAGTCGCGTGGCGCAGGTACGCACAACCGACAACTGGCAAACGGCATCCGTTATTAAATATGATGCCAGTGGCTATGTAGGCGCAACAACCAGCGTTGCCGTCAACGCGCAGGTCTATACGCTCAACGCCCGCATCGGCCAGAACGGTAACGACCAAAACTTCAGCATTCAACGTTTTCGCTGATTACCGTGAATCGTAAATAAGGGGTGAAACAATCGCGTATGCACGCCGGTACCCGTAAACGGTCAGGAGGTCAAATGAACATCATTTGACCTCCTGACCGTTTACGGGTAATTGCTTTCGTATTCTTTACAATATTTTTGAGCGCGTTGACTTCTGCGTTCTGGTCTTTCAGTAAGACGAGTAGTATCACCAGTTTATCAGCCCCACCCGCCTACGAATACACCTCATCCGGAAGCAGACAGTAGGATTAACGAGTTTGAACTCACGGACGAAACAAGTAGCAGGATCGTCGACCTTGGCAGACCACCTTGTACTCTAATTTCAGTTATTTACCAGACTGCGCTTATGATTATACAGGTCACCAACAGTCAGGTCTGTTCGTGGTTAAGAATAGGCCGGTGCTTTCCGCCAGACAAAACCCATGATGGCCAGTACAATGGCCACTATTACGCCCGCTCCAGCTATCAGTGGTATGCGATCAACGCCTTCCTGCTCGACGGCAATAGCTGCGTAAGCCCAGGCAAAAACCAGTATGTAGGCGACCGAACGGTATCGGTTAAACACAATCGCTCCTACTAGTAGCCCGACGATGAGAATGGCTACGGCCCATGTTTGTTCATCAAGCCCCATTAAGTTGAAGTCCGTCGACTTCAGGTAAACCGCCACATTTAGAATTGTGGCTACGGTGACCCAGCCAAAATAAACAGAAAAGGGAATACGAGCCAACCACGTTTCGGCAACCGATGCTTTTGCTTCGGACAAGGTGGCGTTGGGGTTAGTTGCCAGAAGGGGCTGATGCCGACTTTCGAGCAGCCGATGCTCAATCACAACCAGCGACGCCAGCATCACCAGAATAACCAACAGTGCAATCCCAATCTTCTCATTGTTGAACAACGGACTCCAGATGGCATTGCAGAACGCATTCAGCACTACCCACCAGCCAATGGCCCGAAAACGGGGATTGGTTTGCTGAGCCCCCAGCCCCTGATAGATAGAAAAAGCGAGTAAACTCAGAAAAATGACTCCCCAAATGGCAAATGCGTATCCTGCCGGGGTAATGAGCGTATGGTATTTGTCGGAAATTTCACCGTTTGTCCGACCCCCAAACGCACCCGCATTCGACAGGTAGTTCATCACAATCATAGTGATGATGCTAAACACGACGGCGAACTGCCTGATCTTATCATTTTGCATAAAAAAGCCCATTAGTTGATACGTATACCAACCAACGGGCTTACCGGTTTGTTCTGACAGTTGCTTACAGTTCCAGTATCTTAAACTCCGTCCGGCGGTTACGCTGGTGCTCTTCCTCCGTTCTGGCATTCTTCACGATCAACTGCGCTTCTCCGTATCCTTTATAAGTAAGCCGCTCAGCCTCAATACCTTTGGAAACAATGTATTCAACCGCCGATTTTGCCCGGTTCTGTGACAGTTTCTGGTTGTAGGCATCACTGGCCCGGGCATCGGTATGGGAGCCTAGTTCTATTTTCAACGTTGGGTTATCTTTCAGAATGGTAACCAGTTTATCAAGCTCATCAGCCGCATCGGGTCGGATGTTGTACTTATCCAGGTCGTAGTAGATGTTGTCCAGCACAAACGTTTTGTTGAGTGTTGCCTTATCGAGCACGATAGCCACGTTGAACGTCGTATCCGTTACGGGTTTGGTCAGAAAAACGGGTGGAATACTTTTGCCCTGCATCGTAAATGGCTCCCGGCGGGTCAGATACCCTTTCCGTTCGGCCAGAATGGTGTAGTCTTTTCCTTCCTGCAACGGGTATTTACCAAACGTGCCGGGCTGTCCCGTCGTCACTTCGGCAATGGGCTGCCCGGTAGCGTCGTCCAGAATCCGCACTTTTGCCGAGTCGAGGGGGGTTGTGGGTATTTCATTGGCCGAAATTGTACCGGCTATAAAGTAGCGGACTGTTTTGGGTGCATTGGCCGGTAGATTCTGCGCAATGGTTGTGGTATCCTTTGCCGGACCCTCCTGGAAAAAATAGATATCATCGTCGCCCTTCCCCCCCGACCGATTGGAGGCCATGTATCCACTCGTTGAGTCGGTGTAAATCAGCCCAAAATCGTCTGCGGGCGAGTTGATGGGTTGACCCATATTTTCAACCCGCGTAACTCCCCCCGAGCGGGTCGCCACAAAAACATCCAGTTTACCCAAACCCGGGTGGCCATCGGAGGCAAAATACAGTTTGGCGTTTGGCCCAACGTAGGGAAACATTTCGTCACCGGGGGTATTGATGTCGCGCCCCATGTTGACTGGGCGGCCGAAGCGCCCCGATGCGTCTATGCTGGTCCGGTAGAGGTCGATACCACCGGCACCACCAGCTCGGTTAGAGGCAAAGTACAATATTTTACCATCGCCCGAAAAAGCGGGAGAACCATCCCATGCTATTGAGTCGCTGATGGGTAACCGGAGCGGCTCACTCCAGGCATTACCCTCCCCCAGCCGACTGATAAACAGATCGACATCCTGCCCGCCTTTGCGTTTACCGTTATTTCCCCGGGCAAATACCATTGCTTTGCCGTCTTTTGTAAAAGCCGGCGTTCCTTCGTTCACATTACCCTGAAAGATAGTTGCGCTAAACAATTCGGGGGTTCCTGCCGCCACAGTACTCCCTGTTTCGTCGGGGTTTTGCGGCAATTTCGTTTTGTATAGCCCCAGCATTGGCTGACCGTTATTTTTGTAGGTCTGCTCTTTGCGTGATGCCGTGAAAACCAGCTCCTCCCCCCGCACCACGGGTGCAAACTCAGCGCCCGGCGAGTTCAGGTTACCCATGTTTTTGAGGTTGATAAGCGACTTGTTTTGGGCAATGAGGTCGATGGCTTTCAACGTTTCTACCTCCTGCTTCGCCTTGTTCAGGGTAGCTTTTGTGGTGGTTTTAGGTGCATTGGCCACGAACTGCTGCAACTGCTCCAGCGCGGCTGCGTAGTTACCCTGCGATTTCAATGCGTAGGCGTAGTTGAAGCGGGCATCCGGCTCGGTGGTATTGGCTTCGATTGCTTTCTGATAAAATGGTACCGCTTCTCCAAAGCGGTTCGACAACCGATATGATTCGGCCGTGTAGTAGTTCAAACGGGCGGCATCGATTGTACCCGATGATGCCTTCTGGAATTGGTTGAGCGCCAGATTGTACTCGCCAGCGTCGAAGTGACGAACACCTTTTTTATACGCCTGCAGGGCCGAGTTGCAACCCGTTAGCGTGAAAGCCAGACCCAACGCCACCAGCAATACAGACAACGTATTGGTTTTCATAGAGGTTAGTAAACAGAAATTGGTCAACCCGCCCAAGATACTAGAAATTCGGGCGGGTCTTACGTTTAACGAATACAATCGGCTTTTTATTGAGCCATTTTCCAACGCAAAGTGGGTACCCACTGCGCAATTGACCAGGCTAAAGAACAAGCAGATCAACTACGCAGCGGATACCCACGCGTCAGGTTTAAGCTTATGCCTGCTGCTATACGCTCATCTCCTCCACAGCGGCTGTTTCGTAGGCTTCCGTTGGGATACAGGAACAAACAAGATTCCGGTCGCCGTAGGCCGAATCAATCCGGCTTACGCTTGGCCAGAACTTCCGGGAACGAACCTGCGGGAGCGGATACACCGCTTTTTCGCGGCTGTAGGGCCGGGTCCAGTTGTCGCTGAGGGCCACCGTGGCGGTGTGGGGGGCGTGTTTTAGTACGTTGCTTGCCCGGTCGGCGACACCGGTTTCTATTTCCCGGATTTCGTCACGAATGGCAATCATGGCTTCGCAGAAGCGGTCGAGTTCGGCTTTCGATTCCGATTCGGTCGGCTCAATCATGAGTGTACCCGCTACCGGGAACGAAACCGTTGGCGCGTGAAAACCGTAGTCCATCAGGCGTTTGGCAATATCCTCTACTTCAACCCCGGCAGCCATTTTAAACGAGCGGCAGTCAATAATCATCTCGTGGGCGCAGCGGCCATTGCTGCCTGTGTACAGCGTATCGTAGTGACCGTTCAGAAGCGCCTTGATGTAGTTCGCGTTCAGGATGGCCCGCTTGGTAGCATTCGTCAACCCTTCCCCGCCCATCATAGCAATGTAGGCGTACGATATAGTCAGAATGCTAGCCGAGCCATAGGGTGCTGCAGAGACCGCATGAATGGCCTGATTTCCTCCCGTGTTGGACGAGTGCATGGCCCGGCAGGAAAGGAACCAGCTGGGAGGCCACACCGATAGGCCCCATGCCTGGTCCACCGCCACCGTGCGGAATACAGAATGTTTTGTGGAGATTCAGGTGGCAGACATCAGCACCAATAGCCGCCGGAGAGGTCAGGCCAACCTGTGCGTTCATGTTGGCACCATCCATATACACCTGACCACCGTGGTGGTGAATGAGGGCACAAATTTCCTTGATGCTCTCTTCAAACACGCCGTGCGTGGATGGATAAGTAACCATCAGGCACGACAACTCATTGCTATACTGTTCGGCCTTAGCCTTCAAATCATTGACATCAATATTACCGCGCTCATCGCATTTCACGATAACCACTTTCATCCCGGCCATTACCGCGCTGGCGGGGTTGGTGCCGTGCGCCGACTGTGGAATCAGCGAGATAGTACGGTGATGATCGCCTCGGCTTTCGTGATAGGCCCGGATAACCATCAGCCCGGCATATTCGCCCTGCGCGCCTGAGTTTGGTTGCAGCGACATGGCGGCAAAGCCCGTAATCTCGCACAGCCAGTCGTTCAACTCCGTGAATAGTTGCTGATAACCAATCGTCTGATCTTTTGGCGCAAAGGGGTGAAGTTTGCCAATCTCCGACCACGTAACCGGAATCATCTCGGCGGTGGCATTCAGTTTCATGGTACAGCTACCCAGCGAAATCATCGAATGAACCAGGGATAGATCTTTCTTTTCCAGTGATTTCAGATACCGCAGCATTTCGTGCTCCGTATGATGGGTATTGAAAATAGGATGGGTCAGATAAGCCGACGTACGAATCAGCTGCTCCGGCCAGGTGAGTTCCAAACCGTCCAGGATCGTGTCCATACTCGCCTTCACACCGAACACGATGAGTAACTCGGTCAGGTCATGTACCGTTTTGGCTTCATCAAATGAAACACTGACGTGCTCACCGTCGGACAGATAACATAAATTTATCTGGGCTGCTTTCGCCGACTTCTTCAGCGACTCAACATCATTCACTCTTACCGTGACGGTATCAAAATAGTTTTCCGTCTTTACTTCATAACCGCATCTCTGCAGGGCCGCAGCAAATGCTTTCGTCAGTCCGTGTACCTGCTCGGCAATGGCCCGGAGCCGCTGCGGGCCGTGGTACACGGCGTAACTGCCGGCCATAACCGCCAGTAGTACCTGAGCCGTACAAATATTAGACGTAGCCTTCTCCCGACGGATGTGCTGCTCACGCGTTTGCAGGGCCATCCGAAGCGCAGGTTTCCCTTCGGCATCCTGCGAAACGCCAATGATGCGGCCGGGAATCTGCCGCTTAAAAGCATCACGAGTGGCGAAGAAAGCCGCGTGTGGCCCACCGTAACCCATAGGAACGCCAAACCGCTGTGACGACCCAACAACGATATCGGCTCCCATTTCGCCGGGTGAGGTAAGCATGGTTAAGGCCAGTAAATCGGCGGCAACGGCAACGGTAATGTTTAATTCATGAGCCGTAGCAATGAGGTCGGTGTAATCGAACACCTCGCCGTCCGATGCCGGGTATTGCAGTAACATCCCAAAAATAGCGTCGCCCGTCAGGTCAACGGTACGGTGATCGCCAACCAGCACTGTAACCCCAATGGGTGTGGCACGGGTCAGCAGCACATCAATAGTTTGCGGATGGCACCGCTCCGACACAAAAAAGGTACTGGCATTTTTTCGGCTGGCCGGGCGCATGGCAAACAGCATGTGCATGGCTTCGGCGGCAGCCGTTCCTTCGTCCAGCAGCGATGCGTTAGCCAGGTCCATGCCCGTCAGGTCCGATACCACCGTCTGAAAATTCAGTAACGCTTCCAGCCGTCCCTGGGCAATTTCGGCCTGGTAAGGCGTGTAGGCGGTATACCAGGCCGGGTTTTCCAGAATATTCCGGAGAATGACGTTCGGCGTGATGGTGTCATAATACCCGGTACCGATGTACGATTTGAATACTTTATTCTGCCCCGCTATTTTTTTAAAGTCGGTCAGAAACTGGATTTCCGATTTGGGAGCAGGCAAGTCGAGTGGCTTTTCAAGCCGGATGGCATCGGGTACCGTTTGCTCAATGAGTTGGTCGATGGAGGTAACGCCCACTGTCTGGAGCATGTCAGTCAGAGCCGCGTCGGTCTGGCCATGATGACGGTCTTCAAAGGATTCCTGGTAACGAAGGTTCAACTTCATTGAACGATAATTTCTTTAGATGAGTGTACAGAGACAAATTTAGGCAGGCCTGCCATAAAACGGATACGAAACAGTCGTTGGACTACTATTATCGACTTCTGGCAAACGCTTTTTTTAAACACGTGGTTCGACTTTATGAACAGTTTATTATGCGTTATATCCCTTGACTGAACAAGTAAAATAAATTATAATTACCCCATCAAACTCTGACTGATCTGCCCGATGGCGATATTTACAGCCGAGATCCCTTCTCTTCTCCGACGTATTTTGTTACTTGAGCAACACGCCAAACGAACAAGTTTGCGAATAAAAACCGTAGCAACTCCCTGGTTTTCATCGTACACTGGCTCAATTCCCACCGTTCCGTTTGTTACGTTTTGGGGAATTCTGCTGACCATTCCGATTGGCATCTATTACCTCACCATTTACAAAAACGCGTATAATTTTCCTTACGAGGATGACTTTAACAGTTCTCTCTCGTTCGTCACAGAATTTATATTTGGCGGGTTAGGTTTGTGGGACAAACTGAAGCTCGTTTTTAGTCAGTACAACGAGCATAGAATTATGTTTAACCGGCTGGTTTTTCTGGCCGACTACTGGTTGGCTGGCAATCTCAACTTCAGGCACCTCATTCTCATTGGTAATTTATCCCTGTTGATTGTTTGTTTTCTGTTTGGCAGAGTGGCGTTCCGAACGTTTCCGCTTCATTACCGACTGCTGTATCTGCTGCCCGTTTCTTATTCGCTCTTTTCATTCCAGTACTGGGAATTATCGACATGGAGCATGGCGGCCCTGCAAAACCTTTGTGTAGTTCCTTTCGCTCTATTTAGCCTTCACAGTCTATCCAAACCTGGTCGAAAATCCTTTATGCTCGCCTGCGGAGCCGCTATTTTAGCTACCTACACCAGCGGGAATGGCTTGTTTTCGTTTGTAGCAGGCATACCCGTTTTGTTGGTACTCAAGTCGTACCGAAAGCTGGCGGGCTGGTTATCAATCAGTGTGCTGATAATAGGCCTTTACTTCCTGAACTATACCAAACCGCCGTATCACCCCGCCATCGTTGATTCGCTGATCAACCATACGGGTCGGGCAATAACCTACTTTTTCATGTTGACGGGTTCGCTGGCCAATGTCAGCAGGCAAAAGGCATCCCTGTTTTTCGGAGTAAGCCTACTACTGCTCGCGCTGGGGTTAGTCCTGTACCTCTGGTACAAAAAGCGACTGACTGCCCACCTGACGCTGCTGAGCTGGCTACTGTTTTTTTACCTTACCTGCCTGTCCCTTGTGGCTTCCCGTTCGGGTCTGGGAGAGGAGCAGGCTTTTACGCCCCGTTATGGGATTGTGGTGGTCATGCTCTTTTCCACGCTTGCCGTTCTGAGCATCGAGGTGGCTCCCAGGGGCTGGCTGCGGTTGGTAGTGTGGGGGGGGTACACCAGCGTTGCGCTCTTCGTTTACCTGTCGCCTATCAATCAGATCAATCGGCAACGGCTCATTGATCGGACAAAGCAGCTCCAATACAGCACGGCTTTTTTTAACACGAATCCAGCTAATCTGTTTTTGCACTGGAGCAATTCAGACGTAGCTACGTCTATTTTCCGGGAAGCTCACAAAAAAGGCATTTTCGAGGCTCCTGCGTTTGCTTTCAGCGGATTAAAAAGCCTGCCCGCGCCTTTTGATACCACCAGATTGATTGCATCCGACAGGACTGTCACTTACGACGTAAAACCTTTCTATGCATCCAACTTCCTGATATTATACCGCTGCTGGCTGTTGATCAACAACGACTTACCCAGAAACACAAAAATCCAGGTGGTGGCTCAGTCGGCTACTGCCAGCTATGTTTTCGACACCCATAAGCACGCCTGGAACGACGTTGCCGACCGTACGCTGGGGAGGCAATACACCCAGCCCGGTTTTTCCTGTGTGCTGGATAAAAGAGACCTGCAACCAGGACATTACAGGCTTTGGCTGCGGCTGGCCAATGAGGGGGCAACTGTGTACAAAAGCACCGACGTTGGGATGGACGTGTAGCACCAGTATAAGTTTAGATGCCGTCGGGAGACAGTTCTCCCATGTCCTGGCGCTGCCAGGTGGATATCCCTGTATCAGACGGATAGCGTAAAAAAATCCCGGCTTTCTCGCACGCCTGCAAAAAACTTGCATGATATTTGTTCGGCGCGTTACTACCTTACCATTTGTAACCGCTTTGCTGAACCCATATCCATGAAAGTTGTTATTCTTGCCGGCGGTTTAGGTACTCGATTGAGCGAAGAGACCGTTGTGAAGCCAAAGCCAATGGTCGAAATTGGCGGTATGCCCATTCTGTGGCATATCATGAAAATATACTCGGCCCATGGGTTTAACGAGTTCGTTATTTGCCTGGGCTACAAGGGCTACATGGTCAAAGAATACTTCGCCAATTACTTCCTGCACCAGTCCGATGTGACCATTGATCTGAGTAACAATCAGGTTCAGATTCATGATTCATACGCCGAACCCTGGAAAATTACCCTCGTTGATACCGGCAAAGACAGCATGACGGGCGGACGTATTAAACGCATAGGGCACCACACGGGTAACGAACCTTTTCTGCTGACATACGGCGACGGGGTAGGCGATATCAATATCCGTGCGCTGGTCGATTTCCACCGGGCAAACGGAAAGGCCTGCACCATGACGGCCGTACAGCCGCAGGGACGCTTTGGCTCGGTTGACGTTGACGCAACCGACAGCAGGATCCGTTCATTTCTCGAAAAGCCGAAAGGCGATGGAGCCTGGATTAATGCGGGCTTTTTTGTTTGCGAACCTTCCGTATTCGGGTACATTGACAATGATGCCACCATTTGGGAGCGCACTCCGCTTGAACGCCTGGCCAATGATCAGCAGTTGATGGCCTATAAACATGAAGGTTACTGGAAGCCCATGGATACGCTGCGGGACAAAGTAGAACTAGAGTCGATGTGGGAACAGGGGATGGCCGATTGGAAAGTCTGGTGATGGATAAAGAAATGAAAAGGCTGTTTGGTGGTCACTTTCAGGATAAAACCGTCCTGATTACCGGGCACATGGGTTTTAAGGGTTCGTGGCTAGCTTACTGGCTACACCAACTGGGCGCCAGGGTAATTGGGTATTCCCTTCCAACACCCTCCGAACCAACCCATTGGTCCCTGCTGAATCTACCGATTGATTCGCAGGAGGCAGATATCAATGACCTTCCCCAGCTTCAGCAGGTATTTCGTCAGACGAAGCCCGATATCGTTTTTCATCTGGCAGCACAGGCTTTGGTCCGTTACTCCTATCAACACCCAATCGAAACTTGGCAGACGAACGTGATTGGCACTGCAAACGTGCTGGAATGCATCCGGCAAACGCCTTCTGTACGGGTTGCTGTCATCGTAACCAGTGATAAATGCTATCAGAATCCCGATGATGGGCATCCGCTGCGCGAAACGGATCCTATGGGTGGCCATGACCCCTACAGTGCTTCGAAAGGCTGCGCGGAATTAGTAACGGCCAGTTACTGCAACGCCTATTTTAATAGTGCTCAGTACGGTCATCACCATCAGACGCTGGTAGCCAGCGGACGGGCGGGTAACGTGATTGGCGGTGGCGACTGGGCGACCGATCGGCTCGTTCCCGATTTAGTCCGGGCAGTTGATCAGAACCAAACCGTGACAATCCGGAATCCGGCCGCCGTTCGTCCGTGGCAACATGTACTAGAACCGCTTTCAGGCTACCTGTTGCTGGCTCAGCAACTGCTGGAAGGGAATACAGCCAGTGCGCAGGGATGGAATTTTGGACCAGACCCAGACGATGTCCTTTCCGTTCGGGAACTGATCGGGCAGGCCCGCACGCATTGGCCCAGAATCCAGTTTGAGGAAAAGGCCTCTGACACAAATCCGCACGAAGCCCGCTTACTGCGTCTGGACTGTACAAAAGCGCACCAACAATTGAACTGGCAACCCGTCTGGACAACCGAGCAGGCTATTGCACGCACGGTAAACTGGTATGCCGACTATTACGAGCATAACAGGCTGCGCACTGCAACTGATTTAAATGACTACATTTCTGACGCCCAAAAGCAACAAAGCGTATGGACACTAGCAAACAGAACGGCGTGATTCACGAGAATTTATTCAGGAACATCGACGACCCCGACGTGCTGGCTTACCTGACCGAAAAAATCCAGCGTAACATTAATAAAACCATTGAGCCGGGCAGGGACTATATTCCCGTAACTGGTAAAGTACTGGATGTAAACGATGTACTATACGGAGTTGATGCTACGATGGATGCCTGGCTGACAACGGGCCGATTTGGAGCCAGGTTCGAACGTCAGTTTGCCAAATGGTTTGGTAGTAAAGCCTCGCTTTTGGTTAATTCCGGCTCTTCTGCCAATCTGGTTGCTTTTTACACCCTGACCTCGCCCAAACTTGGCGAACGTGCCATTAAACCGGGTGACGAGGTCATCTCGGTCGCTGCTGGTTTCCCGACTACGATCAATCCGATTATTCAGGCTGGTGCCATACCGGTATTTCTGGATATTGACATTCCCACCTATAACATCGACACCCGCCTGCTCGAAGAAGCGATCAGCGACAAAACCAAGGCTATAATGATAGCGCATTCACTGGGAAATCCATTCAATCTGGAAGAAGTGATGCGTGTGGCAAAAAAATACAACCTGTGGGTTATAGAAGACGATTGTGATTCATTAGGGGCCACCTACGGCGGCAAAAAGACAGGAACATTCGGTGATTTGGCTACTGTGTCCTTTTATCCGGCCCACCATATCACCATGGGAGAAGGCGGTTCTGTGCTGGTCAATAACCTGAAGTTGCTGATGATTGCCCGGAGCTTTCGCGATTGGGGACGCGACTGTTACTGCGAAACCGGGCAGGATAATACGTGTGGCAAGCGTTTTGACTGGGATCTTGGTGGTTTACCGCACGGGTACGACCATAAGTACACCTACTCGCACATTGGGTTCAATCTCAAAGTCAGCGACACACAGGCGGCTATCGGCCTGAATCAGTTGGGGAAGGCCGATCACTTTGTGGCTCGTCGGCGGGAGAACCACGCCCTTCTTTACCAACTGCTGCAACCCTTTACTGAGCATTTCATTCTGCACGAAGCCACGCCCAATAGTGACCCAAGCTGGTTCGGCTTTATGCTTACCCTTCGCGACAGCAGTCCAATCGACCGCAACGAGCTGGTGCAGTTTCTGGAGAGCAAAAAGATAGGGACGCGTTTGTTCTTCGGCGGTAACATGCTCCGCCAGCCAGCCTATTCCTCCATTGCTCACCGTGTTGTCGGCGAACTGACAAATACCGATACGGTAATGAATCGCTCATTCTGGCTGGGCGTGTGGCCAGGCCTGGACGTGAATCACTATGACTACATTGTTTCCGTACTGCGTGACTACATCCGGGCGAATCACTGAATCTCATCAATTGAAAGGTCAGTCCTTATCTGATTGTTATGCATTATTTAGTTACGGGCACAACCGGATTTGTAGGACCTCACGTCGTAAACGAACTGCTGGCAGCAGGACACCGCGTAACTGCTTCGGCATCGAGTGCAACTAAAGCGTCGACTTTCAACTGGTTCGAGCAGGTAACATTCATTGAATACTCCATCAACGAACCCGTTATCAGCCAGGATTTATACCATTTTTTTGGTCGCCCCGATGCGCTTATCCACCTGGCCTGGCCTGATGTGAGTAAACCAGGCAGTTCCGTTCACACCAGACGACATGTGGTCGATCAATATGCATTTCTGACGAATATGATCGAGCACGGCTTAACCGACCTCACCGTTGCTGGTTCCTGTTTTGAATATGGTTTGGCCAGTGGCTCGCTGGAGGAGACAATTTTGCCGGTTCCAACAACGCCTTACGGCCTCGCCAAAGATACCCTCCGGAAGTTTCTGGACGTATTGACAGCGGAGTATCCCTGTACGCTGCGCTGGGTACGACTTTTTTATATGTACGGCGAGGGTCAGCACCCTAATTCGCTGTTTTCGCAGTTGGAAGCCGCTGTTCGGCGCCATGATCCAGTATTCAACATGTCGGCAGGCGAGCAGTTGCGCGATTATTTACCCATCCGCGACGCGGCCCGGATCCTTTGTCGTTTGGCGATGCAGCAGCAGGTTACGGGAGTTATCAACTGTTGCAGTGGAAAACCGATTTCCGTGCGTCGTCTGGTCGAAGAACAGTTGGCAGCTTTGGGGCTACAATGATGCTGAACCTGGGGTATTATCCCTACCGTGATGTTGAACCCATGGCTTCATGGGGTAACCCCGACAAGATGAACCGGGCTTTATCCGTACGTCTGTAACCCATTCTGTTTTCATGGATAAACCTCTTCTGTCGGTCGTCATTCCCACGCTAAACCGCGTTGATTTATTAAAAATCAGCGTACAGGCATTACTGGAGCAACTTGTTCCTCATGGCGGGAAGATTGAGTTTCTGATCCTGAACAATGCGTCGGATGATGGCACCGCGGCCTGGCTGGGCGAACTGCACACTCATTACCCGTTTGTACGCTACAAAAACTTTACGGAACGGGTCGAAATCGCCGATAGTATTGCCCGGTGTGCCAACGAAGCGACGGGCGATTATTTATGGGTCTTTGGCGACGACGATGTAGCTATGCCCTTCGCCATTGACACCATCATCCGGCAACTGGAAGCCCACCGGGACCACGGTATTTTTTACTTTAATTGCCTGCGGAGCGAGCGTCGGTTGCAGGAGTACATAAACCTCTTCGAACACCGAATAGACCTACAGCCCGTTTCTTTCTCGCTGGACAGCTTTCTGGCCGAATTCAATCCTATTCATCTTGGATTTATTACGGCCCTTGTATTCAGACGGGACAACTGGAAGAGAGGTCTAGCTTTTTACAAAGAGACGTACTACGGCTATAATTTTCTGGGACCCATTTTCGCCGGTAACCAGGCGCAGCCGTGTTTGTATTACAGCTTTCCCATTATTATCAATCGTCTGGGCCCACAACGGTATTTGCGAAAATGGCCTTTGTACACACTGGTAGGCATTCCGAATATTCTTCACGACCTATCGGAAGCAACCCTGACCAGCGATCGTCCCTTTGTCAGATGGTCGGAGCGACTGACCCTGATTACTCTGCTCAAATCAGCCATTCTGGCGAAAGCTTATGACTACAACGCCCGGCATTCCTTCTGGACCAGTGCCCTGAAGTATCAGCAGGGCATTCGCAACTATGGTATGCAGCTCGTTCGGTACGGTCTGCCAAGCCTGGTTAGGTCGCTTTATCTTCGAACAGTTCGCCGACCGCAATACGCCCAAAGCCTGAGTAATGCGGGATTTTTACAACGAACGAATGTATATATCACCCGCCGAAGTCGCCAAGAATTCCTTCGTCCGGGTGTGGGCCAGCATTTCATTGGCGGGTAGCCAGTTGGGGAGGCTCCAGACCATGTCTTCACGAGCTGAATAATTACACACCAGTTGGTTGTTGTACAGTTGTTGAAGCAACCGAAGCCCTTTTTCCAGCCGTTCACTAAACTCAGGCACCCCGTACTCAAAACTCAGCATGGCAACCGGTCGGGACAATCCACTGATTACTTCCAGTTCGAACCCTTCAACATCAATTTTTATAAAGTCGGGCAGGCCATACTGGTCAATCAGGCAGTCGAGCGTGGTGAGTTCTACCTCCCGCACATCAGACCAGGTGTAACCCTCAAACCGCTTGGTTTCGGTTGTTGCCTTCATCCAGTCACTCGAAAAAGTGGAAATGGTCGATGCATCTGACACGTAAAATTCGCGCCTTTCCTCCGTTGCTCCCAGGCCTTTGTTGACGATGGCAATGGTATCGCCGAAGCGTTTTTGTAACACCTCACAACACTCCTGTTGCGGTTCTACGGCTACGACACGGGCACCCAGCGCCAGAAAGGGCTTTACCCGGTTACCAATATTGGCTCCAATATCAAAGCACAAACTTCCTTTTTTTACGAACTGACCGTAGAATCGCTGGCGGGGTCGGGCCATGGCGGTATCGTCAATAAAATTACGGATGTCACGAATGCCGTGCAGCACTGACTTCCCCAGGTATTTATTGGCCAGAATGCGTAGTGTATCAATCATAATTGGTTAAGGTTTAGGAGTAGCATATGGCCTGTCAGCCAGTTGAATTTCTGGCCATAACTCCGCAATTTTGGCCAGTACAGTCTCAATCGATATATCCGTTATTGACAGGGGGGATTCGGGTTTAAACAAATGAGCAATGGCTACCAGGTCATCCTGCCGCTGACGGATAAAGTCCGGGTATATATAATGAACCTGACTGGAATAGTTTGTCGGATACGGGTGCCAGCGCACAAGCGCCTTTCCCTGCGATAAACTAACGACTGGTGTGCCAACGGCAGCGGCCATGTGCACCGTCCCCGACTCGTTGGTTATCAGTAACGTCGCTTTTGACAGGACGTACACCAACTCAGGTAATGTTAGCTGTCCCGTGAGGTTCCGAACCGGAACCGTACCCGACAGGGCAGTCATGAATGTATCGACCAGCGACTGCTCATGGGCAACTCCCGTCATCACAATTATGTAATCAGGATGATGCTCATGTATGTAATTCGCCACAGCGGCAAACCGCTGTGGCGGCCATATCTTGAAGTCCTGCCCTGCTCCCAGCGAAAAGACGACGAACCGGGTTGGCAGGTCTACCGATTTCGCCTGATTCATATTTAGCTTAGGCAGTTGTAAGGAAACGGTTTCCTCCAGGAACCCTTCAACGATACGGCGGTCACGCTCCATTTCAAAAACAAAACCCGCCCCCGAATCAATCAGCCGCGTATAGCACCGGTCACCCCAGGCCGCTTCCCAGGGTTTGATATTTACGTAATCGGTACAGCACCCAACACGTTCTGCGGCTCCCGAAGCCAGTGCCAGAAAATCATCCAGCACAAGCACCCGGCTATAGGTGGGGCAAAATACAACATCGGCTCCCAGTCGGCGTATCTGTTGAACAAAGCGGAACCGGTACAGCGGACGGGTAGCCAGTTTATAAATATCCACCCACAAAAATTCGTCGACGACCGCCTGATCGAACGTCTCGGCCATCGTTTTTAACGCCTTATTGCCCACAAATACAAGTCGATGATTGCTGTAGGAAGCTGCCTGTCGAATGGTCCTGAGGTAACTTCGAAACATCAGGTAGTCGCCCAGTACATCGAACCGCAGAATAAGCAATGTGGGGGCAGCGTGTCGGGAACGCGTAGTTGCCCACATAGCCAGTCGGTCAACCAGCAGCAGAACCAGGTTAACCAGAGCCAGTATGGGTATTAGTAAAGGAGATGTTTTCAGTACTCGAATAAGCCTTTGTACCATTATTTTATTCGTCGATACACGGTTTTAATCAGTTCATTGTGCGCCTTGTGGAGCCAGCGCACCGTGCCCACTGGCCAGTAGCGGCAACACGTCTGATAGTCTTCAGCAAACTGAGCGTTAAATTGGCTTCCTCCCTTCGATTGGGCGTGAATCCGAAAAGCCGTCAGCGCCTGTTTTAATACAGCGGGGGACTGTACTTGATTCAGGCGCAGCCACCAGTCGTAATCCATGGTGTAGTGTAGTGACTCATCCAGATAGCCCAGTTGCTTATGCGCCGATCTTCGCCAGAACGTAGCCGGCTGACAGATCGCGTTTGTTATACCGATATAAACGGCAGGGGACATGGCCCGCAGCAACCGTTTGTATCGCCTGACTGTTTCCTGAATGGTCGTTCCCTTTTCATCCACAATACAGCAATCGCCCGAAAGCCATAGTGCATCCTGGTGTCGGGCAAAATACTCACCAACAGTGTGTAACGCATCTGGCAGATAAAAATCATCAGAATTAAGCCAGCAAACTATATCTCCCGTAGCCAGCTTCAACCCTTTGTTAATCGCGTCGGCCTGCCCTGTATCACGCTCAGCAATCAGGGTCAGGCGGTCCCGATAGGGTTGCAGCACGGTCAGCGTATCATCCGTCGAAAGCCCATCTACCACTATGTATTCCAGCCGGGGGTAGGCCTGCGAAAGTACAGATTCGACCGTTTGCCGGATGTACTGTCCCTGATTATACGAGGGCGTGATGACGCTGATTGATGGAAGCATGCTTCAGTTGGTAACCGGAGCAGACTCGGTCATTTGGTTATTGCCTTGTTCATTAACCGATTGTTTTGCGTCGAGTGACTGTTTCAGCAGCGCAATTTCCTGCGTGAGGGTTTTGATTTGGTTCTGCATCCGGGAAACAACAACAGACAGGTGGACCAGGAAAATCAGAATGGCAAAAATAGACGCCAAAAAAACCAGCGAAGGGGGGTAAAATACCCCCAGTGCCAACGCAATTTGTTCGAGCCCCCGGCGCCAGATGGAAAATACAATCAGAATGAGCGTACAAATAATCCAGATAATGGCGTACTCTTCCCGTAGTTTACCCCGAACGATAAGACGGCTGATGAAGAACATCACCATAAATGCCCCCAGCAGGCTGATTATCTGTATCGTTATCGGTAAAGAGGCCATCAGCGTATGCGTTTATTGACTAACCGAAAATAAGTAAACAGAATACCCAGCGATACCTTCAGCATGTAATAAATAGCCCGGCTTGAGTTGATGGACGACACGCCTTCTCCGCGGTTGCGCATCCGGACAGGTACTTCTTTTATCCGCAATCCCTGTAACCCAAACTGAACAATGGATTCCGGTTCGGGGTACTCATCCGGATAGGAGGCATTGGCAATTGCAATGGTTCGCCGGTTAAAAGCCCGAAAGCCCGATGTGCTGTCGTGTATTGTTTTCCCGATTAGTAACTGGTTAAGCCAGCGAAAATACTGAATTCCCAGACGCCGGGTAAACGACGATTGAAACCCTTCCCGATTAATAAAGCGGGAACCAATCGATATATCCGTTTCCTGCTGCAAAATGGGCTGTAACACCGTTGGTAACTGATCGGCGGGGTGTTGTCCGTCGCCATCCATCTGCACGGCAATGTCGTATCCATGCTGATAAGCGTACCGGTACCCGCTGTGCATGGCCCCGCCAATACCCAGGTTGACCGGCAAATTCAGGTACTGGCAGGGTAACGTACTGATGATCGACAACGAATCATCCGTGGAACAGTCGTTGACGACCAGCACATCCAAATGATACTTCTCCCGCTGACGCACACCGTCCAGTTCCCGGACAACATTGGCAATGGCACCCCGCTCATTAAAGCAGGGGACAATAACCAGAATATGGGGTTCGGGAGCATTCATAGTTGGAGCCCTTATGGATTAGCCTGGTAGATCGTGAGTGACCCCAGGGTGGCCACGGATTTCATACAGCGCACCTCGACTGGTTGGGGCTGATGGTCGAAAATCTGGTACCTGACATTCAACTGTTTCATTCGGGGCGAGCAGGGATCCATAGCAATCACATAGCCATCCTCAAACTGATTCACCAGAATAACCGAATCACGGCCATTAATATAGCTTTGGTTTGTGACGTGTGCGTACCGGTTGTAGGCCGAATCCCGCTTCATTTCGGGGTCAAGGACACTGAAAATGTGCTTCCGGTCAGGAATAAACTTTACGCCCGTAATCTGCTTGGCTCCCGTTGCCGTTACCATATACGTGATGTACTGACTACCATTGACCAGCCAGCGGGCTTCCGGATCTTTTTCAACAATCGCCCGAACGGAGCGATACAACTGGTTGTCGGTAATTGGGCTTAGCCCGATAGACAGCGGATTCACTCTCATATTAGGAAACAAAAAGAGCAACATACCGGCGCAGAATAAGGGAACCCGTTGCGGAATGGGCAGGGAAAATACCAACAACAGGTTCATCCCAATAAAGAACAGAACTGGCAAAAAAGTCTGGTGACTTTTGATGAGTCCATCCGAATCATTGACATTCACATAAGCGGTGTAAACGACAAACAATACCGACAGCACAACACCAGCCACGGTTACCCATAACGGCATCCTGGGCGTACTGTTTTTCAGGGATGACAGGTATAAAAACAGCAGAATGATTCCGCCAATGCCCATTGGAATCTGCGTCCGGCGGGTGGGCGACATACTCATCAATGAAGCCGTTGCCAGGCCCTTCGGAAAACCAATTTCTACCCATACCAACATCAGCAACACAAATAGAGAGGCCATCAAGATCATCCAGTCAACTCGTTTATTGGCGGCAAACAAGACCAGGCTAAACGGAATAATTGTTGGCGCAAAATTCAGGTAGTGTGCCATCTCGCAGGTATTGAGCCAGCTTTTAGGGAAGTTTGCATCAGAGAACAGCCAACTGTAGTATTCAGAATACCAGTTGGCAATAAAACCCGTTCCGCCCGTTTCACTCCGATGGCCAGGATACACGGTATTCGTTACAGCCTCAACCGTTTCCTGAACGTCTTCCTTGAAAATATACACGATCACGCCCGCAATAGCCACTGCCCCGGCCAGACTGATTAGTTTCAGCGGAACAGCTTCCATCGGAAAAATCTCTTTCCTTTCATTGATGATGTAACCCACCAGTAATAAGCCGAATAAATAAGCCATCGGCACCTGATATGGTGGATAAAGACTGAGCACATAACTAACGCAAATCCAGATTAAGAGGCTACTGGCAATCAGGATTGTTGACCGTTTTTTCTTTTGCAGCAGATACACTGCGGCCACAAACGCCCCGCAGCAATACCCAATCATTGAAGTTGGAATAAATGACCACGATACCGTTCCGGACGAAAACAGCAACGTAAAGGTGCCAGTGAGCGATAACCAGAACTGGTTGCGGGTAACGAGCAAAAAAAACAAGAAAGACCCAACCAGCAGCAATAGTGGCCCACTCATAAAGCCCCAGGAGTAGCCCCGTTCAAGATCAAACATCAGATACCCCCACTCGCTGAACTTGAAAAAAGCAACGGGATGCTTGGCTACGGTAACCAGCAAGCCCGATTTCAGGCCACCAATGGCTTCATTTTCGCTGGGGAATCCGTTGTGTGCATTTGACATGACCCAGGGCGACGCCACCGCATAATCGTCCATTCGAATTTGCCGGGGGGTACCAGCAATTAACCCCCGCTTGGGCGCCCCCCCATCGGGTAGTAGCGTATTCCAGATGGGTAGGGAAACATAATGCCATTTAAGGAGCACAAACAACAGGAAGATTCCTACAAATAAACCAAGTGTCCACTTCACCCGCTTATCGAACCGAATTAGCGCGAAGGGGTGTTCACCTTCGGGTAAATCAACTGGCCTGGAGGGCACAGCAGGTTGCGAACGAACCGCTGTGGCCTGAGGTTTTGGGGGTAACTGAACGGAACGATTGGGAGAAGGTGCTGCCGTTGTAACGGGCGAACCTTTCTTTTTCTTTGACATGAGGAAGGCTACGGACGAATTATTGTATGGGCTACGTTGTACAAAAATGGTACGTGAAATCAAATCTACTAATACCATGCCAGTTCTGCCAGTAGCGGGCAATCTGTTTATAAAAATACTTAATTTGCCTGTATGAATAAACGATTGGTGCAGCAGATACTGCCGGTATTACTCGCTGTTGGTTTGCTGGGGTACGTATTGAAAGACGTACCCCTCTCGGAGCTAATCGTTCAGTTTGGGCAGGCCGATTATCGATGGCTGGCGGTATTTGCGGTGCTGACTATCCTGTATCATCTAATTCGGGCCAGCCGCTGGCAGCTGGTGCTCAACGCGCTTGGCTATCATCCGTCGTTGTTTCGAACCGCAACGGCGCTGCTGGCGGGTATGCTGGCCAGTATGATTGTACCCGGTGCGGGTGAGCTGACCCGCTGCGGCACACTGCAACGTACCGACGATATACCAATAGCCCAGGGCATCGGCTCCGTGGTAGCAGAGCGGGTTATCGATTTATTCATGCTGGTAGTCCTCCTATGCCTGACGGTGGCACTGGAGTTTGATCGAATACAGCCTTACCTGAAGCAATTGACCCTGACCCTGCCCGGCGGGTATATCCTGACGATAGGCATCTTACTCTTGCTTGCCGGAGCCATAATCGTCTGGCAGGTAGTGCGTACTCCTGCCCTGCGGGCCCACTCATTGGTAGAACGGATAATCCGCATCGCGCTGGGCGTTAAAAAGGGTTTTTTAGCCATTCGGCAGTTAGCCAATCCGGGGTTATTCGTGGCCCTCACCTTATTGATTCAGGTACTGGCCTGGCTTACTACCTACGTGTTGCTTTTTGCCCTGCCGGATACAATTGCGCTACCCCCCGAAGCAGCTCTTACCATTCTGGCCGTCAGCTCATTGGGCGGTATGGCAGTGCCAACACAGGGGGGGATTGGCACCTATCATTTTCTGGTTAGCCGGGTGCTGGTGCTGTATGGATTATCGATGGCGCAGGGAGCGGTGGCGGCTACCTTCCTGCACGCGGTTGGATTCGGCATCAGCCTGCTCCTGAGCAGCGCCAGTTTTCTAATTATACCGATATTGATTAACCGCCGACCAGCGAAACCAGCGGAGAGTTTGGTGAAATGACTTATTCCGTGCGGTCAGCAGTACAAGCCAATACCCAGCCACTATCAGGGAACGTCGTATTCAATGGTAGCCAGGTCGAATGATTTGGCAAAGAGGTCGACCAGCCGGTTCAGGACCAGAAACCCGGCTTTGGTATCTCCTTCGTAAACAAATGGCTCCTCCGGTGATGAATCACCTGATAGCATTCGCCCTTCTGCCGTGAAATGGGCGATGCCATTCTCTACGCTCACCAGCACCCGAATTTGTATGTTGTTCTCTTTCCTCCCGACGTTCGGTGGCCAGTGTGTACTGAGCTTCGTCGGCATCTTCAATAATGTACTCCTGAGTCTCCAGAAACCCCTGTACGGCCCGGTAGAGGCTCGAATCGGCCGTAGACGTTTGCAGGTCGATTCCGGTAGCCCCCTCCGGAATCGACTGGGTGTGACCCGACAGGCTCAGGAACATCGTTACCACTAGGGCGAACAGCAATACTTTCATGGTGTAAAGGTAAGGCGGGCAACCCAAACCGATTGCCCGCCCACTCAGTAACGCGTATAGCTCCGGTTAATTTTTACGCCCGCCTGATACTTTACCCGCTTTGGCTGGTATCCCCGGCTGGGTAATCTCAAAGTTTTCTTTCTGCTTGGCATCGGCCACCATCTGCCGAACGTCGGCCAGCAGTTTTTTGGCATCATACACTACGCCGTCTTTCACCGTGTAGGTAACCCCGCCTACCCGTTCTACTTCATTTTTGTCGTTCAGGTGAATGGCGCCGGTACCATAAAGCACTTTCAGATTAGCCAGCGGATTTTGGTCGACAATCACAAAATCGGCCAGCTTCCCCACTTCTACCGACCCAATCTGGTCGGCCATGCCGAGGGCTTCGGCGGCTTTCAGCGTAGCGGCCCGAATTACTTCCAGCGGATGAAATCCCGCTTCGCGCAGCAGTTCGAGTTCGCGGATGTAGGCAAAGCCGTAGAGTTGATAAATGAAGCCTGAATCGGAACCCGCCGTTACGCGACCACCCCGGTTTTTGTATTCGTTGATGAACGCCATCCAGAGCTGGTAATTTTTCTTCCAGGCTACCTCCTGCTCCGTACCCCAGTTGTGCCAGTACGACCCGTGCGAAATTCGGCTGGGACCATAAAAACGCCACAGGCTCGGCATCGTATAGTCGTCGTGCCATTCGGCGCGCCGGGCCAGCATCAGTTCGCGGTTGGCTTCGTAGATATTGAAGGTCGGGTCGAGGGTAAAATCCAGCGCAATGAGTTCATCCATCACTTTGTTCCAGCGGTCGGTGCCCGGTTTGGCAGCCTGCTGCCACAGGTTACCCGCTTCCTCAAACCGATTCTGCTCATTACTGTAGTTATAATCAGCGGGGTAGTTCTGCACCGTTTTATCGTCGAAGAGTGCTTCGGGCAGGCCATACCAGTGTTCAAGCGAGGTCAGACCCGCTTTGGCGGTAGCTAGGGCATTCATCCGGGCCACTTCCAGTTGGGCGTGGTGGCAGGCCGACCGCAAACCAAGTTTCTTATTTTCTTCCAGCGCGGCCCGGAAGATGGTTGGTTCGGCCCCGAAGAATTTAATACCATCGGCCCCGCGTTTGGCATTTAACTGCACCCAGGCCCTCGCCTGTTCGGGCGTACTGATAGGCTCTTTGGCACCCTGACCAAATACGGTATACGCCAGAATGCGGGGGGCCGTAATTTCGTTCTTGTTGCTCTTGGCGCGGTGTTCAAGCACCCAGTCCAGGCCGTTACCGCAGACTCGGGTCACGGATGGTGGTAATACCGTGTCCCAGCCAGAGTTTGAACACGTATTCGGCGTTGGCCCCCTGCGCCTGCCCGCCAATATGCCCATGCATATCAATAAAACCCGGCATCAGATACATGCCTTCGCAGTTCAGTTCTTTATCACCTGGCCCGGCCTGCGGGCGGCTTTTCGCGTCGATGGGTACGCCGGGAAAACCTACCTGTTTGATTTGAGCGATCTTGTTTTTCTCCACCACAATATCCACTGGCCCAATGGGCGGTGCGCCAGTGCTGTTCACCAGCGTAACGCCCCGGATAATGAGTTTCCCAAACGGCCCTTCTCCCTCATGCCGGGCGGGCGCTTTTTCTACCTGAGCGACAGAGAGTGGAGCGGGCAATGAAGGTAAAGTGAACAATAAAGAGCAGATGGGTAGGAAAAAATGGCTTCATGAGGCAGGTGTTTCGTTTGATATAAGAGTTGTAAGATAAGGGAAACAGTCGGACTTTTGTGCTGCGCGGGCTGGACTGGTCCGGGTAGCGTCAGGCTAAGTAACGGTTAATCCTAGCCTGATACCAGACCAGCTCCAGCTTACTGTATGAAACAATTCATCACAAGGTATTTTTTACTGATCGTCTGCTTCTGTTGCTTTTGCCGTCGCGATGAAAGCAACCATTTTCCAGAAAGAGCCGGCCATAAGCCACCAACCTCACGGTACGCCTTTCGGCTGACTGTTTGCCGGTTATTGGTTTTCGGGGAAGGCGGAACTGAACAGCTATTCGCTCGAACAGGCACAGTACGGGGCACTATATTCCGGCGAAGCAGTGCTGATTTTTGTGACGGAAAACTTCCGCACCGATACGCAGGTTAAATCAGAATCGGCCGCCAGTCACGACAAATCGGTGCCGGTGCTGAAAACAAATATCGTCCGGAAATTTGCGACGGGCATTTATGATTACTCGCTATTCACCTCTGTTTTCACGCCCGTTCCACTGGTGATGGCCGTGCGGCTGCCTTCCCGAATACGCTGAAAGTGAGCACCTCGGTGCAGGAATGGTGTGGCCACAGCTATCAGCAGATTAACTACCGGGAGCAGCGTATCAGGTGAGCGGCAAATCATATTTCGAGAACGAAGCAGATGAACGGTACACCGTGGTGAAAGCGATGCTGGAAGATGAACTATGGAACCGTATCCGGGTTAATCCCGACAACCTACCCACGGGCCAAATTAAGCTTATTCCCGGTACAATGACCGCCCGTTTACGCCACAAACGCCTGACACCGCTGCCCGTGAAAGGAACACTGGATAAGTATAAGGGCATCCTGTACCCGGGTAAGCTTCTGAAAGCATACACCCTGGAGTACTACACCGACGGCCGAACGCTGGTTATTGTTTTTGAAAACCGATTCCCCTTTAGAATCGTTGGGTGGACAGAAACGTATAAAAGTAAAAACGCACTCCTGACCTCCAGGGCGGTTCTGACAAAAACCATCCAGACGGATTACTGGAACCATAACGCACCGGCCGACAGTACGTTACGGGCTGAACTGATAAGTAAATGATACCATTTAAAGAGGATTTATTACCACATTGATGGCCTGGCAGACAAGCCCAGAAGTTGTTCGTTCTGTTCGTTCCGTAAGCGGGCGAATTAATTCGCCCGCTTACGGAACGAACAGAACGGGTAGGACAGCAACGCTCCCCCTTTCCCTGTTTTTTTTCGCGTTTCTCTGCGCTGTTACAACCTTGACCTCCTGTTCATCGGACAAAGACAAACCGGCTAAAACGGACGACCCTACCTACACGTTGATTTTCATCGACAAGACCCGCAGTGTGAACGTCAGTAAAGACTTCGTGGCCCGTAAATACCAGCAGGCCATCAGCGATATCATCGAGCAGACTATTCATCAGAAAGGCGATAGGCTGGACGTGTATTTCATTCACGAAAACACGTCAAAAGCCCGCGCCATGAATGTGACGGTTCGCGCCGAGATGGAGGATGTGTCGGCCGCCAGCCCCACCGACCGGGAAGCCGCCGAAACGGAATTCGACCTGATGCTGACCCGCGAGAAAGCGCAGATCAGGCAACGGGTATTACAGCAATTGATGGCGCAGAATATTGGCTCCTCCAATCAGGAAACCGACATCTGGGCCAGCCTGCCCGTCATCGCCAAGGCCAACGAATCGGGGGCGACGGTGAAGGTATATTACCTGAGCGACATGGTTGAGAGCGTGAAAGTACGGTCCGGCGATCCGGGTACCCGGCGAGATTTCCAGGTGAAGCCCCCCAGGGATAACGCGCAGGCAGACGAGTGGGCCAAAACGGATGCCGAACAACTGAAACGGTACACCATCGGCAGCCCCGATATCACCATGATTCTACCCTTCGAGCCGAATGCCT
The DNA here is from genome assembly GCA_963782245.1 of uncultured Cytophagales bacterium. Classification (GTDB taxonomy): domain Bacteria; phylum Bacteroidota; class Bacteroidia; order Cytophagales; family Spirosomataceae; genus Spirosoma. The sequence continues at coordinate 408,074 of CAWAJC010000029.1, forward strand.
CCGTGAAGGAAAACAACCCCGCCATTACGCAGTACTGGCAAACCCTGTTTGCCGAACTGGGCGCGGGAACGGTGGAAGAGCAGTAGAAGAAAAACAAGGCTATTCATGTTAAAAAAAGGGGGTTTTCTCACATGAGCCGGGTATTAACTACCACATTTCAGGCCTCCTTACCGGCTTGCACGGGCTCTTCTGGCACACTGATCGGAACGGGTTCCGCCGGAATCTCGAACTGATACCCGACGGAAAACCCGGAGAAATCGCTTTTCAGGCAGTACGAGGTCAATACCAGTCCCTCGCCTTCGCGCCGAACGGCGAGGTAATGAAACATGGGTTTGTAGGTCGTAGCAATATCAGGCAGGCGGCTGGATGAGGTGTTCAGGGGCTGGCGTAATCCACCACCGCCACCAATAACCAGAAATGTTTTGCCCGAAAACTCATATCGCTCAAAGGCATGCGAATGGCCCGTTATAAACAATCGTGCTTTCTGCGATTTTAGATAAGCCGGTACAAAACGCTGCTGCACCAGTTTGGATGATCCCACCAGTTTACTGTTCGAGTATGGGGCGTGGTGACAGGTGACAATGACAACCTTCACGTCGGCATCAGCATCCAGATCAGCCAGCGTTTGCTGATACCAGGTCTGCTGCTTCACCAGGTCTTCGATGGACATTATGCTGAAATTGGAGTTCAGCATGATCACCGCAATTCCGTCCGTGCGTTTTACGTAACCGGTAGGGCTGTGTTCGGGAAAACGCTGCTGAAAATTCCTGGCTCCTTTGCGGGGGCGCCCCATTACGTCGTGGTTGCCCATGATAGCGTAAACCGCGGTTCCTACTTCAGTGCATTTCAGTAAAAACTGATCGATAATCCGCCACTTGTTTTTCCGGTAGCCCAAGGATACGATATCTCCCAGCCAGTACAGAACGGCCGGTTTCAACCGGATTATCTCGTCAAAAATAGTCCGGGTTGCTTTGGTGTTGTTGTACGCCCGCAGCACAAGCCGTTCTACCCACATGGGTGCCTGTGTGTCGCTCAAAAAAAGAATCTCAGATTTACTATTCTCTTCTTCCATAGTCTATTCTATTTGCTGCGATGGCTTTTCACCAGGAAAAGGCTCGCCACACCAGTTGTAACTCTGCGGTAAATGCCGCATTCTCTGCCGATACGGCGTCGTACCATTTTACTTCCCCTGCCACTCGAAAACGGCGGCCAATGGGTTGCGTATAGGAACCGGCAGCCATCCAGCCCAAACTGTTTTTGCTACCAACCACACTGCCATCATACCGAAGTCTTGATTGATTCAGATAATAGCCCGACCCCACCGTCAGCGCCAGTCGCCGGGCTATACTCCGCTCGGTACCACTGAGCCAGGCTAGCGGCATCGAAAATACGGCTAATATCGGTATGACCGAAATGTTTACCCGCGCTGGCTCACCGGTTATCTGCCCCCGGTAGCTATACATGGGTACCCATCCCGATTCGAGGCCAACCCGCAGCCGATGATCCGGATACCACATTAGCCGAAACGAAGCGGGCACGCCAAATCGGCTCAAACGAGCCTGGTCCAGCGCATCCGGAACAAGCACACGCGTAGCGTAGTAGGATAACCCACTACCGGCAGTGGCAACAATTGTGTAAGGACCACGCCGGATGCTCTTTTTGGTATCAATCGAGTCCGGCACTACTCTGCGTGTCCGACGAACCTGCTGAGCGCTGGCAGACAGACTCAACAGCAGCAATACCATCAGCAAGCTAGTACTGTGTAAACGAACGTTCATAAACTCATTGCTCAGTATAGTGATAGAAGGCCACCACGGGTGAATAGTTGGAAAGAATCCCATCGAACCGATTCTGACGGATGAACTCCTCAATGAATGTTGGCTCATCGAGCGTCCAGACGTATACGGTACGCCCCTGCGCTTTCATGGCCAGCACTTCATCCGTTTGGGGACCCAGTGTCCAGCGGGGTGCCCAAATCTCAGCCTCTATACTGCGCGTTATTGCGGTATCCAGCTCGCACAGGATGGGCGTATTCCCCTTGTTCTTCAGGGCTTTGTAAGAGTCCAGTGCCTCGGTTGTAGGCAGGCCAATCACAATAGTCAGGTCGCGGCCAGCCTGCTTCGCTTTCTGATTGTATTTTTGCAGAATAGCCTGCACGGGATCCATGGGACCAACAAATTTGACATCGAGCCAGACAAATTTGAGGTCTGTGCTGTACAGAACAGCATCCAGTGCTTCTTCCAGAGTGGGTATTTTCTCGCCGTTGATCAGCCGGACAAAGGCACTTAGTTGCTTATAGGTGTACGACTCCATTGACCCCGTCAGCCCGCTTTTCTGAATAAGCCGTAGGTTGAGTGTGTTGTCATGGTAAAGTACCGGCACGCCATCTTTCGTGTAACGAACATCCATTTCAATACCCGTTGCCCCCAGCCGGGACGCTAACTTGATAATGGCTACCGAGTTTTCGGAAGCGGGCAGTAGATCGGACGGTACGGCCACCAGAACGGTGCGCCATAATATTGAACGGTCTTCTGTTCAGCGGTCGCCTGTACTGCAACGTTAGTGGCTGCGTTGGTGCGTCCTTACCAAAACCGTACAATCCTTTGATAACCAGCGTATCACCAGCGGGCAAGTTTCCCGTAAATGCCTGCAGCTTGGCCATTGCGTTTGGCTTGAACAACCAGCCGAGCCAGGCCAATGTCGGCGTTTACCAGTTTGCGCCAATAGCCATTCATCACCAGGCTATCAGCCTGTGCACTGCCTTCCAGATTGAAATAGGCAGCGTCTAGGCCAGTAAACACCGATAAATAGTGCGCGGAGTCAGTTCCCTCCAGTAAGTATGACCATTTCAACACGACCTCGCTGCCAAATTGTGCGGAACCGTCAGAAACGACGTAAACGCCCTCTATTGATTGACGAACAGCCGGGGAAAACCGCCCGGAACCCGCTGGGTTTGTAAACGTGTAAGGCAGGGGAGCTTCATACTCTTTCCGACAACCGCCAAAGACGATAACCAATAAGAGAGGGAATCAGGTAAGAATATCGTTTCACAGAATAAAGGCGAAAATAAGTTGCGGGTAAAGCAGGTTCCGGTCAAACGTGTCGTACAATGACCAAAGCTGCCAGTTGAAATTCGAGTAAGCCGCCCTGAATCCTGCCGATACATACCGCTGACTATAAAACGGTTGTTCCAGCACAATGGTAAAGGCGAAACCATTTAATTGCAGTCTATCCCGCACTACAGCCAGGGTACCCACCTCCGAGCGGTAATAGTGATCCAGTATCACTTCGGATTTTACCGTCAAACGAAGATCTTTTTTCAGCCGGTAGCCTACCGATATGTTCGGCATGGATTCAATGCCATAGGCCTGACTACTGAAAACGTCCTTTATTTCCAGTGCTCCTCCCCAGCCACTCACATCGTATCCCGCCGATACCGCCAGCCGGTCCGTTATTGGTCTGGCCCACCGCATACCCAGACTCAGGTTACTCTGAACAAACTGGGTCTGAAATCGTCCGGCAAAAAACAGTTTTTTGGTTAAGCCCCGCTGAAAATTAAGATCAATAGCCGGTACACTTATCCGCACTTCCTCGGTTAATTCGGGAGGTGTGGTCGTAAAAACAAGGCCTAGTGAGTTACGCCAGGTGCGCGGCAGTGGTGCCTGGGGGAAATAGATTTCCGATTTCCTTGGCTTGCTCTCTGTCGGCTGGGCAGTCGTGAAGAATGGCATTCCCAGCAAGAGGGCCACCACAACGTAGCCTCCCCTGCACTTTTGTTGAAATGTAATCACCTGGCGGGTTTGTAGTAAAGTGAGTAGTAAACCGCAGCAGAAAGAATATGTTGCGGAGATACCATAAAACCAGTACAAATAATACGCCAGTAGCCAATGCGCTATACCCAACCGGTACAGAATAATGGCTGTAATAAAACTTCTGCAATCTATTCAGTCCCCCGGTTGCGCCCAAGGCACCTTTACCTCACCAATGAAGAAGTACACGGACAAGGCAAAAATGGCTTCAGGCACACCATCGTTCACTGTTTACTGAAAAACCTCTGCCAACTGACTTTGCATAAACCGGTTCATAGACTCCCAGGTTTTATCCCAGGAGTTAGCCAGCAGGTATTCATCCACAGCCACCCAGTTATCCGAAAAATTGGGTTTCTTAAGAACTTTCTCAATTTCCTGCTCAAACGCCGAAGCAGAATCGGCAATGAGTACGGGAGCCCACCCACCGTAGGTACTAACGACATCGTTGATCCTCGTCGAGACCACGGGCAAACCAGCTGCCAGGTATTCGGGAGTTTTGGTCGGGCTGATGTACCGGGTAGCCTCATTGATGGCAAACGGCATAATCGCCACATCCCACTGACTGAAATAGGCTGGTAGCTCGGCGTACACTTTCATACCCAGGTAATGAACGTTGGGGGCTTTGGGAAGCGTGGCCGGGTCTATCTTCACCACGGGACCTAACAAGATAAATTGCCAGTCGGGACGTTGCTGAACCAGTGAGGCCAGCAGATTGATGTCCATGCGTTCGTCGATGACCCCACAGAATCCAATGCGTGGTCCTGCTGGTATGGACTGCATATCGCTGGGTACAGGTAGGGCATGCCGGGCGGGCTCAAAATGGTTGTAATCGATGCTGCTCGGGAAAGCAAATACGTTGGCGTGCCGGTTCTGCTTGGCCTTGTACAAACTCAGTCCACCCGTAAATACCAGATTTGCTTTGTCGAGCAGTGCTTTCTCCTGCTCGAGCAAACTGGGTGGTGCACCCAAAAAAGCGGACAGTTCATCCATACAGTCATAAACAGTCAGGTGAGGAGTGAGATGATCGCTGAACCGGAGGGCCATTGGGGTATAATACCAGGCAACGAATTCCTGGATACCGTTTTGGCTAAGCAAGTCGTTAACAGCCTCCCGCTGCTGTTGTATTATCTCTTCATGTGGCATGCCGTGCTTCAGGTGAGGCACTACTACCGTAATTGTTTCACTAACGGCCCGCGTTTCCAGCCATTGTTTGTCGCCGTAGAGCGGCTCCTCAATAAACCAAACCCGATATACCTCGCTGGCCCGGCTTAACAGATGTTGTGGCCGCTGGTACACGAAGTTCCAGCGTAGGTGAGAAAAACAGAGTAAGTCATTGATATTATGACTGGTTAACTCTGCTACCGGGGATTGATGTTCAACTAGGTTATCACTTGTATTCGTTTGTACTGAGGACGTATTACCAAAGGTTTGTTGCTGAAACATAAGTTGAGTTATAAGCTATAGTTCTGGGCAATAAGAATACAAACCGAGTAGAGTTGACTTTGTTAAGTCGATAAGAGACAAAAATCGTAGTATTTCCTATTTCCTATCTGGTGGTCTGGCATCTGGCTGTCAAAATCAGAAGATTAAGAAAAAAATATTGGTTAAACCGGCGTGATTTCTTTACTGGCCTGCTGCTGTTCCCAGTGCTGTAGTCACCCCGTCCCAATTGCTTTCAGCTTGTTTTCAACAAATAGTGGTGGCGGTAAAGTATTTCGCAAAACAATCAGTCGAACTACGGATTTATACGGGCATGGAATCCATTCAAATAGCCCCCGTTGCCAGTCAGACAACCATTCCGCTGGATGCTCCCCATCGGCTCGACCCTTTACTAAACCGAATTGCCGAACTGGCTCCTGCTACTGACCGGGAAGGAGAATTTCCAGAAAGTGCGTTTAGCCAGTTAACCGATGCTGGCTTACTGGCCATTACCCTGCCCGGACAAGACCTTGATTTTACCCAGGGACAAACGGCCCGACTACTGCAGTTGCTGAAGCGGATTGGTTCGGCTAATCTGGCCGTTGGGCGGGTGTATGAAGGGCACATCAATGCCCTGTACCTCATTCATTTATACGCCACTCCCGAGCAGCAGGCAACGTGGTATACCGATGCCGGCCAGCACCGCCGGTTGTTCAGCGTCTGGAATACACAGGCGGAAGACGGCATACGCATCGACGAACGGAACGGTTTGTTTCGGCTCACCGGTGCCAAAACTTTCTGTTCGGGAGCCGGTTGGGTACATCGCCCTCTCATAACCGGTCACTTGCAGGCCGATTCGAAACAGGGGTGGCAGATGGCTGTTATCCCAACGGAACGGGTCAGGGAAATCAGGCAGGATGGGCAATTCTGGCAGCCATTGGGGATGCGGGCTTCAGCCAGTTTCAAACTTGATTTTACCGGTGTCGACGTAGCCGAATCCGACCTGCTGGGTCAACCGGGCGATTACCTCCGGCAGCCCTATTTTAGCGGGGGAGCCATTCGCTTTGCCGCCGTGCAACTGGGGGGAGCCGAAGCCATTTTTCAGGCTACCCGCGCCTTTCTGATGGGGATGAACCGCATTGATGATGTTCTACAGCAAACCCGCCTTGCCGAAATGGCTTACCTGATTGAATCGGGTAATCAATGGCTCCAGGCAGCCGGGGACAAAACCGATCAGTGGCTGGCTCAGGGAATGGACTGGCCTGCCATTGTGGGTTATGCCAACATGACGCGCACCGCCATTGAAGAAATCTGTTTACGCGTGATGCCCCTGGCAGAACGCTGCGTGGGTGCACGGGGCCTGCTTCGCCCCAATCCGTTTGAACGACTGCACCGTGATCTGACTCTTTACCTGCGCCAGCCTGCGCCTGATGCCACGCTGGTAGACATCGGAAGATACGTGTTGACAAACCCACAGCCAGCCAATGAACTCTGGTCATAAATACGTCTCTATGGTGGAACAGGAGGCTGTACCATTAACAGATCTTCAGACCATCGGTTCGGCCCTGGTGATGGCCCCACACCCCGATGATGAGTCGCTGGGGTGCGGGGGAACCATTGCCCTGCTGCGCAAAAAAGGATATGCCGTCCACGTCCTGTTCGTGAGTGACGGTACGATGTCGCACCCGCACTCGAAAACGTATCCAGCCTCCCGACTGCGTGCCCTGCGCGAAGAGGAAGCACGCGAGGCCCTGCGCCACTTACAGGTGGATGCCGATGCGTGTACGTTCCTGCGTTACCCCGACCGCCGGGTGCCAATGAGTCATGATGCGGATTTTCAGGAAGCCGTTACCCAGATAGCAGCCCTGCTGGACGAGGTAAAACCCACCACCCTGTTCATGCCCTGGCAACGGGACCCCCACCCCGACCACCGCGCCTGCTGGCAAATTGGGCAGGCAGCGGTTCAGCAAAGCCGCACGAAGCCCAGAATCATGGAATACCTGATCTGGTTGTGGGAACTGGGAACGCCGGACGACCTGCCCGCCCCCGGCGAACGGACGGTTTGGCGGGTAAACATCAGTCGGTCATGGACCAGCGTAATCAGGCTATCGCAGCGCATCAATCGCAGGTGACCCGCCTGATTGATGACGACCCGACTGCTTTTTATCTATCGCCCGAACTATTGCGTCATTTCGAGCCGCCCCGCGAACTATTTCTGGAAGCAACAGGACTTTAATTCTTTATCACAACAACCAATCCGTTACGTTATGTCAACGCCATCAACTAGTCTGGACAAAGCTTATTTCGACCGGGTTTATGAGGCCAACGCCGACCCCTGGTCTTTTGCTACCAGCCCCTACGAATACCAGAAATATCAGGCCACCCTGGCCGCTCTGCCCCGGGCGCACTACGCGAATGCGTTTGAGATTGGCTGCTCCATTGGTGTGCTGACCCAGATGCTGGCCGACCGCTGCGACCAGCTGCTGGCCGTGGATGCCAGTGCATTACCCTTGCAGACGGCCCGCGAAAGACTGGCCGCAAACGCCCATGTCACAATCCAGCAAATGAGCATCCCCGGCGAATTTCCGGATGACACCTTCGACCTGATTATCCTGTCGGAGGTAGGGTATTATCTGTCCATGCCTGACCTGGAACACGCCCGGCAGTTGCTGCTAGACAGTCTGAATCCTGGCGGCCATTTATTGCTGGTTCATTGGACGCCTTTTGTTCACGACTATCCGCTAACTGGTGACCAGGTTCACGACTTTTTCCTGGAGTCAGCCCGGCCCGAAGGTCCACTAAACCATTTGGTAAACCAGCGTGAGGAAAAATACCGACTGGATTTGTTCGAGAAGAAAGCCCATGAACGGACAACACCCAATCAGTCAGATCCAATGAATGAATTAGAAATCGCAACTCGCTGATAGCTGTTTTGGCATAGGTTGCCAGTAGGCAGCCCAGGGTCCGTTGGCCTGCCGGCTTCTACATTCTCCCATAACTGCCCAAAATAAGTGGCCTGTTCCAACTGCTGGCAAATCCATGCAGGATCGATCATCAATTCAGTTGCCATGCTGCTCAGGCTCTAGCGGGTAACCCGGCCAGTTGATTCTGCCATATTTTCCGTAGCAGTCGCCGGTTTTGCAGGCGCTTATAAATGGCTGCCGGGGCTTCGACCAACTGACTCTGGCTAGTTGCATTCAGCTTTTCCCAGTAGCGCAGCTGCTCCGAAAAGCCCACCTCTACCCTTCCCTTAGTGCGGGTTGAGGTAATTACGCGCACGTGTGGACTTTTACGAATTCGGGTGTCCGTTCGTAACAGAGCCCGGTAGAGGGCCTCATCTTCCAGATATGGTACGCTGGGCAAGCCTCCTACCCGTTCGTAGGCCGCGCAGGTCAATGCCAGACTGGCACCAAAATGCTGAAAATGACGCGGCCAGGGATCGAACGGCTGCGGATCCAGATGGGCTTCCAGCCGGGCAACCAGCATCCGGTACATTACGTCCCGAAGGTGATTGAGCCGAACCAGTTCCCATCGGGATGAGTAAGAATACGGCCACCCGACTACTTCGCATCCCTGCTTGATTTCGGCCCGTATCTGGTCAATCCAGTGGCTATCAACAATGGTATCGGCATCGGTAGAGGCAATTATGCCGTGCTGGCCTGCCAACCTCCAGCAGCCGCTGGTATGCCGCATCCATAAGCAGCCGCCGGGCAGTTCCTACATTGGCTTTGTCGGGCGGTAACTGAACAGTCGCAACCCGAAGCGAAAATCAGGATACCGCTGCTGGTACGCTTGCGCAACGGTAGCCGAATGATCCGTACAATTATTTAGCAACACAAACCTCGTACGTTCGACATCGAAACTGGACGTACCATCACCTGCCGTTGGTTGCGCAGTGCATTCAGTGCCTGTTCAAGGTGGTTTGCTTCATTTCGGGCGGGAATAACAACCGAAACATAAAGTTGAGGGTCAGGTGGCATAGTCGGTCAAAAAAGAAGGATTTTCAGGTAAAAAACAGACAACGGGGCAGACGCAGACTGCATAAAGAAATTGTGCCCGCCGGAAAAAGACTGTAATCGATGAAGCGAGTAGACTCTAACAGCATGTGAGCCGTATTGTTACGGATTACGAAACATTGGTTATTTCCAGAAAAATAGCGGCTAACAAAACCAGTGAACAGAGGTTTACTTACAGTAACAAACTACTCAATTGTTGCTCAAACGACATTATGGAAACAAAAGAATTCAGGCCGCAATCCGACGAAATTCCCGGCCAGCAACTCCCCTACCCGGCCAGCCAGTCGGACATGGACCCGGCTCCCGATAGTGACCTCTCCAACTACAAACCGGCCGGAAAACTAACCGATAAAGTAGCCCTCATTACCGGTGCCGACTCGGGCATTGGCCGGGCAGTAGCCATTGCGTTCGCTATGGAAGGTGCCGATGTCGCTATCGTGTACAACGAGAATACCGACGATGCCAATACCACCAAAAAAATGGTGGAGAGCAAGGGTCGGTCATGCCTGGTTATTCAGGCCGATGTTCGGATTCGGCTGCCTGCCGGGATGCGGTAAAGCAAACCGTGGATCGTACGGCAAGCTGAATATTCTGGTCAACAATGCGGCTTATCAGATGGCGCAGGAAAAACTGGAAGACATCAGTGAAGAGCAGTTTCGGCGCACGTTCGAGACCAATATTTTCGGCTATTTTTTCATGGTAAAAGCCGCCTTACCTCACCTGCAGGCGGGCGATGCCATTGTCAATACCGGCAGTATTGTCGGTATTGTGGGCAACCCAATTCTGGTCGATTATACCGCCACAAAGGGGCTATTCACGCGTTTACCAAGTCGCTGGCCATTCAGCTCGGCAAGCGAAAGATTCGGGTCAACTGCGTGGCTCCCGGCCCCGTCTGGACGCCGAATATTCCGGCCACTATGCCCGAAGATGAAGTCAAAAACTTTGGTCATGAAGTAGCCCTGGCCCGGCCCGGCCAACCCGAAGAACTGGCCCCCGCCTACGTACTGCTGGCCTCCAGCGAAGGTAGTTTCATGACGGGTAGCATTGTAGAGGTAACGGGCGGCAAACTAGGCTAATCAGGTTCCAAGACACACGAACAACATGCCCGAACAGTATCCTGATGGCACCGTACGTACTTTGCTGCGCACCAATCAGGTTACGGAAGCAACCCGACAGGCGCTAACCGAACGATTGAAACGGCTCCCCCGAAACCGGATTTTTTCTCTGAAACCGAATTTAGTCTGCTACAAAGCCGTCTGCAGCCGGTTAATTCCGCAGGACGGACATCAGCCCCCCATTGATATAGCCGGTGGTATTGATGAGAGACTTACCCAGAACAAGTCGGATGGCTGGCGTTACGACACCATGCCAGCCGATGGAGAGGCCTACAGGCTAGGATTGGCGGGGGTGGACGAAACGGCCTCGCTGCTGTTTCAATCCCTGTTCCAGACCCTTTCTGAGGAGCAGCAGGACGAAGTACTTCGACAGATTCAGCAGGGAAACGCACCGGGCGAGACCTGGAAAAAACTCCCAGCCAATCGGTTTTTCGAAGAATTACTGGCCGAAGCAACCACGAACTACTACAGCCATCCCCTGGCACAGGAGGCCATTGGCTACGTAGGGATGGCCGATGTACCCGGCTGGCAACGCATCGGCCTGAATCAACTGGAAGACCGGGAACCGAAAGAAATAATGATAAATGATGAATGATGAGTGCACTGTACGTACATAACTTATTCATCATTCATCACGCATCATTCATCACTCACTACTCAAAAAAACATGCCTTACTCAACCTCCGAAACGGTTGATGCCGTCGTGATCGGCACCGGGGCGGGTGGCGCTCCTTTGCTGGCCCGACTCGCAGCCGCGGGTTTAAAGGTCGTTGCGCTCGAAGCCGGAAAACACTGGAACCCAGCCACCGATTTTGCTACCGACGAAAAAGCCCAGGAAAAATTGTTCTGGACCGACGAACGCCTGAGCGCTGGTGCCGACCCAATCCCGTTTGGGAGTAACAACTCCGGCATAGGCGTAGGCGGGTCAACCCTGCACTATACGGCGTATACGCCACGCGCCCAACCCGATGATTTACAACTCCGGACAGACTTTGGTGTAGGCGAAGACTGGCCCATGCCATTCGACCAGCTCGAACCGTACTACGATGAAGTAGAGCAGTTTCTGGGTGTCTCGGGGCCGTCGCTTTATCCGTGGGGGCCAGCCCGGAGAAGCCGGTATGCACTAGGCCCGTTACCCATAAACGGGGCGGGGCAGCTTATGCAGCGTGGGTGCGAACAACTCGGCATCAAAACCTCCCCGGCAGCCAACGCAGCCTTATCGGCCGATTATTACCAGGAAGGCGTTGGGCATCGCAAGGCTTGTACTAACCGGGGTTTCTGCCAGGCGGGGTGCAACATCGGGGCAAAAGCCAGTATGGACGTCACCTACATTCCGATGGCCCTCCGCCACGGAGCCGAAATCAGGCCGGAGAGCTTCGTTACGCAATTAATTACCGACGAGTCGGGCAAAATTCGGGAGGTAATTTACGTGCGGAATGGACAGGAGGAGCGGCAGCGATGCCGCTTTGTTTTCCTCTGCGCAGGCACCGTCGAAACCGCCCGGCTGTTGCTGATGAACAATCTGGCCAACAGCAGCGGGCAGGTGGGGCGCAACGTAATGGCGCACACGGCTCTGCAAATATGGGGGGAGTTCGACGAGGATATCCGGCCTTACAAAGGCATTCCGGGGGCGCTGATCTCGGAAGATACCCACCGGCCCAAACAGGTCGATTTTGCCGGAGGCTACCTGCTGCAATCCATTGGGGTGATGCCGGTTACGTACCTTTCCCAGATGGCCAGGGCGCGGGGGTTGTGGGGGCAGGAGTTGAAACGGGCTGCGCTGGCTTACAACCACGTGGCGGGTATCAACATCCTTGGCGACTGTTTGCCCGATGCGGCTAACTACCTGGAACTGGCCGACGAAAAAGACAGTCGGCACATGCCCAAACCACGGGTTTATTTCTCCAACGGTGAGAATGAAAAACGAATGACCGCCCACGCCGATACAATTATGCGTGACATCTGGAGCGCAGCCGGGGCCAAAAACGTTTGGGCCTTTCCCCGCAACGCGCACATCATCGGTACCTGCCGCATGGGCGAAAGCGCCGATACAGCCGTGGTAAACGCTGATGGACAGTCGTTCGACATCCCAAATCTGTACATCAGCGATAACTCAACGTTTCCCAGTGCCCTCAGCGTTAACCCCGCGCTGACGATTATGGCGCTGGCTCTCCGCACGGCAGATAGGTTTCTTGAACAACGGAAGTAAACAGGCCGTTCGCCTTACCATAGCAGAACCAGTATCAACAACAGGAAAACGTGGGTACGCACCTACACGCTGACAAATGGCTGATAAAAATTTTTTAACGCACATCAAGAAAAAATTCGGGGATAGCGATTATGAGGGCGACCAGTTTGGGGGCGCGGCCGGTAATGACGGTAGTGGACTACCAACCCGTAATCCCGGCAATTTTATGTTTGCTACCGGCATCGAATGCTCTTATCCCACCATCAAACACGGCAAGGTGCGCCGGGACTTGTTGCGGGAATGTGATCATTATAACCGATACAAAGAAGACCTCGGCCTGGTGAAAGAACTGGGACTGAACGTGCTTCGGTACGGATTGCCGTACTACAGCATCCACAAGGGGCCAGGCAAGTTCGACTGGAGTTTTGCCGACGAAGCAATGGCCGAAATGAAACGGCTGAAGATCACACCCATTCTGGATTTGATGCATTTTGGTGTACCGGACTGGATAGAAAACTTTCAGAACCCGGAGTTACCCCTTCACTTTGCCGAATACGCGGGTGCCGTGGCCGAACGATATCCCTGGGTCCGGTACTATACCCCCGTCAATGAGATCTACGTTACAGCCCGCATCAGCGCCAAAGATGGCAACTGGAACGAGCAGCTAAAAACTGACAAAGGCTTCGTTACTGCGCTTAAACACTGCGTAGCGGCCAGCATTATGGGCAATCACGAAATTGCCAAACGCCGAAACGACTGCATCATTGTACAGAGTGAAAGTGCCGAATACACCCACGAGTTCTGCGCGACTCCCTCACCTGAGGTCGCGCTGGAAAATGAACTCCGCTTTCTGTCGCTGGACCTGCTCTACGCCAATGCGCCATCGGCAACGGTAGCCATGTACATGATGGACAATGGACTGACCCGCGAAGAATACGACTGGTTTATGGCCGGGAAGCCGCCAGGTTATCAGATTATGGGAAACGATTATTACGGCCGGAATGAGCGCATAAAACTACCCGATGGATCCATTCATACGTCAATGGATGTGCTGGGCTGGTACGAGATAACCAAAGAATACTACGAGCGCTACCATATGCCCATCATGCATACCGAAACCAACGTGTTCGATCCGGATCTGGCTCCGATGTGGCTCTACAAGCAGTGGGTCAGTATTATGCGGATGCGCCGGGACGGAGCCCCGGTTATGGGCTTTACGTGGTACAGCCTGATTGACCAGCTCGACTGGGACTCCCAGCTGAAAGAAGTCAACAACACCGTGAATGCCTGCGGGTTGTATGATCTGGACCGAAAACCCCGGCCCGTTGCCGAAGCCTTTAAGACCCTGCTCAAAGAGTTTGGTCAGATTACCGTGATTCCACACGCAGAAATGCTGGAAATTACGGAACGTCCGGCGCGGTTGAAAGTCGCTATCTAACCAGCTCCGTCATGAATTATTCGGTCAACAACACCCAACTCAACGTACTGGAATCGGGAAGTGGGCCCTTGACGCTCGTGTTTCTACACTACTTCGGAGGCTCGGCCATGGAGTGGCAAACCGTTATGGGGCATCTTGCCGACGAGTACCGGTGCGTGGCAGTAGACCTGCGTGGCCATGGTGACTCATCATCGCCCAAAACGGGTTACTCGGTGGCGGATATGGCCGATGACATTCAGGCGCTGATTCAGGAAATGGCCATTCAGGAGTATGTGCTGATTGGCCACTCCATGAGTAGCAAGGTTGCGCTGGAACTGGCCAGTCGGCAACCGGTCGACCTTCAGTCATTGCTCCTGTTATCACCTTCTCCCCCCGTTCCCGAACCCATCTCAGATGCCGACCGGCGGGATATGCTCGAAACGCACGGGCAGCAAACGGCAGCGGAGGAAACATGCATGAAGATCACGGCGAAACTCCTTTCAGCATCCGTAAAGGCGCAGATCATTGCCGACAACCTGCGCACGTCCGACGTAGCCTGGAATGCCTGGCTGACGATGGGTAGTAAAGAGGATATTTCGGACCAGATGTACGCCATCAACGTTCCGGTCCATATCATTGTCGGTACAAAAGATGAAGCGCTCGCGCCCGACGTTCAGCCGAGAATGACACTCCCTTACCTGCCTGGCGCAACGCTCGAAAACGTTGACGGGGCGGGCCACCTGCTTCCCTGGGAAACGCCGGATCTACTTACTACCTTCATACGGGGGAAAGTAGGAAAAACTGTATGGCAACACCTAAATTGACTTATGACCACAGCACCACTCGCTAACCCATTCCAGTCTTTCTGGTGGGCCGGTTTCGAATGTACCGACCAGCTCAACTGCTTCGGAAACCGGGTCGATTTTTTGACTATAACCGGACATACGCAGGAGCTGGAAGCTGACTATGAGCGATTAGCCCCGTTTGGTATCAAGACCGTTCGGGAGGGAATTCAATGGAGTAAGGTTGAGAGGAGCGCGTATCAGTACGATTGGCGTACGGTAAAAGCCATGCTTACTGAGGGCAGACGGCAGGGCATTCAGCAAGTCTGGGACCTTTGCCACTTTGGCTATCCCGATGACCTGACCCCGCTGCACCCGATGTTCGCCCGGCGTTTTGCGGCTCTGTGCCGGGCTTTCGTTCGTTTTTACCGGGATCTTTACCCCGATGAACCATTAGTAGTTACCCCCATCAATGAAGTCAGTTTCATGTCGTGGCTGGGGGGCGATGTTCGGGGTACGTCACCCTACTGCATCAATCAAGGCTGGGAAGTCAAACTGGGCCTTATGCGGGCCTACATTGAAGGAGTAGCGGCCATTCGGGAAATTGACCCGACCATCCGTATCCTGACCACCGAGCCGCTGGTACACATTGTCCCCCCGTTCGGTGCTACGCCAAAGCAGGTTGGCGAAGCCCGGCGAGCGGATGAGAATCAGTTTCAGTCGGTCGATATGCTGGTAGGTCGCATAGCTCCTGAACTGGGTGGCTCACCGGATTACCTGGACATTGTCGGCTTCAACTACTACTACGACAACCAGTGGGTGTCCGATCACTCCTTATACCTGCCCTGGGGCGACCCCATGCCCGACCCCCGCTGGTTACCGCTTCATCGGCTCCTGATAAAGGGGTACCAACGCTACAAAAAACCCATTGCCCTGACCGAAACCAGCCATCCCGGCGAAGATCGACCCCATTGGATCCGTATGATCGGGCAGGAGTGCGCAGCCGTTATTCGGGCGGGCGTACCCTTGTGGGGTGCCTGTATCTACCCCATCATCGACCGGCCCGACTGGGATCATCTGCACAACTGGCACCGGTCTGGTTTGTGGGACGCGGATCACACTGTTGACCCACCCCGCCGGGTACTGAACGAGCCCTACGCCCGGGCGCTGGTACAAGCCCAGCAGGTTACAGATGCTGCTGCTGGGAAATAGATCATCATACCCTATTTTTGAGTCGACAACCCCATTTCTACCCCCTTCGCCCGAACCGATTGGCTTTCACGACGCTGTCTTTATCCGTTGCCTTCTCGCTACTGACGTTCTCCATCACCGGTCGAGGTCAGTCGCAGAACCCAGTTTTCAGCCTGACGGATTCACTCACCCGCTACCTGAACCAGCTACCCCCGGAGGCTCGGGTGAGTTTGAGCACCCGGTCGCTGGTTGATACCCGGTCGTCCTTCTCGTACCGGGCTGATGTACGGGTACCGTCGGCCAGCGTGATTAAGTTGCCCATCATGCTGGAATTAATGGAGCGCGTTAAGGCGGGTACGCTTAACCTGGACGCTGTTCACACGCTGACCGAAGCCGAAAAAGTGGGTGGGAATGGGGTGTTGAAAACCTACGCCGACCAAAGCCGGGTTAGCTACCGGGAGCTACTGCGCCTGATGCTGATCAGGAGTGATAACACGGCAACCAACATAATCATCCACCTCCTCGGGCGCGACGCCATCAACCAGCGCCTACGTACGTTGGGGCTCGAACGCAGCCAGCTCAATCGCGTCATGATGGATACGCTGGCGGCCAAACAGGGCCGCGAGAACTACGTAACAGCGCAGGAAATGAATGCGCTGCTGGAAAAAATATACCGCCATCAGGTAGCTACACCCGAAAGCTGCGAAGCGATGCTGGCCATCCTGAAACAGAATGAGGATACCCTCACCATTCCCCGGCTGCTACCAAAACGGGTGGTCATAGCGCATAAAACGGGCACTCTGGCCTACGTTCGGGGCGATGCCGGGATTGTGTACGCAGAAAAACCGTTTTTGCTGTCGGTCTTCGTGGAGGGGGTACCTACACCGGAAGCCGAGCGGATTATCGGTGAGGTGGCGTTGATATGCTACAATTATTTTTCGCGCCCATGACTACGTTCGCCGATAAGGCTATCTACTACTACCACAACCTGGCAGCACCCACCAATCTGCCGCCCGGCATTGGCGTGATGAATCCGTACCAGTCTCCGGAGGTGCAGGCCATTGTACATTCGTTTTACACGCGTTTTTTCAGCGATACCAGCCCGCGCGTTTTTGTGCTGGGTATCAACCCCGGCCGATTTGGAGCCGGAGTTACGGGAATCTCGTTTACCACACCCCAGAATCTGCGCCGGTATTGTGGGATTGAAAATGAGTTACGCGATACGCCGGAATTATCGAGCCGGTTTATCTATCAGGTTGTCGAGGCATTTGGCGGAGCACAGGCGTTTTACGGCAAGTTTTTCCTGAGTTCGCTGTTCCCCCTGGCGTTGACAAAGGACGGAAAGAACTACAATTTCTACGACGACCGGGCCACGACCGGCGCGCTCTGGCCCGCCATTACGGAAGCCATTCAAGCGCAATTGGATTTTGGTGCCAGCCGGAACGTGGCCGTTTGTCTGGGTCGGAAGAACGAAACGTACCTGCGCCGACTAAACGAGCAGCAGGGCTTTTTCAACCGCATCGTCACCCTCGATCACCCCCGTTATATTCTGCAATACAAGGCCAGAAACGTTCCTATGTATTTGGAAACGTACATTGCTACCTTACAGGACTGTCTGGAAAAGTCATAAAAAAACCGGCTTCTGACAGAGCCGGTTTTTTTATGATTACTGCTTATTTAGATCCATCGTGAACGTGTAAACAGTCGTGCTGGGTGTCGGGTAGTTCAGTAGTCCATTCCACTGTAGTTTCAAAGTAGGCGTTGTGCTGACAACTGTATATTCCGTCTTGGTCCCATCGCCTTTGGTCACGGTTAGGGTGCTCCCACTTTGTACCCATCGGCTGGATGCGTCGATACCGGTGAATGTGCTGATAGGAATCTGCTTACCGGAGGCATCAACAACACTCTGGCAGGAACTTGGGCTATCGGTTGTAGCCGTCCCATCGGCCCTGAACGTTATTGTCAAATCGGTTAAACAGGTTGTGTTGTTAAAGAGGAACTTGGAAGCCGCTATTAAATCACTGAATATGCCCTGTACACTTGGGGTAACCGTGAGCGTAGTGACCTTATACCCCCCCGCAATGGTAGTAGGAGCTACCGTATCAGGGTTATCGGATTTACAACTGTCGAACCCCAGTAGCAGGGCCGCAATGGATGCGCACAGGAACAGGCGCGCTAGATGTGCCTTTTTCATTTGTTTTGATTATTAGAGGTGAGAAACGGCGTCATACTCCGTATGGACACGCAAATAAAATCGTTACAGAATAGATTGAGCACTGAGTTTACGTATTTTTTTGCGTTTTTTTGCGGTCAACCCCTGTGGTCAACGATGGCTACACTGACGAAATTTCCTGCCTGCTCACCAAAATCGGAGTTCCGGTGTGTCCAGTTATTTTTGTTTGCTACCCGAAATCACTCAATCCACTAATTGTATTTCCCGATGCTTATAACCACTACTTCTGCCGTTGAGGGCAAACGAATTACTCAGTATATTGGCCTTGTCAATGGCGAAGCGATCATTGGTGCTAACCTGGTCAAGGATTTCTTCACTAACATTCGCGATGTGGTGGGTGGTCAGACGGGGGCTTACGTACAGGCCCTCCGCGAAGCGAAAAGTATTGCACTCAAGGAAATGGTTGACCAGGCTACCCGTTTGGGTGCCAACACCATTATCGGGGTTGACCTGGATTACCAAACGATTGGTGCCAATGGAGCCATGCTCATGGTGAGCGCCAACGGCACGGCGGTAGTGGCAGAAGATGTCAAATCTACTCACTAAAAAGAGGGGCGGGCTGATGACCATATCATCCTCCGCCGAAGGCTGCTGACGAAACCAACCTACTAATAAACGCTTTACCGCAATGCGCACCTTTACATTTTCGGTACTTCTCTCCCTTGTTGCCACTGCTACAACATACCCCTCGCAGGGGCAAACGCCAAAACCCCCAACGCCCGTTTTTGCCTTTGCCGAACCCAGCCTTTCGCCCGATGGTGCCGAAGTGGCGTTCGTATCAGGGGGCGATATCTGGACGGTGCCCACAACGGGTGGCGAAGCCCGGCTATTGGTATCACACCCCGATAATGAATCTCGGCCGCTCTACTCGCCGGACGGAAAGTACCTGGCCTTTGCCTCATCCCGCACGGGAAACGGAGACATCTACCTGCTCACCGTTGAAACAGGGGCGATAAAGCGGCTGACGTACGATGACGGGAATGAGGTACTGAACGCCTGGTCGAGGGATGGAAAAATGGTCTACTTCCAGTCAACCAGCCGGGATATTGCCGGTATGAATGACATTTACCGGGTAGCCCTAACCGGCGGTACGCCCCTGCCCATTACCGCAGACCGCTATGCCAATGAATTTTACGGAGTTCCTTCCCCCGATGGCAAAACACTGGCGTTTTCGGCACGGGGTATTGCCTCGAACCAGTGGTGGCGCAAGGGGCGTAGCCACCTCGACGAAACCGAACTCTGGCTGCATCATCCGGAGGCAAAGAAAGCCGGGGATCAGTACGAGCGGGTTACTGAAGGGGGCGCCAAAGAGTTGTGGCCCATGTGGAGTCAGGACGGGAAAACGATCTACTACGTATCTGACCGGAACAAGACCCAGAATCTGTGGGCCAAGCCGCTGGTAGGCAGCCCCGTGATGCTGACCAATTTTACCAACGGACGGGTGTTGTGGCCTTCCATTGGGTACGATGGCCGCACCATTGTGTTCGAACGCGATTTTCAACTCTGGAAATACGATATAGCAACCAAACAGGCAACGCCCATTCCGGTTCGATTACGGGGTGTGGCAGCCAGTCCAGCCGTCGACCGGTTGAAATTAACCAATCAATTCCGGGAGCTGGCTTTGTCGCCCGATGGCAAGAAAGTAGCCTTTATCGCGCACGGCGAAGTGTTTGCAGCCTCCGCTAAAGATGGGGGTGATGCTACGCGGATCAGCCATAGCCCGGCCAATGAGTCGCAGCCCGTTTGGGCACCCAACAGCCGGAGCCTGGTGTACGCATCAACCCGCGACGGAGTGGCCAATCTCTACCAGTACAACTTTGCCACCCGCGACGAACTGCGCCTGACGAATGACGGACTGGACGATGGGTCACCCGTTTTCTCCCCCGACGGCAAATCGCTGACCTTTATCCGAAACGGGCAGGAACTTCGCATTCTCGATATGGCGACTAAAAAAGAGCGGCTCCTGAAAAAAGCCTTTTTGGGCCGTCCGCCCTTTGCCACGAGTGGCTCCATCGTTTGGTCGCCGGACAACAAATGGGTGGCTTTCACGTCGTACGGCACCAAAACATTCCGGAATATCTCAGTGATTCCGGCGGCTGGTGGCGAGAGTAAGCCGATCAGTTTTCTAGCCAATACGTTTGGTGGCAATCTGAGTTGGAGTCCCGACGGGAAGTACATCCTTTTCATTACCAACCAGCGTACCGAAACCGCCCAGATTGCCCGTATCGACCTGATACCCCGCCCGCCCAAATTCCGGGAAGACCAGTTTCGGGAGTTGTTCAACGAAGAAATTCCGAAGACCCTCACCCCGACGGCCCCCGCTACCAAAAAAGTAACGCCCCGCGATACGACCGCGCTGGCGCTGGGGGATACCACGGCTAAATCGAAAAATCAACCCACTAAAATTGTGTTCGACGGTATTCGTCAGCGGTTGAGCCTGTTGCCCGTTGGGGTCGATGTCGATGCGCAAACCATCAGCAAAGACGGCAAAACGCTGCTATTGGTTGCTACCGTAGCCGGTCAGGAAAATCTGTATACGTACTCGCTCGATGAATTAGGGCGCGACCAACCCGTGGCCAAGCAGTTAACGGCAACGACGGGCAGTAAAAGTGGTGCCCAGTTTTCGGCCGATGGCAAAGAGATTTTCTACCTGGAGCAGGGCAAAATTCAGTCGATTGCGCTGGACAAGCGCGAGCCTAAACCCTTAAGCGTAACGGCCGAAATGGATGTCGACTTCAGCGAGGAAAAAGTGCAGGTTTTCCGGCAGGCCTGGGATATTCAGTCCAAAGGGTTTTATGATTCGACCTTCCACGGGGCCGACTGGAAAGCGATTCGGGCCACCTACGAGCCCATGGCTGCGGGTGCCCGTACTCCCGACGAGCTGCGCCGGTTGATTAGCCTGATGCTGGGCGAACTGAATGCCTCGCACTCCGGCATTTCGGCACCACCGGGTTCTACCCAGACCAACACAGGGCGTATCGGGCTGCGGTTTGACCGGACCGAATACGAAAACAACGGGAAGTTGAAGATCACCGAAGTTATTGCCCTAAGCCCGGCGGCCTTGTCCGGCACCATCAAACCCGGCGATTACCTGCTGGCGGTGGACGATACCAAAATTACTGCAACGACCAACCTGGACCAGTTGCTGGAGAATCAGATTAACCGGCGCGTTTCACTCAGTGTGGCCTCCTCACCCACCGGTACGCCCCACGATGTGGTGATTCGCCCCGTTAACCTGACTACCGAGAAGGGGTTACTCTACAAACAGTGGGTGGAACAGCAACGGCAGTACGTCGATAAAGCCAGTGGCGGCAGGCTGGGCTACGTTCATCTGTACGATATGTCGGCGGAATCGCTGGCCCAGCTGAATATTGACCTGGACGCCGATAACCACGCCCGCGAAGGCGTAGTGGTTGACGTTCGGAACAACAATGGCGGGTTCGTAAATGCCTATGCCCTGGATGTGTTTACCCGCAAAGGATATTTGACCATGACGCCACGTGGGCTGCCGTCTGCCCCCGCCCGTACCCAATTGGGTCAGCGTTCGCTGGAGACGCCCACGATTCTGGTAACCAATCAGCATTCATTATCCGATGCGGAGGATTTTGCGGAAGGCTACCGGACGCTCAAAGTTGGCAAAGTAGTGGGTGAACCAACGGCGGGCTGGATAATTTATACCTCGGCCGCCCAGCTCATCGATGGCTCGAACCTGCGGCTGCCCTTCATTAAGGTGACGGACAATTCGGGCAAAAACATGGAGCTCAACCCCCGCCCGGTCGATATTCCTGTATCAAGACCCATTGGCGAGAGCTACACAGACAAGAACGTTCAGCTAGACAAAGCCGTTGGCGAGTTACTTCGCGAGTTGGATACAGCCAAAACGTCGAAGGTAAGTAGCGGGAAATAAGTGCAGCATTTGGCCTGGTGTAGTCGTTGTAAATCACGTTGGCCCTCCCGGGTTAAGTTAGTAACCCACAACCGACTAATGCTGAACCCGTCACCGTTGGCTGAAGCCCAACGGCAACGGATAAAATTCCTGTCAGGACTTCATTTGGTTAGTCCCACCAGGACTTATAGGGGTTGCCGTTGGGCTTCAGCCAACGGTAATAGTCAAGACTAAACAGGTTCTCCGTGAAAAAACCGACTCAGCAAGAATTTACCAGCCAACGCCACGAATTACTTGAACGCCTAAGCGACTGGCTCGATACCCCCATGCTGGTGTTGGGTTTTGTTTGGCTGGGTCTGCTGATTCAGGAATTAGCGTATAGCCTGACACCCTTCTGGGAACAGGTAGGCACCGTAATCTGGATCATTTTTATTCTTGATTTTCTCCTTCGTTTTACGCTGGCGCCCGAAAAAATCCCGTTTCTGAAACACAACTGGCTGACAGTCATTTCCTTGTTTCTGCCGGCGTTGCGCGTCTTTAGAATCGTACGGGTACTGCGCTTTCTGCGCGTAGCGCGGGGCGTACGGCTGGTACGGGTGGTTGGCTCCATCAACCGGGGAATGCGGGCGCTGGGGGCCAGTATGAGTCGGCGGGGGTTTGGCTACGTTGTGTTACTAACACTGCTGATGACCTTTGCCGGTGCTGCCGGGATGTACACGTTCGAACGCGATGCACCCGGTACGTCCCTGAACTCCTACGGCGAATCCGTCTGGTGGACGGCTATGCTCATGACCACGATGGGCTCGGAATACTGGCCCAAAACCCCCGAAGGCAGGGCGCTGTGTATGCTACTGGCCCTGTATGCTTTTGCCGTTTTCGGCTACGTGACAGCCACACTAGCCACCTATTTTGTAGGACGCGATGCCGAAAGTACTGAGGGTGAAGTAGCGGGAGCGCAGGCTATCCAGGAATTAACCAATGAAGTACGGGCGCTGCGGCAGGAAGTTCAGCGGTTGGCCGAGCGGCAATAGAAAAGCGGATGAATGGCTAGCGAACGCGGTTGAAGACGAACAGATCGTTGAACGCCCAGTTACCATTTTTCTGCATGCCTCGCTGAATCACTAACTGGTCTGCCGACCGTTTTTCGTAGATAATCCGAATAGAGCCGTCTTCCTTCTCAAAAACCGCTTTATCTTTTCCTGCTTCGATGAATTTGTAGCGATCTGATTTGTCTTTTTCTTCCTGCCCGATCAAACCGGGTTTAAAGTGCTTCACCAATACGATTGGCCCCTGTTCTGTTTGCTCAAAGATCAACATTTCGTACATAGTCACTTTGTTGTCTTTCATCATACGCATAAACCCGGCAAGGTTGTCCCCGACGGGTGCGATCCAGCAAGCCTCAATGGGGCCGCCGTTAAAGGTGCCCAACCAGCGACCTTCCATAAAACTCACATCAGCCAGCGAACCTGTTTTGGCGGCAGTTTGCGCGTGCAGGGAAGCGGTTACCAGGAAACAGAATAAGAATAAATGAACAGTTTTCATAGAGCTTAGGGCTAAACTTAAAAGGCAGCAAGATAGAAAATCATTGCGTTTTTGGCAATGGAGTCTCCCTTTCGTCACAACCTTCCCCGCCCCTTCCGAGTTTATACGGAACTACACGTAACACCCCTCCCGTATGGATTTCATCGATTATTACAGCGTGCTGGGCGTATCCAAAACCGCGTCGAACGACGATATAAAGAAGGCGTACCGTAAACTCGCCCGTAAACACCACCCGGACCTAAATCCGAATGATGCGGAGGCCAAGAAAAAATTCCAGCAGATAAACGAAGCCAACGAGGTTCTGAGCGATCCCGAGAAACGTAAAAAATACGACCAGTACGGCAAAGACTGGCAACACGCCGACCAGTTTGACGAAGCCCGGCGTGGCAACGCCTGGCGCAACGCGGGGCAACAGCAATCGCGTCGGCAATACGCGGGCGGAGATGATTTTTCGGGTGGCTTTGGCGGTGCCGATTTTTCGGATTTCTTCTCCTCCATGTTTGGGCAGGATGCGGGCGCGGGAGGTGGCCGACGGCAGGCCAAATTCAGAGGACAGGATTATCAGGCCGAACTGCACCTGAATCTGCGCGATGCGTACACAACGCACAAGCAAACTATGAACGTTGATGGAAAAAACATCCGCATTACCGTACCGGCCGGGATTGAGAACGGCCAGAAAATAAAACTGACCGGCTATGGTTCGCCGGGCGTGAATGGTGGCCCCAACGGCGATTTGTACATCACGTTCGTTATTGCCGACGACAACCGATACAAACGCAAGGGCGATGATATCTACGTAGATGAAGACGTTGACCTTTACACGGCGTTGCTGGGGGGCGAAAAAATCATTGAAACCCTGGATGGTAAAGTTAAACTAACCGTACCACCCGAAACCCAGAACGGCGCCAAAGTGCGACTGAAAGGCAAGGGCTTTCCGGTCTATAAGCAGGAAGGCTCGTTTGGTGATTTGTACGTGCAATGGCAGGTCAAACTGCCCACCAACCTGACCGACGAACAGAAAGAACTAATCCGGCAAGTAGCAGTCCTGTAACGCCTTATTTTATGAATCCCGACCTCATCCTCATCAATGAATTTTGCGTGTACCACCACGTCGAAGCGGAGTTTGTTTACTTGCTGGAGCGACGTGGCCTCATTGAAACCACCACTATTCAGCACGCCACCTATGTGCCGTCGGAACAGTTGCCCCGGTTGGAGAAGTTTGTCCGGCTGCATCAGGACCTGGCTATCCACCCCGACGACCTCGATGTGGTAAACGAACTGCTGGAACGGCTGGAACAGCTGCAGCACCGGGTGACGCAGCTACAAAATCGGCTGGTTTTTTACGAACCATCTGGTAGTTGACAGAAAATGGGCGAATTTTGGCTGCCACGGTTTTCTCCCTCATCTCGCCCGATGTTTATCGCTCAGCTCCTGACCCTTTCTCTTCTGATTTCGATTCAGGCTGCGGTCGCCCAGCCGAACAAACGCCCGCGTGCGTACGGAATCCGTTTCGGTGTTTTAAAGCCCGGCCCCCTCAACGCCATCACCGACGTGCCGGGCGTTCGGGTAGGCCAAACGACGGTAAAGCAGGGACCGAACGTGCGTACGGGTGTCACGGCCATCCTGCCCCATCCGGATAATCAGTTTCAGCAAAAAAGCCCGGCGGCCATTTACATCGGCAATGGATTTGGGAAACTAACCGGGTATAGCCAGGTAGAGGAACTTGGTACGCTCGAAACGCCCATTATCTTAACCAATACGCTGAGCGTACCATCCGCTGCCGATGCCCTGATCGACTACACACTAGCCCAGCCCGGTAATGAACAGGTCCGCTCCGTAAACCCAGTAATTGGCGAAACCAACGATGGATTCCTGAACGACATTCGCGGACGACACGTAACGAAACAGCACGTGCTGGACGCCATTCAACATGCCAAATCCGGTCCGGTAGAAGAGGGTAACGTGGGGGCGGGTACCGGCACCGTCTGTTTCGGCTTCAAAGGTGGTATTGGCACATCATCGCGCCAGTTACCCGCGTCATTGGGCGGCTATAACGTTGGGGTACTGGTACAAACAAACTTTGGCGGTGTTCTACAGATAGCAGGTGTTCCCGTTGGGGTAGAACTGGGAAAATACAGTTTCAAAGAAAACCTCGACGGTTCCTGCATGATGGTTGTTCTGACCGACGCGCCATTGGATGCCCGCAACCTCAAACGACTGGCCAAACGTGCCTTTATGGGACTGGCGCACACAGGGGGCATTGCCTCAAACGGGAGTGGCGATTATGTTATTGCCGTATCCACGGCCCACCGCATTCCGCACGAGTCTAATCAAACGCTGGATTCCATGAACGTGTTGCGCAACGACAACGTCTCTCCCTTGTTTTTGGCGGCCATCGAAGCCACTGAAGAAGCCATCATCAACTCGCTCTTTGCTGCCCAGACAACCACCGGCGACCGGGGGCATACGGTAGAACAACTACCGGTCGAAAAAGTGGTTGACCTGCTGAAACAGGCAGGCCAGATTCGGTAACTCCCTTTCTCTTATCGTTTTGAGGACGAAGACCGCTTTCTTCAGTGAACGCGCGCCCAACGGGGGTATAGGTTGTGTTACCAGGGATCACTTACAGAAATCATTACTCCGGAAAGATGTGATTTTTATAAGAAACCTCTAACGGTATCAATACCTGTTTTCATCCGGGTTGTTACCTCTTTGTTTGTCAATTTAACGAGCTGTTTTTTACACGAAAAACGACGTGTCTGTCTCGTGTCTACTTTTTTCAATATTGCCTGAAAATCAGAGTAGATAGGTATATTTACTTACTTTGCAAGTTTAATCTAAAGAAGATTATTTTATCTTATTAAATGAATTGACAGTTAATCCCCTATTCCCCATGAAACATATTGTACGAACAAGGGTTAGTGCCTGGTGCTTTTTGCTTCTGGTTACTTTCCTGATGATGCAAGCTGCCCAGGCCCAGGATCGGCGGGTAACGGGCAAGGTTATTTCCAGTAAGGACAAGCAACCCGTTCCGGGGGTGAATATACTGGTCCGGAACACCGAGTTAGGTACTACGACGGACGGCGACGGAAATTTCACCCTGAATGCACCTGCCGGGGCCACGCTTGTCTTCAGTTCGATTGGCTTCGCGGGTCAGACCGTCCCCATCGGGAACCAGACCCAGTTAACCGTCACGCTTCAGGAGGCCGAACAGAGTTTGGGCGAAGTGGTTGTTACGGCGCTGGGTATCAAAAAAGAAGCAAAACGCCTGGGGTACGCCACCGCCGTTGTCAACCCCGAACAGGTTACAACCAACCGGACGGTAAACTTCATGAATGCCCTGCAAGGCAAAATTGCCGGGGTTAATATCTCCAGCCTGGGCACGGGGGCCGCCGGTACGAGTAAAATCCGTATTCGGGGACAATCGTCCTTTTCGGGTCAGAACAGCCCCCTCATCGTTGTTAATGGCGTGCCCATCGACAATTCCAATTTTGGGCAAAATACGGGCAACACCGGGGGCGACAACTCCATCGGAAACCGGAGTGGTACTAACTACTCCGATGGTGGCGACGGCTTATCCTCTATCAATCCTGATGATATTGAAGGCATGACCGTCCTGAAAGGGGGAACGGCAGCAGCCTTATACGGATCGCGGGCTAAAGATGGTGCCATCCTGATTACCACGAAAACGAAAGGTACCAGTCAGGGCATTGGCGTGACCTATAACACCAACTTCACCACTGACCAGCCGCTCGATTATACGGATTTTCAGTACGAATACGGACAGGGTGAATACGGTGTTCGGCCTACGGCAGCCAACCCCACATCGGGGGTATGGAGTTTCGGGGAGAAATTTGCGGGGCAAACGCAGGTATTGTTCGGCGGTATAACGTTACCCTACCAGCCGGTTTATGACCGCATTAACACGTTCTACCGGAATGGTTCTACCTGGACCAACTCCGTGTCCCTCTCGTCGGGGAGTGAGAAAGGCGGGTTCAACTTGTCGCTCTCCAATCTGGATAACAAAGGGATTACCCGGAATAACTCGTACAGCCGCAAAACGATCAACCTCGGCTTCAGTTACAACCTGTCACCGAAACTGTCTGTGACGGGTACCCTGAACTATTCCAACGAATACAACAAAAACCCGCCCCAGATTGCCCAGCAGGATAACAGTACACCAACGGTTGTTTATACACTGGCCAACTCCCTGCCGCTCGATGTGCTGGAAGCTAACCAGATCAATCCGGCCACGGGGAATGAGTTTGTTTACTCCCGGTTTATGAACCGGACGAACCCGTATTTCGTGCTCAACAACAAATTTGAGAACATCCGCCGGGACCGTTTGTTCGGCAACGTTGCCGTTCGCTACAACTTTACGGACTGGCTCTATTTGCAGGGACGGGTGGGGCAGGATTACTGGTCGCGGGATCAGGATTATAACTTCCCAACGGGTCAGGCTTCGCTGGCTGCGGCTCCCGCTGGTTTCGTGAACGGAACGTATGTTCAGGAGGCCCGTCGGTTTCGCGAAATCAACTCCGATTTCCTTATTGGAGCAACGCGCAAGTTCGGCGTGTTTGGTATCGACATTACGGCGGGTGGTAACCAGCTCTACCGCCGGAGCGACCTGAACAGTGTTCTGGTAACGGATTTCATTGTGCGGGGATTGTATGTCCCCCAAAACGGACGGGTAAAAGACCCGCTGTATGGCCTGAACGAGCGAAAAGTGAACTCCCTGTACGGCGCGGCCGAACTGTCGTACAAAGACTTTCTGTACCTGAACGGAACCGTTCGGAACGACTGGTTCTCCACGTTGGCCCCGGCCAACCGTAGTATCCTATACCCATCCATAACGGGTAGCTTCGTTTTCTCGCAGGCGTTCAACAATCTACCAGGCTGGTTGAACTTTGGCAAACTCCGGGGTGCTTACGCCGAAGTAGGTAGTGATGGCGATGTGGCTCCGTACTCGAATAACCTGTTCTACGCCATCAATGCCAACCTGTTTCCCAACCCGGCCGGGCAGGGTCAACCCGTTGGGTTCATCACCTCCAACACGGTGCCCAGTTCGACGCTCAAACCTAGTCGGGTAGCGGAAGCGGAGTTTGGATTAGAGTTGAAGATGTTCAACAGCCGGGTTGGGCTGGACTTTGCCGTTTACGAGAAAGTTACCAGTGATCAGATCGTACAGGCGCAATCCTCCGATGCATCAGGCTATACCAGTACGCTCATTAATAACGGGCAGAGCCGCAACCGGGGAATTGAAATATTGCTGAACCTGTCTCCGGTAAGAACGACGAATTTCTCCTGGGATGTAACCCTGAACGGGTCGTATAATAAAACGAAGTTGCTGAAATTGATATCACCGGATGGTTTTATTCCCAATTCCAACCCTGCGGCTCCCAAAGTTCCGGAACAAATCGTGGTTGGCAACGGCGTATTCGTTGGCGACCTGCGGCAGGTAGTCGGTCAGGAATTGGGACAGCTGTACAGTTTTGGTTATGCCCGCGATGCGCAGGGTCGCATTGTACACGGGGGTGATGGTATTCCCAGCCGTACACCGGCTCCTATTTCATTTGGTTCGGCACTACCCAAATACATTGGCGGTATCACCAACACGGTCAACTACAGAGGTCTCAACCTGTCGTTCCTGATTGACTTCAAGTTGGGCGGTAAGATGATTTCGGGTACCAACCTGAACCTGTTCCGGCACGGTCTGCAACGCGAAACGCTGGTAGGCCGGGGCGATGCCGACAACAAAATGGTGGGCGCGGGTGTGAACGCGAATGGCGAAGCCAATGCGGTACGGGCGTTTGTGCAGGACTACTACTCGGTTGGTCGCTCCAAAAGCCTGGGTGAGCAGGTTGTTTACGATGCCGGTTTCTGGAAACTCCGCCAGATCAGTCTGGGCTATGACTTTACGAAGTTCTTATCCAAAGACCTGTTCATCAAAGCCATTCGCATCAGCGCGGTAGCCAACAACGTAGCCATCCTGAAAAAGTGGGTGCCCAACCTCGACCCGGAGCAGTTCGGCTTCAGTTCCGACAACCTGATTGGCCTGGAGTCAACCGGCTTGCCCACCACCCGCAGTATTGGTTTCAACCTGAACGTAAAATTCTAGTCATTCGCCATTTCCCTTCGCAGTCACTGGTCATCAACGATCACGGATAAACCGCTAATGACCGCGAAGGGAAATGACCAATGACTACCTTAAACAGATAATCATGAAGAAGATACAACTCATTTTAGCGTTGGCCGTCATGCTGGCAGCCACCAGCAGTTGCGATAAAGGGTTCGATACGCTGAACATTAACCCAACGGCGGCTACGGCCCTCAATCCCGTTTTTACGTTCAACAATGCCATGATTAACACGGCCTTTCCGGGGTCGATACTGGTGTTTGAGGAGCCAATTGTGCAGCAGATGTTCTCGCCCAACTCCGGCGTATTGGCGGGTGGTAATTTCAATATCGACAACCGGGGTCCTGCGGGACCAAACGCGGCTATCTGGCAGGGTTATTACCAGAACGTGGTACGGTATCTGGTGGACGTAATTAACCAGACCAAAGCAGAGCCAGCCCGCGCAAACCTGTACAACATGGCCCGTATCTGGAAAGCCTATGTGTTTCAGGTACTGACCGATTCGTACGGCGATATTCCCTACAGCCAGGCCGGTCTGGGCTATATCAACAGCAACATATTACCTAAGTACGATACGCAGGAAAGCATCTATACTGACCTGATCAAAGAGCTGACCGAAGCCACGGCCGCCCTCGATGCCACCAAACCAACTGAAGTCGGAGAAATTACCTACGGTGGAGACATTGGTAAGTGGAAGCGTGCGGGCAACTCCCTGCTGCTCCGGGTTGGTATGCGGTTGTCTAAAGTAAACCCCACGCTGGCTCAGTCGACGGTGCAGAAGGCGGTAGCTGGTGGTGTTATGCAATCCAATGACGATAACCTGCAGGTGCGTAACAACGCCAACTACAGAAATCCGGTGGGCAATACCCTGAATGCCACCGAAGCGGCCAACTATTACCTGACAAAATACTTTGTGGATTACCTGAAATCGACCAGTGACCCTCGTTTGTCCTCCATTGCCGTGCGCTATGTAGGCGCTAAAAGTGGCCCTGAACAAACGGCCGCCAGGGCCAACCGTGACCCGGCCGTACAAATCGGGATGCCACTCGGCTTTGATAACGGAACCATTCCAGCGCAGGCAACAAAAGATGGCCTCGCGACTTTTTACGACTATACCCAACTGGACAGGAACCGCCTGGGGCGTTTCGATGCGCCTACTTTTCTGGTAACCCACGCCCAGACGCAACTACTCCTGGCCGAAGCCGCTCAACGCGGCTGGACTACCGGCAGCCCGGCTACGTTCTACAACGCAGGTGTAACGGCGCACATGCAACAGTTGGGTCTGGTAGATGCGAACTCGGCCATTGCTCCGGCAGCCATTACCGCGTACCTGCAAGCCAATCCGTACACGGCTGCCAAAGGGCTGGAGCAGATCAATACGCAGTACTGGGTCGCGTCATTCCTGAACGGCCCCGAAGCCTTTGCCAATTTCCGGCGGAGTGGCTTCCCGGCACTGACACCCAACCCGTATCCTGGCAAGGAAATAAAGGGCAATTTTATTAACCGCCTGTCTTATCCCGATTCGGAGATTTCGGTTAACGCGGCCAACCGGCAGGAAGCCGTAGCCCGGCAGGGAGCAGACAATCAGGATACCCGCGTTTGGTGGGATAAGCAGTAGGTTTGAAGTTTATGGTTTACGGTGTGAGGTATACGATTGGCTGGCGCATAAGAAATAATAGCGATGACGCGTCAGCCAACCGTATATGTTAAACCTCAAACCGTAAACCGTATCAGGCGGGCAGCGTTATGGTAAATGTAGTTCCCTGCCCTTCTGTGCTGTCGACCGTCAGCGTGCCGGTATGCCCTTTAACCACAATATCGTAGGCCAGCGACAAGCCCAGGCCGGTCCCTTCTCCCGTAGGCTTGGTGGTGAAAAAAGGTTGGAATATCTTGTGTTTCAAGTCGTCGGGAATACCGATTCCGTTATCACTGACGACAATGATGGCTTCTCCGTTGCTACAGCGGGTACGCACGCTCACCGTGGGTTGGTAACCTGGGTCGGCAGCCTGTTTCTGGCGTTTCTGAACGGCGTAGAAAGCATTGGTGAACAAGTTCAGCAACACACGGCCCATGTCCTGAGGAACCATGCTGATTTCTCCTAGCGAGGAGTCAAAGTCCGTTTTCAGCTGGGCATTGAATGATTTGTCTTTGGCTCGCAGCCCATGGTAGGCAAGCCGCAGGTATTCGTCGGCCAGCCCGTTCAGGTCTGCTGGTTCGCGCTGCCCGGTGCTGGTCCGCGAATGCTGCAGCATTCCCTTCACAATACTGGAAGCCCGGCCACCGTGGTGGGTTATTTTCTGAAGATTCTGTTTTAAATCGTCGAGCAGTTCGGCTTCAAGTGCTACATCGCGGTTCGCTTTGCTTTGTTCTTCGGTTAACTCGTCGATTAGCTCGATACTAACTTCGGAGAAGTTGTTAACGAAGTTGAGCGGGTTCTGAATTTCGTGTGCAATCCCCGCCGTTAATTCACCCAGCGAGGCCATCTTTTCACTCTGAATCAGTTGGGTTTGTGTTAGTTTCAGTTCTTCAACCGTTTGCTCCAACTCGTCTTTCTGGCGCATGATTTCGGCGGTTCGTTCGGATACCAGGTATTCAAGTTCCTGTTTTTTTGCTTCGATTTCCCGGCGTTCTTTTGCTTCCTGCTCCCGTTCCAGATGCTCCCGGACCAGAGTTTTTTTCTGCTTGTTGGCGATTATCAGAAACGTGATAAGCCAAATGGTTGAAAAGCCGATGGCATTATCCAGGAAGTCGCTGTTTGTCTTGTAGAATGCCGGGGCGTATTGCTCCATAAAACTATCAACTACCGTCAGTAGCAGGAAGGGAGCAACGGCCAGAAGCACCATTCGGGCGGGTCGGTACGCATACATCCGCCATAGCATGTAACTGAATAACAGTCCGGCTGCCAGGGCAAACCAGCCAGTCGAAAAATCGAGCTGTAAAACGAACCCCAGCCCAATCAGGATACCAGCATATACCCAAATTCGCTTTATGTGTGGTTCCCAGGCAGATAGCCGGGTTTTTATATCCAGGAAACGACCAGCAAACTGAAACGCTACCGCTGCCATTACCACGGTGCCAATGCCTTCGGGTGTTGATAGATCCATGTTCGTAGAGAGGGGGGGTGTTAAAGACTACGCAGCATGTGTACGGTTTGCCAATACGTCATTCTGCCGCCTGATACGCCCCGACAGGCTTCTGACAATACTGCGTAATACTTCGCCCCGCTCTTCCATCAGGTCATAAAAATCGTCCTGATCGATGCGTAGCAGCCGCACATTGGTAATGGCTTCGGCCGTGGCCGAGCGGGATTCGGTATCCAGCAGGGCCAGTTCGCCAAAGAAATCGCCCCGGCCAAACCGGGCTAGTTCGGTATCTCCATCCAGAATAGCGACTTCGCCCGTGTAGATGACGTACATGCCCGAACCCAGATCGCCCTTGCGAAAAATCAGCTCACCGGCCGGATGGTCCTCTTCTTTCATAATGGGCGTTACACTGGCCAGCACGTTTTCGGGCGTTTGGGCAAATAGGCTGGTTTGGGCCAGCAGTAAAACCCGGTCGTACGCGGAAATCTGGCTGGCTGAATGATTTGCGTGGGGCATAAGCAACAGAGATAGGTCAGGAAATTGAGCGGTTAGTGACGTGCGGACAACGGTTGCTTCCGATTCGGGCAAAGCGCGCAGTGCGGTGCTCACGGTCCAAGCAGAAAAGACCGTTTCTCCCGTTCGCAGAATGAACGACCGGATTGGTTCCGAGTCGCGAAACGGTTCCAGCTCAGTATCCAGGATACGCACCTTTTCTGCGCGGGGTAACTCATCAACCAATACCTGCAATGTCTGGTACGTGGTCCGGGGAATCAGGTTATCCAGCATTTCGAGGGCATTGGCCCGGCGTTCGCGGGCCGGGTGTCCAACGCCCGCGCGGGCTCCGGCAATGGTCTCGGTATCGAATAGCTGGGCAAGGGTATCAAACAGTCGCTGTACCAGTACCGATAGTTCGTAGTCCAGTGCTGACGTTAAGGAGGCATCCGACAAACTACCGTGCAACATCCGCTGGGCCAGCAACGCTTCTTCGTGCAGCAACGTCCGGAACAGGGCATCATCGGCGGGGTCGTTCGGAAAACGGCGCAGAGCACGCAGGGCAGCCCCGCGAATTTGCAGGTCGGGTTGCGCAACCAGTTCATTCAGGAGCTGGCGGCTCTCGGGAGCCTGGATAGCTCCGCAAATGGCTGTAATCCGTTCCAGCACCAGCCGACTACCGTTTGTCCGGCGCAACGCGTGCAAATCAGCAATCAGTTCGGGCCCGCGAAATTTCAGGGCTTGCACTACTGTGCGGCCCAGGGTTTCGTGCGTCAGGTTCAGGAGCAGAAACTGCGTCAATCCGTGGTTGGCCAGGCTTCCTGCCGTCAGGATAGCCGCCTTTTTCACGTCGGTATTCAGGCTGGCTAGTAAGTGTTGCACTACCGGCGCGAAATCATTCAGATGTAAAGTGGCAATCAGGTTAAGTGCTATTTTTTGCCGGTAGGGATCATCCTCCTGAATCAACTCGCGCAGCGCAGCCTGGGCAGCGGTGTCGTGCGGGTTCAGTTCCAGAATGCCCCTGATGGCTCCCCGACGGATGGTTAGGTCGGAGTGGTGAATAAGAGGAGCCAGCTCGGCCGGTTCGGTATTGATGCGTCGGCCCAGCAAATAAGCCGCCTGCTGCCGCAACTCCGGGTCCTCATCCGTCAGCGCAATGTGGGTAAGTGGCCGAACAGGTACCGGCAGATTCCCATTCGTCAGGACCGCCAGCGTACGCCGGCGAATAGCCACTTCAGAACGCGTAAGCAACGTAGGAATATACTGCGCCAGCTCGTTGGGGTTATGAGCATCCAGCCAGCTAAGAGCGGTTAGTACCTCAGCGGGCTTGTTACTCTCTAGCTGACTGACCAGATTCCGCTGCGCTACCCCCGGCATGGCCAGTTCATCGCGTTCCAGAAACCGACGGCCAATGGCATCGTTTAGTTCGTGCAGATATCGTTTGTAGGTTTGTCGTAGTAACCAGATGGCTATCACCAGCAGACCTATCCAGAACAGGGCTCCGTTCGTTTCGAGGGTATTATGGAATAAGAATATCAGGATGCCAGCTACCCCCAATCCAATTGGCTCGTATAATCCTTTGGCCAGCGTATGCCCTTTCAGCCGCTGGGGCGGTAACAGGGGCTGAAACAACACCAGAAAAACAGGGTCGAACAAGGCACGACGGGCTACTTCGAACACCAGGTACAGGCCGCAGAAATAAATGAGCAGCACTGTTTCGGAAACGACAGCGTATCGGAGGATTAAGAGTATCGTAAGGCCTGCCAGGGCAACCCAGGGCAACACAACCAACGAACGCTGGATGCCAAATTTATCGAGTACCTGCCGCGACATCAACAGCTTAACCAGCATGGCCAGCCCGTAGGTCAGGGCCAGCACGTAGCCCACGTAACGGACAACGTCGGTCTGGTCATGAAAGCGATGCTTCACGTTGATAAAGAAGTTGTATTCTATTTCCGTAGCAACGGCGGCCAGTACGGTAAAACTCAGGCACATGTAAAAAATCAGTTCGCTGCCCCCAAACCGCTTCCCTACCAGCCGCGACGGCTGCCGACGCGCCACCCGGCCGGCTCCCGATGCGGCCTGAACATCGTGGGACTGGATCGTTAACCGGAGTATGTAGAGGGCAGCCAGGAAGGCCCCAAACGCTACCAGCAGCAACCGCAGCACATCGGCATGGGCGTGAACCAGTGATGCCAGCACCGCGCCTACTGCTTTGGCGGGCATATCGCCCGAACTGATAACGCCGAAGAGCCGTTTGCTTTGGCGCGTATCGAACACCACCGCCGAAACCCCCCAAAATTCGAGATTAGTTAGTAGGTAAATGATTCGGTAGCCCGTCATAATCGTCACTGCGGCCGCCACAGAATGCCCTACCACTACCAATATCCCAACCACTACCGTCATAACAACAGCGGCAATCAGTACGCGTATAGCCACCACCTGTAAAGCCAGATGATGCTCGAAGTAAGCGTATATCCGGCTTACAACGATCATGGACAGGGCAGCAACCACATAGGCTACTGGCAGACTGGTTTCGGGGTTATTCTCGAGCAGAATAGCGTTGGCCGCCACATAAATCAGAATCGTGCCAATGCCCAGCAGAAAGTTATGCACAAAAAACAACCCCACCGTTCGGCCTTCCTCCGGTCGGATTCCCAGCATACGCTGCCATCGTTGCTTGGAAGAAGAGGACAAATAGCCAGAATCTGCGCCAACGGTCATAATCAGGGATCAATAACAGATTTATGGCCAAATATAAGCATCCGGACAGGACAGCCGACACGCGGATGGCTAATTGGAGCCGTCTCCCCAAAATCAACAGTAAACCGACGGATTTCATGACTTCCGGTAAATAAACTTATTTTATTGTTTGCACCAGCCCTCATCAGCGCCAGGCGATAGCCAGTTGCAAACATATACCATACTCCAAATCACTTCTCTTATGAAATACGGGTTAGTTCTTACAGCATTGCTACTCTGGCAAAGTCCGGCTTTAGCCCAGAATCTGGCTACCAAGGGTCGGTTGACGGTATCGTCCAATAACCGGTACCTGGTTTATCAGGATGGCACGCCGTTTTTCTGGCTGGGCGATACCGCCTGGGAGCTATTTCACCGGTTAAATCGGGAGGAGGCCGATCTCTATCTCAAACGGCGGTCTGAGCAGGGCTTTACGGTAGTGCAGGCGGTTGCTCTGGCCGAATTTGATGGGCTTAGAGAACAAAACCCATATGGCGAAGTGCCCCTGCTCAACAACGACCCTACTAAACCCAGCGAAGCGTACTTCAAACACGTCGACTATATTATTGACAAAGCAGCTCAGTATGGCATTGTGATTGCGTTTTTACCAACCTGGGGCGACAAAGTCTTTAAAAATACCTGGGGGCAGGGACCGGAAATATTTACGCCGGCAAACGCCCGTGTGTATGGTCATTACGTGGGAAATCGCTACAAGAACCGGGAAAATATCGTTTGGGTACTGGGTGGTGACCGGCAACCGCGCGATGGCTCATCCGACGTGGACATATGGCGGGCCATGGCGGCTGGTATTCAGGAAGCCGTTGGCGGTGCCGACAAAGCGCTGATGACCTACCATCCCCAGCCTAACGGCCTGGAAGGGGGTGCGTCAAAATGGTTTAAGAATGATGCCTGGTTCGATTTCAACATGCACCAGAATGGCCACTGCCGCAATACCGCCGTATATGACAACATTACCGTATCCTACAACAATCAGCCCGTTAAGCCAACAATGGATGCCGAACCTATCTATGAAGACCACCCGGTTTGCTTCAATGCCAAAGACCTGGGCACGTCCAATGCCTACGACGTTCGGATGGCGGCCTACCTGGATCTGTTTGCGGGAGCACATGGCCACACGTACGGCTGCCATGACATCTGGCAGATGTACAGTGCAAAACGACCGGCCGTAAATGGACCACACCACTACTGGCAGGACGCCCTGGACCTGCCCGGGGCCAACCAGATGACACACGTTCGGCACCTGATGACGGCCCGCCCACTGCTCGACCGCGTGCCGGACCAATCCCTGATTGTGGAGAACAACCTCCCTCCTGCCGATCGGGTTCAGGCCACGCGGGGCACCGATTACGCCTTTGTGTACACCACCACTGGTAAGTCATTCACCGTGAAGCCGGGGAAAATTTCGGGGGAAACGGTTACGGCAACCTGGTACGACCCTCGTTCGGGCAAGACAAAATCGGCCGGCACGTTCGATAACCGGCAACCCAAGCAGTTTACGCCACCAACGCAGGGATACGGTCAGGATTGGGTGCTGGTACTGGACGACGCGGCCAAAAACTACGCGGCTCTGTAAGTAGACCGACTGGCAAAACCTGACTTGTGTCGTCATTGGGCTTGAAATGGACGAAAAATCAACAATTTTCGTTACCTTTCAACAGGCGAATTGCGCTTTATTCATCTATGAACTTCCTGACTTTTACTCGTTTAAGCCTGGGTGTTGCTACGGCCATCCTGCTAACGAATCTGGTGTCCTGCACCAAAACCGCTACGGATGCCCCTGCGCCAACTGAACAGTCGTCATTTGACCTGATTCAGCAGAAAATTCTGACCCCGTCCTGTGCCACATCGGGTTGTCATTTGTCCGACAAAGATATCACCTTCATTCAGCACGGTCTGGTACTGGCCGAAGGGCGTGGCGTATCAGAATATGGTGGGGGTCGACCCGAAGAATACCGATGCCAAAACAGATGGTTTGAAACGGGTAAAAGCGTTTGCTTCTCTGGAAAGCTTACTGTACCACAAATTGGCAGGTGTAGCCGCCAGTCATCATTCAGGGAAGCAGTACGGAAATCCGATGCCGCTGGGTGGTACCCTGCTGCCAGACGGGCAGATTGAGTTTGTAAGACGGTGGATTGACGCGGGGGCACCGAAGAACGGGAACCATAGCCGATGCCGCGCTGCTCAACGATAAAACGGTTACGGTAGTTGCCTATGATCCGCTGCCTGTGCCGACCGCTGGTACCGGTTATCAGATGGCCGTGCCGTTGTTCGAGATTCAGCCGAATTTTGAGCGGGAGTTATTTACCCGCCGTGTGGTTGGAAACACGCAGGATATTTATGTGAATCGCTATGAAACCAAAATGCGGGGTGGAAGTCACCACTTCGTGGCCTACGATTTCCAGAACAGGAACATACTTCCCAACCTGAACGACATCCGCGATTTGCGCAACCCCGACAACTCATTGAACCTGTTTACGGCATTTAGCATGTCGAACCACCTGTACTTTGCTGGCTCCCAGGCGCAGTATCAGGATTACGTTTTCCCGGCAGGAACCGCCCTGCTCGTTCCAGCTGGAGCATCGCTCGACCTGAATACTCATTTTGTCAATAAGACAAATACGGTGATGAAGGGAGAGGCCCAGCTAAACTTATATACCGTCGCCAAATCGACGGTACAACACGTGGTACAAACGCTGAATCTGGGTAACAACAACCTCAACCTGCCCGCTAATACCCGGACCACAATGACGAAATCATTTACCTTCGATAAGCCCCGACTGGTGTTGACGCTGACGTCGCACATGCACAAGATGGGCGAGAAATTCGTGATCAAAATCAAAGGGGGTACCCGCGATGGCGAAGTGGTGTACACGTCGACCGATTGGGAGCATCCGGACATCGTCACGTTCAAGACACCCATCAGCCTGAACAAAGGCGAAGGCCTTACATCGGAAATCACCTATAACAATACCTCCTCAAAAACCATCAATTTTGGCCTGACGAGCGAGGACGAGATGGGGATTATTTTCGGTTACTTTTACGAGTAATAACCAGAGCATGGATTTTCAAATAGTCAGCAGTAGTACCGGAATTCAACTGTTGCCTTTCTCAGCCGCTCCCGTCGTTCCCGACCTGCAATTTACCGTAGCGGATATGTTTGCGTAATGCACCCCTTTTTGTGAGTAGAATACAACACCTGTTACCCCACCCTTCCAGTAGCAGGAAGTTGATTGGCTTGCCACTTATCACCTGCTTTTTTCTGTTTATCGCGGCAGTCAGTTGCCAGTCGGCCAAAGAAGACCCACTGATTATGGAAGGCAGGCTACTGGCGCAACATTACTGCGGCAACTGTCATCAAACCCCTTCGCCCGAACTACTCGACAAGGATACCTGGGTGAAGCATGTACTCCCCGCTATGGCCACCAATCTGGGGCTGGAAGTATATCCCGAAGGTCTTTACTATGCCGGCAGCAAATCAACTATTTCATTCG
This sequence comes from uncultured Cytophagales bacterium, assembly GCA_963782245.1. Classification (GTDB taxonomy): domain Bacteria; phylum Bacteroidota; class Bacteroidia; order Cytophagales; family Spirosomataceae; genus Spirosoma. The sequence goes on from CAWAJC010000029.1 coordinate 447,634, forward strand.
ACGACTGGCAGAAGCTCATTGCCTACTACCAGACCCTGGCCCCGGTAAAACTCAAACCAGCCGATAAGCCCACCCCTACTGTGGATGACTGGGCCATCTTCTCCGTGGCGAAACCCCGTCTCGATACTACCCAAACGGCCATGACAACGCTGGTAAAAATGGATACGATTGGCCATCAGCTATACACCAGCGATGCGTTCCGAAGCGACCTCACCCGCTGGGATTCAGCCCTGAAACCTACCCGCTTCCGGCAACTTAATTCGGCGGTGGTCAACGCTGACTTTTTTCGGGATGAAGCCGGGAAAGAGCGGGGGACATTCACGACACTGGGAACCATGCGGGCCGCCGATATTGCGCGGGGAGAACTGGTTTCGCTGAATCTGGATAGCAACCAGAATAGCAGACTCCACATGCGCTGGCTGTCGATTTACCCCGCCCCCTACAGTCAGTACCCGTCGATGTTAATAAAGATGGCCGGATGGACTGGGTTATTTGTGGCTTTGGCCATCTGAAAGGCGGGTTTTACTGGCTGAAACAGGAAACCAACGGCACATTCACCAAACAGACCATTCGGGACGTGCCCGGGGCCATTCAGGCAACAACGGGAGATTTCAACGCTGATGGCTGGCCCGACCTGATGGTTCTTTTTGCCCACGCCGACGAAGGTGTCTGGCTGTTTCTGAATGATAAAAAAGGAGGCTTTACCGAGCGGAATCTGCTCCGTTTTCCGTCCGTTTATGGCTCAACCAGCTTTCAACTAATCGACTTTAACAAAGACGGCAAACTGGACATTATTTACACCTGTGGCGATAATAGCGACTATTCCAAGATTCTAAAACCCTACCATGGCCTGTATATTTACCTGAATCAGGGCAATTTCCAGTACAAACAGGCGTACTTCTATCCGATAAACGGCTGCACTAAAGCCATCGCCACCGACTTCGATCAGGATGGTGATCTGGATATTGCTACCATCGCCTTTTTTGCCGACTTTCTGCATAACCCATCCGAAGGCTGTTTACTTTTCGAGCAGCAGAAACCATTGCAGTTTCAACCCCATGCCCTACCCGTCAGCACGCTGGGCCGCTGGATCTGCATGGACGTGGCTGACGTTGACCAGGACGGTGACCAGGATATAGTGCTGGGCAACTTCTCCAAAACATTTATCGTTCAGGAAGGGCTAACCCCAATCTGGGATACGCACCTGCCGCTCATTGTGCTGAAAAATAAGACCCGATAAGTTTGCCAAATCTTACTTCAGCCAGCCACCCCTAAACCCGGCTCGTTGCAACCCTTTGCGAATGTGGGGGTTTCTGCTTCATCAGCTTCCAGACAAACTCCGTCCGGAGGTTCTCGGCCATGAGCAGAATCGGCCCCTGATCAATACCCAGGTAGTCAATGTCAAACCAACCCGTAGTGGTAGGCCCGTTGGAAACCCGGGCCGGATAACGATAGGTAGGGTTAAAGGCATCGCGGAATCCATAATCCCCATATAGTTTTGCGCCGTACTTCGTTTTCATTGCCTGAAGGGCAGGAATGCAGATTTCGGGGGCAAAGGCCATGGAGCCGCCGGCAGCCGTTGGGGCAATCGTGCCATCGTCCACAATCTGCGTTGAAGCCGCTCCCCGCGCCCGATACGAAAAAAACTTCTTGCCATTAACAATCGTGTCTTTAGGGCCATCGCAGGCGGTTAGGCCCCATATGTTCGGCCCGTAATCCTGCCATTTAGCCGGATTTTCTAGGCAGTAGGCCCGATTGGCGTAGGTTGCCCGGCGCGAATTTTCGGCATAATCAATCCCTTTCGCGGTCATATACGAGTCGTTGATACCCCGAAAATCAATCCACACATGCGAGTACTGATGCCCGAAAAGCGGATCGAAGTTGACGTGTGTCTGCCCCTGAAACGTTGCCCAATCATACGTTTCTGTCCAGGCCGGCCATACGTCGGCCTCTACCGGGTGCGTGGGCGAGCCAAGGGCCAGCACATAGAGCAGCATGGCTTCGTTGTACCCTTTCCAGTCATTTTTTATAAAGCCTTTTTCAGGATGCCAGCCCATGGACACAAGCGGGTTACGCGGCTGTATCCAGGTCCAGTCAACGCGCCGATAAATCTGCTCGGCCAACTGCCGAATCTCCGTTTCAACCGGCGTTTTCTTATCGAAATACGACTGTGCACTTAAAATTCCCCCCAGCAACAGAGCCGTATCAATGGTAGAGAGTTCGACCTGTTTAAAGCGTTCGCCAGTTTTCATATCCAGAAAATGGTAGAAAAACCCTTTATAACCAGACACGTTAGCCGCATTTTCGGATTGGGGTGCATTAGCAAAAAAACGCAGCGTTTTTATAGTACGCTCGGCAGCCTGCTGCCGGGTAATATAACCTCGCTCTACACCCACCAGGTACGACGTAAGGCCAAAGCCAACGGCGGCAATACTGGCAAACGACGGTCTTGGCGCGCGGTCGGGCACCAGACCATTCTCGGGGTTAGCCGTTTCCCAGAAATAACGAAACGTGTCGCGTTGCAGACTATCCAGAAAGGCCTGCTCGTTCGTGTTCAGCCTTGTAGTTGACGTGCCGGATGGTTGTGACTTTGGCTGGCAGAGGGCACTGTAAGCTGAAAGGCAGCTTAACAGTATGACAACGGGTAATTTCATGTTCAGTTACGAGTAAGTTAAACGATCCCCCCTTGCTGTTACGACACAGCAAGGGGGGTGATTAGATTTACGGTGTTAATACCCCGGATTTTGGGTTAGTGCCCCTCCGCTCAACTGAATCTGGGTTTGCGGAATGGGAAACACTTCGCTTTTACCCTTCGTGAACGTTTTCCCGTGGGCCGCAAATGCCTGCACCGCCCGGCCGGGCTGTACACTCTCCTGCCGGACAAGGTCGAAGAAGCGGTCGTGCTCCATTGCCAGTTCCACGCGCCGTTCGTGCCAGATTTTCACCCGGTCGATGGTCGTATGAGCGGGCAATCCGGCGCGAACACGGAGCCTGTTGATGTCGGTCAGTGCATCGGCACTATTGCCCAGCGCAAAGGCTGCTTCGGCGTGGATAAGCAATACTTCGCCCAGGCGCATGATGCGCAGGTTTTTGGGTAGCCGGTCATTGACACCACAGTTCCTCTCAGCCGTGCGGCTATGGTAGGCCTTATAATTATAGCGGTCGTTCTCAACGGAGTCGCGGCTGGGAACCCGGTAGCCATCCCACAAAATCGTGCCCATTGGAGGGGGATTGATAGGCAAAATGGTGGCTGATCTCCGCAGATCGTTCGGTTCATATTCGTCCACCAGACTCTGCGATGGGGTTCCAAAACCAAAACCTAAGTCGGCCCAGCCACGTTTACCCCCGGCCCGTGGTCCCTGACTAACAACATAAATGGGAATGGCAGCATTACAGGCCAGGTTGATACCCGTTTGTACTTCAAAAATGGATTCAGCACTGTTGGCCCCTACTTCCCGCCATATGTTGGCATAATTTGGTAGTAAGCTGTACGTACCCACCTGATTCTTGATGATAGAATCGGTCAGGTTGTAGGCCTGCTGCCAGTTTTTCTGGTACAGATACACTTTTGCCAGCATGGCCATGGCAGCCGCCTTGGTAGCTTTACCCGTAGCGGTCTGTCCTTTTACGGGCAGGTTGGTCACAGCATACCGCAGATCGGCAATGATGCGGGCATAAACGGCTTCGGGAGTGGCCCGCCTTTGCAGGGCTACATCATTGATACTTTCTACTGGTGGCACATTTTCGATGAGGGGTACTCCCCCAAAAAACCGTACTAACTTGAAGTAGAAATAAGCCCGCAGAAACCGAACTTCACCCTCCAGCTGATTGCGGGTAGCCTGACTGGCGGCACTCTGCGGAATTAGCCCCAGTGCCTGATTGGCGCGGGCAATGGCCCGGAAATAGGTCGACCAAACGTTATTGATGTTGCCCACACCGGGGGTCATGTTCAGGTTATCGAATGTGCCGTATGAGTTGGCTCCATCGGCGGGTGAACTGCCCTTATCGGCATCATCGGACGCGATGTTGGTCATGCCCACGTAATCGAAACCGTGCATACTGCCCTCCCACATGATGTTGTATACCCCCGTAACGAGGTTCTGGGCGGCTGCTGGGTCGTTTTGCACGGCCGCCACCCCAATTTGCCCCTGCGGTGGCGTAGTCAGAAAATCGCTGCAGGCTGTGAGCACGGTACTGAATAGAACCGTAAGCAGCGAAAGCCGGATAAATTGTTTTGTATAGTTCATGTCTGTAAAGTCGATTGATTAAAAACCTACGTTCAGGCCAACGGCAAACGTACGGGTGGTTGGATATGAACTAAGTTCGATGCCGGAGTCCAGCGGCCCACCGGGCAATTCGGGACTAAAGCCGCTGAATTTTTTGGCAGTGAACAAATTCTGCGCGGTTATGTAAACGCGGGCCTGGCGGAGTTTGGCCTTATCGCGCAAACTAACCGGAATGGTATAGCCGAGCGTGAGGTTATTGAGTCGTACAAACGAGCCGGACTCCACAAAATACGTAGAGGCAGGGGTGGCGGAGGTAATCAGACGAGGGTCGGTAGTCGACGCATTCGTGGGTGTCCAGCGGGCATCGGCGTAAGAAGCTTCTATGTTGTCGGTATTTTCGAAACGAAACGCTTTCTTCCCGTTATAGACTTTATTCCCCGCATTGCCGTACACATCGGCCGCCAGATCGAACCCTTTGTAATTCAGGCCCAGGTTGATACCGTAATAGAGTTTGGGCTGGTATGAACCTGCATAAATCCGGTCGTCGGAGTTGATAACTCCATCACTGTTTACGTCCTGGTATTTCAAATCGCCGGGTCTGACGTTGGCGCGGTTACCAAATACAGGCGACCCGTCTATTTCGGACTGATTCTGATACACGCCAATGGCATTCAGAACGTAGAAGCTACCCACTGGCTGCCCATTGTCGGAACGGGTCGTGAATCCCTGCTGCCCAACGCCCCCGGCCAGCAGGGCCTGCCCACCGTTGAGACCCACGAGCCGATTTTTATTCAGCGTCAGGTTGCCACCAATGCTGTAGCCAAGGCCGCTCTTGGTGGTTTCCCGCCAGTTCAGGACGAACTCAACCCCCTGATTCTGGAACGAAGCAATATTGGTCAGATACTGGTTATCCGGGTCGCCGAAGATGGCCGGAATAATCTGGAAGGCCAGCGCGTCGCGGGTGGTTTTGTTGTAGTAGTCGATCTCACCGGTCAGGCGACTTTTGAAGAACGCGAATTCAAGGCCCAGGTCGACCTGTTGCGTGCGCTCCCACTTAAGTTGCTGGTTTTTGATATCCTGAATAGCCGTACCCAATACCAGGCTATTGTTGTAGAAGTAAGGAATGTTTATACCCGCTGTCAGCAGGTAGGCATTACTCTCGATGACGTCATTACCCAGGATTCCCCAACTTCCCCGAAACTTTAGGAAATCGAACAGCGACTGGTTTTTCATGAACGCTTCGTCCGAAATGACCCAGCCCACGCCAGCCGTTGGAAAATAGCCCCACCGCTCCTGAAATTTGGAACTACCATCGGCCCGCAAGGATGCATTGAAGAGGTACCTGTTTTTGAGGCTCAGCGTACCCCGCGTCACGAATGACTGCCGGGTCTGGAGGTCGCCCCCGGAGTTATTGGACAACTGCTGGTTAGGGTCACCCAGGCCCAGGTACCACAAATTCGGGTCGTTCGGTACGTTTATGCGATTCCCGTCGATAAAATCAGACGAAAAGCGTTCCGTTACCGCACCCAGTAAGAAAGGTGAAGTTGTTCTCGCCAAACGCCCGGTCGACGGTAGCCGTATTGTCGATGATATACCGAATTGACTGGCCGTTGTTGAGACTCAACGAACTGTTTTGCTGCCGCTGATTACCACCCGCCGTAATGAAGGTGTTGGCATCATTCTGGAAAGACGGGCAGGTAGGTTTGGTTCCGGTTAAAAATCAGGTCGGTGTTAAAGGCCGAGTGTAGTTTGAGCCATTCAACGGGCCGATAATCCAGGGACAGGTTACCCTGCAGGCGATTATTGATAATGCGCTGGTTTCGATTGTTCAGCGACAACAGCGGGTTACCCACGTTACCGAAGGCCGAGAGGTTACCGTATTTGCCATCCACAATGGCCGGAACAATGGGCGCAGCCCGGTATAAACTGGGGTACACGCCACCCAGATCAACGGCTTTCTCGTTTCCTCTGGAAAAGGAAAGCTGGTTGCTGAAAGTTACTTTTTTACTGATGTTGATTTCATTATTGGCCCGGATGGTCAGTCGCTTGAAATCGTTGGTTTTTACAATACCCTGGTCGGTGAAGTAGCCCACGCTAAAGAAGAACGTGTTGTTCTCCCCCCCGCCCGAAACGGATAGGTTCTGGTTCGATTGGGGCGCGCTACGCAGGGCCTCATTGTACCAGTTGGTGGTGCCACCAAAGGTCAGGGGCGAATCATTCACGTTTTTGGTCGGGGCAGCATCGGCCAGGTAGCTGATGTACTGATCGCGGCTGGCCATATTGACCAGGTTGGCGGGCTCACGGATACTGATGTTGGCATCATACTGTACCTGAACAGGGCCTTTTTTGCCGCGTTTAGTTGTAACGATAATGACCCCGTTTGCAGCCCGAACGCCATAAATAGCGGCCGATGCATCTTTCAGGACTTCGATGCTCAGGATATCGTTGTTACTGATGTTACGAATATCGTCGGTCAGTACGCCGTCCACCACGTACAGCGGACTAACCCCGGCCAGCGCCGACCCCACGCCCCGCACCCGAATCTGGGGTTGTTCGTTAGGCCGTCCGGATGAGATGACCTGCACCCCGGCGAGTTTACTCTGTAAGGCCTGGGTGGGTGTCTGAACGGGATACTTCACAATTTCCTCTCCTTTTACCTGTGCTACGGCTCCCGTCAGGTCACGCCGTCGCTGGGTACCGTACCCCACCACCACCACCTCTTCGAGTGCCTGTGCATCATCGGCTAGTTCAATGTTAACAACAGCTTGGTTCCCCACCGGTACTTCCTGCGGTGTCATACCAATCATGCTGAACTGTAAGACGGCTCCCGGACTCACTTCCAGTGAATACTGACCATCTACATCGGTAGAGGTACCCGTAGTAGTGCCTTTAATGATGACATTGGCCCCAGGTAGCCCCTGCTTATCGCTCTTTGATGTCACCTTCCCTGTAATGCGCTGATTCTGAGCCTGCGCCAATCCGCAGATTGCCAGCCAAATCAGCAGAAATAAGTAGCTTTTCTTTTTCATGAAATGTTGAATTTTAGTAAGTACGCGTTGTCTTCCGTTGCGCTTTTCCGGGAGTTTATTCGCTCCGTTTTTCTTTCCGGTTTCTTTAATAGTACTGTAACTAAAATGATCACGAACTATCTTCTATTTTTTTGTACAAAAAGAAAGATAGCGTCAAAATACCCCCTAAAATCCAACTGCATCACCCTATATTATATTGAGCCATCCTACCTGTTTTTGACTTTTTTCATTCTATCATACAGCCATTTTTCACTATACTATGCTTCGTAGCGGGGAATACCTGTGGGCTTACCGTAGTTTACAGGTATTTCTTCTCTGCTGTCTGATAACGGATAGTCCGGCGTTGCCGGATTAACGTCCCTGTGATGTATGCCAACCGGGGTTGAGCACTACAGGCGGCAGACCGGAATCCCACCGACCGGCGCATCATAACCCCAAACGGAATAGGAGATGAGACGTATGCACAACAAACTGCCGAATGGGCCTGCGCAATTCGTAGCTTTGCAACCGACAAAGCCATTACCCGATCATCAGCAATTCAGCGGCTCCCATGACTCAGATTCGTCAGCTCACCACTTACCTGGAAGCACTTGCCCCCCTTTCCTACCAGGAATCGTACGACAATGCGGGCCTCATCGTCGGCAACCCATCGACCGACATTACCGGTGTACTGGTTTCGCTGGATACTACAGAACAAGTTGTCGATGAGGCAGTTGCCAAAAGGTGCAATGTTATTGTGGCCCACCACCCCATTGTGTTCAAAGGGCTGAAGAAACTGACGGGTAAAACCTACGTAGAGCGCACCGTTATTAAGGCGATCAAAAACGATGTAGCCATTTATGCTTCCCATACGAATCTGGATAACGTGGCCGGCGGGGTCAATTTCCACATTGCCGAAAAGCTCCAGTTGCAGCACGTTCGGATACTGGCTCCCAAAGCGCAGACCCTGACCAAACTGGTAACGTTCGTACCCACGGCCGACACGCAACGGGTGTTTGATGCGCTTCACCAGGCGGGGGCCGGTCAAATCGGAGATTACAAAAACTGTAGTTTTCGGGTTGCCGGAACGGGAGCCTATGAAGCGGGCGAAAAGGCACACCCGGTTCTGGGCGAGGTGGGCGAGTATCACCAGGAATCCGAAAACCGAATTGAGGTAATTCTGCCTACTCACTTACAGGATGATTTGCTGGCCGTGCTGCGAGAAGCCCACCCGTACGAGGAAGTAGCCTATTACCTCACACCGGTAGCCAATCAGAATCAGGAGGTAGGCTCCGGGGCGGTGGGTGAACTTGCAACACCAATGGATGGGCCGTCGTGGCTGACGTATCTGAAAGAACGCATGAATCTGAACCTGATTCGTCATACTGCTTTACCCAACCGGCCCATTCAACGCGTAGCTTTATGTGGAGGAGCGGGTAGTTTTTTATTACCGGATGCCATTCGTGCCGGGGCCGATGTGTTTGTGACGGCGGATTACAAATACCACGAATTTTTTGATGCCGATGGCCGAATTGGTATTTGCGATATTGGGCATTACGAGAGCGAAGTCTTTACGAAAGACTTGATATGCGGGCATTTGGCAAAAAAATTCACTACTTTTGCGGTAATTTTATCTGAATCTGACACGAATCCGGTTCGATACTTCATATAGCACTAACAAATTTCCGAATGGAACTAACGATTGCGCAAAAATTAGACGCTCTTCTGCAATTACAATCTTTTGATTCTCAACTAGACGAACTGATTAAGATTCGTGGTGGACTACCCGAAGAAGTTCGTGATCTGGAAGACGATATTGCTGGCTTCGAAACCCGCGTTGGTAAATTTCAGGCTGAAATAAAGACGCTGGAAGAAGAAATTGAGCAGAATCGTGTGGCAAAGAAAGATGCCGAAAAGCTGATAACCAAATACAAGGATCAGCAAATGAATGTGCGGAATAACCGCGAATTCGACGCCATCTCCAAAGAGATAGAACTTCAATCGCTCGAAATCGAACTGATTGAGAAGCGGGTGAACGAATCCCAGTTTCGGTCCGGGGCAAGGACGAAGAAATCAAAACGACGCAGGCAGCCCTGCATGAGCGGCAGGAAGATCTAAAAGCCAAACGGCAGGAACTGGACCAGATCACGTCGGAAAGTCAGGAAGAGGAGAAGGAAATCATCAAACAGCGCGATCATCAGGCAACAACCATTGAGCCGCGGCTGCTGAACTCCTACAACAAAATTCGTGGCAATGCCCTGAATGGGCTGGCAGTAGTTATGGTTAAACGCGGAGCCTGTAGCGGGTGCTTCAACGTAGTACCTCCCCAGCGTCAGGCCGATATTAAAGACAAGAAGAAAATTATCGTTTGCGAACATTGCGGACGCATTTTCGCCGACGTGGAAGGCATGCCAGAACCCGCTCCAACGGGCCGTGGCCGGTAGTTCTTGCCGTGCATAACGCAAAAAGGTCGTCGTATGGGCGACCTTTTTGCGTTATATCAATTGTTACGCCCTTTATGCCGATCCAATGCGTTACGTACTCCTCTTTTTGATCTCGCTCAGTACGGGCTACGCACAGGATTTTGTGTGGACGCCTGGCCTGCTGTCGGCTTATGCAGACCTGCAAACGTTAAAGATCCAATCGGCGCAGCAACGCATGGCCCGCGAGTCGGCAACGAATGGCGTTCGCGTCTTCCTGGACAATTACACCGATATGCTCCTGCTGGTTACCTCAGATGATGACCAGTTGTTTGCGGCTAAAAATAAACAGGAGAGCGCCCGGCTCGATGCGCTGAAGAAGCTGTCCGACACCTCCCCCTGGCAGCGCGTGCTACTGGCTGAGGTGCGCCTGCACTGGGCCTTTGTTAAGCTAAAGTTCGGGAAAGAAGTTAGTGCGAGCTGGGATGTGATCCGGGCGTATAAACTGCTCAGCGAAAACCAGAAGCGTTTCCCGGATTTTTTACCAACGTATAAATCATTGGGTACGCTGCACATCATGGTTGGTTCTGTGCCGGAGAGCTACGCGTGGGTGGCAAAGTTACTAGGTATGCAGGGCACCATTAGGCAGGGACAGCAGGAATTACAGCGCGCTCAACGCGACCCTGTCGTTGGCCTGGAAGCGCAACTGATCGACCTGATGGTTCGGGCTTACGTACTGAAATTTTCCGATGCGGACAGTCAGGCCCTGGCCCGTTTAGTGCGTCAGAACCCTGATAATCTGTTACTCCATTTCTTCGGTGCTACCATCGAGCAAAAAAACGGGCATGGTGAACGGGCACTTACCTACCTGCTCGACCGACCCGCTGGTAAAAACTATCAGCCTTTACCCGTTGTGGAGAATATACTGGGCGATATGTACCTGCAAAAGGGGGAGTATGAGCAAGCGGCCTTGCACCTCAACCAGTTTCTGCGTGCCTACCGGGGGCAGAACTTCCTGAAAGATACTCACTACAAACTGTTTTTATGCCGATGGCTGGCCAGCCCTCAGCCTACCCGAGCCACCGATGTTACAGCCAGAAACCTACTCCAGAAAGTGCTGTCTGTTGGCCGAACAACGGTCGAGTCGGATAAGGCCGCGCAGAAATTCGCCGAAGCGAGTCTGAAAAAAGTGCCCACCTCAACTCAACGAATATTGATGCAGGCGCGGTTGGCTTCGGACGGCGGCTTCACGGATCAGGCACTTACTTACCTGCGACCGCATCCCGAAGCGTCGTTTTCAACAACGGCAGAAAGGGCAGAGTATAATTACCGCCTTGGGCGCATCTACCAGCGTAGAGAAAACCCGGATTCAGCCATTCCTTACCTGACCCGTGCCCTTGCGCTCAGTGAAACCGATCAGTTATCGTTTGGCGCTACGGCCGCTTTGCAATTAGGGTACCTCTACCAACAAAAAAACGACCGGACGCGCGCCCGGTCGTTTTTTCAAAAAGCCCTCAACTTCAGGCACCACGAGTATAAAAACAGTGTGGACAATAAGGCGAAGGCAGGCTTAAACAGTTTGTAGAAACGGCACGGTCCAAAGGACTTTTCTACGAGGGCAAATTGAACAGTGATCCCGGTTTACAGGCCCCTCCTTCAATCTGGTTGAACAGCATGAAATCTGACTGGTATTTCCACGCTGCCTGATTAGGCATAAGAATATGCATGTGCCAATACGCTACATCCTCCCGTTGCCAATCAGTTCTTTTGGCAATGCAGATGCAAGAATCGGCCAGGGCGGACTATTGCCTGATCCACGATGAAACTATATTCTCTGTATGCCTAGTCAAAATGTGCCCTGAATACCTGGGGCCGTTCCCTTACTTTTCTAAGGACGAATAAGCGAAATTCATGTAAAAAAGTTGAGCAGATAATAACCAAAAAAACTATTTATCAAGTAAAACCATAACCTATTATGGAAAGACTCAACGAATTAAAGCACCAGGAAGAGACAGGAATTAACCCGGAAATTTCACCTGTCAAACGTCGAATGTTTTTACGTCAGCTCGGACTGGTATCGGCCTCAACGGCGGCCTTTCTGGCTTCCTGTACGCGGGAAGTGACAGAGGACGTAATCAATACAAAATCGGGCCGCTCGTCGGCCAGAGTTGGTGCCTCTATCCTGCCCGATGGGACAGTAGACGTAGGGTCGGGCGACTTTGGCATTATGAATCTTGCCTATGCCCTCGAACAACTGGAGACAGCCTACTACGCAACAGCCCTTGAAAGGGCGTCGGGAATCAGTGATCAGGACCGTAGGGTATTGGCTGAACTACAC
>CAWAJC010000030.1:0-79336 GCA_963782245.1 uncultured Cytophagales bacterium
CCTGGAGAACCGCGACGACAATTAACCGTTACGAACGGTAATTGTGTGGCTCCCGTTGCGTTAAGTGCCCGGCAACCGAGGTTCCGGGCGCTTTTTGCCTGAAAAAATGAGTTAGCCCCAATTTGTATCATGCACCGGGGCCAGCAAAGTTCCGGTTTCGTTGCCAACCACGAGGAGGATTAGCAATGAAACCGGGCTTTTTGGCGAATAGCGCGTTGATCCTTGATTACATCATCCGCTTAATCAACTGCTCAACGGAAATACCTTCGGCTTCCGCTTTAAAGTTGCGTACCACGCGGTGCCGAAGAATAGGCATCGCCACAGCTTTCACATCTTCTATATCGGGCGAGTATTTGCCGACAGCAGCGCATTGCACTTGGCCGCCAGAATCAGCGCCTGCGAGGCCCGGGGGCCCGCGCCCCACTCCAGATACTGATTGGCATCGGAGCCGCCATTTCGGTATTGGGCCGGGTTTTATGCACCAGTTTCACAGCGTATTCAATCGACGTTATCGACCACCGGTACCCGGCGTACCAGGTGCTGAAACTCCCGGATTTCTTCTCCCGTAATAACGCGTTGTACTTCGTAGCCGCAAGTCGGACGTCGTGCTTTTAACAATGTCCAGTTCCGATGCGTAGGACGGGTAATCCAGGTAAATATTGAACATAAACCGGTCCAGCTGCGCTTCCGGCAGGGGATAAGTACCTTCCTGCTCAATCGGGTTTTGCGTAGCCAGTACGAAGAACGGGCGACTTAAATTGTATTTCTGCCCGGCAATGGTTACGGCATATTCCTGCATGGCTTCCAGCAGGGCCGACTGGGTTTTGGGGGTGTCCGGTTAATTTCATCCGCCAGAATGATATTGGCGAAAATGGGGCCTTTGATGAATTTGAAATTCCGTTCCTGATCCAGCGTTTCGGAGCCCAGAATGTCCGATGGCATCAGGTCGGGGGTAAACTGGATCCGGTTGAAATCGAGGTCCAGTGCACCGGCAATGGTCTGAATCAGCAGGGTCTTGGCCAGTCCCGGAACACCCACCAGCAGGCAGTGTCCCTGGCAGAAAATAGCCGTTAACAACAGACGAACGGTCTCGTCCTGACCGATAACAACCTTTGCGATTTCATTTTTAAGCTTTTGATACGAGTGAGTGAGGGCTTCCGCAGCCGCAACGTCTGATGTGTAAGGCACAGGTTTTTTAATTATAAATTATAAATTATAAAATGATGAATGAAGAATTATGAATCAGGACTCGAATTGCTACTTCATCATTCATAACTCTTAACTTATCATTCGTTTCCTCCTCCACTGAGCGTGGCGGCACTTCCCTTGGTGGTACCGAATATTTTACAGTCGTGAAATTCAGGATCAACCGTTATGTACACATCAGAAATAGACTTCCGGAACCAGTCGTCAATAGCCCGGTTCTTCTTATTTTGAAGCACAATAGTTTGTAGTTTCTCAAAGTCTTTGGAGAAGTCGGCGGTGTGCGGGGGCACTTTGCTTTTGAAGTACAATAGCCGTACCGCGCTCTTACCATCTTCGGTACGGTAGGGCAGCGGCAACGAAATGCTGCCCACCTTCATGGTATCCAGCATCTGGAACATGGCATACTCCATGGAGCCATCCATGGCCAGCCGACTGCCGCCCGACTGCTGGATCGCGAAGCAGTCCACCGGCATCTGCCGTACTTTTATCGTCCGAGAAATCGTGGGCAGCCTTTTCAAACTTCAGCGAATCAATCTGAATCAGGTTCCGGAGACTATCCAGGTAATGGGTTGGCCCGGTCAAGTCCAGGCGGTTATAGTCGGGACGGAGCAGAATGTGCCGGGCGTGGTATTCGGCCCCTCGGGTTTCCAGCAATTGAATCAGGTGCAGGCCAAAATCAGATTCGACCACATCCGACATTTCGTTGGGTTTCAGTTTCAGCGCAGCTCCTTCAAATGGGGCCACCATGATGCCCCGTTTGGCAAAACCCAGGTCGCCCCTTTTGGGCGGAGCCCACGTCTTCAGAAAACTCTTTGGCTAACTTACCGAAATCTTCACCGTTTTCAACGCGCTTTTTCAGGTCCTGCAGCCTTCTGCCGCAGGACCTCTTTTTGCTCCTTGGTAGCTTTGGCAATCCGAACAATCTGGCCTACTTCCACTTCGGCGGCCATATAGGGAAGGCTATCTTTGGGAATGGCATCGAAAAACTTGCGGACATCGCGCGGAGTCACTTTCACATCGGCCGTGATTTTACTCTGCATTTTCTGCACCACCTTCTGGTCTTTTACCTGCTGCCGCAGTTCGCTTTTGAGCATCTCCAGGCTTTTGCCATAAGCCTCCACAATGTTTTTCTCCGAGCCAAACTGCTGCGCCATGTACTGCATGCGCGTGTCGAGTTCGCTGTCTACAATTTTTTCATCCACCACAACGGAGTCAATATCTGCTTTGGCCAGCATCATTTTGTTGATAACGAGGCTTTCCAGTAACTGACATTTCTGGGGGGCTTTCTGTCCCTGGGCCAACGTAGGATTGATACGCTTCTTCCAGGTCCGACCGCAGCACGTAGTAGTTATCAACTTTGGCAATTATTCTATTGAGGCTGATGCCCTGTCCCTGCCCGAAAGTAGGGCGCGGTCAGGAACCAGCCAGCCAGGATCAATGAACAAATGACCGATTACTTTTTTCATAGTTTCAAAGATACACACAGAACACGTAAGCGGTCGTGTTTTAAGAAATTTTAAGTGGGGTATACCCCCGTTTTAATACCGGTACCCAAATGCCGGGCAATAGAAACAGGCCCGTTATTTCGCTAATTTCTGAATTTCGGCCGCGTTCACTTTACCGGGTAGGTTTGCCGAAGCTGTGCAAGCCATTGGTTTTCGAGTATGGTTTGCTAGGCATTGATGACCGTTCCGCGTACTTCGGCAAACGTTTTGGCCCGCGCCGGTTCAATACGACTAATGATAACGGCTATTGCTCTATCGTCCTGGTGCAGCGTGGTCGTACCCACTTTCCACCGGTCAATGGAGTCGAGATACGGATTGTCTCCCTGGGCAAACGTGCCTTCCGATAATAGATAAAACCGGTGGGCACTAGGCTGGCTGTTTGCTGTTAATGGCTTTGACAACATCCTCTTTGGCGTTGCTGAAGTACTGAAAGGTAACGTTGCGCTGGGCATCGGCCCGGATGCCGGGTCGTGCGCCCTGATAATCTTTTTCCATAATACGGATGAGCGGAACGCCACTTTTTTGCAGGTAGTTCACCACCGTTCGTATACGGCTTGCCGAGATAGAGTCGTGCTCCGGTGGGGTCATGTGAGCCGGAAACTTCCACCACATAACCCGGATTTTGCCCCATCACGGCCAGTAACTCAACCAGAATTTCGCGTTGCTCAGGGGATAACGTAGTTTGATTTTTGGTGAAAGGCAGTGCGCCCGCCGACCGCCGGAGCTGGTAAGGAGGTTTACTACTCAGGGCCACAGTAGCCTGTTTGAGCAGACTATCGGTAGGTGCCGTCAGCATGGTGGCAACGGCCCGCTCCGGAAACTGATAAGCTGCTTTATGCTGCTCGAAGTATCGACGCTGACCCGTCGAATCGGCCATCGACCGCTCCCAGACGTTTTCTTCCATCACCTGAGAAAGCAGTACACCATCCCGGATTTCATTCATCAGCGCCCGGAATTCCGGAAATTTTTTGTCCAGGTTCGCTTCTTCCGTAGCCAGCAGCTGGTCGCCTACAAACCGGTCGAACAAGCGATGCATGGCTACCGCCGGAGAGCCTGTCAGCGCCTGGTTGGTGGGCGTGCCGGCCCGACCCAGCCAGTGCCGGGTTTCGCTGCGGCTGCTGGCGTTGCTGGACGTAGTCGAAAAACTGATTAACGGTGTAAGGCTTCTCCGCAATAAGGACCATCTGCTTCTCCTGCAGGGCCGCATCCAGCGGTTCTGTATACCGCCATTGGCCGCGCAGCAGGCTACTGTCCGCTTTGGCGAATGCTATTGGCAGTATGGCCGCATTTTCCCGTACCGGGTAGGTACTTTTCAAGCGCTGCAAGGTAGTTTGCCGCACTAAATCGGCCCGGCTATCGGTCGTAACGCGCTGGCGCAGCGAAGGGGATAGTATGGCGTAGGACTCCAGCGGCTTGCGTTCAACAAGTTTAATAATGTGCCAGCCGTAATTTGTCCGCACGGGTTCTGAGTAGTTACCGGGGGCAGTAAGGGCAAAGGCGGTATCCTCGAAGGCCGGCACCCACCGTCCCGGTTCAAAGGGGGGTAACACGCCCCCGTTGTTTCGGGAAGTAGCATCGTCGGACACGTCCCGGCAAACCACCTCGAAAGACTCGCCTTTCTGCAAACGGGCGTAAATCGCGTCGATTCGCTGCTGAGCTACCTCCTTGGCCGGCTCATCGGCATCGGGGCTCAGGCGCACCAGTATATGGGCTACGCGCACCCGTCCCCGGCTGGGTCGGCGGCTGTTGACTTTAACGAGGTGGTACCCGAACCGGGTACGAACCGGCTGCGAAACGGCTCCGACGGGCGTTGTATAGGCGGCTGTTTCGAGCGGATAGATTAAACCGAAGGCGGTTGTGTAGCCCAGGTTACCCCCTTTCTGAGCCGTTGTGGCATCCTTGGAATAATCAAGAGCCAGTTTGGCGAAATCGGTCCCGCTCTGGGCCTGCTTCCGGACGGCCAGTGCCTGTTTGTAGGCGGTGAGCGTATCGGCAGGCAGGGCGTATTCGGCCACCGGGATTAGGATATGCGCTACGTTTACTTCCTCCTGCATCCGCTGGTACGCTTCCGAAGCCAGGGATTCAATCAGTGGTTTATCCGTCAGGTAAGCCTGTGCTAACTGCTTGCGGTAGGTAGTCATCTCCTCCCGGAAAGCCTCCGTTGTATCCCGGCCTTCGGCTTCGGCAGCCAGTACTTTCAGTTTCAGGTTGGTGTATAACGTAAAGTAGTCGTTTACATTGGTTCGCAGGGATGAATCTGCCGACAGTTGATTTTTGGTAAACGATTGAAAAAAATCATCGGTCGTGAAGGTTTTGGTACCCAGCGACAGCAGGACTGGCTCTGGAGGGGTTTGCTTAACAACAACTGGTGCGGTTGTTTTACAGGCGGTTACGAAAAGAGCCAGTAAAAAACCGCCTAGACAATGGCGCATAGCGTCTGACAAAAGAGATTTTAAAATACCAGTAAAACAGGTTTACGGGTAAAAACATTCGTTCCGTATTGGAAACGATGCGGCAGACGCGCTTATTGGCGCATCAGCTGTATTTCACCACTCACCGCAGGAGCGGTGCTCACGGCAGGCTGTATAGGGCTCAGACTTCCTCAATAGTTGATTCCCCCGCTGAATGATTACCACAGGTCCATTGCCATTGCTCATGCAGCCGGATGCGCCCATCGGTCAGCAGTTCGGGGGTAGACCGGCAGCTGCCCGTCATCAATTCACCCTGAGCGTTAACGTGCTGGTAACGCATATCCAGGCTGTTATCCGGCTGTACGGTAGCAATCAGAAACCCTTTCCGGATGCTGCCGCCCGCGTACTCCGCCCAAACGATATCAGCCTGCTGATGGTAGTGGAAAAGCGTATCGCCACCCACCTCGCCGTTGCTGGTGTTGGTAACGGAGCGAAAGGTTTTGTTATCGTACATAGTTTTGGCGGTGGTAGTGCGTATTCAGGAGTGAGGAATCTGACGCAACTGTTACTTTCGCGCCTGCCTCCCCGCTCCTAAATACGCGCTCATTCAAACAGACGGTTCCTGCTGGCTCAGGCAGTGAAAACTACCCAGGCCCCAGACGATGTCGGTGGAGTCGATACCAACGATTTTACGGTTGGGGAAACAGGTGCCAATAATGTCCAGTGCCTGCTGGTCTTTGGCGCAGCGGAACGTGGGAACGATCACGGCACCATTGGTAATCAGGAAATTGGCGTACGAAGCCGGAAGGCGTAGCCCATCGCTCCAGACGGGATCGGGCATGGGTAGTTCGACAATGGTCAGTTGCTTGCCGTTCAGCAACCGCATCTGCTTCAGTTCGTGGTGTATTTCCTGTAGAAACGGGTAGTTATCGTCGTTCTTATTGGCTTCATAAGCCGCAATGACGGTATCTTCATTCACAAAGCGAACCGTGTCGTCGATATGTCCGTCGGTATCATCGCCCACAATACCTTCCTCAACCCACAGTACCTGCTGAACGCCGTAATAATCGCACAGGTATTGCTCAATATTGGCCTGCGTGAGGTGGCTGTTTCGGTTCTGGTTGAGCAGACAGGCCCGGCTGGTCAGCACCGTACCGGCTCCGTTGAACTCGACCGAACCCCCTTCCATAATGATTCCCGGTGTTACGTACTCCAGCTTCCGGTAGTGCGCAATTTCGATCGGAATCAGGTCGTCGCGGTCGTAGGGCGGGTATTTGTTCCCCCAGGCATTGTAGCCCCAGTTAACAATCATCCGCTGTTTCGTTGCGGGATTGATCAGGAATGCCGGGCCGTGGTCGCGGCACCAGGAATCGTTGGTAGGGTGGGGCAGGAGGGTGATGCGGCTCATGTCGGCACCGGCCAGCGAGCAGGCGCAGTTTAGCGGCCTGCATCACGGTTTCGTTATGGGCGTTGATGCACACCTGCTCGCTTTCGGCAATGGCTTTGATAAACTCGATGTAGGCTGGAAACATCAGCTCCTGCCGTTCGCGGGTCCAGGAAGCTTCGGTGTGGGGCCAGCTGAGCCAGGTGGCTACGTGCGGGTGCCACTCGGCCGGAAAGAAAAAGCCCTCGCGGGCGGGAATGATGGAGGTATCAGATGAACGTGCCAAACGAGTAACGATTGATGCTGCTAATATTTCAACAAAGGTAGAGAATCCGGTTAGGGCAATGGGTCACGACCGGGTGATTAATTGATAAACATTCTGTACCGTCAGCCCGGTAAAATCGTCTACAATCAGGGCGGCACCCGTATCGGCTAACTCCTCGCGGGTGTGGGTTGTGGCCAGTGCCACCACGGTCATGCCCGCCCGAAGGCCCGCTTCGATACCGGCCAGGGCATCCTCAAAGACGACACAGCGGGCTGGTTCAACCCCTACCATGCGGGCGGCTGTCAGGTATATTTCCGGGTCGGGTTTGCCGTGCTGAATCATGCTGGCATCAACTACCGCCTTGAAATAGGGGCGAAGGGATAACCCATCGAGCGTGAACAGGACATTGCTTTCCGGAGCCGATGTGCCCACGGCCAGCCGGTATTTGCTGCGCCTGCAATGCGTTCAGAAAATTCAGCAGACCGGGTGTTGGCTGAAGGTGCGGCCGGTAGAAATCGCGGTAAATCGCTTCTTTTTCTTCAGTCAGCACGATGAGTTCACCGGGCGAAATGGGTCGCTCGAACACGTACGCCATGGCATCGGCCGATACGCGCCCATTGATATTTTCCACGTACTGGTCTTTCGTCAGGGGGAACCGTGCTGTTGGGCAAACTGGAGCCAGGCGTTGATATGAAATCGGTGTTGTCAATCAATACCCCGTCCATATCGAAGAGAGCGGCCCAGGAAAGGCCGCCTTGGGGAGTAAGGTGTTCAGAAGGCATATCAGCCATAAGAAATAGGAAAAGCCGGCAGTCGGGCGGCTATGCGTAGCGTATGAGATCGCAAAGAAACAGATTACGGCCTAAACTTCACTGTTGGGTGGTCGCCGGGCAAAATATCACCCGCCAGAACAGCGGCTTCGTGCAGCAGTTCGGTAGCTACCAGCTCATCCGTTATCGTTTCGATCCGTTCGTCGAGTTCCGTCAGCGTATCGTCATCAACGAAGGCTGTGGCATTCATACCCAGCAACAGCCGCCCTACATACAGCAGGTTGAGCGAAAACGTAATTCGGGCAGGACGCGGCTGTGGCGGGTTTGGGGTTCTGTTTGCATGCGTTATGAACAACCGGCGGTGGGCTTAGGTTCGTCAGAGTAGCAGGACTTAGTCCTGCTACAACGCTTTTATCTTCAGATTTCTGAAATAGATGGGTGCTCCCGCGTGCTTGCCCTGCAACCCAATGTAGCCATGTAGGGGTAGGTCGGCGGGTGGCTTTGTTGAGCCAGTCGGGTACTTCGAACCATCGGGATTCGTTTTTGCCGAGGTGAATTGCTCCAGATCGATGGTGTTTACCAACTGGTTGTTCAGTACCACATAAATCATTTTGCCCTGGCAGGTAATGGTGTAGCGGTTCCACTCGTCGGGCTTTTTAACCACTCTGCTGTTTGGTTGGCGGCCTGATGGCCGAAAAAAGCCCCGCACTGCCAGTTTTTTGGCGATTCGGCCCATTGTTTGGCGTAATCGTCGGCAATCTGAATCTCCACCGAATTAGGAATCCAGTTGGTCGTGTCGCTGGCGTGAACGACCACGCCACTGTTGGTGCCGTCGGCGGTTTTGAAAAACAGATCCAGCACAAAATCGTCGTAGGGAATGGCTGTCCAGATGGTTTTGTCGGCCGTGGCGGTCAGAACACCCCCATCGTCCATACTCCAGACCCCTTTGGGGAAGCCCGCATCGGACAGGTCGACTGGCAAACAGGGGTTTCCAGCCAGCACCACTGGGGTTCGGGTGTCCTTTGGGTGCGGCCATGGATGGTGCCGTTGTGCGCCAAGAGGCACAGGAGGAGGCTAAGGGACAATGCAATCAGGTACAATGAGTTTCTGCATGGAGTAGGTATTTTCGGTAAAGTCGGGCTGAAGTGTTTTTTTATAAACGACAAATTATCGCTGACTGGTCTGCCTGTCAAGAGAAAAGCGCATCAAAAGATAATGACAAAGTTGATAACCTCCCGTATAGTGGTTCAGCGTATCAACTTGCAATAGGTCATCATCCTGTTCAAACGCGTTGTTCCGTTAAGCCATAGACGGAGTAACAACCGATTGTGGCACGGCCAGTTCGTCCGTTGCTGCCAGTTGTCGCACTGGCGGAAGCTTTTCATGATCCAGCCGCCCCCAATCACGTCGTCGCCTTCGTAGAAAACGGCCGCCTGACCCGGTGCAATGGCCGATACCCCTTCGTTGAAAAGCACCTCAATTTTATCGCCCGACTGCGTAATAGTTGCGGGTGTGCCGGGGTCTTTATACCGCACTTTCGTTACGGTTTCGAGTGGTCCGTCGATGGTATCGTACTTTTGCAGGTTCAGTTTGCTCACGATCATGCCATCGCGGTACAGGTCTTTGTCTATGCCCAGCACCACCTCATTGGTGTCTTTGCGAATCTCGGTCACGAACATCGGCTGTCCGAACGCCATGCCCAGCCCTTTGCGCTGACCGATGGTGTAGAACGGGTAGCCCTGATGCTTGCCCATCACTTTGCCGGTGCCTTCCATAACGAAGTTACCCCCGGCCACTTCGGCTTCCAGACTCGGCATACGCCGTTTCAGGAAGCCCCGGTAATCATTGTCGGGCACGAAACAGATTTCGTACGATTCCGATTTGGTGACCAGTTCCATAAAGCCCCGCTCTGTGGCCATGTCGCGAATATCGGATTTGCGCAGATGGCCCAGCGGTAATTTCGTCCGGCTCAAACTCTCCTGCGACACGCCCCAGAGTACATACGACTGATCTTTCAGCGTATCGACGCCTTTCGAAAGAATATACCGTTGCGTTCTCTTCCCGGATGTGGGCATAGTGGCCCGTAGCGATGGATTCGCAATCGAGCCGGTCGGCCCGGCGCAGCAGGGCATCCCATTTGATGTGGGTATTGCACATCACGCAGGGGTTAGGCGTGCGCCCTTCGAGGTATTCGCCCGTAAAGTGGTCGATAACGGCATCGCCAAACTCTTCCCGGATGTCCAGAATGTAATGCGGAAAGCCGAGGCTGACGGCAATGTTGCGGGCATCGTTGATGCTGTCGAGGCTAGCAGCAGCCCGTTTCTTTTTTGGTACCACCCGATGAGGCATAGTCCCAGGTTTTCATGGTCATCCCAATGACCTCGTAGCCTTCTTCGTGCAGCATAACCGCTGCCAGCGAAGAGTCAATGCCGCCACTCATGGCGACCAGAATGCGTCCGTGTTTGCTCATATCTGCCGGGGTTCAAAGCCCCGCGATTTAATTAGTGGGCAAATTTACCCAATAATCAGCCAACAACCAGGCGGGGGAGTTTGGTTTCCTGTTGACCGTATCGTACCTGCTACTGACTCAGCATAGCCAGAAGCGCAGACGACTATTTCAAGTAGTGACCCGGTAAATCAATCGGCCACGCCCGTTTTATCATTCATTCCGCAAACTCTTCACCGGATTCATTAAGGCGGCTTTCATACTCTGAACGCTTACTGTAAGCAGGGCAATGGCAACAACGCCCAAACCCGCTACGGCGAATACCCACCACGAAATGGTAATCTTGTAAGCAAACTCATGAAGCCACTTGTCCATAGCCCACCGGGCCAGGGGCTAAGCAATCAGGATGGCCAGCAGAATCAGTTTCAGGAAGTCTTTCGAGAGCAGTACTACCAAGCTGGATACCGATGCCCCAGTACTTTGCGCACGCCAATTTCCTTTATGCGTTACTCGGTGGTAAAGGCCGCTAAACCAAACAGACCTAAACAGGCGATAAACAGCGCGAAGGCCGTAAATAAGCTGAACAGAGTGGCTAAACGGGCTTCTGATTTGTACAGGTTGTTGGAGGTATCATCCATGAAAAAATATTCAAACGGATTTTCGGCTCTCAGTTGTCCGCGATCACAGACAGCGTGTGTTCGTTTTGCGAACACAAAAAAAAATACAAAGGGGCAATATTAAAAAAAGCGGACCGATAGAATCAGTCCGCTTTCGGCAAAAAGCTTTATCCAATAAATACTACTTACTAACCCAATTAACCACTGCAAACAGGAGTACACAATGGTAATGAGATCGATACTACACTATAAAGTAAACAAATAATTGACAGTAATTGAATATTATACGCAAAAAAGTAAATCGTAGTATATGAAAATATACTATTCGGTATCTTATCGAGTTTGGTGCTGGCCATCTTGCCCCAAACCTTTTATGACACACGTAGTTATGTTACAAAGTAACAGACTCAACACTATGAAAGACGAAGAAGAGGGTGTAGAAAAAGACGGTACCCAAATATCTGGTCGAACGGAGGGCCCTTTTGGCTCCGATGATACGGATATCGACCGCCCGGCCGAAGACAACAAGCACCGGTACGAGCAGGAGAACTCCGCCAACGGGCTGGATAGTATGCAGGTGCGGGGTGGCCAGGATGGCCGGAACAACCGTGGCATTGGTAGTACCGATATGGACAGTGAAGAAGGACTGCTTCGTCGGGGAGATAGGGCCAATAGCACCATGGACGTAACGGAAGAAGGCATGAATAGTGCCATTGCCGATTCTGCCAAAACGAACACCGGCATGGTATCCGTTACTACGCATGGCCCCGACGATTACGCTTCGGCCGACGAAGTACCGGTCCCCAAAGCGCAGGAGGCAGCCAAAGAACAGGATGATTCGACCGAGCAGGAGCCTGACAAAACGGAAGATGAACGCGACGAAGACATTGCCGAGACCGGTACTGACCTCAACAACAAACCTTCCTACTGATCTTTATTGACTAACTAATAATTCACTAAACACTTAAACGCATAACATTATGAGCGTAAGCAGCAATTCCCGCAAAGAGAGTACTGAGTCCAATGCGGCTCAGCAAATGCATAATACCATGGGCATTCACCCCGCTTTGGGGCAGTTGAATGACCAGAACCTGGTTAATGATTTGCCATCCCGCGTAGCCGATAGCAGTGATACAAATGTGCCTGAGGACGTAACGGATGCCGAGGCCGAAGCTGCGCTGGGCGATGAGGAGCAGACCGATGCCGAAACGGATGCGACTGTCAGCGATGAGAGCGTACCGGCAACCCGCGCCAACGAACCCGTTCGTACGCTGGGCAACGCCTAAGATTTAGCGAAATAGTTACGCTGAGAGGCTGACTGGATTTAGTAGCGGTGTTAACACCCCTGCAACATCCGGTCAGCCTCTTTTTTATTGGTTTACCCGCCGGTTAAGGCTATAACCAGTAAGGGGTTCAGTCGCTTTTTCTGCTCCTTACCGGCTGAAAAAAGGGTCAGTACGGGCCATCGGAGCATGACGCAGAAAAAAAAGACAGGCTATCGGCTGGTCGTAGCCGGGCTAAACAACTGTTCAACGGCGGGTGCGGGCAGGAGTGTTCCGGCCAGTACCTGTTCATCAAGAGAAGCTAATTGGTCGCGTATACCCGGCCGGGCATAAAACTGGCTTTCGAGTCGCTGCCGTACCAGCGCCCGGAACCAGGTCAGCTGCTGCTGCTGCCGCCGGTGATCCCGATAACCATTTTGGGTCGTTAGCTGCTGGTGCTCCCGAATCATTTGCCACACCTCCGGTATGCCAATGGGTTTGCCCTGGGCATCGGGCAGGGCCGAGCAGGTTAGCACGGGTGGAAACCAGCCCGTTCCGGTTGGCGGAAACAGGTGCAGGGCATTCTGGTACTCCATCCGGGCACGGTTGGCCACGGCTAGGTTATCGCCGTCGGCTTTGGTAATCACCAGCGCATCAGCCAGCTCCATAATGCCCCGTTTTATTCCCTGTAGTTCGTCTCCGGCACCGGCCAGCATCAGCAACAAAAAAAAATCGACCATGCCATGTACGACCGTTTCCGACTGCCCAACGCCTACCGTTTCGACCAGAATAATGTCGAATCCGGCGGCTTCGCAGAGGAGGATCGTTTCGCGGGTACGCTGCGCCACCCCTCCCATTGAGTCGCCCGCGGGTGAGGGTCGGATGTAGGCGTTGGGGTTCATGGAAAGCGTATCCATCCGGGTTTTGTCGCCCAGCAGGCTTCCCCCCGACCGCTGGCTGGTCGGGTCAATGGTCAGGACCGCCAGCCGGTGTCCCAACTGGGTCAGGTACGTACCGAATGCTTCGATAAAGGTGCTTTTGCCCACCCCCGGCACGCCGGTAATTCCGATTCGGATGGATTGACCCGCTTTAGGTAAAACGGTAGTTAGTACCTGCCGGGCAATTTCCTGATCGTCGGCCCGGCGACTCTCTACCAGCGTAATAGCCTGACTAAGCACCAGCCGGTTGCCGGTCAGGATGCCGTTAGTGTACTCATGAGCGGGGAGTCGGTGGCGCATTCTGTTTAAAATTGGGTCAGAGGCAAAGCAACGTTGTCAGCCTGATGGTTCGTATTTTGTCCGCTAAACTAATTTTTTAACCATCGCCGTACAACCTGCCCGCTTATCAGATCGAGTAGAAGCCCATCCAAACCAGTAACCAGGTTTACGCACGGGAGAAAGACTCTCACTCCGTCTGTTGGTTATTCAGGCAGGAAAAAGAGGGGTGGACAGAGGAAAATCAGTAAAACTACGTAGCTGAAAAGGGGAAAATGCGCTGTTAGGGCTTACTGGCGGTTATTTATTTTGCATAAATCACTAACCATCTAAGCCTCATGAAATGCATTATGTATGGGTTGATGCTATCGGGTATCAGCCTGCTATCGGCCTGCCGGTCAACGTCTTTGTTGACGGCCACCTTCGAATCTGATGCCGTTGGCGCCCTACCCAGTAAAGTGCTGCCCGGACCGCCTACCGGCGATTCGGTATCGTACAATGCCGTAATCCATCCCCGCCTTCGGGTACAGCCATCCACGGTTTCACCCGGTCAAAAGGCCCTGGTGCTCTCGCGGGCGACCCTGGGAAGCGATGCCACAGCCCACAACCAATGGCTCTCCTTCAAGGGTATTCGGTCCAACTACACCCAAACTATCTGGTACTATTGGACGGCTACACTGGGGCCGGTGGGCGGGAATATGATTATCGATGTTAACGGCATTGAGTCGCTTTGGGTAACCCGACTTAAAATTAATCCGGAAGGCCGAATTTCTCTGGTGCAGGATCCAGGAAGTGTGAACAAGGATTTGTTTCTGGGAGTGCTGAACCAACAAAGGCCCCACAGTGTCATTATTACGTTGAATGCCATGGCCCGTACCTTTAATCTGCTGATTCTAGGGGTGAATACGGAAACAGGACGGGTTGAACGATTGAACATACCGGTTTTAGCGGGCACTGACCCGGACCGGGACTTGGATTTTCAGCGGCATTCCATCGCCTTTGAGTACGCAATCGATGATGTTTCCGCTAATCCTGCGGCAACGTACGTGATTGAAAGCGTAAATATCAACCGTCGGCGGCCCGATTGACGGGCAGGGCTAATCGAATGTCGTTTTTAGGGATAAAGTCGGCTGGCATGCAGGTTTTATCCCTATTTTGCAAGACTAAACGAATTCGCTTACCTGCTACTCAATACCCATGAACCCGCTCTTGACGGAAGCCTATTCGGCTGATGCCTTTCGTCGGCAGGGCCACGCCCTGATCGATTTGCTCGCCGACCATCTGGCTGCGGCCCAAACCAGTGCCGGACCGGTCCTGAATTACCAGTTGCCGGACGAACAACTGGCCTATTGGCAGGCTGATTTTGCCCAGCCCACCCAGGCCGATCCCGTTCCGCTGATGGCTACCATACTACAGCGGTCTATTCATCTGCACCATCCACAGTGTATGGGCCATCAGGTTAGCCCGCCATTGCCCTTAGCAGCGCTAACCGGATTGATGACGGGGATGCTCAACCAGGGTATGGCCGTGTACGAGATGGGCATGACCGCTAACGCGCTGGAACGAATTGTAACCCAATGGCTGGCCCAGCAACTGACGCTGGGTAGTGAAGCGGGGGGGGTACTCACCTCCGGTGGTACACTGGCTAACCTGACGGCCCTGCTCACCGCCCGCGCCGTTCGGGCTCCTGCCGACGTCTGGGAAGAGGGCACAACCAGTCGGCTGGCCATTATGGTATCCGAAGAAGCGCACTACTGTGTCGATCGGGCGGCCCGGATCATGGGGCTGGGTACCGAGGGGATTATCAAGATTCCCACCAACGACCGCTTTCAGATGCGGACCGACTTGCTGGAAACGTACTACGAGCGGGCCCGGGAAAAAGGGCTGGTTGTTTTCGCTGTTGTTGGCAGCTGCTGCTCCACATCGACTGGCTCCTACGACGACCTGAGCACAATTGCCGACTTTTGCGAACGACACGCTCTCTGGTTCCACGCCGATGGTGCCCACGGTGCCGTAGCGGCTCTGTCTGACACCTACCGGCATCTGGTTCGGGGTATCGAGCGGGCCGATTCCGTGGTGGTCGACTTTCATAAGATGATGATGGTACCGGCACTGGTAACGGCGGTGCTCTACCGGCACGACGCCGATTCGTACCGGACCTTCCAGCAGAAAGCGCAGTACTTATGGGCTGATGCCGAAGCAAAGGACTGGTTTAATTCCGGCAAACGGGCGTTCGAGTGTACCAAACTCATGATGAGTGCGAACGTTTATACGCTCCTGCGTACGTACGGCCCCCAGCTTTTTACGGCCAACGTCGAGGCATTGTACGGACTGGCCAACAATATGGTAGCACAGTTGCGGGATCGCCCGGATTTTGAGTTAGCCGTTGAGCCGGAGGCTAATATCGTTTGTTTCCGGTACGTAGGAACAGAAACGGACGGGCAGAAGCTGGACCGGTTGAACGCCCGGATAAGAGCGAGGCTGGTGGCAGATGGAGCGTTTTACATTGTGCAGACCAGCGTACGGGGCCGGGCATATCTGCGGGTTTCGCTTATGAACCCACTCACTACACCAGAGCACCTGACCCAGTTGCTGGATGAACTAGTGCGTTGTGCCAGGGTCGAGGGCAGCGAAACGCTTACCGTAGGTCATCCGGCGTTGTGATCTTGATGTTCTCGTAAGCGCCTTCAATAAGGGTTACCGGGAAGCCGGCGTACTCCATCACACTGGCACAATCGGTGAAGAATGGTTGCTCCTCCACCCGGAAGGCCTGCCGGAAGGCATCAAGAGCAAATGTCTGGGGAGTTTGTACCAGACGGTATTGACTACGATCTACCGCCTGACTACCGCCATCAGGCCCAATAACCCGCACCGAATCCTTTACCGGTACGCAGGTTACGGCCGATCCCGTTCGGGCGGCCGTGTCGAAACTGTTCCGGATAATGGCAGGCGTTATAAATGGTCGTACGCCATCGTGTACCGCCACAATCCCGGCGCCAGCCTGAATAGCCCGTAAGCCATTCCGCACTGACTGGAAGCGGGTAGCCCCGCCATCGACAAGCTGGATGGGTGGGTTAAACCCATGCTGCTCGCAAAGAACTGCCCAGGTAA
This sequence comes from uncultured Cytophagales bacterium, assembly GCA_963782245.1. Lineage (GTDB taxonomy): Bacteria > Bacteroidota > Bacteroidia > Cytophagales > Spirosomataceae > Spirosoma. The sequence goes on from CAWAJC010000030.1 coordinate 16,192, forward strand.
ACTGTTCGACGGCCGGCAGAGCCAGAATAATCTGCTCAGCGGGCAAAACAGCCAGAAACTGCTCGATGGTGTGCTGGAGAATGGGTTTATCCTTTAGCAACAGAAATTGCTTCGGTACGCTGGATTGCATCCGGCTGCCGCTTCCCCCCGCCACAATGATGGCAAAGAGTTGGTTGGCCGGTCCGTTGGCTTGTAAATCAATCATAAAAAAGAGGGGCTGCAAAGCCCCTCAAAAGTACTAATCAACGCACCGACTGACCAACTTAAATAATCAACATGGCATCGCCGTAGCTAAAAAACCGGTATTTTTCTTTAATAGCTACCTGATAGGCTTCCTTGATGAGTTCATGACCACCAAAAGCGGAGGTCATCATAATCAGAATCGACTCCGGCAGGTGCAGACTCGTCAGGAGTGAGTTAGCAATTTTGAATTCGTAGGGAGGGAAGATAAACCGATCCGTCCAGCCATCAATTGGCTTCAGCCGACTGTTGGCCGATACCGACGATTCAATGGCTTTGAGTGACGTGGTCCCAATGGCACACACCCGCCGGCCGGCATCAAGGGCGGTATTAACCGTCTGGGCTGATTCCGGTAAAATCTGGAAGTTCTCCGAATCGGTTTTGTGCTTGGTCAGGTCTTCCACATCCACCTGACGGAACGTTCCCAGACCCACGTGCAGCGTGATAGGCGCAAAGTGAACACCTTTTATTTCCATCCGCTTCATCATGGCTTTGGTGAAGTGCAACCCGGCGGTAGGAGCAGCCACCGCCCCCACGTGCTGGGCAAAAACGGTCTGGTAATCGTCCCGGTCCGCTTCTTCGGCTTCGCGGTTCATGGCGCGGGGAATGGGCGTTTCGCCCAGCTCGTCCACGGCTTTCATAAACTCGTCGTGGTTACCATCAAACAGGAACCGGATGGTCCGACCCCGCGATGTGGTGTTGTCGATAACTTCCGCTACCAGATCACTATCCCCGAAATATAACTTATTACCAACCCGAATTTTCCGGGCGGGGTCAACGAGTACATCCCATAATTTCATTTCGCGATTCAGTTCGCGCAGGAGAAACACTTCAATTTTAGCTCCCGTCTTTTCTTTATTACCGTACAGCCGTGCCGGAAAAACCTTGGTATTGTTGATGATCATTACATCGCCATCGTCGAAGTAACTCAGCATATCCGAAAACTTCTTATGTTCAATCGTTTTGGCTTTACGGTCAACAACCATCAGCCGTGATTCACCCCGTTCAACCGGGTATTTAGCAATAAGGCTCTCGGGCAAATCAAATTTAAACTCGGATAACTTCATGATATAGTAGCACAGAAAAAAAACGCGGCCTTTTTTGTAAAGGGCGCAAAGATAACAAAAAACCCGGAATTTGTCAAATATTCCGGGTTTTTCTTGCAAATATCAGCTAAAAGACTATTGTAGCGCACTACTGACTATTTAGCGGCTGAACGGCTCCGTCGGTGTTAACGTTCTTGCGATCGCTTACATCCAGTTTGGCCATCAGTTCGGGAGATACCTCGTTGGCGTACGTACCCTGAGCCGCTACAAAAACTCCCTTCATGCCATTGGAGGCCGTAATGGCATACAGCGTCATCTCATCGCCCGGATCTGATTCTCCCTCGAACCGATAAAAATTGTCGACTGCAAATTCATCACTTTTCAACAGGGTATTGGTACTTTTCTCTTCGAGGTAGTCTTTTTTCGGGCCGAACTCGTGGGTATATCCCTTCTCGCGAAGTTCTTCCATTACCTTGGTTAGGGGGGTCATGTGCTCCATCGTATCTATTGATAAGGTAAGAATTGATGTAGTAGAAACTACCGCTATCCGAAATAGTTTGTCCGGTTGCCGTGATGAGCCGACTATCGGGCTGGTATTCGGGCAAAACTAGTGAGGAGTAACCAACTAAGCGCATCAACTTGACCATTCAGTAACTGAATTGTCCTGTTTGTTCCTGCTCTGCCCAGTTCAGCCTGCTTATTCTTCCAGCCAACCAATTGGGAAGGGATAATGGCGTACAAAACGTAAAAACCCCGGATGACTTTTAATTCATCCGGGGTTTTTACGTTTTGTATAGAATACCTGTACAAAGAATTGAGGGACTGGCCTGGGAAAGCGCTAATCCATGTACTGCGCGCTGGTAGGCCGGACGGCAGTTACCGGGCCGATTTTGCCCCTTTTTTTCCGGCCGTACCGAAGTAATAATTAACTCCAAGTTTCAGTCGTCCTCCCTTACCCCGGCTAACGGCCGGGTCTATTTTGTTGTAGAAACTGCTTTCAAAGGCAAGCTCAGCGCCAAGCCGGTGGGCAATCCAGGCCATTATTCCCAATTCGAGCCCCACACTGGTGTACTTAGACTTGGTATCGGCTGGGATATTGTCCGAGAACTCACGGCCGCTGTTCAGACTGGCCCCCACAAAACTACTGATACGGGTCCGAAAGGGATAATACCGGGCAAACGCGCCAAATTGCCGGGCGTGGTAACTTTTGGCCAGGAGCCGGTCTGAATCGTACCGAATACCAGCCATAAAGCCGGGCTGAAAAAAGTAACCGGCGCGCGTGTTTATATCAAAATATACCTGACCATCGCTGGCACCAAAACCAGGCCCAGCGCCAACGAAAATGTTACCGGGCTGAAACCAGTTCAACTGGTTGGCATCCTGATAGCTTATAGATTTGCCTACTTCATCTTCCAGTTTATCGCTGGCCTGATTTGCTGTTTGGCGAACATCCTGTTTGGTCCGCTCGTTAATAATCGGTTTGGACTGGTCCGTTGAATCGGTTCTGTTCTGTGCCAGACTCGCTACCGAAAGCCCCATTAAGAAGAGTATAGCCGTAATTATCGTTTTCATCACTGCTGCGTTTATACATTATTATCGTCATTTTATTAACGATAATCCTCCCATAAGGTTTACCGGTACTGTATGGCCGTCGGCGATGATGAAGGAAAAGGGTTGCTTCCCGAGCCGAATAGGTGCCGCAGCCAGGACAAGCTGGATGGAATCAAACTCTTTCCAACTGATCAACTAGTTCGGCAACCTGCTCAGACGATACCGCCGGAAAATTGGCAATCCTGATTTGTGATTCTTTAAACTTCCCGTACCCGCTCCCAACCAGCATATTGGCAGCTTTGCCAACCGCAATAACGTTGGAGGAGGGCTTTCGGGTTGTGGCCACAATAACCGTTTGTGACCGGTGCCGTTCCTGCTTTACGAAAGCCTCGTAGGCGTCGGATGTGTCAATGAACTTATACAGCATCCGCGCTTTCTCTTCGGTTTGCTTCCGGATGGTATCGATCCCGATCCTGTTAAAATCCTCCGCAATCTTGCCCAGCAGATAAATGTACAGTACGTTTGGCGTAGCGGGCGTCTCGAAGTCTTTATAGTGTTTCCAGAGCGTAGGAAGCGTATGATGCCCCCCAATGGTGAGTACATCGTTCTTCTGCAGTCGTTCGGCTTTAGCCAGGCAGGCCTCGCTGGCAATCCAGATTCCCATGCCGGCCGGCATACCAAATGCTTTCTGTACCGAGAAGAAGGCCGAATCAATCAGGCTGAAATCCAGGTCGGGGTAGGGGGCCGAAGACACCATATCGACGCAGAACAGCTTTTTTGGATGCTTTCGTTTGAGTTTATGAATCTCGGATGGCTTCATCTGCACGCCGGACGATGTTTCGTTGTGCGTTACACAAACGATCTCGGCATAGTCCGGTACCAGAACCTCGGCCGCGTCGAACCCTTCGCCAAAAGGTTTTTCGACTACGTGCGCGTGTTTATGCAGTGCATTGGCATAGTCGTAGAATTTCTGCGAGAAGGAGCCATTCACGAGGTGAAAACTTTCGTGCTCTACACAGTTCAGCAGCATCCGCTCCCACACCTCCGAGGCTGAGCCCGTAATGAAAATACCGTGCGTGTCAGGAATGGCCAACAGGGTACGTAGCTGCTCATCCATAAACCGATACAGGTCGCGAAACTGCTTGCTCCGGTGCGAAATCGAGCCAATCTGTTCGTCCATGGCCCGTTGCAGGTGCTGGTGAATAGTCGGGTAGAGTTCGGCCGGGCCGGGTGTAAAGTAGGTGTTCTTCATCATTGAATGAGTGAAAGAGTGAATGAGTGAATGACTTCGGCAATGAGCCCGCAGGTGCCAGCCAGTCACTCATTCACTCATGCGTAATCAATAAAGCAGTCTGAATTTGATGGTATTGTCAATGCCTCGTAGTTCTTCCACCACTTCGTGGGCATATTCCTTGGCCACATCCGTAATCACATAGCCAATCTGTTCATTGGTTTTGAGGTACTGACCGTGAATGTTGATATGATAGTTGGCAAAGATGGCGTTCATTTTGGCCAGAATACCCGGCACGTTGGCGTGGATGTGCAGCAGCCGATGCGCTCCTTTCAGCATGGGGAGCTGCAATTCGGGAAAGTTTACGCTGCCATACGTGCTGCCGTTATTGATGTATTCGAGCAGTTTGCCCGGCACAAAGTTGCCGATGTTGGCCTGGGCCTCCTCCGTACTACCGCCAATGTGCGGTGTCAGAATGACATTAGGCAGTTTGCGCAAAGCACTGCTGAACTCTTCGTTATTTGTTTTAGGCTCCAGCGGGAACACATCCACGCCCGCGCCCGCAACTTTTCCCCGCTCAATGGCATCAACCAGTGCAGGAATATCGACGATGTGTCCCCGTGATAAGTTCAGGAAGATCACTCCGTTCTTCATGAGCGAAAACTCGCGGTAACTAAACAGATTCTTATTTTCCTTGCGACCATCGGTGTGCAGGCTGATGATATCGGAAACGGCTAGCAGGTCGTCCAGCGACTTGCATTTCCGGGCGTTGCCCAGGGCCAGCTTATCAACGATATCGTAGAAATATACCTCCATGCCCAGCGCTTCGGCCACCACCGATAGCTGCGTACCGATGTTGCCATACCCAACCAGTCCCAGCTTTTTGCCGCGCACCTCAAAGCTGTTTTTAGCCGATTTATCCCATCCGCCTTTGTGCATCAGGTTGCTTTTGGGAACAATGCTGCGGATGAGCATGATAATTTCTCCAATGGCCAGCTCCACCACTGAGCGCGTATTACTGTAGGGAGCATTGAATACGGCAATTCCTTTGTGGGTGCAGGCATCCAGGTCAATCTGGTTCGTGCCAATGCAGAACGCGCCAACAGCCATCAGCTTATTGGCGTTTTCCAGAACGCGGGCCGTTACGTTCGTTTTGGAGCGGATACCCAGAATGGACACATCACGAATGGCTTCGATGAGTTCATCCTCGTCCAGAGCCTCTTTCCTAATCTCCACGTTGAACCCTTCCAGTTCAAAAAGCTGGAGGGCTATCGGATGCACGTTCTCCAGCAACAGTACTTTGATCCGGCTTTTAGGATACGACTGACTCCGGCTCAGGTTATTCTGGTATAAAAAATCGTCGAGTGAGTGCGCCACGTGGTCCGCTTTTTCCACGACGCTGGGCCGCAGCACATTCTCGGTAAAGGCGTAAAAACGATTGGCCAGTCCGGATGCCCGGATTTCGTAGTCGGTATAGCCATCACCGATGACGTATATTTCACCGGTCAGGTTCAGGTTCCGGATTACCTGCGATTTGCCTCCATTGGCCGACAGGGGATTATGGGGGTCAAAACCAATAATAGCTCCGTTCTCATCGTATATAAAGGTATTGGCGAAGACGTGCTCTTCCTGAATACCCAGCGATGTTACAATGGGCAAAATGAATTCACGAAACCCGTTCGATACGATATAGATGTGATTGGCGTTTTCGGTCAGGAACTCTCTGTTGCGCTGAAACGAATCAGATATTTTCCCCATCAGGCTTTCGATGAGGGCGGGCAACTGGTCGCGGTGCGCTTTCAGTAAACCCAGCCGTAAGTTCAGCGACTCCGTAAAGGATATCTCGCCCGACATACCCCGGTCGGTAATGGTTTTTATCTGGTGAAGCGCATCTTCCCGTTCGGGGCGGCCCGCGAGCGAGATTTCACCCAGGATGTCAAGTGCTTCCACCTTGGTGAAGGTGCTGTCGAAATCAATGACATAGTAAGGCTGTTCAGCCGGGGTGTCGGCACTCTGGCCGGGGGTTGGTTCTGTGGTCGTCATAGTGTTGTTATGTTGAATTGACGACACTCCGGGTCGTCAATTCGCTTACTTTTCCTTAACCGTGTGCCTGGGGTGTAAGCCGGCAATCGAATTTATTACGCACTTGTTTTAAAGAATGTTATGGTCCGTTCTTCTGACCAGTATGTTCCCTGGATACCTCCCGTGCGCGAAGGGAAACCGCAATGACCACCCTGGGCAGGAAACTCCATCCAGACGTTGGGTAGTTCCCGCCCTAGCACTTCAGGAAAGCACTCCGGCGACAAAAAAGGGTCGTTTTTGGCATTGATAATCAGCGTAGGAATGGTAATGGCCGGAATAAAGGGTAACGAACTGCTCTGGATATAATAGTCGGTTACATCCCGAAAGCCGTTCATAGGGGCTGTAAATGAGTTGTCGAATTCCCGAACGTTGCGCGCTCTCCGGATGGCCTCCGTCGGAAAAACGCCCGGCATGGTAGCCGCCTTTTCAAGTACTTTTCGTTTCAGAGTCCGGCTAAACCGGTAGTTGTACACCAGGCTATCCCATTGTTCGAGTCGCCGGGATGATCCCATCAAATCGACCGGTACCGAAAAGACAACGGCTTTTTTCAGCGCCTTCCTAACCGCTTTCCCTTTTTCACCCAGGTATTTGAGCGTCACGTTCCCCCCCGCGCTGAACCCGACCAGGTAAATTGTTTGATAGCCTTTGGCAAGCGCGTACTGCACAACTAAATCCAGATCACCCGTTTCGCCAACGTGGTAAAACCGCTGTTGCCGATTCATCTGCCCGCTGCACGAGCGGTAGTGCCAGGCCAGACAGGTAAAGCCCTGCCGGGTCAGGTGTTGTACCATACCCGCCAGATACGGACTGGTAGAACTGCCCTCCAGGCCGTGGGTGAGGAGTACTAATGACTTTGATGATGAAGGATCCGGGCCGCCGGGCGGAAGGATGAAGGATGAATCTGTTTTTGCGCCAGCCCATTTATCATTCTTTATTCTTGATTCATCATTGGGGTAAGCCCAGTCCAGGTCGAGGAAGTCATCATCCGGCGTGTCGATACGTTCCCGGACGTAGGAAACCGATACCTTGCGAAACAGCGAGGGAATAATGGTTTGCAGGTGGCCATTCCATAAACGGGCAGGCGGCTCATAACTCGACGGGGCAATCAGCGGCATCAGGTAACGCGGTCGATTGAAGCCGCAAAGGTACAAGCTATGCCGGTTAGAAGGCTATTAAAGCCGTAAAAAAAGGCTGGTCGTAGAGCGACCAGCCTTTCCCATTGAATACAACCTGAATTGAAAAAAGCAATATTGTCTATTGCCATAGCAACAAGTAGTGCAAAATTGGCAAATAAAAAGATTTAATACAATTATTTTGATAAAAAATGTACTGAATACCCTTATTTATGCCGCGGTTATTCCGCCAACTTCCCTATACCTGCGTCAGAAGTAGCGTTAACAATGGAGAAAGGAAAGACGAACCGGTCAGTAGATTAATTTAGTTGATAACTAATTGATAGTGAGTTGATAGTTGTAGCTTGTGGACACTAGAAAACACTTCTCCGCCTAGCTTATTTGTGAACTTTTTTTAATAATTGTGACAATAAAGCGGAATGGTATTATTTTTGTGCGGAAAAAAGTAACAAGTAAGCAATCTCAGTTTGGGCGTGTGACGTATATTAGTAATAGCGTCAAAACGTCATTCTGCCAGGTACAACTTTGTATTTATCCATTATCAACACGATGAAACTCGCCAACACCTCCTCCTTCAGCCTGTTAAACGCCATTACCTGGCTCACTGTATTGTTTATTACCCTGGTCCTGGCCACAGGATTGGCCTGGGCGTTCTTCTTCTGAGTCAATTTTACCGTTCTGGTGGAAACGTGATCTCCCCCGTGCCATCGGCTGGCTCCCGTACTATGACCCGGATGCCCGCTCCGGTTTCGCCCGCAGCGGTCGTCTGGCCCTCCGATAAATAGGTGATAACGGATTGTTCATTACCAAAGAGGTAACTGGCCGAAATCGATTCTTCCGTGGGGTTTGTCAACGTATGGTCTGTTCCGTTATCTGCATCTTCAGGGCTGATAGACAGTTTTACTACCCGGAACTCTTTCGTGCGAGCCATTACATCAATCCGGGATGTACCGACTTCGTTTGTTTGACGCTGCACGTTCAGGATCGTGAGGTAATTGGCCTCATTGCCCACATTGTGGAGCAGCCAGTCGTAAGTGGTGTTCATAGTGTATAAGTGTGTTTTTGAAAGGCACTGGACTGTTGGCTCGGTCACTGCGCAACGGGTAATTCAACCAAATCGACCCAGTACTTACAGAACGTGTCGATCTGTTCGAGCATACGTTGCTTGAGGATCACCGAGTTAGCACCAGCCTGATAAAAGTGCATAATATCATCATTGGAAAGCGAGCCGGACCAGATCAAAACAGGCACATGCTGGCAGTTGGGCGTAGCCCGTATCAGCGTTACCGTTTCAAAACCATTCATCAGGGGCATCTTGGCATCCAGTATGATAAGGTTGGGGAGCGGGGGAGTCTCTAATTTTTTGATGACTTCTTCGCCGGTTGGCAGGTACGTCAGGTTAATGTGCTGATGGCATGTCTGAATGTGGTTGTTCAGCAGCAGGAAGTCTTCATCATCGTCATCAGCTACAAGTATTGTCTGATTCATGCGTTATTCAGGCGTTGTGTTCGTATGGAAAACAAAGTAAACGACAGCCTGTTCTATTTTTCCGCTGTAAAACAAGACCGGATACTGCGCTATGGGCTCCTCCCGGAAAAAAATAGAATCTGTTTCGTTTGAGGTACAGGTAGATAAGTGATACACCAAAAGGTAAGTACTTGGATAGGAATTTTTTATCCAGTAGTATTGCCGTTCGGCTTTTCGTTCCTGTCCAAAGATTGTCATCCAACCCACTTACCGCAAATGACCACCTCAACAGTTTGGGTCGTTGATGACGACGAAGACGATCAGCTATTTATACGCTCCGCCTTTGAGAGTGGCCAGCCCCCCATTCGTGTCAGGATACTTAACGATGGTGTCGAACTACTGCCCCGACTGGCCGAGTGCAGTGAGCTACCCCGTCTGATTCTGCTGGACATTAATATGCCGCTCAAAAACGGTTTCGAGACCCTCAAAGAATTACGCAGTTTACCCAAGTACGAGCACCTGCCCGTTGTAATGCTCACTACCTCAGCCACCGAAGCCGAGCACTCACGTTCACTGGCATTGGGGGCTAATCAGTTTCTGACCAAGCCACTCTCCATGAGCCAACTCAAATTGCTGGCTCAGGAATTGAGCCAGCGCTGGAAACTGGCCTGAGCTATTCCGATGATTGCAGGTTGCCGTCTATCAGCCGGATAACTTCGCTGAAATCCTGCGGTCTGCTGACGTAATCCAGAGTATCCATGTCCAGGGTCAGCAGGGGCCCCAGTGCGTACGAATCGGCAAATTCTTCGTAAAGTTTATTCAAATTAAGCAGGTACTGGTCGGTTATGGTCTGCTCAAACGACCGACCCCGTTTCTGAATCTGCTGGCGAAGTTTGGGTAGACTGGCCCGCAGATAAATCATCAGATCGGGTGGCTGCACGATACTCATCATGTTCGTAAACAAATCCTGGTAGGTAGCAAAGTCGCGTTCGGTCATCAAGCCACTCTGGTTGAGGTTACGGGCAAAAATGGCCGCATCTTCGTAAATAGTTCGGTCCTGAACCAGCGTTGTTGCGCGTTCGGGCTGCAGGCGGCTGATGATCTTTTTCATCTGCGCAAAACGGCTGTTCAGGAAATAGATTTGCAGGTTGAACGACCAGCGGGGCATGTCTTCATAAAAATCGGCCAGGTAAGGATTTCCCTCTACGGCTTCAAACAGCACCTCCCACCCGTAATGGTCCGCCAATAATTTGGCCAGCGTCGTTTTACCCGCGCCAATATTTCCTGTAATCGCAATGTGCATAGTAGTGCGTGAGTGTGTTATTAATGGGTGGTTTATCCCTAATGCCGGAGCCGGTATGCCTGTAAGCACAACGTTTTCACGCCCATTTTGCTTAATTTTGTGGTAGAAATTGTGCGTCGGACCGGCTAGCTGTACTGCTTAGCCATCCGATTTTACTGTTGAAGCCATGAAACCGTACCGCGTCCTTTTATACTATATCTACTCACCCATCGAAAACCCGGACCAGTACCGGGAGGCTCATCATTTGCTGTGTTTACGGCTCAATTTGCTGGGTCGCGTTATCGTTGCACCCGAAGGGCTGAACGGAACCGTATCGGGGCTCACCGCTGATTGTGATGCTTACATGGACACGCTCCGGGCCGATCCCCGTTTTGCGGGGGTCGAGTTTAAGGTGGATGAAACGGACCAGCACACCTTTCAAAAGCTACACGTCCGGGTAAAATCAGAAATTGTTCATTCCGAACTCCCCGTCGATCCGCTCCGGCAAACGGGTATCCACCTGGAACCCGACGATTTCCGAAAGCTCAAAGATGATCCCGACGTGGTGCTGGTCGATATGCGGTCTAACTACGAGCACGAGGTGGGCAAGTTCAAAAATGCCATCACCTTCGATATGGAGAACCTGCGCGAACTCCCCGAACACGTGGCCGAACTGGACCACCTGCGCGGCACGGGCAAAAAAATAGTGACCTACTGCACGGGCGGTATTAAGTGCGAAAAAGCATCGGCCTACCTGCTGGCGCAGGGGTTCGACAACGTATACCAGTTGCACGGGGGTATTATCCGCTACGGGCTGGAAACGGGGGGCGAAGATTTTGATGGCGAGTGCTACGTATTCGATAACCGCGTAACGGTGCCGGTCAATCACGTTAACCCGGTTACGGTATCCACCTGCTACCGGTGTGGTACGCCCACCAGCCGGATGATAAACTGCGCCAGCCCGGTGTGTAACAACCACATCACCCTGTGCGAAAGCTGCGGGCACGCTCACGGGGGCACCTGTACAGATGCCTGCAAACAGGACCCTTCCCTCCGCCCGTACGATGGCACGGGGTACTACGGCAAACAAACGCAGGGCTATTCACCCGTACAGGGATTCAAAAGCCGGCAGGGGCAACGAACGGACAGCCGGTTGATTGGGTAATGAGTTGACGACCGGCGTTTCCGTTGATTAGTCCCGCCAGTGCCCTTTCAGGTTTTCCAGGTAGTTCAGGCCTGCTCCCGTATTCAGCAGCAGCACATGTTCATGGGGCTGGAGCCAGTTCTGGTGCAGCAGCTTTTTAGCCGCCGACCAGATTGCCCCCCCTTCGGGAGCGACAAACAGGCCTTCGTGCCGGCTGAGTTCACTGACACCATCCAGCATATCGTCTTCAGAAACCGTAATGGCCGTTCCGCCCGACTCGCGGAGCACGTTCAACATCAGTGGCTCCCCAATGGGGCGTGGTACAGCCAGTCCATTGGCCAGCGTGGCTTTGCCCACGTATAGTTTGCTGTTGAGTTGCTTCCCCTGCCAGGTCGTTACTACGGGGGCGCAGTTCTCGGCCTGCACCGCCACCATGCGTGGCAACCGCTGACCAGGACTGAGCCAGCCCAATTTTTTCAACTCATGAAAGGCTTTCCAGATACCAATTAGCCCGGTTCCGCCCCCCGTTGGGTACATGATGACATCCGGCAGCTGCCAGCTCAGTTGTTCGGCAATTTCGTAACCCATCGTTTTCTTTCCTTCCAGCCGGTACGGTTCCTTCAGGGTCGAAACGTCGAAATAACGCCCGTCCTGATTCAGTTCGTGCGCCCTGGCGGCACAATCGTTGATAAGTCCGTCAACCAAAATTAGCGTGGCCCCATAGCCGATACACATTTCCTTAAAGGCTTCGGGTGTATGGGAAGGCATCACAACAATCGCTTCCAGGCCCGCTCTGGCACAATAGGCCGCCATGGCTACGCCCGCGTTGCCGGCAGTGGGAATAATGCAGGCCCGTTCCCCGTTTTCCTTCGCTTTGGCAATAGCCATGCACAGTCCCCGCGCCTTAAATGAGCCGGTTGGATTCAGACCTTCGTCTTTCAGGGTGAGGTGATCAAAACCCGCTTTGGCCGCCACTCGGTTCAACGGTAAAAGGGGGGTAAACCCTTCGCCCAGCGTGAGTTGATTTTCGGGTTGAATAACGGGTAGGAACTCTTCGTACCGCCACATTGATTTAGGCCGATTCTGGAGTACCGACGGAGAAAGTGTATCGGTATCCAGCGCGTACTGACACAGGAGCGGAGCCTGACAACAGGTCGACAGCGTCTGGCGAATGAGTGCGTTATGAGTGGAGCCGCAGTTTGAACAGTGCAGGTCTTCCAGCAGTGATGAAGTGGTGAGGGTGTTCATGGTTGTATTTTTCCGAAAAGTCCCGGTATTCAACTCACGAAGCAAATAGCATTTTGATATGAGTTATTCCCTGCTGGAATAATGACGCTTTGTAAACTGAATAAAGGTGTTGACCAGTTGGTTACTCTCTGTTCCCTTACGCTGAATAAAGTAAAACGTGCGTTGCAGCGTCAGGTCCTGAATGGGTACTTCAACCAGTTCGCCCGCGGCCAGTTCTTTGAGGATAGCCCGTTTGGGCAGGAAAGCCAGGCAGGTATCAGCCAACACGAAATTCTTCAGTGCTTCGGTACCACCCAGTCGAATTAATACGGGTAACGAGGCCAGAGGAATGCCTTTTTTGTCCAGTTCATCGTCAATAACCGCCAGCGTGCCGGAGCCATTTTCGCGCAAGGCTACCGGAATGGCAGGCAGGTCGGCAACAACAAGTGATCGCCCGCGCAAGGGACTTTTTCCCGAACATACGGCCAGCACATCGTCGGTCATAAAAGGGGTGTAAGTCAGCGTGTTCACCTGCGCTAATCCCTCCACAATACCCACGTCGATTTCGTGTGCCAGCAGGGCGTTCTGAATGTTGTTCGAGTTTCGGTTGAGTACATTGATCTGAAGGTTGGGGTATTGCCGCAGGTAAGCAGACAGCACGGAGGGCAGCACGTATAAACTGATGGTGGTGCTGGCACCAATAGCTAGTTTGGTAGGTGGCCGGAATGCTTCGTTGAGTTGCTGAATTTCCTGGTGCAGTGATTCCTGCAACTGACTTGCTTCCAGTAGTTTATCGTACAGTGCCTGTCCTGTTTTGGTTAGGCTGATGTGGTTGCCGTGCCGCTCAAACAGGCCCGTTTTGTAAAAATATTCCAGCGATTTTATGTGCTTACTAATGGCCGACTGACTGATAAACAGGGTCTGACTAGCCTTGGTGAAGCTAAGTAAACGGGCCACTTCCATAAAAATAAGGTGGCGGGACGAGAGCATAAAGAGGGAGCAGTTAATGGAATAAGTTGGAGTCCGGCCAAATGATAATGCTGGGTACCTTTACTGGAACAGGCGGATCGTATAATCCAGCAGTTCCGTTCCGCCCGATTTGCCATGGCCCGGGATAACGATTTTTGCCTGAGGGTATTTTTGTTTGAGCTTACTGACCGTGCCCGGCCAGGCAGCTACGTTGGCATCTTCCAGGTTTCCTTTGGTGGCATCCACTTCTTTTATCAGGCAACCCCCAAATACTGCGTTGTCGTCCGGGAAGTAACCGATTACGTTATCTTTTGTGTGCCCTTCGCCAATATACTCTGCGTACACTTTTTTGTTGCCAACCGGTAGAGTAAGGGTTCCGTCAAACCCTTTTATCGGTTTCGTAAATTTTTGTCCCTTGCGTTTCAGGAGGGCTAACGTTTGGCTGGATGCGTAAGCAGGGATGTTATGCTCGTTGAATGCTTCCAGACCTCCCACGCAATCGGTATGAAAATGAGTGGGAATGAGGGCGTTTACCCTGGTGTTGAGCACCCCGGTTAGGTACTGGATTAGTTCTTCCGAACTTTCATTATCGGCGGGCGTATCAAAAACGACGGCTTCATTGCCATTGATGATGATCATGCCGTTGCAGGCTACCCGTCCAAACGTATCGGTGTTTAGAAAAGAGGTATGCACGTAAACATGGTTGGAGAACTGCTGAATCAGCAAATTATCCGACCGGTAGCCGATGGAGTCTTTCTGGGGCCGGGAGTCCGCTTCTACAATTGGCTTCCCGCTAGCCCGGTTTTGTTGGTAGGGGTATAGGTGGCTGGAGAGCAGCGATTTGCTGAACAACACTGTTAGCAACAGAATGAACTTTACCATAATTGAGGTGAGCAGTACAGTAATCGTACAATGCCGACAACCGTGCCCGACAAAAATACAGATTACTTCTTTGGTCCGGGCGAAATAACCTCATTTGTTGAATGTATGGCCGGATAAAGCCAAAGGGGCCGGCTAAAAAAAATCCCTATCCACGGGCTGGATAAGGATTTTCTTGCTGGAATGATGGCCGTTTATCGTACCGAAATAAGCCGATCGGGCGCAGTTGGCTGATTGGTCGAGATGGTTACGCGCTGCGTAGTGGTCTCAACGCCATTCGTGATTTCTACCTGATAGATACCATCCTCCAGTTGGTTTAAATCCAATAGGGTGCGGTAGACCTGTTCATTTTTGCCGAGGTATTGGCTGTACAGTTGTCGGCCATCGGCATTTTTCAGGCTGATTAATACGGTACCTCCTTTTCCCTTGTCGAGGGCAATGCTCAGCTTGCCGGCCTGCGTCATGTAAATGCCGGTTTTGTAGGTAGCAACCGTTTTCGTTTTACCACCGGGATTGGTTTCGGCAAATGTGGCCGATGAGGTAACAGCAGCCAATGAAAGGGCTAAAGCGAGGGATTTGATAAGCGTTTTCATGGTGATTATAGTTTTTTGATTGGTTCGATTCTCCGTCGGGTTCTTCCCGATTGGTGAAACAAAGATATAGGTGTCAGATGGTACTATGTATAACAAACTACCGGAACGGTTTTTAGCCTTGATGAGTGGCAGGAAAGCCGGGATGGCTGAGGGAACGGTTGCTTGGATTGATGGTTGTTAAGTCGCAAATTTGCTCTATAGCTACAATCATATGCCCATTCAGACGCCGGCAGCGAGTGTTTTACACCGTACTCCCGCCATCTTCGCCGATTTCCATACCCTTATTGCCGCCGAAAGTACCCGGCACGGGGGCGTTAGCCCTGCCCCGTTTGCTTCGCTCAATCTGGGCATCAACACGGCGGATACGCCCGGGAATGTAGCTGAAAACCGACGGCTGTTTTTCGATGCCATCGGAGCTGGTACATATTCTTTCGCGTCTTCCCATCAGGTACACGGCACGGAGATCTTATACACAACGGAAGCGGGGCGTTTTGATGGCTATGATGCGTTGATAACCAACCAGCCCGGCTTGCTGATTGGCGTTACCGTTGCCGATTGTGTCCCTATCCTCATTTATGACCAGGCCAATAGGGCTGTTGCGGCAATCCATGCGGGTTGGCGGGGAACGGTAGGAGGAATCGTGACAAAAACACTGACCATGATGCAGCAGCGGTTTGGTACGCTGGCGGGGGCATGTTATGCCTACGTTGGGACATGCATTGACGAATGTTCGTTTGAAGTAGGGCCGGAAGTGGCCGAACAATTTGCTTCAACGTATAAACAAATCAAGTCTGGCACGAGCAAAACGTACGTTGATCTGAAAGGAGCTAACGTAGCCTGTTTGACCGGCTTTGGCATACCAGCAGACCAGGTAGCCGTTTCGCCTTTTTCCACAGTGCTGAACAATGACACCTACTTTTCCTACCGGACTGAAAAGGGGCAAACAGGCCGGTTGCTGGCCGTTATTGGGCTGAAAAACTAAACAATGTGTTCCTGTTTACCGTTAGATAACCGTTTCTACAGCAAACCTTTTACTAACACGCAACAGTTATGGGAATCTTAGTGTCAATTTTAGTAGGTGCCATTGCCGGTTGGCTGGCCGACCTCGTGTTCAAGCGGTTTTCATTCTCGCTCATCGTTCAGATTCTGCTCGGTATTGCCGGTGGATTTGTTGCCGGTCTGATTTTTGGTCGTGACGGTGGTATTCTCGATCAAATCCTGACTGCTTTTGTCGGTGCAGTGATTATTCTGGGCATTGCTGCGCTGATAAAAGGACGCAGCAGCGCGGTATAGAGATAAACAGGTAATAAAAAAAGAGAGGAAGCAAAGGCAGAATGGCTATAGTCCATTTTCCTTTGCTTCCTCTCTTCCTTTTCTCTCCTTATTTATTTCAGGATTTGCCTGGAAATGACCAGCTTCTGAATTTCACTGGTTCCCTCGCCAATCGTGCAAAGTTTGGCATCCCGATAAAACTTCTCCGCCGGATAATCTTTCGTGTACCCATAGCCACCAAAAATCTGCACCGACTCATTGGCCACCCGAACGGCGGTTTCGGAGGCAAACAACTTCGCCATTGCCGACTCTTTGGTTACAGATTTACCGGCATCTTTCAAATCCGCAGCCTGGTAGGTCAGAAGTTTGGCCGCTTCAATCTCAGTAGCCATATCGGCCAGTTTAAAGCTGATTCCCTGGAAACTGGCGATGGATTTTCCGAACTGCTCCCGCTCTTTGGCGTAAGCCAGGGCTGCATCGTAGGCCCCGTAAGCAATACCCAGGCTAGAGCTGCAATCGAAATCCGGCCACCATCGAGAATTTTGAGCGATTGTATAAAGCCTTCGCCCACCTTACCGAGTCGTTGGCATCGGAAATCCGACAATCCTGAAACAACATTTCCGCCGTTTCTGAAGCTCTCATACCTAGTTTGTCTTCTTTGCGGCCACCCGTAAAGCCGGGGGTGCCCCGCTCTACTATAAAAGCAGTGGCATTGTGGGGGGCGTTTGGTTCGCCGGTTCGGGCAATCACTACGGCTACATTGCCGCTTTTACCGTGCGTAATAAAGTTTTTGGCTCCATTCAGCACCCAGCCATCCCCTGTCCCGAACCGCCGTTGTTCGCATGTTGCCCGCGTCAGAGCCGGTGTTGGGTTCGGTGAGCCCCCAGGCTCCCAGCCATTCGCCGGTGGCTAGCCGGGGTAGGTAGGTTTGTTTTTGATCCTCGTTTCCGAACATGAGGATATGGTTCGTACAAAGGGAGTTGTGGGCTGCCATCGACAAGCCGACCGACCCATCAATTCGGGATAACTCAACAATGGCCGCCACATATTCACGGTAGCCCAGGCCCGTACCGCCGTACTGGACTGGAACCAGCATACCCATTAGCCCCTGCTCGCCCAACTGCTGAAACAACTCAGCCGGAAAGTGCTGGTCGTCATCCCATTGCCGCATGTTGGGTCTGATGAGCCGTTCTCCCAGGTCATGTACCGATTGGGCTATTAATTCTTGGTTTTCTACAATTTCGTTTGTCATGAATGAAGTAATATGATAAAATCGTTTATCCGTGGTTTACACAAAGTAAGCAATTAAGCGCACCTTTTGTTGCTACTCAGAACTATTGGCCGGCTCAGCCATTCGTTTTTTCAGTTGAGGTCTGTATAACGGCGAAAAACAGAGTTTTTGTACCTGTTTAAATTCTTTTATAAGCAATTGGTTTAATGGGTAAAATCCAATTGAGCACCTACAGAACTGATTTTGCCAGTAAAGTACTCGAGTGCCGGTAAGTCACTATTGACAGGCCGATAGGGCTGGTTATTAAAAAACTCCTATTTTTGTGACATTAGGTAAGTCTGCCAGTCTGTTATTATTGTTGTTAAATTCTTAGTTAATCGATCGATATGAAATTAGCTGTAGTTGGAACTGGATACGTGGGTCTTGTTACGGGTACGTGTTTTGCCGAAACCGGCAACCAGGTGACGTGTGTTGATATTGATGAGCGAAAAGTTGAGAAATTAAACAATGGCATTGTACCCATCTACGAACCAGGCCTGGAAATCCTGTTCCATCGGAACGTAGAAGAAGGCCGTCTCGTATTTACAACGAATCTCGAAGAAGGGATCAAAGATGCAGAAGTTATCTTCCTGGCCCTGCCCACCCCTCCGGGCGAAGATGGGTCTGCCGACCTGAAGTACATCCTGAAAGTAGCCAGCGACCTTGGCCCTATTCTTAGCCAGTATGCTGTTATTGTCGACAAAAGTACGGTGCCCGTTGGCACGGCCGAGAAAGTACACGCGCATATTGCCGAAAACGCCAAGGTGGATTTCGACGTGGTATCGAACCCCGAATTCTTGCGGGAAGGCGTAGCCGTTGAAGACTTCATGAAACCCGACCGGGTGGTGATCGGGACGAAATCGGAGCGGGCCAAAGGGCGTTATGAACAAATTGTATGCTCCGCTGGTGCGGCAGGGCAACCCCGTCATTTTTATGGACGAGCGCTCGGCCGAAATGACCAAATATGCCGCCAATGCGTTCCTGGCCACCAAAATCACGTTCATGAACGAGATTGCCAACCTGTGCGAACGGGCAGGTGCCAACGTTGATGATATTCGTCGGGGTATTGGTACGGATAGCCGCATTGGCAAGCGGTTTCTGTTTGCCGGCATTGGCTACGGCGGTAGCTGTTTTCCCAAAGATGTACAGGCACTGGCGAAAACGGCTAAAGATTTCGACTACGATTTTAAAGTGCTGAAATCGGTGATGGAAGTGAACTACGAGCAGAAAATCAAGATGATACCGCTTGATGCTGAACCACTTCGAGGGCGACTTGAAAGGAAAAACTATTGCCGTCTGGGGATTGGCGTTCAAACCTTACACCGATGATATTCGCGAAGCACCCGCCCTGGATAACATCCGGGCGTTACTGGATGCCGGGGCGAAAGTTACGGTCTATGATCCCGAAGCAATGGACAACGTGCGTAATGCAACTGGGTAATTCCAGTTACCTACGCGCATACGCAATATGCGGCTCTGGATGACGCCGATGCCCTCTTGATCATTACTGAATGGCCCCTGTTCCGCACGCCTGATTTCGACAAGATGAACCTGCTGATGAAAAGCAAAGTGATCTTTGATGGTCGGAACGTGTATGAACTTGACCAGATGCGTGAAGCAGAATTATACTTATTACAGCGTTGGCCGCGAAGCGGTTCTGGCACCGGTTGAGCAAAAAGTATAAATCAGTTTATGGTTTGTGGCACATCGATAACGAATACTCAGTATATTACTGTACATGTTACGACAATCGTGTATTACTATAAATCTCTGTGTAATTCATAAACGAAAAAATGAAACGTGTACTAATTACCGGCGGTGCCGGATTTCTGGGGTCGCACCTGTGCGACCGGTTTATCAAAGAAGGCTACCACGTGATAGCGATGGATAACCTCATTACGGGCGACATCCGTAACATCGAACACCTGTTCCATCTGCCTAATTTCGAGTTTTACCATCACGATGTATCCAAGTTCATCCACGTACCGGGTGAACTGGATTATATCCTGCATTTTGCCTCGCCTGCCAGCCCGATCGATTACCTGAAAATCCCGATTCAAACCCTGAAAGTTGGCTCGCTGGGTATTCACAACTGCCTGGGTCTGGCGCGGGTGAAAGGAGCACGGGTGCTGATTGCCTCTACGTCGGAAGTGTATGGTGACCCAAACGTTCACCCCCAGAACTGAAGAATATTGGGGCAATGTAAATCCGGTTGGGCCGCGCGGAGTGTACGATGAGGCCAAGCGTTTTCAGGAAGCCATGACGATGGCTTACCATACTTATCAGGTCTGGAAACCCGTATTGTGCGGATATTTAATACCTATGGCCCACGGATGCGCCTGAATGACGGCCGGGTATTGCCCGCCTTCATCGGACAGGCTCTGCGTGGCGAAGACCTGACCGTTTTTGGTGATGGTAGCCAGACGCGCTCGTTCTGCTACGTCGATGATCTGGTAGAAGGAATTTATCGCCTGTTGCTGAGCGATTACGCGTATCCGGTCAACATTGGTAACCCGTCGGAAATTACGATTAAAGAGTTTGGCGAAGAGATTATCAAACTCACCGGTACAAAGCAGCAATTAATCTTCAAAGACCTGCCGATGGATGATCCAAAACAGCGTCAGCCCGATATTACGAAGGCCAAAGCGATTCTGGACTGGGAGCCAAAAGTGATCGCGTGAAGAGGGTTTGCGCATCACGTATGATTATTTTAAAAGCCTGCCCGAAGAAGAGCTTTATAAAGCCGCTTACCATCGGGAGTTTAACAGGTAACGGGCCTGTCAGGCCCGCTTTCTTTAAAAAATTAGTTTCGCTTGCCTGGGTAACTACCCTGAACCGCAAGCGGTTGATGGCCCTGCCAGTAATTGACGAGTCGGCTATCCGGTCAATTACTGGCAGGGCCATCCTATTCCTGCCGTCGGTAAGTTATGCGTTGTATGAATCTAACCGGAAACTAAACGGTTATTACGCCAGACGTTTTTACCACGCTGCTGTTGGGTAATGATGCGCTGGAGAAAACATGAAACTAACGGTCGAGTATTTACAGGAGGTTTTTCAGGGGCGCTTTGAGTATGCCTTGTTGCAGGAACTGGCTCAGGCCGGGCAGTTGAAAGATGCCCCGGTTGGCTCATACCTCATCCGGCCCGGCGAGTTTATCCGCTCGGTTCCCATCATTTTAACAGGTTCCGTCAAAATAATGCGGCCCGACCAGGGAGGGCGTGAAGCCCTACTCTACTATCTGGGCGGGTTGGATGCCTGTGCTATGTCTCTCACCTGTTGCCTGGGAACCAAGCAGAGCGAAATTACGGCCGTTGTTGAGGAAGAGACAACCATGATTGGTATCCCCGTCGAAAAGGTGGATGAATGGATGTGTCGCTTCTCGACCTGGAAACAGTTTGTTTTTCAGACCTACCAGAAACGATTCGATAACCTGCTCGAAACCATCGACGAGGTGATTTTCCATAAGCTTGATGAGCGATTATTGGTTTACCTGCAGAAGAAGGTGGCCAACTGCCAGTGCAGCGTGTTGTCCATCACCCACGAAGACATTGCCCAGGAATTAGTTACCTCGCGTGAAGTGATATCCCGTTTGCTGAAACAGATGGAGAAAAACGGGCAGGTGCAGTTGATGCGAAACAAAATAGTGATGCTGTAGGCGGGTATATTGGGGAAAGTTTCGTGCTGAAAAGCTAGGAAATCATCTCCCCTAAGGCATCCACCATTAGCTTTCCCGCCCGTTCTGACGCGCCCGGCTCACCCATTTTTTGCAGCACTTCCGCGTACCCGGCCAGTTGGGTATCCCGACCCGGTTGACCCGGCAAAATAGCGCGTAATTCGGTCGCAACCCGGTCTGGGGTAAACTCGTTTTGAATTAACTCTTTCACCACTTCCCGGTCGGCAATCAAATTGACGAGTGAGATAAACGGAACCGCAATCAACCGTTTGGCAATAGCATAGGACACTACCGTTGTTTTATAGCACACTACCTGCGGTACGTTGAGCAGGGCAGTTTCGAGCGTAGCGGTTCCCGAGGTAACCAGTGAGGCTGTGGCTACGTGCAACAGGTCATACGCAGCGTCATCTACGCGCTTTACCGTGGGGTAGTTAACCAGAAAGTCGTCGTAAAGCGTGGCGGGCAGGTTGCTGACGGTGCCCACCAGAAACTGATAGTCGGGAAATTGCCGGGTAACCCGCAGCATAATGGGCAGGATGGCCGTAATTTCCTGATGACGGCTACCGGGTAGGAGCGCAATGATCGGCTGTTCCGATAAGCCCAGTTTCTCCCGGAAGGCCGGGTCTGGCCGGAACTCGGCCAGCGCATCGAACAGCGGGTTGCCAACGTACTCGACCTTGAAGTCATACCGGGCAAAGAATTCGGTTTCGAAGGGCAGAATCGTAAACAACCGATCGACGGTGGCTTTGATGGTCAATGCCCGGCGCTGATTCCAGGCCCACACTTTGGGCGATATGTAATAAAAAACAGGAATGCCATGCCGTTTGGCAAAGCGGGCCATGCGCAGGTTGAAACCGGCATAATCAATTAGAATGAGCACATCGGGCCGGTGGGCCAGCAAATCGGTCTGGCACTCGCGCAGGTTACGCCGGATCGTTCTCAGATTCTTTACGACCTCCAGAAAACCCATGAAGGCCATGGTGCGATAATGGCACACCAGCGTGGCCCCGGCGGCTTCCATCTGGTCTCCGCCATAAGCCCGAAAACTGGCCTGAAGGTCGTGGGAGCGAATGGCCCGGATCAGGTTAGCACCATGCAGGTCGCCGGAGCGTTCACCAGCAATTAGGTAGTATGTCATTTTTAGTCAATTGCTTCCCGTCATTCCTGGTCACGCAGTCGTTTTTATATGACAATCAATGACCATTTTGTAATGCGAAGCTAGTGACCGTCAATGACAAATAACGTTTACTCCCCAAAATAATCGACAAAGTTCTTCGGGGTTTCGTACAGCCGAAGCTGGTGCAGATGCGCATCCGTAACGGGTTCGAGGGCGCGTTCCAGAATCTTCCATATCTCCATGATGAAGATTTCGCAACTGGCCATTTTACCATGCATAAAATCGACATCGAGGTTCAGGTTTTTGTGATCCACCTTCTCAATAACCTCCCGCCTGACGATGTCGCCCAGCAATTTCAGGTCGATTACAAACCCCGTATCGGGGTCGGGTTCTCCTTTGACCGTTACGATCAGTTCAAAATTATGGCCGTGCCAGTTTATGTTCGCACAGGGACCAAAAACTTCTTTGTTCCGCTCTTCCGACCAGGCCGGATTGTAAAGCCGGTGGGCCGCGTTGAAATGTTCAATTCGATTGATATAGACCATTCGTCTGGTTTAGATGGGGCGGTTGCCAGAAACGCCGGTTTGAAAAATAAGGCACAAAGATACAAAGGGAATGACCCTCAGTGAAATAGAAAATTTGCATATATGAAACTAGCTTGTATTGTGTGCTCTATAGGAAATGTACAATTTAATCTCTGAATACGCTATTCTATTCTCCGATTTAAAACATGTATCTTTACAGCCTGTTTTATTTAGTTTAAAGTGATACTTAGCTAGTTATCAACACGAACACGTTTACGACCACCAGTTTATGATTATCGTTACGGGAGCCGCCGGGTTTATTGGGAGCTGTTTAATCAGTAGGTTGAATCAGGAAAACTTCAATTTCATTATTGCCGTTGATGATTTTTCATATCCCGAAAAAGAAGCAAATCTGGCCGGTAAACGTATTCAGGAACGGGTAGATCGGGAGGTTTTCTTCGACTGGCTCGACCAGAATTATCAGGAGGTAGAGTTCATTTTTCATATCGGTGCCCGCACCGATACGACCGAGTTTGACCGGGAAATTTTTGAGCACCTGAACGTTGAATACTCCAAACAAATCTGGCACCGCTGCATTGAGTACCAGATACCCATGGTATACGCTTCTTCGGCCGCTACCTATGGCTTGGGCGAGCTGGGCTATGATGATAATGAGTCACTTATTCCGCAATTGAAACCACTCAATCCGTACGGCGACTCGAAGAATGAATTCGACATTTGGGTGCTGGAACAGGAGCGGAAACCTTTCTTCTGGGCGGGCCTGAAGTTCTTCAATGTATACGGCCCCAATGAATACCACAAAGGCCGGATGGCATCCGTTATTTTTCACGCATACAACCAGATTAAGCAGTCGGGGGGCATGAAGCTATTCCGTTCGCACAACCCTGATTTCGCCGATGGTGAGCAAATGCGCGATTTCGTTTACGTAAAGGACGTAGTGGACGTTTGCCTGTTTTTGATGCACCACCGGCGAAACTCCGGTATCTATAACCTCGGTAGCGGCAAAGCCCGCACTTTCCTCGATCTGGCTAAGAACACGTTTTCCGCCCTCGATCTGGAACCCCAAATTGACTTCATCGACACCCCCGTCGATATACGCGACAAATACCAGTATTTCACCCAGGCGAACATGTCCAAGCTTCGTTCCATCGGGTACCAGAAGCACTTCTCTTCGCTCGAAGACGGTATCGCCGATTACGTGAAGAATTACCTGAGCAAAGGGGCGTATTTGTAAGCCGTTAGGTTGTTCTCACTCCCAAATCACCTCGATTACTTCTTTCTTCAGATCGACCGTTGTCTGTTTTTCGCCATTAGACCGGCGCAGGGTGAGTTTGCCGTTGGTCACTTTACCCGTTTCCTGATTCAGTACGTGGGTGGCGTCTTTCTTGTGAAAGACGGACACAATAGACTTCTGTGGTCTCAACGGGTAACGTCAGTGTTTTGCCGCTGGCTTTCACCGACCGGGCCGTTGCCGGCGAATTCTGATTTCGGAGCAGGGCCAGTGCCCGCGATGCCTGCGGTACCCCATAGCCGACGTAATTATTACCATAGGGGTACAGATGCGACGATTTTTCGATGATGTCCATCACCTCCTTGTTGGTTAGTTTGGGGTTAGCCTGCATGATACAGGCGGCAAAGCCCGTAATGACCGGTGCCGACAGCGAGGTGCCATACAGCGAAAAGCACGATACATTTGGTTTTAGATAGGGGAGTTCTTCCGGCCCGATGCTGCTGTAGCCAATCCGGTTCCAGAGTCGGCCGTTGGTGGCCCCGATGGCCAGTACACCCTGCGCATCGGCAGGGGTGCTGATGATGCGCCACGACCGGTCTTCGCCCTCATTCCCGGCCGATACAATGATGAGAATGCCTTTTTTGTCGGCAGCAATCTGGGCGGCCCGGCTAATCAGGCTTGTGTGGCCATCCATCTGGCTGGGTTCGTAATTTTCCTTCGGGTCGCTCATGCCCTTAGCGTAGCCCAGCGAGGTGTTGATGAGCCGCACACCCAGGCTATCCATCCACTCCATGGCCGATACCCAGTTATCTTCTTCGCCCCGGTATTCGCGGTTGCCCTGATCGGTACGGGCCAGGTAAAACGTAGCATCCGTAGCCATGCCAAACTGAATGTTTTCGGTGGGGTCGTTCCCCGCAATGGCGGCCATGACTTCCGTACCGTGGAAATCGGACATGGTTTCCAGCGTACGGAACAGGTTGCCGTGCGTTTTCTTTTCGTTGACATAATCACGTACCCGTTTCACCCCGTCGCGGGAAAATACATGCTTGAGCGCACTGGCCGAATCAGCTCCAAAAAATCCGGCATCGATAATGCCAATGTTAACGAATCGACCCGTCAAACCGGCCTGCGTAAAATCGGGAGCCTGAATCTGGGTCATTACCGGAGCCAGTCTGCGGGTTGGCCGGTACGCCGATAGACGTAATGACAATGGCCGGGTCGATGGCCTGAATCTCTTTGACAAAAGGCATAGTCCGAAACCCGTGCGTATTGATCGGTGGTGAGCCGAGCGGATACGGCATTGAGCCAGCGCGACTGACAAACGGGCTGGATACCCGCTTGTTTCAACTGATTCAGATAGGCCGTTGATACCGGCAAGTCGGTTTCGTCCAGCGGCAACTGTTGCTGTTTGCGCTGTAGTAGGGATTGCTGCGAAGGGCCGGAGCGGACTGCTGTTCTTTATCGCGGAGTACTAGCCAGTATTTGGGGGCGGTATGCTGTGCCTCTGCAAACGTGATGAAGAGGCAGAGAAAAGCAGTGAGTCGAAGCATTCTGGTCGGTTTAGGCAAGAAATACACAGTTTGTCGGGGTTAAAAACCCGTGAAGGACTAAACATCGAAACCCGCACGAACTGTTACGGTTTTGCGTTAATTTGCAAAATTAATCAGAAAATAAGCCTCAACCGTCGGACGCATGCGTTATTTGCCCATTGACAACCAGCTTTTCATTACCAATCGTCAGCGCCTTACCCAACTGCTGAAACCTAAATCACTGGTAGTACTCAACGCCAATGACATTATGCCGACCAACGCCGACGGTACGATGACCTTTCGGCAGAACAACGACCTTTTTTACCTCAGTGGTGTCGACCAGGAAGAAACCCGGCTGGTACTTTTCCCCGAACATCCCGACCCTAAATTCCGGGAAGTGCTGTTTCTGCGCGAAACCAGCGAACTCATCGAAATATGGGAAGGCCACAAACTAACCAAGGCTGAGGCTGAGCAGGTGACCGGTATCCCGCAGAAGCAGATTTACTGGATGAATCAGTTCGAGACCAGTTTTTATCCAGCTGGTGTACGAAGCCGATTGTGTGTACCTGAACACCAACGAACATACCCGGGCGGGCATGGCTGTGCAAACCCAGGATGCCCGGTACGTCGGATGAATTCCGGCAGAAGTACCCACTCCACCGGCTGGAACGGCTGGCTCCGCTCATGCATCAGTTGCGGGCCATAAAACAGCCGCAGGAGTTGCCTCTCATTCAAAAAGCTATCGACATCACAGACAACGATGTTCCGCCGGCTGCTGGGCATTCATTAAACCGGGCGTTTGGGAGTATGAGATTGAGGCCGAGATGATGCACGAGTTCCTCAGGAACCGTTCGCGCGGTAGCGGCCTACAGTCCCATTATTGCCTCGGGTGCCAATGCCTGCGTATTGCATTACATTGATAACAGTGCGCAGTGCCAGGATGGGGACGTTATTCTGCTCGATATTGGGGCGGAATATGCCAACTACAATGCCGACATGACTCGCTCGGTGCCCGTTAACGGCCGATTTTCTCCTCGGCAGCGGGCGGTGTATGACGCCGTATTGCGGGTAATGAAAGAAGCCACCCAGATGCTGCGGCCCGGCAACCTGTGGGATGAGTACCATCGGGAAGTAGGGCAGGTGATGGAGTCCGAACTGATTGGACTGGGCCTGCTGGACAGGGCAGAAGTGGCCAAGCAGGATCCCGATACCCCTTTATACAAAAAATATTTTATGCACGGCACCTCGCACTTTCTGGGTCTCGATGTACACGATGTGGGCAACAAGTACCGAAAGATGGAACCGGGAATGGTGTTTACGGTAGAGCCAGGAATTTATATACGCGAAGAAAAGCTAGGCATTCGGCTGGAAAACAACGTGCTGATAACGGAATCCGGCAATAGTGACCTGATGGCAACTATTCCGGTCGAAGCCGACGAGATCGAGTCGATAATGAATAGATAAAGTTGGTTGTTTTGAGTAAGGTTTATCGTCAGGCAGCGTAGTTAGCAGACCCGCTCAGCGCCACCGCAAATTACTCTGTCTGCTTGGTATTTTCCCGTTCGAGGGCGATACTCAGGCTGGAATAAATCCGACGGATAGCCTTTTCCAGCCGTTCCCAGCCCGCATCGGAGCGAAGGTCAATGTCGCCGATGTGATCGCGCTGGTCGCTGGTAAGTACAATGTGCGTAACGGCCGCCACCATCAGGCTGGTAATGGCCGTGGGGTCGAAATCAGAGTAAGGGGCCAGCTTGCTCACCATGTTGCTGTACGACTGATCGCGGAAATCGGCCAGTCGGCGGGCCAGTTCGGTGCCTCCGTTCGACATTTCCCAGCGGATCAGTTCCTGCGATGACTTACGGCTTCGGAACTCGCGCATAAACTGAATGGTGTACTCTGACCACGCCTTGCTGCGCGCTTCGGGTGCCAGGTTATTCGGTACCGAATCCAGAAATTTCTCGTTAAACATCGACAGGAAAAATCCCCGTTGGACGTAAGCTTCCAGCAGACCGTTCCAGCCACCAAAGTACCGATAGATAAGCACCTTGTTCACACCCGCCCGGTCGGCAACGGCGTTGATTCCTGCTTTATCGGTACCCCGTTCGGCCATCACGTCGCCCATTGCACGCAGGATGCGTTCCATGGTCATCTGGCGATTTCTGCGCTTAACGACTTTCATAGAATTATACAGTTTTTAGTTCGTATCAGGTTTGTTCATGATAGGGGAATCAGGTGATTCACCAGTCTGTAAGTAATAGTTACAAATATGGATATTAGGCGTTGTGTTGTCAACCATTCATCTGAAGTTTGTAACAATAATTAGCAAAAGGGAAAATGGGCTTACACAGTACACAGAAGCCGCTCTTAACCTCAACAGCGTTTTCACAAAGAAGATTGGGAACGCATGGTGACGTTAAAAATGACTTGATTTACTGATAACGGATTTACTGGGTGTCGGAGCCTACTGATCAGTAAGGCTGTCGGTTAACGAGCAAAATCGATATTCATCGCTCCGGGTAGGATTCAACCTGACAGGCCAGTTCCTGAATGGCCTCCTGTAGCTGATCCCGGCTTAGAAAGATATCCATCTTCATCGGAAAATCGGGGTACTTATGCCACGAGGGGGTCAGATCACGATCTAACTGAATTTGCAGGCGAAACGCATTATCTGGCAACACTTTCGCATCCAGACTCAGGCCCGGCTCCGAGAAGGTAAGGGTCAGGTGGTGGGTAGCTTTTGTCCAGAGTAGTTGTAATCCACTCAGCAAACGCCGGATTTCCCAGGTTTGCAGGGGAGCCGAATGGGTGTCTGACTTCTGCCCCCAAAGCGTTGAAAACCGACACTGTAGCCGGTTGCGGTCCCGCCAGCTTTTAGTAATGGTACTATATCCTAAAATAGCTAGTTCAAACGTAGCGGTCGAGTCAGAAGAAGAGATGATTTTCATGCTGGGTATCGTTTGAGATGAGCCTTGTCTACTTAACAAATATACTAAGTATTTGTTGAGGAGTCGCCCTTTTTTGCTCTTTCGTGGCCAGCAGCAGAAATCAACATATCCCGTAGCCGGTACCCGACTTTACCTATCTTTGCTCTCGGTAAAAAATACTCAATCAACTAAATTCAGACAGATGGCAAAGGTGCTCATTATTGGAGCCGGTGGTGTAGGCAGCGTTGTGGCGCATAAATGCGCCATGAACAGCAACGTTTTTACGTCCATTATGCTGGCCAGCCGTACCAAAGCAAAGTGCGACCGGATTGCGGCCGAAATTAAGGAAATGCACGGGGTAGCAATTCAAACCAGTCAGGTCGATGCCGACGTCGTTCCCGATATGGTGGCCCTGATCAACTCATTCAATCCAGAACTGGTAATCAATGTGGCACTGCCGTATCAGGACCTGCCCATTATGGATGCCTGTCTGGAAGCGGGCGTTCACTACATGGATACCGCCAATTATGAACCCAAAGACGTCGCTAAATTTGAGTATAGCTGGCAGTGGGCCTACAAAGAACGTTTTGAAAAGGCGGGGCTAATGGCCCTGCTGGGATGCGGTTTCGACCCCGGCGCTACCCAGGTGTTTACGGCCTATGCCGCCAAGCATCACTTCGACCGAATGGATTACCTGGACATTGTGGATTGCAACGCCGGGGATCACGGCAAAGCCTTCGCGACCAATTTCAACCCCGAAATCAACATCCGGGAAATTACGCAGCCGGGCCGCTACTGGGAAAATGGCGAATGGATCGAAATTCCGGCTATGAGCATCCACAAACCCATCGCGTACCCCGGCATTGGGGAACGGGAGTCTACGTGCTGTACCACGAAGAACTGGAATCGCTGGTGAAGAACTTCCCGACCCTGAAGCGGGCGCGGTTCTGGATGACCTTCGGGCAGGCGTACCTGACGCACCTGGACGTGCTGCAAAATGTGGGCATGACCCGCATCGACCCCATAAAATTCAACGGGATGGATATTGTGCCCCTTGAGTTTCTGAAAGCCGTACTGCCCGCCCCCGATACTCTCGGCGAGAACTATACCGGGCAAACCAGTATCGGCTGCCAGATCAAAGGCATGAAGGATGACGAAGAACGCACGTACTTCATCTGGAATAACTGCGACCATGCCGAAACCTACCGCGAAGTGCGCGGGCAGGCCGTTAGCTACACAACGGGCGTTCCGGCCATGATCGGGGCCATGCTCATGCTGACCGGCGTATGGATGAAGCCCGGCGTCTGGAACTGCGAAGAACTGGACCCCGACCCGTTTATCGAACAAATGAACAAGCAGGGGCTTCCGGTAAACGAGCAGGTGAATGCCGCCCTGCCGCACGAGTACCCGAACTAACAAAAATCAGGCAAAACGAGAATCCTGCTTTACAACAAGGCAGGATTTTTCGTTATAAGTAAAACCCGGCATTCGCCTGGTTCCGCTGGTCTCTGTCAATCACCTGTCCTATGAAAGTTCTGTTCCTGACCATCTGCGTCCTGCTCACTCTTTTGAGTGCGTCCGCCCAAACTGCCGATACAACCAAAGCCAGACAAAACCGACCGGCTAGCCCGAACGATCAGCGCACTATCTACGAAACGTACCAGTCTACCAACCAGGTAGTGGGATCGGGGGGAAATATACTGATCAACGCCATCGACAACCGCTACGAGGGCCTTCGGGGAACGCCTTATTTCCTGCCGGAGTGGCACAAAGGGCAAATTGAAATGGTAGCCGGACCGCATTACCAGGAGGTACCCATAAAATTTGACGCGTATCGGCAACACCTGATTCTACTCCGTCCGCGGTCTGGCAATGACTCGATTATTGTGAATGCCAGTCAGGTTAAATCGTTTCAGTTCAGGAACGATGCGGGGCAGGTGTACACGTTTCGCCGTATTCCAACGGCCAAAACCAACGATGAAGCCCTGAAAGAAGGGTACTTTCTGGTGCTGTACCAGGATAAATCGGCCCTGCTCAAACGAATTGTAAAAACG
This sequence comes from uncultured Cytophagales bacterium, assembly GCA_963782245.1. Classification (GTDB taxonomy): domain Bacteria; phylum Bacteroidota; class Bacteroidia; order Cytophagales; family Spirosomataceae; genus Spirosoma. The sequence goes on from CAWAJC010000030.1 coordinate 46,651, forward strand.
ATTAAAACCGCCGATTATAAAAACCCGTACTCCGAAGGAACGCGCTACGACGAATTCAGAAACGCCGTTTCCTACTACATTCTCAAACCGGACCAGACGCTGGAAAAAGTGAAGCTGTCCGACAAGGCCATTATCGACGCCCTGGGTGCCCATACCGATGAATTGAAGGCGTTTGCGAAACAAAACAACTTGAGCGGCAAAACTGAAAACGACGCCATTCAACTCGTGCAGAAATACGACAGCTTTTGAGGGCAATTGTGGAAAGTAGCGGTGGCGGGCATCAACCCGGTACAAACCAACAACGCTATGTATCCCGAACAATACACCGGAAACGGCCGCTCTTACCTACGACGACCTTATTTTTCAGTCCCGCCACCGGGCCTACGGGGCCTTTGCCCTGCGCCAGCAGTACAAACCGACCCTCAGCCGCGCTTTATGGCTGGGCGTCGGTTTATTTTTGCTCGGCCTTTTTTTGCCTACCCTCTACAACTGTTTCTGGCCCCAGGCACTAAGCCAGAACAGGCAGTCGATGACGGAGGTAGTCCTTCAACACGTGGAAGAACCGCCTGCCGAACAACCCATTCCCATCCCCCCAACCGACCCCGCCCCAGCGGTCAGTACCGTTCGGAATCTTCCCCCCGTAGTGATGCCCGAAGCCGATGTTGTGGAGGAGACTTTACCCCCGACAACGGATCAGCTCAGGGAGGCTACTTCTGGTACCGAAACCGCTGAGGGTACGGGTGATATAGCCATCATCGCACCCCCCGAAGCCAGCCAGCCAACCGTACGGGAAAAAGCCCTTGAGGTAGCGCCGAAAACGGAAGAGCCTTTCGTCACGGTAGAACAGCAGCCCGTTTTCCCGGGCGGGATGGATGGCCTGCGAAACTTCCTGGGCAAAAACCTGAACTACCCCCGTCAGGCCGCTGCTGCTGGTGTTTCGGGACGGGTGTATGTGAGTTTTGTTGTCAACACCGACGGTAGCCTGACGGACGTGCAGGTGCTAAAGGGTATCGGGTTTGGCTGTGACGAAGAAGCCCGGCGGGTCGTCAGCAGCATGCCCCGCTGGCAACCCGGCAGGCAGTCGGGCCGGGCGGTGCGGGTGAAATTCAACCTGCCCATCTCGTTTTCGCTGGAGTAATGGTTTGTGAAAAATAGGCTCCTTTTGCACTTAATACTACACCACTTACTCCGTATTCGTCATCCGTTATCCTATTCGTTGGCTATCATTTCTTCGGGCACTAACTTTCACTGGTTACTACTTTTGAGAGCGGATTGGTTTTGCCCAAAGACTAACTCCGCTCGATACCACCGTTTATACCATCGTGGAGCAACAGCCCGAATTTCCGGGCGGCTGTGTTAGGCATGAAAAATTACTTACTGACAAATGTCCGGTATCCACCTGAAGCGCAAAAGGCACGTATAAAAGGCCGGGTTTCGTGTCATTCATTATTGAAATGACGGCAGAATGACCGATGTGCAGGTGTTGCGGGGACTGGATTATGGTTGCGATGAGGAGGCCATACGTGTTGTTAAGGCCATGCCCCGCTGGATACCCGGCAGTCAGTCGGGCATTACTGGCGCGGTTACCCTCCGGGTGAAATACAGCCTGCCTATTTTTTTTAACATCCCCTACACCTATTATCCAAGACCAACAAAGTATAGATGCCGTACCTTTGCGGCATGAACACGACGTTATTAAACCAGATAAACCGTACCGACCAGTACGTCGGAGCGGAACACCTCATTCCGTCGCCCTGCTTCGTTCTGGAAGAAGCCAAACTCCGCCGAAATCTGGCACTAATCGACTCCGTCCAGAAGGCCGCTGGCGTAACCATTATTCTGGCCCTGAAAGGCTTTTCGATGTACAGTGCCTTTCCGCTGGTGCGCGAGTACCTGAGCGGAGCCACGGCCAGTTCGCTCAACGAAATCAAACTCGTCAACGAGTACATGGGCGTAAAAGCGCACGCCTATATTCCTGCCTATCAGGAGGATAGTTTTGATGAAGTAGTAGAACGTAGTAGTCACCTGACGTTCAATTCGTGGAGTCAGTGGGAGCGGTTCGGTAGTCGGGCGGTGGGGAAGGTGTCGTGCGGTATCCGGGTTAATCCGCAGTACTCCGAAGTAGCCACTGATATGTATAACCCCTGCGTACCCGGTTCCCGGCTGGGCGCTACCCGCGACCAGCTTCCGGACCAACTGCCCGACGGTTTGGAAGGTATACACTTTCATACTCTTTGTGAAAACGACTCTTTTACGCTGGAGCGAACGCTGGAAGCCCTCGAAAGCCGGTTTGGTGCTTTACTGCACCAGGCTAAATGGGTTAATTTAGGCGGAGGACACCTGATGACCCGCGAAGGCTACGATACTAATCACCTGATTGGCCTGCTAATGACGTTTCGGCAGAAATACAACGTGGATATTATTATGGAGCCAGGCTCGGCCATTGCCTGGCAAACGGGGGTGCTGGTATCAACGGTGCTTGATGTGATTGATAGTCAGGGTATTGACGTTGTAATCCTGGATACGTCCTTTGCGGCCCACATGCCCGATACGCTCGAAATGCCGTACAAACCCCGAATTATTGATTCATACCATGAGCCGGTTGCCGGCAAACCAACCTACCGACTGGGGGGATGACCTGCCTGGCCGGTGATTTCATGGGCGATTATTCATTCGACAAACCGCTCGAAATTGGGGATAAAATCGTGTTCGACGACATGATTCACTACACGATGGTGAAAACCACCACCTTCAACGGGGTGAATCTGCCGTCTATTGGTATCTGGAAAGAGATCGGAAGAGTTCCAGTTGGTGAAATCGTACGGCTACGAAAGTTTCAAAGACCGGCTGAGTTAAACGCGACCGGTTGGCTATTCAATGACGCCCGTTTCTTCCCAACGTTTCAGCCAGTCTTTTTTTACACCCTGCACCTGCGAGAAAAACTGGTAGAAAGGAAGCATATCGGCCGCGTAGTTACCGGTAACATAGAGCGGTTCGCTCAGCAATACCAGCTTTCGGGGCCAGTCGAAGCCAACCAGAATAAGGGGAACCTTCGCTTTCAGCGCAATGTAGTAGAAACCTGTTTTCAACGTGGAAACATTGCTGCGGGTGCCTTCGGGCGCAATGCAAACGTGCAGCGTGCTCGTGCTGCTTGAAACACGTCGGCCATGGCATCGACCAGATTATGGGATTTATCGCGGTAGACGGGTTTGCCACCCAGCGCCCGAAAAAGCCAGCCCGAATACCAGGTAAACAAGGAGCTTTTGGCCAGGTACTCAATCCAGATATGAATGGTTGGGCGAATGCCCAGGCCGATCAGAAAATCCCAGTTGGTACGTATGGGGGGCTACTACCCAAATAGCTTTGGGTACGGTGGGAACCGGGCCTGACAATCCGCCACCCGGCGCTTTTAAATAACCATCGGGTGAGAGCACCCAGCATATTAGTGAACAGTTAGCAGTTAACAGCGTATCAGTAGTGCAATCGATGTTACTGCACAACTGTATTACTGGTAACTGTTCACTGAAATTAATACTTCCGGTCGTTACGCTCTAGCCACCGGCCCGTTATAAACGCAGCCACCAGCAGAACAGCGTAGAACAGAAGTGTTAAAGGAGTTGATAAATCCATATCGAGGTATCAGTTGAATTCAGACACAAAAGTACAGAGCATTTAAACCTGTAAGGTCATCAAAGACCTTACAGGTTCTTTTTACAAAACGCCTTCGTACTGGGCAGGTTATCCAGTTCGTTGATATCCCGCCGAACGGCCATCTTGATGGATTTAGCGAACGCTTTGAAAATGGCTTCTATCTTGTGATGTTCGTTATCCCCTTCTACCTTGATGTTCAGGTTACACAGGGCGGTATCGGAGAAGGATTTGAAGAAATGGAAGAACATCTCCGTGGGCATGTCGCCGATTTTCTCCCGCCGGAATTCCGCCTGCCAAACCAGCCAGGGGCGCCCCGAAAAATCGATGCCTACCTGCGCCAGTGCTTCATCCATGGGCAACAGAAAACCGTAGCGACTAATGCCCCGCTTATCGCCGAGGGCGCGTCGGTAGGCTTCGCCGAGGGCCAGGGCTGTATCTTCAATGGTATGGTGTTCGTCGATGTGCAGGTCGCCGTCAACGTGAATGGTCAGGTCGGCACCCGAGTGTTTGGCCACCTGATCCAGCATGTGATCGAAAAAACCGAGCCCCGTATGAATGTCGGCCTTACCGGTTCCATCGAGATTGAGGGTAACCTGAATCTTTGTCTCCTTCGTGTTGCGCTCAACAGTGACTATGCGGGCAGGTAAACGCAGAAATTCATAAATCTCATCCCAGTCGTCGGTTTTGAGTGCGATAGCCTGCTGCATCTCATCGGTCAGCCCACCAACGTCGGCGGTTTGTACCGTATCCAGCCCATTGGGGGGAAGAAACAGAATGGCTTTGGCCCCCAGGTTGATAGCCAGTTGCACATCGGTAAGCCGGTCGCCAATAACGTAGCTGTTTGCCAGGTCGTAATTGTCCGAAAAATAGCGGGTAAGCATGCCGGTACCCGGTTTGCGGGTAGGGGCGTTGTCGCGGGGGAAATGGCGGTCGATGTGGACCGCTGAAAAATGGATATTTTCACCCGCAAACGTGGCCAGCATTTTGTTATGAGCAGGCCAGAAGGTGTCTTCGGGAAACGAATCGGTGCCCAGGCCATCCTGATTGGTCACCATCACCAGGTCATAATCAGTTTCTTCGGCAATCCGGCGCATGGCCGAAATTGCTTTCGGGATATAGTCGAGTTTGGCCAATGAATCAACCTGCTGGTCGGGCTGGGGTTCCAGAATAAGCGTACCATCGCGGTCGATAAACAGAATTTTTTGCATAGTGGCTTTAATAAGCCGCAAAGATACATGTCTGCTGCGATGCTTATAAAAAAGTACTAAATTTGCGGGCTGACATTTGGCCTATTTCCATTGCCGTTAGCATTGATTTGTTCTTGGTATATGTTTACGGGTAAGTTTAGCAGTTCTTTTTCGTCTAGTGAGTACCGGTTAAAGAGTAAATAAACAGGCAGTCAATCCGCTAGTCCCAATTGCTTCTTTTATCTTTGATTCATACGAATAAACAGGCTTTATACTGATTTTTTTGTTTCTATAGGAGTGCATACTATCTATTATCACCCAACCTTAAAGAGGATTTTTTGTGTATTCTCTCATTATTTATACAACTACATAATTCCAGGTAAAACATGCCCTCAGCATCAACACTGACCCGTATTGGGGTTTTTTATGACGGTAACTATTTTTTGCATGTAAGTAATTATTATAACTATTCCCACGAACGTCGCAGTCGAATCAGTATTTCAGGATTACACGCTTTTATCCGTCGGCAGGTAGCCGAAGAGGAAGGCGTCAACGAACGCCTTTGTCAAATTGTGGATGCCCACTATTTCCGGGGGCGACTCAACGCGCACGAAGCCAATCAGCGGGGTAACCAACTGTTTTACGACCGCCTTTTCGATGACATTCTGATGTCGGAAGGAGTGGTGACGCACTACCTCCCCGTGAAAACGTATCAGGGATACCGGCAGGAAAAAGGCATTGATGTATGGCTGGCCCTCGAAGCATTCGAACTGGCGCAGTACAAGAAATTCGATGTCGTCGTGCTCATCACGTCCGATGGGGATTACGTACCCCTGATTCGCAAACTGAATACCCTGGGGTCGCGCATTATGGTGCTGAGCTGGGATTTTGAGTTTCTGAACGAGCAGGGCGAAAAGCAAGTGACGCGTACCTCGCAGGATTTGCTGGAAGAGGTATCCTACCCCGTTGGGATGCACGCCCTGATTGATGACCGGAGCCGCCGGAATGATCTTGTCATTCAGAATTTATTCGTGAAACCCCAAACCCGGCCATCGTTTACCGCAGTGCCCGCTAACGGGAGTTCATATAGTAATGGAACGGGTTTCAATAACGGAGGTGAGCTAACGGCCAATGATGCTTACGAGTCCGCGTATGCGCCAGTCGATGAACCTAATTATAACCTGGCCGATACGCTGCTGATTGATGATGACCCGGAAGGGCGCAAAGTAAGTACCATCCGGAGTTTAAAGACGGGGTATGGCTTTGTAAATTTCCCGCCCAACAACCTGTTTTTCCACTATACCAGTTTAGTCGATACGGACTTTAATGAGCTGCAGCTGGAAGATGAAGTTGAATTTACGGTCAGCCAAAGCGCCGAAGGAAAAGATATTGCCGTCGACGTTCGGTTGCTACGGTAACTACTACCGGCATTGTATGCCGAATAAATAATTCCCGTTTTTGAATTGACGCTACGTCGTTCAGAAACGGGAATTTTTTTTGACTGATCGTATTCATTGCCCCACCCCGGCCTGGTGAGTCAGGCTCACGGTACTATCCGAAAAATTGCTCGTTGAGCGTGTGGAATAAGCCCTTTTTTTTCATCATTTGGTATACGGCTTGCAACCCTCCGGCTCATTTCTGACTCCTTACCGAGCAGTCTTGCGTACAACCATTGAAAATTTCTACTATAATTTTAGTTAAATTTTGTTAACTATGTAGATAGTTTGGTGTATTCCTCTAGTTTTGTTCCATCAACCACGTCAACTTTCTCTTTGCTAATTCATGAAACACATCTACTTACTGGCCATTTTGTGCCTGCTTACCAGCGTATTGTACGCTCAGAGTCCGGCTGGCCCGGCTCGTTTTACATTGCAGGGCCGGGCGGTCGATACGCTGGCCGCCCCACTGGCTGAATCGACGGTAATGCTGCTGAGTGCCAAAGATTCTTCGCTGGTCAATTTTACCAGAGCCAGCAGCACCGGGGCTTTCGCCTTCAAAAATATCAAGTCCGGCAACTACGTGCTGAAAATCTCGTTCGTTGGGTTCATTCCTTATAATCAGGTTATCAAACCGGCCACGGACGCGGTCCTGGATCTGGGTGATCTGAAAATGAAACCCATTACCAAAGAACTGTTTGAAGTCGTGGTCAGGACGGCGAAGGCTCCCCTCACCATTCGGGGCGACACCATCGAGTATAATGCGGCTTCCTTTAAAGTGCCTCCCGGCTCCACCGTGGAAGATTTATTGAAGAAACTACCGGGTGTGCAGGTGGACCAGGACGGTAATATTCGGGCGCAGGGGCAGGAGGTGAAAAAGGTGACGGTGGATGGCAAAAGCTTCTTTGGAAACGACCCCAAACTAGCTACCAAGAACCTTCAGGCTATGGCCGTTTCGAAAGTGCAGGTGTATAACGATAAAACCGAACAGGCGAAGCTGACGGGTGTAGAGGATGGCAAGAAGGAAAAGACGGTAAACCTGGAGCTGAAAGAGGAATTCAAAAAAGGCGGATTTGGGAAAGTAACGGCGGGTGGCGGTCCGGCGTCCAACGGCTTGTCGGCTCGGGCTGAGATAAAGGGCAACTACAATAAATTCGATGCCAAGCGGCAGTTTTCGGTCATTGGCCTGGGGAATAACACCAATCAGCAGGGATTGTCTTTTAATGATTATCAGGACTTTAGAGGAAGTAATTCCTTCAACTGGAACGACAATGCTGACTTTGGTTTCAGTAGCGGCCGGTTTCTTAGCTTCGGTGATAATGACGAAACGCTTGGTATTCCGATAGCGGGTGGCAATGGTCAGGGTTTTTCCAACAACGCGGCTGGTGGGGCCAATTACAACTACGATACCAAGAAAACCAAAATCAGCACGAGTTACTACTACAACCAGACCCGGCTGGAACTGAACTCGCTACAGAACACCCGGACATTCCTGACGAATGGGTCATTTCGTACCGCCGACACCAGTAATCAGGTCAATTTCAACGGTAATCACCGCGCCAATATCCGGCTTGAGAAGCAACTCGACTCGATGAACACCATTGTGTTTATCAATAATAGTCGCCTGAACAACGGAAATGCCAGCATCAGAAACCTCCAGAATTTGTACCGCACGGATGGCGCATCGCTGGCGGAAGCTCTCTCCACCCGAAACAGCACTAACAACACGAGTACCTCCCGACAGTTCGGCTCGGCCAACTCACTGATTTACCGGCTGAAATTCAAGAAGAAAGGCCGCTCTTTTGCAGCCAGTGCTACGTATCAGATTAATACCAATGATGGGGATTTGAATTTAAGGGCCATCAATCAGTTTTTTCAAGCCACCTCCGCCAATGATCAGATACGCCTGATTCGGCAGGATCAGGCCACCAATAGCCTGCGGAATGAATACAAAGCCAGCCTGCTGTACGTGGAACCGTTCGCCAAAAAGTTTTACTGGGAAACCTTCTATAACTTCGACCTGCGTTTCGATGAAGTAGACCGGGCCGTACTGAACCTGGGTGATGCCGGCCCAACGCGCAATGATTCCCTGAGCCGGTACTACAAAAACAATTACGCAATCAACCGGGTGGGTAGCAGTATCCGGTATTCGTTTAAGGGGTTGAACCTGTCGGCGGGGCTGGCCGGGCAGTATTTTACCCTCAACGGGGAATTTGCCCCAAATAAGGCATCGACAGATTATCAGTTCATCGACCGAACATTCACGACCCTGATTCCAAACGTTTCGCTGAATTACGACTTGAAGAACAATAAGTACCTGTACGGGGGCTACGACAAAAACGTCCGGATTCCATCGTCGCGGGATTTGCAGCCCATCATCAACAATACCAACCCACTCTATATCAACAAGGGGAACCCCAATCTGCTACCCGAGTTTCAGCACAACGTAAACCTCGGTTTCTACTATTTCAACCCCGGCAGTTTCATCAATCTGGGACTTAATATCAACAGTTCCTACTACGTGAACCAGATTGTGTATAGCCGCGATATTGACCCCACTACGCTCGTAACTACCACCACACCGGAGAACATTACGGGTGGAAAAAACTTCGGCTCCTATTTCAATTTTGGCTTTCCGCTCAAGAAAACAAAGGCCAACCTGAACCTGAATACCCAACTAAATTTTGGGCAGAACCTGACCAATATCAACCGGATTCTGAATCAGACGAACAACCAGAATTATATGTTCGGCACCCGGCTGGATCTGACACCCACCGAATGGCTGACTTTCTATGCCAATGCCAGTATTGGCCGTACCAATACCAGCTATTCGATTAATAAGAATCAGAATCAGACGCTGATCAACAATAATTTCAGTGGCGATCTGACGCTGAAACTTCCCGGCACTATCTACCTGAATAGTAGCCTGAATTACCGAATCAATAAAAACGATAACTTCAACTTCGACCAGCGGATTCCCATCTGGAACGCATCGGTTTACCACATTCTGGGTAAGGCTCAGAAAGCAGAGGTACGGCTATCGGCGTTTGATTTGCTGAACCGGAATGTGCAGATTTCGCAGTATGCCGGGCAGAACTACGTACAGGAAAGCAGTGTGCAAACGCTGGCCCGGTATTTCATGCTTAGTTTTACGTACAACATGCGCGGGGTAACGGCCAAAATGCGCCGGGATGGGGGATATTGATGGCGAAAGAGGTGAAAACAATCTATCAGAAAACACAGCCGATAAAACGGGAACCATGAAAAGACTACTAACAATCGTTTGCCTGCTGCTGTCCGTAGCTGCCAACGCCCAAAATACCGAAGGAGTCGTTAATTACGAACGCAAAACCTACTGGACTAAAATAATAGCCCGGATGACGTTCCTAAACCAGGAACAAAAGGACCGGGCCGCTCAGACCTGGAAAAACGACGATGAGTCTAAGGAGAAAATGAAGCTCGCTTTTAGTGAAAAGGAGAGTCTCTACACGTACGGTAGCGAGCAGGGCGAAACCGAAGACGGTCAATACTCCTGGCGCCAGTCGGAGTATAAGCTGTACCGGAACTTCGAGACCGATAAGAAAACGGATATAATGGAGATGCTCGGTAAAACCTACATCGTTGAGGATTCCCTGCATACACCGGCCTGGAAAATAGGTGACCAGATTAAGGAGGTAGCTGGCTACATATGCATGAAAGCCGAAACGGAAGACCCCATCAAAAAGCAGAAAATTACGGCCTGGTTTGCCCAGGATATCCCCGTACCCGCCGGTCCTGAACGGTACAATGGCTTGCCGGGCGTTATTCTTGAACTAAGCCTGAACGATGGCGATGTGGTGATTGAAGCAACCAAGGTTACGCTACGGAAACTCACTCCCGACGACCTGAAAATGCCCAAACTAAAAGGCAAAAAGATTAATGACGCAGCATACGACGCGCTCCTGAAGCAGCACATTATGGATAGTATGACCGCCCATAGAAACCCTTACTGGTCGATTCGATATTGACTAGCTTGTCAGGAACCTACAACATGCAAACTGGTTACCGATACCCTATCCGGGTTGTCGGTAACCAGTTTTCGTGTACAGTTAGGGTTAATACCGTTCGTTACCCTCCTCTTCTTCCTCGGCGAGTTCGGTAATCTGCTCATCGATCTCGTCATCCGACATGGTTCCGTCGAGTGCATCCACCGGAAATTCACCGGCCTCAGCATCGTTCGACTCGGCGTTCGTGGCATGGCGGGCGGTGGCGGTATCCGTAAACAACAGGGTGTCGGTGCCTTCTTCATCGCCCGGGTTTATCACGTCGGGCTCGTTGTTCACACCCAAACCCGCGTACACAACTGCGTCGTCATCCTCATTGGGGGCGAAGTCGTTATGCTGGGGCGATAATCCTTTCGTTGAATTGCCCGCGCTTTGGTCGGGGCTTTGCTGATTCGTGTTTTCCATAGTCGTACGTAAGTTGCCTGAAATGCGTCCGTGCCCCTGTGTCAGGTGTCGGCTCTTACGTACTAACCATTGGTAGGAAAAAGAGTTTTTCGCTATTTCCAGACGACGATTTTCTGCACCAGTGGCGAATGACTTTCGGCCAGGAGCCGCAACAGATAGGTTCCTTCGGGCAGATCGCCCAGGTCGAGTTGGGTGTCCGCATCCAATACCACGGATTGAACAGGGAGCATAACCTGACCCGACAACGAAAGTAATTCGACACGGCCATTGTACGGAGCATGTACCGTAAGGTAGCGGTCGGTGGGGTTCGGATACGCCCAGGGGCTGATGGGTTCATCGTCCTGCACCGCCGTGATGACCACTTTCTGCGATGTGTTTTTCAGGTAACGAAGTCCCCCGGCCAGGCTACCCAGCATCAGGTCGGGCAATTGATCCCCATCCAGGTCCCCAACGGCGGCAATCAATCCCTTGCCCGGCAGACCAATACCTGCCAGCGTATCGATTGGCGTCAGGGCCGACTGACTGGTCGGGTCAGGAAACGCGTACACCCGCACCGTTCCATTATCGGCAGCGGCAATCAGTTCGTTCTTCTGGTCACCGTTCAGGTCCGCCACGACCAGCGAACGGGCTTTGGCGTACAGAAAATCATCATTTTTGAAACCGCCGAAGAATTGATTCTGCAACTGGAACGTGGGGCTAACGGCGGTTCCGGCATTGCGATAGTACTGGATAGTGCCGAGGCTGTACTTACTAATCAGTATATCGGGCTTGCCATCCCGGTCCACGTCCGTTACGGTCAGTAAATCATTGGTCCCGATGAGGGAGCGGGTGGGCCACACAATGGCTTTATCCAGCGCATACTGTACGGCGGCACCCTTAGCAGCCGCGTTCACGATTACCCTCACCTCAACGTCAGTCTTGCTAACGCCGGTCAGAATCAAATCCATACTGCCATTGCCGTCTACATCGGCAAAGGAAGGAACCGTATTGCTCTGAACCAGTGATTTAGCCAGGCCGAGGTAATCGGTGGTGACGAGGGTAAACGCCGGATTTTGGGTCGTTCCCGCGTTAGTAAACTGCCATAATCCAGCCTGATAGGCAGAACCGAAGCCCGTACCGCCAAAACCAACCAGCATATCTAGGTCACCGTCGCCATCCAGATCGGCCAGGGCCGGGGCCGCCCGTTCGCCCAGGTCGAGCATATCACTTTGCAGAAAATCTTTCTGGCTGAGCTGGAGGGAGGGCTTCTGCGTGGTGCCGGTGTTTTTATAGAACCAGCTCGACGCCCGGAAATCATACAGGTAGCCATCGTTGAGGTTCACGTTGGGGGAGGCCAGCAAATCCTTCTGCCCGTCGCCATCCACGTCCTCCCAGAAAGTTACCGGGAAAGCCGGGAACAGAATCGGGGCCTTAGCCGGAAATAAACTATCGTAGCCCGTGAAATTTGCCTTGTCACTATTAGGGCCGCTATTCCGGAGTCGGGCTATGTTTTCGCAACTCACGAAGCCGAACAGCAGGTCTTTGTTACCGTCGCCATCGGTATCCACTACGGTGAGGGCATTGCCCACGTGCTGCGGACGCAACCGACTCTTGTCGGGGAGGATACCTACCCGGCCGGAGCCATCGCATTGGATGCCAAAGGTAAAATCGTTGCAGAATTCTTTCCGGAAATGGCCCCAGCACAGGTCGCCGGTGCGTTTGTATTCCAGCCCTTTTTGCCCCGTTCGCTCCACGCTCACGTTTTGCTGATAGGCAATGATGTTGCCATCGGCATCGAAGGTGATAATGTCAATGTCGCCGTCGTCGTCAAAATCCGTAATGGCGGGCATATCGACACTGCTGACGTACAGGGGAATGTTCAAACCACTGAAACTATCCGTTTTGAGCGGACTGGCCGCCAGTTTGAAAACGACCTGCCCGTTCTGCGACTCGTTGTGGTACACCCACACGTTGCTGGAGGTACTGGTGAAAATATCCTTCCGGCCATCCCCGTCGTAGTCAACCAGCAGCAGCCAGCTGCTGAGGGACGCTGGGAAAGCGGACTCGTATTCGGGGGCGTACTGCCAGGCAATGCCGCTACCGGTTGGATTGTCGATAGCAACGAATGTACTGACCTTGCCGGTTGTCCGGTCGAACACTAGCAGGTCGTCTCGGGTGTCGTTGTTCAGGCGAATGGTGGAGTACTGGGGGGCGTTCAGGCCACCCGCCCAGGGATTAAGCAGGACTTTGCCATTGAGGCTGACCGGGGGGCTTTGGTCGTAGCGAAACGCAATTTTTCCCGCCGATTGGGCGTAGCCGAAAAAGGGCGACAGCAAAAAACAAAGCGTAAACAGCTTTTTCATCTAATTTTGGGACGTTGTGAATCGCCGGTCTTCGTGCCTGACGTTCACTGAAACAACGAACGTAGTCCCTATTTATGTCTATCGGCATGGTATCAACCGACCAACTATACCCTAAATTTCTGGAATGCACGGGCGTCTCAACCGATACCCGCCGAATTACGCCCGACTGCCTGTTTGTGGCCCTCAAAGGTCCTAGTTTTGATGGGAATCAATTTGCGGAACAGGCGCTGGCATCCGGCGCCCGGTATGTGGTAGTTGACGACCCGGCCGTGGCAGCCCGGAATGTAGACCGTTGCCTGCTGGTTGAGGATGGATTGACGGCCCTGCAGGACCTGGCCCGCCACCACCGGCAAACGCTTACCATTCCGGTCATTGGCCTGACGGGGTCTAACGGTAAAACCACGACCAAGGAGTTGATTGCCGGTGTACTGTCGAAGAAGTACCGGACCTACGCTACTGTTGGTAATCTGAATAATCACATCGGCGTACCGCTTACGGTTCTCGCGCTGAATGAGCAGTACGAAGTAGCGGTGGTAGAAATGGGGGCCAATCACCAGCAGGAAATTGCCCTCCTTTGCTCCATTTCCCAGCCCACACACGGCCTGATTACCAACGTAGGCAAAGCCCATCTGGAGGGATTTGGCGGGATAGAAGGCGTTCGGAAAGGCAAAGGAGAACTGTTTGATTACCTGATTGAGCAGGGCAAAACGGTCTTCATCAATTCCCGGGATAAAACCCTGATGGCCATGTACCGCGAACGCCTGAAGAACGTCCGTTCCGAAACCGTTTTCGCCGAAGTTATATTTTATCCCGCCGTGGATACGGCCGCAGTAGACGCAGCCGCAGTGGATACCGTCAATGTGGATACTGCCGCCGTTGATACTCCGCCAGGCCGATGGCGTTAATCCAGGAATCACCCGTTGTCGTTTTCCGCGATGCAACCGGCCGCGATATAACCACGCATCTGCCGGGCCGGTACAACTACGAGAACATGCTGGCCGCCCTGGCCATCGGCGATCATTTTGGCATATCGCCCGACGAAGCCAGCCACGCCGTTGCGGATTACAACCCAACCAATAACCGTTCGCAGGTTATTGCCAAAGGCACCAATACCGTACTATTGGACGCGTACAACGCCAATCCCAGTTCGATGGCGGCTGCCATTCGTCAGTTTGCGGTCACCCCAGCCACACGTAAAGTGGTGATTCTGGGTGATATGTACGAGTTGGGTAATGAGAGCGAAGCCGAACACGCAGCCCTGGGCAAACTCATTGCCGACAGTAAGTTCGACCTGGTGATTTTGGCGGGGAAAGACATTCGCCATGCTCTCGGCTACTTGCCCAAAGCCTATTATTTTCCGGATAAGTTCTCGCTCCACAACTGGATTATGGACAACCCGATGACCGATACGCATGTGCTGGTGAAGGGTTCCCGGGGTATGAGTTTAGAATCGGTCGTACCTTTCATATAGAATTTGCAGACGCTTTAGGAATGGGTCGTACGGCCTCGCTTTTAGCGGGTTGCAAACCGAGCATAGCGATTGATGATTAGCTGGTAATGTGTGCATTATATTTTATCAAACGGGTACCGGTTAAGGGAAAGTTTTGGTAACTATACAGGCTTTATCTACCTAGTCCTTGTACCCTCGATGAAACTATTCTCCTTGCCCTGTTGGGCAGCGACGTCAACACTACGCGTCGTTTTCCTGATTCCCCTGATTGCTGCATCGGGCAGCCTCTACGCCCAGATCATTACGACCGTAGCCGGTTCGGCGCTGAAAGGCGACGGGAGAGCGGCTACAGCTGCCAATCTGGCTAACCCGGCCAGTGTAGTGCTGGATGGCAGCGGGAATCTGTATATCGCCGATCAGCAGAATCATCGCATTCGTAAAGTAGCGGCTTCAGGCATTATCACGACAGTAGCGGGTACGGGCAGTTATGGTTTTAGTGGGGATGGGGGAGCCGCTACGGCCGCCAATCTGGCCAATCCTGCCGGTGTGGCACTGGATGCAAGTGGCAATCTCTACATCGCCGATTCGCAGAATCATCGCATTCGTAAGGTAACGACTTCGGGCATTATCAGCACCGTGGCCGGTACCGGTACCGCTGGGTACAACGGTGATGGCGTGGCTGCTACGACTGCCAACCTCAATAATCCGGTCGGTGTAACGGTGGATGGTAGTGGCAATCTTTACATTGCCGATGCGCTGAACCACCGGGTCCGTAAGGTATCGACCACCGGTATCATCACTACCATAGCGGGTACTGGAACGGCTGGTTTCAGTGGCGATGGCGCTGCTGCCACGACTGCCAATCTGAACACCCCTGCTGGTGTAGCAGTCGGCGGAACGGGTAATCTCTATGTTTCTGACCAGAAGAACCAACGCATCCGAATGATATCAACCAATGGTATCATCACTACTGCAGCCGGTAATGGTGCGCCTGGTTACAGTGGTGATGGCGTGGCTGCCAGCACGACCAGCCTGAATGATCCGGCTGGACTAACGGTGGATGGCAGTGGGAATCTCTACATTGCCGACCAGAGCAACCACCGTGTTCGCAAAGTGTCGACCGGGGGTATTATCTCCACGGTGGCGGGCAATGGGATCGGTATTTACAATGGCGATGGGGAAATGGCTACCACATCGAGTTTGTATTCTCCGAGTGGCGTAATGGTTGATGGCACGGGCAGTGTGTACATTGCCGATGCGCTGAACCAGCGTATCCGCCGGGTATCGGCCAGCGGTATTATCAGCACCGTGGCCGGCAATGGCACGGTAAACTACGGGGGCGACGGGGAATCTGCCACGACTGCCAGTCTGTACAATCCCGTTGGGGTTGCTTTTGATGGAGTAGGTAACTTTTATATCGCCGACCAACAGAACCACCGGATCCGCAAAGTAGCTGCCTCGGGTATAATCACGACGGTAGCCGGTAATGGCCTGTTTACCTATGGTGGCGATGGGGGAGCGGCTACTGCTGCTAACCTGGCCAATCCCTCCGGTGTGGCGGTGGATGGTATGGGTAATTTATACATCGCCGATGCACTGAATCAGCGCATCCGTAAGGTAGCGACCAACGGTATCATCACCACCGTGGCCGGTAACGGTATTGCCGGTTTTAGTGGGGATGGAGGAGCCGCTACAGCTGCCACTCTGAATAACCCGGTTGGTATAGCGGTTGATGGGGCAGGCAACCTTTACATTGCCGATGCGCAGAACCACCGTATTCGCCGGGTAAATCCTTCGGGAATTATCACAACGGTAGCTGGTACGGGCAGTGCTGGCTACAGTGGCGATGGCGGATTAGCGACGGCCGCCAGTTTTAATTACATCGCTGGCGTGGTACTGGATGGTAGCGGTAATCTCTACTTGTGCCGATCAGGGTAACCACCGCATCCGTAAAGTAGCAACCAATGGCATCATCACCACCGTGGCTGGTACGGGCACTAGTGGCTACAATGGTGACGGCGGACTGGCGACGGCGGCCAATCTGGCCAATCCTGCCAGTGTGGTAGCGGATGGAATGGGTAATCTCTACATTGCTGATTATGGCAACAATCGTATTCGTAAGGTAGCGCCTTCGGGTACAATCACTACGGTAGCCGGTAACGGCTCGAACGGTTTCAGTGGCGATGGCGGATTGGCAACAGCCGCCGTGCTGGATAACCCCTTCAACGTAGCTGTTGATGCACTGGGCAATCTCTATATTTCCGATTCCGACAATCAGCGTGTCCGTAAGGTAACAGTTCCCTCGGTGACGATCAGTC
The DNA here is from genome assembly GCA_963782245.1 of uncultured Cytophagales bacterium. Taxonomy (GTDB): domain Bacteria; phylum Bacteroidota; class Bacteroidia; order Cytophagales; family Spirosomataceae; genus Spirosoma. Next base: position 63,483 of record CAWAJC010000030.1, read on the forward strand.
CGGCTGCTCCGCTGGCAGTCTGTTCGGGTGGTACCTTTAGTGTAACGGCGGTGGCCGCCGGATTTACCCCCACCAGTTACACGTGGAGTAGTCAGCCCGCTGGCTTTTCGGCTATGGGTAGCAGTCCCGCATTCACGGCCCCCGTGGTAAATAGCCCAGCTGCTTACACACTCACCGTTACCGCAACCGATGGTTCCGTCAGTCGGGCTTCCAGTGTTACCCTAACCACCAATCCTGTACCAAGTCTGACAATTATGGCCAGTCCCGGCACAACGGTTACCAATGGGCAGGCCGTAACGCTAACTGCGGAAGGGGCCACAAGCTACAGTTGGTCGACCGGCGCGGCAACGGCTGCCATTGTGGTCAACACAGCCGGGGTTTATTCGGTAACAGGTACAGCAAACGGGTGTTCGGCAATCAAAAGTATTACTTTAGACGGGGTCATCAGCAGCATACAAAACGGTAACTGGTCGAGTGCGGCTACCTGGAATTGTACGTGCCTGCCCACTGCGAATGATGTTGTCACCATCTCCCCCGGGCACACGGTTACCGTGAGTCAGCCCGTGCAGGCTCGGTCCCTGAAACAGAACGGAACACTATTTTTTGCTACGGGGGGTAAGGTTACGTTTTGAAAAGGAGAGACTAAAGCATGAGTTTATGAGCAGTCCGGTCTTTTGATTGAAAAGACTGCTATGTTGATGAAACGTTTCCTGCTTTTATTGCTGCTACCCCTTTACTCCTTTGCCCAGGATGCCCCCTTCGAGAATGAAATCCGGGCGTTTGAAAAAGCCGATTCGGTTACGCCACCACCCCGAAATCCCATTTTGTTTACCGGTAGTTCGTCCATTCGGTTCTGGAGTAGCCTGGCAGCCGATTTTTCCGGTAAACCGGTGCTGAACCGGGGTTTCGGCGGCTCTCAGCTAAGCGACGTTATACGCTATGCCGACCGGGTTATTATTCCTTATAACCCCAAGCAGATTGTGATCTACGCGGGCGAGAATGACATTGCCGCGGGGCAGACTGGACAGCAAACGTTCGACCGGTTTGTTACCTTATTTGAGTACATACGCCAGAAATTACCCCGCGTTCCGTTCGTCTTTATTGCGATAAAGCCCAGCCCATCGCGCCGGAAATACTTCGCGGAGAATGATACGGCCAACCGGCTTATTAAAGACTATCTGGCTAAACAGAAAAAGGCCCGCTTTGTCGATATTCGCCCTGTCATGCTTCGGCCAAACGGGCAGCCTGTTCCTGAACTGTTCCGGCAGGATAGCCTGCATATGCTCCCGGCCGGCTACGAGCGGTGGACAAAAGTAGTGGCCCCCTACCTGAAATAGAAAACTCAGTAGGAACAACCATTATAACACCATCTCCATCCGGATATCGGCCCGGGCGTAGGGAGAGGGAATAAGGGGGACCTCCCGAAAGCCTACCCGCTCGTACAGCCGCAGGGCGGCCTGTGCTTTCCGGTTCGATTCGAGCCACACCACCCGGGCGTTTTGCCCACGGGCATACGCAATGGCAGCCAGGGCCAGCAACTGACCAGCACCCCGTCCCTGAACGGCGGGCGTTACCGACATTTTGGCCAGTTCAAATTCACCCTCGCCGGTTTTAATCATGGCCACCGTACCCACTATTTCTCCGTCTGACTGGGCCAGGAAAATAGCCCCGTTGTTCGGAAGAATGTGGATTTCCGGCTGATCCAGTTGTTCCAGATCGTGCGGTTCAAGGGCAAACGACGCGCTGATCCAGGCTACATTCAGGCGTTTGAAATCCCCCTGGTATTCGGGGGAGTACGGTATGATGGATAGGTCGCTCACAAAAGTCATCAATCTATTTTGGCGCAATGTACAGAATCGGCCGTGTCCATTTGATAAAGGAATCCTGATTCATGTAGGGATTCTAATTGGTACTGCTTATTTTTGTACTTTACTAAGAATGCACACTGGTTCGGAAAATTGTACGTCGATACGTGTTAAGTGTGCCGGGTCAAATCGAAAACTGTAAATTTCAAACTGTTTTATGCAAACATCAACCTACGTCCCCTACAAAGTTAAGGACATCGCTCTGGCCGAGTGGGGCCGCAAGGAAATCAAACTTGCCGAAGCCGAAATGCCGGGTCTGATGGCCCTTCGTGCCGAATTTGGTCCGTCGCAGCCCCTCAAGGGAGCCCGGATTGCCGGATGCCTGCACATGACGATTCAAACGGCCGTTCTCATCGAAACACTGGTAGAACTGGGCGCCGACGTAACCTGGTCGTCGTGTAATATTTTCTCGACGCAGGACCATGCCGCTGCCGCTATTGCGGCCGCCGGTATTCCGGTATACGCCTGGAAAGGCATGAACGAAGAAGAGTTCAACTGGTGTATCGAGCAAACATTGTTCTTTGGTGAAGACCGTCAGCCGCTCAACATGATTCTGGACGATGGTGGCGACCTGACCAACATGGTATTTGATGAATACCCGGAGTTAATTCACAACATCAAAGGCCTGTCGGAAGAGACGACAACGGGTGTTCACCGCCTGTATGAGCGGATGAAGAACGGTACGCTGCACCTGCCTGCCATCAACGTAAACGACTCCGTAACCAAGTCGAAGTTTGATAACAAGTACGGTTGCCGCGAATCACTGGTCGACGCTATTCGTCGGGCTACCGACCTGATGCTGGCCGGAAAAGTAGCCGTTGTGGCTGGTTATGGCGACGTAGGCAAAGGCTCGGCTGAGTCGCTGCGGGGTGTGGGCGTTCGGGTAATGGTAACGGAAATCGACCCGATCTGTGCCTTGCAGGCCGCTATGGACGGCTACGAAGTGGTGCCGATGGATGAGGCTGCTCCCCGCGCCAACATCTTCGTTACGGCAACCGGCAACCTGAACATCATCAAAGAGCGGCACTTCCGCATGATGAAAGATAAAGCGGTGGTATGTAACATCGGTCACTTCGACAACGAAATTGACATGGCGTGGCTGAACAAAGCGTACGGCAACACCAAGAGTCAGATCAAACCCCAGGTGGACATGTACGAGATTGACGGCAAAGAGATTATCGTGCTGGCCGAAGGCCGTCTGGTAAACCTTGGTTGCGCCATGGGCCACCCCAGCTTTGTGATGTCATGTTCGTTTGCCAACCAGACGCTGGCACAACTCGAACTGTGGGCTAACTCGGACAAATACGAAAACAAAGTATATGTACTGCCTAAAATTCTTGACGAGAAAGTAGCGGCCATGCACCTGGCGCACGTAGGGGCCAAGCTCGAAACTATCGAGAAGGAGCAGGCCGAGTACATCGGCGTATCGATGGAAGGTCCGTTCAAATCGGATATGTACCGGTACTAGTAGTGAAGAATGTAGAGTGAATAGTGAAGAATAGATTATTTTTATTCTTCACTATTCACTCTACATTCTTCATTGTAAAAGGCGCGGCTCTGGCAACGGAACTGCGCTTTTTTGCGTAAAAATTGTTAGTATTGAACAAGGAAATGACGCTGCCCTATGATGTTCCCGCTAAATCCAACCATCCGCCGGGATGACCGCCTGACCGACGATGAATTCTACGCGTTCTGTCAGGCCAATCCATCGCTTCGTATTGAACGTGAGGCTGATGGCCAGATTATTTTTGAGATGCCCACGAACACGAAGACTGGATTAAGAAATGCCGATTTAGTTACTGAAGTCGTTCTTTGGAATCGTCAGACCAAATCAGGTATTGTTGCGGATTCGAGTGCAGGATTCACCTTACCCGATACCTCGGTTCGGGCACCGGATGTTTCCTGGATCAGTAACGAGCGGTGGCATGCGCTCTCGGAACAGGAACAGGATAAGTTTGCTAAACTGTGCCCTGACTTCGTCATTGAATTGATGAGCGATACGGACGAGAAATACACGTTGCCAGCTAAAATGGAGCAATACCTCCGGAATGGGGTTCGACTGGGATGGGTAATTGACCCGTTCAATCAGCAAACCACCATTTATCGGCCTGAAACGGAGCCGGACATAAAACCGTTTTCGGAACCCATAACGGGCGAACTGGTATTGCCGGGTTTTACACTACAACTCAACGAACTGTTATAGCCTTTACACTCTTGTTTCCATGAAATCGCTGCTCCTGATATGGCTATTGTTGCCCCTGCCCACCCTGGCGCAGGTGACAATTGATACGCTGCACTGGAGCGCCACCCGCCGACTGCAACTGTCGGATTTCCACTCGCCCACTCAGCCCGGCCTGGGTGGCTCCGAGTTTTATTATCAGATAGGCTACGAAGTACATCCCACATCGCTTTTTGGTCAACCGGCCATCGAGTCGTTTTGTCTCATGTTCCGGAACATGTCGTGGGTATCAAAAACCGCTCAGAATGAACGTACGCTGGTGTACAATCAGGTGCTGTTCGATCTGGTAGAGGTACACACCCGCCAGATGAAAGCCAAACTGATTGCCCTTGGACTCGACCGGCGGTTTAAACAGCAGGCCCGGCAAATTGAGTACCTGACCAATTCAGAACTGGGCGACGAAGTAAACCGGTTTCGGGCCGAAACCGGCGGGGGTGACGATGTGCTGGCCCTCGAACGCTGGGAGAAACAGATCGTGCAACGATTGCACGATGTTCCCGATTTAGTAACCACCTATCATTCATCCAAAATTGGTTTTGGCCTGTTTGTGGGCGGGGGCGGGGTTCTGGCCACCGGCTCCCTGGCGCAAACATTTGGCCCGGCGGGGGGAATTGCTTTCGGCATTGACATCGCCCTCCGGCAAACGATACTGATGGTACACCCAACCCTGTACAATGGCACCCTTCGCGCCGGGTTCTCCCACAAAAATCAGACCTGGGATAAGGATTTGCCCATCAGGCCCAGGCTCCTGGAGGTAGGGTTGGGGCAGGTTGTGCTTGACGCACCACGTACCCGGCTAACGCCTTATGTCGGCTACTTGCTGCTCGATCTAACCCCCCGGGACCGCAATGACGAACGTTATAAAAGCCTGTCGCTGGTGAGCCATATGCCCGTTGCAGGGGTTATGTTTGATCATAAACTGGGCGATAACGACCGTAAACCCGACCGTTCGGATGATAGCTTTCTGTTTATACGAACGAAGATATCCTACAGCCCTCTGTTGAACGCGAAGCCTTTTTCGGGTGGGCTGCTGAATTTGCAGGTAGGCTTTGGCGGGTTCGGTCGGACACGCAGGGTGAGTTATCTGCCCCACCACACGACGGTTGCCGTACCAGGCAAACCCGACAATTGATGCAGGCCATTTCGGCCAGACCATTCCTTTTTGCCCGTTTGATAACACAAGATTGCGGGGAGTTTCCGAACTTGCCGACACGTATGAAGAACTATTTGTTGCTGATAGCCCTGGCTGGTTTGTCGGCTTGTCAGTCCGGGTATCACCTCACTAATCGAACGGCCAATCGAATCGCAATCGATTCGTTGACGGCTACGGCCGACACCGATGTTGCCAACTTCCTGCAACCGTACCGGCAGGGGCTCAATCGGACGATGAACGAGGTACTGACCCGTACAACCGGCCGGATTGAAAAAGGCCAGCCCAACGGACCACTCAATGACCTGTTGACCGATGCCCTGTTACAACAGGCGTCCCTGCGCTACGGTAAACCGGTTGATTTCTCGCACCTGAACTTCGGTGGTATCCGCAATAATTTACCCGAAGGGGACATCACGACCGGATCTATTTTTGAGGTAATGCCGTTTGATAATCAGTTGGTCGTGCTAACCCTCACCGGTGATATGGTGTACCAGTTACTCAACCATTTTGCGGCTGGCAACAAGCTGGTGGTGGGTGGCTTGCGGACTAAAATCCACGATGGTAAAGTACAGTCATTAACATTTGCCAACGGGCGAACGCTCCAGCCGAATGAGACCTATACCGTTGCCATGAGCGACTACATTGCGGACGGGGGCGACAATGCCAATTTTCTGAAGAACGCCATCCGGCGAGAAAACATAAATTACCTTATCCGGGATGCCCTGATTGATTATTTCCGGCAACAGGGCAAATCCGGTCAACCCATTACTCCCGTTACTGATGGACGCGTTAGCATCGAATAGACGCCAGTTTCTCAAATTTCTTGGTACAGCCGCCGTAATCGGGTCGGTAGCGCCGAACGTATGGGCGGGGGCGGCCGGGAAAAATGCCTCCCTCACTATTCTGCATACCAACGATGTGCACAGTCGGCTGGACCCGTTCCCGATGGATGGTAGCCGCAATGCGGGGAAAGGGGGAGTGGCCCGGCGGGCGACACTCGTCCAGAAAATCCGGCAGGAAAATCCCCATGTGCTGCTGTTCGACGCGGGCGATATTTTTCAGGGAACGCCGTATTTTAACCTATACAAGGGTGAACCCGAAATCCTGGCCATGAATCGCCTGGGTTACGATGCCGGAACCATCGGCAACCACGATTTCGACGGCGGTATCGACAACATGGTGACGCAGTTTGGGAAAGCTAAATTCCCGCTTCTGATTGCCAACTACGATTTCAAAAACACGGTGCTCGACGGCAGGACCAAACCCTGGCAGGTTTTCGAGAAAGACGGTATCCGGGTGGGGGTGTTCGGGCTGGGCATTCAGCCCGCAGGCCTGATTCCCAAAGATGCCTACCGGGAAATGAAATACCTCGACCCGGTTGAAATGGGAAATGACACAGCCGCAACATTACGCCGTGATGAAGCGTGCGATTACGTTATCTGCCTGTCGCACCTCGGGTATAAATACGACAATGAACCGCAGGTGTCTGACGTGGTACTGGCCAGCAAGACCCGGAACGTCGACCTGATAATTGGCGGTCATACGCACACCTTCCTGGATGCCCCCGTGGTGGCCAACAACCTGGATGGGCAACCCATCTGGATCAATCAGGTAGGCTTTGCGGGCATTAATCTGGGACGCATCGACCTGACGTTTGAGCGGGGAAAAGCCACGCTGAAGGGGCAATCCGTTGAGGTGAAGAGTTAGTGTGAATTAGGAAAAAATGCCGTTTGGCCGTACTTTAGCTCATACTAAACGCTGGTATCATGTCGCATCTCGAAGTTATCAAAGACCAGTTTCACGACCTGATTGATCGGGTACAGGACGAGGCTGTTCTGGTTCGGTATCTGGGCGCAATTGCGTCTGAAATAAAAGGAGAATCTGCCGATCTCTGGAATGATTTGACCCCCGAAGAACAGAAGAATATCCTGGAAGCGCTTGATCAGACAAATGACCCGTCTAGATTAATCAGCCACGAAGAAGCAATCAAACGGCATGCACCGTGGCGTATCCGGTAGTCTGGACGGATAACGCTGACCGCAGTTTGTATGAACTTACGGATTTTTTGGCTCAACGCTGGTCAGGTCAGATTGTTGAGGAGTATGTGGACAGGATATATGATTGTATTGACTCGCTGAGCCAGTTTCCTGAAATGGGGCGGGTGGTTAATGAGGATAAAGGTGTACGGGCATTCATAATCTTGCCTTACACCCGTTTGTATTATCAGTTTAAAGAGGGACAAGTTTTTTTACTACGATTCACCGATACCCGTCAGAAACCAGACCGGCGGGATTTTTAAGAAAACTATGAAATTTGGCGTTGTTGTTTTTCCCGGTTCCAACTGCGATCAGGATGCGGTTGATGCCCTGGAACTGATGGACCAGGAAGTTGTTAAACTCTGGCACAAAGACCACGATTTGCAGGGGTGCGATTTTATTATCCTGCCCGGCGGCTTCTCGTACGGCGATTACCTGCGCACGGGGGCCGTGGCCCGGTTTTCGCCCATTATGAACGAGGTGATTGCCCATGCTAACCGGGGTGGTTACCTGATGGGCATCTGCAACGGATTCCAGGTGCTGGCCGAGGCCCGACTGGTACCGGGCGTACTGTTGCGTAATGCCAACCAGCAGTATATCTGCAAAAATATTTACCTGACGCCCCAATCGCCCGATGCGCTGTTGACCGCGGGGCTGGACCGACCGTCTTACAAGATTCCGATGGCGCACGGCGAAGGCCGCTATTTTGCCGATGCCGATACGCTGAAAGCGCTGAACGACAACGGACAGGTGCTCTTCCGCTACTGCGACGAAACGGGGGCCATTACCGAAGCTGCCAATCCGAACGGGAGCCTGGAAAACATTGCGGGCGTGACCAATAGCCGCAAAAACGTGTTCGGCATGATGCCTCACCCCGAGCGGGCCGCCGATCCGGCACTGGGTAACACCGACGGCCGGTTGATCATGGATCAAATCCTGAAAGCTGTATTGGTTTAACGGGTCCTAGCCCGTTGCCAGTTCGATAGAAACCGGCAGCCCGAATCGGTCGCGAAGAGCGGTTCGGGCTGCGTGGTATCCACACATACCGTGTACCCCGCCACCCGGTGGGGTAGAGGAGGAGCAGATGAACAAATCCGGGTCCGACGTTTTATAGGGCGACAGGCTAATGACGGGGCGGGTAAACAGTTGCCCGATGTCAATGATCCCCCCGTTGATGTCGCCCCCGACGTAATTTGCATTATAGGCCTCCATCTGCCGGGTATTCATCGTATGCCGGGCCAGAATCCGGTCGCGGAAGCCCGGCGCGAATCGCTCCACCTGTTTCTCAATCACATCCGTACAATCGACCGTTGACCCATTCGGCACGTGGCAGTACGCCCAGGCGGTGTGCTTTCCGGCTGGCGCACGGCTGGCATCGAACAGACTCTGCTGCGCCAGCAACACGAACGGCCGCTCCGGATGTTTTCCGGACGATGTGGCCTGCTCGGCCGCCGTAATTTCCTCCAGGGTGCCACCCAGATGAATCGTTCCGGCCCGCTGGCATTCGGGGGCCGTGAAAGGTATTGGCCCATCCAGTGCCCAGTCAATTTTAAAAACACCCATGCCGTAGCGATACCGCTCCAGTTGCTTCCGATAAAGCGTTGAGAACCGACTTCCGGCAATCTGTAGCAATTGTTTGGGTGTAATGTCGAACAGGATGGCTTTTGCCGGCGGAATATCCCGCAGGGATTCTACGGAGTGGCTGGTTTCAATGGTGCCGCCCAGCGAGCGAAAATAAGCCGCCAGCGCGTTGGCAATGGTCTGCGAACCACCTTTTGGAATGGGCCAGTTATATAGATGTCCGGCGGTCAGCAGCACCAGGGCAATAGCCGAGGTTGTCAGGTTCGTTAGCGGCTGTATGCTGTGGGCCGCCATGCCCGCCAGCAATCCACGGGTTTCTTTGGTAGTAAAACGTTTTGCCAGGTAAGTGACCGGCGGAACAGCATCCAGGCCAAAGGCCGCCATATCCAGCGGATGTTTTGGGATACGGAGCGGCCCCAGAATATCCGCAGCCATTGTTGGCCAGTGCTGCACAATGGGCTCCATCAGCGTCCGATAGGTTTGTGCATCGGCACCCAGCGATTGGGCTGTTTCGTCCAGTGATTGGTGTAGGGCGACAGCGGTACCCCCATCAAACGGGTGAGCTGCCGATACGGGAGGGTTGATAAACGTCAGGCCGTGCTGATCCAAAGGCAGGCTTCTGAAAAAGGGGGAGCCAACGGCCAGCGGATGAATGGCCGAACAAATATCGTGGACAAAGTCGGGTTGGGTCAGTTCCGCCGAACGAAGCCCGCCACCAATGGTGTTTTTGGCTTCTAATAGCAACACCGAAAGTCCGGCATGTTGCAGCGTAATAGCCGCGCTTAATCCGTTCGGTCCGGAGCCAACCACTACCGCATCGTATTCGCCACTCATTTTTGCCATTGTCATGTATACCCCTCGTGTATACAACGCTCAGCAAACGGATTAGTTAACCACTGGTTTATTTTGCTGGGTTTGCAGCCTGTTTGTGGATGTATTATCGTCTGGTGAAGCTTTTGACTGGAGGTACTCGTGCCTCAAAAAGCGCATGGAATTTCGATATTTATCATGACGCTCCCTCACCTTCTCAATGTCTGTGTCCACATCTTCTGAACTGGCTTTCAGTTCGTCAAAGCTGTTATATCGAACTAAGTCACTTGTCTGTTAGGACCGCTGAATTACTTCGACGTATAGCCACAGCGACATTAGGATGGCTGTAAACCCACGGCAGATTATTTAGCTGGTTCTGCGGAGGGTACTGGTCGGTTGAGAATCGGTTTTCTGGTTTGCAAATCGAATTTCTGTCCCTTGCCTAAGTAATAGAAAGGCCCACCGCTGCTGTTCTGGCCGGATGGAAATTTAGCACTGGCCGCAATCTGCCCCGCTTCGTAGATGCCAGCGTAGGACGCACCAATCACCTCGAACGTGTTTTGCTGAACCACAATGGCCGTCCCTTCATCGATACCGATACCCAGCAGTTCCGGGCGATTTTTAATCACGTCGATGAGGTCGAACTGGCGGTTCCGGCGCATCACGTGCTGGTCGATGGTGACGTTATGGATAAAGTCCAGCCCCTGCGTGTGGTCGCCAATCATAATGGAGTTGCCTTTGGTATCACCCCGCACCATGAACGAACCCAGTATAGTTGCTCCCGCCGACGTACCTCCGATAACGCCCCCGCGGGCAAGCAGCGCATTGAATTCCTTCTGGGCCAGCGTATTCAGGTACGAATCGGCCAGCCGCCAGTGCCGCCCCCCCACGAACCAGACGCCCGTGGCAGTACGAATAGGGGCTACGAACGATGCCTGATTGGCTACTTTCGGGTCGCGGGTGTGCAGGATAGTGATGTGCTTAACGCCCATGCCCGTCAATTTTTCGGTTTCGCGGGTGGCGGTCATGGGGTCAGCGTCTTCGCCCGCCGTTGGAATAATGATGATGTTGGCCATAGCCGGACCACCCGCCAGCTCAACGAAGCGGTTCCATATTTCGGGTCCCATAGCCCCTCCGCCCACGATGACCAGCGCCCCTTTTTCGGGACCAACCATGGCCGGTGTGGATGTAGACTGGCCGTTGCTGAGTCTGGTGATGAGAAAGAAGGCGGTAAGCAGAAAAGAGAGCGTTGTTTTCATCGTAGTTTGTCGGTTGTATGCACCGGAAAATCAAAGTTAAACTAATACCGTTGATGTTGCACGAATCCGGCACCGGTTAGGCCGATGATTTGATTTCCGCTGGCGGGTAAATTTTACTTTTTACGGCATTATTTAGTAATTCGCTTCTTCTTATTGCTTATTGACTCATGCGTATCCGAACCTTTGACGAATACCAGGCCGCTTATCAGAAAAGTGTTGAGGACCCCGAAGCCTTCTGGGCCGAAATTGCGCAGGAATTTCAGTGGCGCAAACCCTGGACCAAAACCCTGCAGTGGAACTTCGACGAACCCAACATAAAGTGGTTTCAGGGCGGCAAACTCAACATTACGGAAAACTGCCTCGACCGTCATCTGGACGAACGGGGCGACCAGCCCGCCATCATCTGGGAACCCAACGACCCGTCCGAAGCGGGCGTAACGCTTACCTACCGGATGCTGCACGACCAGGTGTGCCGGTTTGCCAACGTGCTGAAACGCAATGGCGTGGTGAAAGGCGACCGGGTTTGTATCTACATGCCGATGGTGCCCGAACTGGCCATTGCCGTGCTGGCCTGCGCCCGCATCGGCGCCATTCATTCGGTGGTATTTGGTGGCTTTTCGGCCCAGAGTATTGCCGACCGGATCAACGATGCCCAGTGCAAACTCGTCATTACGTCCGATGGAGCCTATCGGGGCAACAAGGAAATTCCGATGAAAAACACCGTCGACGATGCCCTGATTGGTTGCCCCAGCGTTCAGAAAGTGATTGTGCTGACCCGTACCCGTACGCCGGTGGCGATGCTGAAAGGCCGCGATGTGTGGTGGGAGCAGGAATTAAAGCAGGTAACGGCCGACTGCCCCGCCGAGGAAATGGACGCCGAAGATATGCTGTTTATCCTGTACACCTCCGGCAGTACGGGCAAACCCAAAGGGGTGGTGCATACCTGCGGGGGCTACATGGTGTATGCGGCCTACACCTTCCAGAATGTGTTTCAGTACGAGCCGAGACAGAGGTGTTTTTCTGCACCGCCGACATCGGCTGGATTACCGGGCCACAGCTACATTGTATACGGCCCGCTGGCCTGCGGGGCTACTTCGCTGATTTTTGAAGGCATACCTACCTATCCCGATGCCGGGCGGTTCTGGGACATTGCCGACAAGCACAAAGTCAATATTCTGTACACGGCGCCAACGGCCATTCGGTCGCTGATGAGCTTTGGGCTGGATAAAGTGAAGAACCACGACCTGAGCAGCCTGCGGGTACTGGGTTCCGTAGGCGAGCCCATCAACGAAGAAGCCTGGCACTGGTACGACGATAACATCGGCAAAAACCGCTGCCCCATTGTGGATACCTGGTGGCAAACCGAAACCGGTGGTATTCTGATTTCGCCCCTGGCCGGCATTACCAAAACCAAACCAACCTACGCTACCCTGCCACTGCCGGGTGTTCAGCCGGTGCTGGTAGACGAAAACGGCAACGAAATTGAAGGCAATGGCGTGAGCGGCAACCTCTGCATCAAGTTTCCCTGGCCGGGCATCCTGCGTACTACCTACGGCGACCACGAACGCTGCCGCCAGACGTACTTTGCCACCTATCCGGGTCTGTATTTCACCGGCGACGGTTGCCTGCGCGACGAAGACGGCTACTACCGCATCACGGGCCGGGTAGATGACGTACTGAACGTATCGGGCCACCGGATTGGTACGGCCGAAGTAGAAAACGCCATCAACATGCACACGGGCGTGGTAGAAAGCGCCGTGGTAGGCTATCCGCACGACATTAAAGGGCAGGGCATTTACGCCTACGTCATCACCGAAGATCAGCAGCCCGACGGCCACGATGCCGAACTGACCAAACGCGATATTCTGGCCACCGTAACCCGGGTAATTGGTCCCATTGCCAAGCCCGACAAAATTCAGTTTGTGAGTGGGCTTACCCAAAACCCGTTCCGGCAAAATCATGCGCCGGATCCTGCGCAAAATTGCCGAAGGCGACACGGGCAACCTGGGCGATACCACTACCCTGCTCGACCCGGCGGTAGTGGAGGAAATAAAAGAAGGGGCAATTTGATTGATAGGAAGGGATGGGGCAGGTCTCGTAAACCTCTGGTCAGGATGGTCAGTTTCCACCCGTTCCTCCCTAACAGGCATATCCGGGAAATATACAACAAACGCCTTCGTGCCTGACGGTGAGCTTGTTGTATGTTTCCCGGACTGGTTTTATGTAAAGAGATTAAAGATGGAAATGAAGTAGGATCACAATTTTTAACTGAACATTGAAAAATACTTTTTTAGAGATAATATCTTAGGTTCAAAGACCAAACTCGATTATACTGAGGAACAAATCTTATCAATGTAGGAACTCCAGTTATAGGATCAGACACCTTGGTATCTTCACGTATTGTTTTCATTCCATGATAATACCGGGCATCAACGACAAAGTGTTTACTAAGTTGATATCCTAGACCACCAACCAAACCTGCATCCAACTTTGTTATATTTTGTACAGCTAATGCTTGATCTTCCCTAGAAGCAAAATAATTACGACCTGACATAAAGTAGCCTATCTGTCCACCTGCTTCTCAAATATGCGCTCACCCTTTGGCCGAAACTGGCCGATTACAGGCAAAACTAAATAGCGGTATTCGGAAACATTTATGTCATTTCCTCCCAACCCAAATACTTTACCCTTGCCACCCTGACGAGCGTATTTCAGTTCATAAGCTAAAGTAAATTTGGGAGAGAATCTTTGCTCTACTGAAATCCCAACAGTATAGTCCCATAGTAGTCCAGTCATATTTTTTATGGATGGTGTAGTGATTTGTGACGCACTTAATCCGCCTATTAACCCGGCCGATGAGTAATCTTGCTTTGACTATACGCAGGAAATAGACTGAGTATACAAAAGACGTTGAAAAGAAGTTGTTTTAACCTCATGAGTCGATAGGCCCACTTTGTATATCCCTGAAATAGCTTGACAGATTTAGGGATGATTTTGAGTAGCGAAGATACAATCATCCGATTGTACTTTTTCACTAGCATGAGTCTTCGCCTTCCGCCACTTTTTGGCTAGTTCTCCGGTCATATGGTGCGCTTCTTCTGGCGTGTGATAATTACAACTACTGTGGGGCCGTAAAGTGTTGTAGTTTTCGATAGCTCGTTTGACACCCTCCCGAGCCAGCTCGAAGGTAACGAAGCCCCGGTTTTGTAGCATGTCTTCTTTGATGGTCCGGTTGACGCGTTCGGCTAGGGCATTCTCGTATGGATCACCACTCTGGGTCATACTAATGGCAATTTTACCTTTAGTTAACAGATTAATATAGTCCCGGCAACAATACTGAACACCCCGATCGGAGTGATGGATCAAATCCCTATCTAAACGACCCTCATTTATCTTCAGCGCCATTTTCAATGCGGCAACTGGGCCCGTAGCTTGTAAGGAGGCACCGAATGCCCAGCCAACAATTTTGCGAGAGTATGCGTCCGTAATCAGGCTGAGATAGCCAAACCCCCGACCCACTAAAATATACGTGATGTCGCTAACCCATAGTTGGTTGGGAGCCAATACTTTCTTGCCAATCGTCAGATTCGTATATTTAAAGTAGCGGTGATGAGACCAGGTGGTCTTCACTTTTCTACTACGCTTTCTTATTAGTAACCCGCTTTGCCTTAATAAGTTAGCCAGCTTATCCCTTCCTACTTTAATGCCATGCTGTTGCCGAAAATCAGTGAGTTGATAATGAAGTACATCAACCCCAATTGAGGGCAGGTCCAAGCGTAATCGCCTGACTTCATCCAGTAATAACCCATTTTGCAAACTGGCCTTGTCTTCCCGTTTCTGCTCATCATACCAAGCCTGGCGGCTCTTTCCAAACAGTCCGCAGAGTATCTGCATACTTACCAATGGATGGTGTAGGTGCATATACTTTACCGTTTGGAACCAGACTTTTTTCGGATCGGAATCTTCAACTCCTGTTCGGCTAGGCGGATCACTGTTTCTAATGCTTCATTCTTCAGGCGTTCCTTTCTAAGAGCGGCTTCGGCATCAGCCAGCTGTTGTCTGACAACTCGGATATCATTGAGGTCTGGCTGCTTCATGGTAAAACGGGGGAAGCGGGCGGGCTTAAACCACCACACATGCTGGTATCGTTGATAAGTACGATTCCATTGATTGAGTAAGGTACGGGAAATCCCAAGTTCGGTCAAGACCTGCTGCTCGGTGACCATTTGTAGACGCAGGCGTTCAATGACCCGCCCTCTGAACAGAGCGGTTTTGTACTTTTTCTGGATTAGGGGCAATTTGCTCACTGTCATAGCTTTACACAGTTCGTGTCAAGCTATTTCAGGGTTATACATTTTGTTGTATAAGTGACGATTATGTTAGATCACTTTGCTGATTTACGTTTTCTTACGAAACTCCAGAGAATTATTGCCAAAGCAATTATCACCAAGTAAACTTTTTGGTAGCCCCAATCTGCCTTTAGCGCAAAAGCTTCTAATCCGCCCGCTACAACCACCGGAATAACCGCCCAATCTGTTGCTGTTGCGCTTCAGCCAACGGTAACGGGTAAGAGTCCTGACAGGACTTAATTTGACCAGTCCCATCAGCACTTTATATGGATTGCCGTTGGGCTTCAGCCAACGGTGTGCGAACAAGATGAATCTGATTCTTTAAAAATAGACTTTTGCTCATATAATCAGACTTGTTTTTTTCTGTTTTGGCAGGGGGAGTAGCCTGTAGTTCCAGCTATCATATCTATATCCAGAACTACAGGCAAACGTCAGTTGTCACATAACAGCGTATGGCTGCTACACGTAGATCATTTTGCGGGTCATGCCCCCATCGACTATAAAGTTTTGCCCGGTAATAAAACTGTTTTCCGGCGCAATCAGGAACAGGATCATCCGGGCC
>CAWAJC010000031.1:0-23790 GCA_963782245.1 uncultured Cytophagales bacterium
TTATAAAACAGCCTCCGCTTTCATAAATTGAATTAGTGAAGAAAATTTATCGGCAAAACTCTCCAATTGAGCCACCATATTCTTCGGACTCAATCGGTGTAATAGGTTCATTGTCAATGTCCTAAGGCTGCTTACTAAGCGACTCACTCCGGACTTGCTTGTGCTAAGTGAATCTTCCGATAATATCACATCACGTCGATAGTGCATGGTCTCCACCCGCCAGTGCCCTCGGATAGCGGCACACAAGTTGGCCCCATCTGTCGACTTATGTACCGGCGCATTGCTTAAATAATAACTGATGTCTTCAGTTAGTTTATCGCCCGACAAGGCCTGTCGGGTTCGCTTCACCCGAATCAGGGTCTGGAATCCAGCGGTCCGCCAGCGAGGAGCAAAAACGGCCTTGTTCAAGGCAAAGCAACGATAGTTTCGCTGTTCCAGCCGGCCGTGTCCCCGCTCTAAGCCGGATGTATATTCAAAGGTCGGCGTATCGACTAAACAACGACAGATACAGGCGCGATATAACAGGGCCTGATTCGCTTTGAGACCAATTAAATACCGACCCGATGCTTTATGAATGGCATTGACAGTCAGTGGGTTTAGATGTAGCGCATCTAGGCTTAGCTGTTGATTATTTAAGCCCATATCGGCCAGTAATTGCCGAACCACTAGCTTCTCGCTCTCTTTTTTGCCGCTATAGTAGGCCTGACTAATGACGGCTTCGGTCGCCTGAACGACCACCGATACACAGGCTTGTCCACGAGTTTGGCCGGTTGGGATGCTGCCCCGCAAGTCCTTGCCGTCCACAGCCAACCAAGAGCCTGTCAAGGCGGGCAAATCAATGGCAAACCAGTCAAAAAGGAGCTTGGCAAAGATTACTAAGTTTACTTTGGCAAGTACCAGTGGTAATTGGGCCCGCGAAATGGCAGTAAGCTGCGGGGAGGCCGTTGCTTGACAAAGGCTGTCAAAATGATTGACCATGTGCCGGTGTAGACTGGATAATGAGCCGTCTCGCCCACAACATAAAGCGCAGGTTAAACCGGTCAAAACCAATGCAATAGTGTGTTTTTTGCCTCGATTATCGCGGCTGTCGAGTTCCGCCGTTTGGTTGAGAAGTTGAAAGAAAGCCGTAGTTTTAGCCAGGCTGGGAACAGTGGTCATGAATTTGTAGTCTAGTTAACCACAAAGGTAAGACTACTGGCTTCCAGCCATTTTTATAAGAAAGCCCTGTAATGTTCAGTTAGTTTTAGTTCCGCAAAATCGCGCAAAACAAATTTAAGTCAGGTGCTATACAACAAATGAATACCTTCCACTTGAATTAAGCAATAGTGAGACGGACGAAGTGATTTAACGGTATGCAAAAGACGACCCTGCAAAGAAAATGGGATATTCAGGACTATCCGACCTATTTCATCGCCCAGGATAATCAGCTCTACCGCATCACGAAACGTGGGGAGCTTCGGCGCATTTGGCCTTGTGTAAAACGATACACAAAAGGGTATGTACTCAAAAGTCGATTTTATAGCCTGACTCAACTTCGCCCAATGCTTCAACGGCACGATCTTACAGATTATCCAACGGGCTTTTGAGAGCACCAATCACATTAGCCGTTACGTGCGTGTAACGCATAGTGGTCATAATACTTTCGTGACCAAGCAACTCCTGAATATGGCGTATATCTGTGCCCGACTCCAGGAGATGAGTTGCGAAAGAATGGCGCAGGGAATGAATGCCGCCCCGCTTTGTTATACCCGCAAATCGAACTGTATCGCTGTAAACCTGCTGAATACTGCGGTTTTGCATTGGTTCGCCGGTATCTGCGTCCTCGAAGAAATAGGTCTTCGGCTTATATCGTTGTATGTACTCATCTAGCGTGGCTTCCAGCTTCTCCCCTAACATAACAACGCGGTCTTTTTTACCCTTGCCCCCCCGAACGTGAACCAGCCGACGAACCCGATCTAGGTCGGTTAGTTTGAGGTGGGCTACTTCACTCAGCCGCAGCCCCGTGGCATAGACCAACGTAAACAGGGAACGGTATTTTAGACTGGTGGTAGCATTGAGAATGGCGTTGATCTCGGTTAAGCTGTATACGGTGGGTAGCTTGGTAGCCTGACGCGGATAGGCGATATCGTAAAAGTCTTTGTCTCGCTCAAGAATTTTTTCACAGTAAAATTTCTAGCACGGTCCGACGCTTCGGTTTATGTGGACGTTCAGCGTTGCAGGACCCAACTGTTTTTTATCCTTTAGAAACAGAAGGTATTTCTGATACTCAGCTTTAGTTAGTTCATTAAGCGGCTTAGTTCCAGCGTAGCGAATCAGCGCGATAAGTGCCTGCTTGTAATTTTTGAGGGTTTTATAGCTGTAATTCTGCACCCGGAGCGCGTTACAAACAGCAATGATGACCGGGTGTTTGTCAAACTCACGCACGGGTGGTACGTACTGGAAGGGTTTACGGTGGGTGGCTAAGCTGCGTTTGCCGGTTAGAGGCCAAGGTGGATTCGTGGCCTGTTCCAGCTCGGCGGGGGTAGCGGCCGGTTTATAGAGCCGCACCACGGCTTCGTCGAACCGGCAGTGGTCTTTGCCAAACAGTCGCCCGATTTGTACAACCGATGCGCGGGTATTGGGGAGTACCCAACACCGTCGGCTATAGCTCCAACGACGTCCCGGAATGTGGCCGATAAGGTCATTGCCTATGGGGTCCTGGGGGAATGAAACAGCCAGCAGAGTAGGGTCTTTTTCGTCGATGCGGATAGTAATCATTTTTTAGTTTGAGTGGCACGAATCAAACCTATAAGGTCTGTGAGACCTTATAGGTTTACACTATTATTTCACCGTAAAATCCGACTCTTTCAGGCCCTTGTTGATCTTTACGTTATCCACCGACATGGTCATGGGGCCACGGGGTGACTGCTGCACGATGGTCATCGGAAATTTGATGCCGCCCGTGTCTTTGTAATCCGAATACACCATGCTATTCTTCATTTCGCCCTGCGGCCCTTTCGAGGTGGATACAGATTGCACTTTCAAACCCGTAGTAGCGTCAAAGTTATCGGTCCAGGTGGCGGCTCCGTCGGCGGTGGTGTGGCTGAGTTTCCAGGTATCTTTCCCGTCCACTTTTTCGGGGCCGACGAGCGTGGTTTTTACGCCGTTTTCTGCGTAGTGCAGTTCGGGAAACAGGGTGTTCATCAGGGTCATTTGCTGGGCGGCCGGCCCATCGAGCGTGCGACTGCCCTGCATACCACCCATGGCAACCTTGGTGCCATCGCCGGTTTGTTTCATCACCTCCATGCCGTTGGCATTGATCACCATCGAAAACAGGGCGGGCATCTTCTGCCTGCGCGTCACGATAATGGCGTTTCCATTCATCTCGGCCGACATGTTAGTTGTTAAGTCCGTGACTTTCATGAGGGCGTCTTTACCGCCAATGGCGGTAATGTAGGTAGCCAGTATCTCGTCGGCCGTTGGTGTCGACTGGGCCATACTCCATTGCCCCATCGTCAGAAGCAGGCCAACGATCAATCCTATTTTTTTCATATTTTTTGTTATTTTTTCGCTAAATATAGGTGTTCAGCCAGCAATCAGCAAGGAGTTTTACACCACTGACAGTTACCCTACTGAAACAGCGAGAAGCCCGCCAGGTAGACCCCCGCACCTGCCAGGTAGCCAATCAGGGCCAGCCAGCTTATTTTGCGCAGGTACCAGCCAAACGCCATCTTCTCCATCCCCATTACGGCCACGCCCGCGGCCGACCCAATGAGCAGCAGACTCCCGCCCGTACCGGCACAGTAGGCCATAAACGTCCATAGTTTACTATCCATTGGGTACGATTGCAAATCATACATACCCATGGACGCGGCCACGATGGGCACGTTATCCACCACGGCGGATACAATACCAATGAGCACGACAATGGCATCCAGGTTGCCCACCGCCCGGCTCAGCGAATCGGCCAGTCCGCGCAGCACACCCGTTGCCTCCAGGGAGCCAACGGCCAGCAGGATACCCAGAAAAAACAGGATGCTGGGCGTGTCGATACGACTCAGGGCGTAGGAGGCCGTAAACTTCTTGCGCTCGGCTTCGTCTTTGTCGCTGTGGATTATTTCGGAAGCCACCCAGATCAGGCCCAGCACCAGCATCATACCCATGTAGGGCGGCAGGTGCGTGACCGTTTTGAAAACCGGAACGAACAGCATACCACCCAGCCCGATGGCCAGCATCGTGCGCCGTTCCCGGCGGCTGATGGGCGTAACGTACGGGCGGCTGGGGCCCTGGTATTCGGGGGGAATGGCGGGTAAGGGCTGGGGTTTGTACACGCGGGTCAGTATGGACAGTGGTACCAGCAGAGATACTAAACTGGGCAGTAACATGGTGCTGATGATGTGGAAAGCGGAAATTTGCCCCCCTATCCAAAGCATGGTCGTGCTGATATCCCCAATCGGCGACCAGGCCCCGCCGGAGTTGGCCGCCAGAATAATCATACCCGCCATAATCTGCCGGTCTTCCAGATCCCGGATCAGCTTGCGGATTACCGTTATCATCACGATGGAGGTGGTGAGGTTGTCCAGCAGGGCCGACATGAAAAAGGTGAGCAGGCAAATCAGCCACAGCAGCGTACGCATGTTCCGGCTGGCAATGCGGTCGGTAATGAGCGTAAAACCATCGTGTACATCAATCAGCTCTACCACGGCCATGGCTCCCATGAGGAAGAACAGAATTTCGGCCGAGTCGGTCAGGTGATGCTCCAGCTGGTGGCTAATGGTTTCTTTGTCGCCCCCCAGCAGGGCGTAGGTAGTCCAGCAAATTACGCCGGTGATGAGTGCCGTAGCGGTTTTGTTGATTTTGATGGCATGTTCAACGGTAATCAGTACGTAACCGGCAATGAAGATAAGCGTAAGCAGTACAAGCATAAACAAGCAAAAAGTGCGCTGAGCTGTGCGGAAGCACCGGCCCGGCGCCATACAAAATAAACCGCCCCGACTTTACTTCTGGTGGCGGGTGAGTAATTTCTGGCTAATTCCCGTTATTCCTGTATGAATCCCGTTAAGCCGATGTTCATTATTCATGTTGCGTGGCTGGGGCCGGATGGTATGGCCCTGTTCCCGTTTATTCTGGTCCGGCATCGGCACCCCGGCCCTACCCTGCTCAACCACGAACGGATTCACCTCCGGCAGCAGATGGAACTGGGCGTTATCCCGTTTTACCTCTGGTACCTGACGGAGTACCTGATCCGGCGCATTCAGTACCGGGATCATTATACGGCCTACCGACACATCAGCTTTGAGCGGGAAGCCTTCGCCAACGACCAGGACCTGAACTATCTGAGCACCCGGCCCCGCTGGGAATTCCGACGCTACCTTACCCGCGACACCAGGTGGTAAACCGACAGCGGCTTTTCGGTATGTTTACGATCCGGCGGTTAGTTGTTTACGACCCGATCCGGCTACCATAACCAAAGCCGCCGACAGCACAAGTACCAGCATGGGAATGCCCTCCCGAAAACCGATCAACCGTAAATCTTCGGGAATATTCAGGTACAGCAATACCGTTATCAGTCCCCGTGGCGCAATCCACAGCAGGGGTCCCATCTGCCCCCGGTACGTTAACCGGAGCGTTACCCATCGCCAGGCCACAATAACCACCAGAAAAAGGCCGCTGACAATGAGCGCATCGGTTTGAACCAGGTCCTGCGGAACGGCTGCGTAACCAAAAATGAGGTAGAAGAACGTACGAACCACAAAGGCCCCCTCGGCGGTCAGGTTCTTGAGTTGGTCCAATTCCTTTTCAAACAGATCATTTTTGAAAATGCGGGCCAGTCGCCCCCGAATAAACAGGTCGGTGTTGTTCAGGAACAAACCAAAAATCAGAATCAGCAGCAGGGAGGACAGGTGGTTTATTTCGGCCAGTGCATACACCAGAAACAGGACCGAGATGATGGGCAGAAACTTAATCCGGTGGTTGATGCGGCCAATCAGGTAAAGCAGCAGAAAACAGCACCCCAGCGAGATAACCGCCATCACCAGCGTGTCGCGGGTGAACGACAGCACCGCCCCAAAAACCGAATCGCGACTGAGGAGCAGAAAATTAAACGCCATAATGCCCAGTATGCTGGCGTAGGCCGATTCATAAACGGCAAACTCCCGTTGCCCGTCGGTCAGGCTGGTGATGATTTGCGCCGTTAGTGAGCTGCTGATGATAGAAAAAGGAAGCGCGGCAATCAGACAGTGGTAAAATGAGTCATTCAGCAGCAGATAAAGCATCCCGGCCATCAGCAGCGTACCGCCAATAATGCCCAGCAGGGAAGCCAGCAGCGTCCGGCGCAGAATACTCAGCCGGTCGCTATCCAGTTCCAGATCCAGTCCACCCTCCAGCACAATCAGAATAAGCCCCAGCGTACCCAGCGTGGGCAGCATGGTGTTGCCGTACGGCACCTGAACGGCAAAATACTCCGTTACCTGCCGGGTAATCATACCCAGTAGCAACAGCAGCAAAACGGAGGGTGTTTTGAAGCGGCTGCTAAACAGGTCGAAAGCATAGGAGATTAGTACCGATAAGCTCAGGACTATAATCAGAATTGATGAATCCATATCGACAGTCGGTCAGTGTACGTCGTGAGTCATACGTGACTGACGCAGCACAGGTCCTTACGGGCGTCAGACCCGGGTGATTTTTACGACTTGCGGCCCTTTACTTTCTCGCGTAGTAGTACAAATTGACCGATGAGGCACTGGCCCGTTCGCTGATGGTAAAAAACCCTTTGTTGTCTTTATCGAAGCAAACGGCTTCGCCCTGGGGTTCGGCCCGGACGGTTAGCTGGCGGCTGTTGCCAAACTGTAAGGCATCGGAAATGGACTGGCCGTCATTGCGTTTGTAGTAGTACACCTGTGTATAGGTACGGACCAGCATTTCGGCCCCGTCGGGCGAGATAGCCGCCCCCGTCACAAACGTCAGGGGCAATTCACCGTAAGCTTTTGCCACCGTTACCTGGTTGACATCCTGCGGATAAGGAAGGCTGTACAGATGCACCTTCTCTTCCCGCTTCGAGATGATGTAGATGTCTTTGGTAGCCGGGTCAACAAACATGGCTTCGGCATCGCGGGGACCGTCGGGATACCGAAAATTAATTCGTTCGATCTGCGTAACGGGCGTTTGTAGCGACGCTGGTTCGGGGAGCCGGTAAATCTGGGACACAGCATGGCTGGCGTTGTTGTCCCCAATTTCCCCGATATATATGTAGTTTACGCCATCTTTTGGTCCCGGCCCGATGGACAGCTCCTCCCAGTCGCGGTTGGCAAAGTTAGGAACGCTGATCTTGCCCTTCAGTACGCCATCGTAACCCAGCAAAGCCAGTTCTGACGGACTTCCGCTATCCTGCTGGATCCACACGTTGCCGGGCTGGCTGCGGCTATCGACCATGCCCGATACTTCATCAATCTGTCCGGGAGCAACAGACGCAACCGTTGGATCGGAGGCAAACTGTGCCTCAAATACACCCGGTACGGTGAGTTTGCACGAAATAAGAGCCAGGCTAAAAACCAGCAAAACGAAATTACGCATGAAAATTCGGGTTGTTTCAGTTGCCAAAGTAACGAAGAGATAGCCAAAAGTGATGAGTTCACCCTCAGAAAGCTCTTTAACTTGCCCAAGGCCGCGACTGCCCGGCACGGGAACGGGAAGTAGCAAGCTGAACAGTGGTACTACCCCCACCCCGGCCGATTGACCCGTTTGCTACCTGGCCATGAGATTACCTCCGGCAGTTCGTTTTCTCCGTTGAAAACAGGCAGAACAGCCCGCGCCCTACTCTGGTTGCGGCCATAAAACGCCCCAGCGCCATTTCCTCACTTTTGCCGCCCTCTCCCTTCTACCTAAAACAACAAACGGGTTGTAGCCTTGGCCAGCGGCCAGCAGGCATAGCGCCAGACCAGCGCATCGGCCAGGCCTCATTGTGCAAAAAAGAACCGTCAATAAATAACCAACTCTGTATGATACTCACAGGCGTAATGCTCATTTCAGCCATTCTTATTGGCTGGTTGCTTACCGGATACGGTAACCTCCGGACCGGCAATGTCAGCCACCGGACCGATGAACTCCGTATGGGAACGAAAGCGCAGGATGCTGCCCACGCGGAGCATGAACCAAAGAGCAAACTAACCCAGTATTTGTTTTCGGAAGATCATAAAACAATCGCGCGTCAGTACCTGATTACGGGCATTTTCTGGGCGGTAGTTGGCCTTAGTCTGTCTATTATATTTCGGCTGCAGCTGGGCTTCCCCGGTCTGAAGCTTGATTTCCTGAGGCCCCTGCTGGGCGGGTGGGTCGATGAGTCCGGTAAGCTCGACCAGGCTTTTTACCTGGCCCTGGTTACCATGCACGGCACCATCATGGTCTTTTTTGTACTGACAGCTGGCTTGAGCGGTACGTTTTCCAATTTCCTGATACCCCTGCAGATCGGCGCCCGCGATATGGCCTCCGGGTTTCTCAACATGCTCTCCTACTGGTTCTTTTTTACGGCCAGTCTGGTCATGTTCCTGTCCTTTTTTGTTCAGAGTGGCCCCGCCGGTACTGGCTGGGTTATCTATCCCCCGCTGAGTGCACTGCCACTGGCTCACAAAGGTTCGGAGGCCGGGTTAACGCTCTGGCTGATTAGTATGGCCCTCTTTATCGTTTCTCAGCTGCTGGGCGGCATCAACTACATTACAACGGTCATTAACCTGCGTACGCGGGGCATGTCTTTCAGTAAATTACCTCTCACCATCTGGTCCTTTTTCCTGACGGCCATCCTGGGGCTACTCTCCTTCCCGGTCTTGCTGTCGGGTACACTGCTCTTATTTTTTGACCGTCATTTCGGTACCAGTTTCTACCTGTCGGAGATATATATCAAAGGAGAAGCCCTTCCCAATGTGGGGGGAAGTCCTATTCTGTTTCAGCATTTGTTTTGGTTCCTGGGTCACCCCGAGGTGTACATTGTCTTGTTGCCTGCTTTGGGAATTACATCCGAAATTATTGCTACAAACGCCCGCAAGCCCATCTTTGGCTACCGGGCTATGATTGCCTCCATGATCGGCATTGCCTTTCTGGCCTTTGTGGTGTGGGCTCACCACATGTTTGTTTCGGGCATGAATCCGTTTCTGGGTTCGATATTTATGTTCATGACCCTAATTATTGCCGTTCCGTCGGCGGTTAAGGCGTTCAATTACATTACCACCCTGTGGCGGGGCAACATACGCTTTACGCCCGCCATGCTGTTCTCCATTGGCCTGGTGTCCTTTTTTATTTCGGGCGGTCTGACCGGTATTATCCTGGGAAATTCGGCGCTGGATATCCAGCTGCACGACACGTATTTTGTGGTCGCTCACTTTCATCTGGTCATGGGGGCGGCTTCGGCTTTCGGGCTCCTGGCGGGCACCTATCACTGGTATCCCAAGATGTTTGGGCGCATGATGGACGAGAAGCTGGGTTACATTCATTTCTGGCTGACCTTCGTGGGTATTTATCTGGTCTTTTTCCCCATGCATTACCTGGGCATTGCCGGGTTCCCGCGCCGGTATTATGCCTTTACCAGTTATGATTTCCTGAGGGGCGTTTATGCCGACATGAACAGTTTTATTACCCTGGCGGCTATCGTAACGTTCTCAGCCCAGCTACTTTTCCTCTACAATTTTATCTACAGTTATTTCAAAGGCCGCCCGGCCCCGCAAAATCCGTGGCGATCAAACACGCTGGAATGGACGGCGCCCATCCATCCCGGACATGGCAACTGGCCGGGAGAGCTACCAGCCGTTTACCGCTGGCCCTACGATTATAGTAAGCCCGGAGCAACCCAGGACTTTATTCCGCAGAACGTGCCCTATTCCCAGACACCCTCCTCAAACCTGCCGCACGAAAATGAACAGATTGAGCTGGAAAAAGCCATTGAGGGCCAGAACCTCAATGATCAGTTTGCCCAGCCTCACTGAGTGGCCGGTTCCGCCGGAAAGGAACTAAGCAGCGCAACAGGTCATACTACCGGCCCCCGGAGCGGATGAGGCACTGGCCGGCGAAGCGATGGCCAGTTGCCGACCCTGGCCTGCTTAGGCCAACAAGGGTTTGGCTACTCACCCGTGCACCGGCTACTAAACGTTATCCAGATCATTAGTTTTCGTTTCGTTTCTGCTTTGTTACCTAAATTCTACTTTTATTCCAAGCACTCTGGATTATGCGTACGTTCTTCACTTGCCTGATTGCCACCGTGGCCGTGGGTTTTTGTCTTAGTTTTATTCAGCGTCCGTCGGCTGATGGCTGGGTTAGTATTTTTGATGGTAAAACGTTCAACGGCTGGAAAGTTACGGAAGAGAGTCCGTCAACGTTCACCGTGCAGGATGGCGCCATTGTAGTGGCCGGGCCGCGCGCTCACCTGTTTTACGAAGGTCCCGTTGGCAACCATGATTTCAAAAACTTCGAGTGGAAAGCTCAGGTAAAAACCATGCCCGGCTCCAACTCGGGGATGTTTATTCATACGGCCTATCAGGACAAAGGATGGCCCAGCAAAGGCTACGAAATTCAGGTCAACCAGTCCCATACCGACTGGCGCAAAACGGGTAGCGTTTATGGTCTGCAGGACGTAAAAGAGGTATTCGTAAAAGACGATGAGTGGTACACGGAACACATTATTGTGCAGGGTAAAAAGGTGATTATCAAAGTCAATGACAAAATCATCAACGACTATACCGAGCCCGACAGCATCAGTACATCGGCCTCCCGCAAAAAGCTTAGCAGTGGCACCGTTGCGTTGCAGGGCCACGATCCCAAAAGTAAGGTCTACTACAAAGACATCATGCTTAAAGTGCTGCCCGACTAAAAACAGCCCTGCTGTCCGGGTAGCGTTGTACCATACCAACGGTACAACGCTACCCGAAGTAGGTGAGTACAGTACGGTGCAATTTGGAGCAACCCGGACTTTTGCGATGGATGGCCTGTCTGGTCCGTTGTTTCGCCTGGTAACTGTACCCATGTATGAATCGACTTCTCTTTTCGTTGCTGCTGTTCCTGAGCAGCTTTTCGGCCATTCGGGCGCAGCCCAACCCCCTCCCCACCCGGCAAACGGCTACCGGCAATACTGCCAAACCCTGGACCTACTGGTGGTGGATGGGCAATGCGGTCAATGAACCCGACATTACCAGCCTGCTGGAGCAATTCGCCAAAGCCGGCCTGGGCGGGGTTCACATCATTCCTATCTACGGCGTAAAAGGCTTCGAGAAACAGTTCATTCCCTACCTGAGTGACCGCTGGCTGGCGGTATTTGCCCACACGGTGCGGGAAGGCAAACGGCTGGGGCTGGGCGTCGATTTGACCACCGGCACCGGCTGGCCATTCGGCGGGCCGGGCGTAACGGCCGACGTAGCGGCTAAAGCCTGGAAAGTAGAAAACGGACAACTGACCTCCACCCTGACGAAGCAGCAGGTTAAACGCTCCGCGCCGGGTGCTCAGGGGCCGGTCATCGATTACTTCAGCCCTCAGGCGGTCACCAGCTACCTGCGTCGCTTCAACGAGACCCTGCTCCCCTTGCCCGAACGGCCGAGGGCGGTGTACAACGACTCCTACGAGGTGTACGGAGCCAACTGGACAGACAATTTCCTGGCAAAATTCAAAGCCCGGCGTGGCTACGACCTCAACGACCAACTGGCCGCCCTGCAGGATACGACCCAAACGCCCGAAAGCGTCCTCGTTCATCAGGACTATCACCAGACCCTGTCTGAGTTACTGCACGACGGCTTCGCCAAAACCTGGGGCAGTTGGGCCTCGAAGGCCGGGTATCTATCCCGCAACCAGGCCCACGGCTCGCCGGGTAACCTCATCGACCTATACGCCCAGGCCGATATTCCCGAAACGGAATCGTTCGGGTCCAGCCGCTTCCCCATTCCCGGCCTGCGGGTGGATGCCAATTACAGCGTCGCCCAGTTTGGTACGCCTAATCCGCTGGCCATGAAATTTGCGTCATCGGCCGCGCATTTGCTGGGTAAACCGCTGGTCAGTTCGGAAACGGGCACCTGGCTGGCCAATCATTTTCAGGTGTCGCTGTCGCAGATAAAGCCGCAGGTGGATGAGCTGCTGGCGGCCGGAATCAACCACATATTCTACCACGGCATCCCTTACTCGCCCCCGTCCGAAGGGTGGTCCGGAATTCGCCCCGCTGGATTCGCCGGGCTGGTTGTTTTATGCTTCCACTAATTACGGCCCTACCTCCCATTTCTGGCCCCACCTCCCCCAGTTGAATCAGTACATCGAACGGTGTCAGACGCGCCTGCAAGCCAGCAAACCCGACAACGACGTGCTGCTGTACTTCCCCATTCACGACTTATGGGCAACGCGGGCCAGATCGGCGGGGGGCATTCACCAATTGGAAGTGCATCACGTAGAGCAGTGGTTATTGCCGCAGCGCTTCGGGAAACTGGGCGAGCAATTAATGGAGCACGGCTACGCCTTCGACTACGTGTCCGACGACCTGCTGACGAAACTCACGGCCAGCCCATCCGGCGTTCGTAGCCCATCAGGTGCCACCTACAAAGTGATAGTGGTGCCCCGCAGCACTTACCTGCCCGAAACCTCGCTCCGGCAACTGGAACGGCTGGCGCGGCAGGGTGCCCGGATTATTTTCGACGGCCCACTAGCGCAACAGGCACCAGGTTTTTATCAGCACGAAGCCCGTTCGGAACAGGTGAAACAACTCGGCAGCACACTTCAGAACCTGAAATCAGTTACCGTCACGACGGATATGTTCAGCGCCTTACCCAAAGCGGGTGTTCGTGTTGAAGCCTGGGCCGCCGAAGGGCTGTCGTTTATCCGCAAACGGTGCGGTTCGACGGTTCGGGGCGATACCACGCAGTATTTCATTACGAACCTGAACAATCAGTTCCGTCAGAACTGGATTACGCTGTCGGCAACGGGCCGCGTGAGCCGGTACGACCCACTCACAAACCAGACCGAGACCGTACCCGTTCGGAAGGGCAAAAACGGGCAGAACGAAGTGTGGCTCTCCCTCGAACCCGGTCAGTCCTGTTTTATGAATGTCACCTCCGGAACGCCCACTATCGTACCGGCTGCTGTTCAGAAACGCCTGACCGCCCGGCCTAACGTGCCAGCCATTTCGCTGACTAATCCCTGGCAATTCCAGTTTATGCAGGGCAGACCGAACCTAACCGCAACGGCCACCCTGCCCAAACTCGGTTCCTGGACAACCGTATCGGACTCGGCGGGGTATTTCTGGGGCATTGGCCGGTACACCACTACCTTCGATTTGCCCGCCGGGGCAAAGGCAGCATCCTACCTCCTTAGTCTGGGCAACGTGCGGGAAGTAGCCGACGTGCGGCTAAACGGCGAATCGATTGGTACGGCCTGGTGCATCCCCTACCAGTTGACGTTACCTGCCAATAAACTGAAGCCACGGGGTAATCGGCTGGACATCGACGTTACAAACCTGTCGGCAAACTACATGCGGCTGTACGACCGAATCCATCCGGACTGGAAGAAATTCTACGACATCAACATGGTGGACATCCGCTACAAACCCTTCGATGCGACGAAATGGGATGCCCTGCCGTCCGGGCTACTCGGCCCGGTTACGCTGACACCGGTCGTGTCAGTATCAAACCCGTAGAAACTGCTTTATCCAGTACCGGTGACGGTAGCAACGTTAGGCCTGTCCCGTATTTTTACCTCATGAAACGACTATTCGTTCCCCTTGTCCTGCTGTCGACGGTTCTGTTCGTAGCGGCCAGACTGACTACCCAGCCTATACTCCCCGGCGCAGCCAGCGACTGGCCCGAATACCTGGGTGGCCCCGACCGCAACCACTACTCAACTCTCAACCAGATCAATGCAGGAAACGTTGGCCAGCTAAAAATGGCCTGGCAATTTCATACCCTGGATTCGGGTCAGATCCAGTGCAACCCCATCATCAAAAACGGCATTCTGTACGGCATGACGGCCACTACGCAACCCTTCGCCCTTAATGCGGCTACGGGTGCGCCAATCTGGTTACGCAAAGACAGCCTGGCCATGACCGGAGCCGCCCGTTCCAGCAGTACCAGCCGGGGCCTGGTGTATTGGGAAGACGGGGCCGACCAGCGTATTCTGTTCACAAACGACTCCTGGCTCTACGCCGTGGAAGCCACTACGGGCAAACCCGTAAAAAGTTTTGGCGAGCAGGGCCGCAGCAGCATGAAAGCCGGACTGGGGCCAACGGCGAAGGATAAGATGGTTATCTCCAATACGCCCGGTACCGTTTTCGAAGACCTGATTATCATGCCCATGCGCCTGTCGGAAGGAGCCGATGCCGCGCTGGGACATATTCAGGCCTTCAATATTCGCACCGGCAAGCTGGCCTGGGTGTTCCATACCATCCCCGAACCGGGCGAGTTTGGCTACGATACCTGGCCCAAAGACACCTACAAAAATACCGATGTGGGAGCCGCCAATAACTGGTCGGGCATGGCCGTTGACCGGCAGCGGGGCATTGTGTTTGTACCCACCGGCTCAGCCGCTTTTGATTTCTACGGCGGCAACCGGGCGGGGCAGAATCTGTTTGCCAACTGCCTGCTGGCCCTCGATGCCAAAACCGGCAAACGCATCTGGCATTACCAGCTCGTTCACCACGACATTCTGGACCGCGATGCCCCCGCCCCGCCTAACCTCGTGACGGTGACCCACAACGGAAAAAAGGTGGATGCCGTGGCGCAGGTAACCAAGCAGGGCTACGTGTTTCTCTTCGACCGGGAAACGGGCACGCCTTTGTTTCCGATCAACGAAGTACCCGTGCCGGCTTCCGACGTGGAGGGGGAACAGGCCTGGCCCACGCAACCCATCCCGACGAAACCCGCCCCCTACGCCCGGCATTCGCTGAAGGCATCGGATATAAGCCCACTGGCCGAAAACCGGCAGGAACTCATCGCCACCCTGAAACGCAGCCGCTACGATGGCGCGTTTACGCCCCTCAGCGCGCAGGGTACCATCATCTATCCCGGTCTGGATGGCGGAGCCGAGTACGGCGGTGCCGCCGTTGACCCCAACGGGATTATGTACGTGAACAGCAACGAAATGGGCTGGCTGATTTCGCTCAACAAGAAACTATCTAATGAGCAGCTTGCCCAGCTTAGCCCCGGTCAGCGGGTGTACACCACCACCTGTTCACCCTGCCACGGAGCCGAACGAAAAGGCAATCCGGCCAGCGGATTTCCGTCACTGGTCAACATCCGGAAACGCCGGAGTCAGACCTACGTGAGCAACATCGTTTCGCACGGCAAAGGCATGATGCCTGCCTTTACGGGGCTGTCGGATACGCAGAAGCAGGATTTGCTGACCTACCTGTTCGACGAGGAGAAAGCGGGGGCCACTGCGGCCCGTGAACCGGGGCTGAGTCAGGCCGAACAGGCAAAATCGACCGTTCCCTACCGTATTTCGGGCTACAGTAAGTTTCTGGATAAAAACGGCTATCCCGCCGTAAAACCACCCTGGGGTACGCTGAACGCCATCAACCTCAATACCGGTGAATACGTCTGGAAAACGGTGCTGGGCAACTATCCGGAGCTAAAAACCAAAGAGCCTACGGGTTCGGAAAGTTACGGTGGTCCCGTTATCACGGCCAGCGGGCTGCTCTTCATTGCGGGAACAAAAGATGCCATGTTCCGCGTATTCGACTGCAAAACGGGCAAACTACTCTGGCAAACCAAACTCCCGGCGGCCTGCTTTGCCACGCCTAGTACCTACGAAGTAGCGGGCAAGCAATACATCGTGCTGGCCTGTGGCGGCACCAAACTGGGGGCACCAAAAGGAGAAAGTTACGTCGCTTTTGCCCTGCCCTAACCCGATCAACATCCAACATGAATCAGGCTATTGGCATCGATTTGGGCGGTACCCGCATTAAAGGCATCCTCATCGACACCCAAACGGGTGCTATTCTTGAGAAACAGATGACGCCTACTAACGATGGCAAAACCAACGGCTGGAAACAGGCGGTGGCCCAAACGGTAAGGGACCTGAAAGCCGTTGCCCATGAGCCCGTTGTGGGGGTCGGTCTGGCCGCCCCCGGTTTACCCAACCCCAACAATTCGGCCATTGCCTACATGCCGGGCCGGTTACCGGGATTAGAGGGGTTCGACTGGGGTGGTTTTCTGGGCGAGCGGGTCTGGGTCCTGAACGATGCCCATGCCGCCCTGATGGCCGAAGCCCGGTTTGGGGCCGCCCGCTCAGTTGCCAATGCGGTGATGCTGACGCTGGGTACGGGTGTTGGGGGTGGTATACTGGTCAACGGGCAACTTTACCAGGGATTTTTCCAGATGGCCGGGCACCTGGGGCACATGACGGTGGACGCCGACAGCGATCAACTCGACGTTACAAACGCCCCCGGTAGTCTGGAAGATGCCATCGGCAACGTCACCGTTGGTCGCCGGTCGTACGGGCGGTATCAGAGTACCCATGAGTTGCTGGACGGGTACAAACGGGGCGAACCGCTGGCTACGCTCGTCTGGCTGACCTCCGTGCGTCGGCTGGCAGGGGCACTGGCCTCCGTTGCCAACTCGTTTTCGCCCGAACGGATTATCCTGGGCGGGGGCATTACGCAGGCCGACGATGCCCTGTTTGGTCCTCTGGCCACTTTCATGGACCTGTTTGAATGGCGGCCGGGCGGCAAAAAAACCACCATCTGCAAAGCCCATTTCGGGGAGTGGGCGGGGGCTATCGGAGCCGCAGCCAGTTTGCAGGGAAGTTAACAAGAGCCGTTATGGTGTCTGTTTCAGCTGGTTAGACCAAACACCATAACGGCTTGGGGTTATTTACCCAACTCCAGCACCAGAGCCGTTTTGGCGGGTAGTTTCAGGAGTTTCAAATCGGTCAGTTTCTCATCAGTCAGTACGTTTTTGGCCGAGGTAAAGCCATTCATCCGTTCGGCGAAACGGGCCGTGTCCAGGCTGATTTCCTTGTCGGTGCTATTGGTTGCTACCATTACCGTTTTGCCCGCATCGTACCGAAAATAGACGTACGTACCATTTTGTGGCAGGTACTGCGTGAGTTTTCCCGAATGAAGCGCGGGCGTAGTCCGGCGGTAGTTCGCCAGTTTTTTCACGAAGTTGAAGGCGTCGTTTTCTTTATCGGTACGCCCGGCAGCCTCGAACTTGTTTTCCTTGTCCCCCGCAAAACCACCGGGAAAATCACGGCGCACCTCGGCATCCGACGGGTCTTTAAAGTTTTTCATCAGAATTTCGGTGCCGTAGTACATCGACGGGATACCGCGCGTGGTGAGCAGCCAGGTCAGCCCGATTTTGTACTTATCGAAATCTTCGCCAATGACGGACAGGTACCGGTCGGTGTCGTGGTTATCCAAAAAAGTAACGAGTTTGGTTGGGTCGACATACACCGCATCCTGCGCCAGTGCCTGATACGGACGGTTTACGCCATCGTCCCAGCCAAAATTCTGCTTTAACCCGTCCAGCATGGCCGAATACAGCACAAAATCAAGGCCACCCGGCTGGTTAGACTTGAATGGGAAGTCAATTTTATTGCGGGTGTAATACGCCTGGTCAACCACATTATTGACCCACGACTCACCGAAAATGTGAATGTTCGGATACTGCGCGATCAGGGCCGCATTGCAGCGATTCATAAACGGCATATCGTTGTACATGTACGTGTCTACGCGCCAGGCATCTACGCCAAACTCCTCCACGGTCCAGATGGCGTGCTGAATCAGGAAGTTAGCCACGTACGGATTACTCTGATTGAGGTCAGGCAGGAAGGGTACGAACCAGCCATCCAAAGTGACGCGCCTGTCCGCTTCGGCACTGTGGGGGTCCGTAATGGGCTGGTATTTATAGGATGTGTTCGTATAGGTGGGCCACTGGTGAAGCCAGTCTTTGCTGGGCATGTCTTTGATAAACCAGTGATTGATACCCACGTGGTTATAGACCGCATCCTGCACCACTTTAAACCCGGCCGCGTGTGCCGATTTGACGAAGGCAGCGTAAGCTTCGTTACCGCCAAATCGCTTGTCTATGGTATAATGGTCGGTGAATCCGTAGCCATGATAGGCCGAGCGCATAGCCCCGCCCTCGTTGGTGAGGGGCTGGTTGTTCTCCAGCAACGGCGTGAACCAGATAGCCGTAACCCCCAGGTCTTTCAGGTAGTCGAGGTGTTTGGCAGCACCAGCCAGATCCCCCCCATGCCGGAGAAATGGATTGGCCCGGTCGGCGCTGGGGTCGGCCATATCAGCAAACTTGTCGTTGGCGGGATCGCCATTGGCAAATCGGTCGGGCATGGCCAGGTAGATAAAGTCCGCTGAGGTCACTCCCCCTCCTTTAGGAGTTTTGTCGCGGGCTTTCAGGTCAAATGGCTGGGTAAGCGTCTGACTACCCCGTTTACCCGTTAGTTTGAGGGTTCCGGCTTTGGCAGTGGGCGAGATAACCAGATCGAGGAAGGCGTAATTCGGGTTTTCGACCGTATGGGTTTTGGCCAGTTTCACCCCCGGATAGTTGAGCGAATAGGCTAGGGTTCCGGCGTTGGGGCCGTATACCATCAGCTGTACCGTCGGGTTCTTCATCCCCACCCACCAGTTAGTTGGGTTGACGCGCTGAATCTGGGCGTTCTGGGCGACGGTGATACGCGCAATCAGGTTTAGACCGAAAAAGAGCGTAGTAATTAGTTTTGTCATAGGTTAGCAACCAGTTTAAATACGAATAATGCAACAATAACGAAAAATAGCGGAAAACTTTAGTTCAAAAAGGCCATAGCTTTGCGCGAATATGACTGGAACTCTACGGTAACCTAACTATATCTGCCCGTATGCACACGGAATCAGTTGTCCCGACGATGGACAAATTAATCATATACCAGATTTTCACCCGTCTGTTCGGCAACCAGAACACTACTAACCGGCCCTACGGAAGTCGCGACGAAAACGGTGTTGGCAAATTCAATGATATCAACGAAGCAGCTCTGAAAGCAATCCGTCAGTTTGGGGCTTCGCACATCTGGTTCACCGGTGTCATTGAGCACGCTACCGAAACCAACTACAGTGCCCACGGCATCCGGCCTGATGATCCAGCGGTCGTAAAGGGGCGGGCCGGCTCCCCGTACGCGGTAAAAGACTATTACGATGTAGACCCCGACCTGGCCGTCGATGTCCCCAACCGGATGGCCGAATTCGAGGCTCTGGTAATTCGAACACACTCCCACGGCCTGAAAGTGATTATCGACTTTGTGCCGAACCACGTGGCCCGTCAATACCAATCCGACAGCAAACTGGCCGGTATTGACGACCTCGGCCAGAACGATGACACCAGCCTCGCCTTTTCGCCCGCCAACAACTTCTATTATTTGCCGGGGCAACCCTTTGTCAGCCCGGACCGGGACCCGCTCCGCCAGCAGCTAGATGGTACATCCGCCCCGAAGCTGACTGAGTTTCCGGCCAAAGTAACGGGCAGCGGTTCCCTGACGGCCACCCCCGACATCAACGACTGGTACGAAACGGTGAAGCTGAATTATGGCTACAACGTTTTTGATGGCAGTGTACATCTGGATCCTATTCCGGATACCTGGTACAAGATGCTCGATATTCTGCTGTTCTGGGCCGAGAAAGGTATTGACGGATTCCGTTGCGACATGGCTCATCTGGTGCCGGTCGCTTTCTGGGACTGGGCCATCAGCCGGGTGAAACAGCGGTATCCCCGACTGATTTTCATTGCCGAAATCTACGATCCGGGTCTGTACCGTTCGTTTATTTTTGAGGCCCGTTTTGATTATCTCTACGACAAGGTGGGGCTGTACGATGCGGTTCGGCGGCTCATGGAAGGGCATGGCTCCTGTTATGAACTGACCAGCGTGTGGCAGCACGAATCCGGCGATTTTGCCCAGCACATGCTCCGTTTTCTGGAAACGCACGACGAACAGCGTATTGCTTCCCGTTTCTTTACTAATAACCCCTGGGCGGCCGTACCGGCCATGACCCTGACGGCTACCATGCATACAGGACCCGTTTTGCTGTATTTCGGGCAGGAAATCGGCGTGCGGGCCGAAGGCGTAGAAGGATTTAGTGGCGACGATGGGCGCACAACTATTTTCGATTACTGGGGATTACCCGATTGGCAGGGCTGGCTCAATCAGGGTCAGTACGATGGCGGTGGCCTGACCGATGACCAGCGCCGTTTGCGGGCTTTCTATCAGCAGCTGAACCACCTCGTTGTCAATTCCGATGCCATCCAGAACGGCTATTTTTACGATTTACAGTACGCGAATGATAATGGGCAAAGCCCGGGGTACGATGCCCATCGGGTATACAGTTACCTGCGTTATACCGAACGGCAGCAGCTGCTTATCGTCTGCAATTTTTCCGGTGACAAAACTTACAGCTCGACCATTGCCATTCCGCAGGCCGCTTTCGGTGCTATGCAGAAGGAGGCCGCCCAAACGCACTGGTTCAATGATATTTTCATGAGTGATACCCGGATTGAGACTTCCGGACTGGCGGGTGTACCGATTGAGCTCCCCCCCCATTCGGTGCGGGTGTTTGAAATAAAATCGTAAAAAAAGGCTACTTTTAGCTAGCCTGTTCGTCACTATACTCGTACAAACCCGAACCAAGTGCCTGTGCAAAAACTGTTTACCATCGTCTTTTTGCTGCTGTTTTCATTAGCCGGACAGGCTCAGGGAGTCATTCTGTCCAGCAACCTGCACTCACTGACCCTGGTGGGCGGCAAAACACTCGCCGAGACGACCATTAAAATTGGCAAACAGTTTCTGGGTAACCCCTACACTCCGCATACGCTCGATGTAAATCCTACCGAACAACTGGTGGTCAACGTGCGGGAATTCGATTGCACCACCTACCTGGAAACCGTACTGGCACTTTCTTTGACCTGGCAGGCGGTACCCAATAAAAAAGACTCTCTTCTGTTTGATGAGACGTTTCGCCGGTATCTGACCCGACTCCGGTACCGGGATGGGCGTATTGAGGGCTACGCCAGTCGGCTGCACTATTTCTCGGACTGGCTTCGCGATAATGAACGGCATGGCCTGCTGAGGGACGTGACCCATGACCTGCCCGGCAGTATATCCGTTGCGAAAACGGTGTCTTACATGACAACGTCCATGTATCGATACCCCCGACTGAATGACCCGGCCATTTTCAAACAGGTGGCCCAAACTGAAGCATCCCTGAGTCAGCAACCGTTCGCATTTATACCGAAAAAGAATATCCGGCAGGCCGAAGCGCAGCTTCAGGACGGGGATATTATAATGCTGATGGCTGCCCGGCCCGGTCTGGATATGAAGCACGTTGGCCTGGCCGTTCGGCAACCCGATGGCCGCATGCACCTCCTGCATGCCTCCTCCGACCAGGGTGCCGTAGTGATCACGAAATACCCCATCAGTGATTACCTGCTGTGGCACAAACACCTGTCGGGCATTCGGGTGGCGCGGTTAAAATGAACCTCGTTCATCTACTAGGTTTTCGGGCCCAACGGCACCAGGGTTGAGTTTTTCACTTCGGCCATCACAAAAAAGCTGCTGATGTGCAGCGTACCCGCAATAACGGACAGGTGCTCCTGGTAAAACGTGTTGTAGGTTTCCATGTTGCGGCTGATAATCTTGAGCAGGTAATCGAACGTACCCGATACCCGATTGCACTCAACCACGTCGGGTAGTTCACAAATGGCGGCTTCAAAGGCGGCAAACGCATCACGCGTCTGCCGGTCGAGCGTAACCTGACAATAAACCATCATCAGATTTCCCAGTTTTTTTTTGTTTAAAATTGTCACGTACCGGTCAATCACTCCCTCCCGTTCGAGTCGCTTTATTCGCTCGTGAACGGGCGTTTTAGAGAGGTTGATCTGCTTGCCAATTTCCTGGATGGTCATCAGCGCATTTTGCTGGAGCAGGGTCAATAGTTTACGGTCGGTATTGTCCAGATCATCCATAACGGCATTTTTACGTCTTTTACCCCAATTATCCCCTAAAAATAGAATCAATTCCTTTTTATAAGGCGTATTGAAGGGTATATTTTCTAAAATACCGGAAGATATCAGAAAATAACATTGTCCCTTTATCTTTGTTTACAGGTAAAGCTAGAGCCTAAATCAATTGATCGCTCATGGTAATCGGTGTTCCCAAAGAAATAAAAAATAACGAAAATCGCGTGGCGTTAACTCCTGCGGGTGTAACTGAACTTCGCAAACATGGCCATACGGTGTATGTACAGGTCAACGCGGGTGAAGGCAGCGGTTTTGAAGATGAAGAGTACATCGAGGCCGGTGCCACAATGCTGCCAACCATCGAAGCTATTTATGGCATTGCCGAGATGATCATGAAGGTTAAAGAGCCCATCGCTTCGGAGTATGACCTGATCAAGGAAAACCAACTTCTGTTTACGTATTTCCACTTTGCTTCGTCGGAAGAACTAACCCAGGCCATGCTGGCCAAAGGGTGCAGTTTGTCTGGCCTACGAAACCGTGGAACGGCCTGACCGCAGCTTACCGTTGCTGGTTCCGATGTCGGAAGTAGCCGGCCGGATGGCGATTCAGGAAGGGGCTAAATACCTGGAAAAACCAATGAAAGGCCGGGGTATTTTACTGGGTGGCGTACCGGGGGTAAAACCAGCCAACGTACTCGTACTGGGTGGTGGCATCGTGGGTACGCAGGCCGCTAAAATGGCCGCCGGACTGGGTGCTCACGTAACCATCATGGACATGAGCCTGCCCCGTCTGCGTTACCTGTCGGACATTATGCCGCCAACGTGCAGACGATGATGTCCAACGAATACAACATTCGGGACATGATCAAAGTATGCGACCTGATTATTGGGGCGGTATTGATTCCAGGGGCCAAAGCTCCGCACCTCATTACCCGCGAGATGCTGAAGCAGATGCGGCCCGGTACGGTGCTGGTCGACGTAGCCGTTGACCAGGGTGGTTGCATCGAAACCTGCCGCCCAACTACCCACGAGAACCCACCTTTATTATTGACGATGTTGTGCACTACTGCGTTGCCAATATGCCGGGAGCCGTGCCTTATACCAGCACGCTTGCGCTAACCAACGCTACATTGCCTTACGCCCTGCAATTGGCCAATAAAGGCTGGCAGCAAGCGTGCCGCGACAATATGGAACTGAAGCTGGGTCTGAATGTAGTGGAAGGCAAAGTCGTTTATAAAGGCGTTGCTGACGCTTTGGCTTACCCCTGACAAATGTAAATACGTGCTAACACGAAGAGGAAATAGCCGAATAAAAATATTACCTATTCATCGACAGACGTAGGCCACATTCTTCGGAGTGTGGCTTTTTTTTATCCTCAGCTCAGAATGTTCATTACCAGAACAGCCCATTCTTCGTCCAGTGAGCCATCGAAAAAGGACTCTCCCGCCCGGCGATACCAGTAGTTGGCGTTGAAACGGTCCCCTTCTTTCCGGTGCAGGTAAGCGTGCAGCCGGTCGTACGGTGGGTGCCCTCCCGGCTTTGTGCAATATTGTGAGCTGCTTCCCAGTTCCTCTTGGCATCGTACCAAAGCCCCTGCAACACAGGGTGGATATCCGCTGGGGGTTCCGGCTGGGTCAGTGTAGCTTTAAACTGATCAATAGTCATTTCGAGCTGGGTGTTCCGGGTAAAGCCTTTTCAGGTATGATTCGTAAGCCGGGGTAACGTAAACCGTATAGGTACTCAGCCGCACGGCCCGGTAAGGCTGCTTCATGACGCGGGGCAGTCGTTCGCCATGTCTCAAAATCGTTATTCGGGATAATGGCCAAATCTGCCTTCTCCCATTGATTTTTGGTCGGCCAGATGTT
>CAWAJC010000032.1:0-33812 GCA_963782245.1 uncultured Cytophagales bacterium
TTATAAAACAGCCTCCGCTTTCATAAATTGAATTAGTGAGAGAAAATTTATCGGCAAAACTCTCCAATTGAGCCACCATATTCTTCGGACTCAATCGGTGTAATAGGCTCATTGTCAATGTCCTAAGGCTGCTTACTAAGCGACTCACTCCGGACTTGCTTGTGCTAAGTGAATCTTCCGATAATATCACATCACGTCGATAGTGCATGGTCTCCACCCGCCAGTGCCCTCGGATAGCGGCACACAAGTAGCGCCGTTGTCTGAGCTTTGTACCGGCGCATTGCTTAAATAATAACTGATGTCTTCAGTTAGTTTATCGCCCGACAAGGCCTGTCGGGTTCGCTTCACCCAATCAGGGTCTGGAATCCAGCGGTCCGCCAGCGAGGAGCAAAAACGGCCTTGTTCAAGGCAAAGCAACGATAGTTTCGCTGTTCCAGCCGGCCGTGTCCCCGCTCTAAGCCGGATGTATATTCAAAGGTCGGCGTATCGACTAAACAACGACAGATACAGGCGCGATATAACAGGGCCTGATTCGCTTTGAGACCAATTAAATACTGACCCGATGCTTTATGAATGGCATTGACAGTCAGTGGGTTTAGATGTAGCGCATCTAGGCTTAGCTGTTGATTATTTAAGCCCATATCGGCCAGTAATTGCCGAACCACTAGCTTCTCGCTCTCTTTTTTGCCGCTATAGTAGGCCTGACTAATGACGGCTTCGGTCGCCTGAACGACCACCGATACACAGGCTTGTCCACGAGTTTGGCCGGTTGGGATGCTGCCCCGCAAGTCCTTGCCGTCCACAGCCAACCAAGAGCCTGTCAAGGCGGACAAATCAATGGCAAACGAGTCAAAAAGGAGCTTGGCAAAGATTACTAAGTTTACTTTGGCAAGTACAAGTGGTAATTGGGCCCGCGAAATGGCAGTAAGCTGCGGGGAGGCCGTTGCTTGACAAAGGCTGTCAAAATGATTGACCATGTGCCGGTGTAGACTGGATAATGAGCCGTCTCGCCCACAACATAAAGCGCAGGTTAAACCGGTCAAAACCAATGCAATAGTGTGTTTTTTGCCTCGATTATCGCGGCTGTCGAGTTCCGCCGTTTGGTTGAGAAGTTGAAAGAAAGCCGTAGTTTTAGCCAGGCTGGGAACAGTGGTCATGAATTTGTAGTCTAGTTAACCACAAAGGTAAGACTACTGGCTTCCAGCCATTTTTATAAGAAAGCCCTGTTATATGTGGATGCCATGACTTTACAGTATAGTGAAACTTCATGGCCTTGAAACAATCATTGAAAAAGAGTTTAAGTGAACTTGCTCAAGACCCCCATCACTAAGTGCGATAATCAATCAGGATAGTGGGCTATACAGCCTTTCATACGTCGATTAAAGCCGTAATTTACACAATCGATGAATGAACGTTTTATTCTATCCCTAAAATCAGGCTTATATCCCGGAATTTTTGAGAATTTATCAGGGCAAAATAGCTTTGGTGCATCATCAAAAAGCAGGAAGCCGAAAATGCTGATTTAGAGTAGGCAAAAAATATATAAACTTTATAAAAATGAAAAAATTACTAATTATTGCCTTATTATCATTAATTGGAAATTTAGCGTTTGCTCAAAACCACAATACTTTATGGTGCGATAAGAATCCAAAATTGAAGAACACAAGCCATTTACAGCAACAAAAAACAACCCAAGA
Organism: uncultured Cytophagales bacterium; assembly: GCA_963782245.1. Lineage (GTDB taxonomy): Bacteria > Bacteroidota > Bacteroidia > Cytophagales > Spirosomataceae > Spirosoma. The sequence continues at coordinate 1,698 of CAWAJC010000032.1, forward strand.
AGGAAAACTTAATTTTTTAACAAAGTGGGGAGCTCCCAATGGAGGTTCAACGCTTACAAAAGATAATATAAAAATTACTAATGGCACGTGCGAATCATGTAGGCCGCTTGGAGCAATCGGTTCAGGAAATTATCAGCAAAATTGGGTTATTAAAGTAACGGATGTTACTAAGCCTGTGCAGTTGGAATGGGCTACTACTGGAACAGTTGCCTTGTGTGGCACTGGCAAACTTTTTATTCCGAATCCATAGTCTATGAAAGTTTATTGAATGGATAACATCAAAACCTCTACTTAACATTTTATAGCTATAAAATGTTAAGTAGAGGTTTTGATGTTATCTATAACTTTAATAAAAGACACCTATTCTTTTCAAGTGGAACAGATTAGTGAATGTGTTTTTCATGTATGCTATCTATAACAAAAATGCTCAGTAGGCTAATTAGTCCCTTTAGAAATTTAATTGTAAAATTAACTCTTCTTAACATTCTCTTTCTCTACTGGGGACAAGGATTTAGGACGGCTTTGGGTTTTTGTAAATCAATTTCGGTTGAGTATATAATAACATTTATCTTTATCACAAACTATGCTACATCTGGATTCGGGCAACCACTTAATTTACCTACAAAGGAGGTAGATAGATTGAAGCAGGAATTGGCTGTGTTTGTAGAAGATACAAATAGAGTTATCAACTCATGGCGTTTGGCAAGGTATTATACAATGACAGAGCCTCGCCAGGCCGTACTATATGCGACCGAGTCAATTACTCTCGCACGAAAACTTAATTATACTTATGGTGAATTGGTTTCTTTACAGGCTTTAAGTTTTGTATCAACCATAATAGGTGACTGGCAAAAAGGTATGCAGACGCTCACGAAGGTTTACGAGTAAGTCAAGCAAAATACCCTACATTAGAATTGATATTTTATAATTTGATAGCACTTGTTTACGAAAAACAGCAGGATAGTAAACAACGTTTAGAATGGTTATTAAAAGCCTATCATCACCCTCAAATCAATTCACTTCCTAACAATGGGAAATGGTTGATTTATCATAATATCGGTGAAGTTTACGAAAATCTAAATGTTTTTGACTCTGCCATGTATTATGCGAAAATAATAGATACTAATTGCAGAAAATTGAATATACCAATAGAGGTATCGTATGCAAATGCGATTATGGGGAGAGTAGAAAAAAAACGAAAAAATTATGTTCAAGCATTGCAATACTTAAAAATCGCGATTAGTTTTTCGAATAAATTTGGTAATTTTTTTTTAGAATCAGAACAGTCGGTTGATTTAGCAGGAGTTTTTCATGCAATGAATCAACCGGATTCTGCTATTTTTTACGCTGAAAAAGCCCTGGATGGCGGTAGTAAATTCAAAAACTTAGTTCTCACGGCGAGCGCAGCAAAACTTTTATCTCAAATTTATGAATATAAAAATCCAGCAAAAGCAATCACTTATTTGAAAATTTTGAATACTGCGAATGATAGCCTTTACACAGCCACAAGAATTAGTCAAACTCAAAACTATTGTAAATGCTATACAACAACGTGAGCGAGATTTAATAGAAACTAAAAAAGATTACGACAATTCAATTAGACAGAATGCCCTCATTGGATTTCTTGTTTTTTTAGGACTTTTATTATTAGTCTTGATACGTAACAACCGACAAAAACAAAAGAGCAATGCTATTCTAAAAGATAAGAATAGAGAAATAAGTCTCCAAAAGGACGAGATTGAAAAAACGATTGAACAAAAGCAAATTCTTCTTTCTGAATTGCAGCATCGGGTAAAAAATAACTTGCAGTATGTAATCAGTATTTTGGAAATCCAGAAAGAATCAATTAATCATAGTAATCTTGATGACTTGATTAAGAGCAACCAAAATCGGATTCATTCGATTGCTTTGCTTCATAAAAAATTGAATTTAACGGATAGTGTCAATGACGTCGATTTGAAAAGCTATACAAGAGATCTCTCCGAACTCGTCAAAGATTCGTATGATAACAAATTGAGAAATGTGAGCTTGTTTGTTATTTGTGAAATCGAAACTTTGCCCATATCAAAGGCACTACCTTTGGGTTTGATAATTGTAGAGTTGGTTAGCAATAGCATGAAACATGCCTTTAAACGACCAACCCAATGGTATTGTCAATATCGAGATTGCGTATGATGAAATTTTAAAAAAGAAATGTTTGCATTATATTGACAATGGTAAAGGTTTTGATTTTGAAAATGTAGAAACAAAAGGGCTCGGCGTAGAAATTATGAAAGGATTGATTGATCAACTGAATGGCCATGCTGAGACACAATGCAAAAATAGGTTTTGAACTGAAAATTAATTTTTAAAATGAATTCAAAAGTAATTTTGATTGTGGAAGATGATTTTCTAAACAGAAGATTAACTAAAAAAATCTTACTGGAAAATGGTTATCAGGTTGTAGAAGCAAAAAATGCCAATGAGGCAATGGCGATTATCAATAAGGAATCCGTTGACCTTGCTATTCTCGACATCAATCTTGGTGATGGCGAAATGGATGGCATTAGCTTGGGTCAACTTATTCAAAATAAACAAAAAGTCCCGTTTATCTATCTCACCGCTTACGAAAACGCCAAAGTGATCAGTGAAGCGGTGGCCACTTCTCCCTATTCTTACCTGACAAAACCTTTTAAAAACAGTGATTTAGTTGCCTCTGTCGAATTAGCAATCATCAAATCGGCTAAGGAAGACAGACCCAAACCTTCCATTTTGGTAAAAGACGATAATTACAAGGTCGAATTGCCGTTGGAAGAAATTAATTATATTGAATCGGATGGAAACTATTTGCTGTTTCATACCGATAAGAAAATTTATAAAACCCGTTCGACTATCGCACAAATTATAGAGTTGTTACCTGCAATAAAATTTATTCAAACTCACCGCGCCTTTGTAGTGAACAAGGATAAGATTCAGAAATACAGTTCTAAAAGTGTAATAGTAGGCAATGCAGAAATTCCGCTGTCGAAGAAAGATGTATTTGATGTAAGAAACTGTTTTGTGAATAAGATTTACATATTAATATTGAAGAAAGGTTAAGAAGGTATTTTGCTCCTTTACTGTCAATTCACCATGATAAACGACTACACGCTTTAATTACTTCAGGAAGTTTCTTACTGCTCAAAAGAAATAGATAATTGGCACATTTTCGGGGGTTACATATATCCTAATCGTACCAATAATTTGAGGAGTGTTTAATGTTTTTCCATTGATTGACAACTTTTTGCCATTCGATGGGACGACTGTAACCTGCAATCCATCCACGTCATCCCCGGCCCGGACTTTTGCGACAATTATATGAGTTACAGAGCAAGTCTGGGACCCCAATTACTGGACGCTCAAAGATTGCAGATCGGACGTTCCTGGGTTAAACTTAGGTGCTGCAATCACTGAGAAAAAGCTCAATCGTTGATTTGGTCAAAGTTAAGCCCTGTAGCAGTTTCCAGAAAAAACTGATACATTTCAGCGTTTACCATGAGGCCAATTCTAAACCGTACCTCGTAGCCGAAGGAGACCTCTAAAACAACCATATAAACTGGCTCCATAAAGGTGTTTGCCAGCGGAACTATCAGTATCTCAAAGTTATCCTTCTGGCTCCGAATGGTGGCCCTTATCTTGGTGACTATCAATTGTAAAGGGTAGTGGTCATGGCTAGTTGCCCGGAAAGTCGTTAATTCGGCGCAAAAACAAAGATATATATGTGGCAGGAAAAAGATAACCAGCTTACCCGCGACTTTTCATTCGCCGATTTCAGCGAGGCTTTCGCCTTTATGACCCGCGTGGCGCTTATTGCCGAGAAAATGGACCATCATCCGTGGTGGTCGAACGTCTATAATCAGGTCACTATCAAGCTCTCCACCCACGATGCGGGGAATACCGTGACTGAGAAAGACCACAAACTGGCTGAAGCAATCAATAAAATAGTAAGTCGGTTAAACTGATTGTTCGTCAGCTAAAACCATCCGGGCATGAGACGCAAGGTATTGCGTCTCTACGCCTATCTTGCGGCATGAAACTTTACCTCGTGCCGACGCCCATCGGTAATCTGGACGATATTACGCTGCGGGCTATTAAAATCCTGCAAAGCGCGGATGCCATTCTGGCCGAAGATACCCGCACCTCGGGCGTACTGCTGCGCCACCTGAACATCAGCAAGCCGCTCCACAGCTACCATATATTCAATGAACACCAGACCGTGCAGCGGCTGGTGAACCAGCTGAAGGAGGGAAAAACGCTCGCACTGGTGTCCGATGCGGGCACACCGGGCATCTCGGACCCTGGCTTTCTGCTGGTGCGGGCCTGTATCCAGAACAATATTCCGGTCGAGTGTTTGCCCGGTCCAACGGCGTTTGTGCCCGCGCTGGTCAACTCCGGCCTGCCCAACGACCGGTTTACCTTCGAGGGGTTTCTGCCCCATAAAAAAGGGCGGCAAACCCGGCTGGCCGAACTGGCAGAGGAGGAGCGAACCATGGTTTTCTACGAATCGCCCCACCGGCTGCTCAAAACCCTCCAGCAGTTTGCCGATGTGTTCGGGGCCGACCGGCCTGCCAGTGTTTCCAGGGAGCTGACCAAACTGTTCGAGGAAAATCAACGCGGCACATTGTCCGAACTTATTGCTTATTTTGCCCAAAAAACAATAAAAGGTGAACTGGTTGTCTGTGTGCAGGGAGAGACGGGAAAAAAGCAGAAAAGCCACAAAGCCGGCAAGCGCTACGAGGATGATGAGGAGGAACGGGATGAAGACGAGACCGACGATGATGAGACTGGTGATGACGATGCGTAAACCCACGAAAAGCCAATGGCTCACGCTGTTACTTATTCTTCATTTTTCATTCTTCATTCTTCATTCCGGCCACGCCCAAACCCTTTCCCCGGCCGCCCGGATGAGTCTACTGACGGTAGGGCCGGGCGAGGACCTGTATTCCGTCTTCGGCCACACGGCCATCCGGGTAAATGACCCGGCGCAGAACGTAGACGTGACGTTTGGCTGGGGCGGCTTCCGGTATGAGGATAATTTTTACGTGAAGTTTCTGCGCGGTACGCTGCCCTACTATATCGACGCGTATGACATGTACCCGTTCCTGTACGCCTATCAGGCCGAGAACCGCACCGTTCGGGAGCAGGTGTTGAACCTGTCGCCGGTGCAGAAACAGCAGCTTTACGCCGTGCTGCTGAAAAACATGCAGCCCGAAAACCGGACCTATCAGTACAAATTCTTCTACGATAACTGCGCCACCCGACCCCGCGATAAGCTGGCCGAAGCCTGTGGTGACAGCCTGACGATTCCGTCCCGCAACAGGATGACCGGCCGGTCGTACCGGGACTGGATGAATATGTACCTGGACAAAAGCGTGAAGCCCTGGGCTAAACTGGGCATGAATCTGGCTATCGGCAAACCCGCCGACGTGAAAACCGACGGCTGGCACGCCATGTACTTACCCGATCAGGTACACGATCAGATGGGGCAGGCTACCCTCAGAAAGGCGAATGGGCGGATTGAGCCACTGGTGGCGTCCGATCAAACGCTGTTTGAAGCCCGGCAGACGTTCCGGCAGCAGGTACCGTTGTTTTTCGACCCCAACGTTGTTTTTGCGTTGCTGGCCATTGCCGTTACGGTCTTTACCATTCGCCGGTACCAGTATGGCCGGGTCGACCGCTGGGTGGATCGGTTGCTGTTTGGGGTTTCGGGTTTACTGGGCTGGTTTCTGTTCCTGCTCTGGGTCGGTACGGATCACGGGGTAACGGCGTGGAACCCCACGCTGCTTTACCTCATGCCGCTGCACCTGCCCCTGGTGTACTGGGTAACCGGTAAGGGAACAACGGCCCGTCGGCGGACGATTTATTACTTCCTGACCGCCGTACTCATCGTTCTGGGCATCTTTCTGTCCAACGTGCCGGGGGGGGTCGATGTCCTGTTTCCCATGACTCTGCTGGGCCGGTGCATCGTGAACCTGCAACCCCGTACCGGGAAGCAACCCCTGATTCGCGTTACCTGACAAACAGCGTCAGGGGCAGCACCTGGCTGGGCTACTTTTCCCGACTCCAGATTTCATCGACCGTACCACCCGTTGAGCTTTGGCCCGTATGGTGCCATTCCTGGCCATCGGTTGCGGCTTTGAACGTCAGCGAACGGCCTGTCCGGCTGTTGTCACGGGAGAAAAAGTCGATTGATTCGGTGTAATCGCCACCGGAGAGGGTGTAGGTGCCGCCCCCCGTGCCAAAAAATTGCTTCGTCTCCGGGTTCAGGGCTACCCATTGAAACCGGCTGCCGGTAAGCAGCTTAATGGTTTTGCGTGGCCCCCTGGGCATGGGTGTCCGCTGGCCCCCCTGTACCGTTCGGGCCGTAATGCGCCACAGACCCGTCAGGGCCGTGGGTGATTCAACGACGCGGCTGAACGTCTGGTTGCCGGATGGGGTCGTTAGGGTTAGCAGGTCATCGCGGAGGTTGAACCGGTACGCGTCGGGTTGGCCTACCCGGCTGCTGTCGGCCGTGTCGAACTCCGCCATTATCCGCAACTGACCGGCCTCCTGTTGGTAGGGACCGCCTTTGGTAGTCATAAAACGGGCCGGTTCGTAGGTCGTTTGGATCAGATACCCATCGGCAATGGTTATCAGGGTCGTTCTGGCTGCATCCTGCGAGCGCCAGGTTCCGGCAAGGGGATTGGTCGGCTGCGGACGAAGTGCGGAAAAAAGACCAATGGATACCAGAAGCAACAGAAAAACAGGTTTTTTTGTCATGCGTAATGATGGTTGCTGATTACGGAAAAGTAGGGGATAGCACGGAGTTACTCAGCCGCGGTTACCCCCATCAGGTAAGTTCGGCGGCTTTTGTACTTTAGCTCCTAAACACCTTTTGTGTCTATGAAACAGTTGCTCCTTGTTCTATGTTTTTTTTGCTTCGCCGAGGGGATAGCCCAGCCAACTGAGCGGGTCGTGAACGTTATGGTCACCCCCGACCATGCCGACTGGCTCTACAAACCCGGCGAACCCGTTAAATTGACCATCTCCGTTTACCGAAATAACGTGCTGCTGCAGGGTGCCAAACTCCGCTACGAAATCGGGCCGGAAAAAATGGAGCCCACCAAAAAAGAAACCGTTACCCTCAAAGACGGCACGCTGGCCCTGGATGCGGGTACCCTGAAAACGCCGGGTTTTTTGCGCTGCATCGCTACGGCAGAGGTGGATGGCAGGGAGTACCGGGGCATGACAACGGCGGGGTTCGAGCCGCAGAGCATCAAACCAACGGTGGCTAACCCGGCCGATTTCAACACGTTCTGGACTGATGCGAAAGCTAGCCTGGCCAAAATTCCGGTCGATGCCCGCCTGACGCTCCTGCCCGAACGTAGCACGACCCTCACGAACGTGTACCACCTGAGTCTACAGAACGTCAATAATTCGCGGTTTTACGGCATTTTATGCGTGCCCAAAAAAGAAGGCAAATACCCGGCTATTCTGCGGGTGCCGGGCGCGGGCGTCAGGCCCTACAACGGAATGATTGCCGAAGCCGATAAAGGATTTATTACCCTCGAAGTCGGCATTCATGGCGTACCGGTCAACCTGGACCCCGGCGTGTATGCCGACCTGGCACGGGGGCCGCTCAACGGCTATCAGATGGCCGACCTGGACGACCGCGACCGGTATTACTACAAACGGGTGTACCTGGGGTGCCTTCGGGCGGTGGATTTTCTGGCCGACATGCCGCAGTACGACGGGCAGAATATGGCCGTTACGGGTGGGAGCCAGGGTGGCGCGCTGAGTATCATTACTGCCGGACTGGATTCGCGCATCAAGTGGCTGGGTGCCTTTTATCCGGCCCTGAGCGACGTGACGGGCTACCTCAACGGCCGGGCCGGGGGCTGGCCGCACCTGTTCTCCGGCAACAACCTGGCGTTTAACAACAAGCCCGACCGGATCAAAACGACGGGCTATTACGACGTGGTTAACTTTGCCCGGCTGGTGAACGTGCCGGGGCGGTATGCCTGGGGTTTCAACGACGAAACCTGTCCGCCTACCTCGATGTATGCTGCTTACAACGTCATTCCCGGCCCTAAAACGCTGGATATAGCCTACCTCAATACGGGGCACTGGACCTACCCCGAAGAAACGGAAAAAATGATGATCTGGCTGATGGGACAACTGAAAGGGGAGAAGTAGGAGCAGGCTTACGGTACGGATTATGGTATTTGGTAGTGACTACACGGGTGTAAATGACTTTGCAGTCAGCCACCGAAACCGAACCCAATACCATAAACGTACAAATACCATGCAGCTTTTTGTTAGTACAACCCTGTCCGATGCAGGTAAAGCGGAACTTCAACAACAACTTCCCCCGGATATCACCGCTCGTTTCCGGCAGGATCTGCCCGAAGCGGAACAGCAGGCAGCTTTTCGCACGGCCGATCTGATACTGGGTAACCCACCGGTCGCCTGGTTTTCGGAACCCCTGCCAACCCTGAAATTCTGGCAACTGGATTCGGCGGGTTTCGATGGGTACCAGGCCGTTGAGACGCCCGCTCAGCTGGCCAACATGGGCGATTATTTTGCCCGTCCCTGCGCCGAAACCATGCTGGCGGGCATACTGGCCCTGTACCGCTGTATTCCCGAGCTGGTGCTGCTGCAAAGCCAATCCGAATGGGTGGGCGTGCCCATTCGGTCCCGCACCAATTCACTCTGGCAAAAACGGGTCGTTATCCTGGGGACCGGCACCATCGGTCAGGCGGTGCGCAGGATGCTGGGCGGCTTCGACTGCGAAACGAAAACGCTGGCCCGTACGGACCCACAAGCCGACTTACATTCGGCCGATGACTTAAAAGCTGTACTGCCCGAAACCGACATCGTTATTAACTGCCTGCCCGGTACGGCGGCCGGGTTTGTGTCGGCCGATGTGATTGCCGCCATGAAGCCCGGGAGCTTATACGCCAACGTGGGCCGGGGCAACACGACGGACGAACCGGCTCTGATTGAGGCCCTGAAAGCCGGTCGGCTGGGGGGGGCGGTGCTGGACGTAACCGACCGGGAGCCGCTGCCCGTCGATAGTCTGCTCTGGACTTTGCCCAACGTATTGCTCACCCAGCATTCGGGCGGGGGGCAACCCGACGAGGCTGCCGGTAAAGTGGCGCAGTTCCGGCGAAATCTGGAACGCTTCCGGGCGGGGCAGCCGCTGGAAAACAGGGTCGAATTAAACCGGGGCTATTGAAAAAAAATGGCATAGATAGCCCTTTTAATGGGTAATATGCCCGTTTTTCAACTTTTCTTTGTATATTTAAAGGATAGAACAAGGTACCCGGTCCTTTGCCAAAAACCGGGTGAATCCACTGAGCAGTTCCCGTAAGAAGTCAATGATAAACGAAGAAAATGAACAGCCGATAGAGGACGATAGCCAGCAGCCCGAAGCCGAATATAGCGCCGACGGACCCGAACTGACGGACGATCCCGAACCGGATGAACAACTGATTGAACCTACCACTGATGTATTACATGACCAGACCGTTGTATCTGGCCTGTACGAAAATTACTTCCTCGATTACGCATCCTACGTTATTCTGGAGCGGGCCGTTCCGGCGGTGGAAGACGGGCTGAAACCCGTTCAGCGCCGGATTCTGCACGCGCTCAGAGAAATGGACGATGGCCGCTTCAACAAGGTGGCCAACGTGATCGGGCAAACCATGCAGTTTCACCCGCACGGCGACGCGTCTATTGGGGAAGCCCTGGTGAACATTGGCCAGAAAGAACTGCTGTTCGACACGCAGGGAAGCTGGGGCGATGTGCGCACCGGCGATGGGGCTGCCGCTCCCCGTTACATCGAAGTGCGCCTGTCGAAGTTTGCGCAGGATGCCGTTTACAACGATAAAACCACCGAGTGGCAGCTGTCTTACGATGGCCGCAAGCGGGAGCCGGTAACCTTGCCGGTTAAGTTTCCGCTGCTGCTGGCGCAGGGGGTGGAAGGGATTGCCGTGGGGCTCTCGACCAAGATTTTGCCGCACAACTTCAACGAACTGATCGAGGCCTCCATCAACATCCTGAAGGACAAACCCGTTTCCCTGTTCCCCGATTTCCAGACCGGCGGGCTGATTGACGTTAGTAACTACAATGACGGGCACCGGGGCGGTAAAGTGCGCGTACGGGCCAAAATTGAGGAAGTTGACAAAAAGACCCTCGCCATTCGCGACGTTCCGTACGGGGTGACAACCCCGCAGCTGATCGACTCCATCGTGAAAGCGGCCGAACTGGGTAAGATTCGGATCAAAGCCCCCAGCCGGACGATAGCCGCCGTGGTCGACAATACGGCCAAAGACGTGGAGATTCTGGTGAACCTGCAGCCCGGGGTGTCGCCCGATGTGTCGATTGATGCCCTGTATGCGTTTACCGACTGTGAGGTGAGCATTTCGCCCAACGCCTGCGTCATCATCGGCGACAAGCCGCACTTCGTCAGCGTAACCGACATCCTACGGGTTAACACCCACCAAACGGTGCAGTTGCTGCAACGCGAACTGGAAATCCGGCGTAATGAACTGATGGAGCGGTTGCTGTACAGTTCACTCGAAAAAGTATTTATCGAGAACCGGATCTACCGCAAAATAGAAGAGTGCGAGACCTTCGAGGCTGTACTCGAAACGATTGATAAAGCCCTGAAACCCTACAAAAAGCAGTTTTACCGGACTATCACGCGAGGATGATCTGATTCGGTTAACCGAAATAAAGATCAAGCGTATTTCCAAATACGATGGTTTCAAGGCGGATGAGCTGATGCGTCGGCTGGAGCAGGAACTGGCCGAAACCGCGGACAACCTGGCGAACATCACCCGCTACGCCATTGCCTATTACAAAGAACTGCAAAAGAAATACGGCAAAGGCCGCGAGCGGAAAACCGAAATTCGGGCGTTCAACACCATTGCCGCCAGTGTGGTGGCTGCCGCCAACCAGAAACTGTACGTCGACCGCGAAGGCGGGTTTGTGGGCTCAGGACTTAAAAAAGATGAATACGTCAGCGATTGTTCCGACATCGACGATATCATCGTGTTCCGGCGCGACGGTAAGTGCGTCGTGACGAAAGTTGCCGACAAAGTATTCGTTGGTAAGGATATTGTGTACGTGTCGGTATTCAAGAAGGGCGACGAGCGCAAGATCTATAACCTCGTGTACCTGGATGGCAAGTCGGGTATCTCGATGGCCAAGCGATTCCCGGTTACGGGCGTCACCCGCGACCGGGAGTACGACCTGACCATGGGTAACCCAAAGTCGAAGATGACGTATTTCAGTGCGAACGACAATGGCGAAGCGGAAGTCATTACGGTGAACCTGACGGCCCAGTCTTCGGCCAAAATCAAACAGTTCGACTTCGACTTTGCCAGCGTTGGCATCAAAAACCGGTCGGCGCAGGGAAACATTCTTACGAAGTACCCCGTTCGTAAACTCACCCAGAAATCGGGTGGGGTGTCCACTTTGGGTGGGGTCGATATCTGGTACGACGAACACCTGGGACGCCTGAACCGCGACGAACGGGGACGTTTATTGGGTAATTTTGACGCGAAGGACAGTATATTGGTCGTTTACAAAGATGGGCAGTACGAACTGACCAGCTTTGACCTGACCAACCGCTACGAACCCAACGATGTGGCCAATCTGCTGAAATTTGACCCCGAGACGGTGCTGTCGGCACTGTATTACGAAGCAAACCAGAAGGCGTGGTACGTGAAGCGATTCAAGGTAGAGACAACATCACTGGATAAGAAATTCAGTTTTATCGGCGATGCCAAAGGGTCGAAAAATCTGGCCGTTACCGCCGATCAATACCCGCGTATGGAGGTTATTCACCAGGTGAAAGACCGGGGGCCACTGGAAAAAATGATTCTGGAGCCGGAGGGATTTATTGATGTGCGGGGCTGGAAAGCACTGGGCAATAAACTACCCTTTGCCAAAGTGAAAGAGGTTAAACTGCTGGCCCCCAAAGTGGTGAAAGACGCAGCGAAGCCGTCTCCGGTGAGCGCCCTGAACGTGATTGACCTGGTCGAAACAGCCGAGAAAGAAACAGCCCAGTTGGGGCTGTTCTCCTGAGCGACCAGTTGAATTTTGCGGCTGAAGCGTTCACCGAAACAGCCGGTAAACGGACTGGTATGAGGGCAAACGTAGTGGTGCCGGGTCTGTGAATAGTTGGTCTATGCGTCCCCAATCCAGTCGTTGTGAAGCGTGCTCCATCAAATCGCCGGATATCATAAGTCCTACGTTCAACAGCCTGCTTATGCCGGTTATTTTGGCGGGCGGTAATGGGTTAGGACTGTGCCCGATGCTGAACCTACCGTTGTTACTAATGCCGACGCCCTGACCTGTTGGGGCGTTTGCGACAACGGGTCGGTAAGGACGCACGGACTCGACCGGGGAGCCGTTGTTCGCACCGCTGTTGAGGAAGTAGGAGATAGGATAAAAAATGCGGCTGTTAACGACCCTTTGGGCAACGTAACTGGATTCACTGAAAATTCTTAGTTTAGGCTTTACGTAAATGAACACGACCTTGGCAACGGACTATAGTAACGACACGCCCCACGAAGCGTCTGGCGTCCGGATAGCCAAGTGGGCCATTAAAACCTTCATTGTGCTGGCCTTCTGCTTCGTTCTGGTGGTGTTGCTCAGTAACTGGTGGGTCGTCTACAACACCCGCGATCAGATTTACTTCGACATGGATGAGCTGCCCGCCAATGAATACGGACTGGTGCTGGGAACGAGCAAGTTTGTCCGGTCGGGGAAGGAGAACCTGTTTTTCCGCTACCGGATGGAAGCAACGGCCCGGTTATGGAAAGAAGGAAAGGTTAAGTACCTCATTTTAAGCGGGAACAACGATTCTGAGTATTACAACGAACCCGTCGATATGCAACGCGCCCTGGTAAAACTGAACGTGCCGGAGTCGGTTATGACACTCGATTACGCGGGCTTCCGAACCTTCGACTCCGTAGTGCGGTGCAAATCGGAGTTCAAGCAGAACAAAATCACGATCATCTCCCAGAATTTTCACAATACCCGCGCCCTGTACATTGGCAACCACGAGGGCATGGAGGCCATTGCCTTTGCCGCCCAGGATGTGCCCGACGGGTATTCGCTCCGCACCCTGGTTCGGGAATACCTGGCCCGTCCCTACGCCCTGCTGGATGTGTATCTGCTGCATCCCCAACCCCAAAAAGGCAATCTGGAGCGCAAACGGAATTCGTAGCAACCGGCCTGGTTGGGAAACGAACGCCTTTATATCGGCTCAAACCAAACTAATGCTCCTGCCATGATGTAGCGTAGCCGCTGACATGAGCCGTCAGCTCCCGGAAGCAACGAGCAGACCGGGGCAGTAAATGAATCCATAAATCGCTTTTTCCTTTTTCTTTCCGACCCTCCCGCTAAACAGGCTACCTTATGTAGGGTTGTTTTCGCGCGGTCAGCAATACGCTCTGTCCACGCTGGCTGAGGGTATGTTTGTTGAGGTTTTTTTCGGAAGCCATCAATATTGGCTACCTTTGCCGATGGCGTAAAAACGGGTAGGGTGCCTGGGAATAACGCGGGGAAGTTGACGAATACGGAGTAACGAACCGATTAGTTTGCAGCGACAGTCAGGAACTTTACACCGTAATAACACGATTGACAACGGACACAGGGGACTTTACAGGGAAGAAATGACCTCTGACGGTCCGTATAGAAACTCTTTTTTGGGGAAACGCTGCGCAGGAGTGAATGAACCGGCCAGCCCTCCAATCACTTTATTATTCATTCACAATGGTTCCAAACGACGAACTGATTCGCATTATTGACCTTCTGAATACAACCTACGAGGGGGAGGAAGCCTGGCACGGCCCATCGGTAGTCGATGTATTACGGGGTGTAACACCCGAAATAGCCGGGAAACGAATTTCCCCCAACACGCACAGTATCGCCGAACTTGTTTTTCACATGACGAGCTGGCGAATCTTTTGCGTTAAGAAGATGCAGGGTGATGAAGCGTTCGATATTACGACACCAAATAAAGATTTTGGTGCTTTGCCCGACAAAATTGATGATTTCGAATGGGAAGCCCTGGAGATGGAACTGAGTCTGAGCCAGGAAGAACTCATCAACGAACTCGACAAACGCGATGATGATGAATTCCTGGAAGACATCGTGCCGGGCCGGGATTATACGTACTATGACATGCTGCACGGCATTATCAACCACGATATGTACCATACCGGTCAAATCATGATCATGTACAAAACCCTGCTGTTGAAAGGGGGGGGCACGCGTTACAACGGCGATGAAGCCGATGAGTACGGTTCCCCGTTTGGTAGCAGCAGTCACGAACAGGACGACTATTATTGATAAAGAGCGAAATCGGACCGCCGATGCGGAGTAAAAGTGCGAAAGAGCGAAAAGCTGGCGCATGCTTACGTATATGCCGAAGTTATTTCTCTCTTTCGCCCATTCACTCGTTCACTCATTGAACTACTGGCTCGTTAAATCCGAACCCGACGCATACAGCTGGCATCATTTCACCGAACAGGGACGGGCTGTCTGGGATGGTGTTCGCAATTATCAGGCGCGAAACAACCTGAAAACCATGCAGCTGGGTGATCAGGTCCTGTTTTACCACAGCATCACCAAGCCGGGTGTGGTGGGGCTGGCAACGGTCGTTGCCGAAGCTTACCCTGATCCCACTGCCCTGATTGAGCCTAAGGGAGCAGCCACGAAACCAACCGATTGGGTTGTGGTAGAGCTGGAACCCGTTATGGCGCTGGAAAAGCCCGTATCACTGGCCCGGATAAAAGCCGAACCTCTACTGGCCAACCTGAGCCTCATCCGGCAGTCGCGCCTGTCGGTTATGCCCGTTCGGGCGGATGAGTTCGAACTGATTTTAAAAATGGGACAGGAAAATAGTGAAGAGTGAATAGTGTAGAATGAAGAATAAATATTGAGACAACTTTTTATTCTTCATTCTACACTATTCACTCTTCACTGAAAACAGAATATGGCTGAACTGCAACTGATTATCCCCGAACACTGGGCGGAATATGAACTGATCGACTCGGGTTCTTTTCAAAAACTCGAACGGTTCGGCGAATTCATTCTGGCCCGGCCTGAACCGCAGGCCATCTGGGATAAGTCACTCACGGAGGAAGAATGGACGCGGCTGGCCCACGCCGTTTTTCAGCGCGACCGTCAGTCACCGGAACGGGGCGACTGGCAAACCAAGCCCGGCATGCGCGATCCCTGGCACGTTTCCTTTCAGCAGGGTGGGTTAAACCTGAAGTTTAAGCTGGCCCTGACCACCTTCAAGCACGTGGGGCTGTTTCCGGAGCAGGCTAACAACTGGGTGTATATCCACGACAGAATAAAATCGATTCTGCCGAACGTAGCCCGGCCCACCGTCCTTAATCTGTTTGCCTACACGGGCGGGGCATCCCTGGCAGCCCGCCAGGCGGGAGCCGAGGTGACGCACGTCGACGCCGTAAAACCGGTTATTAGCTGGGCGCGTGAAAATATGGACTACAGTGAACTGACCAATATTCGCTGGATGGTGGAAGACGCCCTGAAGTTTGTTCGGCGTGAAGTTCGGCGGGGCAATCAGTACAACGGCATCATCCTGGACCCTCCGGCCTACGGGCGTGGCCCGGCCGGTGAAAAATGGGTGCTCGAAGAACACCTGAACGAACTGCTCAAAGCCTGCGCCGACCTGTTGGATCGTACCGATTTTTTCTTTATCATTAACCTGTATTCGCTGGGGTTCTCGCCCCTGATACTGGATAACCTGATGCGGCAAATTTTTGGCCCCGTACCAAACCCGGAGTGGGGTGAGTTAGCCGTGTCAGACCAGGCTACTAAACGGCTGCCGTTGGGTGTATTCTACCGGTTTAGTTCCTAGACAAAGAATGAACGAGCGAAAAAGCGAAAGGGTGATGGCGCAAAATGGTAAAAGAAGGACAGATGGAGTAGGGGTTGTTATACTCTCTTTCAGTCGTTTACCCCGATTGGCTTTTTCACTCTTTCACTCACTCGCTCTTTCGCTCCTTCTCCTGGCCTGTAACAACGACAACCGGCAGGCGGCCCGTATTCCCGACTTTCCCCGGTTTGACGACAGCAGCCGGGTTGCCGGTGCCTTTCGGGCCCTGACCGGGGCAATCAATCAATCGTCGCCCCCGTCGGCTTACGCAAAAAGGGCGGCAATCCTGCTCCTGATGGGGCGGGTGAAAGAAGCGCTGGCGGATATTGATGAAGCCATCGAACGGAACGATAACGTGGGCGGGTACTACCTGACACGGGCGCAGATTCTGCGGGCCTTGCACCGGCCCGCTCTGGCCCTCCAGAATGCACAGCGGGCCGAAATACTGGGTGTCGATACGCCCGAACTGTATACGCTTCAGGGCGACCTGCTGCAACAGCAGAACCAGTTCGATAAAGCAACGCTTTACGTGGCAAAAGCCCTACAAATGGCTCCCTACGATGGGGAAGCCTACTTCTTTAAGGCCCTGATGACCGCCCGTCAGGGCGATACGGTGCAGGCACTGGCATTATACCAGCAGTCGTTACGCCTAAAACCCCGCTACCTGGAAACCTATAATCAACTGGCCTCCGTTTACCGGACCCTCGGCGATATGAACACCGCCCTGGTGTATAACCAGCAGGCACTGCACTACTTCCCAAACAATGCCCGACTGTACTACGGCCGGGGATTAATCTACCATACTGAGGGTAAACCAGACAGTGCCCTGCTGTATTATCAGCAAACTGTACAGGTGCAGCCAACCTACTACCAGGCGTATTTTCAGATGGGACTCCTCAACCAGAAGTACCGGAATTACTACGGTGCCCTGGCTAACTACCAGCGCGTCCAGGAACTGAGTCCGCAGTTTCCGCGTATTGATACCTACATTGGCTATTGCCACGAACAGATGGGACAGTACGAACTGGCCATTGCGGCTTACACCAAAGCCACCCGGCAGAACCCCGGAGACCAGCAGGCTGTGGCTGGTTTGTGGCGCTCGGAACGCCATCAGTACGTCAGGAACAATCCGTTTTTTTCGCCGGATACCGCGGCCAAACCACTGAACCCCACGCGAAGCCGTCCCGTACTCGATACGAGCCGGATTCGTATTTCGACCATTCAGCCCAAGAGCCGTGTAACATCGGGTACCAGCGATTCGCTGCAGCGAACGGTAAAACCGATTGGACAGAATTAACTATTTATTTATGGTTTACGGTAACCGCTGCATC
Source organism: uncultured Cytophagales bacterium (assembly GCA_963782245.1). Classification (GTDB taxonomy): domain Bacteria; phylum Bacteroidota; class Bacteroidia; order Cytophagales; family Spirosomataceae; genus Spirosoma. The sequence goes on from CAWAJC010000032.1 coordinate 18,954, forward strand.
AGCCAACCGAATACCGTAAACCGACTACTATAAAACGAGTAAACTATGATTGCGCAGGACGAACAAATCCGCGTGACGCTGCCCGATGGCAGCGTTCGGCAGTATCCAAAAGGTAGTACCGGCCTGGATATTGCTACCCAGATCAGCGAAGGACTGGCCCGTAATGTACTGGCGGCCAAAGTGAACGGCGTCATACAGGACGCCGTCCGGCCCATTGAGAGCGACGCCAACATACAGTTGCTGACCTGGAATGACCCCGAAGGAAAAGCCACCTTCTGGCACTCGTCGGCGCACTTGCTGGCCGAAGCCCTGGAAAGCCTCTACCCGGGCGTGAAATTCGGTATCGGACCCGCCATTGAAACCGGGTTTTATTACGATGTCGATCTGGGTGGGCAGCCATTTTCGCAGGAAGACTTCAAAAAGGTAGAAGACAAAATGCTGGAACTGGCCCGCCAGAAACAAGCCTACGTGCGCACGCCCATGGGCAAAGCGGAAGCTGTTGCCTATTTTGAAGAAAAAGGGGATCCGTATAAACTCGATCTGCTGGAAGGGCTGGACGATGGCACGATTACCTTTTACTCGCAGGGGGGCTTCACCGACCTCTGCCGGGGCCCACACATCCCCAACACGGGCTTTATCAAAGCGGCCAAGCTCATGAATGTGGCCGGTGCCTACTGGCGGGGCAACGAAAAAAATAAGCAGCTAACCCGGATTTACGCCGTCACGTACCCAAAGCAGAAAGAACTCGACGAGTACCTGTACTTGCTCGAAGAAGCCAAAAAACGTGATCACCGAAAACTCGGAAAAGAACTGGAACTGTTCGCTTTCTCGGAGAAAGTAGGCGCGGGGCTACCCCTGTGGCTGCCCAAAGGCACCATGCTGCGCGAACGCCTGGAGAATTTTCTGCGGAAAGCGCAGGCACGGGCGGGGTATCAGCAGGTGGTCACGCCCCACATCGGCAGCAAGCAGCTGTACATAACATCGGGACACTGGGAAAAATACGGTGAAGACTCGTTTCAGCCCATCAAGACGCCCGACCCGAACGAGGAGTTTCTGCTGAAACCCATGAACTGTCCTCACCACTGCGAAATCTACAAAACCAAACCGCGTTCCTACCGCGACCTGCCCCTCCGGCTGGCCGAGTTTGGCACGGTATACCGCTACGAGCAGTCGGGCGAGCTGCACGGTTTGACCCGCGTACGGGGCTTTACGCAGGATGATGCGCATATCTTTTGCCGCCCCGACCAGGTGAAGGATGAATTCATGAAAGTAATTGACCTGGTGCTGTACGTGTTTCGCTCCCTTGGTTTTTCTGACTACAGCGCCCAGATTTCCCTGCGTGATCCGGAGAACAAAACCAAATACATTGGTTCGGACGATTTGTGGGAGAAAGCCGAATCGGCTATCATCGAAGCAGCCGCCGAGAAAGGCCTGCCAACGGTAACGGAGCTGGGCGAAGCGGCTTTTTACGGACCCAAACTCGATTTTATGGTGCGGGATGCCCTGGGGCGTAAGTGGCAGCTGGGTACGATACAGGTTGATTATAACCTGCCGAACCGGTTTGAACTGGAATACATCGGTGCCGACAACCAGAAACACCGGCCCGTTATGATTCACCGGGCTCCGTTCGGGTCGATGGAGCGGTTTATTGCCATCCTGATTGAAAACTCGGGGGGTAACTTTCCCCTCTGGCTCTCGCCCGACCAGATTGCGATTCTGCCCATTTCGGAGAAGTATGAAGACTACGCCAATGACCTGTTCTTTGCATTGCAGGAACACGATATCCGGGGCTTCGTCGATCACCGTGACGAGAAGATTGGCCGCAAGATCCGGGATGCCGAAGTAAACAAGATTCCGTATATGCTGATTGTTGGTGAAAAGGAAGCGGCTGAAGGGCACGTATCCGTTCGCCGTAAAGGCGGTGCCGCAACCGGACAGGGTGACCTGGGCAGCATGCCGGTGGATGAATTTGTAACCTTATTTCTGGCGGAGGTAAAGATGCAGTAAATTAGTTCGTCAGTCAGTGACGCCACTCGTTTTCCAGTTGCGTACGCTTTTGACCGGCTCACTGACTGACCCACTTCTTACTGATTTTAAGCGGATAGAATCCGTATTTTGACTGGTTTGTCGAACTTTTTAGCAACCTTTACGTTATCCAAGCGACTTCTGGAAAGTCAGTTTAAAAAAAGTTACCCTAAACATAATCTATGGCATTACCCCAGCGCAGACCACCCCGTCGCGTGGTTGAAGAACCTTACAAAGTAAATGAGCGCATTTTAGCCCGCGAAGTGCGTGTGGTCGGTGAGAATGTAGAGCAGGGCATCTACGAAACGAACAAGGCGCAGGCCATGGCCAAAGCACAGAACCTCGACCTGGTTGAGGTGTCGCCCAATGCTGTACCGCCGGTTTGCCGCATCGTAGACTACTCTAAGTTCAAATACGAACAAAAGAAAAAGCAGAAAGAAATTAAGGCGAACGCCACGAAGGTGGTTATAAAAGAAATCCGGTTCGGCCCCAATACGGACGATCACGATTTTGAGTTTAAACTCAAGCACGCCATCAACTTCCTGAAAGAAGGTGCCAAGGTGAAAGCCTACGTACAGTTCGTGGGTCGGGCTATCGTGTTCAAAGACCGGGGATTTCAGTTGCTGGATCGTTTTTCCAAAGGATTGGAAGAGTACGGCAAGGTGGAATCTGAACCCAAACTGGAAGGCAAGCGAATGAGCATGTTCCTGTCGCCTAAAGTTGTTGTCGCCAAGAAATAAGGTTTTCGGTTTACGGTAGCTGATTTACGGTTTGCCGACGCACAATCACTCTCGCGTCGGCAAACCGTAAATCAGCTACCGTAAACCGAAATTTTTTCGTATCTTTGCGGCCTGTTTACTTAAATTTTACCCACAAAGCGGTTTACTGCAATGCCAAAAGTAAAAACAAATTCGGGCGCCAAGAAGCGTTTCAAGCTGACCGGTACCGGAAAAATCAAGCGGAAGCACGCCTTCCACAGTCATATTCTGACGAAAAAAACAACCAAGCAGAAGCGCAATTTAGTGCATGATACGCTGGTTGATGGTCCCGATGAGCGCCGTATCAAAGCGTTGCTGAACATCTAAGGATCAAGAAAGAACGCAGTTGCGTTCTGGTTTCACGTTTCACCCGAAGCCAGGCTTTGAAGAGAATGATGAATGATGAATGATGAATGTTAAGTAGAGAGTAACTAACCTATTTATTATTCTACACTTTTCACTTTTCACTCTACACTATCTTTCCGCCTGTCGTCAAAAAACAAGTTAATTACAATGCCACGTTCCGTCAATCACGTTGCCTCCCGGGCGCGCAGGAAAAAAGTAATGAAGTTGGCCAAAGGTTATTTTGGTCGGCGTAAGAATGTCTGGACAGTTGCCAAGAACGCTGTCGAGAAAGGATTAGGTTACGCGTACCGCGACCGTCGTGCCAAAAAGCGCGATTTCCGGTCGCTGTGGATTCAGCGAATCAATGCGGGCGCCCGGCTTCACGGGTTATCGTATTCGGCTTTTATGGGCGCGCTGAACAAAACAGACATCACCCTAAACCGGAAAGTACTGGCCGACCTGGCCATGAACCACCCGGAGGCTTTCGCTGCCGTTGTGGCGCAGGTAAAGTAAACAGACCCCGTAAAACGAAAAAGCCCGGCTTCACACCGGGCTTTTTCGTTTTACGGGGATAAGCTTTTTGCCAGTTCTGCCAGGCGATCCGGCCGAATACCCCGCTGCCCACCCTCTATTAGTTCCTTAAATTCCTGGTAGTCCCGGCGATTTCTGAAGTACATGTTATAGAAGCTGTTAATCGCCGTAGTCAGCTGGAACCGATCATTCAGATCGAACGCGGTCATGGCCCATTCAACGTATACATCCGGCGTGAAGGGATCTTTGCGTTCCGTCTCCATGATTCGCTGGAGAAACTGGTGCCTGTTACCCGCCTGCGTATAAATCTGCTTGATAAACAACAGCCTGTTTACCAGTGTACGGGTATCAATAGCGCGCAGGAACTGATAACACCGGGTAGTGTCGCCCCGGACGGCAAACGTCAGGGCTTTGTATAAGGCTGGTTCTGTCCAGGGTGGATAACGCTTCCGGGCCTGCTCAAAAGCGGCCAGTGCCTGTGGATAAGCGCCTTTGCTCAGGTAGATAGTGCCGAGTTGTATGAATGTCGGGGGGCGGTTGTACCCTTCCAAACGATTGATTTGCTGACACATGCTGATCGCCTTGTCGGTTTCGCCCCCGGCTATGTACAAGGTTACCAGTCGGCTCATAAGCCTGCCGTAAAACGGGTGTTGTGTCAGCTGTTCGTGCATGACAGTGGTTGCCTGCTGGTAGCAAAATTGTTTTGCTGGTTCCGGCTGATCGCTCTTCTGCACACTGATGGCCAGCGAAGCAAGGTTGTCGGCCATATCCATCCGATAACCGGACGCTTCACGGTAGATGGCATCCAGCGCTCTGGTTCGTTCCTGAATATCAGTAAGTTTGTTCTGCCTGTCCAACGCCCTCAACGTCCGGAATGGCTGATACACGGAATAGAAAGCAAGACAGGCCACCAGCCCGATGGCAACGGTACGACATGCCACAACCCAGGATGACACCGGGCGAACCGAGGCTGGATCCGGTGATGCGTCGATAAAAGCAACGAGCAGGAAAATGAGCTGCAGTGGGAGGAGGCTATCAAAGTTGAACAGGTTGAAACAGAAATAAGCGACAAAGACGGCCCACAGTACCCCTCTATCCAGGCCGTTGATCAATGAGTTGGCGGTTCGGAGCCGACGGACCAGGCAGATACAGACAAACACATAGGCCAGGATGCCCAGGATGCCCGCTGAGAATCCCAGGTCGATGAGAACGTTGTGCGCCCGGTCGTACCAGCTGGAGCCACTGCTCAATAAAATAGCCGGATCGTAGTGTCGGGAAAATCCGTAGCTGAAATTTTCCTGTCCCCAGCCCAGCCATGGTCGCTCCATCAGCCCGCTGAGCCCTATTTTCCAGCAGATAATTCGGGGCGACAGGGTGTTGTTATCACCCGAATAGTGGGTTAACCGGTACATAGTTGTGAATTGCTGGAACAGCGTTGTTGAACGGGCTATCCAGAACAACAAACCAGCGCCTAGTCCCATCAGGGCTAGCCAGCCGACAGGCTTCAGAAACGTACCGTCGTAATAACGCCAGAGGCCGAAAACCGCCAGGTAAATACTCCCCGCTGCCAGCCCGACGATTGCCGACCGGGTCCCCGTCAGGTACACACCACCAGCCAGCACGACAATGGCCAGGGCCGCCAGGATGCCTTTGAGCAGCGGAGAGATTGTGGGGAACTGGCGGTACAGATAAACAGTCAGAAAAAGATGCAGTAACAGGTAAACGGCTAAAAAGGACGGGTTTCCAACGGTGGCAATCAACCGGTGATCAATGGGTTGCCAGCCGGTAGAACTGAAATAACCCTGGATAACGACCACGATGGCAATGACCACGGCTAACAGCAGGGCCCTGTTCCAGTAGTGCCGCGGAAAGGGTACCCGCACCAGCGCAAAAAAATACAGGGTCAGGTGCAGGTACAGTAAAAAACCTTCCAGACGGGAGTAACCCGAAAAGATACTCTGCACCGGATCGACGCCGACCAGATCCGCTGCCAGCAGTACGGCCAGAAATAGTAGAATGGACAGCTGGAGTCGGGACAATCGGGCCTGAAAGAAGCCCGGCGTAAGTACCGATACAATAAACAGCCCTTCAATCAGGAAATTGATGTACCAGGTACGCTCCGAAATATACCCGAAGTAGGTGTCTGTACGGTACACCAGGGGAGTCAGCAACGTCGCTAAAAACAGGCCGAACCGGACGAGAAGCAGGATGGAAGGACGGGGGAGCGGATGGTTGGTTGACCGGTTTGGCCGGTTGTTGGCGGGTAGGGGCCGCCTGGAACGGTTTAGCTGATTTACCCGATGGCCGTTTGCTGATTCTGGCGGGTGACTTTTTCATCGCGACTACTGAAGGGGGTGGATAACATACGAAACAAGTTAAATGTAGCTTTTCTGGTGATAATCGGATAGGGGAGAAGGAAAATAAATGGCCTTTTGCCTGATCAGGGTAGAACAAATCGCTGTTGGAACTTGTCAGTGGCATTGTCGGGCGGTGCTGGCTGGTTTGAGCGGGCGCTGGTTGAAAACGGGACGCACACGTTGGGCAGCGCCGTGCGTTACCCTGACTCAGGGTAAACGCAGCCGGCGGTAGTACGTTGATTTCGGTAAACGATCGCGGAGCAGTGAACTGATGGCCATTGGGTTAACGGAAGCGTTATAACTTTTACCGGTTTTTGTTTCCCTTTCGTTCGTTTTTCATCTACCTTTATATCCCGTAACGACCTAAACAGGGTTTAATCATGGCGTCTACGGGACTTAAATCCGCGAAGTATATTTTTGTTACCGGCGGAGTAACTTCATCACTTGGCAAAGGCATTATTGCCTCCTCACTAGCCAAACTTCTTCAATCCAGAGGGTTAACGGTCACGATCCAGAAATTCGATCCGTACATCAACATCGACCCCGGAACACTGAATCCATATGAACATGGCGAATGCTACGTCACCGACGACGGGGCCGAAACGGACCTGGACCTGGGGCACTACGAGCGGTTCCTGAACCGGCCTACCTCACAGGCCAACAACATTACCACCGGCCGCATTTACAACAATGTGATCACCCGCGAACGCCAGGGCGATTTTCTGGGTAAAACGGTGCAGGTGGTGCCCCACATCACCGACGAAATCAAACGGAACATCCGGCTGCTGGGCGATACCGGTGAATACGACATCGTTATCACCGAAATTGGCGGTTGCGTGGGCGATATCGAATCGCTGCCGTTCGTGGAGGCCGTTCGGCAGCTGAAGTTTGAACTGGGAGAAAAGGACACGCTCGTTATCCACCTTACGCTGATTCCTTACCTGCAGTCGGCGGGCGAACTAAAAACCAAACCCACCCAGCACTCGGTTCGGATGCTACTCGAAAACGGGGTTCAGCCCGACATCATCGTGTGTCGTACCGAATACCCGTTGCCGCAGGAAATTCGCCGGAAGATAGCCCTGTTCTGCAACGTGCAGGTCAGTTCGGTGATTGAAGCAATTGATGCCGAAACAATTTACGATGTGCCCCTGCTGATGCAGAAGGAGCGACTCGACCAGCGGGCGTTGTACATGCTGGACATCTACAACGACAAAGATGCCGACCTGGATATCTGGAAAAGTTTTCTGGGACGGCTAAAGAATCCGGGCGATGTGGTGCGCATTGGGCTGGTGGGTAAATATGTCGAACTGCACGATGCTTACAAGTCGATTGCCGAATCCTTCATTCACGCGGGAGCCACCAACGAATGTAAAGTAGAACTGGAATGGATTCAATCCGAGACGCTGGTTGATGAGCACCATTGCGCCGAGGTCCTGAGCCAGCTGGACGCGGTACTGGTAGCACCCGGATTCGGGGAGCGGGGCATTGACGGGAAAATTAATGCCGTGCGTTTCACGCGGGAGCGGGGCATTCCGTTCCTGGGTATCTGTCTGGGTATGCAGATGGCCGTCATTGAATACGCGCGTAACGTCATGGGCATTGCCGATGCGCATTCCACGGAAATGGAGCCGCACACGCCCGACCCGGTCATCAACATGATGGAAGACCAGAAAACGATTACCGACAAAGGGGGGACGATGCGGCTGGGTGCCTACACCTGTAAACTCAAGCGGGATTCACTGGCCCATCAGATTTACGGACAGACCCAGATTAGCGAACGGCACCGGCACCGGTACGAGTTTAACAACGATTACGCCACGGCGTTTGAAAAAGCGGGGCTGCGGCCAACCGGCATTAATCCCGAAACGGGGCTGGTCGAAATTGTGGAGCTGGCCCGGGACATTCATCCCTGGTACGTAGGCGTGCAGTTCCATCCCGAACTGAAAAGCACGGTACTGAACCCGCATCCGCTGTTTGTCCATTTCGTAAAAGCGGCCCTTGCCTACAATCAGCAAAAACGAAATGAGCCTGTCGGCAGATCCGCCGTTCCTGTAGAAACCGCCGACGCGGTTGATTAAGCGGTCGGATTGGCGTAAATTTGCGGCATACATGGTTTACGATATTCGGTTTACGGTATTCGGTTGGCTGACGCACTAAAAAATAATGCGTCAACTAACCGAAAACCCTAAGCTATAAACCGTAAACTGAAAACTATAAAAATGGATCGTAATCAACTTATCGGCATTGTTTTAATCATGGCAATGCTGGTTGGCTACCAGCTTCTGGTACCAAAACCTGTCTCCAGCGTGGATTCGCCCGAACCGGCAAAGTCCGGCGCACAGGTCACTCAAAAAACGCAGATAACTCCGCCAACCGCAGCTACAGCCGAAGCGAATCAGCCGCTCGATTCAACCGCTGCCAAAGCAAAATTTGGTGATTTTGCCGCCGTTGCATCCGGCGAAACCCGCGATATTGTCCTTGAAAACAAGGACGTTAAAATGACGTTCAGCACGCTGGGCGGTCAGGTAACGCAAGTAGTCCTGAAAAACTACAAAACGTACGATGGCAAGCCGCTGGTGCTCATTGACCCGAAAAGCAGCCGGACCGGGCTGGACCTGCCCACCAACGGCGGGAAAGTCGATTTACGCAAACTGTATTACCAGACAACGGCCCAGAGTGGTGCCGTGGCCGGGCAGCCCCAGCAACTGACGTTCCGGGCCGAGATAGCCCCCGGTCAGTCGGTAGAGCAGGTGTACACCATGCCGGTCGACGGTTATGTGCTCGATTATGCCTTGAAGCTGAACGGGTTGAGCAATACGGTGACCAACGATAACATCCGGTTTTACTGGGTGGATGAGATGCAGCAGTACGAAAACAACATGACCAATAACCGCCAGGCGGCTACCATTAATTTTCTTACGGCCGACGAAAGTTTTGAGAACCTGAAGGAAGGAGAAGCCAATGACGAGGTTAAAGCCGAGCAGCCCGTTCGGTGGTTTACCATCAAACACAAGTATTTCCTGTCCGGCTTTGTGGCCAGGAACGCCCCCTTGCCTGCGGCCGAGTTCAAAACCACCGTTGACCCCGCTGATAGTAACGTAGTGAAGACCGCCACGGCGGATGTACTGTTGTCGATGGCGGACGTGAAAGCGGGCAAAGGGCAGTATTCATTCTACTTTGGCCCCAACGATTTTCAGCGGCTGGGCAGCGTTGCCCCGGAATTTGACCGGAATGTGTACCTGGGTTACTCCGTGCTGAAACCCATCAACAAGTATTTTTTCGTACCGGTCTTCAACTTCCTGGAGAAATTCATTTCGAACTACGGTTTGCTGATTATTGCGCTGGTCGTGTTCGTAAAGCTGATTCTAACACCGTTAACCTACAAGTCATACGTCAGTATGGCGAAGATGCGGGTCCTGCAGCCAGAGCTGAACGAGATGAAGGAACGCGTGGGCGATGACATGACCAAGCAGCAGGCCGAGCAGATGAAGCTGTATCAGGAAGTGGGCGTTAGTCCGCTGAGTGGCTGTGTGCCGGTGGTGGCTACCATGCCTATCCTGTTTGCGTTGTTTATGTTGTTCCCGAACCTGATTGAACTGCGTCAGAAATCGTTCCTGTGGGCCAGTGACCTCTCCACCTACGATGCCTTCATCCAGTTTCCGGCTATCCCCTTCATTGGTAGCCACCTGAGTTTGTTTACGGTGCTGATGACCGCTTCGTCCATTGCGTTCGCCTACTACAACAACCAGACAACCCCCACCCAGCCGGGACCGGTGAACATGAAGGCCATGAGCTACGTATTCCCGCTGATGTTTATGTTCGTCCTGAACTCTTATCCGGCAGGTCTGACCTTCTACTACTTTGTTTCGAACGTGGTGACGATTGCCCAGCAGCAACTCATCCGCCGATTTGTGGATGAAGACAAGATCAAGGCCGTACTGGACGAAAACAGGCGGAAAAACGCGGCTGGCGAAGGCAAGAAGCCGGGCGGCTTTCAGGCACTGCTGCAAAAACAACTGGCAGCCGCCGAGGAAGCCCGCAAAAAGGCGGACGAAGCCCAGCGGAAAGCGAAATCGAAGAAATCATAACGGCTGCATCCCGCTGGGTAACAATACACGGTGTTGAGGGGACAGAATCCAGGGCATTTTTGTTAACAGAAAGCAACGCAGCTGCGTTGCTTTCCTGTATGGGCAAACGGAACATGACAACTAAATCGGGTTGGTACAAAGGGGCGTTCATCTACCTTGTTTTATGGCTGATGGCTCAGGTAGCCACGGCTCAGATTTCGCCCGACACGCAGAAGCGGTACAATGCCGCCGTCAGGCAGGTGCAGACGGGCAATTACGAACGGGCCAAAACGGACCTGAACGCCATTGTCCTCCAGCGCGGCCCCCTGGCTCCCTACGCCAGCTATTACTACGCACTGGCCGCCTTTCGGCAGAAAAATAACCAGCAGGCCCGGCTGATGCTCCTGCAACTGATGGAAGTATTTCCGGACTGGCGCAGGATGGACGAAGCCCGGTATCTGTTGGCCGCCAGTTATATGGAACTGGGTCAGTATGAAGAAGCCCTGAAGGTGAGTCAGTTGATCAGCGATTCGGGGTTAGTCGCCCTGCTGCCGAAATTAGAACAGCATTTCATTCCGCGTATTACCGACCTGGACCGGCTGAAGAAACTAGCCAAAGATTACCCCAGCAATCGAACAATCGGTTTGGCCCTGATTGACCTGATCCAACGAAAGTCCAGCGATAAAGAAGACCTGGAACTGTCGGATCAGCTGACTAATCGCTTTGGAGTACCGCCGGTGCCAACTGTTACACCGCAGCCGACACCCAGCCCCGCCGGAGCAGTCCGGGGCCCGGCGACGCCCGCCCGGACCAACCGCCCCAAGGGGTACTACAACGTAGCGGTCATGTTTCCGTTTCGACTGGATGGTTTCGAGATTGACAAACGCGGTCGTTCAAACCGGTACGCCTACGATCTGTACAGCGGAATTAAAATGGCCAAGGCTAAGCTGCAGGAGGAAGGCATAACGGTCAACCTGTTCGCCTATGATCTGGATAATGATCCTAACAAAGCCCTCGAAGTGGTCAACAGCCCGGCTTTTGCCCAGACGGACCTGATCATCGGGCCCCTGTACGTCGAGCCAAACCGGATTGCTTCCGCCTACGCCAACCAGAACGGTATTTTACTACTGAATCCGATGGCTACCAGCAGCGAGCTGGTCACGAATCAGCCCCTGTCTTACCTGGCTCAACCCTCCCTGAACCAACAGGCCCGTAAAGCGGCCCAACAGGCCAACAACCTGGGGGGGAGTCGTAAAGTGGCCATTTATTTCGGTACATCCCGGAAGGATTCACTACTGGCGCAGGCTTATCTGGACGAAGTTCGGCAGCAACGCTACCAGGTTGTCGACTTTCGGAAAGTAAGCGGCAACGCACAGGCGATGGCCAATGCGCTGTTGCTTCCTGCCCCCGGCAGCAAAACCGTGCCAGTCAGCACTACTGCCCCGGCGGCTCCCCTTAGTCTGGGCCATATTTTCTTTGCCAGCAGCAACGAAAATGATGGTGCCCGGATGCTGGACGCCCTGAGCCGACGAAAAATAAACGGACCGCTCATCGCGACGGCCTCGGCGTTTGACTTTTACCGGAATTCGGGGAATACCTTTACCCGGCGGGATTTGTACCTGGTTTACCCCGACTTCATCGATACGTCCCGGGAGCCGGTCGTTGCCTTTGAGGAGCAGTATCTGGAGAAACGTAACACCATTCCCTCCATTTTCGCCAGTGAGGGCTACGACATGATGCTGTTCTTCGGCCGTCAACTGGCCAGAAATGGCTTACAGCCCGGCAACCATGCTTCGCTGCGCTCCGATTCCGACGATTACCTGTTATCCGGGTTCGATTACACGCAATCCAACGAAAACCAGTTAGTGCCCATCGTAAAATACGAGGACGGGCGGCTGGTAAAAATTAATGAGTGAATGAATGAATGCGTGAATGAGCGACTAGTAAACAACACTAATTCAGCCATTCACGCATTCATTCATTCATTCACTCATTCACGCAATATGACTAAGAGCGAACTGTTATTTGAGAAAGCGAAAACGCTGATTCCCGGTGGCGTAAACTCACCGGTGCGGGCGTTTCGATCCGTGGGCGGGACGCCCCTGTTTATTAAATCTGCCAAAGGACCTTACCTCTACGACGAAGACGGCCGGCAGTACATTGAACTGATCAACTCCTGGGGTCCCATGATTTTAGGGCACGCCTTCGAACCCGTCGAGAAAGCCGTTCGGGATGCCATTCAGTATTCGTTTTCGTTCGGCGCTCCAACCCGGAAAGAGGTCGAAATGGCCGAATTAATAACGACCATGGTACCCTCCGTCGAACAGGTCCGCATGGTCAACTCCGGTACGGAGGCTACAATGGCCGCCATCCGGGTGGCCCGTGGGTTTACGAGTCGCGACAAGCTCATTAAATTTGAAGGGTGCTACCACGGCCACGGCGATTCATTTCTGATTGCGGCTGGCAGCGGTGCCATGACAATGGGCATCCCGGACAGCCCCGGCGTAACCAAAGCAACGGCGGCCGACACCCTGACGGCTCCCTACAACGACCTGGCTGCCGTAGAAACGCTGCTGGCCAATAACCACAACCAGGTGGCGGCAATCATTCTGGAGCCTGTAGTGGGTAACATGGGCTGCGTGCTGCCCGAACCGGGTTTTCTGGAAGGGATTCGCTCCCTGTGCGACCAGCACGGCGTAATTCTTATCTTCGACGAGGTGATGACGGGATTCCGGCTGGCCAAAGGCGGAGCGCAGGAGCGATTTGGCATTAAACCAGACCTCACCACCCTGGGTAAAATCATCGGTGGCGGGATGCCGGTGGGGGCCTACGGTGGCCGCGCGGATATTATGCAACTGGTGGCTCCCGCCGGGCCGGTGTATCAGGCCGGTACGCTGTCGGGTAATCCGATTGCCATGTCGGCGGGGCTGGCTATGCTTCACCACCTGAATGATCATCCGGAAGTATACACCCGGCTGGATACCATTGGCGGGAAGCTGACTGCGGGTTTCAAGGCTGGTTTGCAGAAGGTGGGGTTACCTTATACCATCAATCAGATTGGCTCCATGTTTACGCTGTTCATGACCGGGCGGCCGGTGACGAATTTTTCGGATGCCAAGTCGTGCGATGTAGCCCTGTTTGGCCGCTATTTTCACGCCATGCTCGATCGGGGCGTATACCTGGCTCCCTCGCAGTTCGAAAGCCTGTTTGTGTCCACTGCCCTGACCGACGACTTGATCGACCAGGTTATCCAGGCGAACGAAGAAAGCCTGTTGGTAATGATGAATGATGAATGATAAATTATTTTTTTGTAAATCATTCATCATTCATCATTCATCATTCATCATTCATCATTCATCATTATTGTTCTTCTCCGTCATTATCCCCGTTTACAACCGACCCGACGAACTGCGTGAATTACTGAGCAGTTTGACCCGGCAGACGTACACAAACTTCGAGGTGGTGGTCGTTGAGGATGGGTCGGTGCTAAAGGCCGACGGGGTGGTGGAGGCCTTTGCCGGTCTATTGGACATCCGGTATTTTTTTAAGGAAAACTCGGGGCAGGGATTCACCCGGAACGTTGGATTTGAGCAGGCGCGGGGTGATTATTTCGTTATTTTCGATTCAGACGCCCTGATTCCTCCGCAGTACTTCGCCGTGGTCGAGCAGGCACTGACCCGGTCGTTGGCTGATAAAGCTGCCGGGTTGACCCCGGCACTTGATGCCTACGGAGGTCCCGATGCGGCCCATCCGGATTTTACCCCCATTCAGAAAGCCATCAGCTATTCAATGACATCCCCGTTCACCACCGGCGGAATTCGGGGCAAGGGGAAAAACCTCGGCGGTACGTACCATCCCCGTAGTTTTAACATGGGCCTGTCGCGCAAGGTCTGGGAAACGGTGGGGGGCTACAAACTGACCCGCATGGGGGAGGACATCGAGTTTGCTATTCGGATCATCGAGCATGGCTTCAAAACCGGCTTGATTCCTGACGCCTTCATTTATCACAAACGCCGGACAAATTTTGGTCAGTTTTTCCGGCAGTTGCGCTTCTTTGGCCGTGCCCGGATTAACATTGCCCGGTATTACCCCGGCGAGTTGAAACTGGTACACACCTTCCCGGCCCTATTCACGGTATTCCTGCTGTTGCTACCCGTTTGGGCCTTGATCAGTCCGTTGCTGTTTGACCTGGCATTGGGGGTAATCGGGTTGTTTGCCATCCTGGTGCTTATTGATGCTACCCGGAAGGAGAAAAGTGTATCCGTTGGCCTGTTGAGTGTAGGAGCGGCCTTTGTGCAGCTGACCGGCTACGGCACCGGATTCATCCGTGAAGGCTGGAAACGGCTGCGGGAGCCAAGGCAATTCCGGGAAACGGGGTCCAATATCGACTATCCTGCCTGAGCAGCAGACCGGGAGAGCCGTGGTAGGGACCTGCCTAATGTTACCAAATTGTTAACTAAATTGGCGTTTCCTGCGTTATTTTAGTAATCAACAGCCCTTATACCCCTATGACCAAGCTTGCCAAGCCACCCGGCCAACAGCTGGTAAAACGCATGAGTACCCGGACGAAAGCCCTGATTGTGGGGCCGCTGGGTTTGTTGCTGTTCAGTGTGGGTCTGTGCGTTTTTGGTACAGCGGTAGCCGCCTATCAGACGGGGGCTCCCTTCAGGCAGTGGTTCCTGTGGGGCGTGTATAGTTTGATTCTGTTGAACGGAGGTTTGCTGCTGTTCGGACTGGCGATTCGTTATCGGGTTCAGCTGGATTATCGGCGGTTTA
>CAWAJC010000033.1:0-44091 GCA_963782245.1 uncultured Cytophagales bacterium
ACCCGAAAACAGCGTTGAATGATCTCCGCTCGGTGGTGCTCTCCGCGGACGTTGCCCGTAAGCTCTTTGGCGAGGAGGCTGCCCTCGGCCGACTTGTTCGTATTGGGGGTGAGTTAGGTGGGGAAGACTATAAAGTAACGGGCGTCTACCGAGATAGTAATGCTGAATCGCACCTGGATGCCCGGCTTTTTCTGCCCCTCTCGGCGGGGTGAATATCGGGCAGTTTCTGCGCGAAGGACGGGTTGACTTCGCCAACAACAACATGTTTTTTACCTATCTGCGGTTGCAGCCGGGCCGCGGTACTAAGCGCCGTCAGCCAGTGCTCAACGGGTAGAGACAAAGCTGCCCGCCTTTATCGAAAAATATGCCCGGGCCGACCTCAAAGCCGTTGGCTTCGACCAGCAACTATTCCTGGTGCCCGTGCCTGACCTGCATCTGTACCCTGCCTTTCAGGCGGTGGTAACCCCCACCAACAGCATCCTGTACCTGTACATATTAGGTCGATTGCCCTGTTTACGCTGCTCATTGCCTGCATCAATTTCATGAACCTCTCCACGGCTCGCTCGGCAAGGCGGGCGGCTGAGGTGGGTGTACGGAAGGTGATGGGGGCCGAACGGGGCGCATTGGTGCGGCAGTTCCTGGGCGAGTCGATGGTGCTGGCGTTTCTGGCCTTGGTGATCGCGTTTGGCCTGGTAGCGGTGCTGCTGCCGCTATTCAACCAGCTTACTGACAAATCGTTGTCGGCGGAACGTTGTTTGAGCCGTGCCATCCTGTTGGCCTTTCTGGGCTTGGCCTTGCTGACGAGCATACTGGCGGGTAGCTATCCGGCTTTTTACCTCTCGCGTGTTCAACCCAACGCACGTGCTCCAGGGTCGGCTTACCAATTCCCTGTCCGCCATTATGCTGCGCCGGGGGCTGGTCGTATTCCAGTTCGTGATGTCGGTTGGTATTGGTGCTGGCGTCGTTCGTCATTCAGGAGCAGATGCGCTATCTGCGCGACAAGCCGCTGGGCTTCGCCCAGGATCAGCAGATTGCGGTGCCCTTCCGCAGCAACGAATCGCGGGCGGCTTATACAGCCTTCCGCAGTGAGCTTGTTACAAAACAACCAGGTCGTGAGCAGCCGCCGGGACCCAATATTACCCCGGCATCGCTAACCTCAGCGACATGGTGTTTCACCGCCCTGACCAAAGCGTGGAGCAGGGAATCGACATCCGTACCAACCGGGTTGACTTTGAGTATCTGCAAACGATGAACTTCCGCCTAAAGCAGGGACGCTTATTTTCACGACAGTTTCCGGGCGATACCGCCGAACGCATCATCGTGAATGAAGCCACGCTGCGGAGGTTTCAGATCCCCGACAGACAAAGCCATCGGTCAGCGACTCGACTTTACCTTCAATGGCGAAACTACCCCTTTTGAGATCGTAGGCGTGGTAGCGGATTTTCACTTCGAAGACCTGCACCAGCGCATTGAGCCGTATGCGTTCATGCTCAGCCGTCGCCCCAGTTTCAACTACATCATTGTGCACGTCAACACGGCCAGCATGAGCCAGGTACTCTCTTTTCTCGAACAGAAATGGAAAACCCTGCGCCCCGACGAGCCATTTGAATACACCTTTCTGAATGAAGATTTTCAGCAGAACTACCAGGCAGAAGTCCGCACGGCGCGCATTGTCCGCACGTTTACCCTGCTCTCCATTCTGATCTCGTGTCTGGGCCTGTTCGGGCTGGCCGCGTTTGCGGCTCAGCAACGGACCAAAGAGATCGGGGTGCGCAAAGTGCTTGGCGCGTCAGTGGGGAATATCGTCCTGTTACTCTCGACAGACTTTCTCAAACTTGTTTTAATCGCCATTGTCATTGCTACGCCGATTGCCTGGTATGCCATGCACCGCTGGCTACAGGATTTCGAGTATCGGATCGACATCCCCTGGTGGGTCTTTGTAGCAACGGGCGCACTAGCTATGGGGATCGCCTTCTTGACGGTGTCGTTTCAAAGCATCAAAGCTGCGCTGATGGCCCCGGTCAAATCATTACGTACTGAATAAACACAACTCCTTTACTCCTCCAATCATGAAAACTGTATTCACCATCCTGCTTACTTTTCTGGCCTTAACCAGCGCTGTTGCCCAACCCAATCCGACCGACGAGGTGGCGGGCGTTCGACAGGCCTGCTTCAACTACATCGACGCGTTCTACAAGGCCGATACTACGCTGGCGTATCAGAGCGTTCATCCGAGCCTGCAAAAGCGGGGATTCTCGTTCGATCAGAAGACGGGCAGCTACTCTAGGCAGTTGGAAATGCCGTTTCCGGCGCTGATCCGGCTGGCCAGCGCCTGGAATAAAGACGGCAAACGCACCCGTCCCGACTCGCCCAGGGCGGTAGACGTCTTTGAGGTGGCCGACAAAACCGCTATGGCGAAGGTGACGGCCGTCTGGGGAATCGACTACATCCACCTCGTTAAAGAAAACGACCGCTGGATGATCGTGAACGTATTGTGGCAGTCGCCCCCCAAGTCGTTGCAGGCCTTTAAATAGACGTATCCATCCCTCTTCCATTACCCACTTAACCCCGGCCCCGATTCTCGGCAATTACCTCAACACCGCGCTTCGCCATTTCGCCAGGCACGAGATTTATTCCAGTATCAACCTGGGCGGACTAACCATAGCCATTACCTGCTCTCTGCTGCTGGGCCGGATCGTACCCAACGCATCGGTGCAGCGCATCGTCAACCTGCTGGCTCTGGTTCCCCCCAAACTGGTAATAGTCGCCATCCTACTTGGGTTGCCACCGGCGTGGTGGGCCATGCGGCAGTGGCTGCCGGGTTTTGCTTACAGGATCGACTGACACGGGTGGATCTTTACGGATAAACTCGGTGAAAAGTTTGTGTAACGAATGAATTAAAAACCTTATAACCTACATTGAGCTATGCTACGCAACCATTTCAGAATTGCTTTCCGAACCCTGAGTCGCCATAAACTCTACACCCTGCTTAATATGGCCGGTCTTGCCTTTGGCATTACCTGCTTTTTGCTGATCGGGTTGTATTTGTTTGATGAACTTACCTTCGATCAGCAACATCGTAACGCCGACCGTATTTACCGGGTTGTTGAGCATAAAAACGTAAAAGGCGAGGCCACTACAATTGCAGAGGGAAGTTATAAACTGGCCGAAGAATCCAGGAAAAACATTGCCGAAGTCGAAAATACGACCCGCATGTCCAGAATCGGGCGGGCAAATTTAATCAACCCCGAAAACCCAGTGAATTTTCAGGAAACCATCACGAACGCCGATGAAGACTTCCTGCAAATCTTTGACTTTCCGCTAGTACTTGGCGATAGGAATACGGCGTTAAAGGAGCCCAATTCTATCGTTATCAATGAGGATTTGGCTATGCGGTTGTTTGGTGACACGCAGGTATTGGGTAAAACGCTCCAGTTTAGCCACATGGATGCTCCGCTGAACGTGACGGGGGTTCTGAAAAACCACCCGCGTAACTCGAGTTTCGACTTCAACTCGCTGGTTTCCGAAGCATCTTACCGAAACGCCGATTTTTATCAGCAAATGGTAGCCAATGGTTGGTCGTCCACCGATTATTCTGTGTATATTCATCTAAAACCCAACACCAGCCCCGAAGCGGTTTCAGCTAAACTAACCAAGCTGGTCCTGGCCAACTTTAAACCTGAAATAGGCACCAGCCTGTCCTACAGCCTTCAGGCACTGAACGATATTCACCTCCATTCGGAAGGCATTAAGGATGGTGGTCGCAATTCAAATGTAGAGGCTATTGCGCAGGGTAGTCTGTTTTACATCAACATCTTCTCCTTCGTTGCGCTGTTTGTGCTGCTCATTGCGGGCATTAATTACATGAATTTATCGACCGCCAGGGCTTCCAGTCGGCAAAAGGAAATTGGCGTTCGTAAATCGATTGGGGCCGAACGAAGCACCCTTATCTATCAATTTCTGGTTGAAGCCCTGCTGATTACGGGGCTTTCGCTGCTCATCGCGCTGGTGCTGGTCAATGTGCTGTTACCATGGTTTAATCTGTTTGTCAACAAACAACTGACACTAGGTTTGGGCACCGACTACCGAATCTGGCTCATGACCTTGGCCGCCACCATGCTCATCGGGCTGCTATCGGGGAGCTATCCCGCCTTACTGCTGTCTGGTTTTAAGCCGGTGCTGCTGCTAAAAGGCATGAAGATCAACCACCGGGGCAGCCTGAGTTTGCGGAAAGCCCTGGTGGTTATCCAGTTCACAATCTCCACCGTTATGATTATCGGCACCCTTGTCCTGTTCTGGCAGGTACGGTTTATGAACACCACCAACCTGGGTTTCAACAAAGACCAGCTGGTAGTCATTGACGTCAATACCGGCGCAGCACGCAAGGGTTTTGAACCGATCAAGGCTGAGATGGCCAAAATTCCGTCGGTGAAAAACGTATCGGTGAGCTCGCGGGTACCCGGCGAATGGAAAACGATCCCGACCGTTAAGGTCAACACCCAGGGCAACGCCGATGAGTCAAAAGTGGCCTACACAATCGGGGCGGATAAAGACTTTCTGAAGACGTTTGAAGTAACCCTGATACAGGGGCGAAACTTTGTTAACCCAGCGGACTCAACCGCGGTGCTGCTGAATGAAACGGCGGCCCGCCTGCTGAACATTACCGAACTGTCGGACCAGCTGGTAGAGATTCCGGCCATGTCGCGAGGAGAAAAATTTCAGCCGGTCCTGATCAATGCTATGCCTTTTAGAGCCAGGGTGATCGGGATTGTAAAAGATTTCCATTTTCAGTCGCTGAGGGACAAAATTGAGCCGCTGGTGCTGACCTACAACCAGAATCCAATTTATCCCATCGACTATTACACAGCGCGTGTTGAGACCAGCGGCATTCAGGAGACCCTGGAAAAGCTCAAAGCGGTGATGCTGAAAGCCGATCCGGATGAGCCATTCGAATACCATTTTCTGGATCAGCAACTGGCCCGCTTTTATGCTGAAGATCAACGCCGGCAAACCCTGCTGATCTGGATGGCCCTGGCTACTGTTTTCATTGCCAGCCTGGGCTTGTTTGGTCTGGCTACCTACTCGGCAGAACAGCGCATCAAAGAAATCGGCATCCGGAAGGTATTAGGTGCCAGCGTGACGAACCTGACTACGCTGCTGTCCATGGATTTTCTGAAACTGGTGCTGATTGCCAATGGCATTGCCTTCCCCATTGCCTGGTGGGCTACCAACAAATGGCTGGAGGAGTACGCCTACCACATCGACTTGGCCTGGTGGATGTTTGCGCTGGCGGGCTTGTTAGGGGTTGTAATCGCCTTGTTGACGGTCAGCTTACAAAGTATTAAAGCGGCCTTGTTAGACCCGGTGAAGAGTTTGCGGAGCGAATAGGCTATCTTCATAACGGCCCGATGGGCGGTTCCATTATGAAAAAAACTCCGATGAGGACCAGGGAGCTAATCTACTGATTTTCGTTGCCCCCCCACAGTTTTACGTCAAACTCTATTCGTCCCACGTTTGGGCTTATTCGTCACGCCCATTCTGTATGGCCTGCCTGTTGCGCATAGCTTTGACCATCATTTCAAACTAGCTATGTGAAGGACAAGCTTTATTCGATTCATTCATTATGTAGTAGGTTTTATGCTCCTTACACACACGCACACAGAACGTGCGCAGGGGAAGTTAACCGGACGCATTACAGACAAAACCGGGGTGTCTGTAAGGTCGGGAAACTGCGTTTCTAAGCCCATCAAGGCTCTTAAACGGCGAACACGTTGATATTTATTTCCCACCCTTCTTGCTTTGACAGGACAACCAGTCGCCGATGAGCCAAATCAGAATGTTCGATATACCATTCATCCAATCGGCGCATGATCCGCAGGTTTTTGATCGTCAACTGGCACAGGTTGAGAGGACAGACCAGTACGACTGACACTTGATAACCAACACTGTCGACGCAGACTCAATTCTGAATTAGAGCGCTCAATCATGGTTCGTCGCTGGTTCAAGGGTTGGTCACTAATTTTTTTTCAGCCAGTTCAACTCCATCTGTCAGCGTCCGATCTATTCGTATAGCGGTCCTGTTTCATCAGCAATAGGCTTCTCGGCTCCCTTCTGTTGATCGAATAGTTGTGGAACGGCGGTCATAAATGCCTGTTTCCAAGTTTGCACCAACTGTGGATGCAGCGGGGCCGCCCTTTAGGTTTGGGGCTGGTAAGATTCCAGGATTTGGTAGCTTGCCAGAAGTCAACCAGAGTGGGGTAACCTAAGGGGCCGCCAGGGAGAAAGACCTATGCTCGGATTCAGAACCCCACTCTGTTAGACTTGCAATGGCTCAGATAGAAAATCGGGTTCGCGGCCCATTACAAGGGTTTGAGCAACGGCAAGTTGGTTGACTGACAACCAAAACTAACCGCATTTATGGACATTCACTACTACATCGGCATCGACATTAGCAAAGCAACACTCGATTGGGCCGTCTTTGATGGCAAGACTCTTGTCCTACAAACGACTACGCACAATACAGTTACCGGGATCAAAACTGCGTTGCGGCAGTTGAAAATACTCGCTGGCTGGAACCCCAAACAAGTTGTGTTCTGCATGGAGCACACTGGCATTTACAACGCTCATCTGCTCGAATTTCTTCATAAAGCTCATCTACCCATTTGGTTAGAAAACAGCACTCAGATCAAGCAGGCGGGCGGTATGCAACGGGGCAAGAACGATGCGATTGATGCTCGACGCATTGCTGAGTATGCCTATCGGTTTCGCGATCAGATGCGTTTGTGGGAACCGCCCCGCCAGATCATCCAACAGCTTTCTTTCTTGAGTGCTATTCGTCAGCGGCTTATTCAAGCCCATAATCTCTTATCTGGCCCACTCGCCGAACAGGAATCATTTGTAGGGTCTAGCCTCCAAAAGAAGTTGCAGGCTACTTCCAGGAAATCGTTAATAGCACTCAAAGACGAGCAAAAGGCCATTGATATTCAAATTGATACGTTGATTCAAGACGATAGTCGACTTAAAGAACTATTTAACCTGATAGTTTCTGTTCCCGGTGTTGGTGCTGCCACCGCTACCGAAATATTAGTCGCCACCAATGAATTAAAAACTATTAATGACCCTAAAAAGATGGCCTGTCATGCAGGCGTTGCCCCCTTTGAACACCGTTCAGGAACCAGTGTGCGTGGTAAAACCCAGGTGAGCCATCAGGCTCGTAAACGGTTGAAATCCCTGTTTCACTTGGGAGCCATGTCGGTCATCCGCATGAAAGGAGAACTTCAAGACTACTATCAGCGAAAGGTCGGCGAAGGCAAAAATAAAATGCTAGTGCTAAACGCGGTTCGCAATAAACTTATTCACCGCATCTATGCCGTTGTTAAGCGGGGCAAAAAATATGACAAAAAGTATGTCTCATCACTTGCATAAACCATAGAAATCCGAGCGGTCATGCTCACTAGCGATCTGATTGAGAGTTTTGTCTTGACGGAGTACTTCTAAAACGACTTTATCTTGAACTCAGAGGTGAACTGACGACGGCTTTTTGCTTTCATGCAGGGCCGCCTGGGCGGTTGACTAAGTTAGCAACCATTCCGACAAGCTTAAAAGGTGGTACAAAAAAGCGGGACCACTATGAAGATCGTCCCCGTACTGAACCCAACAGTAATTTGCTCGGAAATGGCTTATCAGTCGGATACTCCGCAATTATGCATCTTTCCGCCAGAACTGCTTCAATTTCAGACCTGGTTATTCGACGAGCGACCATTCTTAAAAGTGCGTGTTCGCGGAAAATAAGCTTTGTACAAACCATCTGACAAGTTACGGCTTACACTTCAGCCAGCAGTAGTTGGGCAATCAGGAAATAAACCCCGATGCCAATCAGGTCATTGGCGGTGGTGATGAACGGTCCCGACGCTACCGCCGGATTAATACCGGTTTTGTTGAGCAGCAATGGCGTTACGGTTCCCATAAACGAGGCCAGCATAACAACGGCCAGCAGAGACGTAGCCACAACGAAGAACAGACGCGGCTCGCCAATGATGAACGTGTACACACCCGCTATCAGCCCGACCACCAAACCGTTGATGATGGCAACCAGCAGTGTTCGCAGGAGTCGTTTGGCCATCGTCATGCTCAGGCCCGACGTATCGGTCAGGCTTTGCAGAATGAGTGAGGACGTCTGAATGCCTACGTTCCCCCCCGTTGATCCAATGATGGGGATAAAAGCCGCCAGCGTTGCCACTTTGCCCAACTCACTCTGGAACCCATTGATGACGGTTGCCGCCATTAAACTTCCAATCGCCCCCGCCACCAGCCACGGTAGCTGTACCTTTGAGCGTCTCCAGATACTATCATCCTCTTCGGCCTCCCCCGACAAACCCGAAATAACCTGAATATCTTCTTCGGCCTGTTCGGTGATGACGTCCACCACGTCGTCGATGGTGATACGTCCCAGTAATCGCTGTTGAACGTTCACGACGGGGATGGAGTCTAGGTCATATTTCTGCATCACCTCGGCCACTTCGTCCACAGGCCGGTAGGTTTCTACAAAAACAATATCATCGTCGTAGATATCGGCAATTTTAGTGGTCTTGCGGGCCAGCACAATTTTCTTCAGCGATACCAGCCCCAGTAGTTTACCCGCATCATCTACGACGTAGATAGCGTACACATTCTCAACATTTTCGGCTTGCTGACGGATTTCTTCGATGCAGGCATTCACCGTCAGATTAACGTTGATTTTTATCAACTCTTTCTGCATCAGGCTGCCGGCCACCCCATCCTCGTAGTGCAGCAGGTCCAGGATGAAACGAGCCTGTTCGCGGTCTTCGAGCAGACCGATCACCTCTTCCCGCATCTGAATGGGTTGCTCATTGAGCAAATCCACTGCATCATCGGAGTCCATCTCGTTGATGAGCGGGGCAATTTCGGCGGAGGTGAACAGTTTTAGCAGGTTCGTGCGCTCCGTAGGGTCGATATTGGCCAGGATTTCGGCCCCAACGGAGTCATCCAGCAAACTCAGCAGGTAATGCGCCGACTCGGCTTTCAGTTCATCCAGAATACCCGAAATATCGGCCGGATATAACTCCTCCATCTCTGCCCGCAGCAGTGTTTCGTCGCCTGCCTCAATGGCTTCCTGAATACGATCGAGGTATTCTTTGGTGAGTTCGAACGTCATTGGTGAAGTGTAGAATGAAGAATGGAACGTGAAGAATAAGCCAATACACTATTCTTCCTTATTCACCGCGCCGGCGGCCCCGTCTTCATCCATCATTAGTTGAGTGAGTTCTACAAATTCGTCTACGCTTAGTTGCTCGGCGCGTTTGTCCATAAAACGGCTGGACAGGGCAGAATCGGGGGGATTCAGGGGTTTGAGGGAGTTCCTCAAGGTTTTCCGTCGCTGACCAAAACCGTGCTTCACGACCTGCGTAAACTTTCGATAATCGCAACCCAGGTCCGTCACGTCATTGCGCCGGAGGGTAAGCACGCCCGAATGCACTTTGGGCGGGGGATTGAACACGCCCGGCTCTACGGTGAACTCATACTTAATATCGTACCAGGCCTGCAACAGCACGCTCAGAATGCCATAGTCCTTATTACCCGGCCCCGATGCAATCCGCTGCGCCACTTCCCGCTGAAACATCCCTACTACTTCGGGAACCCGGTCGCGCATGTCCAGTACTTTAAAGAGAATCTGCGTCGAAATATTGTACGGAAAGTTACCGATAACGGCAAACGACTCCGTACTGTCGGGTTGCCTGGCGGGCAAATAGTCCGGGCGGATGTTCAGAATGTCGGCAGACAGAATGCGCCCGTCGAGCGCCGGAAAATGCTCCTTGAGGTAGTCCACCGACTCCCGGTCAATTTCGATAACGTACGTTTCGAAAGCCGGTTGAGCCGAATCAGCAGGAGTCAGTAAGAACTGCGTTAGTACGCCCATACCCGGCCCAATTTCGAGGACTTTCTGGTAGCCACCGTGGCCCGTCAGGAGTCCGGCAATGCGCTGGGCAATACTTAAGTCAATCAGGAAATGCTGACCGAGTTCTTTTTTTGGCTTTACGAGCATGATAGCGGTGGGTTTCGGTCGCATCGGCGAGCCAGTACAAAGGTACGGGGCTACGCGTGAATAATCAGCTATCTTCCAGAACGGGTGGGCTTCTTTACGCAGACCGGGGTAGTTTACCGGGAAGCCCGCTTTATGACACAAAACGGCAGAAAGATAGTGGCCGGATTATCCGTCGGAGTTGATCCAGGCTCACGAGTCTTTGCTTATTACACCTCACCAGTCATATCCCCTGTAACAAACGAAAGATTGTAATGAAAAAGAGCGAGAAGGAAGAGGAAATCAACGTAAAATACGAAAAGTGGCTGATTACTTTTCAACTGGATACCCTTGTTTACTACAGTGTTTGGGGGGCTGATTCGACAGATGATGGAAATGACAAACTATGGATCGACGACCAGCAGCGCATTCTGTTGACAGTAGACCCGGCCAAATCGATAGACATAATCCTATCAAAAGCGTTGCCCACCTTCGATGCAGAGAATCTAATGAACTGGGCATTGGAGCACAACGTCAACCAATCCTCGTTCAAAGATGACTCTCTGACCAATTTCGATACGTTGATCCGGAAGGCAGCTAGTATCAGGTATGATAACTTACAGAAAATCAAGCCTAAAGTCGCATCAGATCTTATCAACTTCATCAATTTATTTGGCGATTACGCCTACCAGACCAATGAAGATTCTTTACTGAAAATTCACAGCAATCCGTCAGTTCGTATCTTTTGGGAATTCATGTATGACGCCTATTTCTGGACGATTCCACCAGAAGAACTAAAAGAAAGGCAGGAAAATCTTTTGAGGGGTTACGATGCTGGGCAATGCAAGGAAGGCTTGCAGGAAATGATACGCGTATTCATAAGCCGTTTTTTGGTCATTTAGCCCATACCTGGTAGGCAGTAGAAAGTAGCATGAGGTCGGGTTTACCCCTACAGCTCTAGTCCAAGATCTGCGGGAAAGTGCAGAAAACTGACTTACTTGCCCATCATTCTGGGTTGGCTATACTTGTGGGGAGTTGTTTTCGAAAACTATCTGTATCGGCGACATCTACTGATAGTAGCTATTGCATCCCTGTGGATCATGGTCATTTTTACGGTATATAGCTTGTTTACCAGTAAATCTCCTGATGATTTTAGCAGAAATCACTAGTTATTGTCACAAGTGCCTTGTTCCTGACTAGTTCGGCTTTACTGGTTTTTCAGATGTTTAATACCAAGAGTCAATAGAAACGCCGTGGGGTCAGGTTTGAGAACCTGACCCCACGGCGTTTCTATTGATTCCACATTCCTTTCCTACTGCTTCACCACCCGTCGCCTGAAGACGGCCTCTCCCATTCGTATCTCTACGAAGTACACCCCACTGGGCGCGTATTTGAGGTCGAGGGGTTGCTGGAAGGTGTCCGTCGTTTTCTGATGCGTTTGCTGGACGATTTCCGTACCCGCTACCGTGCGAACGCCCAGCGTAAGGGCACCGCGTAAGGGACTGCTGAAACTCACCACCATCTGCCCGTCGCTGGGATTGGGCGTTACCCGGAGGGCCTGTTCCGCCAGGGGTGTAGTAGCCGTGACAGCCCCCACCCGCACATTCACCGTGACCACCGCCGAGGTGCTGCACAGATCCGTACCCGTACCCGATACGGTGTAGGAAGCCGTTTGTGTCGGTTGCGCCACGACCTGAGGCCCTAGGGTGGCGTTCAGAGCTGGTCCCGTCCAGGTATACAGACCGGCGCCCCGGGCATCGAGCGTAACCGTTTCGCCGGGGTTAATGAACAGGGACGAAGCTCCTACCTGTACCGAAGCTTTCTGTCCCACGCGGGCCGTGATGTTGTGCGCTACGTTCAGGCCCAGACTATCCGCGTAGCGCAGCCAGTTGCCCTGCCGGTTCTGCTGCCAGGAGGTAGCAAAAAGCGACTGGCCGTTTCTGGTCGTGATGAGCGCTATGGTATCACCCGCTGCGTAGGGGAACGATACACCCACGTGGAAGGGTAAGCCACTGACCGGTACATTCCGGTCGAAGGTCACGGTGGTGGCCCGGTTAGCGGCTACATCCGCCAGAATGTCCCGCAGGGGCACATCTTTCTGTCCCAGTATGGCACCGGGACCGTTCTGAAAACCACGCCCGTTCCAGACGGTTACCGTTACAACCGATTCGCTACCGGCTCCTCTGGCCGCTT
This sequence comes from uncultured Cytophagales bacterium, assembly GCA_963782245.1. Lineage (GTDB taxonomy): Bacteria > Bacteroidota > Bacteroidia > Cytophagales > Spirosomataceae > Spirosoma. Next base: position 12,233 of record CAWAJC010000033.1, read on the forward strand.
TGGCAACGCCGAACTTAAGGGCGGCTCCACCCAGATTCAGATAGCCCAGCTTGTTGGCGAAAAATTCGGAAACTGCCTGCACCCGGCGGCCGTTCTGCCCGGCCAGGTACCCGATCCGACTGGTGTCGCGCAGGATAACGGGTGTACCGTTGAAGTTGGTAATATCCGTGCAAAGTCCCTGATTCAGGACTTCGATGTACTGCGAACGCACCAGGGGCACCGACTGCCCGGCGGCATTGGATACCACCAGCGTAACGGAAAAGACCCCTGGCTGTGAATACGTAACGACGGGATTCTGCTCGTTAGACGTAGCGGGGGTCCCCCCTTCAAAGGTCCAGGACCAGGCCGTAGGGAATCCGCTGGACAAATCATTGAACCGGATAGAGCCCCCGAGCAATACCTGTTGGGCTTCGGCCCGGAAGTTAGCCACAGGAATCGTGGCTACCAGCGAGCCACAGACACCCGAGGTGAGCAGGCTACTCCGGCGCGGACTAATGTCCATCACCGCCCGCATTCGGGCTTTCTGACTCAGCGTGAAGATGTTCATACACGCATCATTCGAATAATCCATGTAATCCTGCACCAGGTTGGTTGACCCACAACTGACCTGACCAACTGGGCACCCCTGACTAGGCCCTGCCTGTGGAGGAGTATCGTCGCAAAAATCGTCGCCACAGTTGGTATCGCCCCAGATGTGCCGCAGCCCCAGCCAGTGGCCCGTTTCGTGGGTCATGGTACGGCCCAGATTATAGGTACTGCGCATGGTGGGGAAATTCCCTTTTTCCGCATTTCCAAAGGAACGGTAGTCCACAACAACCCCATCCGTACTGGCCGGACCCTCAGTAGGGATACCCGGCAGGTTGGATTTACTCGGAAACTGGGCGTATCCCAACACCCCCCCACCCCCGGCTACCGGTTCGTTCAGGTCCAGAACCCACACGTTGTAGTATTTGTCCGGGTCCCAGTAGGTGCTGGGCTTCAGCACGCCTTCAATATCATTGCGATTCCAGTTGGCCCGTGCGCCGTTGTACCGGTCGATACCCGGTTCGGCCATGGGCCTGCCCTGCCGGTCGAGCACGGCCAGACAAAATTCAATCTCAATATCGGCTCCAACCGGGTTGGCGTTAGCCCCCCGGGTATTGGGCCTGCGCCGAAAATCCTCATTCAGCGTTTCGAGTTGGGCCCGTACCTGCGCCTGACTCAGGTTTCGCCCGGCTCCTACCGCTTCGCCGTTGTGCACCACGTGAACGATGATGGGGATGGTGATGATGGGGGCGGCCGGTTGCCGGCCCGACTTCGTTTGCTGCTTAACAACCGCTAAGCGTTGCTGTAGTTGTCGCTCAAAATCGTTGAGCGTGCCCAGTTCGGGGTGGCGTGCCCGCAGCAGGCTATCCATTTCCATGGTTACGCACTGCTGGGTAACCGGCAACGTTTGTGGTTTTACCTGGGCCTGCACCAACGGGTTGAGTAACGTGAGCAGCAACAGGGTGAGTAATAGTCTGAACATACGCCTATTTGGTCGTAACGGGGTTGAACGTAAACCGATAGCTGGCATTGATATCCGAAAAATAGTACTCAACCGTCATGGTCTGGGCCGTCAGGTTTTTAATTTTCCAGGGAAACACTCCGTTGAGCAGCGGGATGTAGAATTGCACGGATGCATTGGCGTTGACCAGCGTCCAGGTATCCGTTACGTATACATCCGGGTCTGATGAATTACATTTTGTAGCCCCCTCGCTGGCCTCAAACTTATGCTCTGCATCGGCGTAGAACGTCAGCAAATCGTCGGTAATGCAGGGATTGGCATTGAGTTGGTTTACCGGAATTACCTGCGAGGCATTGCCATCGTCGATAATCTGGATCGAAACCATTCTCCAGGTTTTCTTTTCCGTACCCGTCAGTAGCTGAGAATACGTTGGAATGACGGGTTCGATCTTTTCGGAGCACCCGCCGAGCAGCCAGCCCATCACCCCCGGAATCAGTAAAAAGCGTATAAACTGTCGCATCGTGTCAATTCGTTAAAAGTCCGTTGTGCCTCACTGGGGCGTGTAGGTCTGGGTGTAGGTAAGGGTCGTGTCTCTGCCACTGCTGAGTGCCAGCGTAAATCGAAGATTCAGTGTAATCCTGCGGTCGGTAGGATTCCAGGCACCGGTTCCGGCTATTTTATCCGTCGGACCCAGTTCCGGATTGCCCTGCGAGGGTACCGTGAGCGAGTTGTCGCCGTTGTCGATGAACGTCAGGGTGGGGCGCTGGGCATCGAAGTTCAGGAACGGGATACCAAGGTTCCAGTTACTCAGCAGGTAGTTTTTGCAATCGGCGCTGGTAATCTGAATGTTACGTACCGTAGCGGTCTGCGCGCCGTAGCGCTGGGTTCCCGTGTACGCTCCCCCAAATAAACAGTCGTCCTGAATAACGAAGGACAACTGCTTGCCCACGATGTTGTTCTGCCCAAACCCAACCTGTAAGGTGCTGGGCGTAACGCTGGTGAGCGTGAACGTGAGCGACTGCGATTCGAGGATGTTGTTGGCGTTGTTGATGAGTTTCAGGACAATGTTCCCCGTGCTCTTATTGGCCGGAATAACCACTTTCCCTTCGGTGCTTTGAATGGTGTAGTCCCGGCCGGCCCGGGCGGTGCCACTCACGGTATAATTGACGGTGATGGGCTCGTTCAGAATGGGTCCCACGTTGTGTACCTGAATGGAGATGGGCTGGCTATAGCTCTCTTTGAAGGTCACCAGCGTATCCGTGAACCGGACAAAGTAAGGCCCTTCAAAGACGCGGTTGACATCGCTGGTTTCGCAACCAGCTGACAGCCAGCCAATGAGCGCGATGGACAGTCCCATCAGGCTCCAGGGGACCATTCGTTGCAGAAACGTATGTTTCGATTGATTTTTCATGTGTATAAGACCGAACAGGCTGTTGCGTTAGTAACCAGGATTTTGGATCAGGGCCGTGTTTAGCTGGATTTCCCGCTGGGGTATCGGCCACAGTTCGTAGTGGCTATCCCAGTTGGGCGAGAAGGCCGACATCACCGCCTGTGCCCGGCCCGTCCGGACCAGGTCGTACCACCGTTGCCCTTCGAAGGCCAGTTCGTATACCCGCTCCCGCTCCACGGCCAGCAACACATCGGCCTGGGCCGTGAGGGTTATAGCCGGGGCTTTGGCCCTGGTACGCAGCACGTTCAAATCCGCAACGGCACCGGCGGCTCCCGTCAGTTTACTCTGTTGTGCCCGGGCTTCGGCCCGAATCAGGTATAGTTCGGCCAGCCGCATGTACACGATGTTGTTGTTATCCTCAGATGCGGTACCGTATTTCCGAACCGTCCAGCCATTGTCACTGGCCCGTTGCTGCTGGGGATTGAAGGTGATGGTCTGGCTCCGCGTACCGGCTTCGGTCGAGATGAGCGCAGCCACCAACTGGTTCGACGGGATAACCTCCCGGCGGCCAACGAGCAGGTTATTCAGACCAGTAGCCGACGTTCCGGGGTCGTCACTTAAAGCATACCCCACTTCCAGCACTGATTCAGCCGTGAAATCTTTAGTAACGACATCCGAATAATTGGGTAACAGGCTGTACACGCCCGACGTGATTACCTGCGTAGCGAGTGCTTCGGCCTGCGCCCAGTTCTTCTGATACAGGTAAAAACGCGCCATAGCCGCGCTACAGTTTGTTTTGTTCAGGTATGTTGCGTTGGTGGTCGCATTCGTAGCGGCAGTACCTACAGCGGGCAAATCGGCCAGGGCAGCCTGGTAGTCGGCCAGTACGGAGGCCAGGATTTCAGCTTTGGGTGCGCGCGCTATCTGCGTGTTGGTCTGGTTGTCGGTAGTGGTTACTTTAGGAAAGTCACCGTAGGTATACGCCCCGATGAAATTAGCCCATCCGCGCATAAACCGGGCTTCGGCCAGGACCTGTTTCCGGGTGTCTTCTCTGACCCCGCTCACGTTTGGCAGCCGCTCCAGGATGAAGTTGGCCACATAAATGGTGCGAAACAGGTTGTTCCAGAGAACATCTACCACATCATTGGTCGACGTGATGCGTTTGGTGCCAAACTGAATGTAGTCGTTGAATGTGCCGTTGGCCTGGATGTAATCAGCCGTAAAATCACCCGCAATTATGTTGGATGCTCCCATGCCCCGAAAGGCATTGTATAGGCCAATTCGAACGGGCTGCACATCGTTGGGTTCGTTCAGCACCAGATCATCAATCAGCAAATCGACCGGTTTGGGCTCCAGTATCTGCTGGCATGAAGCCAGGATAGCTAGTGTCAGAACAATACTATATCGAAAGAAACGAATCATGTTATACCTGTTGTCTTCGCCCATCGGGCATGTATTAAAAACCAATGGTTAAGCCTGCGAACACCGTTTTCACCTGGGGCAGGGTAAAGAAATCGATTCCCTGCGAAGCGGTCGAACCGTCCAGCGTGCTCACCTCGGGGTCGGGTCCGGAGTAGTGCGTCAGCGTCCAGAGGTTTGTAGCCGATGCATAAATCCGGGTGTTGGTTATCTTGAACCGCTCGATCCATTTTTTGGGCAGGTTATAGCCCACCGATACGTTTTTCAGGCGCAGAAAAGAGCCATCTTCCAGAAAGCGGCTGCTGTGGATAATTATTGTACGTATCCTGGAAAACGTAGCGGGGCACATTGGTAATATCGCCTTCCTTTTGCCAGCGCTTCAACGCCTGCCGCGACTGGTTATTCTGAATGTCGGCGCCCGGTATTGACCAACGTGGTATTCGTAAAATTCAGGATGTTGTTCCCGTACATGAATTGCAGAAATACGCTCACGTCGAACCCTTTGCAGGAAACCCTATTGGTAAGTCCGCCGAACAGTTTGGGTTGGGCATTGCCGATTACCTGGCCATCGTCCGGGGTAATACTGCCCATCGCCATTTTCATCGTCATAAATAGCATCGCCCGTGGCCGGGTCGACACCCAGGAATTTCAATCCCCAGAAGGTTCCCAGTGGCTGACCGGGCAGAATGACGTTGGTATCGGGCAACGCCGTTGCCCGTATAACCCCGGAAAACGGGCTGGTCGGTTGGCCAAAGACACAACTTTGTTATGGTTGTGTGAGAGTTGAAGTCGGTAGTCCAGCGCACCGCCTTGTTGATGTTTACGCTCGAAATGGTCAGTTCGACATCCCGGTTCGAGACTTCGCCGATGTTGCCCTGCATGGTTCTGAAACCAGTGGTTTGGGGAATAGGCTCGGCAAACAGCAGTTTGTCGGTCAGGTTGCCGTACGCGTCAACGGTAAACGGTCAGCCGACCGTTGTAGAATGAAGCATCCAGGCCAATGTTGGCTTCGCGGGTGCGTTCCCATTGCAGATTCGGGTTGCCCAGGTTCTCCGGGCCAACGCCCGTGGCTCCGTTGTAGGTAGCCTGGCCCAGGTACCCAGAAACTGGTAATCGCCAATGCGCTCATTACCCGTAAACCCAAAGCTGGCCCGTAGTTTCAGATCGCTCAGGAAAGGTGAAATGCTCCATAAACGGCTCCGGCGAGATCCGCCAGGCCGCGGATGCCGACGGGAAAAGACCGAATCGGCGGTTCTGGCCGAACCGCGAGGAACCATCGTAGCGCGAGGTAATCGTGGCCAGGTACTTTTCGTCGTAGTCGTACTGGACTTCCCCAAAAAGCGAGATAAGTCCGTTTCGGTTTCGTAGGAATCACCCGCGTCCACGATACCGGCCGACCGGATGTAGGTAAAATCATCGCTGGGGAATAAGCGCCCCTGCAGGCTGCCCCTCCGTTCAAATTGTTGTTGCACTTCAAAACCGCCGGTTCCGCTGAAATGATGTTTTTCGGCCAGTTGGTACTGTAGTTCAGGGTATTGGTATTAACAATCTTCGATACGTTGGCACTGCCAAAAACGCCGTACCCCTTCCCGCCTACGCTGGGCAGAAAACCGCCGATGGCCGTACTGGATGGCTCGAACTGGTCTTCGGTGATGTTGTTGTAGTCGGCACTTATTTTCGACCGGAAACGCAGGTTTTGCAGAATTTCATATTCGCCGTACAGCCCAACCAGCATTTTGATAGTGTAGGTTTCAAAACGGGGCAGCACCGCCTGACCAACGGGATTGAAGTTGGGGAACCCCCCGTATTCTGCGTCATTGGGCCCGTACAATTTTCCCTGTTCATTGTAGGGTGAATAGTACGGTAAACTCTTCAGCGCACCCGAATAAACGCCATCCAGGAAGTTGTCGCCTTTTACGCGCTTGTTTTTCACCTGCGAGAGCGTCAGGTTCATCCCAAACGAAAGCTTGTCGGTGGCTTTATGATCGAACTTGAACTGACCGGTGTACCGGGTAAACTGGCTGTTGAGCTGTACGCCCTGTTCGTTACGGTAGCTGCCACTGAGGTAAAACTGCGTCTTGTCGTTACCGCCCTGGGTGGATAACTGGTACTGCTGGTAAACGCCTTTTCGCAAAATGGAGTTAATCCAGTCGGTATTCTGCCCATCGGTAACCCCTCTTATCAGGCCCAGCTTGTCGGGGTCCTGCCCGGCATTAAGCACCGCTTCCCGCTGCAAATCCAGCAATTCGGTGGCGTTCAGTAAATCGGGCCGACGGATAACCTCAATCATCCCCTGCTGAACATCGGCCGTAAATTTTGTTTTCTGATTGGCTTTGCCCCGCTTGGTGGTGATCAGGACCACACCATTGGCCGCCCGCGACCCGTAAATGGCCTTCGCCGACGCATCTTTTAGCACGTCGATACTTTCGATGTCGTTGGGATTGAAAAGTGCCAGGGCATTATCCGTCTGGCCACCAAAGCCCCGCTCCGTGAGCGCTCCGTTTTCAACCGGCACGCCATCCACAATGAACAGGGGGCGGTTGCTGGCCGAAATAGAGGTGTTGCCGCGGATGCGCACCATCAGGCCACCACCCGGCGTACCCGATGATTGCGACACCTGCACACCAGCCGCCTGCCCCTGCAGGGCCTGGTCGAAACTGGCTACCGGAATATCCTTGAACTTGTCGGGTGAAACGGACGCAATGGAACTGGAAATGTCTTTTCGCTGGGTTGTGTTATAGCCCGTTACCACTACCTGCGTCAGTTCATTGATGGATTCCTGCATCTGGATATTAATCGTTGTGCGGTTGCCAACGTTAATTTCCTGCGTTACCAGACCAATGGAAGTGGCCAGTAGTACGGCGGTACTGCCCGGAACGGTGATGGAGTAGTTCCCGCTGGCATCGGAGCTAACGCCATTGGTGGTGCCTTTCACCTGAATATTTACGCCCGGCAACGGTTGCCCGTCCTGCACCGATATAACCCTACCCGTTATACGAACACCCTGCGCCAGCAGACAACCCGGCAGTATGGCCAGCAGAACTGCCCAGAGAATAGCACTGTAAAATTTTCTCATGTATACGGTATACGCCAAATAAACGCTTTTAGACTCGGAAGTTTCTGATCAAAAAAACAAGAAACGTGTCGGGGAAAAGACTACTTTTTTCAAACGAAAATAATGCATTGCATCGTATAAATCCGGCCTGTGGAAAAACTACTCCTGTGTTTTTTACGGGCACTATTTAATTGGCTATGGGCCAGCAGGATGATAACTGTGGCGCGGGGTTCAATCCGATGGCTCATTTGATATAATAAAATACCAGGTTCATCATCTCATCGGTCGAACTCCACCCGTAGCCCACCGTTCGGATGGGGTGGTTAGGGTTCAGTGGATTCTGGTCCGTGTTGTCGTAGTGTGCTTCGGCAATAATGGTGGAGCCTTTAGGCAGTACGAGCGGCTCACGGAAGAAGTAAGTCAGTTGCCAGCGGTAATCCCAGTCCGGAATGCTGACCAGATTGATGGCTTCGCCCGCCGGCGTTATGGCAAACGCCCGCACCGACTGACCCAGCCAGTGCATATGTGGCAGCACCGACAACAAGCGGATGGTATCGGGCAGAGGGCCGTAATTGATGTAGAACGTTGGTTTAGTGTTGGCCTCCAGCCGGAAAGGCTGATTGGTTACGTTATTTTCCGTCAGCGTCAGCGTTCGAACGACACGTTCCACTGGCTTTTTGGCCAAATACAACCGTACTTCCGACTGGTCCTGCGCATCATTGGGTGAAGGTGAATAATGAACGTTGAGAATAAGGTCACTTCCAGCCCGAATGCGTTTGGCCGCCCCCGCCGGGAAGGTTACGCGGTCATTACCGGGTACCCAGCCGTACAGAAACTCATCGGCAAGGGCCGTTTTTTGAAAGTCCTTGAGGTGCGGGTCATCTTCGGCCATCCCGTCAATACCGGCCATCGTACCCGTAGAATCGACCATTAACCGACTATGGTGCAACAGTTTACGATTACCTGGCATAAACTCAATGGACTCCACCCAGATATCATCTTTCAGATTCATGGGCACCCGAAAATACCGAAAGTCCTCGCGTCCATTTCCTTTGATGGCGTAGGGTTTCATGCGCAGGACTAAATCTGGCTTTCGCGGCTCACCGATTAGCTGTCTGTTCTTATTGGATTGCGTCCCGGTTCCTTCAACATTCACGTGGGTTCTGGCAGCGTCTCCTTCCGGCATTCCTCCCTGCACCCACGCCTGAAGGAGATCAATCTCACGCTCGGAAAGGCCCCGTTCGTTGGCATAATGCTGGAAGGTTCGATCAGCCGGAAATGGGGGCATGTACCGGCTCTTCGTCACTTTGGCCACAAACTTACCTCGTTTGGCTACGTCAGGATACGTCAACAGGCTGAACGGCCCTACGCCACCGGGGTGATGGCAGGGCGCAGCGCAGTTCCGGATTATTATTGGCTGGATTGATGCCGTAAAAGTAGGTATTGGCTGCGCCAGCGCATTAAAGGCCACCATCCACAACAGGATAATGAACGGATAGCTACCAGCTTTACCAAGCATCGAAATCAAGTATTTTATCAACTCTCCGGCCACAGCCATTGTCTGAATCCGTTTGTTCTTCCTAACGGGCTCGTCAGGTCAATTGATAAATGACGATCTGATTTCGTCTTTGCCCCCTATCAAATATAACATAATCCTCATAAAAAAAGCAGCAGGCCCCATCAGGCCCTGCTGCTTTCTAGTTATGCTTTAGTCGTAGTTTTATCGTACAACCCAACTCAGGTTACAATTGGCCGAGGCCTGGTTATACTGCGTTGGGTCGCCACAGATGCTGTCGGGATTCCAGACATTGAAAACCTGTCCATCCGTAGTGGTCATTTTCCAGGTGATTACGAACCGGTCAGCTGCTACGTTCAATCCTTTCACTTTGGTGGCACCCGATAACCGCGCACCGGCCGGGCGCGGACGGTCAGGGTTAGTAAAGACCGGAACGGCCGTTTTGCCATCGTACTTAACGGTGGCCGTGCTGAACAACTTGTACACGTCGTCTGGTGAGACGGCGAAGTTGTTCCACTGCCGATTGGCTGCAGACGGGTTGAAGGTGGTCAGTAGTTTTTGGCCGAGCGAGGCCGTTTTAGGGTTGCCATCCAGGTCGTTATACGACTCAATCATTTCCACAAACACCTCTATTTTATTGACCGTCAGTAGATTGTCCAGCGATACCCACCGAAGTTTGAAATTCATTTTGGCGGCATCCTGATTGGCAATCGGGAAGTTAGCCGCATTGGCTACCGTATTGGGACGGGTATTGGCTCCTTCTTTAGGCTCCGGTACATCCGCAAAAATGGCAAAGCCATGAACGCCCGGATCCCAGCCCGGTGAGGGATTGAGCGATTCGTCGCGGCAGCTCAGCAGGGCTACCATACCGAATGAGAGCGCGTATGTCAGTATTTTTTTCATTGTCAGATTCGTCGTTGTCTTATCAGGAGTAGGTGGATTGTTACCATCTCCCTACTCCTGAAGATTATAAAATTAGAATTCCCACTTGATTTTTGTCTTATCCCAGAAAATTGGATCGCGGTCGAAAATAACGTCGGACACAAACTTGGTGGCGTTCGGGTTAAGACTGCCTTCCTGAGATGGATACGGCAGGCGCAGCGCATACTGACGGCTTGGCTTGAGCAAAGGTGCCTGAATCCCGACCGAAAACTGTTTGAACTGCCCCTGTACGGGATAGCCGGTCCGGCGCATGAGGTTCCAGATCTCAACACCCTGCCCCCAGGATGAGAACCAGATTTGCTTAGCCACCACGTTCAGCTTGGATTGGTTGGCCGGTGCGGCATCGTACAGCTTCATCCATTCGGCTACGTAAGCGTTAATCGAAGCCGCGGTAGGTTGAACGGTTCTTGAATCAGCCGCTGCAGCGTACTTATACACAAATGCAATCTGCTCACGCATGGCGGTTTCAAAGAGGGCTTTTGCATCGCCGGTAACACCTGTCCCGTCCAGGATGGCTTCTATCTGGTAAAATTTCAGGTTCCAGCTAGTAATAATCGGCCAGATACCGTTCCCACCGGGATTGTTACCGGTTAAGGATCTCGCGGCAATTTCGCGACCGGAGTAGTAGCCACCAGCAGGATAAGCACCCGGAGCAGCCCGCAGGGCACCATCGGCCGCAGCACCAGTATAGTCCGAGCGATCCCGGCCAAAGAAACCTGCCAGGTACAAGAGGTCAGCGGAAGTAAGCTCCTGCGTATCGTTATAAAATACCCGCTTGTAGTCCGTCAAAAAAGTCGAACGCAGGGGTAGATACGTACCACCAAAAGGAATAGTACCGCGGTCGGTTGGGTTGGTTGGGTCCAGAATCCGGGTAGCCTGGCGGTAAAAATAAACGGGCAGGCGCGGATCTTTATTCAGGATCATTTCGCCCATCAACTGATGGTTGATGTAAAACGGATCGCCCGTGCCCGTGTAGGGTCCCTGAAACCAGGGGTGCCGGTCATCGGCCGGAGAAGCCTGGGTAGAATACTGGTACACAAAATCCTGCGCTGGTGCTGAGATAAATCCGCCATCAGCAAACGCCTTTGCCAGATCAGCATTACCCGTAGCGCGTCCTTTGCGGGAGTTGAACAGCAACCGCAGTTTCACGGTCTTGGCTAAGCGGGTCCAGGTAGCAGCACTACCCCCGCCAATAAAGTCACCGCCAACAGCCACCGGCTGTGCTTTGGCTAATTCAACAACGGCCTGATCACACAGTTTCAGCAGGTCTTCGTAAATCTCCGAGTCCTTGTCAAACTTGGGCTCCTTTGAGGAACCGGCGACGTTACCTTTCCAGGCTTCCGAGTATGGGATGTCGCCAAACTGATCAACCATGTTCCCAACAGCAAAGGCTTTCAGCGTCAGCGCAATACCCCGGTAGCGGGGGTTGAGTCCGTCCTCAGTAGCTTTCAGGATTTCTTCTACGTTCTGCATGTTGCGGTAGAAGCTGTTCCAAACACCGTTGTACGAATTGTTATCCAGGTTATAATAATCAGCCGCACCATTACCGAAGCCCATGCCAGAAAAGGCCATCGCATTATTATTCAGGGTCGTCAGAATGTCGCCCCCACCTGTACCAGGTGTAGCAATGCCAATAGCGGCCAGTTCAGCGGGTGGCAGGAGCAGCCGGAGCGAGGCCGTTGCCGGCCGGTTGGGGTCAGCGTTGATGTCGAGTTCGGTCATTGAGCAGCTACTCAGCAGCCAGATACTCCCCGCAGCGAACAAGGTTTTAATCGAGAAAATATGTCGTTTCATTGGTAAAATCTTTTTAAAAGTGTGAAGCCCTTAGAACGAAGCGGTCAGGTTGATACCATACCGCCGGGTTGAAGGAGCTGCGCCCAGGTCAAAGCCCTGAATGTTTGAGTCAGGATAGCTCGCCAGTACTTCGGGGTCGAAATTCAGGCCTTTCAGCATGTTGGGCGCGTTGAACCACAGGTTACGACCCGATGCTGATATACGCAGGCTACCAAACACTTTGGTGTACTTGGTCAGGAACGCTTTCGGCACGGCGTAGCCCAGCGTTACTTCGCGCAGGCGAATGACGGTGGCATCGTACACGTTCACTTCGTCCTGCCCGTAGGCACCAAACCCGCTGGTGAAGTGATATTGGAAAGCCGTCATTGGAATCGTGTTCCGGATTTCTTTGCCAGACTCATCCAGTAGTGGCTTGTACGTAGTGGGGTCGCCGAGAACGCCCGGAATTACCCGCATGCCTTCCCGATCTTCCGAATCCTTCAACTGACCCCGTAATTGCAGCGAGGCTGCCGTTGACGAGAATATCTTCCCACCCTGCCGGTAGTCAATCAAAGCCGACAGGTTAAAGCCTTTCCAGCTAAAGGTGTTGGTCCAGCCCAGTGTGAAGTCTGGAGCAGGGTTACCAATCAACTGCGACTGTGGTGATGCGAACGGTAAGCCTGAGTTTGGATTGATCAGCAGTTTACCATCCGCCGACTTCGCATTTACCGTTCCGTAAATCATACCGAATGGGTTACCTACGCGGTGCATGGTACCCAGCGATGATAAACCGGAGCCACCAAGGAAAATCTCGTTTGACGGACCAGCATCAATAACCTCGGAACGCAGCCGGGTGAAAGCCGCCGTTGACGTCCACTCAAACCCGTTGGACAGGCGCACCGGCACCACGGTCAGGGCCAGTTCGATGCCCCGGTTGTCGATCCGGCCAGCGTTAATGAATTCATTGAAGAAACCCGTTGAGGCAGCTACCCGGCGGGGAACAATCAGGTCCGTTGATTTCCGATTGAAATAAGCCAGGTCAACACTGATCCGGTTGTTGAAGAACTGAAGTTCAGTACCTACTTCAACTTCGGTCGTAAACTCAGGCTTTAGATTTGAGTTGTTCAGCGTAGAAGGTAGTACCGCAATGGAGTTAGGGCCCGCGTTGACAAACGCCCGGTTCAGGTTAAAGACCGTATTCACCGTATAGGGGTCAGCATCTTTACCAACGGTAGCGTAGTTGGCCCGTATTTTACCAAAGTTCAGTATGTTCTTCGACATGCCAAAGGCATCCGTGAAGACGAACGAAGCCGATACGGCGGGGTAGAAGTAGCTGTTGTTTGCCACCGGCAACGTTGACGAGTGGTCATTCCGGACGCTGGCCGTCACAAAAGCATAGTTGTTGTACGAGAGCGACAGTTCACTGAACAGACCATACAGCCGGCGCTTTTCATTGTATTCACTGGCCGTTTGGGTCAGGGTGCTTCCTACGTTCAGGATATTGGCATCGATGATCTGCTCACCCAGCAGCCGGGCTTCGCTGTATTTGCGCTCGTTGAAGTTAGCACCTACCAATAATTTAACCCCGAAATGATCCGAGAAGTCTTTGGTAGCAGTAGCCAGGAACGTGAGGTCAGTTTCCGTACGCCCCAGTTCGGTGCGGGATGCCCGACCTACCGGGAAGGAGGTTCCGCCCGGACGAATGACATTCCGGCGGGTTTCGTTGTAGGCGTTTATCCCCCCACGAGCCGTCAGGTTCAGCCAGGGTGTTACGTCGTAGGTCAGCGCCAGGTTACCAAAGGCCCGGTTGACGTTAGAGTTGTACAGGTTGTACTTGGCTGTCCAGAGCGGGTTATCCAGGGCCCGGTAAAACACGTTGGAGCCATCAACCGGGTTTTCGAAAGGATAACCATTCAGATTGTAGTTACGGGGCAGGTAAAACAAACGGTCGTAAATAGAGCCGCTGCTGCCCGAACTATAATCGGTGAAATACGACGCACCCGACTGAGGGCTTTGCTGCTGTGTATTTACGTAGTTTACGTTTCCTGAGATACCAATGTTATTGGCCAGCGTAGCATTACCACCAAAGTTGAGAGAGGTACGTTTGGTATTTGAATTGGGAATGATACCCTCGTTTGTAGTACGCGAAAATCCGGCGTTAAGCGACGTTTTGTCGCCCGTAGACGATAAACTAATGCCGTTTTCGATTACGCTTCCCTGCTTGAAGAAGCCACCGATGATGTCGTAAGGCTGCAGGGGTACTGCAATAGCTTTACCACTGGCATCCAGCAACTCCGGGAAAACCGACAAGTAACGGGCTGCGGTGTAAGGAACCCCTACCACTGGATGAGGAATGGTTCCTTCCGGATACCCATCGACAATGGTTTTGGAGTACCGGTTAAAACCCAACGCCCCGTTGATCCGGTCAACTTCAGCTGGAAAAGCCGTTCCCCAGTTGCCAATAAAGCCTCCATTATACTGCTGGTTAGACCCCTGAGTGTACGAATCCTGATAATTGGGAATGGTTGAAATTTTTTCAACCGAATACGACCCGTTATACGTCACCTCCAACCCCTTCCGGGCCGATTTGCTGCCCGACTTAGTTGTGATGACGATAACACCGTTGGCCGCCCGTGAACCATACAACGCCGAAGCCGCAGCGCCTTTCAGGACCGTCATGGCCTCGATGTTGTTCGGATCAATATCGTAGGCCCGGTTGGAAACGACCGAATTGTTGGAATAACTTGATCCAGCTGAGTTGGAGGAGTTGTCGAACGGGATACCATCCACAACAAACAGCGGCTGGTTATTTCCGGTGAATGAATTGTTTCCCCGAATGTTGATTTTAGTAGCCTGACCCGGCGCACCACCTCCCGCAATAATATTGACACCCGGTACTTTGCCTGACAGCGCCCGCAATGGGTCTGGTTCTGATCGTTGTTGAAGAAGATCACCTTTTACGCTGGTGATAGCGTAGGCTAATGCTTTCTTTTCACGCTGTTGCCCCAGGGCGGTAACGACTACTTCGCCCAACTGCTTGGAGTCGTTCTTTAGTTGAATATCAATTTTTGACTTGTTACCAACTTCTACCTCCTCGGTAGCCGCTCCAACAAAACTGAATACCAGCTTTCCGCCCGTTGAGGGTACGCTAATCGTATAGAAACCCTCCGCATCCGAATTAGCTCCTTTAGTCGTTCCCTTTAACAGAATAGACGCTCCGGGAATTGGGGTACCATCTTCGGCAGCCATTACTCTACCCGTGATGGTTCGCTCCTGAGCCCATGCAGGGACCCAGAGTGAGCACACAAGAAGCATACTCACCAGTAGAATTTTCCTCATAATTTAGTTAAGATAAGTTAAGATAAGAGTGCATTGAATGCAAAAATAGTAAAAGGCTTATACTTATCAAGTATAAGCCCCGATTATTTGATAACACCCATATTATTCTTAGCTATGGCTTATTGGTAGAATATTATTCGGTTCTGAATTAGTACGAACGTTAGTTACACACACTGTACCGACATATTACCTATCCGTATAACTACTCATTTTTTTACCGACAACGCAGTTAGTCAGTGAAAAGCAAAACACACCCACATGCACTAAAATAGCCGTCCACCTCAAAACTCAGTCACACGCCAAATTAAACGTTGCCGCAAAAAGTAAACGCCCGGCTTTCCGGCCGGGCGTTCGTGTACTCAATCCATGTCGCAGGGCATCTCTTCATTGCTCAACCGCAGCGGTGTTCAGGGCTTTTTCTATATCGTTAGTCATAGACCGGGTGTATTGATAACCAATCCGGAACAGTTCCCGGGCTTTACCAACGTCGGTCGGGCCATACCCACTTAAATCAGAGGGTTCAAGCAACACGTTACAACGGGCAAATTTTTCCCTTGTTTTACTCTGGACTGCCAGAATAATGCTCCGCTCAATTACTCCCCGCATCGAACGAATGGGTTTGGACGTGCTGAGTGGATTACAATGTGACCCAATTATGAAGTCTACTTTGTGTTCGATGATATCTACGGGCAGGTTATTCAGAACTCCTCCATCCACAAACTGGCGCTTGTTAATCAGGAAGGGCTCAAAAATACCGGGTAAACAACAGGATGCCAGTACGGGGCGAATCAGTTCCCCCTGGTCAAAAACAACCTGCTCACCCGCGTTCAGATCAACCGCCACCACGTGCAGGGGTATCTGCAAGCCTTCGAACGAATCGTGCGGAATGTATTTTCGGTATAAATCGGTTATTGCATCCAGCCGTAGCAGTCCCATACGGTTCCAGGCGGGTCGCAGATGCCGTACGAATGAGGATGACTCAATAATTTTCAAACTCTCGTCGGGGGTGTATCCCTGCGCCAGTAAAGCCCCCACAATGGAACCGGCACTGGTTCCGGCTATTTGATCAAAGTCAATGCCCATTTCCCTGAGGGCTTTGATAACCCCCAAATGGGCGATACCCCGCGCTCCGCCCCCCGATAAAACCAAGCCTATTTTCATGCGTTTCTGTTTACTGGCTTAACAACGGCACGTGGCATTATTTGGTTTGGCAACCTGGAGGAAAGAACCTCTAGGGAAAAAGGTTGCAGACCACAAGGAGGTGTACACCAGAACCTATTCCCCACACCACCTAACCCCAATCCCTCCCCTTCTCACAACAGCTCCACCAGCTTTCCCTGCTGCCCAATTCGCACGCCCCTATCCGTCATTTCAACGGTTGCGGCTTCTGTAACGGGGTCGTGCTCAAACACCAGAATCCAGTTTTCCTGGGCTGCCTGTTTCAGCAAGGCCGTTTTCTCGTCCATCGTCAGCAGCGGACGAACATCGTAGCTCATGACGTAGGGCAGCGGCACGTGCGCCGACGATGGAATCAAATCAGCCATGTAGGCTACTGTGCGCCCGTTGATATGGAACAGGGGCAACGCCATTTTTTCGGTATGACCATCTACGTATCGGAAGTCAACGCCGACATAGGGAAACGGCTTTTCGGTCAGGAAGGCCAGTTGCCCACTTTCCTGCAGGGGCAGGATGTTTTCGTTCAGGAACGAGGCTTTTTCCCGCGGGTTGGGATTGACTGCCCACTGCCAGTGGTCCGGGTGTACCCAGTAGGTTGCATTGGGGAAAACGGGCGTGAGCTTATCGCCGGTACGCTGAACGGCCCCACCCACGTGGTCGAAGTGCAGATGAGTGAGCAGCACATCGGTCACGTCGGCTTCACTGTAACCCGCTTTATGAATGGAGTTAAGTAAAGAAGCATCACCATGCAGATCGTAATGCCCGAAGAATTTAGCATCCTGTTTGTGGCCGATGCCGGTATCAACAACCAGGAGCTGGTTGCTCTGTTCAAAAAGCAAACAACGCATGGCCCAGGTACAGCGGTTCTGCTCATCGGCCGGGTTGAGTTTGTTCCAGAGGGGCTTGGGCACTACGCCGAACATAGCACCCCCATCCAGTTTAAAAAGACCAGTATCCAGGGTTTGAAGAGTCATAAAGTCAGGTAAGAATTTAGTTGACAAATATAGCCGATCCGTTATGCAAGCTGTAGCTTTCTGTCAATGATCTGCGCTACTCCTCAACCCACAACAACGTTGGCGGTAGTAATCTTTTTCAACGATAATACGTCCCTTGCTCCTTCACATAGATGACCGAAAGAAACAGGAGTTCGAGGCATCATACGTGGTTTTGATACTGGTTTTCCGAAGCGCCTTTCCGAAAGCTTTACGTAGTAAGCAACTATTATTTCCGACTACCGGCACCCTAGTACCCAGGTGCCGGTGGGTTGCCCGGCGATCCCGACGCTGGAAGAAGCAGCGACCTGACTACATGTTTTTTGCCTCGGCAACAAAGAGGGCCGGACGAAAATAGCCTTCCTTTTGCCTGGTTTCAATTGCATCCCGCACCAACTTTTCCGCGAAAAAAAGTGTATATTTAGCTTTAAACGTGCCTTTGTCAATGAAACGAATCGTTCACAAACACCCCTTGGCTATTCGGTGGTTTCACTGGATCAACTTCCCGGTTCTGTTCGTTATGATCTGGAGTGGACTGCTGATTTACTGGGCCTATGACCCCTACAAAGTCAGCGTCGGCAGCTATACGCTCCTGTCGTTTTTCCCGGATAAATTCTATACATTTCTGAATGTACCTTTTCGGCTGGCCGAGGGCATGGCCTGGCACTGGGTGTTCATGTGGTTGTTTATGCTGAACGGGTTGCTGTACATCGGGTACACCTTTATTTCGGGCGAATGGCGGCATCTGGTCCCCAACAAACATTCGTTCCGCGAAGCCATTGCCGTGACGCTTTATGATCTTGGCCTTCGCAAAACCCAACCTCCCTTTATTAAGTACAATGGTGCCCAGAAAATTGCTTATTTCTCCATTATGCTCATGGGCGTCGGCTCGGTACTAACGGGTTTTGCCATTTATAAGCCCGCCCAGTTCTCGTGGCTAACCGCCTTGCTGGGTGGTTATGAAGCAGCCCGTTTGGAGCACTTCATTTTAACCATCGGCTTCGTCCTGTTCTTTTTTGTCCACGTAGGTCAGGTTATCCGGGCGGGCTGGCAAAACTTTCAGTCGATGGTAACAGGGTTTGCGTTCATCAAACGCACCGGAACGCCGGAACGCGGAACGCCGGACCGCGACCCGCCTATCACCCCGGAGTCGCCCGGCATGCCCGATCCGGCTGACGACCAGTCTATTGCTCCAACACCCAATCCACTACCAGCATGAGCCCGTTGAAAGAGCCCAACCTGCCCGAAAGTGATGTACCCGAATCAACAGCCCGCCGGCGTGTAATCACGTCTTTTGGTCTATTTGCGCTGGCAGCAGCCGTACCCGTGGGTGTGTACAAATGGATCACCAATAGCCCCCGGCTGTATGGGGCCAGTAAGCCGCTTCGGCGGGTGCTGGATGCCAATGCGGCCATCGCCAAAACGTACTTTAGCAATACGCACCTGGTTGCCACTTTCCCGGTTGAAGAAGCGGCAAAAAAACCGCGTACCAATGGGTATGATGGCCTGAAGACTCCCTTGCCCGAAGACTGGAAACTACAGATCGACCGGCCGCAGGGCGCTCCTTTACTACTTACGATGGATGATGTGAAAGCGCTGCCGAAGCACGAAATCGTTTACGAGTTTAAGTGTATTGAAGGCTGGAGTCAGGTGCAGCACTGGGGCGGGGTCCGGTTGTCCGATTTTATGGCGAAATATAAACTGGGTACAAAAAGTGGCAATGCCCCCAACCCGGAACACACAGAAGACCTATACAGCTACGTTGGTATGGAAACACCCGACGAGGGCTACTATGTGGGTATTGATGTCGAGAGTGCTATGCACCCCCAAACGCTGCTGGCCTACGAACTGAACGGCCAGCCAATTTCGGTTCCGCACGGGGCACCGCTCCGGCTGATTATCCCGGTCAAGTACGGGGTAAAAAACCTGAAACGCATTGGCCGGATATTCTTTTCGGACACTCGCCCACGCGATTTCTGGGCCGAACGGGGTTATGACTATTATGTTGGCCTGTAATGTAAACTCAATTCGTTATGACCTGCTTGCTCATACTTTTAATAACGGTTGGCATGGCCATCAATCCGCCTGCCGAAAAATCAGTGGCTCAACCCGTTGTGGTACTGGAACTATTTACCTCGCAGGGTTGCTCCAGTTGCCCTCCCGCCGACAAAGCCTTGCAGGATATCACTGAGCAGGCCGCCCGCTCCGGTCAGGCAGTTTACGGCCTCTCGTTCCATGTCGACTACTGGAACCGACTGGGCTGGCAGGACCCATTCAGTACCAAACAATTTACCGACCGTCAGCGTCAATACAATCGAGATCTGAAAACGCAGACGTACACGCCCCAGCTCATCATTAATGGTAAACAGGATGTAGTTGGCGGGCAACGGGGACGCATTACACAAGTCATTCAAACCATTCAGCAGCAGCCTGCTTCGGCATTCATTAGTGTTGATGGTAGTGTAAAACGGGGCAATGGGCAGGTAACAGTCAACTACAGTCTCTCAACCGCCGGACCATACCGCGTAAATGTAGCACTGGTGCAGAAAGAAGCCCGGACACCCGTAAAAAATGGCGAGAACGGGGGACGAACGCTGGTCAATACCAATGTAGTACGGCAGTTCAAAACGGTTGAAGAGTCCAGGACATCCGGCAGCGTTTCCTTATCCCTATCCGATGAGCTTCCCTCCAGCCAGTCGGCCGTACTGGTGTATGTTCAGCGTAGGGACAGCGGGCAGGTTGTGGGGGCCAAACTGTTTTAGCGGTTCATTTTCGGGCACTGAAATCAATATCGTAATTGACGTTCAACCGGAAACCGGTGTCTATGTCGAAAATAGGCTTTTTAGTTATCGGTTCGGGTTCTGCGTGCTGCAGGATACGGCTGAAGTAGTTCAGTTCCAGCGTAAAGTTATCCCGAATCTGATAGCCTACTCCGCCCGATATACGGTTCTGATTGAACACGTTGCTCCCCACATTTCGACCGAAACTGATGAACAGTTCATCAAAAGCGTTAAGGTAAAACTCGCCGTCGTCAATCGTAGACCCCCGCAGTGGAAAAGTCCCCGCAATCTGGTAACGGGCCCGGTGCTGGTATTCCCAGTCAGCTATTTTACGCGGATTCGCATCGGAGGACTGCCCAAGCCATCGTTGCTCCAGCCGAAAGCGGTGCGTTAATTTCAAGCGGCCAAACGTATCTGCCAGGTTGATGTCTTCGTAGATCCGGTGCTCAGGTCTTGGCACTCCCGCACTGGCAGCCGGGTAGTTGCCATAGGGATACGTGACAAACAGCGTGTAACCGCCCGATACTTTTACCCGATCTGCCAGTTTGTACGCCAGGCCCACCCTTGTTAGTGATTGCTGCCACGAACGGATGAGGTCAATCCGACGCCACTGGTATTCGGTATGTAACTCCCAGCGACTGCTCAGTTTGTGGTCGCCGTTGTAGGTATACCAGCCAACCGTATTACGATCCAACAACCTATTTCCCTGACTAAAGCCACCAATTGGCAGAAGAATACAAAGCAGAGACAACAGCGTTTTCTTCTTTAGTGTCATGTAGTCAAAAGCAGAACCTGTTCTGGAACAAACCACCGCTGCCAACAATTGTTTTGCCAATGTAATGGCAGAAAAGCCCTTGTCGCTGTTACAGATTTACTGCCTGACCGCCTGCTTTTAGCAATGTGGTCTTACCCTTCCAGCGTAAGGTTCCGGTAAGCTTTTCGGGCAGGGTTACGTTGCCGGTCAGATCACCCGTTTCGGTTTTCTGAAACTGCACGGAAATCTCACCCAGCGGGTGCGGCATTTTACCTTCTATACTGGTCAACTCACCGAACGATGGTTCAATATTGACCGAAGCAAAACCCGGTTCGGCCGGGCGAATGCCGCAGGTAATGGACAGCAATTCGTACAGGGGCGACGCACTCCAGGCGTGGCAATCGGAACGGGTTGGTTCGGGCTGTTCGGCGAAGGTGGTCAGGCCCAGGGCCAGCATGTCGCGCCAGGGTTTTAACTGCGGGATGAACTGATCGCCAAGGCCCGTTTTTTTGAGCGCTTCGAACAGGTAAAACTTAAAGTAAAAGGTAGCCTGTGTCAGGGAGTCCGGGCCGACATTGCGGTCGTTCATCGTTTTCTGCAACAAAGCCGCTTGCCTGGCAACGGGTACCGCATCGGTCAGCACGGCCAGGATGTTAGCGTGCTGGCTAAATGAGTTCTTTGCCGGGGTATCGGCAAACAGACCACGTCCGGCATCCCAGCACTGTTCGTACACCGCTTTGTTGAGTTGGCGGCCCAGGGCGCGGTAATGCTCGGCGCGTTCATTTTGCCCGTAATGCGCCAGCAGATCGCCCGCCCGGAAATAGGTGTATGCCTGTTGCAGCGTCAGTACACTCGACCCGCCCGTGCGCGCTCCGTTTGGTACGCCCCCGGCAATTTCCTGCTTCGCATTTTTCCAGTCGGCCCAATCCACAAAATTCCACCATTCCAGTGGACCGTTCAGGCCGTTTTTGGCAATGCGCTGTTCGTGCCAGTCCAGTACGCCCAGCATACCGGGCAACATGGATTTTATGAACGCATCGTCTTGCCGGTGCATCCAGTAGTCGTGGAGCATGCACACCCAAAACAGAGAAAACGTTGGAATCACCTGAAAATCGGCCGACGGATAGCGGCTTTGTGTTAGTCCATCGTTGAACCGGCTATGGTCATAATCCTGGATGGCTTTACGCATCAGCCGGTCATCGCCCGCCACGTAGAGTGAAATCAAGGCCTGAATCCGCGTGTCGCCGGTGTATTGCAGCTGTTCATAGTAGGGGCAGTCGTAGTAGGTTTCACCCGCGCAGAGCTGGGCGGTTCGCCAGCCCACGTTCCAGATGGGGGTGAGTGTGCTGTCACTGGCCGAAAACCGCGCTTTCTCGTCAAATGGGTAGCCCGTAAACTTCCCAACCAGATCGTTCAGCACCACCGTATCATTTTTGGTCTCTACCGTCAGTTGCAGGTAGCGATAGGTACGAAACCAGAGTGGCCGAAAAATACGCCTGCCCCGCCCCGCCGAATCACTCCCATCGGCAATGAACTGGTCTTCAAAGCCCCGCATCGTACGGCCTTCCACCTCATTCCGGTTGCCCTTCTGCCCGTTGGCGTCAATCAGTGCTTCGGCGTACGCCAACGTAATAACGGCGTCCTTTCCCCGGCTTACGGTTAGTTCGGGATACGCATTGGTCAATACATCGTTGTCGAGCAGAAAAACGGCTTTGGTATTCGCGGGTACCTTAACGGGGGCTTTCCCCTGCAGAAAATCATTGTCCATCGTGCCGTTCTCTACCCGCCGAACGGCTGCCAGCCGGGTTGTGCGTTCGGCCATCATGGGAATGGTACGCGGTACCAGTGCCCAGTTTCCGTCCGTACCCAGGCCGCGCGGTTTGGTAGGGAAGCCAAAAACGCGGGCTGCTACCCACGCGTTATCATCAAATTCAGGCTGCTCCCAGCCCCAGGGGTATTTAGCCGCATCAATCCGGTCTCCGTCCCCCATCACAATGTAAGTGCGGAGTTTTGGGATGTCGTTTTTAACGGGCGAATAAGCCGGATTCTGGTATACTTTCCAGGTCGCATCGGTATTGGCTATTTTTTCCGTTTCGCCATCTCCCTGTACTAAAAAGCCAAGCTGATAACTCATCTGGGCAAAGGGAGCACTCTCGCCCATATACCACACCTGGGCCGCCAGCACATTCCGGCCGGCCTTCAAAAAAGGCGCGAGGTCGAGGGTTTCGTACTGCCAGTTTTGGGTATCGCTCCGGGCCGGCCCCAGGGCTACGGCGTTTCCGTTCACAAACAGCCGATAGCGATTGTCAGCGGACACGTGCACCACGAAGCGGGTGGGTTTCTGTGGCAGGTCGATGGCTTTACGGAAATGAAAAATACCGTACTGCCGGGCAGGAGCCGTGGGATGTACCAGCCAGCGGGCAGGCCAGTATTGGTTGGTCCAGTCGGTGAGAGACTGCGCATCCAGTTGCGGTTGAGCCGTTAAGAGAAGGGTAAAAAGTAAACAGCAACTACGGATCATATAAGCAAGCGTCGAGTACTACTGCAAGGTAGCCGGTTCCACCCGATTCTGTAAACAAGGGGATAGGAAAAAGGTAAAGCACATCATAAAAAGGGTGTTTGTCCCCTCTCGTTTTCCTGCCGAACGCGCTAATTTTGACCATCTTGCAAGAAAACATTCCGTTACCATGCCTTTCTCCGACCTGCATCTGCATCCTGCCCTCAAAACACAGTTTGGTAGTGCTGCCAATCCCGTTGGGCTGTGCGAGCTACTGCTGTCCTCGGCCATCCCCCCGCTCCCGCGCCTTTGTTCCGATTTTGGGCTTATCCTGTCTTCCCAGTCAAATCTGAGTCAGCTGGTAGCCAACGATGTCCGGTTGGTTTGTGCCGCTTTGTATGCACCGGAGTCGGCTATTACGCAGGCCCGTTTATTACGATCCGTGCGCATTCCCCGGTTCATGAACATCGCCCGGCTCGATGAACTGGCTGGCCCTGCTTACGCTCCGTTTCAGACAATTCTTGCCGAACTACAAACGATGCTCAATCCCTGCGCCGGTTCGGGTTTGCGTCTGCACTCACTACGCCGGCGCAGCGACTTTTCGGATACAACGGGGGTAGTCAATGCCGTCTTCACCATAGAGGGGTGCCATTCGCTGGTTGACTCGCTGGCCGACTTCGACCAGCCTGATACGCTGGCGCCGATCATGATCCGCAACCTGGATGCGCTGGCCGAAGCGAGCCACTATCTTTTCGATTAACATGACCCACTTTCAGAATTTTGGTTTCTGCGGGCAGGCGTTCGGAATTCAGTTTATTGAAGACAATCGGTTTTTCCCAACGGGTAATGGCCTGTCGCCCGCAGCCTGGACCCTCATCCGGCATTGCCAGAAAAAAGGTATTTTGATTGACATCAAGCACATGAGTGTGAAAGCCCGGCACGATTTTCAAACGCAGATGGCTGCTGAAGGGTACCCATTCCCGATCATCTGTACGCACGCCGGTTTCACCGGTATTCCGGTTAGTGAGTACCGTCACTACGTGAGCCGCGCGGTTTTGGTGCGGGCGCGAGGAGGTAGCCGTCAGGCCGAAGTAGCCAAGCCAAAAAAGTACCTGGGCGGCAGCAGTCAAACCGCCTTCAATGCGACCAGTATCAACCTTTTTGACGACGACCTGGTGCATATACTCAGATCGGGAGGGGTAGTCGGCATTTCCATGGACAGCCGGATTCTGGGTTATAATCCCCGCAACACAACGGATGACGCGGCCGATGCTTTCGCGCGGGATATTGATGTGCTTTCATCCGCCGAAATAGCCATTTTTGGGGATTTGAGTACGAACGGACGGGGCCGACGGGAAAACCCATTCGACGCGCTCCAGAACCAGGATACGGCCGACGATGATGTGCGGCCCGGCCCGAACAATCAGTTTACGCATTTTCAGTATTTCGCCAATCATGTCATTCACGTGATGAACGTAGCGCAGCAACACCAGCTGGACCCTGTAGTAGCCCTCGGCCAGGTGTGCCTGGGATCTGATTTCGACGGATTAATCAATCCCGTGACCTGCACCCTGACCGTTGAACACTATCAGCGTCTGCGTCAGCAGTTCATTGATTTTTTCCCTGGCTTTTTACGGGAAGCAAACATCGGTGTTACCCTTTCGGGGGACCAGGCAGTGGGCATTGCCGATGGCATTTTTTATACGAATGCCCGCCGTTTTATCCTGAATCGTTTACCGTAAGATACGGGGCTATGCTTTCTGCACCTGAATATCGAAAAGTATGATTCCTGAGTAAGTTGGGCATCTTGTTGTACTTTAGCAACAGATTTTTCTAACTCCTCAACCGCATGTATTTTATTGGATTTGATCTGGGTAGTTCATCCGTTAAGGCTTGTTTACTGGAAGCAGACACTGGTCATGTTGTCGCTTCGGCTTTCTTTCCCGAAACAGAAATGCCCATCGACGCCCCGCAGCCGGGCTTTGCCGAGCAGCAACCGTCAGCCTGGTGGAGTAATGCCTGCCGGGCCAGTAAGGCCGTTATGCAGCAGGCCAACATTCAGCCCGGCGAGGTGAAAGCCATCGGCATTTCGTACCAGATGCACGGACTGGTTATTGTTGATAAGGATTTCAACGTGCTGCGTCCGTCCATCATCTGGTGCGACAGCCGGGCCGTTCCCTACGGCAACCGGGCCTTCGACAAACTGGGGCATGAGCATACACTCCACCATCTGCTCAACTCGCCGGGTAATTTTACGGCGGCCAAACTGGCCTGGGTAAAAGATAACGAGCCTGACGTGTACGCACAGGCAACGCATTTTATGCTTCCCGGCGATTACCTCGCAGCCCGTATGACGGGGGAGATTGTGACGACCGCATCAGGTCTGTCAGAAGGGGCTTTCTGGGATTTCCAGGAGAGCCAGCCCGCGCAGTTCCTGCTGGATTACTTTGGTTTCGACCCCGCCCTGATACCGGCCATCAAACCCACGTTTGCCCCACAGGGCGAAATAACCACGTCGGCAGCCGAAGAACTGGGCCTTGCCGCCGGTACCCCCGTCACCTACCGTGCCGGCGACCAGCCCAACAATGCCTGGTCGCTGAATGTGCTGGAACCGGGGCAGATTGCCGCCACGGCCGGCACCTCGGGGGTCGTATACGGCGTGAGCGACCAGGCCAAATACGATCCGCAATCACGGGTGAATACATTTCTGCACGTCAGCAATACTGCCCAGGCCCCACGCTATGGCGTTTTGCTATGTGTAAATGGCACTGGTATTCTCAACAGCTGGTTACGCAATCAGGTACTGCAACGGTCCATCAGCTACGCCGATATGAATAAACTGGCCCACGAAGCCCCCATTGGAGCCGATGGCCTGCTGTGTTTGCCCTTCGGCAACGGTGCCGAACGCATGCTGGAAAATACCGACTCCGGCGCTTCTTTCCACGGACTTCAACTAACGCGCCACGGCCTGCCGCACTTCATTCGGGCCGCTCAGGAAGGCATTGTGTTTGCCCTTTACTACGGTATTCAAATCATGGAAAGTGTTGGGGTTGGGCTGCAAACAATTCGGGCGGGGGAGGCTAATATGTTCCAGAGTCCGCTCTTCCGCGATACGCTGGCCAACCTCACCGGTGCTACCATCCAACTCTATAACACCGATGGTGCCCAGGGTGCCGCCCGCGGTGCAGGGCTGGGGCTGGGTCATTACAAGAACGCGCAGGAAGCATTTACCGGCCTGCACGTAACCAAAACCATTGAACCCGACATGCGGGCACAGGAAGCCTACCGGGAGGCTTACGGGAAGTGGCTGGCCGAGTTGACCCGGTAGAGAGGCCACGAAAGAAACAAAGGCTGATGGATAGCCAGCTGGGATTTATTCCGTTATTTTGACTGTGTATCGTATGCCCGGCGAAAACTGGCGCACGATACACAGTCAAAATAACACCCGGTACAACGAATGCCCCAACCTAAATTTGCCCGGGAGTCGACCACGGTAATGACCGAAATGGTGCTCCCCAACGATACCAATACGCTGAATAACCTGATGGGTGGGCGGCTATTGCATTTTATGGACATTGCCGCGGCTATTGCCGCCCAAAAGCATTCCAACCGCATTGTGGTTACGGCCTCCGTCGATAATGTATCCTTTGCCCAGCCGATCCGCCTGGGGAATATCGTGACCATGCAGGCGCAGGTAACCCGCTCGTTCAATTCCTCGATGGAGGTGTTTATCGACGTCTGGGCCGAAGATATTCCGGCGGGTATCCGGGTCAGCACCAACAGTGCTTTCTATACGTTCGTGGCCGTCGACCAGAGTGGCCGCCCCATCGAAGTGCCCGCCGTTACTCCCGAAACCGATGAGGAGAAAGCCCGCTACGCGAGTGCCCTGCGTCGGCGGCAGCTGCGGCTGGTGCTGGCCGGGCGCATGAACCCGGCAGATGCCACAGAACTGCGGGAATTTTTGCAGGTTTAAGGTTTACGGCTGGCTGACGCATCATAACTACGCGTCAGCCAACCACACCAGCGGCCCGGCGTAAACCGAATACCAAAAATCGTATACCGTAAATCTCAATTTGGCACCTTCAGGGATTGCCAGGTCACCATTTGCCACTGACCTCCCTTGCGGACATACACATCGGTGTATTTAAGCGTGGTGTTAATGGTTTCGCCGTTGTTAGTTGCCTTAATCAGGCATTTTCCATTGATGATGGCCGTGTTGCCATACACCCGCACCTCCTGATCCTGGCTCTCGATTGAATCGTACTTCGATTTTCCGTCCCGAATCGACTGAATATACGATTGCTTGGTATCGGTATTCCCGTTCGAGTGATTGTAAACCAGATCATCGGCCAGTACGCGATCCAGCATGGCGTAGTCTTTCTTTATCTGAGCGTCGAACCGTTGTTTTTCCGTGGCCAGTACAGCCTTCTCCACGCCGGAGGTGTTTTTTTTGACAGCCAGGGCACCGGCAGATGGTGACACCGGTGTTTGCGCCCGGGCCATCGGGATGGTCAGAAGCAGGGCGAGGGCAACGAGGATTTTCATCATTCTAGGGGTTATGCTTTAGTCAGTCTGGTACAGAAACTAATTTATGCCTTCGTCCGGGCGTTTATTTCGAGTTCTGCATCTGCGTGATGGCCTGGTAGACCAGCACCTTGAATTTATCGCTCAAATCGCCGTAACTATTGGGCACTTTCTGGGTGTAAATCAGCGCAACGATGCCTTCTTTCGGGTCTACCCAGTACGTAGTACCAAAGAAACCACCCCAGTCAAAACTACCCTGTGAGACGGGCAGCCGGGCAGCACTTTTCTCGGAGGTTATGGCAAAACCCAGTCCAAATTTATTGTTTCCCTGGTTCAATTCACCAATCTGGTTCGTGGTAATCAGCCGTACGGTGGTGGGACTCAGTAGCCGTTTGCCGTTGTACTCCCCATCGTTCAGCATCATTTGCAGAAATATAGCGTAGTCGTACAAGGTAGACGACAGGCCCGCCCCACCGGAATAATACGTGCCGGTCAGTTTTGGGTAATCGGCCGATATGCCCCCCTGAGCGGACATCGGCTGAATCATTTTTTCGGCGTCTTCAGTGTATACTTTCGTCAGGCGGTCCTGTTTAGCAGCAGGCAGGTAGAAAAAGGTATCATTCATACCCAGCGGCTCAAACAGGCGGGTCCGCAGAAACTGGTCCAAGGACTGGCCGGACAGTACTTCAATCAAACGCCCTACCAGGTCGACGCTCAGCCCGTAGGTCCATTTTTCGCCAGGCTGATGGGTGAGCGGCAAAGCTCCCAATTTATTCATAGCCTCTTCCAGCGTACCACCGGGCGTACCGATACCACTCGGAATGCCGTATTTGGCGTACATAGCCACCGCTTCCTTGCTACCAATGCCCGGATAGCTAATGCCCGATGTATGGGTCAGCAGTTGCCGGATGGTAATTTCCCGTTTGGCGGGTACGGTGGTAAACGTCGTGTCTTTCTCGTTGAATTTATCCACCACTTTCGGACTCTTAAAAGCCGGGATGTAGTTGGAGATGGGTTCGTCGAGCAGGAATTTACCTTCTTCGAACAGCATCATTAGTCCAATACTGGTGATGGCTTTCGTTTGGGAGGCAATCCGGTAAATAGCGTCGCGTTTAAGGGCGGTTTTGGTCTGCATATCATCCAGCCCATAGGCTTTATGGTACACGATACGGCCGTTGCGAGCTACTAGTACGCCGACACCCGCCTGCCGCCCTTTGGCAATGTAGTCATTGATAACCCCATCCATGCGCTGAAGCCGGGACGTACTCATACCCACCGTTTCGGCAGCTGCCTCTTTCAGGACCGGATTTGCTGCTGTTGACTGGGCAACCGTGATGAGTGGGGTGACTGTAACAAAAAAACCGGCCACGAGGCCGGTTAGTACGAATATTTTCATAAAAGACCGGAGTTTAGGAACCGGCACGAAGTTAGTTATTTCAACGTACTAAAAACCTCATCTGTACGGGAGTACTCAGCCCCATTACGCAAAGCGCGTGCCCGGGATGTATAAACGAATTGTTTAGTACTCAGATCAAACAGGCCAGTAGCCGTGTAATCCGATACTACCTTGCCACTCGGCAACGCTATCTCGTCTGACGACTTATCAATTACGGTAAAATTTACCCCATCTAACTCAGCCGTTACTCTCGTCGTATAGCCGCCCGAAAAACCTCCATTGAACACCACCTTGTTTTCAATGTAAATCTCTTTGGGATTAGATGCTTTAGTAATCGTTGTGGTAGCGGCTCCGGGAATAGGCCCCTGAAAAATATCAGCGCTCACGTATAGAGTCTGCCGGGAATTGCCTTCATAAACGCCAACGTATTGATCCCGGGGGTCAACGTCATCGACGCCCCCCGATTTTTTGCAGGCAGTGGTCAGCGAGCCAATGAGAAGTAGAGCCAGTAACGAAGTACGCAGTGAACGTACGGCGTAAGGAATAGTCATGGTAGTATTTTTGGGGATTGTGTTCATACGTTTCCTATCAAACGCTGTACCAGCTTTTCCCAGTATAGAAAGGGCCGAAAAGGCTGAATTTGCGTAGGTTTACAGTCTGGTAGAACACTCTGATTTACCGGTTTCTTCATGACTATAAAAACCCTGCTCGTTTTCGCATTCCTCTGCGTTTCCTCATCACTGATGGCGCAGCCGGTTGCTAACACATCGGCTAAACCCCGTACCATTATTACAACCGATGGCGAGGTCGATGATGTCGACACGTTTATCCGGATGCTGCTATACAGCAACGAATTCAACGTGGTGGGCCTGGTGTACAGCAGTTCGCAATGGCACTACAAAGGCGATGGAAAAGGCACCCGGTACACCTCCGGCATGGACAATACCGCCAAACGGTACGGCGAACGAACGGAACTACGCTGGCCCGGCACTACCTGGATGGAGGAGTACATCAACAAATACCGGGAGGTATACCCCAGCCTGATCAAACACGCAAAAGGCTACCCCACGCCCGACCACCTGCTTAGCCTGGTTCGGGTAGGCAATATCGACTTCGAGGGGGAAATGAACCACGATACCAAAGGGTCGGATTTGATCAAAACCATTTTACTCGATGACGATTCCAGTCCAGTGTACCTGCAAATCTGGGGTGGTACCAATACCGTGGCCCGCGCCCTGAAATCCATCGAAGACCAGTATAAAAATACCCCCAATTGGTCGGCAATCGCCAAAAAAGTAAGCGACAAGGCCATCATCTACGCCGTACTGGATCAGGATAATACCTACCAGACATACGTAGCCCCAAACTGGCCGAAGATTAAGGTTCTGTATAATGCCGATCAGTTCTGGAGCTTTGCGTACCTGTGGCCCCGTGTCGTTCCGGCCGAATTGCAGACGTACCTGAGCGGAAAGTGGTTTGCCGAGCACATCAAATTTAATCACGGTCCCCTGCTGAGTGCCTACTACCTCTGGGGCGATGGCCAGAAAATAGCGGGCGACCCCGAACACACGCATGGTGATCCGGAAGAAGCCAGAAAATACAAACTGAACCAGTACGATTTTATTTCAGAGGGGGATTCGCCCGCGTTCTTTTACCTGATTGATGTGGGGCTTCGTAGCAAAGAAGACGTTTCGTACGGGGGCTGGGGTGGGCGTATGGTCCAATCAGCAGCCAATCCTTACCGCTGGGAAGATGGCAAAACGGTGACCGACTATAACCCGTACACCAAAAAGCAGGATGCCGCCTACCCACAAACACGCTGGATTCCGGCGCTTCAGAATGACTTTGCCGCCCGCGCCGACTGGTGCGTTAAATCCTACCAGGAGGCTAACCACCCGCCTATTGTTAAACTTTCCCACGCCCAGGACCTTCGGGTAAAACCGGGGCAGCGCGTAACCCTGAGCGGCTCCGCTACCGACCCCGACGGCAATCCGGTCAGCTACCGGTGGTGGCAGTACGAAGAGGTAGACACGTATCCCGGCACCGTAATAAATCAACAACCAGACCAGGCAAAAACAGCATTTGTCGTACCCGACGATGCTACGGCCGGGCAAACCATCCACTTTGTTCTGGAAGTAACCGATAAAGGCACCCCGGCCCTGACCCGCTACCAACGGGTTATAGCAACGGTTGTTGCCCGGTAAAGCGGGACTTAGTCATCAATCAGCACGTTATACGCCGGGTCTTCCATGATGTTCACCTCAATGAGGCTTCGGGCATTCGTTAGGAGTCGGCGGCAATCGGGACTCAGGTGCCTCAAGTGAACTGTTTTTCCCGCCTGCTGGTAGCTGGCCGTTAGTTTACTGAGTGCTTCGATGCCCGACATATCCGCCACCCGGCTATCCTGAAAATCAATGATAACTTCGTTCGGGTCACCGGCTACGTCGAACTTCTCCCGAAAGGCCGTTACCGAGCCGAAGAACAAGGGGCCGTACAGTTCGTAGTGCTTAACGCCTGCCTCGTCGGTGTGTTTCCGGGCACGGATTCGCCGGGCATTTTCCCAGGCAAATACCAGGGCCGAGATAATAACGCCAATCAGCACCGCCAGGGCCAGATTATGGAACAGAACCGTTACCCCTGCCACCACTACCATCACCATCACATCGTGCCAGGGCATCCTGCCAAAGGTTTTCAAACTGGCCCACTCGAAGGTGCCGATGGCCACCATAACCATTACGCCGGTGAGCGCAGCCATCGGTAACTTCTCGATGATTGGGGCACCAAACATGATGAACGCCAGCAACATAACCGATGCCACAA
>CAWAJC010000034.1:0-164510 GCA_963782245.1 uncultured Cytophagales bacterium
GCAACTTCAAATTTATCAAAGGCCCCGTTTTCGCTAATATCATTCTGGCGGATGAGATCAACCGGACGCCCCCTAAAACCCAGGCGGCCCTGCTGGAAGCCATGCAGGAATACTCCGTCACCATTGCCGGTCAGAAATACAGCCTGAGTCGCCCTTTCTTTGTGTTGGCTACGCAGAACCCGATTGAGCAGGAAGGAACCTATCCCCTGCCCGAAGCACAGCTGGACCGGTTCATGTTCAATATTTACCTGGATTACCCGTCCTACGCGTCCGAACTGGATATTGTTAAAAGCACGACGTCCGACTTGCGGCATGAAGTACAACGCGTAGTTACGGGAGAAGAAATCCGGGAGTTTCAGCACCTGGTACGCCGGGTACCGGTGGTAGATAACGTGATTGAATACGCCGTGAAACTGGTGCATAAAACCCGCCCCAATACCGAAATGGCGTCGGCCGATGCTAATCAGTATCTGGAGTGGGGCGCGGGCCCCCGGGCTTCGCAGGCGCTCATTCTGGCGGCCAAGTGCAATGCGCTGCTGGTCGGCAAATACTCCCCCGATATAGAAGACGTGAAAGCTGTGGCGATGCCCATTCTTCGCCACCGCGTGGTACGCAACTTCAAAGCGGAAGCCGAAGGCATTTCCGTTGAGCAGTTGATTAAGCGGATGATGTAATCAGGCATCAACGCGCTTTTTCCAAGCCAGCAAAAGTCCCGGTTTCATTGCTAATCCTCCCGTGGTTGGCAACGAAACCGGGACTTTCTGCTGGCCCTGGTGCATGATACAAATTGGGGCTAACTCATTTTTTCAGGCAAAAAAGTGCCCGGCAACCTCTGGCTGCCGGGCACTGAACGCAACGGTAAGCGATACGATTTCAGTTCGTAACGGTCAATCGTCGTCGCGGTTCTCCAGGTTTGTTTTACCCAGGTAATCGTCTCCTTCCATCCCGGTTGATTCATCCTCCACACCGGTCGGTTTGACATTCTCGGTTTCTTCCCCCACCAAAAAATTTGGGCCGGCCGCCGTTTCATCCCGGTCGGTATCCTGTGTTTTGTCGTCTGGTTTCATAACGCCATGATTGATGATTTTAGTGATAACTTACCGGCGAAGGACTTGGTTATCGCAACTCAACTTTTCAGGTACCACACGGGCGCATCAGCCAGCGTGATGTGTACCAATTGACCTACCTGTACATCCGTGCGGCTGGTAAACAAACGCACCGACACGTACCGTGAAAGGTCAACATCCAGTTCGAAATTACTACCCCTGAAGTAAACCGCCCGCACGGTTCCCGGCGCGCCCTCATCGCTAAGTGCGATTTGTTCGGGTCGCAAACAGATCAGCGCATCCGGGTTATCGGTAGCGGGCAGACCGAACAGGGGTACGTGTTTCGCTTTCACAATCGTGACCGGCCCCGTCATGCGGGCGGCATAAGCCGTAGCCGGTTGGTGGTACAATTCCGCTGGTGGCCCAAACTGAATCAGCTTTCCATCCCGCAGGATGCCCAGCCTGTCGGCAATGGACAGCGCATCGGTTGTGTCGTGCGTTACGAACAGACAGGACGTTTGCACGACACCGTCGGACTGATGCCGGACCAGGTCGAACAGCAGGTCGCGTACCAGCAGCCGATTGGGCAGGTCGAGGTGACTGAACGGTTCATCCAGCAACAGCACCGCGGGTTTGTCGGCAATGGCCCGGGCAATGGCCGTCCGTTGCTTTTCGCCCCCCGATACCTGCCGGGGCAGCCGGTCCTGCACGTCGGTTAGTCGACACAGCTTCAGTAGTTCGTTGACCCGAAACGTACGGTAGCTTTTTTCGAAGAAGCGGAGCGCGTAGGCAATATTCTCCCGCACCGACACATTGGGCATCAACTGGTATTCCTGGTGCACGAGCCGGATAGCCTCATGCCCCGGCACCAGTTTTTCCGATGGTCCCAACACGCGTTCATCGTTGAACTGAACCTCACCGGTATCGGCATCAGTCAGCCCGGCCAGCAAATTCAGCAGTGTACTTTTCCCCGACCCACTAGCCCCCACCAGGGCCACAATCTGACCGGGCCGTAGCGAAATGGATACATTCCTGACGGCTTTTACGTCGCCCGGAAAGGATTTGGTGAGTTTAGTGGCGTTGAGCATGCTTGCGTATAAAACCAGCCCTGTAAGGTTGTTCAGACTTTACAGGGCTAAATAAGCTAATCAGCATGATAGTCCAGCCGCCCGTGCGGTCCTTACTTCGCTGGCCCAGCAGGGCTATAACCGATTAAGTAAGATCTTGGCCGATAGTGCCTATGGCAAGAACTTGGCGGAATGGGCTGCCAAGTCATTTGCATTTATCTTGGAGGTGGTAAAAGTGAGTGAGTTGGGTGGCTTCCAAGTGGTACCTATGCGGTGGAAAGTGGAACGAACATTTGCTTGGATGAATTGGTCCCGCCGACTCAGTAAAGACTATGAATGCGGGGTAAATTCTCACGAATCGTTCGTGTATTTATCCAACATTAACCGGATACTAAAGCATTTTTAAACAGGCTTGAGTATCAAAAAATAAAACTGGTGCTTAAAAACTCCGACTTGTGCTCACCCACAATCTCGTTCAGAATAACCTTGTTGGCAGCCGTATCTTTCGTCGCTACCGCCGACCGGATGGAGAACGAGCGCAGGGCGTCTTCCACCGAAAGTGTTCCTTCGGCGGAGTCTTTACGACCGGTAAACGGAAATGTATCGGGGCCACGCTGGCATTGCGCGTTGATATTAACGCGGCTAACGAGGTTGACGAGGGGGTCGATAAGGGCGGCAATCTTCGTGGTGTCGGTACCGAAGATACTCGCCTGCATGCCGTGGTCGTCCGTGATGAGGTACTCAATAAACTCTTCGGTATCGTCGTAAACGACCACCGGAATAACGGGGCCGAATTGTTCTTCCCGGTACAGCCTCATCCCTTCTTTTACCGGATAAACGACGGCGGGTTTAAACAGGGATGCTATCGTTTTGCCCCCCTCTTCGTTTACCACCGATGCCCCACCGGCTTTGGCATCGGCAATAATGTCGGTCAGATAGCTCCGTTTTGGTCGGTTCGGGCAGGGGCGTAATCTGGACACCGGCCTGCCAGGGCATACCAGGCTTGAGCTTGCTCACTTCGGGGCTGAACTTCGCCAGAAATTTATCGACAATGGAGCGGTGTGCCCAGATAATCTTGATGGCGGTACACCGCTGCCCATTAAACGAAAGCGACCCAAGCAGGCACTCGCTCACGGCCACATCGAGGTCGGCATCCGGCAGGATAATGGCGGCATTTTTGGCATCGAGACTCATGATGGACCGCAGCCGGTTTAGTTTAGGATGCAACCGTTGCAGTTCATCAGCCACTTTGCTGGAGCCGATCAGCGTCAGCACGTTTACCTTGCCCGACTGCATAACGGGCGGCACCACGTTGGCACCCCGGCCGTACAACGAATTCACAACCCCTTTCGGGAAGCTGGTCCGGAATGCTTCGAGCAGGGGGTAATGGAGCAGCGAACCGTGTTTGGGAGTCTTGAAGAGAATCGTGTTCCCCATCAGAATGGCCGGAATGAGCGTGGTGTAGGTCTCGTTGAGCGGGTAGTTGAACGGCCCCATAGCGAGCACAACGCCCAGTGGCGACCGCCGTATCTGCCCGATTATACCCTCTTCGATTCGGAAACGGGATGAGTTCCGATCCATGTTTTTGAGGGTGTCAATGGTATCGTAAATGTATTTTACGGTCCGGTCGAACTCTTTGGTCGCGTCGGCCAGATTCTTACCAATCTCCCACATAATCAGGTTAATAACCAGACTTCGCTGTTCCAGCATCTTGCCAATAAAGGTTTCCATGCAGCCAATCCGTCCGGCCGTGCTCATCTGCGGCCACTCGCCCCGGCCGTTGTCGTAGGCTGCCACGGCGGCATCCAGGGCTTCCAGCGCCTGTTCCGGGCCGGTTACGGGGAAACTGCCAACCAGCTGCCGCTGCAGCGTACCGTCAGCATCGGGCAGGCAGATGGGTGAGTACACATCGGCAGTAGGGCCATCCCAGGAACGCATTTCGCCATTGAGCAGGTATTCGCGCTGGTGAATCGGTTCGATACGGTATTCAGCCGGAATCTGATTGTTGTCGGCAGGAAAGAGGCTGGTAAGCTGTGCGTCGTTCATAATGAAAACTGGTTGTAGATATCGGCGCAAACGTCGGGATTTAGGCAACGAAATCCAACCGGCCAAAAACAGAACTGGCCGCTACTTGTAGGGAATCAACTCCTGTCACCGTTGGGCTTCAGCCAACGGTGTGCGGGCGAAAAGCACAGTTGAACAGCGTCAACCTCAGAGCCGGATGGCAACCAGGCTCCGGTCAACAATGGCTTTAACGTCGAAGATGATGGATTTCTCGTCCCTCTTCAACCGATTGATATCCAGTTTCAGGAACTGGTTGTGGGCCACCGTCAGAATAATCCCATCGTATTTTTCAGCCCATACATCATGAATCAGCTCGATGCCGTATTCCTGCCGCACCGCCGGTACCGATGCCCAGGGGTCGTGTACGTCTACGGTGAGGCCAAAATCGGTTAACTCGTGGTAGATGTCAATCACTTTTGTGTTGCGGGTATCGGGGCAGTTTTCCTTGAACGTAAACCCCAGAATCAGAATACGGCTCTGCTGAATCTGCGCCCCGTTGGCAATTAGTTGTTTCAGGGTTTTTTTCGCGACAAATACTCCCATGCCATCGTTCACCAAACGCCCCGACGATATCACCTGCGGGTGGTAACCCAGACTTTGCGCTTTATGAACCAGGTAGTAAGGATCGACGCCTATGCAGTGGCCGCCCACCAAACCGGGTTTAAACGGCAAGAAATTCCACTTGGTAGCGGCCGCGTTAAGCACATCGTTCGTATCAATCCCCATCCTGTCGAATATCAGCGCCAACTCGTTCATGAACGAAATATTAATGTCGCGCTGGGCATTTTCAATCGCTTTGGCGGCTTCTGCTACTTTAATGGAGGGAGCCTTATACGTGCCCGCTTCAATGATAGAGCGGTATAACTGATCGACACGTTCCGCCGTTTCATCGGTCGATCCCGACGTTATTTTTACAATTTTCGTTACCGTTCGTTCTTTATCACCGGGGCTGATTCGTTCCGGCGAGTAGCCGCAGAAAAAGTCTTTATTGTAGCGTAGCTTACTCCATTTTTCCAGCACGGGCACGCAGTCTTCTTCCGTACACCCCGGGTACACCGTTGATTCGTAGATAACGATATCGCCTTTTTTCAGCAGCTTTCCTACGGCAACAGATGCGTTGGTCAGGTAGCTCAAATCTGGTTTTTTAGAGGTATCAATCGGGGTGGGAACGGTAATGATAAAGATAGTACAGTGCTGTAAATCCTGTATCTCGTGCGTAAACGATACCTGTTTAGTATTACAGAGCTGTTCTTTGCTGATTTCCAGCGTGGAATCGTATCCTGCCGTCAACTCCTGAACCCGTTTTTCATCGATATCGAAACCAAAAACCGGGTACTTTTTCCCGAACGCTACGGCCAACGGCAACCCAACGTAGCCCAGCCCAACGATACCAATCGTCACATCTGCCCCATCAACTGTTTCACCTACTTTGTTTTCCATGCTGGTGTATATCCGGACACTAACCCTATCAGGTCCGTGTAAAGAAAAATGAGCCCGTAGTGCTACTAAAACGATACCTGCCATTCGTTTGATGTGGCGCTACCCGTGTCGGCAACTTACGAAGAAAGGGCCATATCGGGGCAATTGGTTATTATTGTAGTGGAACAGACGCTCAGGCGCAGCAACTACCGGCTAGTGGTTAAGCAACGTAGCTGTCGGCGGGCAAACCGGGCTGGGTTCTTCATCGATATAAGAGTAGCTTGACGCCGAACAACTGACATGGATTTAAAAATTAGTCTCATTGCTGCCGTTGCCCAGAACCGGGTTATTGGCCGAAACAATCGCGATGGCGAACCGGACCTCCCCTGGCACCTGCCCGACGATTTTGCTTTTTTTAAGCGTAAAACCAGTCATCACCCCATTATCATGGGCAGAAAATCGCTGGTTGCCCTAAAAAAGCCATTACCCAACCGCACGAACATTGTCCTGACCCGCAACCGTGATTTTACGGCTGAGGGCGTTACGGTTGTGCATACGCTGGATGAAGCCATTGCGATAGCTTCGGCCATCAATCAGCACGAAATTTTTGTCATTGGCGGGGGAGAAATCTACGAAATGGCCTTGCCGATGGCCAATACCCTTTACCTGACCGAAATTCAGCAGGCGTACGAAGGCGATACTTATTTCCCGGATTTTGACAAAAGTGACTGGCAGGAGATTAATCGCCAACCGCATCCCGCCGATGAGCGGCACGCAGCGGCTTTCGACTTCGTGGTGTATGAACGTAAAAACGGCCGGTAGTACGACGATACCGGCCGTTTTGAACGCTCGGCTTGTAGTTGGCCGTGCGGGCATCCTGAATAACGCCTTTCCAGTTCAGGCCAAAACCGAAATCATGCGCGTTCCCGTCCGAATAGCGGTAAGGCGTCAGGTCGCGGGGAACGTCTTCGGCCTGGGCTTCTACGGTTTTCATATCGGCGGGCATCTGCATGGGGAGTAAGGCCGAGGGGTCGTGCGCCCCCCGTCAGGATGTCCATCAATGCCTGGTCCTGGATGCCAGGATAGGCCTGATTCGCGTTCGATTGCTTCTCAAACTCACTAACAACCGTCGGGTTCGATACCTGGAGCGCAACGATGACAGGCCTGCCGTTCATGCTGGCCAATAAACACCCGGAATAAGTCAGGAAACGGGTTGCCCCCTACTGCAATGCCTCCGCAACGGCCCGGAGTACTTTGGCCGAGACGCGCTCCTTGAAATTTGGGTTGATGTGCTCGTATTTGATAACTCCCTTCGTGTCGAGAATAAACACGGCGGGTACGGGCAGCAAACCTTCTTTATTGTTGCCACCACTATTTTTCAGCAGCATATCGGCATTTTTGGCGGCCGCTTTAAAGGCCAGTCCAAATTCTTTGGCCGCCGTCAGATCGGCATCGGAGAGCAGCGTATACCTGAGTTCGCTTTGCTCATAGGTGTTCTTCAGCCCCTCGGGTGCATCGGTGCTGATGGCGATCATCTGGTAGCCCAGCCGATCCATATCGGGTTGAAGCAGCCGGAGTTCGGCCAGGTGCGCGGTGCAGTACGGACACCAGCCACCCCGGTAAAAAACCAGCAGGGTTGGCTTTTTGGCGATTTCACTGCTCAAACGTACCGTTTCGCCCGATGTCCCGCGCAGTTGTACCGCCGGAATCGTTTCGCCCACCAGCAGGGGACTGATATCTTCAGGTCTTTCGGGTATTTCATAAACGATGGTTGTAAAGGAAACCAGGGCCAGAAGGCCAGTTAGCAGGGCGTATTTCATGGTTATTTGTTGTGCAGAGCAGCCTCTTCTGTTTGTGAAAGCTGCGTCGACGGTTGATCTCGCAAGGTAGTGAATCCTGTAGCATCCGGGCAAACCAATCGAAGCAGCTCACTTTGTCGGGGAAATGCGCAAAAAACACACATAACCGCCCCGGCACCAACCCCGGCTACCACCTGGCTACGACTGCCGGCGTTACTCATTTTTTTACTCCTGCCCCGCAGCCGGAGGCCAGGTGGATCGGGAGCGGCTTCTGTATACGTTATATAACGGTTCAGGAGGGTTATGTGGCAACCCAAAAGCAGTATCAGCCAACCGGGCAATCGACCGGATCAGTCCCGAAATAGTACAGGCGATGTATTGTCTTTACTTGAGTGGATTGGTAGTTTTGCCCGTATCTACGCAGTTAACCTGATTGGCGGGTACATTTTTCAGAGATGGTCCCGTAACGGTTACGGCTGCGGACAAAAATCTGCGCCGGAATGGGTCCAACAGGCGAATCAACTTCCTGGCCAATAGTCGTACACATAGTCTATAACATTACCCATGAAATTTTTACTCGTTGGTTTGGGCAACATTGGCCCTGAATACGCGCTCACCCGCCACAATGCCGGCTTTATGGTTCTCGACCGGCTGGCTGCCCAGTACGGATTTAGTTTTTCCATGACCCGGCTGGCCTACACGGCCAAGTGGCAGTACAAAGGCAAACAGTTATTTTTTGTAAAACCCACAACTTACATGAATCTGAGTGGCCGGGCTGTGCTGTTTTATATGAAGCAGGAAAACATTCCGGTGGAGAACGTGCTGATCATTACGGACGATAAAGATTTACCGTTTGGCAAACTACGGTTGAAGCCTAAAGGATCGCCGGGGGGACATAACGGGTTAAAAAGTATTGACGAGGCTCTGAGCAACCAGCCTTACGCCCGGCTTCGGGTGGGTATTGGCAGCGATTTCTCCAAAGGAAGGCAGGCTGATTTCGTGCTGGGTGAGTTTCCGGAAGACGAAATGATTCAATTACCGGATTACCTGGACCGGGCCGGAGCAGCTGCCCTCGACTTTTGCACTATCGGTATACATATGGCCATGAATAATTACAACCAATGATATAACTTTTTTAAGAATCTTATAATTTTAACGAGACATATTTTATATCTATCAACCCTCAACAATGCCAAATACTATTTGCTTTAGATAGCAAAATTTTGATTTACTAGCGCATTTAGCCGAAAAAGCGGCATTAAATTCGGAACATTATTCTGAATAGCACCCTATAGTACCGTTGCGATTTAAAACTTTCTATGGACATTTGTGTGTTATCTAATTGAAAACAAAATAGAACAAAACAATGAAATCACGCGTTATCTTTGCATCGTTGGTACTTGGATTAGGATTGACGATATCACAGG
Source organism: uncultured Cytophagales bacterium (assembly GCA_963782245.1). Lineage (GTDB taxonomy): Bacteria > Bacteroidota > Bacteroidia > Cytophagales > Spirosomataceae > Spirosoma. The sequence continues at coordinate 8,823 of CAWAJC010000034.1, forward strand.
CACACGCGGCTACCACCACCAACAATGATGATAGCCCGGCAGCCAAAAAGCCGGCAAGTACGATGCTTGTCAATGGTTCACAGAAGTTATTCGCTTCGTACGTGGAACAACACATTGCCAAGTTTGCAACTACTACAAATTGGCAGAATTTTATGAGTGTTATCACTTCGTATAACAACAACCCGGCCGCTGTGCTGAACATCAGCCCCGCCGACCGTGCTACGTTCAACGAAGGAGCCGCTCAAGTCAACAACGAACTGGCTAAGCTGAAAGATGCCGAAGCCGCTTACTGGCAGGGTCAGGCAGACCACACCACCCGGATGATTAACTTCCTCTGGAATGTGAATCTCCCCTTCAGTGAGTTAGTAGAAACACCTGAAATTCAATAATTTAGATATAATGCTAAATTATTGAACGAAGGGAACAGAAAAGAGTAAAAGTTAGTTTTTCATGTAGAAAAGGTTAAGGGTTTAGGAATAGTCAGTATAGGGTTCTCTGCACGATCAGGGAACCTTATCTTTTTTATAGCCCTCCCCATCCTTAGAGTTTACTCCCGGCAATTTGATTTTGACCTGACATAACCAAACAGAGAAGCCGTCCCGGATTAAGGGACGGCTTCTCTGTTTATGGCTTCATACTGGAATAAACCACGAACTGGATAGAATCAACGTCGGCCTACTCCCGCACCACCTTCACCACCCGGCTTTGAGTGGCCGTCTGTACCCGTAGCAGGTACACCCCATCCGACCGGCCCAGCCCCACCGTAGTCCGAACCGGACCGGCCAGTTGCCCAAGACGTTTCTCACTCACCCGGTGGCCCCGGCCGTCAAATACGGACAGTGTCAGACTACCCACCGCACCACCAATCTCAACGCTCACCTCATCCGCTGCGGTAGGGTTGCTCAACACCACCACCCGCAGCGATTCGCCGACTTCGGTAGCCCCTAGCCGGGCACTTGCCGAACAGGTGGCCATCCAGTTATGGGCATATGAGGTCGAAATGCCGGCCTGCATCGCCCGCAGTTGAATAATCGGGTTATCGGTGTAGAGCGTCAGATTATACGGCCCCGGACTGGTAGTGGGCAGCATTTCGTTGACCACCGAAAAACTGATGGGCGCACCCGTACCGCCACTGTAGGTTGGGGTAAAACTCACTCGGCGTGCGGTGGCCGACAGGGGTGTGCAACTTATCCCGTTCACCCCCGTAATGGTAAGCGGAGCAGCGGGATTCTGACAGGCAGCCATCCAGTTGTGGGCATGCGAAGCTGAAGTACCCGCCTGCACCGCGCGCATCTGGATAATCGGGTTATCGGTGTAGAGCGTCAGGGTATAGGGCCCGGGCTGGTAGTGGGCAGCATTTCATTGACTACCGAAAAACTGATGGGCGCACCTGTCGCCCCGCTGTAAACGGGAGTAAAACTCAACCGGCGCGAGGTGGCCGACAGGGAGGTGCAGCTCACCCCGGTCACGTCTGCAATCGAAAACACAGGAGGGGAAAGAGGGGGAGTGCTACAGGCGGCAACCCAGTTATAAGCATACGAAGCCGAACTGCCCGCCTGCACCGCGCGCATCTGGATAATCGGGTTATCGGTGTAAAGCTGTAGACTGTACGGTCCCGGACTGGTAGTGGGTAACATCTCATTGACCACCGAAAAACTGATGGGGTCACCCGTTGCCCCGCTGTAGGTCGGACTGAAACTGATGGTGTAGCGGTTGGCATTGTCTGGCGTACAAATCAATCCGGTAACCCCCGTAATGGCCAGGCTCCCATTAGCCAGGCTACTGACTCTGTGGGTAGGCTGATCATATTCATCAATCGTATAGAAATTGCCCAACGAATTCGGCACCACACCACGGAGATCATTCAAGCTAACCATCGTTACGAGGTCCCCATCTCCATTTAAATCAGAGTCCACTACAGGGGTACTGGTTTGAGCGGATAGCGGTATAGTTACCAGAAAAAACAGGATACTGAACCAAATGCCCGCCGGGCGGCAGTTAGCAAAATAGTTGGAAAGAGGTTTACACATAGCGTTAAGGAGTTAAAAAGTGATAAAACCAGAAAACAAGTGAAAACGGATGGTCAGATGACCTTACAGGTATCAATCCGGTAAGAAACCCGGAGCAGCAGGCAGATCAGGAACAGGTACTGTTGACAGTTCGTGACTGATTAAAAAACAGGTGAGCACCTGGACCTTCTTTTATCAAAAGTAAATCCGAAACAATTTTATCCAACGCTTTGTTTGAGCTATTTTTACTAATTTAGTTAACGGTACTTTTTCGTACAATAACCACAAAACAAACTGATTACCAGCACTATACACACCCCCTTCAGTTAGTCAATTCTCCAGCCCTCTGGCTGGAAACGGCCGATAAACAAAAAAAGCCGCCCCTCAATCCGGGGGCGGCTTTCGCATTTTCTTAACCTAAACTAAGTCCAATGCAATGCCTAATGAGTGAATGATAGAATGAGGGAATTATAGAATATATGAGTAAACGGGTGAGTGAATGCGTAAATCAACTGCCCGATGACATTCACTCATTCTATCATTCACCTATTCAACATTAATTTTGTCCGCTCACCCGGCTTTGCTCGGCGGAAGTAGCCGAATTGCGCTGGCGGGCACTTTTTACGTTCTGATTGCCAAAGCGGTAGGTGAAGGTCAGCCGGATCTGGCGACTCTCCCACCGCGACTGTACCCGGAAGTCGATGTCCTGCACCACAGCCCGTCCGTTAAACCGATTCAGCCAGAAAGGATCGTTTACGTTCAGTTTCAGGTTACCCTTGCCATCCATCACTTTCTTCTGCACGCCAATACTAAACCCACCCTGCGGCTGTGCCTGGTAGAATCCGTACTGAGCAGCGGAATTGAACCAGCCCGACACCTCGCCCGACAGGGTTTTGCTGAAGGTGACATTTTGTGAGGTGTATAAATTATAGGCCACCAGTTTCACTTCGTAAGGTGAAGCCGAATAAACGGTCTGATAGTGCTGATAGTAGGTGCTGATGTTATTCTGCATGCGCCACCACTTGGTTACGGTTACCGGAAAGCTCAGGTTCAGGCTTACGTTATCCTGAACGCCCAGGTTTTCGGGGGTTACGTAGGTGATGTTCTGCTCCGGAATCTGCCGGGGTGTTTCTCCATTGATAAAATCCGTGGTGCGGCTGTAGTTCAGGGTAGTGGTGAAGGCGTTCTTGTACACGTGGGTCAACTCAACCGAGTTGGTGTACTGGGGCCGCAGAAACGGGTTTCCCTGCTGATAGGTATAGGGGTCGAGGTAGAAAACAAAGGGGTTCAGGTTCTGGTAGTCAGGGCGGTTGATCCGGCGGCTGTACGATACGTTCAGTACGTTGTTAGTATCCAGTTGGCGGGACAGGAACACCGTAGGAAACAGGTTCAGGTAGTTGCGGTCGACGGTTTGGTTGAGCGTAACGGATGTACCGGTTGAGTGCGTATGCTCCGCCCGCAACCCTGCCTGCACCTTCAGTTTCCCGAATTGACCGGCATAATTCACATAGGCCGCATTAATATTCTCGTTGTACAGGAACTGATTGGAGCGGCTGGCATCAAACAGCCACTGGCGATTTTCCTGTTGCAGCGTGTCGAACATAGTGTTGTTGTCCGCGTTCACGTAACTGCTTTTTAACCCCATTTCCAGCTTACTGTCTTTCTTCAGGGGGAGGGTATAATCCGTTTTGAATGCCCAGATAGAAATAGCCGAAGGCATGTTGTTCCGCACGTCCTGATTTGGTCTGGACGGTACGTTTTCGGCGTTATAGTACCGGGTACTCAGGTTGTTTGTATTCTGACCGCCGTAGTGAACATAATCGGCATCAACCGTCCACTCGCGTCCTTTGCCGTAGTCGAATTTGTAGTTGATATTGCCCGTTATGTTCGACAAAAAGTTACGGGCATCGGTCTGGGTTATGGCTTTGCTGGTCAGCAGACGGTTTTCGTCGCTAATCAGCGTATTGTTTTGCCCGGCAGAACGCCAGTCGTTTGAGAAACCATTCACCAACACGCCAACCGTACTTTTGTCGCTAATGAAATAATCCATACCAGCCTTGTACGAGTGCCCGGTAAACTGATTCGGCCGGAAGGAGCGCTGGTCGAAGAAGGTAGTCTGGCCGTTGTACTTGATAACGCGGTTCAGTTCATTGCTCTGGGCACTCTGCCGGTTCACGTAGCTATAGTTACCAAACAGATTTACCTTCCCATCGCGGTGATTCAGGTTCAGCGAGGTGTTGAATTTGGGTAAATCGTCACGCACGCCGTTCAAATTATTGAACGAGCCGTAGCCCGTACCGATAATGGCGGTGCCGTTGGTGCCGAAATTCTTGTTCTTCTTCATCCTGATGTTGATAATCCCCGATGTACCGGCCGCGTCGTATTTGGAGCCGGGGTTGGTGATAATCTCAATCGTGGCGATGTTGTCGCTGGGCGTATTTTTCAGCCAATTCGCTACTTCCTGCTGCGAGAGGTACGTCTGCTTGCCATCGATGTACACGATAACCCCCGTCTTACCTTTCAACTGGATCTGGTCGTTCTGGCGGTCGATGGTAACGCCGGGTGCCTTCTCCAGCACTTCCAGGGCCGTGTTGCCGCTGGCAACGATGCTGTTCTCCACGTTCATTACGGTGCGGTCAACCTGTTGTTCAATGAATGGTTTCTTAGCCACAACATTGACTTCGGTCAGGTTTTTGGCCTCCTCACTCATCGCGATGGCAGGCAACTCCAGTGCCGGTTGCGCTTCGTCGACAACAAACGGTGCACTATACGTTTTGCGATAGCCTACCTGCTGAGCAGCCACCAGATACGTACCGGCCCCTACGTTTTCGAACGAGAATTTTCCGTCCATATCGCTGATGGCTCCTTTGGTCAGGGTAGAATCCTTTGCTTTGAGCAACATCAGCGTGGTGAATTCGAGGGGTTTTCCAGGTACGCTTTTAACCTGGCCCTGTACCGTACCCCGCGTCAGAACCTGACCGAACGTGGTTGAAATGCTAAACAACGAAAGAATCAAGAAGGCGGATAAGGTTTTCATGCGCGGTATGTTTTCAAATAAGGTTGTTCGGTTATTATAAATAGTACAGGGCAAAGGTAGGTAGTGTGTATAGCAAAGTACCTGTTCTTACACAAGCGGTTTAAACGGGAGGACAAGCGGATTCAGGGAGATGATAAGTGAAGCGTGAACAGAATAAATCACCAGGTCATCGGAAAGACGGACTGCTTCTGGAAATGTTGCACGAAGCAGCCATTCGGGAAAAAATTACGTTGGTGAATGGGGTCAATCCTGTATCTACCGGGCAAGAGGTAACGGTCCGGTTTACAATGCTGCCGGAGCGACACCATCAGCCGTGGATAGTTAACAACTATCCACGGACTTCTTTCCAGTTGTCGTCTACAATTTGATTCCTACCGTCCACACACCAGCATCGGGGCCCTGCCCGGCCCGAAATGGGCTTTTGGGTTCGTAACGGCCAAAGAATTTGGCGTGGCCCCGGTAGCCCAGCTCTGCCAGGTAGCCCCAGCGCACGGGGTTCAGGTTGTAGGTATTGTGGGTGCGCACAGCGGAGCCGCCTTCGGGTTTCACTTTAGTATAACTGTCTAACCGGATACCGGCGTATCCACCCAGGCTCAGGCTAAAGCCCGATTTGAACGCCAGGTTCAGCATAAGCGGCAGATTCAGCTGGGCCATAACCAGTTTCGATTTGCGGAGGTCGACGGTAGCGGGCTCGACAACCAGTTGACCATTCTGCGTTGCCAGTGTGTTTCGACCTTCGAACATAAAATTGTTCCAGGCAACTTCGGGGCCGGTTAATAACCAAAGTCTGGTGCGTCCGCCTACGCTCAGGGGGATGCGGGTTTGCCACGCCAGCGCAATATAACGCGAACCAACGGGCCGGAAATCATAGCCTGTGGGCAGGGTGCCCGAAAATCCGTTGAAGCCCAGATAGATAGCCAGGTCGGAACGAACCCGCTCAGCGTGTTTCTCCGGTTTGGTTGTTGTGACGGTCGAATCGGTGATGATGGTAATCGTTGTCGATTGAGCGAATGAGGTGACGGAAGCTGCCAGCAGCGCCGTAGTCAGGATGTGTTTAAACGTTTTCATGGTAGTCCGCCTTAGCGGTGTTTGAACAAAGTTGATAATGGTTTCAGTGTTCAAACGGGTAGTAGAACAGCCCTGCAGGATTTGCTTTTTCCGTTTGTTGACAGGAAGATGTAAAAACCCGGAGCGCAGGTTGCACGCATCTGAAAAAAAATCCTGGTTTCTTCCAGACGATAGTCCGCAAAAGAGAATTCGCCCGCCGGGTTGGTCGGTTTACCGGGGACAAGCCATCACATAACCGGCAGGTAGATGGCAAATGTGGCTCCCTGCCCCGGCTTACTCAGGGCGGTAATGGTGCCGCCGTGATTGGCCGCCACTTTTTCGCAAATGGCCAGTCCGATACCCGTGCCTGCGTACTCATTGCGGTTGTGTAGCCGCTGGAACACCTGAAAAATGCGATCCAGGTATTTTTCATCAAACCCGATGCCATTGTCCGTTACGCAGATACAATGGTACAGAGCTGCCCGGCGGGCTGGTTTAACACTTGCCGGTAACTCAGCCGCTGTTACCTGGGTAGCGTTAACCTGAATAACCGGAACGGTATTCGGTTTTTGGAACTTCAGCGCGTTGCTCAGTAAATTCACAAACAACTGCCCCAACTGCGATCCGTCGCCCAGTACCGTGGGGAGTACCGCTACATTGAGCCGGGCGTTACCCAGTTCCATATCATCTACCACCGTGGCCAGCACCCGGTTGAGATCAACGGGCAGCGTTGCTTCCTGACGGGTCGATATCCGGGAGAACACCAGCAGGTCTTTGATGAGGGACGACATCCGACTGGCGGCACTTTGCATTCGTTCGAGGTAATTGATGCCCTCGCCTAGCTGCGTACCGTGCTGGTTTTTGAGTATATCGCCGAATGACTGGATTTTCCGGAGTGGTTCCTGCAAATCGTGACTGGCGATGTAAGCGAATTTTTCCAGATTTTCGTTCGAACGCCGAAGGTCGAGATTGGACGCTGTCAGCTGTTCGGTTCGGGATTGCACCTGTTGTTCCAGTTCGTAGGTTACCAGTTTCTGTTCCTGAATATCGGTAGCCGTACCTACCCAGAGGGTAATTTCACCCGCTTCATCCCGGAGGGGCAAAGCCCGGTTCAGATGCCACCGATACTGCCCATCGGAGCCCCGCCGATACCGATTTTCCAGTTCAAACGGAGTACCATCGGCCAGAGCTTTTTTATAAACAGCCAGTGTATTGAGTAAATCATCGGGATGAATGGCTTCGTGCCACTCCATAACGTCGGTTTGGCCAGGGTGTTGCCCCGTGTAGTCGTACCAGCGCTGGTTGAAGAAATTAATCTCACCTTCTGCCGTATTCGTCCAGGTAATCTGAACGATGGCTTCCAGGAGGGTACGAAAGCGCGACTCACTTTCTTCGATGGCCTGCCGGGACAGCACCTGCTCGGTTACGTTGACGGCTATGACCGCTACGCCATTAACCCGTTTGGAATCATCGCGCAACGGAGCATACACAAAGTTGAAGTATGCATCCTCCAGTTGGTCACCCTGCTGCAAGCGGGTCAGTATCTCGGAACCATATTGAGCAATACCCGAATCATACACATCCTGCATGGCACCAATTACCCGCTGCCCTACCAGTTCGGGCAGGGCCTGTATCATGGGCTGCCCGATGATGGACTCGTCTTTCCCCCAGATTTCCAGCATCGAATTGTTCGCCGTTTCGATAACCAGCCTGCTGCCATTCAGCATTCCAATGGCAACCGGTGCCTGGAGAATCATGTTGCGAAACCGTTCTTCGCTGAATCGCAGTCGGTCTTCGGCTTCTCGGAGGGCTTTGTTCCTCGCTACCTGTTCCGTGATATCCAGCACGATACCCGTAATAGACATGGGTTTGTTATCCGCGTCGAACCGGTACTGCCCCAGTATTTTTGCCCAGTGGATCGTGTTATCATGCCATACAAAACGAACCTCGTAGCTAACCGCCCCCGTCTGTAGCGCTACGTTATGCGCCTGCTCCCTAATGGGCCGATCTTCTGGGTGAACATGCTGAACGAAGATCGTATGGTGCCAGTCCGGCTTTTCCACGCCCGTCAGTATCCGGGAAAAGGTGGGGGAATAGACCATCTCGCCGGTCGCTAAATTGGCCCAGAAAGACCCTGCTCCGGAGGCATCAAGAGCCATTTTAGCCTGCTGGTTGGACAAAGCAGCTTTTTCTTTGGCCAGTACCTCCTCCGTGATGTCCTGCGCAATACCGGAAAAACGGTACGCTTCGCCCGAAGGGGTGAAATAAGTCTGTCCAATAAACCGCACCCAGCGTACCCGGCCATCATTGACATCAATGGTTCGGAAACGGGCATCATAACGCCCGCCCGACTCCGGCTTCAAAGACCACTGAACGGCCTGAATCACCCGCTCTTTGTCATCCGCATGAATATAATCCAGCGTCTGTCCGTACCCTAGTACGTCCTGATTGACCATGCCGCACAGGGCCTGGCACCGGGCATCCCACTTCACGGTACCCCGAACAGGGTCCAGCTCCCAGGTACCAAGCTGGGCAGAGTCGAGGGCAAACCGCAGGCGTTCTTCTCCTTCCTGATGCGCTCGCTGCAGCGCAATGCGCTCCGAAATATCCTGCATGGAGCCCACCATCCGGATAGGGCGCCCCTCCCGGTGAATGACGTAGCCCCGGTCCAGCACGGTAGCGTAGCTGCCATCGGCCCGGCCAAACCGGTACTCATCAGACCAGTGTGCCAATCCCTGGTCAACCACCTGATGAATACTGGTTAAAATCCGCTCTTTATCGTCGGGGTGAACATGCCGGGACCAGGAGTCCAGTCCGTCTTCTGTTGTTTCCTGAGCAGGATGGTTAAATAAGGTGGTATACCCTTCGTTCCACCAGACGGTATCGGCCACTATATCCCAGTGCCAGACGGCATCGCGGGTTGCTTTGGTCAGCAAGTCAAACAGCTCATTCGTCGTTACTGAATCGGTACGCAAGGATGTAAATTACTAAATATGAAAATTAGAAACTCTAAAGTAATGACGGACAATCAAACTCACCCGTATATTCCTGGTATTTACGCGTTTATTTCAACCTATCGACGGCAAAAAGCCAGTTCCGGCAATCGTGCCGACCTTGTTACGTTGCTCCCCTCTCCGGTCATTTTTCTATAAACTGGAGCAGTTCAATCCGGTTGGCAAACGGGTCGTGGAAGAACACCCGCGCCCGGCCATCTATTTCGGACGCCTGTTCCAGCGCCAGCCCCCTATCCAGCAATGCCCGTTTGGCTTCGTCCAGACTGGCTACCTCGAAAGCCGGGTGTCTTTTGGAATAGGGGCCGGGAGTCTCCTCACGCAGGTGCAGCTGAATATCGGCAATCCTGAACCAGATGGCCCCATTGGGGTGGTTGCCCGGTATTTCGCTCAGGCCCAGCACGCCCCCGTAAAACTCCCTTGCCTGAGCCGTGGCCCCCTCGGGGATACCCATCAGTACGTGGTCCAGCCGTTTGAATTGTATCATCCTGCTCGGTAGAAGTTGGGTGGGGGGTTGAGGGTCGTATTTTGCCGCTGATGCCAGTAGGGGTAGATAGTGGGTACGTCGCTGGCCGCATCCAGTTTTTTTACCTGCTCTGTTGTCAGGTTCCAGCCTACGGCGTCGAGGTTTTGCTTCAGTTGCTCTTCGGTGCGTGCGCCAATCAGTACGGTGGCTACCGTTGGGCGCTGGAGCAGCCAGTTCAGAGCCACCTGCGCTACCGTTCTGCCCGTTTCGGCGGCTACTTCGTCCAGTACGTCGATGATGGAATAGAAAAGCTCGTCCGGCACGGCAAAAGCCGGCACGGGACTGCCCCCCTGCGCCACCCGGCTATCGGGCGGGATGGGTTGACCTCTACGATACTTACCCCCCAGTCGGCCAGCCGCCAGCGGACTCCAGATGATTGCCCCCACCTGCTGGTCGATACCCAGGGGCATCAGTTCCCACTCGTATTCCCGGTTAACCAGGGAATAATATACCTGATGGCCAACGTACCGATTCCAGCCGTACTTTTCGGAACGGGCCAGGGACTTCATCAGATGCCAGCCCGAAAAATTGGAGCAGGCAATGTACCGTACTTTCCCGCTTTGCACGAGGTCATCGAGGGTACGCAACGTTTCGTCAACGGGCGTAACGCCGTCGAAACCGTGCATGTGATAGATGTCGATGTAATCCGTTTTAAGTCGCCTGAGGCTACTTTCGCACTGTTTGAGCAGGTGCAGCCGCGACGAACCCTGGTTGTTTGGTCCCTCGCCAACGGTAAATGTGGCTTTGGTCGAAATAAGCACGTTGTCGCGCCGGCCGCTTAAGGCTTTGCCCAGAATTTCTTCCGACAGCCCCTGCGAATATACATCAGCGGTATCGAACAGGTTGAGCCCCGCATCCAGGCATATGTTTACCAGGCGGGTCGCTTCCTCAACCTGCGTTTGCCCCCAGGCCCTGAAAAAATCGCCACTACCCCCAAACGTAGCCGTACCGAAACTGAGTACGGGAACCATCAATCCCGACGCCCCTAATTGCCTGTATTCCATACGGAGTGCTGTTGCTTTTTTACGGCGGAAAAACTATCTGCTGCTGGCATTACTATAAATACGCAAAACCGGGCTTTCTGGTTTAACAACGCCCCCCCTTTGGGCCGTTTGGTTAATGTTGACGCGGGTGGTTATGGGCATACCCGGCGAAACAGCCCTGTCCTTTCTGGTACATTCCGATCATTTTCTTTACCTATTATCGGTTCAGTACCCTACCCGCGGGTCGTTCACAACCGGTCAGCTTATTACTTCCTCGTGGAATGCTTGCATAATTTCCATTTCCGTAAAAGTAAAGCAAGCAGTTTTTGTACTATACCTATATGCAAAAAGCACCCGAGTACTTTATTTAGTTATTTAGCATAATCAAGATACTATAGCGCATTCGCCTTTTAGGTACTGATCCTAACTATTTTAGAGAAGATATGATCCTTATTTATACGATAGATACAAACGCCGACACCACCGGAGCCGTTAATTGAACTTTTTTTACACGTATTACGCTTTTTACTCTCCTGCACGAGTTGATTAATACCTGCCAGCCGAGGCAGCAGGCTATTTGACCAGCACAGTGACCAGAGGAGACCATCAGTAGTGTACCCTTCGCGCGGAATCGGGCTTTCCGATTCTCTGGCGGGCAAACACGCGAACGCAGTACAGATGCTTCGTCCCGTAAATAACGCTGGGCACGAATCAGCTAATTAAAACGGACACCTTCCTGTCGTTCGCGACGAAGTGTGTGGCAGGGCTTACCCGCTCTTCCCCCGTTTTTTATCAGCCCGAACGCCCTACCGGGTCTTATCAGTCAGCCAGAAACACACGGGCCCGGCTTTACACCCGAAACCATGGTTTGGCGGGGTCTTTCAGGCTAAAACTTCACGACACATGAATCGTTTCTCAGTCATATATCTGCTAAAGAGGCAGTACCATTCAATATATTGCAGCACTCACCAGGAGGCAGAGGCTGTATCAGCAACCCTGCTTAGCCAGGAAGGCTACAAGCCAATCGGCATCTACGATGCCAAAACAGAGCTTTTCGTCTGGGAGCCAACCCGGCAACGCCAGTACGACAAAGCCAGCATTCAGAAACAGGGGCAGCTGGGCGAACGAATTAACCGGATCGTCCAGGCCCTGCGATACCCCAACGAGGTTGGAAACAGCCCGATCAACTCCCTATTCCAGCTTCTCCAGACGGAGGAGGTATAAGTCAAATTACTCAACTATAAGCACTAGATCATCATGCAAACAAACCGCCCGAACATCAATCAGGCATTACCCTATATGCTGGCCTACCCCGCCCTGCTGGCAGGTCACCAGACCATCAGCGAAGCCATCAACGACCACCTGCTCAGCAATTACCTGGGGGCTTTTATCGAGCAGGACGGGTTGCCAAATGAGGACCCTGCAACACCCGCTCCTCTGGCGGAGTACATAAACGCAGTATTCAGTCAATTGTCAGATTCCCCCCTGAGCAATCCACTGGCTCAATTATGCTCCGATGGGGCCCTGAAGCTACCGGCTTACATCCTGCCCACCCTGCTGAACTTGCTGGCTCAGAACGGTGATGTGCATCGAATTGCGTTCCTGCTGGCTGCGTACGGCCATTACCTGTCGGTGCAGCTTGAAACCGGTCAGGCGGATGAGCTGGCACCGGAAGACTGGGCAAAAATCAGTAGCGACGATGTGGTGGCCCTGCTGAGCATTTCATCGATGGCAACTGCCCGTCTGCAAACCTATTCGCATTTTGTGGCCATGTACAAGTCGTACCGCAATCAGATTGCTACGCACGGGGTCGAGTTTTTGCTTCGGCAAATGGCGTATAACCGACTGGCAATGCCGACAGCCTGATGCATAAAAACAGGTGCCGGGAAGCCCGGCACCTGTTTTTCATTACTCGCAGCACCGTTACTCGTTTAACTCCCGGCACTGGTACTTATCTACGTGCATCATAGGTTAGCTGGTAAGATTTTGGGAGGGAGTTACCCCGGCGGGGTAACTCCTCGTCCACACGCATCATAGGTTAGTCGATACGATTGTTTACCCCCCCTCAGGGGCGTGTTGATTTCAGGGGCCAAATGGTTATTTTCTTAAACTCGGCCGTACCGCCCTCGGCAAACAGGTCGATGGCACCCGCTGCCTTTGTCGGAAATATATAGTCGGTCATAACGCGCTCGCCATCGTTGGCAAACACCGTGACAACGGACCTGTCCACAAAAATGCGTAGTTTAACCAAATTGTTTTTGGGCTGCAGGGGAGCCGTTTCAACACTGGGAAACCGGTCGCTGAAGGCCACATTGCCCGACTTCCGGCGGTCCAGTTCTAGGTGGCCGTTGGTGTAGCGGATAACGGTCTCTTCATCGCCCGGTCCGTCGCTACGGTTTTTGGCGATTCGGATACCCACCGTTTTGGCCGTGCCGGGACTAATTTCGGCTTCGATTTCGTACACGTTATCAAGGCTCTTTTCCAGCGTCTGGCTCTGACTGGTGAGTGTGATATTTCGCTGCTCCTTTTTAGAACCGCGCAGGCTGGCTACCCCGGCAATAGGCGTCTGCACCAGTATGAGCCCTGCCGGCGTGGGCCGAAGCGTAATCTGGCGCGGCAATGACATGGCCCCCCTAAAAGTGGCAGTCGGTATTTTGTTCGCGTAGGCCCAGTTGTTGAGCCAGCCAATCATGACTGGATTTTTCTGATCAGCGGGCCGGTTGTTGAACGGAATGGCCGCGTAATAATCCTTGCCCCAATCCACTACCGACCCGGCGTACTCATCGGTAAGGGGTTTGGGATTGGCAGGATCGAGCGTAAACTGTTTGCCGTTGAAATCACCCACAAAATACTGCATTCCCACGTAGTCCTTTTGCGGATGGCCCGACGAGATGAACAGCACCCATTTCTGTTTGTTTGTCTCTCCCTCAATGGAGACGGGTATCAGGGCGGGGCATTCCCACACTTTGGTTGTATCGCCTACCGGTCCGAAATAACTCATGAACTGCCAGTTTTTCAGGTCTTTCGATTCGTAAAGAGCCATGCGGTGTTCGGTGGCTTTCACGGTTGCCATGACCCATTTCTGCTGGGGTTCGTACCAGAATACGTTGGGGTCCCGGAACTCCTTGCTGCCAATATCAATGATTGGATTTTTAGCGTACTGCGTCCAGGTGCGGCCCTTGTCGGCGCTGTAGGCCATGTTCTGGTACTGGTTGGTCTGCACATCGCCCTTCGTTACATTGCCGGTGTAAACGGCCACCATACAATCGGCGGTTCCGTCGGGGCACAGGCCGCTTTTGTTGTTCTTGTCCAGCACGGCGCTACCCGAAAAAATGGCGGTCTTCGACACGTTGTCGGCATTGGTAAACTCCGGAATCGCCACGGGCAGATCCTCCCAGTGCAGCAGGTCACTGCTCACGGCATGGCCCCAGCTCATGTGCCCCCACACATTACCGAACGGGTTATGCTGGTAAAACAGATGGTACTGACCATTGGCATAAATCAGCCCGTTGGGGTCGTTTATCCAGCCTTTGGGTGGCGAAAAATGGTACTGTGGCCGATAGTCGATGGAGTCGCCGGTGGTTTCGGTTTGAGCTGCCGTCTCGGTTTGAGCTGCCGATTCGGTTTTGGCCGATTGATTGCAGGCCGTCTGGCTGATGGCTACAAAAGCCACTAAGGCGAGGGCAAGTGTTTTTCGTTGTGTCATGAATCTGGTAGTAGTCATCGGTTTAGACAGGTTCAGAAAAAGTAAGATGGCGAATCAGTCAATATACAAACCCTCCCCATCGCAGGCTACGCAATCAAGCACTAGTGGTACTTAAAAACCCGGATTCTGCTTGTACAACCCTTTGGTGAAGCTGATTTCCCGCTGTGGAATCGGCAGATATTCGTCCCGACCGGCCGTAAATTTAGCGGTTGCCAGGAAAGGCCGCCGTACCTTCTCTTTCTCGATGTAGGCATTCAGCGTTTTTTCGGCAATACCCCACCGAACCAGGTCGAAGAACCGGGGGCTTTCGGTGGCAAACTCCAGCCGCCGTTCAAACCGCAGGGCGTTACGGGCGTAATCCTGGGTCCAGCCGGTAGCCCCGTATTCGCCCGTTTTGTAGTTCGATGCAAAGGTACCGTCCGTTTTCTTCAGCCGTCCGGTGCTCATGGCTGCCCGGCGCCGAATCTGGTTGATGAGCGGGCGGGCCATTTCCTGCTGACCGAGTTCAATGTACGCTTCGGCCTGCATCAGCAGCACGTCGTCGTACCGGATGATGTCGATATTTTTCGAGGTACCGATAAAGGGGCCTTCTTTCTTGTACGATGGACTGGTGGCCAATTGCTGCTCTTTCATGGTATGAAAAAAGCCGTACACGCCCGGATCGCGCACCCAGGCATTGCTGAAGGGTTTGGTCGGGTCGTATTTGTACGGATGCCCGTCGATACCGATGGTATGGTCAACGCGGGGGTCGACGGTGTCGGTAGTAAAGTCTACGTTCTTGTCATTGAAGGTATCCACCAGCGGCAGACCGTTTGCGTCGGTTTTGTAAGCGTTGGCCAGGTTCTGACTGGGCGCGTGAAACCCGCAGCACCCGTACTGGGGCGCACCGTGGGGATAGTTCAGCCCCGTCACGAAGCTTAGCCGTCCCACCGCCGTACCGTCGTTGATGGAGTACTGAATGGCAAAGATGGATTCGGGACCGTTTTCCGTTTCGGCAATAAAATTCTCGGCAAAATCGGGCTGCAAACCGTACTGCCCCGAACTAATCACCTGCTGCAACAGCGTTACCACTTCCTGCAACCGGGTCTTGTTAATGGCTGTCACTTTGTGGCTGTCATCCTGTTCGTAGGCCTGATACAACCGTAGTTTGGCCAGGTAAGCGGCTGCCGAAATTTTGTTGGCCCGCCCAAGCTGGGTCTGTTTAAGGGGCAGGTTATCCGTGGCAAACTGAAAGTCTTCGGCGATTTTATTCCACAGCTCATCGTTCTTATACCGCACATTCGACTCCATCAGAATGTCATCGCTCGTCATCGTTTCGGTGATGTACGGGATATTTTTGAAGAGCATTTTCAGCATAAAGTGCGAGTGACCCCGTAAAAAACGCATCTCGGCCTGCCGCACTTTTTTCAGCGGAAATTCGGCATCGGTCAGCGTGTTCAGGCTGGTCAGGGCAGCGTTGGCGCGTGAAATAGCCTTGTAGAAATTCTCCCAGGTGAAGGGATGCATCAACCCCATGTCGGGGCGCGTCAGGTTGTAATGCTCGTAGAAATCAATTTCGGCTACGTCGCCCACTCCCCCCCCGCCTTTGTAGGCATCGTCGGAGCGAACGCTGCCGTACGCCCACATACTGGTCATGGGGCCAATCATGTCGTCGTTGCCAATACCCGCGTAGGCGGCCGTGATAAGCCCGTCGGCACCCGATACCGACTGAATACTGGAGGACGACAGTAGCCCCTGGGGCTGGTAGTCCAGAAAATCGTTACAGGCAGTGGTCGTCAGCCCTAAAATTCCGGCCAGCAGTACTGAATAAATGGATGTATTTTTCATGATAGTTGGCTTGTCAGATTAGAAAGAAACATTGATCCCACCCGTAAACGTCTTTGGAATCGGGATGGCGTTGATGTCAACCCGCTCCGGGTCGGGCCCCTGAAACCCCTTGGCTTTGATCAGGAACAGGTTGTCGGCCATGACGAACAGGCGAAGCCGCTGAAGCCGGATTTTTTCAACGAAAGGGGCTTTCACGGTGTAGCCCACCTGAACGTTCCGCAGCTTGAAGTACGATGTGCTGCCGAAGAAATAATCGGAGGTGCGCGTTTCGCCGTTTACGTCCGAGAGCGACAGGGTTGGAATGGTGGAACCGGTATTGGTTGGTGACCAGGCATTGAATACCCCCGGCCCTACGTTATCGCGGCCCCGGATAAAATTGTTGTAGAACGTGTAGGCATCGAAGCCCGACCGGCCCGCTACACCCGACCCAAAAATGGAGAGGTCGAACCCTTTGTAAGCGCCGTCGAAACGAAGGTTGTACTCAAAAGCAGGCAGGGTAGTGCCGAAGAAAACCCGGTCGTCGTCGTTGATCTGCCCGTCGCTGTTCGTGTCCACGTACCGGATTCGGCCCGGACCCGCACCCACCTGTTTGGGGGCCGCATCTACCTCCGCCTGAGTCTGGAACAGCCCGGCCGTTTTGTAACCAAACAAATCGAACTGCGAATGGCCCAGAATCGTGTTGAGGGCGTTGCCGGCGTAGGCCGCCCGGACTTCTTCGGGCAGTTTGGTGATTTTGTCGCGGAACCGGCTAATGCCCGTCATGATACTATACGTAAAATCGCCCGTGGGTTTGGCGTAATAGCCCAGCGAGAACTCGAAGCCATTATTCGATTTAGCCGCTCCGTTCACCGCCCTTAGTTGCCCTTCCCCAACGGCAGAGGCAATGGGGGGCGTAATCAGAATGTCGCTGGTGTTGCGGGTAAAATAATCGAACGACCCCTGAAACTGCCCGTTCAGAAACCCGAAATCCACGCCCATGTTCAGCTCGTCGGTAGTTTCCCATCTCAGGTTGGGGTTAGCCCCCTGAATCGACACGAATCCCGAAGGCAGGTTACCGGTATTGGCTCCGTTGAGGTCGTAGGCCGTGCCAATGTTGTAGTACTGGTCAAAAAACCCGTTGTGCCCGTAGGGATACTGCGACTGCCGCGCCCCGTAGCGGGTATCGTACAGCCCGAACCGGGCCAAATCCCCGATTTCCTGGTTACCCACCCGGCCAACGCCCGCCCGCAGTTTGAGGGAACTGACAAACTGAACGTTTTTGAAGAAAGCCTCTTTGTCGAGCCGCCAGCCCACCGAAGCCGCCGGAAAAATACCGTACTGGTTATCCTGACCAAACCGCGAAGAGCCATCGCGCCGGACCGTCAGGGCCACCAGGTAGCGGTCGGCAAAGGCATAGTCGATGCGGGCAAACTGCGACAACAGCCGATTGCCGGACCCATTGCCGTTAATGTTGGCATTGCCCGTACCGGCATTGAGGACAAAATAATCTTCCGTCTGCTGGGCAAACCCTTCTTTGCGGGCGACAACAAACCGGAAATCGTTTTTGATGGCTTCGGTGCCGAGCAGGAAGTTGAACCGGTTCACGCCCAGGGTCAGGTTGTAGCGGGCCGTGTTAGACCAGGTAATGCTCAGGGCGCGGTTCTGGTCAATGGTCAGGTTGTTGCTGGTTCGTCCAAATGAGCCTTCCTGAAACGACTGCTCAATGTTTTTGGCGTAGTAATAGGCGTTATCAGCGCCGATGCTCGTCCGTAGAAACAGGTTCTTGATGGGCTCCACCTCCACAAATACGTTGCCGAAGAGGGTAAGCCGGTTGGCGTTGTCCCAGCGGTTGATGTACTGCATGTGCAGGGGGTTGTTCCGGTCCGAATACCCGGACCCCACGGCCCCGCCGAAGGTGCCGTCTTTGGCATAAACCGGGATGGTTGGAGCCAGCGTGATGGCCAGACCGGTGGTAGCCGCTCCGCCAATGTCAGTGGCGGTCAGGGTTTCATTCAGCGAAGCCACCTGGATATTGGCCCCAATTTTGAGCCGGCTGTTGAAGGCGCTCGTCAGGGCGTTAATACGTCCGCTCAGTTTGTCGGCCCCCGTGTAGCGCAGCATGCCGGTGTTCTTGTAGTAGCCGAAGTTGACCTGTAAGGACGAGGCTTTGGTACCGCCCGACAGGGTCAGTTCGTTGTTGGTTACAATGCCGGTTTTGTACATCACGGCCTGCCAGTCAGTGTCACCGGCGGGCATATTGGGGTCGCCACCCACCAGTGGTTTCACCGTTACCCCATTCAGCCTGGGGTTTTTGAAAGTCTTTGTTCCAGTCGAAGCCATAGAGGGCACCGTACCCATCTTCGGGGTTCACACCGTCATTGACCGATGCCTGCCAGAGCGCCCGGCCCCGGTCGGCAGCGTTCAGCATTTTGAACCGGGAATACGTTTCGGATTGGGCCGAAATACTGCTGTTAAAATCGATGTTGAGTTTACCGTTGGTATTCGATCCGTTTTTGGTCGTCACGATAATAACCCCGTTGGAGGCACGTGACCCGTAAATAGAGGAGGCCGACGCATCTTTCAGCACCTGTACTGACTCAATCGAGTTGGGGTTCAACCCCTGAAATACTTCCGGCCGTTTGGTTGGTATGCCGTCAATGATGTACAGGGGGTCGGTATTGCCGAGCGTGTTGGCGCCCCGAATCAGAATTCGCGCGTTGCTGCCATTGGGCGACCCCGTTTTTTCGATGTACAAACCCGGTACCCGCCCCTGCAATGACTGCATGGGGTTACCCGATGGAATATCCCGAATGGGACTCAGGTCAACCACGGCTACGGCTCCGGTCAGGTCTTCTTTTTTGGACGATGTATACCCTATCACGACCACTTCCGACAGTTCGCCCCCGGCTTCCAGGGCTACGGTGATCTGGCTCCGGTTTACGATGGAAACTTCCTGGGGGGTGTACCCAATAAAGGACACCTGCACCGCCGTAGCCGTGCCGGGCACCGAGAGGGAAAACTTTCCGCTGGCGTCCAGTACCGTTCCGGTCATGGTACCGGGAACGATGATGTTCGCCCCAATGAGCGACTCTTTGTTTTTAGCATCGACCACGGTGCCCGTGATCGTTCGTTGCTGCGCCAGTGCCCACGACATCGTCAGGAGCAGAGCCAACAGCGTAAACAGATAATTTTTCTTCATGATCATAGGTATTTAGATTGACAAAACGGGTACATAACCACACGGGCTAGTTGTCGGCATCCGTAAAAAACGGCTGCTCCAGTATAGTTTCTTCGGTGAAATTCGGGGTGGCGCCCTGTTTGGTGGCTACAAACGCCCCCGTAGCACAGGCAAATTCAAGGGTCTTTTGCGGGGTTTCGCCCTGCAATGTTTTGTAGAGATATCCCGCCAGAAACGCATCGCCACTGCCAATGGTATCCGCTACCTCGACCGGAAAACCAGGCTGTTTTGTGAAGCCCGAGTCATCAAGCATGGCCGCTCCATCGGGACCCAGCGTTACGCAGAGGGTTTCCAGGGAATAGCGTTCCCGAATCTGCTCCATAGCTATCTTCAGGTCTGCGGTCAAGGGTTCCGGTTCGTGATTGTACCAGCCCGACAGTTCTACCAGCTCGTGCTCGTTCAGCTTGGCGATGTCGGCCTGGTGCAGTAACTCTTCTACTAGTTGCTGATTGTAGTGGGGAGCCCGCAGGTTTACGTCGAACACTTTGCGGGGGGCCACGTCCAGCAGTGCCAGCAGCGTTTCGTGCGTTTGCTGACTGCGGGCGGCCAGACTGCCGTATACGAACACATCACTTTGCTTTACCACGTCGGTCAGACCGGGCTCGGGCATGATATAATCCCAGGCAACGGGCTGGAGAATCTTGTACGTTACTTCGTTGGAGTCCGAGATATTGGCCTTCGCTACGCCCGTCAGGTGCGTTTGGCCCACCTGCACCAGCTCGGTCGGGATGCCTTTCTTCGCCAGAAAATCAATCAGCTCGCGCCCCAGGTCGTCACTGCCAACCCGGCTGATGAGTTGGGCGTTCAGGCCGAAGTTGCGCAGGTCGGCGGCCACGTTCATGGGCGCACCACCGGGTTGTTTGCTGGTAGGCAGTACATCCCAGAGAATTTCGCCAAAGCAGGTGATGGTTGGTGTCATAGGAGTTTGAGGTTTTTGGTTTGAGGTTTGCGATTTTCAGTTGGCTGACGGTGTGGTTGGCTGACGCGTCATAATCTCCCGCGCCAGCCAAGCGAATACGGTGACCGGCGAATACCGTAAAGCTATTTTTAATGGGCAAAAACGGTTCGTTCAATCTTCTCCAGGCTGGTCCCTTTCGTTTCGGGCATCAGCCGCAGCACAAATACTAGCTGCAACACCATCATGACGGCAAAAAACAGGAAGGTGTTGCCGCCACCGAACTGTTCGGACAGGTACGGAAAGGTGAAGGTGATGATAGCCGCCATGAGCCAGTGAGTAAAGCTGCCCAGTGCCTGCCCACTGGCCCGCACTTCGTTCGGAAATATTTCGGAGATAAACACCCAGATAACTGCACCCTGCGAGAAGCCGAAAAAGGCGATGTAACAGAACAGCAGGATGGGAACGGTCATGCCGAAGTCCTCAACGTAGAACGCTCTGGCCACTAGCCCCAGCGTAATGATCAACCCAACCGAGCCAATCTTCATCAGCGTCCGGCGACCATACCGGTCAATGAGGTTCATGGAAATCAGGGTGAAGATGAGGTTGATCAACCCAATCCCTGCCGATGAGAGCAGCGAGGAACTTTTGCCCAGCCCGGTCATTTCGAAAATACGGGGGGCGTAATAAATAATGGCGTTGATACCGGCCACCTGATTGAACACGGCAAACAGTACTGCCAGCATAATGGGGGTGTTGTACTGCCCGGAAAACAACCGGTTCGACCCCACCGTGTGGCCACCACTCTCCTGAATGGCAACAAAGGTTTGCTGGGCGGTGGCCGGGTCAATCATGTCCAGTACCTGACGCGCCTGAACAACATCCCCTTTCTTAAGCAGGAGCCAGCGCGGACTTTCGGGAATATTCAGGACGGCAATCAGGAAAATAATGGAGGGGAATGCCTGCACACCCAGCATCCAGCGCCAGGGTTCCGTTCCCACATCGGCCAGCAGGAAGTTGGAGAGATAGGCAATCAGAATACCGAACACGACATTGAACTGAAACAGACCCACCAGTTTTCCGCGCGACTTTGCGGGTGATATTTCCGTGATGTACATGGGAGCCGCCACCGAGGAAGCACCCACGCCCAGACCACCCAGAAACCGAAAGAGGAGAAAGATGGACCAGTTGGGAGCCAGTGCCGTACCAAGCGAAGCGGCCAGGTATAAGACGGCAATCCAGAACAGTGTTTTTTTCCGGCCCAGCGTTTCGGCGGGAATACCGCCCGTCATGGAACCGATAACGGTGCCGATGAGGGCAATGGATACCGTCAGGCCGTGCTCCCAGACGCTCAACCCCCAAAGTACCTGTAGCGATTGCTCGACACCGGATATAACGGCCGTGTCGAATCCGAAGAGAAAGCCGCCCAGAGCAGCCGTAATTGACCAAAAAAAGATGCGTTGTTTCTGATTCATGCCTAACTGACAAACCGGTATAAGGAGCGGTTTATGAATCAAAGGTACCAGACTGGCCAGGCTTGGTGTTTCGGTAAACGTTCAACTTTTTTCGACCTGCGAACAATTTGCAAGTTGCTAATTATCAGACATTTTTCCTGAAACAATCAGGAATTTTTTTCGGAATTGTTACACTGACTTTCACATTTGATACGCCGATACAAAGCGGCTATCACTTTTTTTACGGGTTATTAGCGACGCTCACAAATTGAGTTGGTACCGGTGAGTAAAATCCGGATCGGCCTGACAATACTGATTTATAAACTAATTTGCAATATAAAGTATACAAAGGGACCATTCAATCAATTACCACAATTTGTCCTGTTGCGCCGGTATAATCTTAAGTCTATAAAAATCAATTAATTAGATATAAAATTATAGTTTGTCCGGTTTCGCAGAAATTTCCGCAACGCAACATTACCCGCAAAGACGGAGTTTTTGTGCTGAAGTCCCGAAAACAATCCGATCGTCAGAAAGGAAGATTCAACGGACAGACATTGTTTGATCAGTTCACTATAATTTACTCAACAACATGAAAAAGTCCCTCTGTTCGTACGTCAGACAAAGTACGCTCCTACTGTTTTTCGGCGCTACTCCGTTCTTCTTTAGCTGTACCTCCACCACCCCGGATCCCATCTCTACCACGCCGGGCACTACCACCCCAGGCTCCGGCACTACCACCCCAGGATCGGGCACAACCACTCCGGGATCAGGTACAACCACCCCCGGCTCCGGTACAACTACACCGGGTTCGGGCACAACCACTCCAGGCTCCGGCACAACAACTACACCGGGCACGGGCACAGTCGTCGTCGTAGCACCCGTAACCTACATCTCCCAGAAAGACAACCTCAAATTGCTGAACGCAGCTATTGTTCGGGCCGGTCTTACCGCTGAATTCAATCAGGCATTAACCACCACTTTCGCTCCGTCGGATGACGCGTTCAGGGCGGCTGGCTACGCTAATGAAGCAGCCGTTTCGGCTGCCCCGGTAGCTGATTTGCAACGAATTTTACGCTACCACCTCGTTAAATCCCGTATCGATCAGTCGGCTATACCAACGGCGGTTAGTACATCGTATGAGACAGCGCTGGCCGACAACTGGCTTGCGGTGTATAAAGTCAACCTGAGCGATATCAGCGTTAACCAGGCGAAAATCATTCAGGGTGATATTCCAACGACAGGAAGCGTCATCCACATTATCAATCAGTTGTTAAGACCCGCTACAGTTAATCTGGTTGCTCTGGCTAAAGCCAACACAAACCTGTCATTCCTATCGACGGCTATTGAACGGGCAGGTGCGAGCGTAACTGACGTCCTGAACAGAAGCACCCAGAACGGGTACACGATCTTTGCTCCTACTAACGATGCGTTCAAAGCGGCTGGTTTTGCCGATGAAGCAGCCATCAGAGCGGCCGATCCGAAAGTGCTGTCGGACATATTACTGTACCACGTGTTGAACTACCGCGCTTTCTCCCAGACCTTCCAGAATGGAGCCGATATTGCCACCGCTCAGGGTACTACGGTTCGGGTGAATGCCAGTGGCGGTAAGGTTACGCTAGTGGGTAAAGGGAATGGCACCAACGTTGCCAACATTATCCAGGCAGATCAGGTAGCTTCGAACGGTGTTGTTCACGTTATCGACCGGGTGTTGCTCAGCAAGTAAGGCAACCCTTGCAATCCATGCATGAAACAGGCCGGATAGAATCTCTATCCGGCCTGTTTTCATGTACGGCTAAAGGAGAATAAATCGGGGCGGGCGTAGTGGCCCACTACATCAAAGTCGAGTTTACTTTTCAGGACCTCATCCAGGTCCAGATCGGCGATCAGGATACCCTCCTCATCCCAGAGTGGACCAGCCATAAATTCTCCCTGTGGCGAGACAATGGCACTCCCACCCCGACTCAAAATTAGCTCGTCGTCATCCAGAAAATCCTGGTAGGCGGGTGGGTAATCGTTCCGGGTAAAAAACTGGTTGCTGCCCAACACAAAACAGCGGCCTTCGCAGGCGATGTGCTGGAGGGTAGCGGGCCAGGTGGGTCGGGCATCGGCAGTAGGAGCCAGATACAGGTGGGGTGCCTGCTGGTACAGGCTCATGCGGGCCAGCGGCATGTAGTTCTCCCAGCAGATCAGCCCACCCATCCGGCCAATTTCGGTGTCGAACACCCGCAGCGAATCGGCACCATTACCTTCTGCCCAGATTAACCGCTCCACACCCGTTGGCTTAATTTTCTGGTGCTTGCCCATATACCCCGTTGTGGGCGATACGTACACGAGGGTGCAGTATAGGCTCCCATTCAGGGCATCGCGCTCGGTAACACCAATGGCCAGATAGACGTTGTTCTCGCGGGCAATCTGCTCCAGGCGGGTCAGCTCCGGGCTGGGTACTTGCAGGCTGTTTTGCCAGTACGTTTTGTAGAGTTCCCGTCCGGCATCGGTGCGTAAACCAACGGAGGCTCCGAAGGTAAATTTTCGGGGATAGCCCGGAATAAATGATTCGGGAAACAGGATGAACTGACACCCTTTCTGGGCGCACTCCACCACCAGCCGTTCGAGTTTATCAATCGTGGCCTGGATGTTGAAGAAGACGGGTGTGGCCTGAACAACGGCTACTTTAGTGGTCATCACCAAATCTACAACCTATCCAGCTACGATAACCAGGACTACTAAATTTTAGGGCGGTAGTAACCCCGTTTGATCTGTTGCATTTTCCCGTCAGCGGGTTCCGTCAGGCATTTTCCGTAAGCGGGCGATTTAAATCGCCCGCTTACGGAAAATGCAGCCGGCACAATTCACTTCGCAGGCCAACATATCCTCGTTTCTGGCGTACATTTACGCCCTTTTTCGCTCAACATCCGACCAATCCTGCACTGGCTGCTGGTAGTCTCCCGACGCAGCAAAGACCGGGTTCAGGACCAACCCATGAAGACACCAGTAAGCATGACAACTTTTTCCTGCGGAATTGACTTTGGCACGTCTAATTCGAGTATTGCCCTGGCCAGCGAAGGGACTATCAGCCTGGTTCCGGTAGAGGAAGCACAGGTGACGATACCCAGTGCCCTTTTTTTTCGACGTGTCGATAACAAGGCGTTTTATGGCCGAACGGCCGTCGCGATGTTCTTCAACCGGCAGCCGGGCCGGTTCATGCGGAGTTTGAAACGAGTGCTCGGCACTTCCCTGATGAAGCAGGGAACGCTCGTGAACGGGGCGCCGATGGGCTTTTCGACGATCATCACCGACTTTCTGATGCACCTCAAAACGAAGGCCGACCTGGTAGCCGGGCAGGCGATCGAGCACGTTGTGATGGGGCGGCCCGTTCACTTCGTCGATAATGATCCGGCGGCCGACACCCGGGCGCAGGCAGAACTGCACGCCATTGCCCAGCGACTCGGGTTCAAACACATCGAGTTTCAGTTCGAACCCATTGCAGCGGCCTTCGCGCACGAAGCCCGGCTGCGCGGGGAGAAGCTGGCGCTGGTAGCCGATCTGGGTGGGGGTACGTCTGATTTTACGGTGATCCGGCTCTCGGCTGACGCGCGGCACAAGCCAGACCGCTCATCGGATATTCTGGCCAACACAGGTATTCGGATTGGTGGCAATGATTTCGACAAGGCGCTGAGTCTGGCTACCATCCTGCCCGAACTGGGTTACCGGAGCACTTACGGCCCCAAGAACCTGGAAGTACCCCTGAAACCCTACCACGATCTGGCTGAGTGGAGTAAGGTTAACTTTCTGTACACCCCTAAACTCATTATGCAGGTCCGACAGTTGCTCTTTGAGTCACACGACAAAAAACGGTATGCCCGCCTGTTGACAGTACTCGAAGATGAGACCGGGCACTCACTGCTGGCCGTTGCCGAAACCGCCAAGATTGCCCTATCGGCGCAGACGATGCACCAGGCCGGGTTTGACTTTGTTGAACCCGATTTTTCCATCCCGATTCAGCGAACCCTCTTCGACGAGGCAATCGATGAAGACGTTACAGCCATCGTCGCGTCGGCAAAGCAGTGCCTTCAGGACGCGGGCGTTCACCAGGAAGCCATCGAACTGGTTATTCTGACGGGGGGCTCCACCGAGGTGCAGGCGATTCAGGTCGCCTTCAGAAACCTGTTCCCGAATGCGGCTATCGCCGACGACAACAAACTCTCCAGCGTTGGTCTTGGTTTGGCCTACGCCAGCGACTATACCTTCGGCCAGAAGGCGTCAGGCCGCCCGGCTGTGCATCCGGGTATGGGCTAACGGCATTGAAACACGCATTAAGTCATGCCCATTGGAGCTGTATTGAGTAGGTCAGCCGGGGGAATGGTTTCTAACGGAAATAAATCATCCTAATGCCTGACCTCACATTCCTTCGCTTTCCCCTGCTGGCTCTGGTACTTTTCGTAAGCCCCACCGTGCAGGCCCGTATCATCCGGATCGAAATTACTAGCCGGGAGTCACCCACGTTCGGCGGCAAGTCGTTCGGGCGGGTGGGCGCGTACGAAAAGCTGCGGGGCAAGGCGTATGGTGAACTGGACCCCAATAGTCCGCAGAATGCCCTCATCACGGACATTCAACTGGCCCCTCGCAACGCAAAAGGTATGGTGGAATACGCCATGGATATGTATATCCTGAAACCCATCGACCTTACTAAAGGCAGTCACAAGCTGTTTCTGGAAGTCAACAACCGGGGTGGTAAACTGGTTGGTGGCCTGAATAAAAGCAGCGGGGGCAACGACCCGACGACGGATGACCCATGCCGGGGACGGCTTTTTGATGAATCGGGGGTACACACTGGTCTGGAACGGCTGGGACCCGTCGGCCGCACCGGTCAACAATAACCTGACGATTAGCGTACCACTGGCCAAAAACCCGGATGGCTCGTCCATTACCGGTCCTTCTTACGAATACATTGTGTACGATAACGCCACCACGCTGACGCATCCCCTCGCCTACCCGGCCGCTGCGCCGAGCCAATCAACGGCGACACTCACCGTGCGGGATCATCTTGCCGATACGCCGACGGTTATTCCGGCAACGGGCTGGGAATACGCCGACGACCACACGATTCGGCTGCTACCCGTTGGTACCCCATTCCGGCAAAGTGCTATCTATGAATTCAGCTACACCGCCCGCGACCCAATGGTAGCGGGCATTGGTCTGGCTGCTACCCGTGATTTCGTTTCGTTCCTGCGGTATGCCACCACCGATGATGCGGGCAACCCAAACCCACTGGCGAATGACGTACAGTTTACGTTCTCTTTTGCCGTATCGCAACCCGCCCGGTACCTGAACGATTTCCAGACGCTGGGCTTCAACGCCGATGAAAAAGGCAGGCGCGTGCTCGACGGCATCGAAAACTGGCTGGGTGGTGGTAGCGGTATCGGACTGAACGTCCGGTTTGCCCAACCCGCCCGTACCGAGCGCAACCGGCAGAATCAGTTGTACCCGGAGGCCGGTTTCCCTTTCGCCTACCCCGTCCTGACCGACCCGCTCACGGGCCGGACCGCTGGTCGGCTGGCAGCCTGCTCAACCACCAATACCTGCCCAAAAGTGGTTGAAATCAACTCGGCCAATGAATACTGGGTGAAAGCCGCGTCGCTCCTGCACACCGATACGCAGGGCAACGACCTCCCCGACCCCGACAACGTCCGGTTTTACCTTGTTTCGGGGGCACAGCATGGTACGGGTAATGCCACATCGCGCGGAACCTGCCAGCAGTTCCAGAACCCGACCAACGCCGAGCCGCTGCTACGGGCTTTATTTGTAGCCCTGGATGAGTGGGTAACCAACGGTACCCCTCCCCCACCCAGTGCCGTTCCCCGCCGGGCAGCTGGTAACGCCGTTCTGGCAGTACACCAACCCGGCTCACCCACGGGCCTTGTGCCAGCAGAGGCACTGGGCTGGCCTGCCCTTCCCAACGTTACCTACACCGGACTTATCACCACCCGCTACCAGCTCGACTTTGGCCCGACGGCCAGCCGGGGTATGCTGACCAGCTTTCCACCCACCGTGACCGGGAGGCCGGTTTACACTAATTTCGTTTCTAGAGTCGATCAGGATGGCAACGAAGTGGCGGGTATCCGGTTGCCTTCGGTAGCCGTTCCGGTGGCGACAACTACAGGCTGGGCCTTACGGCGGGCGGGCTTTGGCGAGAATGACGGCTGCGAAGGGGCCGGGCAATCTATCCCGTTCAAAAATACCAAAGCCGAACGACTACAGGCGAACGACCCCCGCTTGTCGCTGGAAGAGCGGTATCGCACCCACGATGGTTATGTTCGGGCCGTTGCGCAAGCAACGGACGAGCTACTGAAACGGCGGTTGCTCCTGCCGGCCGACGCACAGCAGTACAAGCAGGATGCCGAAGCCAGTTCGGTATTAACCTACGCAAAACGAGGACTGTACGAAAAGTAAAGCAAACCGGTCAGTCCATTTATAGTAAGTTAATGACCCGGTTTCCTGCCTTCCGCCCAATTTTCCGTAAATTGGCCCCGCAGCCCTGATTAGCCTTCGGCAACAGGGCCGTACCTAACTTACACAGACGTTTTAACTTATTCTTATCCTATGATGAATACCCACTCATCCGCTGGTCAGTTTACATTTGGCATGATTGGCCTGGGCACGATGGGCCACAACCTTTTGCTCAACATGGCCGACCACGGGTTTGCCGTGGCGGGTTACGATAAAGACCCCGTAAAATCAATTCTGCTGGAAAAGGAAGGAGCCGATAATGTGGTAAAAGGCTTTACGGATATAAAATCCTTTGTCAATAGCCTGCAACCGCCCCGTTCTATCATGATGCTGGTACCCGCTGGTCCCATCGTTGACAGCGTTATTGCGGAATTGACACCACTACTCGATAAAGGTGATATTGTCATTGACGGGGGTAACTCACATTTTACCGATACGACCCGGCGTGATAAGGAAATGGCCAGCAAAGGGTTTCACTTTTTCGGTATGGGTATATCGGGAGGTGAAGAAGGGGCCCGGAAAGGCCCCAGCCTGATGCCCGGTGGCGATGAAGATGCCTATCAGTTTGTTGAGCCGATTTTAACCGCCGTAGCCGCCTACGTCAATGGCGACCCCTGCGTAACGTACGTTGGACCGGGTGCCGCCGGGCACTTTGTGAAGATGGTGCATAATGGCATAGAATACGCCATCATGCAGTTGCTCGCCGAAACCTACGAGATAATGCGGAAGGGGCTAAAGATGGACAGCGACGCAATGCATGCCGTTCTCAAAGGCTGGAATGAAGGCCGGCTGCAATCTTTCCTGCTGGAGGTAACCGCCGATATCTTTGCCTACAGAGAGCCGGGCTCTTCAACCCTCTTGCTGGAAAATATCAAGGACGAAGCCAAATCGAAAGGAACCGGTAAGTGGACATCGCAGGTAGCCATGGACCTGGTAACCCCGGTTCCGGCCATTGACAGTGCCGTTTCCATGCGCGACCTGTCCAAATACAAAGCCATGCGCGTTGAAGCCGCTTCGCTGTATGGCGACGAGCAGACGGGCCTATCGGTCGATAAAGACGCTTTTCTGGCGCAGCTGGAACAGGCCTTTTTCTTCTCCATGATTACAACCTACGCGCAGGGCATGCACCTGCTGGCATCGGCATCAACGCAGTTCGCGTACAACCTGAACCTGGCCAATATTTCCCGCATCTGGCGGGGAGGCTGTATTATCCGGTCGGCCTTTCTGGAAACGATGCTCAGTGCCTGGGAGGAAAACCCCAACCTCAAGCACCTGTTGCTCGCTCCGGCCGTGCAGAAAATCATTAAGGAAACCCAACCCGGTGTTCGGACGGTGGTAACTACGGCCATTGCGGCTGGCATTGCCGTACCAACCTACGCTACCTGCCTTAGCTATTTCGACGCGTTCCGGAGCGCTAACATGCCCTCGAACCTGATTCAGGCGCAGCGGGACTATTTTGGTGCTCACACCTTCGAACGAGTTGGGCAGGAAGGTATTTTCCACGCCGATTGGCAGGGCGAAGCATCAGTTGAACCCTAGTCAAGTCAGCGTACATCCTGGAACCTACCAACGCGGATGGGTTCGGGGCAATCCAGCTTCTGGTAAGTAAACAGTTCATCAGAAGCTGATTTTCATCAAAACGAAAGGGGACCGCTTTGCAAAGCGGTCCCCTTTCGTTTTGATGAGCCAAGTGGATTTAGTGGAATCCGTTCTGCCGCAGGAAGTCTGCATCCTCCTGGCTTCTGGGATACACACCCATAATGATGGCCCCGTTCTTCAGAGCCGTTTCATATTCTTTGGCCCGGTCTTCCGGAATACCTGATCCAACCAGTGCACCAATGATACCGCCAGTCAAACCACCGACTCCGGCTCCCGCAAAGGCAGCTGCCAGCGGTCCAGCCACAACCAGGCCCAGGCCGGGTAAAATAAGATTCGTACCGATGGTGGCAATGGCGGCTACTACCGCCCCAATGGTGCCTCCAATTGCCGAGCCAACTCCAGCCTTTTCCATGGCCTTGTTGCCCAGGTCCGTGTCGTTGTCGTCGTCATCAGCGTGACGTTCAGCAAAATGACTGTCGCGGGTTTCGTTCGTCATCAGCAGGTTCACATCTTTATCATCGTAACCCCGACCGCGCAGCATGTCGTAAGCCTCTTCGGCCCGGTCACGATCGTTGAACATGGCGGTCATCATCTGGTCACTATAACGGGTTGTTGTAGTGCCTGCGGCTTCGTTTGTGTAGGGAGTCATACTAGTTGAGTTAAGTGTTCAATAAAGTGTCTCTAACGTTATAGAGTACATATAATAAACAGGCCGCGTCGCTCAATGTTTGGAAAAATTGGTTCTTTTTCGGTGAAATCACTTCCAGGCGATTGCTGCTATGTCGTAACCGTTTTGCACGAACAGCCCCGGTTAAGTACATAAGTACATACGTATTATACAGAATTATCTCACTCCCGACGCTATCGCCGAAGCGGTCAACTCCTTTCGCGGCTCTGTCGGCCCTGCGTTCACGCTAGTTTCTCCAACAGCCGCGCCCTGTTCAATGAAGAGGCCAATAAATGCCTGCTGGTTACGCCCTGGGAAACCACCGAAGCGCACAAGGCATCTAAACAAATGGTTTCTGGAGGGAGTCATAACAAGCATGAAACAGTTTTCCGACAATTTACCCATTATTGATTATTACGAGGTAGCCGTTCAGGTCGTTTGACGAACTAGGGCGTGTTGATAATTCTCACTAATAGACAATAATGGTTTAGAATAGCAAAAAGCGAGGTTTAATTGTTGATCTATAGTAAGAAAGACATTGCGAAACTCTATTCCTCATTCCTCGTTTTTGAACAAAGCTAAGGACACCACCAGACTTTTACGCCCAGCTTTGGTGAAAACCTTAGCGCTCACAGTGGGCGTCATTCTGCC
The DNA here is from genome assembly GCA_963782245.1 of uncultured Cytophagales bacterium. GTDB lineage: Bacteria > Bacteroidota > Bacteroidia > Cytophagales > Spirosomataceae > Spirosoma. Next base: position 39,962 of record CAWAJC010000034.1, read on the forward strand.
TGAAGAAAGGGTTAACTTCAATAAATTGAAGAATTGGCTGGGCTTGTTAATGGAAAATGACCTGACCCTGCCTAAAATGACCTGACCCTGCCTAATTCGTACCCCCGACGATTAACCGCCCGGCAGCTTGAGCTCCAGTCAAAACTGGCTCATAAAACGGGGTAAGAACACTATCAGCTTTAACAATAAAGCCCACTTCTCTCCGGGAGAGAAGTGGGCTTTATTGTTAAAGCTGATACTAATTATGGTTTAAGTAGCTTGATAACTCGTTGAGTTGTAGGAGTAGTTACACGCAGAAAGTAAAATCCACCACTATCGCCCATACGTAACGTTTGTTTTTCCAATTCAGAAGCTTGCTCAATGCTACTTTCGCTGATAGTATAGCCTTGACTATCTACCACTGACAACCGCAGATTATCCCCTTCCGCCCCCTGAACTTCCACATCTACTGTTTTACCAAGCACTGGATTACCCAATACACGAACGTTCAGCAAATGGGGTTCAGATGAGGGACGGGTCAGACGAGCACTGGAGGCTGGTTGGACGATGATGTTGAAAGTAGTAGATGCCTGACCGCCATAATTGTCGTAAACTGTTGCTGTGACAGATAATGTTTGAGCAACTGTCGGGATAGCACTGTAAAAACCGCTGCTAAAGGTGAAGCTGTCTGGTAACCGGCTAGACGTATAAATTAACGAGTTGCCATCCGGATCGGCAAAGGCATCTTCAGGAACCATAAACGTAAAATGCTGACCAACAACGGCCGTCTGATCCGCAATACCGGCCTGCACATAGGGAGCCCGGTTGGGTATTGGTGGCGTTGGACAGGTGGCGATTGGACAAAGACGACGAATGTCAAAAATGAATGAGCGACCATAAACATAACTGCCGTTTACCAGTTGGCGGACGCGCACCTCAATTGGTGAGGCATCGCAGGAAGTACGAGTTTCCCGGTCAATAATGACATGACAGTTGGTTGTCCAATTGGTAACGCTAATGGCCATGAACTCAATAGGGCCCCCTGTTGCATTTCCGCCCGCAGCCGTAAACTGAACTTCCCCCGAAGTTTGTACTTGCTGACAATTATAGATAGGCAACAAAGCACGTAGTGGAGAACCATCCAGGCTATTACTTCCGCACACAACCGGAGGCTGAGTCGCAGCGGGTACCACATTAAGCACGTAGCTGGTACTCACACTGGCCCCCTGGGGGTCGGTAGCCGTCACCGTCACGGTGAAAGGGCTGCCCACCGTCGTGGATGGCGTGCCCGAGATGACACCCGTCTGGGGGTCGATGCTTACCCCGGACGGCAGGGTGCTGGCCGAGTAGGTCAGCGGGCCACCATCGGGATCGGAGAAGGCCCCCGCCGTGGTGGTCGAGTAGGCCACTCCCACCGTGGCCGACTGGGGGCTGGTGATGCCCGTGCCGGTCAGCACCGGGGGCTGGTTGCTGGTCGGATTCGTTCCGCAGGCAGAAGCCAGCCAGTTGTAGACAAACATAGCCGTTACGCCCTGCTGGACGGCCTGTAGAGTAATCTGAGGATTATCCGTGTAGAGATCGAACGAGTAAGGACCGGCAGCCGTAGTGGGCATTGATTCGTTGCGAACCCAGAAGCTAACCGCACTACCATCGAGACCGGCGTACTGGGGCTGGATAGTTATCCGACGTTGACCAACACTAAGGGTCTGACAACTTACAACCGTAACCCCCGTGATAGCAAAAGGAACGGTGTTAGTCGCGGCTGGTACCACATTAAGCACGTAGCTGGTGCTCACGCTGGCCCCCTGGGGGTCGGTAGCCGTCACCGTCACGGTGAAAGGGCTGCCCACCGTCGTGGATGGCGTGCCCGAGATGACGCCCGTCTGGGGGTCGATGCTTACCCCGGACGGCAGGGTGCTGGCCGAGTAGGTCAGCGGGCCACCATCGGGATCGGAGAAGGCCCCCGCCGTGGTGGTCGAATAGGCCACTCCCACCGTGGCCGACTGGGGGCTGGTGATGCCCGTGCCGGTCAGCACCGGGGGCTGGTTGCTGGTCGGATTCGTTCCGCAGGCAGAAGCCAGCCAGTTGTAGACAAACATAGCCGTTACGCCCTGCTGGACGGCCTGTAGAGTAATCTGAGGATTATCCGTGTAGAGATCGAACGAGTAAGGACCGGCAGCCGTAGTGGGCATTGATTCGTTGCGAACCCAGAAGCTAACCGCACTACCATCGAGACCGGCGTACTGGGGCTGGATAGTTATCCGACGTTGACCAACACTAAGGGTCTGACAACTTACAACCGTAACCCCCGTGATAGCAAAAGGAACGGTGTTAGTCGCGGCTGGTACCACATTAAGCACGTAGCTGGTGCTCACACTGGCCCCCTGGGGGTCGGTAGCCGTCACCGTCACGGTGAAAGGGCTGCCCACCGTCGTGGATGGCGTGCCCGAGATGACGCCCGTCTGGGGGTCGATGCTTACCCCGGACGGCAGGGTGCTGGCCGAGTAGGTCAGCGGGCCACCGTCGGGATCGGAGAAGGCCCCCGCCGTAGTGGTCGAATAGGCCACTCCCACCGTGGCCGACTGGGGGCTGGTGATGCCCGTGCCGGTCAGCACCGGGGGCTGGTTCACAGCCGGTGCGGGTACCACATTGAGCACGTAGCTGGTGCTCACGCTGGCCCCCTGGGGGTCGGTAGCCGTCACCGTCACGGTGAAAGGACTGCCCACCGTCGTGGATGGCGTGCCCGAGATGATACCCGTCTGGGGGTCGATGCTTACCCCGGCTGGCAGGGTGCTGGCCGAGTAGGTCAGCGGGCCACCGTCGGGATCGGAGAAGGCCCCCGCCGTAGTGGTCGAATAGGCCACTCCCACCGTGGCCGACTGGGGGCTGGTGATGCCCGTGCCGGTCAGCACCGGGGGCTGGTTCACAGCCGGTGCGGGTACCACATTGAGCACGTAGCTGGTGCTCACACTGGCCCCCTGGGGGTCGGTAGCCGTCACCGTCACGGTGAAAGGACTGCCCACCGTCGTGGATGGCGTGCCCGAGATGACGCCCGTCTGGGGGTCGATGCTTACCCCGGACTGGCAGGGTGCTGGCCGAGTAGGTCAGCGGGCCACCGTCGGGATCGGAGAAGGCCCCCGCCGTAGTGGTCGAATAGGCCACTCCCACCGTGGCCGACTGGGGGCTGGTGATGCCCGTGCCGGTCAGCACCGGGGGCTGGTTCACAGCCGGTGCGGGTACCACATTGAGCACGTAGCTGGTGCTCACACTGGCCCCCTGGGGGTCGGTAGCCGTCACCGTCACGGTGAAGGGGCTGCCCACCGTCGTGGATGGCGTGCCCGAGATGACGCCCGTCTGGGGGTCGATGCTTACCCCGGACGGCAGGGTGCTGGCCGAGTAGGTCAGCGGGCCACCGTCGGGATCGGAGAAGGCCCCCGCCGTAGTGGTCGAATAGGCCACTCCCACCGTGGCCGACTGGGGGCTGGTGATGCCCGTACCGGTCAGCACCGGGGGCTGGTTGCTGGTCGCAGCGGGTACCACATTGAGCACGTAGCTGGTGCTCACACTGGCCCCCTGGGGGTCGGTAGCCGTCACCGTCACGGTGAAAGGACTGCCCACCGTCGTGGATGGCGTGCCCGAGATGATACCCGTCTGGGGGTCGATGCTTACCCCGGACTGGCAGGGTGCTGGCCGAGTAGGTCAGCGGGCCACCGTCGGGATCGGAGAAGGCCCCCGCCGTAGTGGTCGAATAGGCCACTCCCACCGTGGCCGACTGGGGGCTGGTGATGCCCGTGCCGGTCAGCACCGGGGGCTGGTTCACAGCCGGTGCGGGTACCACATTGAGCACGTAGCTGGTGCTCACGCTGGCCCCCTGGGGGTCGGTAGCCGTCACCGTCACGGTGAAAGGGCTGCCCACCGTCGTGGATGGCGTGCCCGAGATGATACCCGTCTGGGGGTCGATGCTTACCCCGGACGGCAGGGTGCTGGCCGAGTAGGTCAGCGGGCCACCGTCGGGATCGGAGAAGGCCCCCGCCGTAGTGGTCGAATAGGCCACTCCCACCGTGGCCGACTGGGGGCTGGTGATGCCCGTACCGGTCAGCACCGGGGGCTGGTTGCTGGTCGCAGCGGGTACCACATTGAGCACGTAGCTGGTGCTCACACTGGCCCCCTGGGGGTCGGTAGCCGTCACCGTCACGGTGAAAGGACTGCCCACCGTCGTGGATGGCGTGCCCGAGATGATACCCGTCTGGGGGTCGATGCTTACCCCGGACTGGCAGGGTGCTGGCCGAGTAGGTCAGCGGGCCACCGTCGGGATCGGAGAAGGCCCCCGCCGTAGTGGTCGAATAGGCCACTCCCACCGTGGCCGACTGGGGGCTGGTGATGCCCGTGCCGGTCAGCACCGGGGGCTGGTTCACAGCCGGTGCGGGTACCACATTGAGCACGTAGCTGGTGCTCACGCTGGCCCCCTGGGGGTCGGTAGCCGTCACCGTCACGGTGAAGGGGCTGCCCACCGTCGTGGATGGCGTGCCCGAGATGACGCCCGTCTGGGGGTCGATGCTTACCCCGGACGGCAGGGTGCTGGCCGAGTAGGTCAGCGGGCCACCGTCGGGATCGGAGAAGGCCCCCGCCGTAGTGGTCGAATAGGCCACTCCCACCGTGGCCGACTGGGGACTGGTGATGCCCGTACCGGTCAGCACCGGGGGCTGGTTGACAACGTTAGCCGTGACCGATAGATCATCAATCGACAGGCTATGATCCGTATCCAATAAGTCTCCTATGCCTTCCGCATCGTCCCGATCAGTCCACCGGAGCAGTATATATGAATTAACCGGCAAGGGGGTGGCAAATGTAATGAGACCTGTAGGGTTTGTCTGGTTACCTGACAAATTCCCGTTCAAAACACTAGCGCTTCCTACGTTATTTGGACTGGTGAAACTAAGGCTATTTACTGAGTTGAAATTATTTGTGCCCAGTGTAACTACATCACCCGTTAATAGCAAAAGCGCATCGACTACATTGAACGAACTCCCCACCGACACGTAGTCAAAGGTTAGCGACTGCGCTTGTCCATCCCCATCCCGGTACCATTGCTTTCCTGTGTAGGATATTTGAAGGGATTGCAAAGGCAAGCCCGTAGTATTTTTAATAAGTACTCCATAACGGATTGGCGTTATGTTTAAAACTGTATTAGTGAGATTCGAGCTAGAACCTAATGCCCGGTTTGTACTATTTTCCTCACCAAAACTGTACTGGCCTGAGAGTGGTACAACACCAACAACGTTGGGTGCTCCCGTTGACGTTTGTAACAACAACTGATTGGAGTATATGCCATTGGCTGACGTTCCCACCAGTGAAGCACCCGAGACACGGAGAGTTAAATTTCCCGTACTAGGTAACGAATTGAAATCCTGCGTAAAACTGCTACTTGTGGTACCAAATGGTACGCTCAAGGAAACAAAGGGATCTTGTGCGCTGACTGAGTGAAACGCCAGCACCAGAAGGAGCCCGACAAGGAGGAATTGGTAGATCCTTTTCATGAGTAGCTATTTTAAATGAATTGTGGAATACGTGGTTAGAATTGCACAGCAAGCAATTCAGTGTTTGGGTGCAACGTGGCCATCAGCACGGACTAAGGCGGAAGCAGACAGGTCAAGTCCATTCGGTCAGCAGATGAAATCACACTACGCAGTATGTTGCGGTAATGAGTAGGGACCGGAAAACCGTAATATCATAATGTCTCTATGCATGTGCAGCTTATTTTTGATTTGTTGTTAATGATATTTATACTTAATAAACAAAAAATCATTACATCATTATTTTAGACACATTTAGGTTTACTGAATGTTGTTAATCATGCAAACCTGAGACCAAAAAGAGTGGACCTTCTTTTTTCAACAGGACATATTTATACGGAAGTAAACTAATACATTAGTTCACTTCCGTTTGCTGGATAGTTATTAGTTTAGTATCAAAAAGGAAATCCCCTTTTCTATTGGCTTGCGATCGGGACTTACTCCACTAGAGCCAACAGAAACTTCCTTCGCTCCTGCCAAGTGTTGGTCGAGTCATTAGGATGGTACTTTTTGCCGGGTTTGTGGGAGATGCATCTGGTCATTGAATCGAAATGCCAGTTCCTGGGTTTACGCTGACCCTACAACTGGTCAGCCCCCATCCTTTACCGTTTTGGTCTTTCCTGTCAACCTACGTTGGCAAGTTCTCTGTGACGACGGTTCAAGTGTATCTTCGCTTTCGCTATCAATGCCCGCTCGACGGGATTCGGCATCAGGTTCGCCTTTACCGCCTTTTCATCGCATCAGTGATCCGGCTCGCTTTATGGATTGATGGTTAGTCGATACCGTAGGGATGATGCTGTTCCTTGGACCGGGGAGAGGAATTTACACCGCCACAGCGGACCGTTCTTAAACTTATCAAGTTGTCAGGATAGTATCCCTTTGTTGCTTATCCCTCATCAAAGTGATTTCAGACCAACGAGTCGCACCGAAACTATAGAATTACCCTACTGAGAATAAATACGTCCTGCTGTACTTTGTCCATTCAGGATATCTCCACTACCATTAGCAAATGTTCCCACAATACACTCTTCGTATAATTAATTTTCAAGACCACGGCGGCAATGTATTTCACTTAGCTAGCGCGAGTCAAACGACTTTTGTTTGGTACAATTTTTGTTACCTACCGATCACACAATGTCTACAACATTAAGTATGTTTCGCACGAATTTTGCGGGGAAAACTAAACCTGTCACTCCCTGAATTTTCAAAAGATCAGATTTTTTACTTATGAATGTAATTTATTGACAATCAGACATTTTTCTTAGTTTTTCTCAAACATACTGATATAGATAATTAACCGATTAATGTTTATTAACTCGACCAGCACCATAATAGTTGTATAAGTAATTTTACTTAGCAATAGCTACCCTATATAGGTAACGCAGACTTATTATCTTTAGCCACATAGCCGAACAGGCTCATTCGCTTCTATACCGGCCATCTCTTGAATTCATTTTGTCGAAAGTGGACTGGGGCCGTCTCATGGGCTAAAGTTGAACACTTGTTCTCTATCTACTTAATTGCCCACACACTCTGGCTTAGTTGCGCGGGAAACAGACCGCTATTTTAAACCGATTCTAACCATCACATTCCTCAAAGAGCATGCTGTTTCATTCAGTACCCGGCACTGGATTGTGTGCCAGTCTACTTTCTCTAATCCATTTTATTGATATGTCTTCCGGTCGTACAACTCAATCGGCACATTATCCAAATCGCTGTTAAAATAAGGTAATCATTTAAGCATCAGTAAACTATTATGCCGACGATGTGCGTTAAACAACATTACCATCCTGAAATTAGATTTGTTCAATCGAGTTCAATTCCCCTTACTGATGGCCATCGTTCGTCCGGCGGTCACGGTTGCGGCCAAGCTAATTGCTCCTGCAGTGGGATCATCTGCGATTCCCCAATCTTCATTTTCCAACCCTCATGCCGTAACCCGATCTGATGCAACCGCTCTGTTCAACAGCCGGTCCAGCGACCAGGGTATACTTAGACCAGTAGCCTTCGGTTCACCCGAATTGCCCCTGCTGGATGTTAATTTCTGTGGCGAGGGTTTGCCTTTTGAGCAAACCGACGTGGTGAGCCGCTGGAAACACGTCTTTACGCTTTTTCGTAGCAGCACCGGCGACTTGAGCCGACTCCGGGCACGGGCCGACAAATTCTTCCCGATTATTGAGCCGATTATGGAGAAGTACAACATTCCGGATGATTTCCGGTATATCCCGATGGCCGAGAGTGACCTGCGTCCCCGGGCCGTATCCAGGGCGGGGGCCGCCGGGTACTGGCAGTTGATGCCGGGCACCGCCCGTAGCCTGGGCCTGAAAGTAGGTGGTCGGAATGATGAACGCTTCGATGCCAAAAAATCGACCGAAGCGGCCTGCAAACACCTGCGTGATCTGTACCGGCAGTTTGGCTCCTGGTCGTTGGTAGCAGCGGCTTACAACGCTGGTTCGGGCTACGTAAGCAATCAGCTCCGGCGCCGAAAAGACAGCGATTACTACAGCATGACACTCCCCCGCGAAACCCGCTATTACCTGTTTCGGGTGTTGGTGTATAAAGAAGTTATGTCGCGACAGGACGACTATTCGTCATTTCTGTGGCCGGACTCTGGCTTAAAAACGGCGTACGTTCATCTGCCGGGTGCGGGGTTAGGGTATGTTGGTTAATACGTACAACGCGCCAAAAATGTCAGGATTCTGGCCATCCTGTCGAAGGCTAGTAGGAATTTTATCTTTCAAACCAACTCTACACAATACACATCCCTAGAAATATAACCAGTTCACAAGATATTGTACAATAAAATCGTAACCTCGTCCATTGTTTTGTTGACGGGGTTATTTGTTTTCAACACCTCCTGTATCCCATGCCAAATTACAAACACAAGTACGCCATTCTGTTATGGCTATTTGGCCATGTCGTGCTGGTCCATGCTCAAAATCTTGTACCTAATCCTAGCTTTGAGTCATTGCGGCAAAAACCCTGTCGCATAATCAGTAATCCTTATCTGGATAACGTTAATCATTACGTCGCAAACTGGGTATCTCCAACCAACGGTACTGCCGACATCCATATCAATGAAGCTCAACCTGACACCTCTTGCCGGGTTGGTTTAAATCGGACTGGTTACGCTGCCAGAAGTGGAAATGCCTGTGCAGGATTATTTACCGTTAATCCATCACCCCGGTTAACCTCTACTACAAAACAGAAACCCTATCGGGAATATTTACAATGCCGATTGATTCAGAAATTAATACCGGGTAAAACTTACTACGTTGAGTTTTATGTCAATCCTTATCCTTATGCTGATAGAGCCTCTTGCTTTACAAACAACATCGGCTGCTATTTTTCTACAGACTCAATAAACCAACCCTTAGACACATTCAACCCTGTTTACATCCTATCTTATAAACCGCAATTGAACGAAAGTAGAGTCGTTAGCCAACCTGGACAGTGGCATAAAATAAGTGGTTGTTTTCAAGCCACCGAAGCGGCTCAATACCTTACAATTGGTAATTTTTTCACCGACGCAGAGACCAAATATACAGAGTTCAACCAACGCGGACAGGGGGGTTACTATTTAGTTGATGATATTTCTGTAGTTGAAACTAACCTTGGCTTACCTATGCTGGCTATTACTGATACTACGCTGTGTCCGGGTCGTAGTCTATCCTTTTCACTTCCAAACAGTTCTCAAATCCGTTACCTGTGGCAGGATGGAACTAACTCTTCCACGTACACAATCAGCCAACCCGGTCTTTATTCCGTAACCGCTACGGCAGGCCCCTGTGTCGTGACGGATACCTTTACAGTATCTCAGGAAAAACCCTTACGCTTACCCGCTGATACGGTTGTATGCCGGGGAACTACGCTACTACTCGATCCAGATAATCCAACTGCCAATCCGTTGAATTGGAGTGACGGGTCAAAAAGCGCGACCTTAACCATATCCGCAAGTGGTACATACTGGGCTACATCGGAGTCGCTCGCCTGTTTGCAGACCGATTCCATTCGGGTACAGGTCGCGGACTGCCCGGGATACATCCCCAATATTTTCACACCTAACGACGACGAAAAAAACGACACGTTTTTCATCGAAAACATAAGTCTGACCCCCTGGAGATTAGAAGTATATAATCGTTGGGGAAGTCGGGTTTACAAGAATGATTCCTACCAAAACGACTGGAAGGGGGAGGGGCTTCCTACAGGCACGTATTACTATGGATTATCAAGTACCCTCCTGAACAAACAGTTCAAAGGCTGGATACAGATTATGCGCTGACAGCGCCAATATGTGTTCATTGAACTAATAGCTTAACGTCAAAACAGTTAATCAAACCAGCCGAATGCCGGTTTCTTCAATCAGAATTTTGCGCTCCCGGTATAGCGTGCCGATGGCTTTTTTGAACGTTTTCTTGCTCATTTCCAGCGAAGCGTAAATCTCTTCGGGCGGGCTGTTATCGTTCAGGGGCAGGAAACCATTTTCGGCTTTGAGCGTAGCCAGAATACGCTGGGCATTGGGCTCTACATTCTCAAAACCCACTTTTTGCAGGCTCACGTCCACCAGGTCGTCATCCCGAACCTGCTTGACGTAACCAATGAGCGGGTCGCCGGGGCGAACGGTGCGGAAAATTTCGTTGCCGTAAACCAGTCCTTTGTGACGATTGTTGATAATGACATTCACGCCCAAATCGGTGATTTCGTAGGCCAGTAGCTGCACCTCCTCGCCCGCTTGCAGGTCACTCACGTCGGGGTCCAGAAAGCGACTTAGTTTGCTGGATGCCACCAGTCGGTTGGTGGCCGTATCGAGGTACATAAACACCACGTACCACTGGCCGACTTCCATGGGGCGGGCCTGTTCGCGGTGGGGTACCAGCAAATCTTTTTCCAGCCCCCAGTCCAGAAAAGCCCCGGCACTGCTGACCGCCACCACCTGCAGGGCGGCAAACTCGTTGCGCTGAATAGCCGGGGTCAGCGTAGTGGCAATGGGCCGATCTTCGGAATCGGTATACACAAATACGTCGATGTCATCATCAACGGAAAGCGTGTCGGGAACGTATTTATTGGGCAGTAGGATATCATTATTAAAATCCTGGCTTTTCCGGTCCGACAGGTCGCCGAGGAAAAAGCCAACGCTGGTTTGGCGCAGGGCCGTCAAGGTATTTATTCGTCCAATGTCAATCATAAATAAGGGCTTACTGGCACTTTATCGAACAAAGGTCGTTTTTTTATGTTGATGTAACGCTTTCTGTCCGGTTTTCGATTGGCAGACTGCTGGTTTCCGGCGGTGATTAACTATTTCTTGAGTTATGACCGTTTTGCCAATACATTGACCGGGACTGTTTAGTAACTTGCCGGTGAATTAAACCCTAACCCGTTAATCTGGTTATTAATCCAAAGCCGCCGGGCCTGTCCGACGGTTCGCCTTTTTTTAGTCTTTAAATGCCGTCAGACACGACTAAATCTACTTCTTCACCACCGGCCATAGCCAAGCCCGGTCGATTCGAGCGAATGTTTCTGGCACTGGCCGATGTGTTCGCTTTTGTCAGTCGTTTCTTTCGGGAAGCTTTTCCTTCCCCCGTACGAATTCAAGGAAATTATCCGGCAGTGCTACGAAGTAGGGTTTCGGTCGCTGCTGCTCATTTCGACAACGGGGTTTATTACGGGTATGGTGTTTACCAACCAGTCGAGGCCCTCTCTGGCTGAGTTTGGGGCCACCTCCTGGCTTCCGTCACTGATTGCCATTGCCATTGTGCGGGCACTGGGGCCACTGGTCACCGCCCTGATTGCGGCCGGAAAAGTAGGGTCGAGCATCGGGGCCGAGATGGGGTCCATGAACGTGACCGAACAGATCGACGCCATGGAAGTGTCAGGCACTAACCCGTTCAAATTCCTGGTCGTTAGCCGGGTACTGGCCACGTCCATTACGATTCCGATCCTGACGATGTACACTATTTTTGTTGCCCTGCTCGGTGGATTCCTGAATGTAAGCAGACCGAACAGACCAGCTTTACGTCCTACATACAGGAAATATTCGGTGCCATTTCGTACGTCGACATTTTCGCGTCGTCACTCAAATCAATCGTGTTTGGTTTCACCATTGGCATGGTTGGCTGCTATAAAGGCTATAATTCATCAAAAGGCACGGAAGGGGTTGGCAAAGCAGCCAACTCGGCCGTAGTAACCTCCATGTTTTTAGTGTTCATCGAAGAGTTGCTGTCACTACAGATTGTATCATCATTCCGGTGAGCAGAACGAATTCAGCTATGAGCAAACCTGGTAAAACCGACGAAAATTCTGTCATCTCCATCCGTGACCTGCGAAAATCCTTTGGTGATTTGCACGTGCTCCAGGGATCGACCTGGAGTGAAGCAGGGAGAAAATATGGCCGTGCTGGGGCGGTCGGGTACGGGAAAGTCGGTTTTGATAAAAATAATTGTTGGCTTACTCAAACCCGATCGGGCAGCGTCATTGTACTGGGGCAGGATGTGCAGCAGTTCAGGGCCAAAGAAATGGATGCATTCCGGCAGAAGGTAGGCTTTTCGTTTCAGAGCAGCGCGCTGTACGACAGCATGAGCATCCGGGAGAATCTGGAGTTTCCGCTGGTACGAAACGTTCGGAACCTGGGCCGGGCTGATATCGATAAGGCGGTTGAAAAAGCGCTGGATGATGTGGGCCTGTCGCAAACGATCAACCAGATGCCGTCAGAATTATCCGGTGGGCAGCGCAAACGGATAGGTATTGCCCGCACCCTGATTCTGAATCCCGAAATCATGCTGTATGATGAGCCGACCTCCGGGCTGGACCCATTACGAGCATTGAAATCAACAACCTGATCAACGAAGTGCGGGAACGCATTCAACGCAACGTCCATCATCATTACCCACGACCTGACCTGTGCCAAAACCACCGGCGACCGGGTAGCCATGTTGCTGGACGGGAAGTTTGAACAGGTTGGTCCGTTTGACGAGGTATTTGCCGGTCCAGATGAACGGGTAAAGCAGTTTTATAATTACAATTTTGTGAATTGACTGGAAGGTTTATGGGTTTCAGTGTTCGGTATTCGGTTGGCTGTCGCGTTTGCAACCCAGGCGTCAACCAACCGAAAACCATAAACCGTGATACCGTAAACCGATTACCGTAAACCGATTACCTATATGAGTACAGAATCAACTAAACGCAATATTATCGGTCGGGGTTTTCGTGCTGCTGGGTATTATCATTTTCATTGCCGGCATATTCGTGCTGGGAGGGCAGCAAAAACGCTTTACCAAGAGCGTCAAGATTATAGCGGTTTTCAACGATGTGGGTGGCCTCAAGGCAGGAAACAACGTCTGGTTTTCGGGGGTCAAGATTGGCACCGTTAAGCGCATCAGCTTCTATGGCACCGCCCAGGTGGAAGTGGACATGAACATTGAGCAGAGTTCGCAACAGTTCATCCGCAAAGATGCCAATGCCACCATTAGCAGCGATGGGTTGATTGGCAACAAAATCGTGGTCATTACGGGTGGGTACAACCAGCCAACCCGAAGTGGAAGATGGTGACCGGCTGAAAACGTAGCGGCCCTTAGTTCGGATCAGATCATGGCGACCCTCCAGGAAAACAACAACAACCTGCTGCGGGTCACCAAAGACTTTAAAGAACTGGTGGGTAACCTCCGCAAAGGAAAAGGCACCGTGGGTGCCGTGCTAACCGATTCCATCGTGGCCGACAACTTCAAACGGGCCATGCGAAACCTGGAACTAGCCTCCAACAATACCGTTAACCTGACGGGTTCGGTATCGAAATTTGCCGTCCCGACTGAATACGCCCGGTACGTCTGGCCAATCAACTGGTGACCGATACAGCCGTATTTCGGCGCCTGAAGCGGTCGGCCACCCGGTTTGAATCCGCCATGACATCGGCCGACCAGAGTATCAACACCCTGAGCCGGACCGCCGAAAATGTGAACAAGGCATCCGAAAAACTGAACAACACGAACAGCCCACTGGGCGTGCTGCTCACCGATCAGGAAACGGCCCAAAGCCTTAGGTCTACCATCAAAAACCTGAACACCAGCACGGTACTATTAAACGAAGATCTGAAAGCGGCTCAGAATAACTTCCTGCTGCGGGGATTCTTTAAAAAGAAGGCGAAAGCAGAAGAAAAAGCAAGAGCCGACAGTCTGAAAGCGGTGCAGCAACAACTCCCAGACAGCACAGCCACCAAACCCTGATCGAGTAAAGAATAAGCCTGCAGACTAATTTACCGATACACCAAATCGCCCCGGCTAGTGCATAGCCGGGGCGATTTGATTTGTGTATTAAAGCACCTGACGCAGAATATCGGGGTGCTCGGTGGCTACTCTCAGTACCATCTCGCCGAATAGCGTATTGGCCCAGGCAAACCATTTTCGGGTAAACTTCGTCGGATCATCTTTATCGAAGGACTCGTGCATGAAGCCCGTGCCCGCGTGGGTTCGTTTCAGCATCTGTAACTGCTGTTTTATCTCGACGGGGTCGGTAGCAGTAAGTGCCCGCATCGTTACGCCAATGGGCCAGATATTGTTAATCAGCGTGTGCGGACTGCCGATACCTTCACCCGCCTTCCCCGGAAGAAATACGGATTGTCTTCGCTCAGTACGAACCGACGCGTGTTTTTATAAATCGGGTCGGCGGTGGACATGGCGCCCAGATAGGGCAATGAGAGTAAATTGGGCACGTTGGCGTCATCCTGCAATAAACGGTTGCCGTACCCGTCTACCTCCAGCGCGTACATCTTACCGTATTTCGGGTGGTCGTACACCGCGTATTTTTTCAGTGCGGCTTCTACCTCGTCGGCCAGTGCCCGGCACTCAGTACTGAACATAGCATCGGGCGCGGGCGAATCTACCGCACTGGCGGACCGGCCGGGCCGAATAGCGTCGGTCATCTCGGCCAGTTGCCGCAGCGAAACAACCGCAAACCAGTTGGAGGGCACGTAGAACGGGAAAATCGTGGCGTCGTCCGACGGACGAAAAATGCTGTGAATCATGCCGACCGGCCGTGTCAGGTTACCATAGCCATCACCCGGTACGGTATCCGTCGACCAGAACGTATCCCGGCCAAATTTATAGGGGCCGCGGTTAGTTTTGCGCTGCTGTATTCGCATGGTTTGCACCGCCAGTTGCATGGTCTTTGCCCAGTTCTCATCGAACGGGCTTCTATCACCCGTGCGCTTCCAGTAGCCGTACGCCAGCCGGATGGGGTAGCACAGGGAATCGAGTTCCCATTTGCGCTCGTGCAGGCCGGGTTTCATGGCGGTGCGGTCTTTTTTCCACTCCCCCTCCTGCTTTGGGTCGGCGTAGAAAGCGTTGGCGTAGGGGTCGCGCCGGATGCAGTACGTTTGTCGGCGAATCAGCCCGGCCACCAGCTTCCGCAGGGATTCATCCGTTTTGATGAGCGACAGGTAGGGCCACACCTGCGCGGTACTATCCCGAAGCCACATAGCGTCGATGTCGCCCGTAATCACAAATGAATCGGGTTCACCATCAACCAGGGAGTACTTTACAGTGGTATCGATGGTATTGGGAAAGCAGTTCTCAAAGAGCCACGCCAGTTCGGGATCGCGAATCGTTTTCTTCATCCGTGCAATGGTCTGCTCCACGGCTTCGCTGGTAAAATTTCGGTTGGTGGGTGCTGTCCGTACCACCGGGAACGTGGGTTCAGTAGCCTGTGCCTGACTCGACCCACCCACAAATACCCCGACTCCCACGGCGGCTGACTGCCGAACAAAACGACGACGATTCATGATTGTCTCTTCGGTAAAAAACGTTTGGTTGGTAAACTAACGACTGGCAACCGCCATTTTCAATGCAGGAGCCCCTTTCCCCAGCTAACAGGAGCACTATTCGCCCACTAATTGTAATTGTCCGGGCAACATAAGTTTATCCCCTTATCAAGGCGTTGGGCTACACCGGTGCTGACCGAACGGCTTCGCCGTAGAAAACGGTCGCCTGTCGGTCGAAGTCCTCCGTTGAGTCAGTGGTCAGAAAAGTCCGCTTGCCGTACCGGCTGATTTGCCGTTCCAGTTCGGGGTGGCGGATCAGGTAATCCGATAAGCTATTGGCTACAATACCGCCCTGTGTCAGAATTGTCGTATGGTCGGGCGCGTACTGACGGATTTTGTCCAGCAGCAGTGGGTAGTGTGTACAGGCCAACAAAATTGTGTCGATGTTGGGAGATTGCGCGATTAGCCGGTCAATGTGCTGTTCGACGAAATAGTCTGCTCCGGGGCTGTCGTACTCACCATTTTCGACGAGCGGTACCCACATCGGGCAGGCTTCCTGAAACACCTGTAGTTCCGGAAAGAACTTCTCAATTTCCACAAGATACGATTCCGACGTTACGGTTCCCCGCGTGGCCAGAATCCCAACGGTACCAGTTTTGGTGTAGGTACCTATCACCTCCGTTGTGGGCCGGATTACGCCCAGCACCCGCCGGTCCGGACCATCCAGTCCGGGACTATCCAGTCCGGGCGCGAGAATGGGTAAATCGAGTTGCTGAATGTTCCGCAGGGCCTTAGCCGACGCCGTATTACAGGCCAGAATAACCAGTCGGCAACCCCGGTCGAACAGATGCCGAACGCATTCCAGGGTGTAGTGATACACGGTATCGAACGAGCGGGTACCATAGGGCGTCCGGGCATTGTCGCCGAGGTACAGGTAGTCATACTGCGGCAACTGGCGGACAATTTCGCGCATAACGGTCAGGCCACCGTAGCCGGAGTCAAATACGCCAATGGGTTGGTTCATAATACGATAGAATACCCGCGTTGGCTAGCGCGTTAGCCGGTAAAGCAGAATGGCCGTGCGCTGAATCAGCTTCGGGAACTCGGCCAGATTCATGGTTTCTTCAATGCTGTGCGCGCCCTTGCCCGATGCACCCAGCCCATCCAGACAGGGCACGTAAGCCGCCACGAAGGATACGTCGCCCGCGCCACGCGAGCCAGGGTCACCCGCCGTAACCGGACCAAAACCCATATCCCGGCTGACGTTGTCCACCACCGCCCGGAGTTTGTCGTTTTCCGCTGACGGCTCCATGGACGGAATACCATCGAAAAACGTAATTTTCGAGCCGGTGAGGGGCAGACTCTTCTCTACAATCTCCCGCATCCGGGCGCGGGCTTTCTCTTTCTGGGCTTCGCCGAGAAAACGCAGATCACCCTTCACCAGCGTTGAACCGGCTACGATGTTTGTTTTGCCGATGGCATCGGCTTTGGCCGTTTTAGGATCAAAATGCACCTCAGAGCCCCCCACAATCAGGCCCGGATTGAAAGTAAGGTACTGCTCCTGCCCCAGCACCCGCCGAAACTCGGTGAGCACGCGGGACGCTTCATAAATGGCCCCGTACCCTAAGTCGCTGAAGATACGCGACGAGTGGCCGGAGCGGGCCTTTACGCTGAGTGTCCAGCTACTCGACCCCCGCCGACCCGTGGTAACGCTGCGCAGGCCCTGCGCCGTTTCGAAAGCCAGCGCGGCATCGGCCTGCTTGGCTCGCTCAATAAAATCCAGTCGGCTCTCCACCCCGCCCGAACTCTCCTCGTCGCCGGTGAAATAAACGGTGATGCTGGTATCATCCAGCAGTTTCTGGGTATGCAGGGCTTTGAGGGCGGCAATAACCAGCACGTCGCCCCCTTTCATATCGTTTACGCCCTGCCCCGATGCGGTCGAGTCGTTCAGGCGGGTAAACGGCTCCATCGGCAGGCTCTTCTCGAACACCGTGTCCAGGTGGCCAATCAGGAAAAGTTTTTTGCCTTTGGTGCCCCGCCGGGTAGCCACCAGATGCCCCGCCCGGTTCAGCGAGTCGGGCAGGGTAACCCACTCGATGGTAAAACCCAGTTTAGCCAGTTCCGCGCCCATCAGATCGCCTACCTGCCGAACGCCTTCTTTGTTAAGGGTGCCGCTGTTTATGTTGACGACCTTTTCCAGAAAGGCTTCGGTTTGTGGCATTTGCGCCGTTACGGTAGTCAGAACACCTTTCTCGGCGGTAGAGAGTGACTGGGCAGACGCACAGTAACTGCCCAACAGGAGAACTAGTAGCGTTTTTCTCATAGAATTTTTGGGGTTATATAAAAAACCTATAAGGACTTTGAGACCTTATAGGTTTGGTTTGATAAGTTCGGAAAGCTCAGATGAATTACCCCAGCAACTCTTTACCCTGCGCCAGCGCGGCATCCAGACCCGATGAGTCGGTCCCGCCCGCCGTGGCGAAAAACGGTTGACCGCCCCCACCACCTTTGATGTTTTTGGCCAGTTCTTTCACCACCTGACCCGCGTTCATTTTCTTGTCCTGAATCAGCGAATCAGGCAGCATCACGGCCAGTTGTGGTTTTCCATTGATGTCGGCACCCAGCACCAGGGCCAGGTTATCGACTTTCGCTTTCAGGTCGTAGGCCAGTTGCTTGAGCGCATCGGCGTTAGGCACATCTACCCGCTCAACCAACCGGGAATGGCCATTTACTTGCTCGACTTTGTCCAGCAACTGGCTTTTCAGCTGCTGCACCTTTTCATTTTGCAGGGCTTCGATCTGTTTCTGCAACGCAGTCCGCTCATCGAGTAGCGACTGTACCGCTTTCACGATGTCTTTGGGGGCTTTCAGAAGTTCTTTCAACTCCGACACCACCGCCATCTGCTCATTGATAAGGGCTTCGGCACCCGCTGAGGTTTTAGCCTCTACCCGCCGGACGCCCGTTGAAACCGACCCTTCGCTGGTCAGTTTGAACAGCCCGATGTGGCCCGTAGCCGGTACGTGCGTACCTCCGCAAAGCTCCACCGAGTAGCGGGGATCGAAGGTGATGACGCGAACGAAATCGCCGTATTTCTCGCCAAACAGGGCCGTAGCCCCCAGCGCTTTAGCCTGCTCAATGGGCACGTTGCGCTGCTCGTCCAGTTTGGTATTTTCCCGGATCTTCTCATTCACGATGCGCTCTACTTCGGTCAGTTGTTCGTCCGTTACTTTGCTAAAGTGCGAGAAGTCGAACCGCAGGGCATCGGGACCCACGTACGAACCCTTCTGGGCGACGTGCGTACCCACCACCTCACGCAGGGCCGAGTGCAACAAGTGCGTAGCGGAGTGGTTGCTGGCAATCAGGTCGCGACGCTGGACGTTGATGGCGGCATAAACCGAATCGGCTTCGGTCAGCAGCTCGTCGATGCCTGGCACGGCCTCCACGATATGAATGACCAGGTCATTTTCTTTCTTCGTGTCCAGCACCGTGAGCGTACCAATTTCTTCCGGGCCAACGAACAGGCGTAACGTACCCGTATCACCAATCTGCCCACCCGACTCGGCGTAGAAAGGCGTTTTGTCGAGCACAACCTGTATCTGTGTCCCCTGCTTATTCTGAATTTTACGGTATTTCACCACGTGCGCTTCCGTTTCGGGCTGGTCGTACCCCACGAAGTCGATCTTGTCCGTTTCAACCAGTTCAATCCAGTCACCTGCCGATGAAGTGGCATCTTTCCGCGACCGGACTTTCTGCTCCTGCAATGCCTTCTGAAATCCGGCTTCGTCGATACTCAAGCCCTTTTTCGCGGGCAATCAGCGCGGTCAGGTCGGCCGGGAAACCGAAGGTGTCATTGAGTTCAAAGACTGTTTCGCCGGGAATTTCATTCTTCCCGTCTTTAC
This sequence comes from uncultured Cytophagales bacterium, assembly GCA_963782245.1. Classification (GTDB taxonomy): domain Bacteria; phylum Bacteroidota; class Bacteroidia; order Cytophagales; family Spirosomataceae; genus Spirosoma. The sequence goes on from CAWAJC010000034.1 coordinate 59,161, forward strand.
CCAGGTCCGCAATGATCTGATCCAGCCGGCCCAGACCCGTTCCCAGCGTCCGCAAAAAGGCGATTTCCTCTTCACGAATGACGGTGGCCACAAAATCGCGTTGGGCGTTCAATTCGGGGAATACGTCGGCAAACTGCAGGGCCAGTGTAGGTACGAGTTTGGTCATAAACGGCTCCGTCAGGTTCAGGTACGAGTACCCGTAGCGGATGGCCCGGCGCAGAATCCGCCGGATAACGTACCCCGCTTTGGCGTTGCTCGGCACCAGTCCATCGGCAATGGCGAAGGATACCGCCCGAATGTGGTCGGCAATGACGCGCATGGCCACATCGGGCTTGCTGGTTCCTGCTTCGTAGTGTAAGCCCGAAATTTCTTCAATAACGCGAATCGTTCCGGTAAATACGTCGGTGTCGTAGTTTGATTTTTTGCCCTGAATAGCCATGCACAACCGCTCAAAACCCATACCCGTATCTACGTGCCGGGCGGGCAGTGGCTCCAGCGAACTGTCGGCTTTGCGGTTGAACTGCATGAACACCAGGTTCCAGATCTCCACAACCTGCGGATGGTCGGCATTGACCAGTTCTTTACCCGGTTTTTCGGCTACTTCCTCCGCTGAGCGTAAATCGACGTGAATTTCGGAGCAGGGGCCGCAAGGACCGGTTTCGCCCATTTCCCAGAAGTTGTCTTTCTTGTTACCGTAGATGATCCGGTCTTCGCCCACGATGGGTTTCCAGAGGTCGAACGCTTCCTGGTCGAAGGGTACATTATCTTTTTCATCCCCTTCAAAGACCGATACGTAAAGCCGGTCTTTGGGTAACTGATACACGTCCGTGAGCAGTTCCCACGCCCATTCGATGGCTTCTTTTTTGAAATAATCCCCAAACGACCAGTTGCCGAGCATCTCGAACATGGTGTGGTGATACGTATCGAAGCCTACATCTTCCAGGTCGTTGTGCTTACCCGATACGCGCAGGCATTTCTGGGTGTCGGCCACCCGTTTGGCCGGGGGCGTACCGTTGCCGAGGAAAAAATCCTTGAATTGCGCCATGCCCGAGTTGTTGAACATCAGGGTAGGGTCGTTCTTGGCAACGAGTGGGGCCGACGCCACAATCAGGTGTTGTTTGGATTGAAAAAACTCGAGAAAGTGCCGACGTATTTCGTGGGAAGTCATAAAGCAGTTATACGTTATCAAGTAGTAAGTTGGTAATGAGCAGTAGTGACAGCGGTACACGAGTTATCCAATCCTAACATTACTGATCAACTTAACTGATCGACTTACAACTTACTACCGTCTTACAAATTTACGCCAAAAACTTGCAGGTTTACCCGAAGGTCAGCAAGTTTGTAGGATGGAAGGTAGCGGCAAATTGTATTACAGCATCACGGAAGTGGCCGAGCGATTCGGCATCAATGCCTCCAAGCTTCGTTATTACGAAAAAGAGTTCAAGACACTTCAGCCGAAGAAAAACCGCTCCGGCGACCGTATTTACGCCCAGGCCGACATCGACCACCTCACGGAAATTCTGGACCTGATCGACCGGCAGAAATTCACCCTGCCCGGTGCCCGCGAATACCTGAAACTGCGGGATGAACGGCGACGGGAGAACGCCCGATACATCGGGAAGCTGCAAAAAATAAAGTCGTTTATGGAAAAAGTCCGCGCTACGCTCGACGATGAACCAGACGAATCAGACGGCGAAATAACCAGCTCGTCGAGGCCCGGATTACCGGAATAAATCAATCTTTCGCCGATTATGACCCGATCAAAAAGTAACTTTGTCTATTCTGTTGTTGTAGTAAAGAAAAAATAACAGCAGAAAATCCCATGATTATAGCAAAAGACAAAGTAGCGGGAATTCATTATACGCTACGCGACAGCCAAGGCAACGTGCTGGATACCAGTGAGGGCAGCGATCCGCTCTATTACCTGCATGGTGCTAACAACCTGATTCCGGGCATGGAAGAAGGACTGGAAGGGCACACAACAGGCGATCATTTCCAGATTGACGTTTCGCCCGAAAAAGGCTACGGAGTAAGTGATCCCGCCCTACTGGAAGAAGTCCCCCGCAAAGCGTTTGGCGGCCAGGAAATTGAAGTGGGGATGCAGTTTGAAACCAACGAGGGACAGGTTATTACCGTCACTAAAGTTGACGCCGACTTCGTAACCGTCGATGCCAACCACCCGCTGGCTGACCAGAATCTATTTTTCGACGTCGAAATTATGGAAGTCCGGGAAGCCACCGAAGACGAACTGGCGCACGGCCATGTTCACGGACACGGCGGAGACCACTAACCCGGTTTTCAGTTTATGGTTTGGCTGACGCGTTGATAGTTCCTGCGTCAGCCAACCCTAAACTGCAATACCCTAAACCGAATGGCACAGATTGGTACAGATGTAGCGGCAGCAAAAGCATTGCTGGAAGCGGGCAACGTGGTTGGCATTCCTACCGAAACCGTTTACGGCCTGGCGGGCAACGCCCTTGACCCGGATGCGGTTTTGACGATTTTCCGGGTAAAAAATCGCCCGTCCTTCGATCCGCTCATCGTTCATACGGACGCAATCAGTAAGCTGGACCACTTCGTTACCCACATTCCCGAACCAGTCCGGCGGCTGGCCGAAGCGTTCTGGCCCGGTCCCCTCACGCTACTGTTCCCCAAGCGCGACCTGATTCCTGACCTCGTTACGGCGGGCCTGCCAGCCGTAGCGATTCGTATTCCCAGGCACCCGCTGACGCTTAGCTTACTCCGTTCGCTCGATTTCCCCCTGGCCGCGCCGAGTGCCAACCCGTTTGGGTATATCAGCCCCACCACAGCCCAACATGTGGCCGATCAACTGGGCAATCAGGTACCGTATATTCTGGATGGCGGTTCGGCCGATATTGGGCTTGAATCCACCATTATTGGGGTCGAAAACAACCAGCTTACCGTGTTTCGACTGGGTGGTATGGCCCTGGAACAGATCGAAGCCGTGGCTGGCCCCGTTGCGGTCCGAACGCATTCAACCTCCAATCCGGCGGCACCGGGGATGCTCAGTAGCCACTACGCCCCCCGCAAACCGCTGTCCTCCTGGCACCGGGCGAGAGTCCGAAGCCGGCCGAACGCGTCGGTACGCTGGCTTTCCGGCAGCCTTTCGGCGGTATCAACCCCGATTTTCAGCGCGTCCTCTCCCCCACCGGGGACTTGAACGAAGCGGCCAAAAACCTCTTCGCCCACCTGCGCATGCTGGATTCCTTACCCATTGACACCATCTACGCCGAACAGGTGCCCAACCGGGGCCTGGGGGGCGCCATCAACGACCGGTTGCGCCGGGCTAGCGTACCCGCCTGAGTCCCCGGTAGATTACTCTTCGTACTCTTCATCGCCGGACAGCGCGATTCGCCACCTGCCTGTCATCCTGGACAACGTGATGAGACGAATAGTCTGGAACTGATCTTTCTATTCATCCTACCCCTTATCGTTCCCAGGTGTATTGCTACAAATCCCGCTGAACTTCCTGTATTCTTTAGCATATAAACCTGATTCCTGCTTTTAAAAACGAAGGAAAGTTGCACTTTCGGACAACTTTTGTTTATCTTTGACTAGTGGACGAAAACCCAACAGTGCGAACGATCCTTTTTTACAAAATTACTTTCAGGAGTTCTTTGCAAAACAGCGCGACAAAGTAAAGGACAAGATTATCTGGACTTTAGGGCTGATAGAAGAGCTACCCCGAATTCCCGAAACCTATATGAAACACCTGGAAAATACAGATGGCCTGTACGAAATCAGAGTACAGTCTGGCACTGACATTTTTCGCATTTTCTGTTTCTTTGATGAAGGAAAAATAGTCGTTGTATCGAATGGGTTTCAAAAGAAAGGTCAAAAAACACCGAAGAAAGAGTTGGCCAAGGCACTAAAAATCAAACAGGACTATGAAAACGAACAACGATAATGTACTAACCCTCGACCAGTTCAAGGACAAAAATTATGGTAAGTGTGGAACGGTCAAACGGGATGAACTTGAAGCGGGTTACGAGAGCTTTAAAATGGGAGCTTTGCTTCACCAGGCCCGACTTGAAAAGGGAATGACGCAGGAAGAACTGGCAAACAGAGTAGGTACAACGAAATCCTATATATCCAAAATAGAGAATAACATCAAAGAAGTTCGACTGTCTACACTCCAGAAAATTGTCGAATTAGGCTTGGGTGGCCAGTTGCAGCTAAACATAAAACTATAATCTATCAACGGGGAGCTAACAGCAAGTGACTCATCAGGACACCTTTACACTAACCGATATGTCCCTAATCGACAGAAAAACATTCCTGAAAGATATTTCTTTGATGGCGGGTGCCTCCCTACTGGCAGGGCCCGCTTTTGCAGCTGAAGTGGTACGGGCAAAACCGGCAGTCAAACTTGGTTTTGTCACCTACCTGTGGGGTAAAGACTGGGATTTGCCCACGGTGATTAAAAACTGCGCGGATACCGGTATTCACGGGGTGGAGTTGCGGGTGGAGCATGCCCACAACGTAATGCCTAATCTCAGTGCGGCTCAACGGCTGGAGGTAAAAAAGCGGTTTGCCGATAGTCCGGTGCAGCTTATTGGCCTGGGAACAAACCAGCAGTTCGATTACGTGGACCAGGGCAAGCTGAACGAGTCGATTGAGCGGGCTAAGGAGTTTATCCGACTGAGTGCCGATGTGGGGGGGACGGGGGTTAAAGTGAAACCCAACGCCCTGCACAAAGAGATACCCGTTGAGAAGACCATCACCCAGATTGGCGAATCGTTGAACGAGCTGGCCCGGTATGGTGCGGAACTGGGGCAGCAGATTCGGCTGGAAGTACACGGTGAAGAAACGCAGGAACTGCCGATGACCAAACGAATCATGGATGTCGCCAATCACCCCAACGCCACCATCTGCTGGAACTGCAATCCGCAGGATTTGAACGGAAAAGGGTTTCAACACAATTTCGATTTAGTCAAAAACCGTTTTGGGGCTACCTGCCACGTCCGGGAGTTGGACCGCACCGATTACCCGTATCAGCAGTTGCTGAATAACCTGGTTAAAATGAAGTACGCCGGCTGGGTGCTCCTCGAATGCCATACTAACCCCGCCGATAAGGTTGCGTCCATGAAGGAACAACGCACTGTATTCGACCGGATGATTGCCAGGGCCTGATAACCGGTGGCATCGGTTGCCACTTACCCCTAATGCTAGTACAGCAAAAAGCGAATAACCCGGTGAGACAAAGTATTCTCAGGGTATTCGCTTTCTGACTTTCCACACGGTTTATCTGCTATGTGTGCGAGCACAACTTAACGGCATCAGGGCACTCATCCCCCATCATTCGAGTGTCAGACCACGTTTGGACATGTACGTTCGCAGTACCTGCTCTCTGATAAATTCTGTCCGGCCAATGCGTTCGCTGATTAACCGACTCTGATCCAGGTACCCTTTCAATCGTCCAATCGTAATGTGCAATTCCTGAGCTGCTTCTGGAAGGGTATAAAACACCGTTCCTTTAATGGCTTTAGGCATGACTCAACTGGTTTAACTAGTCCCCCCTGTCAATGTAGGCAGGTACTTATATCAATACTTTGTCTACTTAGTTTGTTCCATCTACTCCATAGGAGTTTAGGAATAATTTCGAAAAAATATTGACTGCTTTTCCCACCCTGGTACGGCTACTTCGACTCCCCCGAAAGCGGCACAAACTGAGCCGACAGCTTTGGGTCGGGCATGTCTTTGTCGAGCGGAAACATGGGGCGTTTGATGCGTTTGTAAGGCAGGCTGGCCAGGTCCTGATTAACACCACCGGGCGTCAGGGCCATTATCCAGCCCGCCTGCATGGCGTAGAGTTCGGGTTCCAGGTAACCGATTTTCACGACCACAATATCGGCAGTTCGGGGGTTCAGGCCCAGCCGGGTGAAATCAGCTTCCTTATGGTAAGGCTTTCGTTTCTGGGTCACAATGATGTGGATACTACCCACTTTCACCACCACCTCAACCTCCGCATTAACATCACCCTTAACGATTGATTCAACGGTTCCTTTGATAGGAACAGGCGGGGCAAAACGGGCGTCGACCCGCGCCCCGGCTACCCCGTCCACCTGACCACCCACACCAGCCGCCATAGCTTTTTTAACCAGGTCGGGGTCGGGAATGGACGCGTAAATCAGCGAAGGACCGTCGGCCGATTTGAACTCCGGCCGGGCCAGCAACTGCGTAAGCGTCCAGGTTACATCACCCGCGCCACCGGCCGTTGGGTTATCGCCGGTATCACTGATAAAGAAGGGGTGGGTTTTACTGGCCAGCGCGTCGGCGAGGCTTTTTTCCAGCGTGCCAACCGGTGCCACAAAGTCGAACTGGTTTCGTGCGTTCCAGAAGGCATTCGCCAGTTGTTCGGCAGCCTGAGTGACTTTTGCCTTATCGTCGCCGGTTACCATCACGACGGCGTGGTTGCGGGGTTCATCGGCCCAGGCGTAGCCAATCCAGATGGCCGCATCCACAATACCGGGCTGATTATCGGCGAGGGGTGCCACCTGTTTGTACAGACTTTTTCCCGGCTCGATGCGCGTACTGGTTTGTTCACCGGGTAGCAAAATCGGGATCGGAATCCAGGCTTTGTAGGCGGGTTTCCCCTTACCGCTTTTCAGGCGTTCCAGCAGATTGGTCACCGCCCGCTCTTTCGTCTGCATGGCATCCTCATGCGGTGCCATTCGGTAACAGGTCATCAGATCCGTGTTTTGCGCCAATCGCCACGACACGTTGCCGTGCAGATCCATCGACGTGGAAATAAGCGTTTTGTAGCCGATTACCTTACGGATGCGGGTAATAAAATCCCCTTCCGGATCATCCAGCCCGACCACGCTCATGGCTCCGTGAATGTCAAAGTACAGGCCATCGTACGGGCCATTTTTCCTAAGCGAATCCAGTACTTTCCCCACTAGCGATTCATACGCTTCCCGCGTGACGGCCCCACCGGGCAGTGATTTTCCAACCAGGGCCGGGAGCCACGTGGCCTGTTGCCGCAAGGGAGAGTTGGCACTCAAAAACGGATAGGACGTAAACACGGCCGGACCATATTTGGCGTGAAAAGCTTCTTCCTGCGTAACGGCGGGAGAAAATGTACTGGACTCGATGCCCAAACCAGCGATGCCAATGCGCGGCAGTTGCTTACTTGTTGATTGGGCAATACTGAGGGTTGTGGCAAAGAGACAAACCGTAAGGGATAAGAAGATATGTTTCACGAAGTCTAGTTTGAAAAAGGGGTTAATGAAGTTGATTCAGGCCTTTTTTGTCATTCCGACCGCAGGGAGGAACCTTGAACTTCCCCAACGAGCAACTTTAAGATTCCTCCCTGCGGTCGGAATGACAAAAAAACAGCATTTTTTCAATTGAGGAGAGTTTAAACGGCTTCAGACTTTAATACCAGCTTAAAGACAGGAGCATCAATCGGATCAGGCAGGAATCAGCGAGGTGATGAATGTAGGTTTCACCCGCTTTTTCGATGCCTGTTCGTAGTCGTAGGCCATCGCCAGGAGCGGCCCTTCCTGCCAGGCACCGGCAATAAACGAAAACCCAACGGGTAGTCCATGTACGTTGCCCATAGGAACGGTGATGTGCGGATACCCCGCCATGGCCGCTGGAGGGCAGAAGTAGAAGCCCGTATCATAATCGCCGTTGATCAGGTCGATGCAGCCTGCGAAACCGATGCTGGTTCCGCAAACGGCATCCAGTTTATTGTCGGCCATCAACTTGTCAATGATCTGGCGTGAACCCCGCGTTTTAGCGAGGGCATCGGTGTACTCCTTACTGGACAAATCACCCTTGGCCTCGCTGCTTTCGAGCGTTTCCTGCTTAAAGAAGGGCATGGCTTTGGCCTCGTTTTTCCGGTTGAAGGCAATCACATCCGCCAGCGTCTTAACGCCTGCGTTGGCGGTGGCAAGGTAGTTGTTTACGCCGTCTTTGAATTCGTATTGCAACACGGTAAATTCAGCTCCGCCCACCGTCCGGATACTTTTGAGCAGGTCCACTTCAACGACCGTTGCGCCCTGCTTTTTTAGCACGTCGATGGCTTGTTTGTACAACGACACTACGCCCTCCTGCCCTTCCATAAACGACTTTTCGACTCCGATACGCTTGCCCGACAACCCGCCGGTTTTCAGAAACGGTGTGTAGTCGGTGGCGGCTTTACCGGTACTTTCTGCCGTGGCAGCGTCGGTTGGGTCGACACCCGTCATGGCACCGAGTAGAATAGCGGCATCGGTAACGGTTCGGGTCATGGGCCCGGCGGTATCCTGCGTTTTGGAGATGGGAATAATGCCGCTGCGGCTCACCAGTCCCACCGTGGGTTTGATACCGACCAGCCCGCAAAACGATGCGGGGGCAATGACGGAGCCATCCGTTTCGGTACCCACGGCCACGGCACACAGGTTGGCAGCGGCAGCCGCCCCGGAGCCCGAACTGGAACCGCACGGACTCCGGTCCAGCACGTAGGGGTTACGGGTTTGCCCGCCCCGGCTGCTCCAGCCGCTGCTCGACCGGGTAGAACGGAAGTTGGCCCACTCGCTCAGGTTGGTTTTCCCCAATATCACCACCCCGGCTTCCCGTAGTTTTTCAACGACAAACGCATCTTTGGCTGCTTTGTGGCCTTCCAACGCCAGAGCCCCGGCGGTTGTCATCATCTGGTCAGCGGTATCTATGTTATCTTTGATGAGGATGGGAATGCCGTGCATGGGTCCCCGTACCTTGCCCGCTTTCCGCTCCTCATCCCGGGCTTTAGCCATCGTGAGCGCATCGGGGTTGACTTCAATGACCGCGTTCAGGCCGGGACCCTTTTTATCGACGGTGTCTATCCGGTCCAGATACTGTTGGGTGAGGGATGCGGCCGTAGCCGCACCCGACTGCATTTTTTTCTGCAACTCACCGATGGTTACTTCGTTCAGGTCAAAGTCGTCGGTGAAAACGGCGGTATCTTCCGACTCATCTTTTTTGGGAGCAGCACAAGCGGCCGCCGTAAGCGAAGCCGCTGAAACAGTCACTACGGAGCTGCTTTTGATGAAATTACGTCTGTTCATGAAGTGATTTTAGTACTAGGTTATTGATGAAAAAATCGGGCTAATCACTACCAGTGTGTTTATTTAATGGCTGGCAAACAGGTCGTCTCCCCGCTCAATGGAGTCGGCCGCTTTCGCGGCTAGCTCCATAATCATGGGTAGCAGGTGGCCAAAGCGGGCATCCTGGCTGTGGCCCTGTTTCCAGCGGGCGTAAATCTGCTGGGCAATGACAGCGTTTTTATACAGCCCAAACACGTAGTAAAACAGTATACCGCTGAGGTCGCGGCCACTGCGTTCGGCGTAACGAGCCACCACTTCCTGCCGGGTCAGGTTACCGGGTAGCCACGTCAGGTTGAAGTTTTTGTAAGCGGGGCTGTCCGTTGCTTCCGACCAGTAGGCCAGCGTGGCCCCCAAATCCATGAGTGGGTCACCCACGGTGGCCATTTCCCAATCCAGCACGCCCGTTATGACGGGCCTCGGTTCATTGGTGGCGGGGTCCGGGGCAAGCAGGACGTTATCGAATTTGTAGTCGTTGTGCAAAAAAGCCGGTGCCTGCTCAGCGGGGTAATGCCGGTGCATCCACTCCCCCACCTGGTTCATGGCTGGTATCAAATTCGTTTCGGCATTGCGGTAGCGTTTGCTCCACCCCTCCACCTGCCGCTGCACGTAGCCATCGGGTTTCCCCAATTGAATCAGACCAGTAGCATTAATATCCAGCCGATGAATGGCAACCAGGTTATCCACCAAGGCTTCCGAGAGTTGACGCATTCGCTCCGGGGCGATGTTCAGGGTTTGTGCCATCGGAGCCCGCAAAATAATACCATTCACCCGGCTCATGACATAAAAAGGAGCGCCCAGCACGTCGGGCGATTCGCAGTAAACGACCGGCTTCGGAATTTTGTCGTAATTCCCTTTCAGCAGCGACAGCACCCGAAATTCCCGGCCCATGTCGTGCCCCCCTTTGATGTTGGCTCCCACCGGTGGCCGACGCAGCACGTATTCGCCCGTGGCGGTTTTGAGCCAGTACGTCAGGTTAGAGAATCCTCCCGGAAACTGCCGGACGTCAAGCACATCGCCCATATCGGGAGCCTGATGTGCCAGGTATTCGTTGAGATTATCCAGGTCAAGTTCTTCGCCGGTACGGACGGAGCGGGGGGAATCGGGGGGAATCATCAAAAAAACTGGTTGTGTTTAGTCTGGAAAGAATAAAGGACACATCAGGGTGGTTGCGGGTAATTCAACCTGGCTGTTCCGTGCGTTCCGTTCCGTAAGCGGGCGGTTTAAACCGCCCGCTTACGGAACGGAACGCACGGAACATAGACATTCAACCATTTACCCTTTATCACCCGTTTCCATCACCACCTCCCCTGCCGCCATCATCTGCCGGAACTGGCGCAACTCTTTGGCTTTCTTTTTGATATCCAGTCCATATTTTTTGAGGATACTGGCGGCCAGGTTCTGCTTGTGTACTTCGTCGGCCCCATCCCAGATGCGGGCACCCCGCTCGTGCCGGTACATGGCCGACAGTACCATATCGTCCGTCACGCCCAGGGCACCGTGTACCTGAATAGCCCGGTCGAGAACCCGCAAAAAAGCATTGGCGACGTAAAACTTGATGCCCGATACGGCATCCCGTACATTACTCACGCCCACCGTATCAATCATGTGCGCTGTGTTAAGTACGTACAGCCGACAGGCATCAATTTCGGCCCGACTTTCGGCAATAAAGTCTTGAATAAACTGTTTTTCGCCCAGCATCACCCCGTCTTCAATTTCGCGGGATACCGCCCGTTTACATAGCAGGTCGAGGGCTTTTTCGGCGTTGCCAATCCAGCGCATGCAGTGATGCACCCGCCCAGGCCCCAGCCGCTCCTGCGCCAGCTTGAAGCCCATGCCCTCGCCCACAATGATGTTTGACACCGGCACCCGACAATCGGTATAAGTTACTTCGGAATGACTAAACCAGCCTTCCCCCGCTTCGCCAAACACCGGAATATTGCGTTCTATAGTAAAGCCCGGCGTATCCGTCGGCACGATAATCATACTGGCCCGCTGATGCGGGGCTGCATCGGGATTGGTAACGGCCATAACCACCGCAAAAGCCGCCCCATCGGCCGATGACGTGAACCACTTACGACCATTGATAACGTATTCTTCTTCCCCACTGTCATTACGTTCCCGCACGGCGGTAGTAGCCATCCGCGTCGGGTTTGACCCGGCAAATTCGGGTTCGGTCATGGAAAAACAGGAACGTATTTCACCGGCCATGAGTGGTTTCAAATACCGTTCTTTCAGTTCCGGCGACGCGAAGTTGTGGAGCAGTTCAATATTACCAATATCGGGAGCCTGACAGCCGAACACGTAATGCCCAAAAAAGGGTGCGTAAGCCAGCACTTCGCTGATTTGCCCAAATTCGCAGAGCGTCAGGCCATGTCCACCGTCGGCTTTGGAGAGGGCCAGCCCCCACAGCCCGGCGGCTTTGACGGCATCCCGTTTCTGGTCGAGGATGGGAATTAGCTTACCAAGGTTTTGATGCAAAAAGCCCGCTTCCAGCGGAATCAGTTCCGTTTCGACAAAGTCCCGAACCCGGGCCAGCAACGGCCGGACGCGCTCAGTCGTAAAAATCGTTTCCATAAAAGCAAGGTAAGGAATTTATGGAACAATGGGCTTCGGACAGAAGGGTAAAAACTGCGTTTTAACGAATAAGTAGTACGTTTCCCAAAACCTGACTGTCCCAGAAAAGCTGGTCCGTGAGCAGGAAGCGATTGAAGCCTACAAGAATGACCCTGAATTGCAGGCAATTTTCGCTGAACTGCGTGAAGAAAACGCGGAACGTGGAACCCCAATCATCTAGCTACGCATTCTAGTATGAGAATCCATATATCACGCATCCAACTCTCCGCTCCGCCCCTGCAAGCCGCCCGTATGCACGGCAACTACGGTGGCTCCATCGGGGAAGTAGCCCCACCGGGCGAGGTCGTAGATACCGTAGAGCATCTTGCCGGTGTACACCTGCTCCAGCATCACGCCCGTTTTTTGCTCGAAGGCACGAATAAAATCCAGTAGTATGGGGGTTGTTCGGGCGTAGCCGCCGAAGTGGTAATTCGGTTATCTGGTAGCCATCCCTCGGGCTAGTCGGGCTCCGGGAGTTTGAGGGCCATAAATCCCAGTACCGTTATGTCAGCTGGTGCCGACTGCGCTAGCCCCGTTACCGTCCCCCCCGTACCCACCGGGCAGCAAACGTAATCAGGCGCGAAACCAAGTTGTGTTATTAATTCAGGGACGAGTTCAGCCGTGCCCCGGATGGCCAGTTCATTCGTGCCACCTTCCGGTAGTACATAGCAGGGGCCAAATTGCTGCACTAGTCTAGCCAGGTATTCCGGCTCGTCTTTATGCTGGTAATCGGTTCGGCTTACAAAATGCAAGTTGCATCCCGCACAACTGGCAGAAACGTCAGCGTAGCGTTTAGCGGCTTGCGGGCCAGTTCATCGCCCCGGACCAGGCCAATGGTGTTGAACCCGAAAACCCTCCCGGCAGCCGCCGTCGCGTAGAGATGGTTCGAATACGCACCGCCAAACGTCAGTAACGTCGATAAGCCCTGCTCACGAGCCGCCAGCAGGTTATATTTTAACTTGCGCCATTTGTTGCCCGACACCTGTGGGTGCAGCAGGTCGTCGCGTTTTAGTAACAGCCGGATGTTGACCGGTTCGGGAAACGGGTCGGCAAGCCACTGAATGGGAGAGTTTTCGGCCAATTGAGCCAGTTGCCGGGCAAGTTCGTCCATAATCCGTATTTTTGCGGTTTGCCTGATAGGCCTGCAAAGCTGAGAAAATGGTAGCGGAAACTGAAGACGAATTACCCGAAGACGACGAATTATACGAGCATCACCGCATTGTGGTCGATAAAGGCCAGAGCCTGCTGCGGATTGACCGATTCCTCATGGACCGGCTTCAGAATGCTACCCGAACCAAAATTCAGGCCGCTATCGATGCCGAATCGGTTCGGGTGAATGGGAACCTGACGAAGGCCAGTTATAAAATAAAACCGTCGGATGTCATTACCGTTTCGCTGCCTCACCCACCCCGCGAGACCGATATCAAACCTGAAAACATCCCCATCAATATTGTCTTCGAAGATGATGATCTGCTGGTTATCAACAAAGTAGCGGGTATGGTGGTGCATCCGGCTCATGGCAACTGGGATGGTACGCTGGTAAATGCGCTGGTCTATCATTTCCAGAACCTGCCCACTACCCGAAACGGGACTATCAGACCGGGTCTGGTACACCGGATTGACAAAGACACATCGGGGCTGATGGTGATTGCCAAGACTGAGTACGCCATGACGCACCTGGCCCGGCAATTTTTTGAACACACCATCGAGCGCACGTACAATGCCCTGGTGTGGGGGGTGCCCGAGCCACCGCAGGGTACTATTACGGGATTTATTGGCCGCAGCCTGAAAGACCGCAAGGTGCAGATGATTTACGACGATGAATCGAAGGGGAAATGGGCCATTACGCACTACAAAACCCTGGAGACCCTGCGCTACGTAACCCTGTTGCAGTGTAATCTGGAAACCGGCCGTACCCACCAGATTCGGGCGCACCTCAAGCACATTGGCCATCCGCTGTTCAGCGACGCCATGTATGGGGGCGACCGTATTTTACGGGGTAGTCCGGTGGGCAGTTACAAAGCATTTGTGGGCAACGCTTTCGCCCTGTTGCCCCGGCAGGCATTACACGCCAAATCGCTGGGCTTTACGCACCCCCGAACGAAGGAATGGTTGCAGTTCGATTCGGATTTACCCGACGATTTTCAGTCGGCCCTGCTGAAATGGCAGGATAAAGTGAGGAACGAAGCATGAAGAGTAAATAATAGACAGACAAATTTCTTATTTTTCACCCTTCATCATCCATCCTTCACTAAAAAAGATGATTTCAATTCGACCGGGTACCCTCCAAGATGTACCAGATGCGTTTGCTTTAGTGAACGAACTGGCCGTTTATGAACTGGCTGCCGACCAGGTGACCAACTCCATTGACCAAATGGCCCTCGATGGTTTCGGACCTAATCCGCTATTCGGGATGATTATGGCCGAAGACTCCGACAGCAAAAAAATTGTTGGCATGGCGCTCTATTTCTTCCGCTATTCGACCTGGAAAGGGAAACGGCTGTACCTGGAGGATATCATCGTAACCGAAGCCTTTCGGGGTTTTGGCGTTGGTAAACTACTCCTGGATGCAACCATTGAAACGGCCCGGGAAACAAACTGTACGGGTATGATGTGGCAGGTACTGGACTGGAACGAACCCGCCATTGGCTTCTACAAACAGTTTGGCACCCGCTTCGACGATGGCTGGACCAACTGCCACCTGGATTTCTAAAAGATAGTATCAGGAGCGAGTATCGTAAGGAGTAGTAGGAGGAGCGAGGAGTTGCTGACGCATCAAGAAAAATAAACTCAGCGAGTTTCTATAATGAGTCAGCAACTCCTTATTCCTGATACTACCTCCTCGCTCCTGCACGATCTGCTCACTCCTAATTCTGTCCAAATCCCCTATCTTTGCCGCTACGAGCATAAACAGTAAGCATGACGTATCGTCAACGGAAAGCCCTGCGTATAGCGGGTTGGGTGTTTTTAAGCCTTTTTTTGCTGGCTCTCGTCGGCGTGGGCTTCGCCTATATCAAGCGGGAGAACCTGCTGAAAACGGCCCTAGAGCGGGGTATTCGAAAAGCAAAACGCGATTATCAACTCGATGTTCGCATTGGTTCGGCGGGATTTACCGGTTTAACCTCACTGGCCTTCACCGAATTTCGGTTGTACCCGAAAAACGCGATAGCCTCGCCCGTATTCGTCGGGTTGAACTGAGCGTTCGGTTCTGGCCCCTGCTGGCAGGGAGAATCGGCCTGTCGGAAATGACGCTCGAAAACGGGCTGATTCAGGTCGTAAAACGGGATTCGATCAGCAATATAGACTTTTTGCTGCACCGCAAACGGGATTCAACGGCCACCGTATCTACCGTATCCGAAAAGGCGCAGCGCACCAATATGGCCGATGTGGCCGAAGATTTAATTGACAATATCCTGTCAAAAATTCCCGACGACCTGAATGTCAGCAACCTGGAATTTCGGGCCATGGATGATAATGACACCCTTAGCTTACTCACCAAAACGGCCCTGATCGATAACGGCGACGTTACTTCCACCATCAAACTAAATGGCAATCAGGCAACCTGGCATCTGACGGGAACTGCTGACCCCGGCGACCGGGAGTATGACCTGGCGCTGTATGCCGAAGGGCAGGGTGGCCGGCCAAAACCGATTGAAATTCCGTACATCGAAAAGAAATACAACCTTAAAATACAGGCCGATACCCTGCGGGCCGAGCTCCGGGATGTGGACCGTAGCCGGGGCGAGTTCCGGCTGGAAGGAGCGGGTTCGGTCCGAAATTTACGCATCAACCACCCTGCCATTGCCCGTACGGATGTATTTGTACCCCGGGCGGCCATTGATGCCAACCTGTTTGTTGGGGAAAACTACGTGGGCGTGGATAGTTCGTCGACGCTGCACCTGGGTCAGGTCAGTGCCCATCCATTCCTAAAATACACGCTCAAACCCGTCAAGATGTACGAGGTTCAGCTGCATACCGATGCTATGAATGCCCAGGCCCTCTTCAATTCATTCCCGCAGGGCTTGTTCGAATCGCTGGAAGGCATGCAGGTGGCGGGCAAACTCCGGTACGACCTCGCTTTTCAACTGGACACGGCCCTGCCGGACTCCGTCAAATTTGAATCGGGCCTGACAGCCGATGGGTTCCGCATCCTGAAGATGGGGCAAACCGATTTTTCGGCCATCAACCGGCCTTTTGATTATACTCCCTACGAGAAAGAGAAGCCCGTACGCACCATTCGGGTAGGCCCTGAAAATCCGGACTTTACGCCCCTGAACCAGATTTCTCCCGATCTGCGCAACGCGCTGCTGACGTCGGAAGATTACAATTTCTTTACCCACAACGGGTTTAATGAAAAGGCGTTTCGGGTGTCAATTGCCACCAACTTTAAAGAGAAGTCGTTTAAACGGGGGGCCAGTACCGTGTCCATGCAGTTGGTTAAAAACGTGTTTCTGAACCGTAATAAAACACTGTCGCGGAAAGTAGAGGAGATTTTGATTGTCTGGCTGATTGAAAATGAACATATCGTTTCCAAAGAGCGCATGTATGAGGTTTACCTCAATGTTATTGAATGGGGACGAAATGTGTACGGTATTGGCGAAGCAGCCCGCTACTACTTTGCCAAAAGCCCGGCCAACCTGGATCTGGGCGAAAGTATCTTCCTGGCCTTTGTAGTACCCCGTCCCAAAGCCGCCTTAAACTGGTTTATTCCGGGCGGTACCCTCCAGACTCGTGGCGTACGCGGGTATTTTAGACTCATTGGCCGCATTATGGCGAAACGCGGCCTGACCCCCCCCGACTCCGGAGCCTATGGTTTCTACAATGTTCGGCTGCGGGAAGGGCTACGCCGGGAAGTGGCTCCGGTCGATTCGCTATCGTTACCCGACAGCCTGATGACCGACCCGGCTGACATCGACCTGGATGAAGGGGAAACGGGCATCGGCAATTTCTTCCGTCGCTTGTTCAAAGGCCAGAAAGCCGACGATAAGCCAGCCGAGACGGAACAGCCCACGGTTCAGCCTGAGCGCCCGGACAGAATCATTGGCGAACCTGCACCTGCGGATACCATAAAAACCCGCAAACAACTCCGGCAGGAACGACGGGAACAAAAACGACGCGAAAAAGCAGCTCAGGAAGCGCTGGAAAACAGTAACCCCTAACTTGGTTACCCATCACGCATGAAATCATTAATCAGAATTGTATTGCTTGTCGTCCTTGTGGGCGGTGTTGCACTCTTCATTATTTCCCGGCAAAATAACACATCTCTTTTGCCCGCAAACCATCGACCTGACCGTAGATTGTTCTGATCTGGAGAACGTGCTGGTTACCTCTACGGTAAACGTGGTGGTCCAGAATTTGTCGTCTCGGTCGCACAAGGATATATCCGTAAAAATTGTGGCCTTCGACGAAGCGGGCAAGGTGTTAAAAGAGAAATACACGACGTTTTCCCGAACGCTGGCCCCCAAAAGTATTTTCGATAAGCCCGTTACGCTACCCGCCGAAACCAAACGCTGCGACTGCAAGATAGTCAGTTCGCACCCGGTGGACTAGAAACCAGGGGGTGGCTTTTGAGTAGTCATAAGGTTATTTATCCGTAATGGTCACGGCTTTGTGAAGATACTGGTTACTGGTGAGTTGGTCGAGTAGAAAAGCAGCCACGTCGGCCCGGTTGATGCGGGGCATATTGAAAGTCGAAAAATGCATGTTTTCGGCCACTTTGTACATACCGGTTGCTTTGCCATCCAGCAGCCGGGTTGGGCGGGCAACGATCCAGTCCAGCTTACTTTCCCAGATAGCCTGCTCCTGAATCTCCTTCTCGGCAATGGGGCCGCTCAGAAACGTTTTAATGAATAACTTGCTGAATAGCGGAGCCCCTGCGTAGCTGTCTCCCACCCCCAGCGAGGACACCACCAGCAACCGACGGACATGAGCCAGTCGCATGGCTTCAATTAAATTTTTCGTTCCTTCCGATACGGAGTGGTTCTGCTGACTCCCAGGTCGGCTACCGAGTGAGCAAAGCACGGCGTCCTGCCGACGCATGGCGGGTAACAGCGTTTCGGGCTTCAGTACATCGCCAGTAATAACAGTTAGGTTCGGGTGCTGGATACCTAGTTTGGCGGGATCGCGGACGAAGGCAGTTACAGAATGGCCCCGTTCCAATGCCTGCTCAACGGCCTGCTGTCCGGTTCCACCCGTGGCTCCTACCACTAAAAGTTGCATAACAGTTGGTTGATTATCTACGAATACAACCAGAAATCAGGCGTTCGGTTCGGGGCGTGATTACTCCAGCAGATCGGGCCTTCTTGTTCGCGTGCGTTCCAGCGCCTGTTCGTGCCGCCACATCATCTATCTTGGCTTCGTGCCCCGACAGCAAAATAGCGGGTACCCATGCCCTTCAAAATCGGCCGGGCGGGTATACACCGGGGGGGCCAGCAGATTATCCTGAAATGAATCCGTCAGGGCGGAGGTTTCGTCATTTAGCACGCCGGGCAACAACCGGATGAGCGAGTCGGACAGGACACAGGCTGCCAGTTCGCCCCCGCACAGCACGTAATCACCAATGCTGATTTCGCTGGTAACGAACAGTTCCCGAACACGCTCATCGACGCCTTTGTAATGGCCGCACAGGATGATCAGATTTTCCCGTAACGACAACGCATTCGCCGTATGCTGATTCAGGCGTTCGCCATCCGGGCGTCATATAAATAACCTCGTCGTAGGTCCGTTCGGCCTGTAATGCCCGGATGCAGCGGGCAATCGGTTCAATCTGCATCACCATACCGGCCCCTCCACCAAAAGCGTAGTCATCTACGCGCCGGTGCTTATCGGCAGTATAGTCGCGCAGGTCATGCACCACTACCTCCACGTAGCCGCCCTGCTGCGCCCGTTGCAGAATGGAATGGGCAAAGAAGCTTTCCAGCAGCCTGGGCAGACAGGTGATAATATCAATCCTCATCGGTCTCGTCTGGGGCTTCATCGCCGGGAGCGTCACCCCGTGTGCGGCACTCTCTTCCGGCTCCGGTTTATCTGCTTCCTTTTCTTCCATGTAAATTTCCAGCAAGCCATCGGGCAGGGCCACGTTGAGCTTCTGGTTGGCCCGGTCCACCGTCCGGACGATGTCGCTATTGATGGGAATCAGCACTTCTTTGCCGTGGTAATCCATGGCAATCAGGTCCTGCGCATTCATGGCATATACACCCCGCACAATGCCCAGTTCACCCGCTTCGGCATCAACAACCTGATACCCAACAATTTCATGAAAGTAAAAGCGGGTTTCGTCGGTAATGGGTTCCAGTTCATCCAGCGGCAGGAACGCTCCGCAGTTGATGAGCCGCTCGGCCTGTTCAATGGTAGTCGACATCCTCAAAGGCCACAATAGCCCGGCTACCTTTTACGATAGCAATGGACTCAATAAAATACGGAATCAGCTCACCCTTTACCTCCAGCAGAACCGATGTCCAGGTCGGCGTACTCGGCGGGGTTGTCAACATCCAGAAAAAGTACTAGCTCACCACTGACGCCGTGCGTTTTGGTGATGTGTCCCAGCTGGTAACAATCGTCTTTTGTCATAAGATAGCGCAACTAAAGAGTTGTAATGGTTAGCGGCTTTCCACCGGGACACCGGCTGACCGCGTTGTTTACAAAAAGAGCCTGTTCAGAATCGAACAGGCTCTTTCTTACCAATTTTGTCAGAAAAATTATTCTGCTTTGGGTTTTTCCTCAGCAGCTGCTTCCGTTTCCGGTGCTTCTTCAGCCGCAACGGGAGTTTCTGCCGGTGCGGTTGCTTCTACTGCCGGCGTTGCTTCTTCGAGCTACGGGAGCGGCTTCAACCGACGCTGCTGGCTCAGGAGCCACTTCTTCAGCAACGGGTGATGCTTCAGCAGCCGGCGTTTCTTCCGCTACAGGAGCGGCTTCCACTGCTGGAGCAGCTTCTTCAGCCACAGGAGCTTCAAGCTCTTCCGCTACCGGAGCGGCTTCCGCTACGGAGCTTCATCAACAGCCGGTTCTTCCGCTACAGGGCTTCAACTACAGGTTCTTCTACTTTGTTTTTCTTAGCAATAGCTTCGGCACGAGCTTCGTTCACCTTTTTCTCCGCCTCCAGACGAGCGGCACGAGCCTGCTCTTTGGTTTGCGATTTGGTGTCGGCAGCACCGGCTTTACGGTTTTCTTTCTCACCTTTCCAGGTCGCGAATTTCTCATCGGCCTGGTCCTGCGAAATAGCGCCTTTGTTAACGCCTACCTGCAGGTGTTTGCGATACATGATGCCTTCGTGCGACAATACCGAACGAGCGGTATCCGTCGGCTGGGCACCAACCATGAGCCAGTAAACGGCCCGTTCCGACTTCAATACGACCGTCGAAGGGTCGGTGTTGGGGTTGTACGAACCGATTTTCTCGATAAACCGGCCATCGCGAGGAGAGGTTGACTCTGCGATCACGATGTCATACATCGCCATTTTCTTGCGTCCACGACGCGCTAAACGAATTTTAACAGCCATTTGTGCTTGTTTGTTTTTGACGGGAGGACGCATCCCCCTTGTAAAACGTGGCCGCAAAGGTAGAAAAAAATGCGGTTTACCGATTTCGTACCTGAAAATGATTCGCTAAAAACCAGAAGATTACCCCGTCGGGCCTACGGTAGCTTGTTGTTGGTTTACAAATGGCCCTTCCCCGGACCTGCCCTCCCGTTGTCTTTTTGTGCAATGAACTTTATCCCCGCATCCCAAACCAGGTTAATTCCCGATTTCCCTTATGTTTGCAATCCCGGAATGGACGGAATTAGCGATTACCCTTATACTATGCAAGCTGACACCCTATCACCCGAAGCGGCATTTGCCAAATTGGGTCTTACCCTGCCACCCGCCCCCCTGCCACTGGGCGTTTACAAGCCGTATTTGATCGACGGTAAGTACCTGTATCTATCGGGTCATGGTCCCGTTCAGGACGATAAAAGCCTGATTATTGGCCGTGTTGGCGATGATATGGATATTGAACAGGGGAAACTGGCCGCCCGGCAGGTTGGGCTAACGATGTTAGCGACCATCCAAACCAACCTGGGTAGCCTCGACCGGGTGAAGCGCGTCATTAAAGTACTGGGCATGGTGAACTGCACGGCCGATTTTGGTCGGCACCCGTACGTTATTAATGGATGCAGCGAACTCTTCGCGGCCGTTTGGGGAACGGAGAACGGCATCGGTGTGCGGTCGGCGGTGGGAATGGGTTCGCTGCCCGATAATATTCCCGTCGAAGTAGAAGCGTTATTTGAACTGGTCTGAACCATGGAGAAAAACCCTGGTACTGGATTGATGATGTTGCCCGACTCGATACACCCGCCCTGGTCGTTTACCCCAACCGGGTAAAGGAGAACATGCCCAGCTGGTAAACATTATCGGCGATGTAAACCGCCTGCGCCCCCACGTAAAAACGAATAAGTCCAGGGAAGCAAGCCAGCTGCTGCTGGATGCGGGTATTCGAAAATTCAAGTGCGCCACCATTGCCGAAGCCGAAATGCTGGCGATGATCGGCGCGCCCGACGTGCTGCTGGCCTACCAGCCCAATGGCAGCCAAAATTCACCGGCTGCTATGCCTGATGAAAAGTACCCGAAAACGCAGTTTTCGTGTCTGGTGGATAACAGCATCACCGCGCGTGAACTGTCAGAACGGGCCGTTAGCTGCATGGGTTAATCGTGCCGGTATACATCGATCTGAACGTGGGCATGAACCGTACCGGCATTGCTCCCGATACGGCGGTGCTAACGCTCTATGATGAACTGCGCCAGTTGGCAGGGGTAAGTCCAATTGGCCTTCATGCCTACGACGGGCACCTGCGCAACCCCGACCTGGCCATTCGGACGGATGAGTGCGATGCGGCTTTCCTACCCGTGCAACAGCTAAGCGAAGCCCTGTTCCAGCAGGGCTTTCCCAACCGGTTCTGGTAATGGGCGGTAGCCCTACGCTCCCGATTCATGCCCGCCGACCCGGTGTGGAGTGTAGTCCCGGCACATTTATTTATTGGGACAGGGGATATCAGGATGGCTTGCCGGAGCAGCCTTTTCTTCCAGCGGCTCTGGTGGTGGCACGGGTCATTTCGTTGCCCAACTCCTCAACCCTCTGTATTGATATTGGCCATAAATCGGTAGCTGCCGAAGGAGTGTTATCCCAGCGGATCACGTTTCTGAACGCGCCCGAACTCATTGCGGTCGGCCAGAGCGAAGAACACCTGGTTGTAGAAGCAGGTGAGGGACACCCCTACCAGGTAGACGATGTGCTCTACGGCCTTCCCAACCACATTTGCCCCACCGTGGCGTTGTACGAACGGGCCTATACCGTTGAGAACAAAAACGTCGCGGGCGAGTGGTTAACCATCGCCCGCGACCGGAAAATTTCTATATAACCCGGTAAACGTTTCCGGACGGGAACCCTATCGGGCTATACCTGCTTCGGCCAGTAATACGAGGAGAATGCGCTGCATGCCCAGATAGCCCTTCTCATTCAGCCACCATTCGTTCAGGGAGTGCTCGCCACCGCCAGTACCGCCACTGCCGATAGTTATGGCCGGAATGCCGAGGGCAATGGGCGTGTTGGCATTTGTGGAGGCCACATCCAGCAGAGGGGCGACATTCATGTAGCTGGTGGCAGCAAGGGCCCGCTGCACAATAGGGGTGGCGGGGTCGGTTTTGCCCGATGGCCGGTCGCCAATTTTTTTGACGTCAACGGTCAGATCAGGCCCCTGTCGTTTAAGTCCGTTTTCTTCGGTCAGCGCCCGCTGAACGGCTACCTGTAGCAGTTGATCCACCTGGTTAAGTTTTTCGGGACTTTCCGAACGCATATCCACTTCCATCCACGATTCGTAGGGAATGGCATTGACAGATGTGCCGCCATTGATTACACTCACGCTATACGTCGTCTTAACACCCTGCCGCGTGACGTTGTCGGCCTCCGTCGTGAAATAGTAAATGGTTTTGCCTAACGCATTATGTGGATTAACAATCCCAAACGACCCGTAGGAATGGCCGCCCGGCCCTTTAAACGTGACCCGGTAGCGATGTGACCCCAGCCCCCGGTGAACGATATTACGGATACCATCGCCATCGACGGCAATGTATGAATCGACTTTGGGGCCACCGTTCCGCAGTAAATGCTTCACCCCGCGCAGGTCGCCCAGCCCTTCCTCGCCCACAGCCCCCACAAACAGCACATCGGCCTCGGTTTCGATAGCGGCTTTTTCCATCCCTTTCAGAACGGCCAGAATCGCGGTCAGGCCACGGGTATCGTCACCAATGCCGGGAGCGTAGAGGGTATCGCCCTTATAGGTCACTGTCACATCGGTTCCTTCCGGAAAAACAGTGTCCAGGTGCGATTCGACTACCACTGTCTTTTTGCCGGTACGCCCTTTTCGTTTGGCAATCACATTGCCGACCTCGTCGATCCAGACCGAATCGGCACCCGCTTCTTTCAGCATAGCCGCGTATTTTTTGGCCCGTGGTTCTTCTTTGAAAGGGGGAGCGGGCGTTTCAGTCAGTGTGATATGGTCTGTTTCGTTTGGGGTTCCAGGTCGATAAAGCGTTTGAAGGCAGCCTGCACGGCGGGCAATTTGGCCAATGCGTTGACCTCGGTTTCGTAGCGCTTATCAATGGGCACTACTTTTTTCGATTCTTCATCCTCAAACTCTTCCTGAGCGAGGAGAATGTGACTGGTGCTGCTTACGAAAACGACCGCCAGAAAAGCTGTTTTAAGGTATTGATTCATGTTTCTTTCTTTCTTTTTTAACAAAGGCCATAAATGGATATTCCTTTAGCCCCGAATTAATTCGGGGGCTAAAGGAATATCCATTTATCTGTTTTATTCTTCGGTGGTCAGGTCACTGCTTTGCGAACCCGTTTTACCCGTACTATAGAGTTGATTGAACAGAAGTTTAAACGTGCCGTGCGCCTGCGCCCGGAACGTAATTTCTGGTCCGAAAGCAAAGAACTTACCAGCTCCAATTGGGGCTGAGAAAGCGGCCACGCCATCCTGTAAATACGACTGTCCCCAGGCCCAGCCGCTACGTAGCGGCTTGCTGGTGTCGAACCACGCGAGTGGGTTTATAAGACCCTTGGCAATAGCATCGGGAGCTACTTTAAACACCGGACTGGCATCGAAGTACACATCCGTCAGGCTGGGCATGCCCCAGGTGGCATGTTGTGTCGAGTCACGCTAACCCGTAGCACGCTGCCCGGAATATAATACTTTTCATTCGGCAGGGGTTTTTCCTGCCCACTGCTGGTCATGTCGGTCAGGGCGTTTTTAACGGGTAACTTGAGGTGATACGCCAGATTGGTACTGCTGCCAATGGTAACCACCGTACCGCCCGCTTCCAGGAATGCTTTGATCTGCGGAATCGACTTGCCAGCCGTTATTTTACCCAGTGTGGGGCGGTATTCGGCAGGGGTTTCATCCTCTTTGGGTTCCCGCGACATGCCCCGGAACTCATTCTCGTCCTCGCCATGAACGGGCGGAATGGCGCGGGTAACGAACACGATAACATCAAACTTCTTCCGTAAATCGCCCGCGTCGATGTCGGCCGGATAAACCAGTTTCATCGGGAAATGATACTGCTCCATCAGCCAGCGTACCCAGCCCGAGGGCATCGACCCGCCGTAGGTATCCCAGAGGGCAATCCGCATCGGCGACACTTTCGTCATGGCCGTCGTTGGCTTTTTGGCCAGGCCGGTTATTTCCAGACTCAGATCTTTGGCCGACTTATCGAGCATGGATTTGGCTTTGGCCGATGCCGGAACGAAAAATGCACCCGCTTCGACGGTTGATTTTCCACCAGCCCCGTTTGGCAACCGATACACGTCGATACCCGAAGCCAGCAGATCATTCACCGCAATAAAAGAGTTATTGGCTTTGGCACTGAGCAGATACCCGGCACTACCAGAACCCGCTACGTGTCCCTCCGGCGATTGAAGTTGCCCGTAGGGTAGTTTCTTAAACGGACCATCGAACCCGTTCAGAATCCGGTCGAACTGAACGTTCATCAGGTAAGCCAGGGTCCAGCCAGCCGCGTCATACGGGCGAACCGGCGGTCCACCGGGATACTGGAAATCGTTGGGGTGATCCTGTGGCTCGAACATATCCAGCAGGTGCGGCCGGAAAGCCTGGTCGGCTTTCACCACGTACGAACCAGCGGGATACTTTTTACCGGCTACGCTGAAGTCGGCAGTGGCCTGCTGAATCTGGATACCCGTCTTGATGAGGGCGTTGATAAACTTTACTGCCGTGGCGAAGTCGGGCTGATCGGCCGGGATGATAAACCCACGCGGATCGCGCAGGGCGGGGTTGGTCATCACCGTGTCATAATATTTGACGGGCATACCCCCACCCCGTGGCATCAGGCCATAAGCATTCACGGACATCGACGCTGGCTTTTTTGGGGAGGCCTGATAGGCCTGCGTAATGGCATCTATCTTTTTGGGCGATAGGCTCCAGGTGTCCTTGCTGCCACTCTCGATGGAGTTTTTGCCCATTCGGTAGATGTTGAACAGCAGCTCGTCCCGGTAGCGGGATGCGTAACCCAGTACCGCGTAGTTCAGCGACACGGAGTAGTCAATCGACTGCTGGAAATGCCATTTTTGCGGCCTGACGGGATACGGCGTGTTACCGTTGGGAATCAAGCGGGCGGGTATCAGCGGCACATCTTCGGGAGTAGGACTGCCAATAATTTCGGTCAACAGCCCAATCATGTTATGAAAGTGGGTGGTAGTGCGCAGACCGCCGTTGTACCAGGTCGAGAAAACCGAGCCGCCCAGGCGGGTGTAGCCTGGTTTTTTCTCGGCGTTCATCCGGTTAATCATGGCCGCACCCAGCGCGTCGATGCCCGTTATCATGAGCGGATCGAATACGTAGTTGAACGGGTCACGATACGGCGGACCAGCCAGCACCGACCCGGCGGGGCCCCGCTGGTGGTGGTTGTACATAATCTGCGGAAACCAGTCGACAAACAACTGACGACCAATGTTCTGGGTTTCCTTCAGGTTCATAATGAAAAAATCGCGGTTGTTGTCGTGCCCGGCGTACTTCTCATAGAGACGGGGCAAATTGTCGGCCGACCGTTTTTCGGGTTTTGATTCGCGCATGTACCAGTTGGATACCAGCTCCTGCCCGTCGGGGTTGGCGTGGGTCAGCAGGATGATGTCGTCATTCAGCAGGCGCATCGTTTCGGGGTCTTTGCGGCTAACCAGTTGCCAGATGGTTTCAATGAGCTGGTGCGCACCCACTACCTCCGTTGCGTGTAAGCCACCGTCGATCCAGACAATGGCTTTTCCTTCACTGGCCAATGTACGGGCCTGATCGTCGGTCAGGTTTTCGGCGCGGGCCAGTTTTTCGGAGATTTCTTTGTAACGGGCCAGGTTTTTATGGTTTTCCGGCGAGGTAACGATCAGCATGTATTGATGCCGCCCTTCCTCCGTCAGGCCAATGTCAACCAGTTTTACGCGGTCGGAGGCAGCCGCTAATTTCTTAAAATACGCTTCGGTCTGCGTATAGGTAGCGAGCTGATAATCGTCGCCAATAGAAAAGCCGAAGTGTTCCTTCGGCGAGGGGATTGTTTGTGCTGACACTGCCTGCACACAGAGGAGCAGCAGGACAACGAGCGAATACGTAAAATGACGCATTGTTGAGGAGTTAATTGGGTTTTATACAGATTCATTCGACGGAATTTGCTCACTGTTTTGACCACGTGGGCAGCTTGACCGTTCGATAAGTAGACAATATAATTTATACAAGTTTATTAACGGCAACACGGAAAGAATAAAGTTTTTCGTAAAGCCGTATTTCAGGTATAATCTTCGTTTATTTCTACTTTTTACGGCTAAAGTTTCGGCCAAAAAGAAACGGTTCCTGCCAAACTGAATGGCAGGAACCGTTTAACGACTTACTAGCAAAAGAAGAAACCAACTGAAACACCGCTTATTCAAGCACTTTCTCAACGGTTTTCTCCACGCCCTGGGCCAGCATACTATTCAGGTTTGCGGCCACGGCATCCGCAAAGCCGGGTAACGCAGCCAGATCGGCTTGCCAGAGTTTCTTGTCGGACAACACACTTTTTACGAAGTGATGTACCGATGATGGCACATTCTTCTTGACCGTTTTCCAGTCGCCGTAAAAATATCCGGCTTTATCGTCCCGGATGGGATACGTGATGGTACCTCCCTTCGGTACGGTAATTTCACCGAAGAACTGTCCATTCTCTTCCCGAACGGCTTTCATAAATAACAGGTAAGCCGCAAAGCCCAGTGCAATCAGTTTGGGTACGGCAGCAAACTGCTCGTAGTACCGCTCAATAGTGGCCCCATTGCGAGCCTGCATTTTAGCCGTTTCCTGAAGCGAAATATTCAACAGTAGGTGGTCGAGGTTGGGGTTCCGGAACCGGTCGAGCACATCGTGGGCAAACTGCTCAACGGCGGCATTATCCATACCGGGTATGCCATAATGGGGTACTGTTGGTACAATTTCATCCAGCATCAGCGACTCGATAAATCGACTCATGAGCGGATGCTGCATTTCGTCGGCTACCGTTTCCAGGCCCAGCAGGTAACCCAGCGGCATGGTTAAGGTATGGGCCCCGTTTAGCACGCGGAGTTTCCGCTCCCGGTAAAAATTGATATCTTCATCGATGATGATTTGCGGGGTACTGGCATCGGCAAAACCCAGCATCTGCTTCACCCGGTCGTCGCCCTCAATGGCCCACAGGTGGTAGGGTTCCGTGAACGTCAGTAGGTCGTCTTCGTAGCCGACTTCCTGCTGGAGGGCCTGCTTGGCTTCATCGGTGGGACGCGTTACAATTCTATCGACCAGGGAATTGCAGAACCGGACGTGAAACTTGAGCCATTTGGTGAACAGCTTGCCCAGCTCATTATGCTGCGCCAGTTTCTCTACCGCATCGCGCAGGATGAGGCCATTATCCGTAACGAGTTCCGTCGGGACGACCACCATGCCTTTGGCCCGGGAGCCCCCAACACTGCGGAATCGCTCGTAGAGGAAGGCGGTCAGTTTGGCGGGGAAGGATTGGGGAGGGCTTTGGAAAATACTCTCCTCCACGTAGTTTAAGCCGACTTCGGTAGTGTTGGAGATGATGATCTGCAACTTGGGATTCCGGGCCAGCATCAGGATTTCTTTCCACTGCGTTTTTGCCGCCATTACGCGGCTGATGGCCGAAACAACCGATGTTTCGGCCACGTCTTTACCCTGCTGAATACCCCGAACGGCTACGGTATACAGGTTATCCTGTTCCGAAAACTCGTCGGTTTGGCTGTCCGTGGATTTAATGATGACAATAGACCCGTTGAAACGGCCTTCCGAATTGGCTTTTTGCACTAAATAGTCGGGCAGACCGCGCAGCAGAACACCCGTACCGAATTGCAGGATCCTCTCGGGAAGAACAGGGGCGGGGTGTATCGAACGGTTCAGTTTGGCCATAGTTGGAGTGGAGGGAGTTTGGGGTATACTCATTGGTTACTAGTCAATACGGTTATTGAAAAAATAAATTAAGGGCCGGACCGCTTATACTTCAGCAATATTACGAACTACTTGCTTAATCAGCGTCCTGCCACTATTGAATGTACTACCACCGGCGGCATTTATAAGGTAGTAGGCAGGAAGTACCAAACAATACCCGTTGTACGGATTACTGTTTAAAACATCTCCTTTTATCGCCGTAATTTACCCGAACCGTCGCCACGGGCCAGGGTATCAATTTCAGCGATACTGGCCAGGTTTACATCGCCGGGAATGGTATGTTTCAGGGCCGATGCGGCTGCCCCAAATTCAACGGCCCGTTGCGGGTCATTGAACGTCAGCAAACCGTAAATCAACCCCGCCACGTAGGCATCGCCCGTGCCAATCCGGTCAATGATGGGCTGCATATCGTACAGCATCGACTTATAGACGGTCTGGCCATCGAACAATTTGGCCGATAACTGATTATGCGATGCGCTGACCGAATTCCGCTTGGTATCGGTGATGTACCGGATAGTCGGAAAGCGGTTCATCATGGCGCGACCGGCTTCCTGAAACGAACTGCCTACTACGCCGTAAAGCTCCGAAAAAAGGCTTTTACTACCCAAAACCAGTGTGCAGCCTTCCGTTAGGGCCGGCATGATCTGCTGCGGGGTACGGCCATACTGCCACAGATTGGAGCGGTAAACGATATCGGCCGAAACGGGTACGTTCAGTCGATTGGCCGTTTTGATGGCAGCCAGCAAACAGTCGGCGGCCCCCTGCGAGAGGGCCGGTGTGATCCCCGTCCAGTGAAACCAGTCGGCCCCCTGTAAAATCGGCTCCCAGTCGATCTCATCCGCCTGAATGCGTGAGAAGGCTGAATCGACCCGGTCATAAATAATCTGACTGGCCCGTCCCCCGGCTCCTGTTTCCAGAAAATACAGGCCCAGCCGACCATCGCCGTAACAAATGTACTGCGTATCGACACCATACCGGCGGAGGTACCCCGCAGCCGCCTGTCCAAGCGCGTGGTCGGGAAATCGGGTAACGTGAGTAGCGTGGGCACCCAGCTGAGCCAGCGAAGCCGCTACGTTCGCTTCCGTACCGCCGAAATGCATGGTTAGGGAGTCGGTCTGAATAAACCGCTCGACACCCGGTGTACTGAGCCGGAGCATAACCTCACCAAACGTAACTATTTTCATTTATTTTCAGGATTTGACGGCTTTGCGGAACAGTTGGCTACTCCTATTACGGGCGGCCAACGACAGACCAGTAATCACTTTCTTCCAGCTCTTCGGCCTTTACCGGATTTAGCGTTGGCAGTACCAGATGAATAAGTATCAGGGCAATCAGGTACGAGCAGCTGGCAATGATAAACATGGGTAAATACCCGAAAGCGGTGATGATACGCCCGGATAGCAGGGCCAGCAGAATACCTCCTACCGCCCCGAACATCCCTCCGATACCCGTTACCGACGCTACTACGTTTTTGGGGAACAGATCCGAGGCAAAGGTATACGTATTGGCCGCCCAGCCCTGATGCGCGGCTGTGGCCAGTGAAATAAGGGCAATGGCAACGGTCAGGCTGCTGGTTTGAGCTGCAAAAAATATCGGAACAACGCACAGCGCACAAATGAGCATCGTTGTTTTGCGGGCCCGGTTTGCCGACCAGCCCCAACTCATGAACTGCGTGGTGAGCCAGCCAAAAAATACACTGCCCGCGTCCGATACGACGTAGATGATCAGGAACGGTACGCCAAAGCTTTTGAGGTCGAGTTTTTGGTCGAGGGCATCGTTCGAGTTGAAGAAATCGGGGAGCCACGACATGTAAAACCACCAGATAGGATCGGCCATGAACTTCCCGATGGCAAAGGCCCACGTTTGCTTAAACCCCAGCAGCCGGGTCCAGGGCACTTTCCGAACGGGAATCTTATCGCTGTCGCTGCGGATGTAAGCCAGCTCGGACGCTGATAGCTTAAGGCTGCGCTCCGGCTTGGAATAGGTAAGCCACCACAACACCAGCAGACCAAATCCCAGCAGACCCGTAATCAAAAACGAACTGCGCCAGCCAAACCGAAGAATGAGGTACGGCACCGAAACGGCAGTTAGAATAATACCCACATTGGTGCCGGCATTGAACAACCCGTTGGCAAAGGAGCGCTCTTTTTTGGGAAACCACTCCGCCACCGCCTTTACGGCCGATGGGAAGTTGGCCGACTCACCCAGGCCCAGCAGGGTGCGGGCCCAGCGCAAGCCCGCCATGTTACTCACGAACGAGGTCATCAGGGCCGAAACGCTCCAGAAGAAAATACCCAGCGCAAAACCCCGCCGGGTTCCAATCTTGTCGATGAGCCACCCTACCAGCAAAAAACCGATGGCGTAGGCAAACTTGAAGGCCGCATCCACATCGCCATATAATATCTTGAACCGATCCGTTGCTTCCCGGGTCAACACGGCAGGAGCCCCATTCTGGTCGGGACCGATGTCGAGCATTTCCTTCCGAAACAACTCGTCGGTCATCGTGAAGGAAAGTACCTGTCGGTCAACGTAGTTGATGGTCGTTGCCAGAAAAAGCAGCGCGACGATGCGCCAGCGAAAGCGACCCGAAGTGATAGGCGTTTGCAAAACAAATAAATACGTTTGGGGAGAAAAGCACGGGCAAACGCTTTTTTACTAACACCGGGGTTTGACACCGTTGTGCCTTCCGTAAGCGGGCGATTTAAATCGCCCGCTTACGGAAGAGTATGTAACCGAATGCTTTCACTCCTTTATCCACAGGCGGTTGAGGCTTACTTCTATTATTCCATAAGCGCGGGGGCTAACCCGCTACATTTATGCTTGAACAAACCTGGCGCTGGTTCGGCCCAAATGATCCCGTATCGCTCAATGATGTCCGGCAGGCGGGCGCTACGGGCATCGTAACGGCCCTGCACCACATTGCCAACGGCGAATCCTGGTCGGCCGACGAAATCAACACCCGGAAAAGCCTGATTGACCGGGCGGGGCTTAGCTGGTCGGTCGTCGAGAGCATCCCGGTCCATGAGGCCATCAAAACGCGCTCCGGCGATTTCCATCGTTACATCGACAACTACAAAGAATCCATCGTTAATCTGTCGCAGGCGGGTATCGACACGGTCTGTTACAACTTTATGCCCATTCTGGACTGGACCCGTACGGACCTGGATTTTCCGATGCCGGATGGATCGACGGGGTTGCGGTTCGATGCCATTGAGTTTGCCGCGTTTGAACTCTACATCCTGAAGCGCCCCGGTGCAGAATACCTGTACAATGACGACCAGAAACGGCGGGCCCGGACCAAACTCGACGGCATGGCAGACGCCGAAGTAACCCGATTGACAAGAACCATCATTGCGGGCTTGCCCGGCTCCGAAGCCAGCTATACCGTCGACCGATTCCGGGAAGCCCTGGCCATGTACGCGGATGTGAGCGACCGCGAACTCCGGCAAAACCTGTACGCCTTCCTGCGTGAGGTGGTGCCCGTAGCCGAATCGGCGGGCGTTCGGTTGGCCATCCACCCGGATGATCCGCCGTATCCTATTCTGGGATTGCCGCGCGTCGTTAGCACCGAGGCCGATGCCCGTGCACTGCTGGCCGCGGTCGATTCTCCCGCCAATGGTCTTTGCTTCTGCACCGGCTCGTACGGCGTTCGGGCGGATAATGACCTGGTGGGCATGGCTGAACGGCTAGGGCCGAAGATTCATTTTGTGCATTTACGTAGTACCCAGCGCGACGAAGACAACAGCTTTCAGGAAGCAAACCACCTGGAAGGCGATGTACCGATGCCGGGTGTGATGCGGGCGCTGCTGGCCGAGCAGCAGCGCCGGATAGCGGAGGGCAGGCAGGATACCCGACTCCCGTTCCGGCCCGACCACGGCCACCGAATGCTCGACGACCTGACTACGGGCAAGCGCACCAATCCCGGCTACACGGCCATTGGGCGGCTGCGCGGACTGGCCGAACTGCGCGGTCTCATGCTGGGCCTGAGCAGTTGATAAATAGATCGTATTAAACTATAATTCCCAGGCCGGGAGAAATGCCCCGGTTTTTACTTTTGTGGCTATGATAACACTCGATTCCGCTCCTACTTTTCTATCCAACGATTTTCTGTTGCAGACAGAAACGGCCCGCCGGCTGTACCACGAGTACGCCCGGCCCATGCCCATCATCGATTACCATTGCCATTTACCCCCCGATCAGATTGCCGCCGATAAACAGTTTGATACCATCACACAGCTTTGGCTGTCCGGCGATCACTACAAATGGCGGGCTATGCGCACGCATGGCATTCCAGAGCGTTATTGCACGGGTGATGCCAGCGACTGGGAGAAATTCGAAAAATGGGCCGAAACGGTGCCTTATACGCTTCGTAATCCCCTGTACCACTGGACGCACCTGGAACTTAAAAATCCGTTTGGCATAACGGATGTACTCAACCCGGGTACTGCCCGGTCTGTGTATGATACTTGCAACGAACAACTGCCGAACTTCTCGGCCCAAGCCCTGCTCCAGCACTTCGACGTGCGGGTGGTATGCACCACGGATGATCCGCTGGACTCCCTTGAACATCACCAAAAAATAGCCCAGTCCGGTTTTGGGGTGAAAGTACTGCCTACTTTCCGGCCCGACAAAGCGATGGCTGCGGAGGATGCCACGACCTTTCAGGCGTACGTACAAAAGCTGGAAGAACTGACCAATAACGAAATCGAAACCCTGGCCGATTACCTGGACGCGCTGAAATCGCGCCACGATTATTTTGGGGAGATGGGCTGTCGCTTGTCCGACCACGGCCTGGAGCAGGTTTATGCCGAGCCGTACACGGAGCGTGAAGTTAAGGATATATTCGATCTGCTATACCGGGGGGTTGATGCCAACCCGGCCGATGTGCTCAAATTCAAGTCGTTTATGTTGGTCCAGTTTGCCGAATGGGACCATGAGAAGGGCTGGACACAGCAGTTTCACCTCGGTGCGTTGCGCAACAACAACACCCGCCGACTACGGGAGCTTGGCCCCGATACGGGCTGGGACAGCGTTGGTGATTTCCCGCAGGCTGCTTCCTTATCCCGTTTTCTGGGTGGCCTGGACGACCGCGACCAACTGGCGCAAACGATCCTGTACAACCTGAACCCGGCCGACAATGAAGTGATGGCCACTATGATTGGCAACTTCAATGATGGCTCCGTGCGGGGAAAAGTGCAATTTGGCTCGGGCTGGTGGTTCCTGGATCAGAAAGACGGGATGGAAAAACAAATCAACGCCCTCTCGAACATGGGCTTGCTGAGCGCGTTTGTCGGGATGCTGACCGATTCGCGCAGTTTCGTTTCGTTCCCACGGCACGAATACTTCCGCCGGATTCTGTGCAACATCTTCGGCAATGAAATTGAACAGGGCGAACTCCCCAACGACGTAAAGTGGGTAGGGCAGATTATCCAGGATATCTGTTATAATAACGCCAACCGGTATTTTGGGTTTTAAAGCAGTTCGTGAGCCGGTTAGTACATCCGGTGCTAACCGGCTCACGAACTGATCACCTATTGTTTGTACACCTTCCCGTCTTTCATCACAAACTTCACAGCCTGTAACGTTTTGATGTTCTGAATCGGGTTTTCATCCACGGCAATAAGGTCGGCGAACTTCCCCGCTTCTATCGAGCCGATCTGCGCATCCATTCCCAACAGTTTCGCGTTCGTCATCAGGGCAGCCCGGATGGCTTCTACCGGCGGCATACCCGCTTCTACCATGTACTCGAATTCCCGGGCGTTGAAGCCGTGAATGTACACGCCCGCATCCGTACCGAAGGCAATTTTCACCCCGGCTTTGTACGCTTTGGCAAACGTGGCCTGTATCTTGGGACCAATGGCCAGGGCTTTGGGGGTTACCAGTGGTGGGTAGTAGCCGAAATGCCGGGCTGAGTCGGCCGCTGTTTTCCCCGCGATAATCGTTGGGACGTAGTACGTGCCGTATTTTTTGAAGAGTTCGATGGCTTCATCATCCATCAGGGTGCCGTGTTCAATGGTTTGCACCCCCGCCCGAATGGCCCGTTTCATGCCTTCGGCCCCGTGCGCGTGGGCGGCCACCGCAAAGCCGTAATCCTTGGCTGCGTCCACCACCGCCTTCACTTCCTCCTCCGTAAACTGCGCCCCCGAGCCATCTTTGGCGTTGCTCAGAACGCCCCCGGTAGCCGTAATCTTGATGAGGTCGGAGCCATCCTTGTACCGTTGCCGAACGGCTTTGCGGGCATCTTCGGGGCCGTTGATAACGCCATCTTCCGGACCAGGATCACCCATCAAATCTTTCCGATACCCATTGGTTGGGTCGGCGTGCCCACCCGTGGTGGCAATGGATTTGCCCACGGTCAGGATACGGGGTCCATCCACGACTCCGGCGTTGACCGCATTCCGCAACGATACGTTCACGCCCGAACCACCCAGGTCACGAACGGTTGTAAAACCAGCCATCAGCGTTGTTTTGGCATATTGAGCCGCCTGGTAGGCAACATCAGCCGGATTCCGGGTAAACCCATCGATGGCCCCACCCCGGCGCGTCTGACTCTCCAGGTGAACGTGCATGTCGATCAGGCCAGGCAACACGGTTTTCGATTTCATGTCGAGCACCTTATCCTGACCCGATGCGGCCGTGTAGCCTTTCTGAACAGCCGTGATTTTGTTGCCTTCGACCACCACCGTCATTTGGGGCTGTAGCGTGTTTCCGGTACCATCGAACAGGTTACCGCAGTGAATAAGGGTACGTTGGGCAAAAAGAGGAGAAGCCAACAGCGACAGGCCAGCCAGCAGGTATACTTTTTTCATTGATAAGAGTTTATTAGGTACAAAAAAGGCCGCAACGAATCGTTACGGCCCTGAAAGTACGAAAAGACGGCAAAGAAGCCTTACAATTTTGTTACCTCTATCACCGCTGCCTTCGGCATATTCTGGTTTGTTGTGGTCGGATACGGGTTAACCTCCCTCAAAATCACCTTGTACATTTCGCTGGATAGGGACACATTCGTGGAATCCCGGCGCTTTGGCGAACCTGCCATTACACCAGGCTCCAGCAGTAAACCTACCGAAGTAGAATCATTATCTTTCGACAATACCATTCTGACCCTTGCCTGCCCCGCCCATATGCAGGCAGCATCCACGGGGCAGCGACTATCCTGAATCGAGTCGACCCGTATGGCAACGCCCGAACTGAGTCGGGCTGACTGGCTCATACCTAGTGACACCGAGTTTGTCGGTACTGTTTCGGTTGATTTGCAGGCGGCAACGCTGAGTGTTCCAAGGATGAGTAAACCAGAAAGCTGTTTTATTAACTGGACCATGTTCGGTTGTTTTATTTTTGTCTTGGTTTCTATAATAGATACCAGAAACAGGAAAAGGGTTGGAAACCATCGCCTATTTCTTTACGATTACGCCATCAGCTACGAACGACAGGGCTTTTTCGGGTTCGGTAATCTTTTCTATTTCGGCTTTTGATTTACCGGCATCCTGCGCGTAGTGGCGTAATTCCTCCACGGGCGTTGTAGTGGTTTCAGCAGTACCTTCCATCACAACTGTTTTGCCCACAATATCTTTCGGGACAAAAAAGCCATAATCCCGGAACGAGACGCGCATCACCTGATTATCAGCCGTTTTTACGTTCATCCAGCAGCCTTTTACCTTACAAACCGACTCCACCGTACCCTCTACTTTGGCAGGCATCTGGGTTTTGTTTGCCATTTTATTGGGCAATTGAGCTGCTGGAATGGCCCCTTTTTCGGTAATTTTTTTACCGTGGTAACTAACCTCCTGTTGGGCAAAGGCACCCAATGAAGCGGCAACAAGCAGGGTTGATAACAGAAACTTTTTCATTGGTTTATAAGCTGGTTATTAAAGTGAATAGACCAACTATTTCCGGCTGTTGCAGGTATTGGCTGGTTCTAACGTAGTCAAAAATACGACATTTTCATCTGTACCAAACTATACCCATCACGAATAGACACCCGTCACCGTTGGCTAAAGCCAAACAGCAATCCATACGAAGTCCCAGTGGTACTGACCAGGTTAAGTCCTGCCCGAACTTTTATTTGTTGCTATTGTGCTTTAACCAACGGTATGCGAGCCAGATAAACTACTAAACAGCTTTGTAGCTACCCCCACGAAACAGGTTTTACGTATCATTTTGCCCAAGAAACTGACGGCTGAGCCATTCCCTCTGCAAGTTCCTTTGTGTCGACTTACTTACTAGATTTGCGTCGGACAGGGATACGTGTAATTTTGGGCGAGTAAACCATGCCCGCATGAATTCCGTTAGAAAACCGTCAATTCCGCACACAGCAGTAGCCCTGAACAAACAAATGTCTACAGCTTGGTGTAGATACTTGATTTTATTCTTTCATCGGAGTGAAATACGCCAACAATCACGTTAATGGGGTTTATCCCCATTAAGTATATAATCGTTACGGGCCACAGTAGATATATATTTTTTTTCATTTATACAGGTTATGACAACACAAACCCTAGACTCCGCTACCCAACAACGGGTTGACAAATGGCTGAGCGGCCCCTACGATGCCGCCACCAAAGAATCGATTCAACACCTGATCGACTCCGGCAACTCCACTGAATTGACCGACTCCTTTTACCGCGACCTTGAGTTTGGCACGGGTGGTCTGCGCGGTATTCTGGGCGTCGGCTCTAACCGCATGAACCGCTACACGGTGGGAGCCGCCACCCAGGGGCTTTCCAATTACATCAATGCGGCCTTTCCGGGCGTGGATATCAGTGTAGCCATTGCCCACGATAGCCGCCGGATGAGTCCCGAATTTGCCCGGCTGGTAGCCGACATTTTTTCGGCCAATAACATTAAAGTGTACCTGTTCAGCAGCCTCCGCCCCACCCCAGAACTCTCCTTTGCCATCCGGCAACTGGGCTGCCAGAGCGGCATTGTGGTGACGGCTTCGCACAACCCGCCGGAATACAACGGCTATAAAGTGTACTGGAATGACGGGGGTCAGGTGGTTTCCCCGCACGATAAAGCCATTATCGACGAGGTCACTAAAATTACCTCCGTCGACGACATCAAGTTCGAGGGCGTTCCCGAACGGATTCATCTGATTGATGAGGAGATTGACGCACCCTACGTAGAGCGGCTGAAATCGAACGCGGTCAATCCGGATGTCATTAGGCGGCAGGCCGATTTGAGTATTGTATTCACCCCCATTCACGGCACAGGTATTACACTGGTGCCGCGTACGCTGGAAGCTCTGGGTTTCACCAACGTACACATCGTCGAGGAACAGGCGACACCCGATGGTAATTTCCCCACGGTAAAATCGCCTAACCCGGAAGAGAAGGCTGCTATGCAACTGGCCCTCGATCTGGCCAACTCAATCAACGCCGACCTTATCATGGCCACCGACCCCGATGCCGACCGCGTGGGTGCGGGCGCGCGGAATCACCACGGCGAATTCGAACTGCTGAACGGTAACCAGATGGCCAGCCTCATTATTTATTACCTGCTCAACGCCTGGAGAGATACCGGCCGACTGACGGGTAACGAGTTTGTGGCTAAAACCATTGTCACCACCGACCTCATCGACGCGATGTGTCAGCGGTACGGCGTTACCTGTTATAACACACTGACGGGTTTCAAATACATTGCCGAGGTGATTCGGGAGCTGGAAGGCAAAGAGCAGTTCATTGCCGGGGGCGAAGAAAGCTACGGCTACCTCATCGGTGATTTTGTGCGGGATAAAGATGCCATTGCCAGTTGCGCCATGATTGCCGAGTTGACCGCCTACGCCAAGGACCAGGGCAAAAGCCTGTTCGATACGTTGATGGAGATGTACATCGAGAACGGATTCTACTACGAATCGCTGGTATCGTTGACGAAAAAAGGAAAAGCGGGTGCCGAAGAAATTCAGCAGATGATGGCCGACTTCCGGGCCAACCCGCCCAAGTCCATTGCCGGTTCGCCCGTGGTGCGGATTGACGATTACAAGTCACTCGAACGAACCGATGCCACGAAGGGGGAGAAAGCGGCTATCAAGTCGGGCAGCATGGGCATCGAGTCGTCCAACGTACTCCAGTTTTTCACGGAAGACGGCACAAAGGTTTCCGCTAGGCCATCCGGCACCGAGCCTAAAATAAAGTTTTACGTGTCGGTGAAGGAGCCGTTGGCCAGCAAGGAAGCTTTTGACGATACCTACGCCCAACTAAAAGCCAAAGCCCAGCAGGCTATTGCCGATTTGGGGGTAGTATAGCAGGAGATTATTTTTCGATTGACAACTAACAAGGCCAGCCTACACGTGTAAGCTGGCCTTGTTAGTTTCTTTTTTGCCCGTTTCCATCAAATATCAGCGATGGCCCGTTCGGCCCCTTCCTGATATTCTTCTTCTATTTGGGCTACTTCGGCGGGTTTGATTTCGGGGTCAAAGAGCCGGGCAGTTATGGCTTCTTTTTCGGTTGCCTCGAAGAATCGTTTATGAATATTGAATGGCTCATCACCCGCAGGGACCTCATATTTCCTGAAGTCGCCGTCTTCTTTCAACTCGTAAGCGTTGACGTTATCGAGCAGGTTGTATTTCAGAATCAGGATGGCCTGCTGTTTTACGCGCGGGTCTGCCAGGTAAAACAGCGACTCAATACGCCGGTCGAAACTGCGTACCATCACATCGGCACTACCGCCGTACACTTTAGGATCGCCGTTGTTATGGAAGTAATAGATGCGGGTATGCTCCAGAAAGTCGCCTACAACTGAGCGTACGGTGATATTTTCGCTCAAACCGGCCCGTTGTGGCCGCAGGCAGCAGATACTCCGCACAATAAGTTCAATGGGCACCCCGGCCTCCGACGCCTTGTATAGTTCATCAATAACCAGTTTGTCCTCCAGCGAATTGACCTTGATGCAAATGCCGCTGGGCAAACCATGTTTCGCATTCTCCGTTTCCAGCTTAATAAGCTTCACCAACTGGTCGCGCATGTCGCGCGGGGCCGTAATCAGGTACTTGTATTCGTTGGGCAGCGAGTGCCCGGTGATGACATTGAAAAACTCCGAAATGTCGTGGGTATAAATCTCATTGGTGGTCAACAAGCCAATATCCGTGTACAACTTGGAGGTATCCTCATTGTAGTTGCCGGTGGCCATGTGCGCGTAGCGCACAACGCGGCTTCCTTCGTTCCGAACCACGAGCAACAGCTTGGTGTGGGTTTTGAACTTGCTGATGCCATAAATCACGAAGCACCCCGCTTTCTGCAGCCGCTGGGCTTCCCGAATATTATTTTCCTCATCAAACCGGGCCTTAACCTCAAACAGGACCGATACGTGTTTCCCATTTTCGGCGGCTTTCAGCAACGCTTCGGTTATGCGCGACCGTTTGGCCAGCCGGTACACGGTGATTTTGATGGCCAGTACGTGCGGGTCTTCGGCGGCCTGTTCGAGCAGCTGCAGTACGGGTTCAAAATTGTTGTACGGGTGATGGAGCAGGATATCGCGCTGCTTGATCAACTCAAAAATATCGTCGGTCTTATCGCGCCCCAGGCCCATGGGTGGCACCGGAGCCTGCTGGCGCGGCATGGTATCCTTAAACTCCGGATGCCCGATCAGTTGCCAGAAGGCCGAAAAATCGAGCAGGCTGTTGGATTCGAAAATGTTCAGATCGTCCATCTCCCACCGTTTCTTCAGCAGGTTCAGCATCCAGGGCGAACTGACGCTCAGCGGGTTATTAGCGTCTGTTTCCACTTCCACGCGGGTAACGCGTCCCAACCGGCGATTTTTTATCTTCTGCCGGACTTCGTCGATGAAATCAATTTCGTCGTCGTCATTTTCATCGAGTGTAAAATCGCCGTTGCGGGTAATCCTGAATAGGTTTACCGATAATATCTCGACGTTTCGATACAGCTTCTTGATGTTTTGCCGGACTATTTCTTCGATGGGCAGAAACACAATGACATTTTCCCGTTCAAACGACAGGAATCGGGGCAGATTGGCCGGAATCTGCACAAACGACAACCGATGGTTATCGTCCTCTTCTTCCGGACGGAGACTCTGTATATCAGCCCCGTCGGTACTATGCGTAACAACCCCGAAAATGAGCACCTTAGCCAGCAGTACCGGAAACGTATGCGTATAATCGTACAGCATGGGGGTTAGCGTCGGGTAAATAGCCCGATCAAAGAAGTCAACGGCTTCTCCTTCCTCTTCCTCTGTCAGATCGCCATACCTGGCTAGCTGAAGCCCATTTTCGGCGAACAGAGGTAGCAACTGGTCCGAAAAGACGGCTTGCTGTTCCTGACAAAACTGGTGAGCCATTGTCAGCAGGGTCTTCCGAAAGGGAATTTCGCGCAGGCCGGAATAGTCGATCCGCTGCTTGTGGTAATCGAGGTAATTATAGAGACTCCCCACCCGAATCATAAAGAACTCGTCGAGATTGGAGGCTGAGATGGCCAGAAACTTCAACCGCTCCATCAGGGTCCGGTCCGTACTCCGGGCCTGATCCAGCACGCGCTCGTTAAATTTGAGCCAGCTTAAATCGCGACTCAGGTAGTTACTCTGGTCAATAACGCTGCTCACTTTTTCGTTCGCCTTTGCCATTTTTTCAGTTGCCGGAACGGGAGAGTTCGGTTGCCGTTGTGTAAACCGGGAAACCAGATTTCCCAGTATCGTTCTGTTTGGGTTTATGGAATAGCGCATACACTAATCAAAGAGTAAAGTACAACAAAAAAGCGGGTCAAAAAGCCCGCTTTATGTTATCATTCAGTTAAACATCCACCCGGGCGTATTTAGCATTTCGTTCGATAAACTCCCGGCGAGGTGCTACCTCGTCGCCCATTAAGGTAGAGAAGACGTGATCCGCATCCGCGGCCGACTCTACCGTTACTAGCTTCAGGCTGCGCCGATCCGGGTCCATCGTGGTGCTCCAGAGCTGTTCGGCGTTCATTTCGCCCAGTCCTTTGTAGCGCTGCACGTTTACGCTCTCTTCGCGGCCGCTACCCGCCAGTTCTTTTACGGCGGCTTCGCGCTGGGCCTCCGTCCAGCAGTAGCGTTCCTCTTTCCCTTTCTTTACGAGGTAAAAAGGCGGCTGGGCAATATAAATGTAGCCATTGTCGATCAACGCCTTCATGTTGCGGTAAAACAACGTCAGAATCAGCGTTCGGATGTGGCTACCGTCTACATCAGCATCGGTCATGATGATGATCTTGTGATACCGCAGCTTGTCCAGATTCATAACCGTCTCGTCGTCCTTCTTTTCGAGACGAACGCCCAGTGCCGTCCAGATGTTTTTGATTTCTTCGTTTTCGTAAATCTTGTGCTCCATCGCCTTTTCGACGTTCAGGATTTTTCCCCGCAGGGGTAGAATGGCCTGAAACGCCCGGTTACGACCTTGTTTAGCCGTTCCGCCGGCGGAGTCACCCTCCACCAGATAGAGTTCACATTTTTCAGGATCGGTATCGGAGCAGTCGGCCAGTTTACCGGGCAACCCCATGCCGCCCATAAAGTCCTTACGCTCGGTCATGATGCGCTTGTAGGCCAGATCGGCAGCAATACGCGCCTGCGCCGATACCAGTACTTTCTTGACGATACCCTGGGCTGTTTTCGGATTTTCTTCCAGCCAGGTCTCAAGAAGATCAGCCATCGCCTGACTTACGGCGCTCACCACCTCCTGGTTACCCAGCTTGGTTTTGGTCTGCCCTTCAAACTGAGGCTCGGCCACCTTCACCGAAATAACGGCGGTCAGGCCCTTGCGGAAGTCTTCCCCACTGAAGGTGATCTTACCGGAGTTTTTGGGAAGCACACCGGGATTTTTGTCGGCGTAGTTTTTCAGCACCCGCGTCAGGGCCGACCGGAATCCCTGTACGTGCGTGCCACCTTCATGCGTGTTGATGTTGTTTACGTACGACAGGACGTTTTCACCCGCTTCGTAATTGTATACGAGGGCCACCTGAACGGGCGTAGAGCCTTTTACACTCTCCATGTAAATAGGCTTCATGCCATCGAGCGGTGGGCGGGTCTGATCCAGGTATTCCACAAATTCGGCCAGGCCCCCTTCCGAAAAGAAATCGTCCTGACGAAGTATTTGACCGTTTTCGTCCAGTTCGCGCAGGTCTTTCAGGAAAATATGAATGCCTTTGTTGAGGTACGCCAGTTCGCGCAAACGCCCCGCCACGGTGTCGTACTTGTAAACGGTATCGGTAAAGATATTGGGGTCGGGCTTGAAGTGCGACTTCGTACCGGTATCGGAGGCTTCTCCAATAACCCGGACGTCGTACTGAGGAACCCCAATC
This sequence comes from uncultured Cytophagales bacterium, assembly GCA_963782245.1. Lineage (GTDB taxonomy): Bacteria > Bacteroidota > Bacteroidia > Cytophagales > Spirosomataceae > Spirosoma. The sequence continues at coordinate 101,632 of CAWAJC010000034.1, forward strand.
TTGTACGCCTGCTCGAATATTTTGCCTTCGCGATGCACTTCTACGTGCATGTCGGTTGAGAGCGCATTAACGCAGGAAACGCCCACGCCGTGCAGTCCACCGGACACTTTGTAGGTGTCTTTGTCAAACTTCCCACCGGCGTGCAAAATAGTCATGGCAACCTGCATGGCCGAAACACCCATTTTGGTGCTGATACCCGTTGGGATGCCCCGGCCATTGTCCTGTACCGTAATGGAATTATCGGTATTGATCGTAACAGAAATTTCGGTGCAGTAGCCTGCCATTGCTTCGTCGATGGAATTGTCGACAACCTCCCATATCAGGTGGTGTAACCCACGCGTACCCACATCGCCAATGTACATGGAAGGCCGTTTGCGAACGGCTTCCAGGCCTTCTAATACCTGAATATTATCGGCACCATAATCGCCCAGGGCTGTTTCAACGGGAGCTTCTTCTTCAATCAAATCGTTGGTCATAAAAATCGAAAAAATGTCAGTAATTTATTGTTGTTCAGGGTTCAGATTTTTACCCGCTCAGGAGTGGTAGTATAGATTGTAAAAATACAAAAAAGATCACGATTTTCCTAGAATATCCAGCAAGATTACCCTAATATACGAAAAAATAGTTTGCTGCTCTGTCCAGGCAGAAAAGCATCCACTCAGGGCAGTAATCAGCCTGTTTACAGGCGTAATAACCAGCGGGTGCAAACCACGGGAAAGCGGCAAAAAGAAGTTGCCGAAGGGGTTGACCTTCGCCAATACGTTTCCCCGAAAAGTATTATTGGCAGACCAAAAAACAAAAGCCGAATCGGGTAGATTCGGCTTGAAAAACGCCCCATCCGGGACCGATCAATCTTCGGGGTACGGAATGTACACAAAGCCGGCAAAATCGCCGTGAACCACAAACAGGCAGCAGTACTCGTCCGGGTTTTTGTAGTTCTCCTTCCATAGCTCAATCGAATCTTCCCCAATCAGTTCACGCTGGATAAACTCATCCAGAAAAGACGCCTTGTAGTTCCACTGATTTTCCAGTTCCGTTACGCCAATCAGCAGCTGCCCCACAGGTATATCCCGACGGGAAGCCACAAAGACCGGGTGTTCCGAGAAGCCGCGTTTCCGAATCTGATACGACGCTTCCTTAAGCTGGTCGGCTACCTTAATGAAGTCCGACGAGATGAGGCCCATCAACTCTTTGTTGACGTCGTACGAGTTGGCATCATCGAGCAGGGTATTTTCGTTGCTGTGGTTAATCATCGTAAAAAGTTTTCAGTTTTCAATTGGTGGTTTTCAGCAGGCTAAAAAACGTAAATCGAGAACTTTTTTAACTCAGAATCTTGCTGCCAGCAATAAGTCCAAATCCTTAAACCGCATATTGAACTTTCGGGCAATATGGGCGTTGGTCAGTGTTCCTTTGTGGGTGTAAACACCTTTCATAAACCATCGGTTCGCGTACATCATTTGCTCAATCCCCCCCGTAGTACCCGTTTCGAGCAGGAATGGGAGAAAGATATTGCTCAGGGCCATGCTGGCGGTGTGGGCCACGCGGGCGGCAATGTTAGGCACGCAGTAGTGAATAACCCCCATGTGCTTGAACGTAGGGTTTTTGTGCGTAGTCATGCGGGAGGTTTCAAAATTACCTCCCTGATCGATGGATACGTCGATGATGACCGAGTCGGGTTTCATCCGGCCAACCGTTTCCTCCGTAACCACCACCGGACTAATACCTTCTTCGGCCCGGATGGCCCCAATCACTACGTCGGCCCGCTGGATGGCTTCGGTCATAGTATCGGAGTCGATGATAGAGGTGTAAATGTGGTGCCCAACGGCGTATTTGAGTCGCTGTAACTTGTAGAGGTGCCGGTCAAAAACCTTCACATCGGCACCCATACCGAGGGCCGCCCGAACGGCGTACTCCGTCACGGTTCCGGCACCGAGCATCACGACTTTGGTGGGTGGAACGCCGGTAATACCGCCCAGAATGATTCCCCGGCCATTATCGGCATTGCTCAGGTATTCGCCCGCAATAAGCATGACCGTACTACCCGCAATCTCGCTCATGGACCGGATAACGGGCATGCCTCCGGCCTGGTCTTCGATGTACTCGTACCCGAAAGAAGTTAGATTTTTATCGTTAATCCGTTCGAAATACGCCCGGTCGTGGGTGGGCAGATTGACCGTAGAGATAACGGTACTGCCCGACTGAACGTACTCAAATTCCTCATCGACCAGCGGTTCTACTTTCAATATCAGGTTGGCTTCGTACACCTCTTTGGGCGAGTAGGCAATCCGGGCACCGGCTTCACTGTATTCGGTATCGGTAAATTTCGCTTTCTCACCCGCCCCATTTTCCACGATTACGTTGTGGCCGTTCCGGACCAGAATAGCTACGGCTTCGGGCGTAAGGGCAATCCTATTTTCCTGAAGCGATACTTCTTTAGGCAATCCGATAAGCAGGCTGTGCCGGTTGGTTTTTACGGCCAGCGGGGCTTCTTTCGTATACACGGCCGTTTTGGCCAGTTCCTCAAATCCAGTCACTTGGAGTACGTTTGTCAGTTGATTGAGGGCGGCTGTTTACCAGTAAAAAAACTGGAAGACCGCCATCCTCGAACTAGTAAACTATGTTCGCTTCTACGGTTCGGCTACCGTCATCCGCAACGGCAATGTGAACCTGATAATACGTTACCGGCCAGAGATTCATGATTTTCTCCGGCCATTCGATAAAGCAGTAATTTCCCGAATCAACATATTCTTCAATGCCAATATCCAGTGCTTCGGCTTCATTCCGGAGCCGGTAACAGTCAAAATGGTAAATGGCGTGCCCCTCGTGGGTGGTGTACTCGTTCACGATGGAAAACGTTGGACTTTGCACGGTGCTGATTACCCCAAGGGTTCGGCAAAGGGCTTTGATGAGGGTCGTTTTCCCCGCCCCCATATCGCCGTCGAGCAGCCAGACCGAGCGTTCCCGGCCTTCGGCCAGGAGTTGACGGGCTGCGGTGTCGATTTCATCTACATGGTCGATATACAGCGTCATAGTATACAGCGTCAGCCATCACCCGGCTGTGCGGTTTAAGGGCCCGCAAAGATACGCATTTTTTACGCTGTCCACTTCGTTAGCATGGGGTGACTCAGCAACTTGTTGGCTTCTGCATCTGCGTCCAATTGCTCGGTATTCGGATTCCAGCGGAGCGAACGACCCAGCAGACAGGCGATGCTGCCAATGTTGCAGACGGTAGCCGCACTGTGCCCCACCTCGACTCTTTGACGGTGAGCGACAGGGGTTTTCTCAATAAATGTCTTTCCCGGCTTTGGCAACCGCAATGGCAATTGGCCTGTGCCAGTGGTTGGGCGTGGCAATGACTACGGCCTCAATGCCCTTATTGTTGAGTAGCGGCCGGTAATCGTCGTAGCGTTCACAACCGGCGTAGGTGCCCACTCTGCCTTTGTCGGCGTAGGGCTTATTGACCGCTTCGGCAAAGGCAGCTACTTTCGGTTGTACACATCGCAAACGGCCATGACGCGGGCCTCATTTTGCAGAAACCGTCCGCGCAAACCCGCTGCCTGCTTCCCCAGCCCAATGAAACCAACAGCAACCTGATCGAAGGGAGCGGTAAAACCGCGTCCCAGCACATGGCGGGGAACGATATAAAACGTCGACAGCCCAGCAGCCTGTTTCAGAAACGTTCGGCGGTTAGCAGCAGCAGATGAGTCTTGCATAGGGGTTGTTGTCTGTAAAAGAAAAAGTAGGCAACCGGCTAGGTTTACTTGCGGATGGCTGTTCATCAGACCATTACCTGGCTTGTCTGATAGCTAATGGGGAGCTATTGACCGTTTTTAGCGTAGGTCTTTAGTGTATCTTATGGCTATGTTTACGTAATGTTAGATTATATAACAGGAGTGCAGTCAAAAAAGCAGATTCTGGATATTCTGTTGAAGAAGACCGTGGTACGACTTTGGTTGGAATCACATTAAATGATAATTTAGTTCTGATTAACGGTATTCTGTTCTTTCTCCAGACTCTCTAGCTCTTTGTTTACGAGATGTCTTCTTTGGGCTCTGCCGCTACTAGCTTTCCTGACAACGGCCTGTCAAAAACCAGCGCCAGACATCACACCAAATTATAAGGGGAAGTATCAGCTCCAATTTACTACTAAGACAAACTTCGATACTACGCCCATGACAACGACAAGTACAACTAAAGGTAGCTTGATCGTTATCAAGAATCCTATGAAACTTACACATTCACGGATAAAAGGCCCAATGCTCCTACCGAATGCACTTACCAAGTCAGTTTAGTTGGTACTAGATTCGAGGTACCCATTCAGACCGAATCATTTCCGGTTAATGGAGTCAGCTATACTCCTCAGTTCGTGGGTTCGGGCGAGTTTAAGACCAACAGTGTGACCATTACGCGAACGGCTAGCTTTACGGCCGGATCAGTACGCGAGAAAAGTACGTTTGACAGCTACTGTTACTGGTAACAAAGGCCCAAACAATCAATAAAGTGGAGTCTGAGTTAACGTATTTGCACTTATACAACAGCTTATTTCAACGCTCATCTGTCCATAAGAGGAAAACGAGTCGCTATGCGTTCCTTTATTTTAATGATAATGTTGCTAGTTGCTACAGGGATTGTAGCCGGTGGTGCAATACGTAATGTAACTTGGATACGAACTATAACTAGTGGGGACTCATTGGATAGAGGTGTCCTACTCAATCAAGTTCAGAACAAGCAAAAGCGAGCTGATAACCTAAAAAAGCCAGTCTGGAAGAAGATTGCCAAGATTCTGCTCTATGCAGTCACTTTCGCAGTTGTATTTTTTCTCTTCTTATGGCTATTAGTTCTGGGATTTCTTGCACTACTCAGATAATAAGTTAAGTCAACTAGTGTAAACTATATCAGAATCTTTGAGAGTGGAATTATTGATTTATTCCAATATTGGCATTTTTTAGTAACACGCTATAATTCTGCTTTTATTCGAATAACATATTCTTAGTTATGAAATGTATCGTATGCTACTGGAAATAATAGTCAAAATCCAGTATGAATACGTACCTCAATGACTTAGTAGCGTATAGGAAAAAGAAAACTCGACTCTTTAAATGGAAAGTCGTCGAAGCCTATCGCGCTGAACGAGTCCAGGCCTCCGAACTGGAGGAAAAGCTGGGCATCTCTGGGACGGAATTGCGCCGTCTTAACCGCTGGTACTACCGGTGCCGTATAGTTCCCCTGTTATCTCCCTCAAAACTCGTCGAATCATGAAACGAGACGCTGATTATGTCAAGCTACTCGAGCGTAAGCTGGCTGACATGGAAAAGGAAAACCAATTCCTGCGCTTGCAAACCGAAGCCTATCAAACGGTTATTCAAATCGCCGAAGAACAATTTAACATCCCTATCATAAAAAAGCCTGGCGCCAAGCAGCCGAAAAATTAACCCGTCGCTACCCATTAGTGGGTATGGAGTTGATTTGTAGACTGTTTGGCCGAGTGCGTCAAGCCTGGTACGCGGCATCTAGGAGGCAGGAGAAAGTGAGCTTCCAAACGGATGCTATCCTGCAGGAAGTCAGGAGAATACGTCGTGAAGTGCCGGGTATGGGAACCCATAAACTGCACAGTGAACTGAAAACATTTCTGCTGAGACACCGAATAAAACTGGGTCGGGATCGGCTGCATTTGCTCTTGAAAGAGCATGGCATGTTGGCCAAAAAGAAGGCTAGTAAGGTGGCGACGACCGAGTCAAACCACCCACACTACAAGTATCCTAACAGAGCTAAAGATGTTAAGCCAGTCAGGATCAATGAACTGTGGGTTAGTGACTTAACCTATATCTCAATAGGTGTTAACTATGCTTATTTATATGTGATTATGGACGCTTTTTCCCGGAAGATTGTGGGTTGGTCGCTTCATAAAACGATGCATGCGAAAGGTGCCTTAGAAGCGTTAAACATGGCATTGTTGGCTCGAAAAGACATTAGTCAGCCCCTAATCCACCATTCAGATCGGGGCGTGCAGTATTGCTCTTGGGCGTATGTACAGCGATTGCGACAAGTCAACGCCACCATCAGTATGACCGAGTCGGGTGATCCTAACGAGAATGCGATGGCCGAGCGCGTCCTTCGCTCCCTGAAAGATGATTGTAAATTAGCCCGTGGGTTTTCTTCTTTTTCAACAGCAGAAGAAGCTGTGACTAGGGCGATCAATGCCTACAACACGGTCCGCCCTCATGCATCATTGAATTATTTAACACCCCATCAGATGCATCAACGTAGGCGAAAACCCAAACTTCGCTGGTACCCTTATAAAAAAGTGAGGTACGGAAATGTACAATATGAGGGCGCATTTCGCTGATTTTAATATCTGTCCAACTCAATCAGTAGCATACGTATCAGGAGATAATACAAACGACGAACGGGAACCCTACTGGTTCCCGTTCGTCGTTTTAGAAAGAAAGATATGGATCAACACCCGGCATTCTGCGGAAAGTTAATGTTGTCGTTTCGCCGGGAGGCCTTAAGGCTGGCGCATCAGTAGGCTTTGACCACACCAGGCTACCCCCGACTTTAAACTCAGTTATACCCCGGATTCTGGGTCAGGGTTTCTTTTCCGTCTTTCTTGCTATTGAAAATCTCCTGCAACGGAATCGGGAAATACTCGTGGCGACCTTTGATAAACTGAACCCCGTTCAGATAAATACGTTTTTTGGCTTCTGTTGTGTAATAGTTGTTCAGGGTCTGATCAGCAATGTTCCAGCGTACCAGGTCAAACCGGCGGTGACCTTCCATGCCAAACTCCAGCCGCTCTTCAAACTGGACCATTTTGCGGGCAGCTGCCTGGTCAGTCCAGGGAGCCGTGTATTCACTGATCGCGTAGTTGGCGGCTGGCGCACCGGCAGCCGTCTTTACAAATCCATCCGGGTTGGCGGCCCGTCGACGAATCTGGTTGACGTAGGCACGGGCTTTGTTCAGGTCGCCAATTTCGACTTCAATTTCAGCCAGCCACAGCAGCACATGGTCGTAGCGAATCATGCGGTAGTTGTTGGCGTTCAACCGTGGGTTACCCGCAAAGGTGTTTGTACCGACATCCGACCGGTACATCACGTGTTTCTTGGGTGAATAGGGACCACCGTAAGCCTGATCGCGCACGTAGGCTTTGCCGGGATGAACACCCCAGTCGAGGAACTGAATCCCCCGGCGACCAACCGTCCAGTCCAGCCGGGGGTCAACCGGGCCGGTGTAGGGAGTAAACGGAGCGGTCGATTCAATGCCCTGGTCATTGGTTATATCCGTCGCGTTGAACGTATCCATCAGGGGTAGTCCGGTAGCGTCGGTTTTGAAGGCGTTGACCAGATTTTGCGACGGCTGGTAGAAGCCACAGCAGGTGGTTACGCCACCACCGCCGTACGGATAATTCAGCGTAGAGCCACTGTTGCCATTTTCACCACCCGATGCCCCGTCATTGACCGAGTACTGCACTTCAAAAATTGACTCTGCATTGTTGTTGGTTGAGGCCCTGAAGTTATCGTGGTAGCGGTCCATCAGTTTATACTGCCCGCTGGCCACAATAGCTTCGAGCAGGGGTTTGGCTTCGGCGTATTTTTTCTGGAACAGATAGGCCTTGCCCAGTTCGGCCGCAGCGGCCCATTTCGTTGGTCGGCCAACCTGCGTTTGTTTAGCAGGCAGTACGTCGTAGGCGGCTTTCAGATCAGCCACGATATTGGGCCAGATGTCGGTACTGTTCGGCAGCTTGGTGCTTTCCAGATCGTTGGGATTATACGTTTTCTCATCAATATAGGGCACCATGTTGAACATTTTCTTCAGCTCAAAATGATAGTGTCCCCGCAAAAAACGGGCTTCGGCCGTAACCTGTGCTTTTTCGGCCTCGGTCATGTCTTTGGCCGCTGCCATGGCCTGCAACACGTCGTTGGTACGGGCAATGCCGTCGTACATACCTCGCCATTTACCCCGGAAATAAATATTATCGGACTGAATGTTGGCCTGTTCAATCAGCGAAATAGGGGGCTGGTCGCCCGCAATGGTGCCCTTATAGGCATCGTCACTGGCTACACTGCCGTACACCCAGTTGTCGGCTCCCACCTGGTAAGAACGGTAGGCTCCTTCGGCGGTTGCCCAGCCATCGAGCAGGGCGTAGGCACCAATGAGCAGCGCATTGACCCCTGTTTTATTTTGCAGCGTCGAAACAGCTAATGCCGCTTTGGGTTGCACATCCAGAAACTTGTCGGAGCAGGCCGTAGCGATTGCCAGACAACCAATGGTTACGAAAATGGTTATTTTTTTCATGATCAGAATGACAGATTAAGACCGACTAAAATGGTTTTGGCAACTGGATACGATCCCCCGTCGACCCCAATCTGGCGGTCATTACCGGCCGAGTAGGCGCGGAGATTAATTTCGGGGTCCATGCCGGAGTATTTGGTGAAGGTAAACAGGTTCTGGCCCTGTATGTAAACCGAGGTGGCACCCATCTTTAGTTTCGAGAGCAGTAGCTGCGGCAGTTGGTAAGTGAGCTGAATATTTTTCATGCGGAAATACGAACCGCTTTCCAGGTAATAGGTAGACGGCTGAATGCTGACCTGGTCGCTGGACCGAAGCTGCGGTAAAATAGCATCCGTCTTGCCGGGACGCCACGACTGATACAACATCCGGGTGCTGCGATTGCCCCCGAATGTGGGGAAGTCGGTCCAGTACTTCGTGTAGTTGAAAATCTGATTGCCCTGTACGCCCTGCCCGAACAAGGTCAGCCCAAAGTTTTTGTAATTCAAATTAAGGTTCAGACCGTAGTTGAACTGGGGGTGCGGACTACCGATAATGCTTAGATCTTTGGTGTCAATTTTTCCATCGTTGTTGATGTCACGAAACTTGAATCGGCCCGCTACGTTTTCCGATGCGGCATTGCCAAACTGCACCGGAGCTGCTTTAGCTTCTTCGTTTGTCTGGAAAATACCGTCGATGGTATACCCGAAGAAAGACGAAATGGCATGCCCCTGCTGCGTTACTACAAAGTTCTGAATCCGCTCGTCGTTGATGCCGAAATACTGCGTACTGGGGTCACCGTTGGTTTTGGTTACCAGGTTCCGGTACGTACTAAAGTTGGCACTCACGTTGTAACTAAGGCCATTGCTGCCCAGCTTATCGCCGTAGCCAATCATCAGGTCGACACCCCGGTTGCGCATTGAACCAATGTTCTGAAACGGGTTTATAGCTACGCCCTGCGTGAGGGGTGCCTGCACCGGAAAGAGCATATCCGAGGTGGTACGGGTGTACCAGTCGAAGGCAATGTTAAGCCGGTTTTTAAGCAGTAGCGCGTCGAAGCCGAGGTTTAAGCTGGTGGTAGTTTCCCACTTGGCACGGGCGTTACCGAACTGGGTCAGTTCATAGCCCGGAACGGCCGATGTACGGGTACCGTTGATGTCGTAAAAGGACGTGATGGGGTTGGTACTAAACTGTGTAAAGGAGTTATAGTTACCAATTTCCTGGTTACCCGTCAGGCCATAACCGGCCCGAAACTTCAGGTCGTCGATGAAGGTGAGGGGTTTGAAGAAATTTTCTTTCGATACCCGCCAGCCCACACTGGCCGCGGGAAATACCGCCGACCGGAATTCGGGTGAAAAGCGGGAGGAGCGGTCCCGGCGTACGGTTAAATCAAGCAGGTACTTATCATCCAACGCGTAGTTGAGCTTGGCAAATTCCGAAGCCAGCCGCCAGTTGGAAGCCCCGCCGTTGTTGGTTTGAATGCCCGTACCGGCACTGAGGTAACGGTTTTCGATGTCATCCACCGCAAAGTTGGTTCGGCTGGCATCGAAGAACTCGAAGTAATTCTTAATGGATTCGGTACCGGCAATGACGTTAAACCGGTGTCGGTCGCCCAGATTCCAGTTGTAGGTCAGGGTATTGTACCAGGTCCAGGTCCAATCGTAGTTGTTGTTGGTCTGCAGCTGGTTGGAGCCCCGTGCTTCGGCCGATTCGATATCCCGAATAATATAGTTTCGGAAGTTGAACAGGTTATAGTCGATACCAAAACTGGTGCGGGCGGTCAGGTTAGGCAGAATGTCTACTTCGGCATAGGCATTACCAAATAGCCGGACTTCTTTCTGCACGTTGTCTTTACCCCGGGTTAGCAGGGCCATTGGGCTGTTGGCATTATCGAGGTCGCCCCCGCGCGTACCGGCAAAGTTACCCGCTACATCATATACCGGAATGATGGGCTGAATCCGGTAGGCAAACGAGATGGGGTTGCTCTCGGCATTGTTGCCATTGGGCTGACCGATTCGTTCGCCGTAGGCTACCTGAAAATTTTGCCCGGCCCGGATTCGTTTAGTCACGTTAAACTCCGTGTTCGCCCGCAGGGAGTAGCGTTTGTAGCCGGTATACCTCATGATACCCTGTTGGTTGAAGTAGTTCAGCGACATAGCATAGCGGCCATTTTCGCTGCCGCCCGATACGCCCAGCTGATGGTTCTGAATGGGGGCCGTCTGGAAAATTTCTTCCAGCCAGTTCGTTCCCTGCTTGTTGGCGGGGGTAATGAGCAGGAAATTTGGTGAACTGATGTCGTTGTTATACCTGGTGTAGGTACCATCGGGATTTTTAGCGACGCGCGGATCGCTGGCCGAGGCCCCACTGGGCAGCACAAAATCGGGGATAACCGGCGTTGGTCCGTTGCCAAACTGCGAGTGAACCGGATTACCATTGGCTCCCACCACCCCGGAGTTTATCCGGGACTCCCAGATTAGCTGGGCATACTCCTGTGTATTGAGCATACTTAGCAGTTTACCGTGCTGCTGCGAGCCGTAGTAGGTATCGTACGTAAATTTTGGCTTCCCGGCCTTACCCTTTTTAGTCGTGATAATAACGACACCATTGCCCGCCCGCGAGCCGTAAATGGAGGCTGCCGAGGCATCTTTCAGAATTTGCATACTCTCTACGTCATTGAGGTTCAACGTATTCAGATTACCTTTTGTTGGAACGCCGTCAATCACGTAGAGGGGCGAGTTGTCGTTGATGGTACCAAAGCCCCGTATACGTACCATCACACCACCGCCCGGTGAGTTCTCATTACCAACCTGTACCCCCGCCACGCGGCCCTGGAGTGCCTGCCCCACGTTGGTTGCGGGTACGGACAGGAGCTGCTTGGTATCCACCGTAGCCACGGCCCCGGTAATATCGCGTTTGGCCTGCGCACCGTAGCCCGTTACGACCACTTCGTTCAGGGTTTTGATATCGGGGACCATCCCCACGGTAATGGCTGTTTTACTACCGATGGTTATATCCTGCGTAGCATAGCCAATGGCGGAAATAGTGAGTACGTTTCGGCCGGACGGTACCGTAAGCGAGAACTGACCGTCAGCATCCGTCACTACGCCCGTTTGAGTTCCTTTCACCACAACGTTGGCCCCGGGCAGGGCCGAGTTGTCGTTACCGTCGGTAATACGGCCCGTTAGTATTCGGTCCTGGGCATAGGTTTCTGCACACAGGAGCCAACTGAGAAGCAGTAGTGGCAGCATGCGGTATGCCTGGCGTAAAACGTGTTTCATAGGGGGGGGATTAATTTGAGCAGTGGTAAAAATTTTACGGAAATTACTTAAGTACTTTTCAATCAAAGCTCGTCAGTCAACTATTCTACTTAGGGCCGCCTTCTGGCCTGCCAGCTACTCCGCTTCGTCAATCATCCATTCGATGCGAACGAAGGCATCGGCAAAATCAACAGAATATCGGTCAGAACACCCGTGTTGGTAACGGCGTGGATATGTCGGTCAATGGGGAATGGCGTTCTGTTTGTCTACTGCTGAATCGTCCTGTACGAAGCGTTTCATCAGTGCTCCGGTCTTTGGCTAGCGTGATCCTGCAAACACTGTTTTGCGGTACAGTAAAAGTATTTTTTCAAAAAATAAGATTAAAATTCCTGGTTGATGGCATTTGACTATGTAGCGTTGCCAACTGAGGAGACTGAATCCTGCTATTGATCAACCGCAGCCGTAGTTAAGCTTAAGCCAGCCGTATTTGTGTTAACGCCCGATTCCTCAACTGAGCTATGGTGTACCTTTCGTCAGGGCGACGAGCGGGCCTTTCAAACCATCTACCGTATGTACGCGCCGGACCTGCTCAATTATGGGCGGAAGGTTACCCATGACGTAGCTCTGATTGAAGATTCTATCCACGATTTATTCATCGAACTCTGGCAAAGCAGGGCTAACCTGACCGACACCAATTCGATCAAGCTCTACCTCGTTCGCTCGCTGCGTAATAAAATCAACCGAACCCGCAGCCGCGACCCGTTTTTCCAGGCTTCGGATATTGATGCGCTGACGGGCAACGTGGATGATATGGGGATTGAAGAAAAGCTGATATACCGACCGATACACGCAGACGACCTACTGGAAAACCCGCGAACAGGCCGAAGTCAGTCGCAGATCAACTACATGGTGTTTCGGTACGCCGACGTACTGCTGATGTATGCCGAAGCCCAGAACGAAGCCGTTGGTCCCGATGCCTCCGTGTACAGTGCCCTCAACCTGATTCGGAGCCGGGCGGGGGTGGCAGCGGTAACGCCGGGACTGACCAAAGACCAGATGCGCGCCGAAATTCGCCACGAACGCCGGATCGAACTGGCGGGGGAAGGGCTGTATTATCACGACATCCAACGCTGGCGCACTGCCGAGGTGGTGATGAACACCGATATTTTTAATTTCGACGGCAAGAAACCGGGCTTCCGTACCTTCAACAAAGACCGGGATTACCTATGGCCCATTCCCACCATTGTTACGCAGCTAAACCCGAACCTGACCCAGAATCCGGGATACAGAAAGTGATTAACCGCCCCAACCCAGCGTCCAGCGCGTACCGGCGGGGATTGCCTAAATTTTTGACAGATATGAGTCCATTTAAGCGGAAGAACTTTTTCATTCTACTTGGCCTGACGGGCCTGCTCGGTGCTATCCACTTCACCCCGGCTTCCGCTCAGGAAAAGCCGAACCGCACCGGCAGACCGGCGGCCCAGCCTGGTGTGGCCCAGCCTGGCGTGGCCCGGCCCAACATCATTTTTATCCTCGTCGATGATATGGGCTGGGGCGATCTGGGGGTTTTCTGGCAAAAGCAGCGAATGAAGGCCAACAACCGCAGCGAGCCCTGGCAGTTTACGCCGTCGCTGGATGCGATGGCCCGGAACGGTGCCATGCTCACCAACCATTACTGCGCGGCGCCCGTTTGTGCGCCATCGCGGGCTTCGCTCATGCTGGGCGTAAGCCAGGGTCACGCCAACATCCGCAACAACCAGTTCGACAAGGAATTGCAGGACACCTATACCATGCCTTCGGTACTCAGGCAGGCCGGTTACAGCACCAGTCTGGTGGGTAAATGGGGGCTGCAGGGTGCCAATGCCGAAGCCCCCAACTGGCCCGCTCACCCCCTGAACCGGGGCTTTGATTATTCCTACGCCTACATCCGCCACGCCGACGGCCACGAACATTATCCCGTAGAAGGGATTTACCGGGGCAAGAAAGAAGTGTGGGAAAATAAGACCAACGTGTCGGCAGGCCTCGCCAAAAGTTTTACTACCGACCTTTGGACGGCCAAAGCCAAAGAGCTTATCAAACAGCAGGCCGGAAGGGATAAACCCTTTTTCATGTACCTGGCTTACGATGTACCCCACGCCGTACTGGAACTACCCACCCAGGCTTACCCCAAAGGCGGAGGCCTTAAGGGCGGTTTACAATGGCTGGGCACGCCGGGCAACATGATCAATACGGCATCGGGAACCCCTGACTCTTATATTCATCCGGATTATGCCAAAGCCACCTACGACCATGATAAAAACCCCGCTACGCCGGAGATAGCCTGGCCCGATGTCTACAAGCGTTACGCCACCTTATGCCGCCGGATCGATGATGGCGTTGGTGATATCATGCAACTGCTGAAAGACCTAAAAATTGACCAGAATACGATGGTCGTTTTTACCTCCGACAATGGCCCCTCCATCGAGTCCTATCTGAAAGATGACTACGAACCCGTCTTTTTCAACAGCTTCGGTCCTTTTGACGGCATCAAGCGAGACGTCTGGGAAGGCGGTGTCGGATGCCCACCCTCGTGCAGTGGCCCGGGTACTATTCCCGCCAACAAAACAATTACCCAGCCCAGTGCGCTCTACGACTGGCTGGCCACCTTTGCCGATGCAGCGCAGATCCCGGCCCCCGCCCGCACCGACGGGGTATCACTGCTTCCCGCCCTTACCGGGAAGGGCCAGCACAGAAAAGGGCGTGGTTTACATCGAATATGAAAACAACGGTGTCCACGCCCAAAATTTGACGAGTTCTCACCGAATCATCGCGACAGAAAGCGGAATCAGATGCAGAAAATCCGGGTGGGAGATTATGTTAGGCGTACGTTACGACATCAAATCCGCCGGTGATGATTTCGAGATTTACAACGTCGTCACTGGATCCGCAGGAAGACCAACAACCTGGCTAAAGATGCCGCTTACCAGTCCATGCAACAAGCCTTTAAGGAGAAAGTTACGCAGGTACGCCGTCCCGACCCGGAAGCGCCACGGCCTTATGATCTGGCACCCATGGCCGCTGTAAATCCCCCGAAGGTGGCACCCGGCGTTACCTGGGTAGCCCACGAAGGTGACATTTCCCTGGGTGGCCGACCTAAGCAGCCGTCCGGCCACCAATCAGGTACCATGGCCGGATACGGACCTGAACAAATATAGGCTTGAAAGAAGGGATGATTTACCAGGAGGGTTATATTAATGTACCTAAAGACGGCACGTACCAGTTCTCGATGAACGGCAACGGCAGCTACCTGTTCCGGTTGCACGAAGCCCTGATTCTCGACCGCAGCTACCCGGATAAGCCAATGTTAAAGCTTCCCATTTCGGCTACGGTAAATCTGAAAGCGGGCTACCACCCCTTCCGGATTTACTACCACCACACCGGCAAGGGCAAACCCGCTCTCGACTGGACGTGGCAGGCCGACGGGATCATGGAGCAGCCCGTCCCAGCCACCGTTCTGTTCCATTCGGTTGACAACTGATTGCCGGTAGACCCGAATCAGCCGCCTGGCTTTAGCCCCTGTTGCCGTTATCGGGGCGTTTCAGCGGCTGTTTACGGCTCCTTTTCTTCTCGATTAAACCGAAGAAGCGGGGTCTGGATGGGGGGTAAAAATCCCCCGTTCAGACCCCGCTTCTCTCCGGTGCCTCTGGCGGCCTTACCCTTTCTGCCTTTTTTCTTCCTATCTTCGTCCATTCACTACATTTTTGTCTTCATTGAATGGATCGTTTTACGGGCCTGATTGGTATTGTTTTAATTCTGGGTATCGCTTACGCCCTCTCCGACAACCGCAAAGCGATCAATTACCGCACCGTTTTCGTGGGTCTGGGATTACAGTTCGGACTGGCGGTGTTCGTACTCAAAACAGACGTCGGTCAAAACCTGTTTCAGGCCCTGGGTTACTACGTAGACAGACTGTTGCAGAAGGCCAATGTAGGTGCCGAATTCGTCTTTTCTTCATTGGTCAGAACCGATGTGCTACAGCGGGCGTTTGGACCCGGCAACGATTTCATTTTCTTCTTCAAGGTTATTCCAACCATTATTTTCGTGGCCGTGCTGGTCAATATCTTCTACCACCTGGGCATTATGCAGCGGGTAGTGGCAGTGATGGCCAGGGCAATGAAGTGGCTGATGGGCGTGAGCGGTGCCGAAGCGCTCTCCAACGTAGCCAGTACGTTTGTGGGTCAGGTAGAAGCCCAGATCATGATCAAGCCGTACCTGAACGGCATGACCAACTCGGAACTACTGGCCAGCATGACCGGCTCGTTTGCCTGCATTGCCGGTGGCGTACTGGCCGTTTATATCTCGCTGGGCGTGCCGGCTCCTTATCTGCTGGCCGCCAGTATTATGGCCGCACCCGGTGCGCTGGTGATCAGCAAGATCGTGATGCCCGAAACGCAGGTCTCTGAAACGAAGGGCACGGTGAAAGTAGACATCAAGAAAACCCACGCCAACCTGCTCGATGCCATTGCCGCCGGTGCCAGCGAAGGACTGAAAGTGGGATTCAACGTAATTGCCATGCTTATTGGCTTCATTGCACTGATTGCCCTGATCGATAGCCTGCTGTTTCGTTTTGGTTTTTACATCCTGCAAATTGATTACCTGAGTCTGAATTTTATGCTGGGCAAGGTGTTCTCCGTTTTTGCCTGGGCCATGGGCGTACCAGGTAAGGATATACAGGCAGCCGGGTCGCTGATGGGGACCAAGATGGTAGTGAATGAGTTTGTGGCTTACCTGGACCTGGTAAAAATCAAATCGACCCTCGACCAGAAAACCATTGCCATTGTGAGCTTTGCGCTCTGCGGCTTTGCCAATTTCAGTTCCATCGCCATTCAGGTGGGCGGCATTGGCGAACTGGCCCCTCAGCGCCGACGCGACCTGGCCAAACTGGGCTTCAAAGCCCTCATCTGCGGTACGTTAGCCAGTTACATGTCGGCCACACTGGCGGGGCTACTGCTGTGAGGTTAGGCTTCAGTTAAGTGAGGTCGAGCCCGGAATGTGTTTTCCCTGGATTTCAATAGTTGACTATCGGCTTTGACTAATCGCAAGCCGAAGGCAGGTAAGTAGCCAAAACCGCTGTCAGTCATGTGCACATCAATATCAAAAGATTTTGTTGCAACGGGCATCATCTATAGAAGTCCGATTAACAAGCCAGACCTCTAAATTACCGGATGAAATACCGGCATCTCTGTGGGCGTACTGCCTCTTTCAGTAACTAATGTTACCCCACTGGCAGACTTATCTCCTAACTAAAAAGAGGGCCGTGAGTTGATTAAGCCCCTTCACACAACGGCCTCTGGTATGGTCGTAACAATAGGGTTATGCCATTCATGCTACAAAAATGCTATCTTTTACTCAGATTGGCTCAAGTAGCCAGTGGGTGCGTAACTTCAGTAATTCACTACCGTTAGTCGTCAATTTAGTATCCGGCGCAAACAGGCTGACAAAAGAAAATAATGATGGCGAAACCCGCGCCATCACCCCATTGCAGAACCGCCCTGATTTATCCCTTAGCTACCCAATTGCCGGACAAAACCGGCGTGATCCCAGTTGATGGTCAGGTGCTTAATCTGATCCGCTTCGTTGAATCGAAACACAAACACATGGTCGGAGTTGAACCGACATCCCTGACTGGCAATCCCCATAAATTCCTTCTCCTGGTTCCCGCCAATACTTACGTTGGCCGTTACGGTGTCCCCATCTGTAGTAAGTTTATCCACCGTGTTGCTAAGGTCAGGAAAGCTGTCAATGAGCCCATCCCAGACGGCTTTTCCAAATTCCCAAAACGAGCCGCGCCCATCGTTGCCCAGTGGCAGAAAATGAACAGTGGCATTGGGAGCGGCCAAGCCAATCATGCGGGCAGTATCGAGGTCATCGTAGGCGGTAAAAAAAGCCAGGCACGCCCCGTTGCGGCTTAGTTCGGAGACCGTAAGATCGCGGGCAGATTCATGTTGTGCGGTTTGCATGGACGGAGTTTATTTGTTTGTGAGCGTTGCAGAGGGATAATTTGGGTGCTGTTTAACCTTACGAATCTGCCGCAGGTGCCGGTCGACATGACCAAATTGAATAATGTATAGTTGCGCCAGGTTGCGGTGATTGCCGTCTTTGCCCTCCCGCACATACTGCCTGAAATCGACAGTCGATGTTTCGATTGACCGGATGATTTCGTCGCATTTGAGGTTGAACATCTTCAGGTTGTTCCCCTCGCTTACCAAGCCGGTTGGAACCGTAAAGTCAGGCGATATGTGGGGCTTTTCTTCGTAGATGAACGACGTGGTTATACTGTCAGACTTGCACAGCGTAGCCCGTTCGGGATTCGGCCCCAGGTACAGCGCGTAGCGGGCATCGCCCAGTGTTATCAACTCCCACATCGTCAAATGTTCCAGCACGTCGCCAATAGCCCATTTGCCAGGCGCTTCGCGGAAGTTCCACTGGGCGGGGGTGATTGTTGCGGTTTCGCGGTTGATTTCGGCTCTGGTTCGCCTGAAATTATCGAGCAGGTATGTCTTGTCGGCTTCAGTCCATGGCTTCTGGCCGTGGCTGGACTGGGTGCTCAGCCAGAGAGCAACGAGTATACTGATCAGCGTTCGCATTGGGTTGATTGAGTTGGCGTAGTACCGTTTCATTTCGATGATGCCGGGGCTTTGGTCCATACTTCACGCAGTTTACCTTCCCAGCCCTGCTGCACAAACTGATCTTTGTTGAGCGCCGTTTTAAATTTCTCTACGTTACCCTTCCGCGAACCATCGGCTTGCCATGACCAGAATTCGTTGGTTTCGGTCAGCACTTTCCCGTCAAATTGATACCGCGCTCCACCCGCGCCATCAAACCGGCGGGTAGTGGGGTTGTAGTAGGCATAGACGACCATTGGATAGCTGAAAATCTTGACTACTTCGAATTCTTTGTACTTGCCTTCACCGAATCGGCTCTCACCACCCCAGTACCCTTCTTTCATAAACCAGACTCCCTCCAGGCCGTTATCCCTGAGGGGTTCGGTAGCCGTAATCCGTTCGCAGACTTCGTTGATGGGGTAGTTTTTGTACTTGTCGGAATTCATCATGCCAAACTGCTCGTACTGCTTCGGGCTAACTTTATAATCGAAGGCTAAAACGTTTCCAACGGCCGTAGAATCCCAGGAGTAGAAACCAATTTTTTCGATGTATTTGCCATTTTTCAGTTCATACGTTCCGCCACAGGCTCCGTTGAAGGAACGAGCTCCGTCGTTCAACTCATCGTAACGCCCCCGGCGTTTGTCGTCATAAAAGGCACCGAACCAATACCCGTCCCGAAATACCTTGATAACCGTTACCGAATCGCGGTCTTTCCAGGTCGTCATGGACCCGTATTTGTTTTTTGTCTGCCGAAACGACCCGTTGAGTTTTTGAACCGGTTCATCCGACTTAAACGCCAGGAGGGGTAATAAAACTAGAAAAATCAGATGTGGCTTCATCGTCGTATCGTTTGTGTGATTTGATGACAAAGCTATCGGTCAGACATGGTCAGAAATTGTACAAATGCGACATTTTACGCATCCAGGAAGCGCGTTAGTTCAAGGTTATCTTTTACGTACAACGAAGGCCTCTTACCCGTGAAAGCCGTAAACTCCCGGATAAAATGCGGCTGGTCGTAGTAGCCGCAGTGGTAAATCAACTCGTGCCAGTCGGTCACCTGCCAGCGCTGGGAAGCCAATTGCGCACAGAGGTAACCCACCCGACGAACACGGGCGTAATACTTGGGGCTAATTATTTTTTAATTAATCGCATTGTCGGTGAAGGTGATAAAAAAAGGGGAAGCACATCCATCGAACGTTTAAATACCTCGGCGATGGTCTCACTTTCATAGTCGTCATGAATTTCAGAGTACTTGATGCGAGTAGCTAAATGAATGATCGAAATCTTGTACTCGAAGCCGGTATTACCTTTGATGGCGGGCAATTGCTGGACATCCATTTGGGTGCGGTAGCGACCTGTTGCCAACCGATTCATGAGCGGACGTTTGGGGCCTGGGGGCAGGTCTTGGCCCAGAATGAGTCGCACCGTACTGAAGGCAAAAGGGCCATACTCAGCCCGCAGTTCGCGCTCAATGCGAACGGGGCCATGCCGGGGATGAGCCAGTCGGTAGTCAACAACTGCCTGTCGATAGGCATCGTTGACGCGCCGGTGATGCTTTTTAGGCGCACTGCTGTGGTCGTGGCAGTCATGGCGTTTGACCCACTTTCGTATGGTTGCGACGGTCGTGTTGAACTGGGTGGCCAATTTAGGGTAGCTAAATTGGCCAGTTGCGTACAGAACGTTGAATTTGTTTCCGCTGGCTGATTGTAAGAGCAGCGTTCTTATGAAGGTTCATCAAGTCCATAGCTAACAAGATTCAAGCCAACACATAACCTAAACCTACTTTGTGGAGAAACTGCCGCTCAAACTGCCGTCGGCATACGTACAGGTCATCCATGAGTTCACTGACGTTGACCACGCCTTTTTGCGTTACAATGAGGTTGGCTGCATAATCGGTCCGGTCAAAAGAGGGTCTTTTTTTGAGGAGTTGCCGCAACAGAAATCGCTCCAGTACCTGCACACGGGCGTGTCCGCTGCGGGCTTCCAGCACCTGCTCATGCAGGTCCGTCATCGACGTCCCCAACACGTCAGTAAGGTTAATCCGTTCGTCGGTGAATTCGTACATGGGCAACCCAAACAGAGAGGATAAACCTGCCGGTTTGAACACAACGCCTACCATACCAATCCGCCCGGCCAGGTCCAGCGTATAGTTCTGAGTAGCCTGCCCCGTCAGAAATATGGTGGGTACCAGCATTGACGCGTATTTTGCACTACTCACCCGGTACGCATCACCGTAGTTGAACACCATGGATGCGTAGCCCGAAGGAGGTGATTCAACCCGAAGCGGTGTGGTTGCTGTGTCCTGATTTTCCCACACAAAATAGCACTCTACGAAGGAAGCGAGCTGGGCAGATGGTTTGAAGTTATGGTAGTACATGGGTAGGCAAGACACTGGTTACCATCAATTTGTCGTATTTTTCGCTCATTCGCGAACAAAACCGTTGTGTTTTATTTTACGGTATTCGCCAGTCAGCCATCCACACGGCCATTTACCCTTTTTTAACACGATCAGCTCAACTTAACGCATACCTTTGCGGTTAGATAAGCTGATAGGTACTGGTTAAATCCATTCGCACGATGAAGACTTTTTCTACCCTGAATTACGTACTGACTGCTGGTCTGGTGATTGGTATGCTGAGTAGCTGCGCACCAACGGTGACAACTTTCCAACTAAAGCCGGTATCGGGCGATGTGACTACAATTGATGGTCGGTCGGTGACGAAAGCAGAGCAGAATGGTGTGAGCGTAGTGGCTTCGTTTGAGCGCGAAGATATGGAGTTTGTTACGCTCGATGTTGAACTAAAGAACCGCACCGATCATCCCATTGCGGTTGATCCCGCTGATTTTCATTTTACCGCACTTGGCGCGGCACACGATACCCTGCCCGACCCGGTTAACGTGGGCTTGCCCCTTACCCGAACGGCCGCCAACCCTACTTACGAAGCCGGACGTATCGGGTTCAAACGGAAACAGGAAGAGAAGCGCCTGAAACGGGCAAAAGTTTTCAACACAATTCTGATGGTAGCCACCATCGCCAGTGATGTGTCGTCCTCCTCCCGCCCTCGCTCGTACGGAGAGTACGTCAATAACCGGATCACGCACAATGTAGCGTATCAGGGAATTGCCGTGAAGCGAGCCATTGACTATGGTACCTTTGCCAACCGTATGCAGCGCTACGACTACGAAGAATATCGCTGGCACGAACTGGCCCTGAGAGCCAACACGCTTGCCCCCGGCGAATCGGTTCGGGGGTTTGTGTATTTGCCCAAAATACAGAGCGCCCGCTATCTGGCCATTACTTGTTCAATACCTGAACAGGCAACAGTACCCCTGTTGTTTGAACAGGAGCTTGTACGGCAGCGGAAAGCACGCCAACGCTAGTGCTATATCAAAGTTGGCCGGGCTACCGGCTACCACTCATCTTCATCATCCTCAAAGGCCTGTTGCGCCCGCTCTAATTCCTGAAGCGTTTTCTGATTGTTTTGTGCCTGTGCCAGCGTAATACCTTTTTCGTACAATTCAGCCGCTTTCTCCCGATTCTCCAGCTCGGCATTCAACGCTGCCGCGTGGTAATAGGTGGGTAAGTAATCGGGATGTTCGGCCAACAACTGGTCAAAATAAAGCCGCGCCTGCTCCGGCTGACCCTCCATGTATTCCATGGCTAGGGCATAAACATTAAATGGATTACCGGGTTCTTCCAGTACAAATTGCGTCAATAAATCAATACGTTCCTTGTTCATGTGCGTAGAAAAATAGTATGCTTGCATACTATTTTCTTTAAGATTGTTCGTATTTTTGATTCTCAAATGTACCAGTTTACACAAACTGGTTCGCAACTTATTACCAGAGATTTGACACAAAGGGTCAGAAATCGGCTATAACCAACAAAACCCCTACGAACTATGAAGATATTAGTGTGTGTGACCAGTGTTCCCGACACCACCACCAAAATCACTTTTACCGATAACAACACCAAACTAAATAAAGCCGGTGTAACCTTCATAACTGGCCCTTACGATGATTATGCACTGGCACGGGCGGTTGAACTAAAGGAAAAGACTGGCGCATCCGTCACCGTATTGAATGTTGGCGAAGCCGATACCGAGCCCGTTATTCGTAAGTGTCTGGCAATTGGAGCTGATGATGCCATTCGCGTTAATGCCGAGCCGACCGATGCTTATTTCGTTGCCGAACAAATTGCGGCTATTGCCCAGAAAAACAGCTACGACCTTATTCTCATGGGCCGGGAGTCTATCGACTACAATGGTGGTCAGGTTCACGGGATTGTAGGGGAGATGCTGGGTATACCGTCCATTTCACCCGTCATGCTGCTGGATATTGAAGGCGATACAGCCCAGATAACGCGCGAGATCGAAGGCGGCAAGGAGAGCTTAGAAGCCAAACTACCGCTTGTGCTGGGCTGTCAGGAACCCATTGCCGAGTGGAAGATTCCCAACATGCGCGGTATCATGACGGCCCGTACCAAACCCCTGAATGTGGTAGAGCCAACCGGCACCGACAAACTCACGACTGTTGGCAGCTACGAACTGCCCGCTCCCCGTGGTGCCGTAAAAATGATTCCCGCCGACGAAGCCGAAAAACTCATTCAACTGCTACATAACGAAGCTAAAGTAATTTAACTGGTTTGGTTTAAGGTTTACGGTTCAGACCGCACTGCCATTTCGGTTGTACGAAGCATGTAGAACCCTACGGGGTGTGTTGGTCAAAGGACCGCACTGTGTGCCGTAAACTATAAACCTTGAACCATAAACGTAAAACCACAAACTATGTCCGTTCTCATATTTGCCGAATTAGACGAGGGTATAATCAAGAAATCTTCCCAGGAAGCTATTTTCTACGGTGCCAAAGTGGCCGAAATGACGGGTACGTCGGCCACGGCTGTTATCGTTGGCCCGGCAGCCGACGACGAACTGGCGTCGGCCGGGCGGTTCGGAGCGGTCAACGTACTCCATGCCACCGATGCGAAGCTGACCGAGCCCAATGGTATGGCTTATGCCACCGTTGTAGCGGCCGCTGCCCAGCAGGAAGGCAGTCAGGTTATTGTGTTGGCCAAATCATCGCTGGCTGATGCCATGACAGCCCGTCTGGCTGGTAAACTCAAAGCCGGTTTAGCCGCCAACGTCATTGAGCTACCCGACCTGTCGGATGGCTTTGTGGTCAAAACAAGTATATACACCGGGAAGGCCTTCGCTTATAATGACCTGAAAGCCGATACAAAAATCCTGGCCATCAAAAAGAATACCATAACCCCCGAAGAAAAAGACAGCACGGCTCCCGTGGAAGCGTTTACCCCTGCGCTGAACGAAGCCGATTTTGCTATTTCCGTTAAAAACACGGAGAAATCTTCCGGCGATATATTACTTCCCGAAGCTGACCTGGTTGTTTCGGCGGGGCGGGGTCTGAAAGGGCCTGAGAATTGGGCGATTGTGGAGGACCTGGCTAATGCATTGCACGCGGCTACAGCCTGCTCAAAACCAGTGTCCGACCTCGATTGGCGCCCTCACTCCGAACACGTTGGGCAGACGGGCATTAAAATCAGTCCCAATCTGTATATCGCCTGTGGTATATCAGGGGCCATACAACACCTGGCGGGTGTAAACTCATCGAAGGTGATTGTTGTTATTAACAAAGACGCTGATGCCCCGTTTTTCAAGTCAGCAGATTATGGTATCGTTGGCGATGTATTCGAGGTATTACCCCGCCTGACGGCAGCAGTAAAAGCGCTGTAGTTTGTTGGGTATACCACCAGCGAGTCAATAAATTGAAAAATCCTGGCATGCTGAGTCGTGCATCAGCAGTCTGACTGATTACTTTTCGTTAATTTCGCACCGTGGATAAGATTAAGCTGGAAATATTAGGATTATCGCCCAGCCAGTCGCAATCAGGTTCGTTTGCACTGGTGCTGGGAGAAGAATATGGCAATCGACGCTTGCCGATCATCATTGGTATGTTCGAAGCGCAGGCCATTGCCATTGAAATAGAAAAGATCGTTCCGAATCGTCCTATGACGCATGATCTGTTCAAACAGTTTGCGGAACAGTTCAAGTTTACGGTTCGGGAAATCATGATTTCTGAACTTCGGGAGGGAATATTCTTTGCAAAAATCGTTTGTTTTGATGGCGTACGGGAGTCGACAATTGATGCCCGCCCCTCCGACGCGATTGCCATTGGCATTCGTTTCGACGTGCCCATCTATACCAACGAGTCCATTCTATCTGAAGCGGGTATCACAGCCAGCGGAAACGATGACGAGGAAGAGCAGGAAGAATTGGTACGCTCCTCAAGTCGCCCGTCGACCCGCTCCTTTGGGGATCAGCTCAAAAATGCTTCATCCGAGGAGTTACAGCGGATGTTGGAAGAAGCTCTTGGTAATGAAGAATACGAACGGGCCGCCCGAATTCGGGATGAGATGAGTAAACGCAATTAATCAACATCACTTCTAAAAACAGATAATGCCACCCAAATCAGGTGGCATTATCTATTTACTTTCGTCTCTTTTTTCTAACTGTCAGCTCCTTGTAGCCGTAAGTCGGATCTATTTGTCGCTCATAAACGAGATCGGTCATTACACCAATGACGAGTTCTACAGTTGTGTAAATGATACACCCTTCCAGCAAATGCCCTCCTACCGTTTGCCCCATTGAATCGGATACCGACAGGTGTAAATGACTCCCATTCATTGAGAGGGTTCCTACCAGAGAAACTACCTCAAAATGCCCTTTGCGGGTACTGCTCTCCGACTGATTAGCCAGCCTTAGCGATACATCGGTCAGACTACCCACACACGTAAGCAGGGCACCGGCTTCGATGCGCTCCTGCCGAACAAGTTTGTCTATCTCCTTCTTCAAATCCTGCCCGGGCAGCAACCTGCACGAGTAGGTCTGCATGACGGAAGAAACGGCCATATTATGACCCGTAGAGTTTGGTTGAGCCTGTAGCATGGTTACAAAACTGTGAATGACTACTAGTAGTAAAAATACACGCATTGGTTTGCAGGCTAGTGAATAATAGCACTCTCGCCAACGGGACAAAACAAGTTAACTCTTGTTTCTGCCCCTTCCTGTCTCGTCAACAGAAGGCATACAAAACAAAAAACCGGAAGCGTCGGCTTCCGGTTTTTTGTTTCTGCTTCTTATTTATTCTACTCCGAACATAACATCCGAACGGCGGCCACTATTACCAGCCCGGCGACGCGGTGTCGCTTTCCTTGGTGCGGGAGGTGCCAGTAGTTTCGTTTTCTGGGCATCCGTCAGCGGCTTCAGATCAGTGATCGTGTAGCTATTATCGCTGATGGTTGTGTTGAAGCTACCCACCACTTGCTCAGGCTGACCGTTGCAAGGAAGTTTCGTAACGGTAAACACAGCGCGGAAGTATTGAACCTGTGGGCGTACCCGACGGCCTTTGTAGCGAATCGCATTACCACTTTCAATCTTAGCTTTCTCAGCCTGAAGTTGTTGCGCTAATCCACCTGGTAGTTCGTTGATGTTCAGGATTACGGTATTCGTATCGAACTCAACCGTACCCATGGCCAGGCCACGATTCAGACCACGGTAGCGAAGCCGGGTAACAGTGTCGCCAACCGAGGTAACCGTACCATTACAGTAACAGACGTTAGCCACTTCGCGGGTGTATGGTGTACGATAGTATACCTCCAGACGCTCCAGCTTGTGGTTGTACTGACAATCGGAGACGGGTGGTTTTGGACGGACA
Organism: uncultured Cytophagales bacterium; assembly: GCA_963782245.1. Taxonomy (GTDB): domain Bacteria; phylum Bacteroidota; class Bacteroidia; order Cytophagales; family Spirosomataceae; genus Spirosoma. The sequence continues at coordinate 127,532 of CAWAJC010000034.1, forward strand.
CTGGCGAAGCTCGTTGTTGCTACTTCACTCATACACGTACCACACTTAGCCACCTGCTTATTGTGAACCGTAACGTAATAGAAACCTGGTGTTATCTGACCACCCGAGAAGTAAGCGGCTGGGAAAGGCAACGACGTATCGGTACTATTCTCTACCTGCGCAATGATCTGGTCTGTGTTGCCGGCAACTACTGAATCTGGCCGGTAGTACAAACGAGCTGTGAAGGTTTCATTCCGTGGGTTGGGAGTCGTGCTCTTCCAGCCAATGACCGGTGCCGCAGCAGACGTATTCACAGAGGCCGACTGAGTGGGATTTGTTGTATCCACATACGACAGAGAAGCTCCTTTGAGTGATGCGTTGTTAAACTGTACGTCCAATTCGGGAATCTGCTCGCAGGTTGGGCAGGATGACAGGTGCTTTAGGAATAAGTTTCTTCTGAACAAATCCTTTCCGAACCGCCACACCAGCACTAAATCCACCATGCTTACGCTTAAATTCGTACAACTGATCGTCGATACCGTTGATGATCAGGTAGTTTATCTTGGTGATAAAACCCTGTCCCTGAATACCGATGTTCCAGTTATTCCTCAATGGGAAGAATATAGCGGCTGATCCCAATGCGCCTAAATGATATAGGTTAGCGCTCGGATTGACGGACCGGATTAACCCTCCTCCCTGTACGAATGAGGGAACGTTTGGCAACGTCAGCGTTGATGGAGTGAAAGCCGCTATCGTAGCAGCCTCCGTGCGGAACAAGCCTCCGCGCGCTGCCAACTCAATAAAGGTGGTAGCATCCGGATTACGACGGCTTCTGGCGAGGGTAAAGGTAAGAACCGGACCAACGGTCAGGAACATATCTTCCGAAGCACGTTGGCTGATTGTTACCTGAGAGTTAGTAAACCCGCGGGATGCTGCCAGACTGTATAAATAATCGGTATAAATGCTACGGGTTATGTAGTTCTGGTAACCAAAAGCAGCGCCAACACCAAACCGCAGTCTTCTTGTGGCAGGTGTCAGGAAATAATCTACATTGGCCGTGATATTGAAACCGGCACCATTGTAAAGCGTATTATCCCGCTTGGTGGGGCCAAAGGTGTTTTCCCAGGTTCCGCAATAAGCGAAGTTAGGACCAGCGAATAAACCAATCCGCCAGGGAGATAATCGCCGGACCAACACGAACGTCTGGAATGTAGTATCGCAGTCGTCGAGCTCAGCCACATCAGCAGCCTGCGCCTTAAAATCGTTACGACGCAACGTATCAGTATAGATACCTTTGCCTAAACGATAGATGTTCTCACGCTCGTAGTTCCCACTGGGCGTGGTCGATTGAACCCGGACTGAATCAGCCTGTTGAGCTAGACTGAAAGAAGGTATTGCAAAACTTAGCAACACGAGTCCAGCCAGCATCCTCATAGGGTGTTGTTGGATAAATGTTCGCATATTTATTGAGTTAATTTGACGCAATGTTTTCAAAGTTAAACGTTGATTTGACCTTACAATTTTACATTAAGAAACCAGTACAGAATTTGATCTTCAAATGAAAGGTGCCCCAAAAATACCTGCCCCGTCGTAAACCATTTTTACTGGGAGAATGAGCCCTGTCATACTGCTTGTGCTATATGACTACCATTCCCCAACAAATGTTTCAGGAGCACCTGATTAAATTTTCCACAATATTATGTGCTCTGCTTTTCACGATATTCCTTTCTGCCCTGCCCTCAGTGAATCCGTTAAATTGTAAGTAAAACACACTCTTCAGGCATTTCTTTTGCAATGTTAAGACTGAATCACAAAAGTCAATAATTTTTTTTCATCATTCGCAATAAAAATTTCGTGCGCCAGACCAACAGACACCCTTTATCGGTTGAACCCTGTTTGCAACCAATTCTCCATTGCGTTTACATGTAACACTACTATTCCGACAGAAAAGTGTTTAAAATTGCCCTATTTCTTATAGGTTGTCAATAATAGGGATAATCAGGTGATAAAAAAATAATTGCACTATTTCCTAGGGAACAAATGCTTTTTTCTCGACATTATCTTATTTCTTCCAAAATTATTTCTATAAAAACCGATCACAGTTATGCCCGTTTTTGCCGTCTACTGTAGCGTTCTGACACTAAACCAGCCTTAAAAAAACGTATCCTCATGCCCAGAGGGACGTAAAAAAAAATCTCACTGCGCTGATCAGTCGAATACGAAATTATTTTCCGGTGATGCTTATCTGGTTATTGCTCTCTGCGAAAATGACCGCTGTTCGCTATAGGCAACGTACGGGAATTCAGGGGGCGTGGCAAATGAAAGCGTTGTTTTTATTGTAATAACTCAGGGCTAATGACACACTTCAATCATGGCATAATTTTGCAGCGTCACGCTAAAGCCTGATAACCAGAGATTACAGCTACAATAGTTTGGAATCATCATTCCATCATAGATGGTATCTTAACGGTCGTTTGAACCAGGTTGGTGGCGCACTTAGCAATGACTTTTCCATCGTAGGCGGCTATGTATCCTTCGCAGTGTACGATGTTTTTCCCGGCCCTGATAAGCGTTGCCGTTGCCGTTACCCGCTCCCCAAGCCGGGCCGCATGCAGAAAATCAACAGTCAGATTAATGGATGTATACGCATATTCGCGGCCAAGGCAAATAACCATTGCTCCAATCAACTCATCCAGAATACCGGCCGAAACACCACCGTGCAGAACGCTGGCAGGATTGGTCATGTCTGCACGAACAACAAACTCAACTACCATACTACCATAATCAACCGATCGGATGGTCCCATTGAGCCAACGTCCGAACGGCGATGGGCTGTTACTCATATCCTCACCAATGTGGGCCTGAAAGTAGTCAAGACGCGAATTTGTTGACTTATCCATATAATAAAGAACGAGCATATCGGTTACGGGCAAAAATAGCACTAAACTAAGCTGTAAGCTAACATACTGCTATTTAATATGGACTTTCTTGGGAGGTTTCCAAGACTTGTACTACTTTTGGGCGGTTTTAAACAGGCTTACTTACTTAATATACATGAATTATACGCTTACGCAGATACCCGACCGTACCGCTAAACCCCGTCAAAGCGGCTTAACAATGGTTATGGACAAAGGGCTGAGTATACGCGAAGTGGAAGATTTTTTATCTACCTCTGCCAGTTATACCGATATTGTTAAGCTGGGCTGGGCTACCTCATTCGTTACCCCCAATCTGAAAGAGAAAATTGCTCTTTATCAGGAAGCAGGGATGCCCATCTATTTTGGGGGTACCCTGTTCGAAGCATTCGTTGTCCGTAAGCAATTTGATGAGTATCGTAAACTACTGGATAAATACAATTTGGTTTACGCAGAGGTGTCGGATGGTTCGATTGACATGCCTCAGGATGAGAAATGCGAGTACATCCGGACATTGGCCACTCAGGTAACCGTATTATCGGAAGTAGGCTCGAAAGACGAAGCGAAAATCATACCGCCTTACAAGTGGATTCAGTTGATGAAAGCCGAATTACAGGCGGGTGCCTGGAAAGTAATCGGCGAAGCCCGCGAAGGGGGTACCGTTGGCCTGTTTCGCTCCAGTGGCGAAGTGCGGCAGGGACTTGTTGAAGAAATTCTGACGCAGATTCCGTTCGAAAGCATCTTGTGGGAGGCTCCGCAAAAAGAGCAGCAGGTCTGGTTCGTGAAACTGCTGGGTGCCAATGTAAACCTGGGTAATATTGCTCCTCACGAGGTTATTCCGCTCGAAACCATCCGGTTAGGTCTTCGGGGGGATACATTCACGCATTTCTTAGATAAACTGTAGAAACATACCTTACTACGTTTCTATAAACCAGCTATGGACCTTATCAAATCGTTACTTGATTTTTTGCTGCACCTGGATCGCTACCTCGATTTATGGGCTAACGAATACGGAGTGCTGCTGTATGCCATCCTCTTTCTGATTGTTTTTACGGAAACGGGTTTGATCGTGATGCCTCTGCTTCCCGGCGATTCTCTCCTGTTTGCGGCTGGTGCCCTGGCAGCCCGCCCAACGAACGACCTGAATGTATGGATTATTATTCCGTTGCTGATTGTAGCTGCTTTGCTGGGTGACAACGTAAACTACTTCGTTGGTCAGTATCTGGGCACGCAGATTAAATCGCGGGAAAGGATTCTGTTTTTCAAGCGGGAATACATCGCTGAAACCGAGAAGTTTTATGAAAAACACGGTGGGAGGACGGTTATCATAGCCCGTTTTATCCCCATTGTCAGGACAATAGCTCCTTTCGTGGCAGGGGCCGGTAGCATGATCTACGGCACATATATAAAATTCTGTATCGTAGGAGCGATCGTGTGGGTAACGAGTATTTCATTACTGGGCTATTTCTTTGGTAATTTCCCGGTAGTGCAGAAGAATTTCGAACTAGTCGTATTCGGTATTGTAGGCTTGTCATTGTTACCAATCGTATATCAGTTTTTCAAGAAACGCGCCTAAGAAAAAGGGCATAATCTCTTTTGATATTAGTACCTATGCCACTGCACTCAAGCGGTGGCATACTATTTTAACCCAATCAGTATGACTCGTTACGGCCTTATCGGCTTTCCCCTTACACATTCGTTCTCGCAGCGGTACTTTACGGAAAAATTCGCACGGGAAGGTATTCCGGATACCCGGTATGATCTGTTCGAGATGCCGGCTATCTCGGCTTTACCAGCTCTTTTGACCTCCGCGGTTTACGGGGCCTGAACGTAACCATTCCGCACAAGCAGGCCGTATTGCCTTATATGGATCGACTGGATGCATCAGCCGAAAGAATTGGTGCAGTAAATGTTATCAAGCTGGAATCAGATGGCTCACGAACCGGCTACAACTCCGATTATTACGGCTTCCGGCAATCATTAACGGACTGGTTAACCACTCTCAACCGAACACCCGCCACGTTGCAGGCGCTGGTGCTCGGCACCGGGGGCGCATCCAAAGCGGTAACAGTTGCCCTAACCGATCTGGGGATCTCCTATAAATACGTATCGCGCACAAAAACAGACGATACCCTTACGTACAGCGACCTCGACACGGTTATCGCGGATTATCCCCTTACTCATCAACGCGTCGCCGGTTGGCACGTTTCCGCATACGAACGAAGCACCGGCCCTCCCCTACCCGCAGCTAACGGAGCAGCACCTGCTGTACGATCTGGTGTACAATCCCGCCGAAACGAAGTTTATGAAGTTAGCCAAAGAGCGCGGAGCAGCTGTTTATAATGGCCTGCGCATGCTGGAGTTACAGGCAGAAAAAGCCTGGGAAATCTGGCAGGAGTAACCAGAAAACGCTACATTTCACCCGAACATACCGATTGTTGACATGCCCCTTTTAGTTTTTGCAACGATTACCGCCCGGCCCGGTGCCGAAACCGCGCTGAAAAAGGACTACGTGAACTGGTGACTCAGGTGCGTACAGAAGCGGCCTGCCAGCTGTATGAGCTGTATGAGAGTACGGAGCATCCCGGTCAGTTTATCATGCACGAACTATGGGACGATGAAGCCGGACTGCTGGCCCATAGCCAGATGCCGCACATGCAGGACTTTGGCGCAAAAGCGAGTGGATGGCTGGCCAGTCCCCCTGCTTTGACCAAAGTCCATTTGTAAGACCGAAGCAGCAGGATTACAGGCAGACGTCGCGCATCCGGGATTCATCCCCAACAAACACGTTGAAGTCAACCCGCCCTCTGATACCCTGCACCCAACCGCTCTGGTTGTGTTGCCAGAAATAGAGTTTGTCGGCGTCATAACGACCAGGATGACTGGTTGAGTAGTCAGCTATCCACAGCGGGTACTCATCCAGGTTTCCCTTTATATACCGTCGGTAGAGGTTCCCGTTGGTGTAAATGATCGGGCGAACCTGGTAGTGTTCCTCTACTGTTTCGAGCCACCGGCGTAACCCTTTTACAATCGTTTCGTCTGACTGCCCGTTTATTACTTCAAAGTCAACCACGGGTGCAAAGTCCCCCGGCCTGAGCGTAACGTGGTTAATGAAATTGTTGGCCTGTTTCAGCGGATCACGCGTGGGATGGTAAAAATGGTAGGCCCCCCGATGCATAGCTATCCGTTGGGCTTCTTTCCAGTTTTTGCCAAAATTCTTATCAGCCATGGTTGCTCCTTCCGTGGCTTTGATAAACACAAACTGCAGACGCACTCCATCCGCTTCCATCCGCCGAACGCGCGACCAGTCAATGCGGTCGTTGTGCCGCGATACGTCGATCCCGTGAATGGTGTAACGCATTGGCAAGCGGATACCAAACGCTTTCACAAAACGCCAGTTCATTGTATCGGGCTGCTTTGATCGGATAATCCATACGCCCACTCCTATCAGTAGTGCAGCGATAATCAGCAAGCCGTATCGACGAACGGCGAGCTTTGCAAAAACACGGGACTTCATTCGGCAAATTGTAATACGAGTCAAACTTACAGCTTTATACGAAAAGCCCCCGAACACAAGAAAGCCCTCTGCGTATACAGAAGGCTTTCTTGTACTTACATAGTGCAGGCTGACTAATCGTGTCCTTCCAGTTTAACGATCTTGTTGTACAGACCCAGTAACAAAAAAGGAGCCGCCCATTGACCAACGAATAAACTCCGGTCCCGGTCTCCTTTAGCCTGCAGGTATAATGAGACGCCCATTGACCCCAGTGCGGCCCACAAAAAAATGTCCGATGGTAATTTTGCCGTCTGTTCTTCAATGGCCTTGGCCACTGTCCCTTCGGAATGCTCTGGGTTGTTGTTTTGCTTCGCCATAACATTAAGTTGTTTTGTTTTATAATGAAGTTTGTAACACCCGGAGAAGTTATAAGGTTTTGAAAATCCTCACAGAATAACCGCTCCTACTTATTGGGCTGGGGTGTGGTGCGCAAGTAGGGTTTCACGAACGTTACGCCCTTGGGAAACTTGGCTTCCAGCTGATCATTGGTAACGGCAGGTGTCACGATTACGTCATCCCCCTGCTCCCAGTCGGCGGGAGTAGCTACCTGATAGTCGGCTGTTAGCTGGAGTGAATCTATTACCCGAATCAACTCATTGAAGTTACGGCCCGTTGAGGCAGGGTACGTCAGCGTTAGCTTGATTTTTTTGTCGGGCCCAATGATGAATACAGAACGCACGGTGGTTTTCTCGCTGGCGTTGGGATGAATCATATCGTATAATTCCGCCACCTTCCGGTCAGCATCGGCAATGATCGGGAAGTTCACTTCCGAACCCGTAACGTCCTTGATATCAGGGGTCCAGCGATTATGCGATTCCAGATCATCTACCGATACGGCAATCACTTTTACGTTACGTTTGCCAAATTCATCTTTCAGTAAAGCCGTCCGGCCCAGTTCGGTGGTACAAACGGGGGTAAAATCGGCGGGGTGCGAGAACAGCATACCCCAGTCGTTGCCCAGCCATTCGTGAAAATGAATGGGACCCTGGGTAGTATCGGCATCAAAATCGGGGGCAATATCTCCTAAACGCAGTGACATGATTAAAGGGGTTTTAGTTGATAAAATCTACCTTGTTAATCTAGTAATCACAAAATAGAAAACCGACGGATGCCGGTTTGGGTAACAAACTTAAAAAATAAGCACTGGGTTCCGGATGACTTTAGAAAAGCAGGTCTGCACCAAACGACATGCTGAGCCCACTGTGGTGCTCGCAGAAGTGTTTTTCCGGCCTTTCATCCAGTCGTTTGACCGCCTGCTAAATTTATACCGGAGGCTACCGTCAGAAAATGCTAATCTTGACCGTCAGCAAGCTACATAATTGCTGTATTACTCCCGATTGCATGAAAAAGCTACTCCTCTTCCGTCCATTCGCTCTACCAGCACTCCTTATCTGGCTTACCCTTCCGGTAAGTTTCGCCCAAAGTAAAGCCGACAAGATTGACGCTCTCATACAGCAATACGTCGCGAATAAACAGTTCAACGGCTCGGTGTTGGTAGCCGACAAAGGGCAGGTTATTTTTAAGAAAGGGTACGGCATGGCCAACATGGAGTGGAACATTGCCAATACGCCGGATACTAAATTTCGGCTTGGGTCCATTACCAAGCAGTTTACGGCCATGCTGATTATGCAACTGGTCGAAAAGGGCAAGTTGAAGCTGGCCGGGAAGGTAACGGATTACCTAACCGATTACCCCAAGGCCGCCGGCGAAAAAATTACGATCCATCACCTGCTCACGCACACATCGGGCATTCCGAACTACACCAACTTTCCCGGCTTTTTCCAGACCAAAAGCCGGGACCCGTATAAACCGGACGCCTTTCTGAAAACCTTCGCCGATATGCCACTTGATTTCGAGCCTGGCTCTACATATTCGTACAGTAACTCCGCCTACTTCCTGTTGGGCGCCATCATCGAAAAGGCAACGGGCAAATCGTACGCCGATGTGCTGAATGAACATATTCTGGCACCCCTCCAGCTCAAGGATACCGGCTACGACTTGTCCAGCCCGATACTGATTAAACGAGCCGCAGGGTACGAAAAACAGGGAGCGGGCTACGTAAACGCACCCTACCTGGATATGTCGATCCCCTACGCAGCCGGGTCGCTCTATTCCACCGTCGAAGATTTGTACAAATGGGATCAGGCGTTGTACACCGACAAGCTATTGTCGGTCAGTGGGAAGGCTACGATGTTTACCCCTTTTCTGAGCAACTATGCCTACGGCTGGGGCGTGGGTAAAACAAAAGTCGGAAATTGGAAAGATAGTCTGCAACTGCTTGAACACGGTGGCGGCATCAATGGCTTCAACACCATGATAAGCCGGATTCCGATGGATAAACAGCTGGTTGTGTTGCTCAACAACACTGGTAGTGCTCCGCTCGGTGCCATGAAGCAGAATATCCTCCGTATACTATACGACCAACCAGTAGAAGCGCCAAAAAAGCCCATCACTGACTTAGTCAGACACTCGGTTCGCACAGAACCGGTTGCCAAAACGCGGGAGCGATTTAACGCCTGGAAGGCGGATAAGGCTTATAACCTGAATGAAGGCGAGATGAATGCGCTGGGTTATGAGCTGATGGGTGACGGAAAACTACCGGAAGCCCTGGCCGTTTTCACCCTCAATGCCGAATCATTCCCCAACTCCTACAACGTGTACGACAGCCGGGGCGAAGCCCACATGAAAGCGGGAGACAAAGCAGCTGCCATAAAGGATTACAAAAAATCGCTGGAACTCAATCCGCGCAACACCAACGGAACGGCCATGCTGAAGCAACTGGGCGAAGCCGTGGAAACGCCTGTCGATGCGGTGGTTGATACGGCTACCCTGCAAGCTTACGTAGGTACCTACCAGCTAGCCCCTACCTTCTCTATCGTCATCACCCGGCAGGATACTAAATTGTTTGGGCAGGCCACCGGCCAACCCCCGTTCGAGCTTTTCCCAACCTCAAACACCCAGTTTTACCTCAAAGTGGTCGACGCGCGGGTAACGTTCGTCAAAAATGACAAAGGGGACATTGAGCAGTTAATTCTGCATCAGAATGGCCGGGATATGCCCGGCAAGCGTGTGCCCTGACTGGTAGTTGTATCCGCCAACTAATAAGTTATAACATTCCCAGAACGGGGAACAATTTTGCACTTTTTCTATTTTTCTGACCAAATACACTTCACAAAACGGAGTTTATTGTGAGTTTTCCAGGTTGGCAAAACGCACGAGCGGTCAGAAAAATAGAAAGCTGCAACATGAAAAAGCAATTGCTGCCTCTCGCCATTGGGGGCTTCGGTATTGGCATGACGGAGTTCGTCATGATGGGTATTCTGCCCGACATCGCAACGTCATTGAACATCACCATCCCGGCCGCTGGTCACCTGATTTCGGCCTATGCGCTGGGCGTTGTGCTGGGTGCTCCCCTCCTGGTTGGGATTGCCGGCAACTACCCGCCCAAGAAAATTTTGCTTGGCCTGATGGCGCTGTTCACCTTTTGCAATCTGCTTTCGTCCGTTGCGCCCAATTACGAAATTATGCTGATAACCCGCCTGCTGTCGGGCTTGCCGCACGGGGCTTTTTTTGGGGTGGGTGCCGTAGTAGCCAGCCGATTGGCGGGTAAAGGAAAAGAAGCCCAGGCGATTTCCATGATGTTTGCCGGACTTACGGTGGCCAACATCATCGGCGTACCGCTGGGCACGTTTATTGGCCACACCATGAGCTGGCGCATAACATTCGTGATCATTGCCGTTGTGGGTCTGGTCACGATGGCTTGCCTGCAGAAGCTCCTGCCGGCGATGCCGGTGGTGAGTCAGTCCAGCCTGCGGAAAGACCTGAAATTATTCACGCACGCCGAACCCTGGCTTATTCTGGGCATTACGGCCATTGGTACCGGTGGGTTGTTTGCCTGGTTCAGTTACATAGCCCCCTTGCTAACCGAAGTAGCGGGCTTTGACAGCAGTCAGATTACCTGGATTCTGGTGCTGGCGGGTGCCGGCATGGCCGTTGGCAACCTGATTTCCGGCCGTACGGCCGATCGGACTTCGCCCATTAAGGCAACGGCGTTGTTTCTGCTGTTGATGAGCCTTTGTCTGGTCGTTGTGTACTACGTTTCGCCCTTTCAGATACCCCTGCTCGGTATGACGTTTGTTACGGGGGCCGTTGCCTTCTCCCTGGGTGCGCCGATTCAGATTTTGATGATCCGGGCGGCCAACGGGTCCGAAATGCTGGCCTCTTCGGTGAGCCAGGCCGGATTCAACATGGGTAATGCGTTGGGTGCTTACCTGGGCGGCTTGCCCATTGCTGCCGGTCTGGGCTATGCTACCCCCGAGCTGGTAGGAGCCATGCTGGCCTTTACAGGCTTTCTGATGGCGATGATGCTGTATTTCCGGCAGAAAGAAGCGGTAGTCAAAAAAGCGATAACTTACGAACTGGCAACCAGCCACTGAGCAACGACCGATTACATAAAACCCCATCCACCCTATCAACGGATTCCGTACCTTAAAAGCGGAATCCGTTTTTTTTCTCTAAACCATTCACTTCCATGAATTTCGTACTTGTACTGATTGCGTTAGTTGTTGTTATCGTGTACCTATCGGTTGTTATTGTGCAGCAGGGCACGGTGGCGGTCGTTACCATTTTCGGAAAATACTCCCGGGTCATGACGCCGGGCTTAAATTTCAAGATTCCGTTCATTGAATTCATTTACCGGCGCATTTCTATTCAGAATCGCTCCGTCGAACTGGCATTCCAGGCCATCACGGCCGATCAGGCTAATGTCAACTTCAAAGCTATGCTGGTGTACTCGGTGCTGAATCAGGAGGAGGAAACGATTAAAAATGTAGCCTTCAAATTCATCGACGAAGCGTCGTTTATGCAGGCCCTGATCCGCACCATCGAGGGGTCTATCCGCAGTTTTGTGGCAACCAAACGGCAGGCCGAAATCCTGTCGCTGCGTTCAGAAATTATTGAACACGTTAAGTCACAGCTCGATGTGCTGCTCGAAACCTGGGGCTATCACCTCACCGATCTGCAATTGAATGACATTGCGTTCGACGAAGTGATCATGCGGTCGATGGCACAGGTGGTGGCCTCCTCCAACCTGAAAGCAGCCGCCGAAAACGAAGGACAGGCATTACTGATTACCAAAACCAAGGCCGCCCAGGCTGATGGTAATGCCATTCAGATTTCGGCCGAAGCCGAGAAAACGGCTTCGCAGTTGCGAGGACAGGGAGTGGCTCTGTTCCGCGAAGAAGTTGCCAGAGGTATGGCCGAATCGGCTAAAGTAATGACCGAAGCTAATCTGGATGCGTCCCTGATCTTATTCTCCATCTGGACCGAAGCCATCAAGCATTTTGCCGAAAATGGTAAGGGCAACGTTATTTTCCTGGACGGCTCCACGGAAGGCATGCAGAAGACGATGAACCAGTTGCTGGCGGTTGAAAAGATGAACCAGACAAACGGGTAGTAAACATAGTATGTGGTTTACGGTTTACAGTCTATGATTTTTAGTTGTGCGAAGCCACCCTTTTGCTCATCAAAAGGCCGCTCTGCGCAGCCGTAGGCCATAAACCAAAAACCACAAACCTGTCTATGACTAACCTGCTGTTCCCTACCGATTTTTCAACCAGTAACGCCGTCGCCCTGGATTGGGTGCGGCTCTTTGCCCAGAAAACGGGGGCAACCATTACCGTATTGCACGTGTATCAGCCCATGCTGCCCGACAGCACATTCCCCAGCATTGGCCATTCGGGCGTGGGCATGATGGCATCGCAGGAAATTGAAGACATCAGCCGTCAGCGACTGAGCGAGATGGCCAGTACGCTGGAGGCCGAAGGATTACGGGTTGTGGCCGACTGGCGCATTGGTTCGGTGGAGGATACGATTCTGGATGCCGCCCGCGATCATTCGGCCGATCTGATTGTAATGGGCCGCAGTGACCTGAGTACTTTTTTTGACCGGCTGGCGGGTAGTGCCGTAACCGATGTAACCGGCGAAGCCCGCTGCCCCGTCCTCATTGTACCCGTCAACGAAGAAGGGCAGGCAATCCGACCCGCGCAGGTACAGACTGTTGCTTACGCCATGCAGGCCGAAACGACGCGGGCGCAGGTAGAATTCCAGACGGAATCACTCGTAGATGCATTCGATGCCAAGCTTGAGGTGCTCACCGAAGAGCAATTCGACAACGCTCATCCCGATCTGATTGTGATGGAATTACACCCTAAAGCGGGTTTTCTGGATGGCATTCTGCACCCAAATTATACCAATGCCCTGATTGAAAAATCGGACGTACCCTTGTTGGTGTATCACAAAAAAGAAGATTGATTCCCTACAGGTCCGGTAAGGGCCGGGACAGAACGTTTCCAGCAGGGGCCTGTGTAGCACACGCAGGCCCCTTTTGTAGGTGTTATCCGGTAGCGCCCTGGCAGCAATTCTTCCACGCGGGCTGTACGGCGTTTACTCCTTTACTCCTCCCCGGCGCTCACTCCCCTCGCTGCGGATAACATCCTTAACCTCGTAGGCCACGGCATTGTCGGCGGGGCGGCCCTCCATATGAATCCATTTGGCATACTCACGGGTAAAACTGGCGCCGAAGTAAAAAATAAGCGAAGAGTAAAAAACAAACAGCAGGATCAGAATGGTGGAGGCTGAGGTTCCGTATAAGGAACTGACGCTATCGTTGATTAACAGCAGGTCCAGTATCTGCTCCCCCAGTTCAATCAGCACGCCCGTTACCAGGGCTCCCACCCAAACCCCCTGCCACCGTATCCGGATATCGGGCAGAAATTTGAAAACCACAGCGAACCAGACGGCCAGCACAATAATTGACATTAGGTGATTCCCTGCTATGCGTAGCCACTCGTGGGTAGCCGCGTCGGGCAGGGCACGTATAAGAAAACGCTGGAAGGTCAGGGAAGCCGCAATTAACACCCCCGAAAAAACAATGATGCTTAGGGCTATCAACCGGTCGAACAACACATCCTTCAGGTGGCGGTGGGAAGCAGGTTTTACCTGCCAGATTTGATTGAGGGAGCTTTTTATAATGGCAAACAGGGTTGTGGAAGCCAGTAACAAAAGAAAGATGCTGGCCAGGGTAGTCAATATACTGGACTGACGCTGGCTGATATTCTGAGAAATATCCTGCAACTGGCGGGCACTCTGGTTGCCGAATAATTTGGCCAGCTTCTGAAAGAGCTGCCAGCTTACCTGTTTGTTCTGCAGAGCCAGCACCCCACTGAACAGTTGGCTCAGGATAATAACGATGGGAGGAAGGGCAAAAAAAGAAAAGAAGGCCGTTGCGGCAGCCATCTCAATGGGCTCGTTCTCTTTCAGGTGTTTAAACGCCTGCTTAATTAGTCGAAAAACAGGAACGTCTTTTATCACAAGTAGAGGGCAATAAGTATACATGGTTAACGCCCTGTCAACCAACATAGTTTAGTGGCTTACCTTTATCCGGTTCGCCTTATTTCACTTTGACCATCTCGCCGAAGTAATTCATAAAAACGGTATAGGTCATTGCCTGTTTGGTATCGGGCTGGAGCAGGCGCATGGTCAGGGTAACGTACCGCTGCCCGTTGAAGGTGGGTTTATACGTTACCTGTTGCAGAACGGCCTTTTCGATGTACGCATCATCTTTGGTGAACAACGCCAGGTCGTCTTTCTGGAGGGTACGTTTAAACACCTGACTGCCCGATTTTTTGGCAGCCAGCACTGTGGCCTTATTGTTGAAATAACAATCACCGGCCGCAGGCGTCGTGCTGGCATCCTGCTCCATCGTGATGGATACACTGATGGATTTGGCCGACTCCTGGTACACATCCGCTTTACCCAGCTTATCGGCCTTGATAACCGACTGGCAATTTTTCGGTGCTGGTGCAGCGGCAGTTACGGTAGAGTCAGCAACCGTGTCGGCCGTTTTCCCGGTCGTGTCCGATGCTTGTTCTGTGCGCCCGCAGGCGAAGAGCAGACTCACCAGAGAAAAGAGTACGAGTTTGTTTTTCATGCGGCAAATTTCGCATTTATCCGGTAGCAGAACACGCCAGCCATCGACCTAAATCGCTACTTTTTTTGTTACCTCCCCGAAATAACCGGTATTCGTTCAGGGTTCTCGTCCACCAGTCACCCCCAACCTGTCTCACCACCAACTCATTTATGCAACTACTTTACAGTTATTTACGGCGCTATTGGGGCCTGCTGGCCCTGGCGCTGCTCCTGGCAACCATCAACCAGGTGTTCTCGCTGCTGGACCCCTACATTTTCCGAAAAATTATTGACCAGTACGTGGTGAAGCCGGGGGGCGGCCTGCGGTCCCTGGCGTTCTGGGACTTCCTGACCAACGGAGCCGGGATACTGATTTTACAGGCCCTGGGCGTCGCCATGGTGAGCCGCATTGCCAAGAACTTTCAGGATTACTACGTCAACGTGATTACCCAGCGGCTGGGCGCCAAACTCTATACCGATGGCCTCCGGCACTCCCTCGAACTACCTTACCAGGTTTTTGAAGACCAGCGGTCGGGCGAAACGCTCGGGAAGCTGCAAAAGGTGCGCTCCGACGTGGAGAAGCTGATTCAGTCGTTTGTGAACGTGCTGTTCACGTCGGTA
Source organism: uncultured Cytophagales bacterium (assembly GCA_963782245.1). GTDB lineage: Bacteria > Bacteroidota > Bacteroidia > Cytophagales > Spirosomataceae > Spirosoma. The sequence continues at coordinate 142,571 of CAWAJC010000034.1, forward strand.
GTGGGCATCGTGTTTGTGATGTGGTATGCCGCTACGGTGTACTGGCCCATTGCCCCGGCCTATTTCCTGACCATTCCCCTGCTGGGTTTCGTGAGTTCGTTGCTCAGCAAAAAAATCAAGACCGTTCAGAAAACCATCGTGGCCGAAACCACCGCCCTGGCCGGTTCGACCACGGAGAGTCTGCGGAACATCGAACTGGTGAAAAGCCTGGGGCTGGCCAAGCAGGAAACCGAACGGCTGAATGCCACCACCGAGAAAATCCTGAAGCTGGAACTCAAAAAAGTGCGCTACATCCGGTCGCTGTCGTTTGTGCAGGGCACGTTCGTGAACCTGCTGCGTAACGCCATTATGCTGCTCATGCTGTTTCTGGTGGTGCAGGAGAAAATTACCGTGGGTGAGTTTTTCTCCCTGTTTATCTATTCCTTCGCCATTTTCGGGCCGTTGCAGGAACTGGGCAACATCATCAACGTATATCGGGAAACGGAAGCGTCGCTGGCTAATTTTCAGCAGATTCTGGATACGCCCCGCGATGTGCAGCCCGCTCTGCCACAACCCGTAGAAGCCCTGAAAACGCTGGCCTTCGACGATGTGCATTTCAAACACCTTACCGCCGAAAAACCGGCGCTGGACGGCATTTCGTTTGAGGCCCAGGTGGGTGAAACGGTTGCTTTTGTCGGTCCCAGCGGCTCTGGCAAAACAACGCTGGTGAAATTGCTGGTTGGCCTGTATCAAGCCGCTGAGCGGCCAGATTCTGTACAACGACATTCCCGGCGATGAAGTCAATCTGGACGAACTGCGGGAGCAAATTGGCTTTGTGACGCAGGATACGCAGCTTTTTGCCGGTACCATCCGCGAAAACCTGCTCTTCGTGGCCCCCCATGCCACCGATGCCGAATGTTTGACGGCCCTGCAGCAGGCCGCTGCCGACTCGTTGCTCGCCCGCGCTCCGCAGGGGCTCGATACGGTTATTGGCGAAGGGGGCGTGAAAGTGTCCGGGGGTGAAAAACAACGGCTGAGCATTGCCCGCGCCCTGCTGCGCAAACCCGCACTGCTGGTGTTCGATGAAGCCACCTCGGCGCTGGATTCCCTGACCGAAGAAGAAATTGGCCGAACCGTGCGCGACTTGTCGGGTTCGCGCCAGCACATTACCATCCTGATTGCCCACCGCCTGAGCACCATCCTCCACGCCGACCGGATTTTTGTGCTGGAGCAGGGCCACGTAGTCGAAGCAGGGTCGCCATGACGAGCTGCTTGAGCGAAAGGGCTTATACTACGCCATGTGGCGGCAGCAGATCGGAGAGCGCAAGGAACTGGTGGCGGTGTAGCCCGGGGATTTTGTTCGGCTACTCCTGGATGGCGCTTAACACCATCCGGATTTCATTGTACGTTACGCCCTGCCCAATGCCCTTTACCGCTTCGCTCAGGGTAGCGGGCCTGTGCGCTTCGAGGTACTTTTGGATCAGGGAAATTCGGCTGGGCGCGATAACCGCTTCAAGGGCCAGCTCTCCCTTGCCTATGCACTGGGTCAGGTGACTTTCGACGGTGGAAACAGACAGGCCGCGTTCGGTGGCCACCTCGGCAATGGTTTTACCCATCTGAAACAGGGTCAGCGTCAGGGTTGTGGAGGGAATCTTGGGCTCTTTTATCGTTTTCTCTTTGGGCGTAGCACCCCGGCTGCTTGCTTTCGGTCGGTCACCATACGCCTGAATGATCGCCAGCACCTCGCTGCCAATCTGTTTTACTTTGGTCTTGCCAAACCCTTTGATGGCCAGCAGCTCATCCGCAGTAGCGGGTTTGAGCCGGGCCAATTCACGATGGTTTTCTGCGGTAAAATCAGGTAGGCAGACGTGTCATTTTCGCCCGCCAGGTCATTGCGCCATTTCATCAGGGCACCATACAGTCCACCCCGCCCCGACCCTTCCATCGGCCTTTGCTGATGGCCGTTCATATTTTTTGCGTTCGGGCTGGAAGTCCAGCTCGGCCCGGTTGCGGGCTTGAAGATAGGGTAAGGCCCCAAAACCTTCCCGGCAGCTGTCAAAGCTACGCAGCTTACTGAACAGCTCTTTCTCCAGCTCGTCCGTTGCTTCCAGCAGTAGCTCGCGCACCTGCTTGTTGTCGCAGTCAGTTGGGAGGGTGTGCAGCAGGGGGAGCAGTTCCTGGCCCAGTACGGTCTGGAAATAGGCAGCCCCTTTCCGGACGCGCTCCTGCAGGGTAAGATTTTCTTCGGGCAGTTGCTCCTGCGTGAAGTAGGCCGGTAGCTGCTGCAAAAAACGCTGGGTCACCTCGCGGACTTTATCGCGCAGGAGGTCGGTGAGTTGCTCGGTAATCAGGACAAATTCAGCGTGCCAGGCTGCTGGTGTGCTCGTTCACTACCCGGCGGCAGCGGTACAGCAGGGAATTAGCCCGTTCAAACGAAAACAGTTCCTGAAGCAGCATTTGCTGATTCGTTCGTTTGGAATCGTGCAGATGCTGCTCGGTGGGGGTATGCTGCTGCACCTCCTCGTGGAAATCCTCCAGCGTCTGCTCCGTTTTGATGCTGTGCGACGGAATGGGCGCGCGCAGGACCAGCCCGTTCAGTGTTTTGCAGCGACTGAGGGCCACGTACACCTGCCCATGCGCAAAAGCCGCCGACGCATCAATAATGGCTTTCTCGAAGGTGAGTCCCTGACTTTTGTGGATGGTGATGGCCCAGGCCAGTTTGAGCGGAAACTGCGTAAATGTGCCGATTGGGTCTGCTTTGATTTCTTTCGTTGCCGGGTCGAGGCGTGTAGCGAATGTTGCTCCAGTCGGCCGGGTAAACTTCAATGTCCTCACCCACCACTGTCTTACGTAAAATAACGTCATCGTCGATGTCCGTTATCCGTCCGATTTTGCCGTTGTAGTACAGTTTCTCCCGCGAAATGTCATTTTTGATAAACATCACCTGTGCGCCTACTTTCAGCTCCAGACGCTCTTCGGTGGGATAGGCATGGGCGGGAAAATCGCCCTCAACGATGGCGGTAAAGGTGCGTGGTTTCGCTTTCAGGGCCGCTAATTTCTGACTGTTGATTTGCTGGGCCGTGTGTGTTGTGCGTGGAGAGGGTAATGTAGCCTTCGTTATCGGCGGGTGCGAAATCAGGAATGTACCGCTGGTTCAGGTCCGCCAACTGCTCAGGGGTAATGGTCTTCTCACGAATGCCGTTAAGCAGATTAATAAACCGCTGGTCGGATTGGCGGTAAATGTGCGTTAGCTCAATGGACACATAAGGCGTTTGCCGCAGGGCTTTGCTTCCGAAAAAATAGCCCGTCTGGTAATGCGGTCTCAGCAAAGCCCACTCCTCATCCCGAATAACGGGGGGCAACTGCTGCATATCGCCGATGAGCAGCAACTGGACACCCCCAAAGGGTTGCCCGCTGTTCCGATACTGGCGCAGTATCTCATCAATACCGTCGAGGACGTCGGCCCGCACCATACTGATTTCGTCAATCACCAGCAGGTCGAGGGTGCGGAGCAGGTTAATTTTCTCCCGGTTAAACTTCCGTCCCTCCCGTTGGGCAGCGCCCGGTACCAGCGGCCCGAACGGCAGTTGAAACAGGGAGTGAATGGTAACGCCCCCGGCATTGATGGCCGCTACGCCCGTTGGTGCCACCACCGCCAGCCGCTTGCCACTGAGTTGCTTAACCTGGTGCAGGAACGTCGTTTTACCCGTTCCGGCCTTGCCCGTCAGGAAAATATTCCGGTTCGTGTGCAGAACAAAGTTGTGGGCGAGTTCCAGTTTTTCGTTTACGGGAGCGGGCATTTGAGGAAGCGGCTATGAATCCACAAAGGTACTGCTTCTGCGCACATCCGTTTATGTCCGTTCTGCTAGTTTCGTTTCTACTTACGCGCAACGGCAATCAGCACCGCCCCGGCAGCCATCAGCACCGCACCGGTGATAACCTGCCAGTTGAGTTTCTCTTTCAGAAAAATGGCCGCCATAATTACGGCGAACACCAGGGAGAAATTAGTCAGGGGTGACACCTGCGATGCATTGCCGATTTTTAGGGCGTGGAAGGATAACAGTGAGGACACGCACGTAAGCACACCGGCACTCAGCAGGTAAATCCACACCCGCCGGTCGATGCGCGAAACGTCGGGCAGATTTCCCTGTACAGCCACTACGCTCCACGACACAATCAGAATCAGCACGGACTGAATGGCGAAGGCCAGACTGGAATCGACGTTTTCAATCCCTGCTTTTGACAGGGTAACCACGGTGCCGGCGGTCAGGGCGGCTAATAAGGCAAAGACAATCCACATAACGTTGAGGCAAAGTTTATACCTGTAAAAGCCCAAAATGAAGGAAAATGATTTGAAAAACAGGTAATAAGCAGTAGTTATAGCGCCATTCAGCAGATTCTATTGTAATTTTCGGGTAGGCAGGTCCGTAAAACTTTTCCGCTCCGTAACTTACCCCTATGCCTGATTCATCTGTCCCGGTTCTCAAAAAAGCCCTGACCTCCGTTCACCTGTGGGCCATTGGCGTTGGACTGGTCATATCGGGTGAGTATTTCGGGTGGAATTATGGCTGGGGGTCGCCGGAACGGTGGGGCTGCTCATTGCCACTCTGATCATTACGGTACTCTACTTTACGTTCATTTTCAGCTTTACCGAACTCACCACGGCCATCCCGAATGCGGGCGGGCCATTTGCCTATGCCCTGCAGGCTTTGGGCCATTTGGGGCGCTTGGTAGCCGGGTACGCCACCCTGATCGAGTTCCTGTTTGCTACCCCCGCCATTGCGCTGGCGCTGGGCAGCTACGTGCATTTTCTGTACCCGGCCGTGCCGGTCGTGTGGTGTTCGATTGGCTCATTTGTCGTGTTTACCGTGATTAATTTGCTGGGAATAAAAGAAGCCGCCTGGTTCTCGCTTGATCATGACCCTCATTGCCATTGGCGAGCTGTTGCTGTTTATTGGCGTCGTGTATCCGTACGCCAGTCTCGATACATTTTTGCATAACCCGATGCCGTTTGGCTGGTCGGGGGTGTTTGCCGCGCTGCCCTTTGCCATCTGGCTGTTTGTGTGTCTGGAAGGCATTGCGATGGTGGCCGAAGAGGTGAAAGAAGGAAAAAATGCCATTGCCAAAGGCTACATTTCGGCGGTACTGACCCTGCATTTCTGGCCCTGACGGTGATGGTCAGCGTGGGCGGCATTACAAACTGGGAAAACCTGGACCACCTCGATTACCCCATGCCCGAAGCCATTGCTATTGTGCTGGGTCGACAAAATCCACTTACCAAATTTTTTACCAGTGTCGGTTTGTTTGGGCTGATTGCTTCCTTTCACGGTATCATCATCAGCTATTCGCGGCAGATTTTTCGCGCTGGCCCGTGCGGGTTATCTTCCCCACAGCCTATCGAGGGTGAGTCCAAACCGGCAGGTGCCATATCTGGCATTGCTGGCCGGGGCGGTATTCGGTAGCGTTAGCGTTAGTGTTGCTGAATACCAGCCACCTGGTAATTCTGTCGACCATTGGGGCCACGGTGGTGTACATTATCAGTATGCTGGCCTTGTTCCGACTTCGGCAAACCCAGCCCGACTTGCCGCGCAGCTTCAAAGCTCCTTTCTACCCGATTTTTCCGGCCATAGCCCTGTTGCTGGCGGTTGTGACGTTGGGCGCAATGGTTTATTTTTATAGCTGGTTAAGTCTGCTGTTTTTCGGTGGATTTCTGGTCATTGCCGGTTTGTTTTATGCATCGGGCCGATACAGCAAACGGAAACAGGAGCACGAAACGGAAGTCATAGTTAAACGCTCAAATCAAATAGCCTTATCCCTGTACCATTGGTGGCTTTACCTATCGCTTTGCCGACCTGAAAACGCTGCTGGCCAAAGCCAGTCCGCTGCGGTCGGGCGATGGACTGGCGGGCTTGTTGGCCGAGAGCTACGAAGAACGGGTAGCGGCCCAGATTGCCCTGGCCGATGTACCCCTGACCCAGTTTTTGAACGAGGCTGTGATGCCCTACGAAGCCGACGATGTAACCCGCTTAATCATCGACACGCACGACGACACCGCCTTTGCGCCTATCAGCCATTTTACCGTGGGTAACCTCCGCGACTGGCTGCTGAGTGACGACGCCGACACAACAGCCCTACAATCTTTGGCACCCGGACTAACGCCCGAAATGGTATCGGGTGTATCGAAACTGATGCGGAATCAGGATTTGGTGCTGGTGGCAAGAAAGGGCAGCGTGGTGACCCGGTTCCGGAGCACGGTAGGGCTACCGGGTCGATTATCCGTGCGACTGCAACCCAACCACCCCACCGATGATGCGAAGGGTATAGCGGCCAGTATTATTGATGGCCTGCTCTACGGCAGTGGCGACGCCATGATTGGTATCAACCCCGCTACGGATAGTCCGGCTACGGCCTCGCGGTTGCTGTACATGCTGGATGGCCTGCGCGACCGCTTCGGTATACCCACCCAAAGCTGTGTGCTGAGCCACCTTACCACCACGCTGGAACTGATGAACCAGCAGGTACCGGTCGATCTGGTGTTTCAGTCCATCGCGGGCACCCAGCAAGCCAATGCCAGCTTTGGCGTTACGCTCTCGCTGTTGCAGGAGGCCTATGAAGCGGGTCTGGCGTTAAAGCGCGGCACACTGGGCAGCAACCTGATGTATTTTGAAACGGGGCAGGGGAGTGCGCTCTCGGCCGGGGCGCACCACGGCGTCGACCAGCAAACCTGCGAAGTGCGGGCCTATGCCGTAGCCCGGCATTATAAACCGTTTCTGGTAAACTCGGTGGTTGGATTTATTGGACCGGAGTACTTGTTCGATGGGAAGCAGATTATCCGGGCAGGACTCGAAGATCATTTCTGCGGTAAACTGATGGGCCTGCCCATGGGGATGGATATTTGCTACACCAACCATGCCCAGGCCGACCAGGACGACATGGATACCCTGCTGACGCTGCTGGGCGTAGCCGGCATCAACTTCATCATGGGGGTACCCGGTGCCGATGACATCATGCTGCACTACCAGTCCACGTCCTTTCACGATGCACTCTACCTGCGCCGGGTGCTGGGCCTTCGTCCGGCGCCGGAGTTTGAGGAGTGGCTGTGCCGGCAGGGTATTATGGACCAGCAGGGCAATCGACTGGCCAATGGCCTCCAGAAACAACTTTACGCGGCCCTGCTCCCGGTATGAACGAACCCCGAAAAAAAGCGGTAGAGCCGGATGAGTGGGATGCCCTGAAAGCCCTGACCAATGCCCGGATTGCCCTGGGCAAAACGGGAGTATCTATCCCGCTTCGGGAGTCATTGCAATTCAGACTGGCGCACGCCCACGCTAAAGACGCCGTTTACTCCCAACTGAACGTGCCGGACTTGCTGGCGGAACTGGTGCCCACCGGTTTACCCGTCCTGCCGGTCCGGAGCCGGGCCACCGACCGCGATACGTACCTCCAGCGCCCCGATCTGGGTCGATTGCTGGATGAACAGTCGGTGGTGGAGCTACAGAAACTGGACACTGCATCCGCCGATATTTGCCTGATTGTTGCCGATGGATTATCGGCAACGGCCGTCCACAAAAACGCGGGGGCCGTTGTCTGTTTATTCGCCGAAAAAGCCCGGAAAGCAGGGTACTCTTTTGCGCCAATTGTTTTGGTAGAGCAGGGACGGGTGGCCATCACCGATGCCATTGGCGCAATCCTGCGCCCCCGGCTGGCCATTATGCTCATTGGCGAACGCCCCGGCCTGAGTTCCTTCGACAGCCTGGGGGCGTACATTACCTATGCTCCCCAACCGGGCCTGACCGACGAGCGTCGGAACTGCATCTCCAACATTCGCGAACAAGGCCTGTCCCCCGCTTTAGCAGTTGATAAACTCCTGTACCTCGTTCAAACGGCCTTCCGCCTGCAGCTTACGGGGGTAGACCTGAAAGATAACGGGGGCCTACTGGAGGAATAGCGTTACCAGGGAAAGCACTTAGCTAGCATCCGCTGTTCCTACCCCTTTTTTCGGCCGGAGTAATTGCCTGATGCCGTCTTTTTACCCGTGTGTTCTTTTTTTGAGCTTCCCAGCAGCCTTTCGGCCAGATCCGGGCGGTTGAGCTGGTTCAGGCGGTTACGAATCCAGTTTTTGTATTCGGGTTTGTACCAGAAGAAATAATTATTCTGGGCCTGCTTTTCTTCCCGCGTCTTGGCAGTTTTAACCGGCTTCAGCGTATAGGGATGCACACCGGTGTAGTAGATGACTTCGGCTACCGTCATGGGGGTAGGCGTAAAATCCTGCACCTGTTCGAGCTGGAAGCCCAGGTCTTTGGTTTCGGCCGCGAGGTTGGCCATGTCCTGCTCTTCGCAGCCGGGGTGCGACGAAATGAAGTACGGAATCAAGGGCTGCTTGAGGTTATACTTCTCCTGAATCCTGTCGTATTTCTGCTTGAACAGCTTGAAATACTTGAATGACGGCTTCCGCATCACCCGCAGTGTATCGTCGGCGGTATGTTCGGGGGCAACTTTCAACCGGCCCGATACGTGGCGCGTAACGAGTTGCTCCATGTATTCATCATGGTTCCCATCGGCGTTGTTCTTATTGAAATCGTCTACCAGCAGGTCATAGCGAACGCCGGAACCAACGAATGCTTTCTTAATGGCGGGGTTCGCATCCACCTTTTTGTACAACTCCGTCATCGGCTTGTGCGAGGTGTCCAGGTTGGAGCAGATAACCGGGTGAATACAACTCGGGCTCTGGCAGCGGGCGCAGATCGACTCATCTTTACCCTTCATCTTGTACATGTTGGCCGACGGGCCGCCCAAGTCCGAGATGTAGCCTTTAAACTCCGGGTGCTTTGTAATTTCGTCCACCTCTTTCAGCACCGACGCTTCACTGCGCGAGGCCACAAACTTGCCCTGGTGGGCCGAGATGGTACAGAAACTACAGCCACCAAAACAGCCCCGGTGCATGTTGACCGAGAACTTAATCATGTCGTAAGCCGGAATCGGGCCGCGCTTCTTGTATTTCGGGTGGGGCAGGCGCGTGTAGGGTAGATCGAATGATTTATCAATTTCGGCCTCCTCCATCGTCTTGAAAGGCGGGTTGATCACCAACACCTGCTTACCAACTTTCTGGAGAATCCGGTTGGCCTGCCACTTGTTCGACTCCACTTCAACGATCTTGAAATTAGCCGCGTACCTGATTTTATCTTCCAGGCATACTTCGTGGCTTGCCAGTTCTACCGAATCCCAGTTGTTATACTCCCGCAGTTCCTTGTCTGCATCGTGCAGGTAGGCCACCTGATTGATGTTATGCATCGACGAGAAGGGTACACCTTTCTGCACCAGTTTCAGAATCTCGCGCAGGGGTTGCTCACCCATACCGTACACCAGCATATCGGCCCCGGCATCCACCAGAATGGAGGGCATCAACCGGTCCTGCCAGTAATCGTAATGCGTAACCCGGCGCAGGGAGGCTTCAATGCCACCCAGCAACACCGGCACATCGGGGTACAGTTCTTTCAGGATTTTGGTGTAGACGATGGTGGCATAATCGGGCCGAAAACCGGCTTCGCCACCGGGGGTATAGGAGTCGTTGGAACGCAGGCGTTTGTTGGCCGTGTAGTGGTTGACCATCGAGTCCATACAACCCGCCGTGACCCCAAAGAAGTACTTTGGTTTGCCAAATTTCTTAAAATCGCGCAGGTCATCTTTCCAGTTGGGCTGGGCAATGATGGCCACGCGAAGCCCCTCACTCTCCATGATACGGCCAATTACAGCGGTACCAAAGGCGGGGTGGTCAACGTAGGCATCGCCAGATACCAGTACCACGTCAACTTCGTCCCAGCCTCTTTTCTCGACTTCTTTCATCGTCAGAGGCAACCAATCTGTAAGGGGTCTTTCTAGCATGAGTAGGTAAGCTTTTGTACCAGAAAAACAGTGAATACAAAAAATGATTCATTGTAGGGTCAGGAATCGTGTTATCTTTTCCTGAAGCAGGTAATTGCCACGCCATGCCAGCCTTTCGTGCGGGTACGTTACCCTAGATCCTGATTCGCACAAAAACTCGTTTTAACGCACTCAGATCGGAAGATAAAAAACGCGCCCCTCGACAGCAACGCAGGAAAATGGCCGGTTTTCTGGAAAGCCTGCCCGACGATGTCCAGCTGGACTGGCTTATGCTGACCAATGAAAAGGCGACCAAAACGGCGGTTGCCGCTGCCTTTCGCCAGCATCTGGGCTGCTGAGCGAGAAGACACTGACCGGTATCCTCACGCCCGAACTGTTGGTGGCAAATGTCATATTCATATCGATGGGTAAATTACCCATTATTATACCATTTCTATACGTTTTGTTATGTTTGGATTAGACAAAACTGCCTGCAACCAAGCCTTACCACCAGTCCTATACCCCGGCAAATTTTCCTAAGCACCTGTATCAACCAGCAGGTCAAAGAACCAGGTACGCCTGGCGTTGTTGTATGCACAAATAAGTAAAGTTTATCTATTGTTAATCATATTTATTTTGTGCTAGTTTTTTATCCGATTTACCAAGTGATAGCCTGCCTGAACCGTTACTTTTACGCCACTTAAGCAGGCGCTTTTTTTCGGCCCAGTACGTTGACCTGCTACCCCTCACTTTTCAGCGAAAGAATTCCCCATATGGAAGCACTACACGATTCCCCCCGGCCTCAGTCAGCGGCACCCGGTGACGTTCATCCACCTCACCTGTCGCCCGCGTATAAGTCGACCATTCTGCGTAGCCCAACCCAGCCGCTTATGCCGGTACGGGAGTTGATTCGCGATTTGAGTATGCCGGTTTTCGGTCAGTCGGTGCTGCGCGAATTTGATAACGACCTGACCCAGAACGCCCGCATCAACGGCGAGCCAATCGGCGAACGCATCAAAGTAGCGGGGCGGGTACTGGATGAATCGGGACGCCCCCTATCCAACGTGCTCATCGAAATATGGCAGGCCAATTCAGCGGGTCGGTACATTCACAAAGCCGAAATTCACGACGCTCCCCTGGACCCTAATTTTCTGGGGGGAGGGCGCGTGCTGACGGATGCCGACGGCAACTACTCGTTTCATACCATCAAACCGGGGGCCTATCCCTGGGGAAATCATTATAATGCCTGGCGGCCGAATCACATCCATTTTTCCGTGATCGGGCATCAGTTCGCGCATCGGCTGGTAACCCAGATGTACTTTCCCGGCGACCCGCTGTTCGACTACGACCCTATTTTTCAGTCGGTTCCGCAACACGCCCGCGAGCTGTTGATTGCTAAATTCCGCATGGACTGGACCGAGGCCGAGTTTGCCCTCGCCTACCAGTTTGATATTGTCCTGAACGGCCGCCACCAGACCCCCTTCGAGTAATGGAACACCTACCACAAACCCCGTCCCAAACGGTTGGCCCTTTTTCTGCCTACGCGCTAACCGCCGAGCAGTATGGTTACCCCTACGATAGCCTGATGAATCATACGCTGGTTAGCCCCGATACACCCGGCCAGCGGATTGTGGTCAACGGGCGTATCCGGGATGGCGCAGGAGCCACTATTTCCGATGCCGTGGTTGAATTCTGGCAGGCCGACGCCCAGGGGCATTACCGTACGGCGCCCATTGAGGAGAACACCGCTACCCATACCGACCGGGGCTTTCTGGGTTTTGGCCGGGTGGGAACGGGTACGTTGCCCGGTCATCAGTTCCGGTTCACAACCATCAAGCCCGGTGCATTGGGCGCGGGGGCGGCCCCCCACATCAACGTTATGCTGGTGATGCGCGGCTCGTTACGAACGCTGTACACCCGCCTGTACTTTGCTGATGAGCCGGAAGCCAACGCCCAGGATACCCTGCTGAACGCCGTCCCGCCCGAACGAAGGGCTACCCTTTTGGCGGACCGTCGGGAGGTGAATGGCGAAATTCAATACGTCTTCGATATTTATATGCAGGGACCACGCGAAACCGTATTTTTCGACCTCTAACCGAAGTTGATTGGTACCTTGCCATTCACTTAGTAGTAATACGATGCTCGCCGACCTGATTTTTACCACACCGCCGATGGAGGCTGTCTTCTCGGACGAAACGGAACTACGGCTCATGCTGGCTTTTGAGTCGGCGCTGGCCACGGCTCAGGGGATGGTGGGCGTTATCCCCGCCGAAGCGGCAGCGATTATTGCCGATGTCTGTACGCAAACTGATTGGGATACGGAAGCCATACGCCAGCAAACGCTGCTGGCGGGTAATCCAGCCATTCCGTTTGTTTCGATGCTGAAAGAGCGGGTACATCGGCAACAGGCCGAAGCCGTTCGGTACGTTCATCAGGGTGCCACCAGTCAGGATATTATCGACACGGTGTTGATGATGCAGTTGAAACAGGCGATTTCGCACTGTCAGACCGACCTGAATCAACTCAATACGCAACTTACCCAACTGGCCCAAACACATCGCGATACGCCCATGATGGGGAGAACACTGCTCCAGCAGGCACTGCCCATCACCTTCGGCGATAAAGTGACGGGCTGGCTGGACGGCTTACGACGGGCGACTGACCGATTGAATCAGGTAGCGGAGAAAGACATCGTGATTCAGTTGGGTGGCCCCGTGGGCAACAGCGTCTCGCTCGGCGAACACGGTTCCGCCATTCGGGCACACATGGCCGAACTACTGGGCCTGGGCAATACGCTCCACGCCTGGCACACCCAGCGCGACCGACTGGCCGACATAGCCGCCACGCTCGGCATCCTGAACGGCTCACTGGGCAAACTGGGAAACGACATGATCCTGCTTATGCAAACCGAAGTGGGGGAAGTGCGGGAGGGTGCCGCCGACGGCAAAGGTGGGTCGTCGTCCATGCCGCACAAGCGCAACCCGGTTAGCAGTACGTTTATGGTCGCCATTGCGCACCGCACCCCCGCCCTGGTGGCCAGTATGCTCGCGGCTATGGTACAGCCGCACGAGCGGGCCGCCGGAGCCTGGCATAGTGAGTGGCCCGTTATGCGCGACCTGGTTCGGCTGACAGCGGCTAACCTACACCACGCCAACGAGTTAATCCGCACGCTGGAAGTCGATACAGAACGAATGAAGCAAAACAACAACGAACCTGCCTGACTTATGCCTGAACTGAATAACAACGGGAACCAGATCCATTACCAGCTCGACGGCCCGGCCCAGGGACCAGTGCTGGTCTTTTCCAACTCGCTGGGGGCTGACCTGAGCATGTGGGATGCCGTGGTGCAGTGAACTTTCGCCCGCCATCCGGGTGCTGCGCTACGATACCCGCGGCCACGGACAAAGTCCGGCTTCCGGACCCGTTACCATTGCCGATCTGGGCGGGGATGTACTCGCTCTGCTGGACGACTTGTCTATTCCCAAAGCCTATATCTGTGGGTTGTCGATGGGGGGATTGATTGCTCAATGGCTGGCCATTCATCACCCGGAACGCATCGGCAAGTTGATTCTGAGTAACACGGCGGCCAAAATTGGCACGCTGGAGAGTTGGAATGAACGCATAGAAACCGTTAACCAACAGGGCGTTTCGGCCATTGCCGAGGCTGCGCTGGATCGCTGGCTAACCCCCGACTTCAGGGAGCACAACCCCGCCGTGCGCGACCACTGGGTTGAGCGGTTCAGGGCAACAGACAATCAGGGGTACGCGGCCTGCTGCCTGGCCATCCGGGACGCCGATTTTCGGGAAGCGCTTCCCCGCATTACGGCCCCCACACTTATCATAACCGGGACGCATGACCCGGTAACGACCGTGACCGATGGCCAATTCATGCAACAGGCGATTCCCGATGCCCAACTGGTTGAGTTACCCGCTGCCCACCTGTCGGCAGTAGAAGCGGCCGATGCTTTTGCCCGGGCCTTGAACGCGTTTTTAGCCGAACCCGAACTGCCACCCAACCAGACTACGTACGAGGCCGGGATGGCCGTGCGCCGTGCCGTGCTGGGCGATGCCCACGTTGACCGGGCCACGGCGGGTACGACAGACTTCACGGCTGATTTTCAGGATTTCATTACCCGCTATGCGTGGGGTGAAATCTGGACCCGGCCTGGTTTATCCCGCCATTCCCGCAGCCTTATCACCCTGGGTATGCTCATTGCATTGAACCGCGAAACCGAGTTCAGGATGCACGTTCGTGCCGCCCTGACCAATGGGGTAACGCTTGACGAAATCAAAGAAGTAATTATGCACTCAGCCCTGTACTGTGGCTTACCAGCCGCCAATGCCGCTTTTCACGCGGCTAGTGAAGTCCTGAATAATCCGGAACAATGAACCATCACACACAGATAGGCATCATTGGGGCCGGGCCGGCGGGTCTGCTCCTCGCGCAACTGTTGCACACGCAGGGTATCAGTTCAGTGGTGCTGGAGAACAGACCCCGCCAGCGGGTCGAAAGTCGGCAGCGGGCGGGGTTGCTCGAGCAAAACACCGTCGACCGGCTCCGGCAGGCGGGTGCTGCTGCCCGGCTCGACCGCGAAGGGCTTGTGCACGACGGCGTTATCCTGAGCTACAACGGGCACCGGCACCGCATCGACCTGGCGCACCTTACGGGCGGCTCCCGCGTAACGATTTACGCCCAGACGGAGGTCGTTAAAGACCTGATTTCCATACGGTTGACGGAGGATGACCAGTCTATTCTGTTCGAAGCCGAAGCCACATCCATCGACGGACTGGAGAGCTACGCACCCGCCATTCAGTACACCCATCAGGGCCAAAGCCACACGCTCACCTGCGACTTTGTGGCGGGTTGCGACGGCTTTCACGGCATTGCCCGGCAGGCCATCCCGGCGCACCTGACTACGACCTACGATAAAATTTATCCCTACTGCTGGCTGGGTATTCTGGCTAAAGTCCCGCCTTCTACCGACGAGTTACTTTACGCGTATCACGACCGGGGGTTTGCCCTGCACAGCATGCGTTCGCCCGACATTTCGCGGCTCTACGTGCAGTGCGACGTGACGGATACGCTGGACGACTGGCCCGACGAGCGTATCTGGGCCGAACTTCAGGTACGGCTAGGCACCGCCGGATGGACTTTGGCAGAAGGGCCAATTCTGGAAAAAACCATTACGCCCATGCGTAGCTTCGTGAGCGAACCAATGCAGTTCGGGCGGTTGTTTCTGGCGGGCGATTCGGCCCATATCGTTCCCCCAACGGGTGCCAAAGGCCTGAATATGGCCATTGCCGACACGGGCCACTTGTTCGATGCGCTCATGCACTGGTATCAGGCCGGCAGTGCGTCGGAATTAGATGCCTACACGGCGGGTTGCATGCGTCGGGTGTGGCGGGTGCAGGAGTTCTCCAACTTCATGACGGACATGCTGCACCGTGATTCAACCAAATCATCGTTCGATGCGCATTTGCAGGCATCCCGATTCAATCAGTTAGTCAATAGTCAGGCCGCTTCGACGGTTATCGCCGAAAACTACGTGGGTCTTGCGGCCAAACGGGCGGCCGGGGTAACGGGTAGTGAGCACGGGCAATCAACAACACATCACGCATGAAAACAGTACCCATAGTAACAACGGAGCAGGCGGCTGCGCTGGTAAAAGACGGCGATACACTCCTGCAGGGCGGATTTGGCATGACCGGCAACCCGGTTCACCTGATGCACGCCCTGGCCGAAATCGGCACGGGGAATCTCACCTTCGTTGGCAACAATGTGGGCGAGGTAGGCATGGGGGGCGGGCGTTTGCTACGGAATGGCCAGATACGCCGGATGATCGGGTCATTTTTTACGTCCAATCCCGATGCCGTCAAAGCGGCCCAAAGTGGTGAGGTGGCGTACGAACTATTGCCCCAGGGAACACTGGCCGAAGCCATCCGGGCGGGGGGAGCGGGTATCGGTGGATTTTACACGCCCACCTCGGCGGGGACCCCACTGGCCGACGGTCGCGAAACAAAAGTTATCGACGGGGTAGAGCAGGTTTTCGTCAAAAGTATCCGGGCCAATGTGGCCTTCATCCGGGCCTGGCGGGCCGATACGGCGGGGAATCTGCACTACCGCATGACCGAAAATAATTTCAACAAAGCGATGGCGACGGCCGCGGATACCGTTATCGTGGAAGTAGAAGAAATTGTTCCCGTTGGGCAGATAGCGCCGGAGGATGTGCATACGCCCGGCTGCTTTGTCGATTACCTGGTCCAGGCAACCCTGACGCTGGAAGACCTGGGCAGTTCGGCTTCGGTATCGTCGTCCAAAAAGGTAGATGAGTCGCGGATGAACATGGCCCGGCGGGCACTGGCTGAACTCAAAAAAGGCGACGTGGTCAATCTGGGGATCGGCATCCCGACGCTGGTGGCCGATCTGATTACGGACGAACACGGCATTTTGCTGCACACCGAAAACGGGATGCTGGGCGTTGGCCCCGTCCCCGCCGACGGCGGAGGGGCGATGAATTACCCGGTGAACGCCGGAAAAATTCCGGTGACGGCCCTGAAAGGAAGCAGCTATTTCGACAGTGCCGATTCCTTTGCCATGATTCGGGGTGGCCACATCGACGTGGCCATTATGGGCGGACTGGAAGTAGACGAAGCCGCTAATCTGGCCAACTGGGCCGTACCGGGTAAGCCCCTGCTGGGCGTGGGCGGGGCAATGGACCTGGCCCGGGGAGCTAAACGGCTCATCATCACCATGACGCATACCAACCCCGATGGGTCGTCCAAGCTAGTGCCGCAGTGTACGCTGCCCCTCACCGCTACGGGCGTAGTAAGTATGATTATCACCGATTTAGCCGTATTTGCCTATCCAGATGGCCACTTAACCCTGCTGGAATTAATGCCCGGCGCCACGCTGGACGACGTACGCGCTAAAACAAGTGCAAACTTTAATGAGTGATTCATGTGATGTCGGTTTTGAGAAATCGGCATTGTTGCTGACGCGAGGGCGTCGGTTTTGAGAAACCGACGCCACTTCCCCAGAATCCGTTACAACACGCTTGCTATCATTCATTCACTCTTTCGCTCTTTCATCCTATGACCGACGCTTATATTATTGACGCCATCCGCACCCCCATCGGGAGTTTTGGCGGGAGCCTGTCCACCGTTCGGGCCGACGACCTGGCGGCTATGCCCATCAGGGAATTACTCAGCCGGAATCCCGGCCTGCCGCCCGAGGTGATCGAGGATGTAATACTGGGTTGCCACAACCAGGCCGGGGAAGATAACCGCAACGTAGCCCGCATGGCGCTGCTGCTGGCCGGACTGCCCTTCACCGTTCCCGGCGAAACCGTCAACCGGCTGTGTTCGTCGGGGATGTCGGCGGTGGTTCATGCCAACCGGGCTATCCGGGCGGGCGATGGCGAGGTGTTCATTGCCGGGGGCATGGAGCACATGACCCGTGGACCGTGGGTCATGTCCAAATCAGCGAAACCCTTTGGCAACGACGCACAACTCTTCGATTCCAGCTTTGGCTGGCGGTTCATCAACCCCAACATGCAGGAGATGTACGGAACGGATGCGATGGGCGTAACCGCCGAAAACCTGGTCGACATCTACCACATCAGTCGCGAAGACCAGGATCTGTTTGCCTACAATTCCCAGCAGAAAGCCGCCCGCGCCCAGCAGTCGGGCCGACTGGCGATGGAAATCATGCCGGTTGAGATTCCGGCCCGCAAAGGGCCACCAACGCTGTTTGAGACAGGATGAGTTTGTGAAACCGAACACGAGTCTGGACGTGTTGGCTACGCTGAAACCAGCGTTCAAAAAGAACGGGAGCGTGACGGCGGGGAACGCGGCCGGCCTGAATGACGGGGCCGCGGCCATGCTGATTATGACGCAGGATGCCGCCAACCGGTATCAGCTAACACCCAAAGCGCGCATTGTTAGCTCGGCGGTGGTGGGTGTGGAGCCGCGCATCATGGGCATCGGCCCGGTTCCGGCCACGCAGAAAGCCCTGAAAAAAGCAGGGCTGCAACTGCACGATATGGACATTATCGAACTCAACGAAGCCTTTGCCGCTCAGTCGCTGGCCTGCATCCGGGCGCTGGGACTGGCCGACGACGACCCGCGTATTAATCCAAACGGTGGGGCTATTGCGCTGGGTCATCCGCTGGGCATGTCGGGCACGCGGCTGATTCAAACGGCCATGCTCGAACTGCACCAACAGCAGAAGCGGTACGCCCTGGCAACCCTATGCGTCGGTGTGGGTATGGGCTACGCGGTCATCATCGAGCGGGTCGGTTAGTACTCAATCCCCCCAAACGGTTCGGGCGGTGTCGACTACGAGTTCGAGTTTGCGCCATTGATCGTCCATCGTCATGGCATTGCCGTGGTGGGTGCTCGAAAAGCCACATTGGGGACTAAGGCCCATGTTGGCCAGCGGCATATACTGCGCGGCCTCCTCAATGCGCGTAATCAAATCGGCCTTTTTTTCCAGCGTCGGTACTTTGGATGATACGATGCCCAGTATCACCATTTTATTGTCCGGCACAAAGCGCAGCGGGGCAAAATCACCCGACCGTTCGTCGTCGTATTCCAGAAAATAGGCGTCCACATTGATCTCACTGAACAAGACTTCGGCTACGGGTTCGTAGCCCCCTTCGGCAAACCACGTACTCCGGTAGTTGCCCCGGCAGAGGTGAATACCCACGGTGAGGTCGTCGGGCCGACCGTCGATGACCGAATTGATGAGGGCCGCGTAGGTTTTGGGGAGTTCGTTCGGGTCTTCACCCCGCTCCACGGCAGCCGCCCGCATTTTGGGGTCGCAGAGGTAAGCCAGGTTCGTATCGTCCAGTTGCAGGTAACGCAGTCCGGCCTTGTACAGTTGGTCGATCTCCTGCCGGTACACTACCGATAAATCATGAAAAAACTCGTCCATATCCGGGTAAGCCGCAATGTCAATGGCCTTACGACCACCCCGAAAATGCACCATCGTGGGCGAGGGAATACTCACCTTCGGGGTTTGGGTAGTAACTGATTTCAGGTACGCATAATCGGCCACCTGAATGTCGCGGGCGTGGCGGAGTTTGCCCGTTACCGATAGCTGGGGCGGGGTGAAACCATCTTCAGCGGCTTTAGCGTTCGGGTTGGCCTCAATGCCGCCCGTTACGGTCACGCCATCCAGCTGTTTCAAAAAGTCGAGGTGAAAATAATCCCGTCGAAACTCCCCATCGGTAATGGATTGCATGCCCAACGACTCTACTTTTTTGACCGTATCGGCAATGGCGGCATCTTCGATAACGCGAAGTTCATCGGCCGGTATTTCGCCTTTTTTCCAGCGAAGCCGGTTTTCCCGAACAGCATCAGGGCGGAGTAAACTGCCAACATGGTCGGCACGGAAAGCGGGGTTCAGTTTCATAGTTCCAGTAAATAGAAATGTCAGCGAATGAATGAGTAGGCATCCTGTTCAACCAGGGTTCCTGAATAGGGACTTACCTGGCTTTTTTGCGTCGTTCCAGCAGTTCGCGCCAGTTGGTAACAATGATTCCTTCTTTCTCGACAAACGCTTTCAGAGCGGGGTCCATCATGGCGAGCATATCCCCTTTGCGCGACTGACCCGACGTGCTGATCTGGTCAAAAGTGGGCGTAGAGGCCGTGCAGTGCATGATGATGTAGGTCAGGCCGGGTTTGGCGGAGTTGAGGAGTTCGATGTATTTTTTCGTTTTGTACTGCTGCAAATTCTTGTCTGTCACGGGCGTTCCGGCGGGGAGGTTCCAGCCGTAGCTGGTACCATCGAGGTCATCAAAAACGGGCAGTCCGGCTTCCCACAGTTGCTGCCCCACCTGCTGCACCAGTTGCTGCATCGAAGCCGGTATATTGTTGGCCTTAAAAATCAGCGTAGCGTGGCCACCCGGAAACAGGATCGGAATGTGTTCCTCCATGCCCACCTTCGCGTACCGCATGATAAATTTCGGGTCGAAGAGGGTGCCCATGTGCGAATCGAGGTGGGTAGGTTCCATACCAAAAGCGCGATACCGTGCCAGTTGCGCCCGGACTTCGGCTTCCACCTCATCGGCCGACGCGTGTTCGACCACCTGCGCGACCGAATGCCACAGGGCGCCCTGACTATCACACAAACCCGGTGCGGCTTTGCAGCCTACCAGTGGCCCCCAGCGGTAGTTATCCCACTCGGAGGTCAGGGCGAGGTGAATCCCGGCGTCGGTATCTGGTTTCTTTTTCAGGTAATCGAAAAACTGCGGTACCCAGCCGCAGGGCATCATCACGCTGGCCGAATTGGCAATGCCTTTGTCCATCGCATTTATCGTCCCCGCGTTCGATTCATAACTCATCCCCACATCGTCGACATGCAGAATAATGACTTTTTTGCCTTTCGGGAAACCCAGTTTCTCGGCGTAGGTTTCGGTGGTTTGGGCGTTCGAAACGGTGCAGGCAATCGCGGCAAGCAGCAGGGTGGTCAGAAATTGTTTCATACCCTCCTAAAGCTTATTCCCCCGCAAAAACTCCTCAGTGGTCATGCGCCGTTTGCCCTCAGCCTGGAGTGAATCGAGTTGCAGCCAGCCATCGGCGGCCCGAACGAGTATTGTTTTTTTGTTATCGGTATGCGTATCTGCAATGGCCGACCAGCCTGGTTCGGCGGCAAAGGGGGAAAAATTAGCGATTGACACCTCATAAATTTTGAACACTTTTCCGTTCATCAGCGTCCAGGCGGTTGGGTAAGGCGACAGGCCCCGCACAAAATTACGAATGGTGAGGGCAGGCTGATTCCAGTTAATTTCGGTGGTTTCCCGACTGAGTTTTGGCGCGGGTTTCATTTCGTCCGCTACGGGTTGGGGCGTGCGCGGGTAGTCACCGGCTTCAATGGCTTTCACCGTTTTGACCACCAGGTTGGCGCCCCGTTCCATCAGGCGGTCGTGCAGGGTTCCGGCGGTATCGTCGGGGTAAATGGGTTCGGTATCCTGAAAAACCATCTGCCCCGTATCAATCTCTTTTTCAATAAAGAAAGTGGTGACTCCCGTTTCGGTTTCGCCGTTGATAATGGCCCAGTTGATGGGCGCGGCACCCCGATACTGCGGCAGCAGCGAGCCGTGCAGATTGAACGTGCCAATGGTGGGCATGGCCCAAACCACTTCGGGCAGCATCCGAAACGCCACCACCACCTGTAAATCGGCCTGGAAGCTGGCCAGTTGGTCCAGAAAGACCGGGTCGCGGAGCTTTTCGGGTTGCAAAACGGGTAAATTGGCGGCTTCGGCGGCTTTTTTCACCGGCGATGGGGTGAGCCGTAGTCCCCGACCCGATGGCCGGTCGGGCGCGGTAACGACGGCCACCACCAGGCAGCCCGCGCCCAGCAGCCGCTGCAAACTGGCAACGGCAAAATCGGGCGTACCCATGAATATAATACGAAGTGGCGTTGACATGAATCGTTTAATCAGTTTTTACCCGGTCAATCGGCTTTGTATTGATATAGCCGGGAAGTATGTCTATTTTTGTGGCGACGATGTACTGCTGTAACAGTCGGCACATCCCGCAATTATCAATCAGTAATCAGCGTATCTGATGCACCAATCCTTTTTCTGTACACCACAACCGCTCGGTTTGGGAAGCCACTGGTATCCCTGACGCGTCTGCAAAGAAAACCAATTTGGTTGCAGAACGGTCGGTGTACCGTTCTTTTTGTTTTTACCCATACACCAATTAGTTCAGGAATTTAGAATAACGAGTAAGCATACGATTATGGGAAAGATTTCTTATTACACCGAAGAAGGACTCAACCGGCTCAAAGCGGAGTTGAATGAGTTGAAAACGAAAGGCCGGACGGCCATTGCCCACCAGATTGCCGAAGCCCGCGACAAAGGCGACCTCAGCGAAAATGCCGAATACGATGCGGCTAAAGATGCGCAGGGACTGCATGAACTGAAGATATCGAAGCTGGAAGAGGTCCTCTCAACAGCCCGGATTCTGGACGAATCGACGATTGATGCTTCACAGGTATCGGTACTATCGAAAGTTACGATCAAAAACAGGAAAAATGGCACTCAGATGACCTACATGCTGGTGTCGGAAGAAGAAGCCGACCTGAAAACGG
>CAWAJC010000035.1:0-2500 GCA_963782245.1 uncultured Cytophagales bacterium
TTTCAGTCAGGTGGCACCTTCCTACTCTCCCACCTGTGACAGCAGTACCATCGGCAGTACGGGGCTTAACGGCTCTGTTCGATAAGGTAGAGGTGTTCACCCGCCTAAAAAGCACCAACCTGATTGACTCTTACGACTGAGCTTGACTCAGTCAATATTTTTTTTTTTTTCACTGCAGAGAGAGACATTAATAATCTCAATATTTAACTAATAACTAATACGTATCAACTAATTGTAAAAGCATACAATTTCACGCTTCCGGGGTCATTAGTACGGCTCGGCTCAACACATCTCTGCGCGTCCACCTGCCGCCTATCAACGTCGTCGTCTACAACACCCCTTTATACCGGAACACTCATCTTCAGGCCAGTTTCGCACTTAGATGCTTTCAGCGCTTATCTGATCCCCACGTAGCTACCCGGCCGTGCCTGCGGCCAAACAACCGGTGCGCCAGCGGTGAGTCCATCCCGGTCCTCTCGTACTAAGGACAGATCCCGTCAGTATTCCCACGCCCACCACAGATAGGGACCGAACTGTCTCACGACGTTCTGAACCCAGCTCGCGTGCCACTTTAATCGGCGAACAGCCGAACCCTTGGAACCTTCTCCAGCCCCAGGATGTGACGAGCCGACATCGAGGTGCCAAACCTCCCCGTCGATGTGAGCTCTTGGGGGAGATCAGCCTGTTATCCCCGGCGTACCTTTTATCCTTTGAGCGATGGCCCTTCCATGCGGAACCACCGGATCACTATACCCTGCTTTCGCACCAGATCGGCTTGTGGGCCTCACTGTCAAGCTTGCTTCTGCTATTGCACTCCCCTGCCGATTACCGTCCGGCATGAGCAAACCTTGGGAAACCTCCGTTACCCTTTCGGAGGTGACCACCCCAGTCAAACTACCCACCAAACGCGGTCCTGTCTCCAGTTAGAACGCCAGTCAGCCAAGGGCGGTATTTCAAGGTTGATTCCACGATGCCTGGCGACACCGCTTCGCAATCTCCCGCCTATCCTACACATGCCTGACCGGCATTCAGCGTTAAGCTGTAGTAAAGGTGCACGGGGTCTTTCCGTCCCGTGGCGGGTAAGCGGCATCTTCACCGCTACTACAATTTCACCGAACTCATGGTTGAGACAGTGCCCAGATCGTTACACCATTCGTGCAGGTCGGAACTTACCCGACAAGGAATTTCGCTACCTTAGGACCGTTATAGTTACGGCCGCCGTTTACTGGGGCTTCAGTTCAAACCTTCGCCTTGCGACTAAGCTCCCCCCTTAACCTTCCAGCACCGGGCAGGTGTCAGACCCTATGCGTCAACTTTCATTTTGGCAGAGTCCTGTGTTTTTGGTAAACAGTCGCCTGGGCCTCTTCTCTGCAGCCTCTGTTGCCAGTAGGCCCCCCTTATCCCGAAGTTACAGGGTCATCTTGCCGAGTTCCTTAACCATGATTCTTTCGCGCACCTTAGAATATTCTTCCCAGCTACCTGTGTCGGTTTACGGTACGGGTATCCATACGCTTAACGCAATCCCACTTTTCTTGGAAGCCCCGTCAACGCTTCGACTCATCCGAAGACTCATCTCAACGCCCTATTCCGTCAGGACGTAGCATCTCTGGCACTCCGTCATGGACTTGCCTGCATAGATAGTTCGGGAATATTAACCCGATCCCCCTCAAAGCCCGCCTGTCGGCTGCTCCTTAGACCCCGACTAACCCTCCGATGACTGCCATCGCGGAGGAAACCTTAGCTTTTCGGTGTGGGGAGTTCTCATCCCCATTCTCGTTACTTATGCCTACATTTGCTTTTCTAACCTCTCCACCATCCCTCACGGAACAACTTCACTGATGTTAGAATGCTCTCCTACCACATCATGCTCCTGCATGAGTCCATCGCTTCGGTGATATGCTTGATGCCCGGTTATTATCGACGCCCGCCCCGCTCGACCAGTGAGCTGTTACGCACTCTTTAAAGGAATAGCTGCTTCCAAGCTAACCTCCTGGCTGTCTCAGCAGCCGGACCGCCTTTGTTCAACTTAGCATACACTTTGGGACCTTAGCGGATGGTCTGGGTTGTTCCCCTCTCGGACTTGGACCTTAGCACCCAAGCCCTCACTGCCACGCACCCACCTGCGCATTCGGAGTTCATCAGAAGTTGGTAGGATGTGACTCCCCCGCATCCTGTTGGTGGCTCTACCTCACAGGTGGTAACACGCAACGCTGTTCCTAAAAACATTTCGGAGAGTACGAGCTATTTCTCAGTTTGATTGGCCTTTCACCCCTACCCCCAGCTCATCCGGAAGCTTTTCAACGCTTATCGGTTCGGTCCTCCACAGTGTTTTACCACTCCTTCAACCTGGCCAGGGGTAGATCACCAAGTTTCGCGTCAACCCCCACTGACTATTCGCCCTCTTCAGACTCGCTTTCGCTTCGGCTGCGAACGTTCACGTTCTTAACCTTGCCAGTGACGGTTACTCGTAGGCTCATTATGCAAAAGGCACGCCGTCACA
>CAWAJC010000035.1:5000-83743 GCA_963782245.1 uncultured Cytophagales bacterium
AGAACTGTTTCTCTTTCGAGATGGCGGCCAACCGTTGTTGGCCCTCCCTGTGTTTTGGGACTGCAAAGGTAAGGGTATTAACCTGCTTTTCGCAAGCTTTTCTTCAAACTTTTTATAAAATTTATTCTGCCTGAAGAAAGGGGTATGTGTAATGCTCGGGTGATACAAATGTTTCCTTAATCGTTCTGGCTGATAACCAACGATATAAGTTCAGTGCTGATCCAGCTTTGTCATTAGTACCCGAGGCCCTTGCTCCTCCAAAAGGTTGTTGACCAACAACCGCCCCTGTCGGTTTATCGTTTATGTAGAAGTTACCAGCCGCGTTTTGTAGCCTGTTTGTCACCAAGGCTATTATGTATTTATCCTTAGCAAAGATTGATCCGGTGAGCGCGTAAGGCGATGTTGTGTCAACAATATCCATGATTGAATCAAACTCACCCGGCTCGTATACATACACAGATAGCACTGGACCAAAAATTTCTTCACACATAGTTTTATACCTAGGGTCACTTACCTGCAGTAAGGTTGGTTCTATGAAATACCCCGCTGTTCCATCGTAGTTACCGCCCGCTACAATCTTTACGTTCTCATCTTTTTTAGCCTCGTCGATATAAGCAGTAATTTTTTTGAATGCTCGTTCGTCGATCACGGCATTGATAAAATTGGTAAAATCTTCGGTGCCCCCCATTTTGATCTCCCCCAGAAATTCTATCATTTTTTCCTTAACGGCAGCCCAGAGCGTTGATGGTATGTACGCGCGTGAGGCCGCTGAACATTTTTGTCCCTGATACTCGAAAGCCCCACGAACTAAGCCTGTTGCCACTTCATTGGCATGAGCGGATTCGTGAACCAGTACAAAATCCTTACCCCCGGTTTCGCCCACAATTCGTGGATAACTTTTATACTTGTGGATATTAGCACCGACAGTTGACCATATTTTTTGAAAAACACTTGTACTGCCCGTAAAATGAATGCCTGCGAAGTCTCTGTGATTGAAAATTATGTCGCCCGCTACTGGCCCATCAACATAGATCAGGTTAATAACACCGTCAGGTAAACCAGCCTCCAGCAATACATCCATGATTACCTTGGCTGAGAGTATTTGAGAATAAGCTGGTTTCCAAACGACCGTATTGCCTAACATTGCAGCAGACGTTGGTAAATTTCCAGCAATAGCCGTAAAATTGAATGGCGTTAATGCAAAAACAAAACCCTCCAATGGGCGGTACTCTAGTCGGTTCCAGACACCAGGGGATGATTCCGGCTGCTGACGATATATTTCATCGGCATAATGCACGTTAAACCGAAGGAAGTCAATCAATTCACAAGCTGAGTCTATTTCAGCCTGATAAACATTTTTTGACTGACCGAGCATCGTTGCCGCATTGATTTTGGCGCGGTATGGACCGGCAAGCAAGTCAGCCGCTTTCAAAAAGATGCTGGCACGGTGTTCCCACTTTAAGCTAGACCAGGCATTTTTCGCTGCCAAAGCTGCTTCTATTGCCTGTTCAACATGGCTGGCATCCCCTTCATAGAAATAACCCAATGTGTGTTTGTGATCGTGAGGGGGAGCAATGCGTAACTTGTTCTGGGTTCGAATTTTGTTTCCTCCAATATACATTGGGACGTCCGTCTCTTTTGCTCTAAAATCGGCCAACGTCTGCTCAACAGCTTTGCGTTCTGAAGATCCAGCACGATACTCTTTAACGGGTTCGTTAACTGGTGTTGGTACACGAAATATTCCTGTAGACATAATGAAGTGTTCTAGTTTTTACAAATTTAAGGATTAGCCAAGCTATACCCTATTTCATGCTTGTTTTCTACATTTTAGGATTTATATTTCAATTCATCCGGCTGATTTTCCGAAATTCGTGCGTCATATACTACTGCTCATGCGTTTTTATAGTACAAATAGTCCACGGGACACTGTTGCTTCCGAACAGGCATTGTTTCAAAGTATGCCCGCTGACAGAGGTCTATACATGCCCTCTCCATTGCCTGAGTTGGGCTCAGCTTATTTTGACACGATTGCTTCGCAGTCGTTAGCCGATATTGGTTTTGAGATCAGCCGAGCTTTTTTTGGCAACGAGATTAGCCGAGCTAAGCTAGAAGAACTAACACACCAGGCATTTCCATTCGATACGCCCCTAGTCGATTTGGAACTGGGTAAAAATGGAGTTTTGGAGTTGTTTCATGGTCCTTCACTTGCATTCAAAGATGTCGGCGCACGGTATATGGCTGCGTTTATGTCTTATTATCTAAATCTCACAGATAAAGAAGTTCATATTCTGGTCGCTACATCGGGGGATACTGGTGGAGCCGTTGCAATGGGCTTTCACAACGTACCGGGAATCAGGGTTTCCATTCTCTATCCAAGCGGCCGCATTAGCGATTTGCAGGAGAAACAATTAACTACGCTAGGCGGCAATGTACAGGCTTTTGAGGTAGAAGGGTCCTTTGACGACTGCCAATCTATTGTTAAAGAGGCATTTACTGATTATGAGTTGAATACTCATATCCCTCTTTCTTCGGCCAATTCTATCAATATTTTTAGACTTATCCCGCAAGGGTTTTATTACGTCAGAGCTTATGGGCAGGCTCGAAAATACGGTAAGCCGGTTGTTTTCTCAACACCTAGCGGAAACTTTGGAAATTTGACTGCTGGTGTTATGGTGCAGAAAATGGGTTTGCCAGTAAGCCATTTTGTTGCGGCTACCAATTTGAATGATGTTGTTCCTCACTATATACAGTCAGGAAATTATCTTCCTAAACCCTCTGTAGCAACGATCTCTAACGCTATGGACGTAGGGAGTCCAAGCAATTTTGACCGTCTTTCTCACTTGTATGATGGCGATTACACACGTTTTAAGGAGAGTATTTCGGGATATTTTTTCGATGACGATGAGACAAGAGCAGGCATCAAGCGTATTTACGACCAATACGCATATGTTGCTTGTCCCCACACTGCTATCGGAGTTATGGGTTTGGAAGCATACTCAAAACAGTCAAACAAGGACTTTTTTGGTATAGCACTAGCCACTGCTCACCCATCAAAATTCAAGCCTTTGGTGGAGGATGTCATTGCCTGTCCTGTTCACGTTCCAGAGCGATTGGCTATACTTTCAGAAAAGGAAAAGCATAGCATTAAGATACCTGCAAACTACGTTGCCTTCAGAGACTCGCTTCTACAGACAGTTGTTTAAAGAAATAAGCCTGATGAACATGTCCGGTAATTGAACGTGTCACCAGGCTTATTTCCTGCCTCGTATGTTTAAAATCTAATTAACCGTGTCGCCCCTAAGTGCTCGAAAACGTTTCCGAGCCTCTGCACCGTGTATACTTCCTGGATACTGTGTTAACACTTTCTGGTACGCATCCATGGCAGCTTGTTTATCCTTCAATCGCTCTTCGTGTATCTTTCCTTGCGTAAACTGGGCGTCATCCCCAAGTATGTCGTTTGGGTAACTGCTGAGAATTTTCTTTAAATCATCTAACGCTTCGGCATTTTTACCCTGCTTTAAGTAAGTGTTTGCTCTTAACCATAGTACTTCATCCAGGATTGTATGGTCGGTATATACTTTCAACATTCCATCGAGCGAATTCACTGCTTCATCCGTCTTATTTTGCAAAAGTAATAAGTCAATTGAGGCATACTCCCTCATTGCTGCTTCGGTACTATCCATCCCAGTGTTATCGACTATGAGTAAACTTAGTTGTTCTGCATCATTGGCAATTTCCCGTGACGTTGCCAGTTTTAACACATCCAGTAATTCCTTAGCCACGCTGAACTCTCCTTTATAGTAATGTAGTTTGGCATTCTTCAGTTTTGCTTCATAGCCTAACAATTCTTCTTTTTGCGACTTTTCCACCTGTGAATACAGTAAGGTAGATTCCCACGGTTCTCCTTTCAGCAGGTAAATATCTCCCTTATCAAGTTTACAGCGGTCAACAAAATTCTTGTCGGTCTTCCCCAAGTCGATAGCCAGATCTAGTACAGTTAGGGCTGTATCTTTACTGTCCAGATAATTGCCGTACAAGTTAGCTGTGCTTCTCAATGCTTCCAGGGTTTTGTTATTCGTCCCTATTTCCTGGAGCATCCGTTGATAGTCACTAATTAGTTTTCTGATTTCAACCTTGTCAATTGGATACGTATTTTTGACTTCCTCCTCCCTTGCGCTGATAACTAGTCTTCTGGCGAATGGATAAAGCTGCCCCTGCGGATATGCGATACTGATATATTCAAATGCTTCAGCAGCGGTTTTATATTCCTTATTGTTCATTGCCAGTATACCCAGATCATATATTCTGCTTCCGTTCAGTTTAAGCCGTTTGTCCGTCGCTTTTTCCTGTAATAGAGCTCGGCTGAATTTTTGTTTCTGCACGAAATACCAAATCAACAATTCATTATAAGCCAACTCATTTGGCTCCTGTTGAATCCTTGCGTACAAAGCTTTCTCGACTAACGGCTCATCTTTTGTGTTCAGAAACCCCTGCAATGTAGCTAATACAGTCTCTTTCTTGCCTGATTGTTTGCTGGTCGTTATTACCTCGTCAATGGCTTTTTCTATTTGACCAGCGGCACGATACAGCGTCATTAAATCCTCACTGTACGATCCTCTATCTTTACTGACATCTCTTGCCGTTTCCAGCGATTTAATCGCCCAGCGAGACTCTCCTGACTCGTTGAAAGCTATAGCTAGTTTTTCCAGCTTAGCCACCGATGTCTTTCCTGACTTGATGGCTGCCGTGTAATGGTTGTTTGCCAGCGTCGTGTCACCTTGTTGCGTGGCTAGTTGACCAGTTAGTACCTCGTAGTAATATTGATTAGACTCATCCGTTCTGGTCTGCTTTCGGAGATACTTCAGCGCATCTTCTGTTTTATTACTTTTTTGAAGACTGTTGATATACCGGGACAGCCTGGTCCAATTGACTTCGGTCTTCAATAATTTTGTGTACTCAGTTGCCGCCTTCTCGTACTCCCCTGCTTTGTAGTATTCATCCGCAAGAGATGAACCGGCTTGTCCCCAAGCAACACCAATGGATATCATCCAAACCACAACTACGATAGTCTTTTCTCTTATTAACATTATATAGATAGATTTTTTAAAAGAAACGTCACTGTAACTATTAGCTGTGTGGATATGTGAACAAATAAGTTGTTCACTTTAACCTTCATTCCTTTGTGGATAAGAATAGTCTTGAATGTTGAAGTAATAGTTTTGTTATCCACACCTAAGGAACTAATTTTCAAGTCAATAACAAGTTATCAACATTTTTGTAATTATCTATTGTGGATTTGTTTGTAATAGTTGTTAACATTTTTTAGTGGGGAAACTTTGTTGAGTACCTATTGGTATGTATGCATTTCTCCACATTTGACAGCTCGTTCAAACGCTATGTGGATTACTCCAATGTTCGTCCACACGGTTATTTGAGCTTGTAAACAAGTTTTCCACTTAAGAAATGAACTTGTACACACTGTTATACACACAAAATTTTCACTTTTTTAATATTGAATTGACCTTTCCCAAATGAACCAACCAGACCCCAATGTTTAGCCGTATTCAGATGAGGTAAGCATGAGAGCTCTTCTAGACTTGGGTACCTAGTACAGAAGAGTTGCGGATATAGGACTTGCACGCAAATTTCGACGCGCCCACAAATAATGTATAATCTGTGCTTATCTGCGAATGATTAAAGCTTTTTCGCTACATAAATCACACTTGATGAATCACCTGTTTTATTTGCTTTGATATTCGACAATACACCAACCCTTATACTTTTCGTGTAATCTGTTTTTCCTGTTTGATAACGTGTACTCAACATTGCAATATAAAAGGCATCAAACACCATTGGCTTCATTTCAACGAGTTGGAGCCCATATTTTTTAAACAATTTTTCAATTGTTGATGGCGTAAAGTGATACAGGTGCCGAGGTACATCGTAGGCGGCCCAGTATTTCTCTGAAGTATTTTGCATCATACGAGTTGGAGTTGGGTACGGCTACCAGCAATGTACCATTCGCAGAAAGTAACATTGAGAGCCGTCTAATTGCTTCATTTAAATCGGATATGTGTTCCAGCACATGCCAAAGTGTTATAACATCAAACGATTCATTAGATCGTATCTCGCTTACATCGGATATGTATTTGAATACTAGTTTTTCTTGGGCAAATGCACGAACGGTTGCATCTGTTTCTACCCCTGTTATTCTCCATCCGTCAATTTTGCATCGTTCAAGGAATGATCCGGTACCACACCCAACATCCAGTAATCTACCCTCTCCCCCATTTAGTTTTTTTATTAATCGACTCTTAGAACCCAGCGTATAGTTACGTACCAAACGATATACAGAATTTACTAAATCCACTGCTTTCATCATTGTGTGAAACGTAATTTTCTGACTTGTAATAGCTACCAATCGACTTGTCATCAGGTCTGGGATTGGTAAGCCTAAATTTACAAGCAGTGCATTCCTGAATAGTAAATTCTTCATTACTTACCAGATATCATTACACATTATATAGGGATTGAATTCTACACTGCCACAAATAGGGCAATCTGTGCGGTTTCCAAAAAGAAGTAAAATGAGTGAGAACAAAAAATTCATAATTGCACGAATTGATCCAACGAGCCCTTAACGACCCATATAAACAAGTAGTATTGATACGTCGGACGGGCTAACACCACTGATACGTGATGCCTGACCAATTGTAGAGGGTCGCGATTTTTTTAATTTCTCCTTTCCTTCAAATGAAAGCGCTTTCAAGCGATCGTAATCAAAAGTTGGGTTGATTGACAAATTTTCCCATTTCTCCAGTTTTTCAGCATTCTGCTTTTCGCGGTTGAGATAATCCTCATATTTGATTTCAATAACAGTTTGCTCAATGACTTCCTCGTCTACTCTGGCATGTCCGGAAATAATTTCAATAGAGTTTTAACATCATCCTGAAATCAATTTCAGGGCGTTTTAATAAGGTATATAAACTGCCTTTTTCACGTAATGGCGCACTTTTTTTCGCTTCCAGCCAAGTATTTATATCTTCCGGTTTCACCTTTGTTGCCCTAATTGTTTCGGTTAATAGGGTAATATTATGTTCGTTTTTCAATCATTGTATCATAACGTTCCTGCGAAGCCAAACCAATAGCGTAACCTTTTTCAGTAAGTCTCAAATCGGCATTATCTTGTCTTAGCAGAGTGCGGTATTCAGCCCGCGATGTGAACATTCGATAAGGTTCTTCTGTGCCCTTTGTTATGAGATCATCAATTAAAACGCCAATATATCCTTCTGATCGCTTTAATAGTAAATTCCTCTTCTTCATTTGTATTTCTGTGAGCATTAATACCCGCCATGATACCCTGACAAGCAGCCTCTTCATATCCCGTTGTGCCATTGATTTGACCAGCAAAGAAAAGATTTTTTACTAATTGTGTTTCCAGTGTCGGCTTTAATTGCGTGGGCGGAAAGAAATCATATTCTACAGCATAACCTGGTCGAAACATCCGCACATTCTCAAATCCTGGAATTTTGCGTAATGCATTGTATTGAACTGTTTCTGGCAATGAGGTCGAAAAACCATTTACATAGACTTCAACTGTGTCCCACCCTTCAGGTTCCACAAAAATTTGATGGCGATCTTTATCGGCAAACCGGTTGATCTTATCTTCTACGGATGGGCAATATCGTGGGCCCAAGACCTTTGATCCGGCCCGTAAACATTGGTGATTTTTCGAAGCCTTTTTTAAGCTCATCATGAACTTCTTCATTCGTATAAGTTATCCAGCAGCTACGTTGCTTTGTCAGTGTTGGAGTGTTTAGATAAGAGAATTTACCTGGATTTTCATCGCCAAGTTGTTCTTCCATTAACGTCATAATTAAAGCTTCGGCCATCTACTCGTGGTGGCGTACCCGTTTTCATTCGTCCAGCTTCAAAACCTAAACTGACTAATTGCTCAGTTAAACCTGTTGCCGAACGTTCGGCCGTACGTCCTCCTCCGAAGTTTTTTCACCAATAAACATTTTGCCATTTAGGAACGTACCATTTGTCAAGACAACTGCTTTAGCTGCAAATTCAACTCCCAGATTTGTTCTTCACTCCCGCCACACGGCCATCTTTTACCATTACTTCGTTGACAGTGTCTTGCCAGAAATCAATATTTCTATTTTCTTCTAGTGCTTTTCGCCACTCCCATGCAAACATATTTCGGTCGCTTTGGCACCGAGGACTCCACATAGCCGGACCCTTCGAACGATTCAGCATCCGAAATTGAATCATGCTTTTGTCACTTATTATTCCTGACATTCCCCCTAGAGCGTCAACTTCTCGAACGATTTGCCCTTTTGCTACACCACCCATAGCTGGATTACATGACATTTGCGCAATGGTTTGCATATTCATTGTAATAAGCAAAACCTGTGAGCCCATTGTTGCTGCAGCATTTGCTGCTTCACATCCCGCATGACCTGCTCCAACTACAATTACATCGTAGTTAAGAATACATTTTTGTTAATTTTTGAAAAATGTTTCACGTGGAAACTATTCACAAAAATGTTAAAAGTATGGAACGATGAAACCATTAAAACATATCCAATAAAGCAACAAAAAACCGCTGACCTTAGTGCCTGGTCAGTGTCTTTTAATGAAAAGAATGAGTACTACTTGCTTACCTTTTGCAAATATTGGTTAGCCTGCTTTTTATAGAAGAGATTGTAATTTGGATTAACTGAGCGTAATACTTCAACTTGTTTGTTCTTTAGCTGAGAATCGGTTGAATCGAAAAAAGCAGGGCGTACTTACTTTAGTTGACTTTGCTGCTCAGCCTGACGCTTAGGATCTTCTTCCTGTTGCTTCAGCGCTTTCTCAGATTCCAGCAAGCGTGTCAAAATTTCATTTTGACGATTAATTGTGGTCGGGTTAATCCGCTTGTTGACGAAGTCAGTTTCTGTTTCATCCATCTTTTCCATCAATTCCTTGACCTGCTTTTCTTGTTGCTTACCGGCTTCTGTTCCTTTAGCATTCTCCTCCAGTTTCTTAAGCATCTGGCGAATCATAGCCTGCTGTGCAGCCATTTGGGATAATTCCTCAGATAATCCCCTACCCGATTTACCACTTTTCTGGAGTTGCTGCATCTTTCCATTCAACTGCTTTTGCATTTCACCCATGCCCTCTGGGTTATCACCTTTCTTGCTTCCTTTGCCTTTGCCAGGCATGGCCATAGCATTCATTTGTTGCTGCATGTTCTTGAGCACATCACTCAGCATTAAAGCGAGGTTGTTGATGGAAGTCATGGCAAATTGTTGTTTAGAGGATGCCATACTTAGTCGTCTATCTTTTAGCTGCTGAACACTTTCATCCATGTAGGATTTCATGTTCGTTAATTCCCTGGTGACAAAAGACTCAATTTGAACAACACGACTAGCAAGAGCATTTAAGCTGTCCTCAATTATTTTAGCATCATCCTGAAGTTTTAATTGTTCCTGTGAAAGCTTGGTTACGCGTGGGTCCTGCAAGCTCATGCCACGGAAATCCTTCATTACTCTTTCCTGCCCAAAAGATAGCGTAATGAGATTGTCGAGGATATTTCGAAGGTCGTCCATGTTCTCCTGCATTTCTTCCATTTCCGAAGACTGCATGGACTCTTTCATCGCCTTACTCATTGCCTTCATGGATTTTGCTGATTTCTTCTGTTTGGATGCAGCTTGTTTGCCCTTGTTGCTTTTCATGCTCTTAGTAGCTTCTTCCAAACTCTTCTCTATTTCCTTCTGCTCATTTTCGGCCGGATCTGGTTTATTGAGGTCGTCTTTTTCTGCCTGCTTATTCAACTCATCCAACTGTTCTTGAGTGTTTTTGAAGTCCTCCTGCGACTTTTCCTGTTGCTGTTGTTGTTCCTGAGAAGTTTCATCCTGTTTAGTATTCTCTTCAGCCTGTTGTTCTAACCTCTCGGCTTGCTTCTCCAAGTTCTCAGCAACATTATTGACTTTCTGCTCTAACTGCATTTGCTTAAAAAGCTTCAAAGCCCGATCCAAGTCTCGTTCCATGTTACGCTCCTTGCGGCTAAGTTTGTCCAGTAAATCAGATGCTTTTTCATCTTGTTTTCGTTCTAAAAGTTGCTTTAATTGCTCGTACAGTTGCTTAGATTCTGGGTCCAGCAGGTCTTGGAATAGCTTTTGAAGCTGTTCCAGCTTCTCTTGTATGGCCTGGTTCTTCTCAGCAAACCGCTGTTGCGTATCATTAGTCTTCTGAAACTGTTCCTGAAGTTTCTGCACTTCCCGCATCAACTCTTCTCGCTTCTGTAGAATGTCCTGAAGTTGCTTTTTGTCCTGGAAATCAGATGACTTTTTGGTACGCATACGGTCCTCCATCTGATTCAATTCCTTTTTTATTGCCTGCGTCTTACTTAACGCGTTATCTATTTGCTCCTCTGTTTTTTCGGCAGACTTGTCGATTTGCTTCTGAACTTCGGTCGCGGACGGTATAACAAAGTTCAATTGTTCTGAACGGCTAGACTTCGGCCCATTTACGCCATCATTATCCCAGACCTGGACAAAGTATTCCAGTTTATCTTCCTTATTCAATTTAAGGCTATCCAGATACCAGTTGTAGCTGAAATTCTGTGATGTTGTGGACTGGTTGATGGGAATGTTTTTGACGAATACTTGTGAATCCTTACCGTTCCTGTTGATTTTATAATTGAGTCTCAATCGGGAAATTCCGTAATCATCAGAAATCAACCCTGACAGAGCTATGTAATTATAGGTGGTGGTATCCTGAATCCGGCTAACTGAAATTTGAGGATATCGATCAGGTATTATCTGCACATTATACTTTATCAATGAAGGTGCTGATATCTGACTGTTCTTAAGTGAAACGGTGTATGTAGAATTCTGCATCAGCCGCCTGTTTAGAACAAACTTATTATTTTCAACTAAGCGCGCTACAGTAGGCTTTACCTCTGCATTGAAACGAAGTAAAAGCGAATCGGTATGATCAGCGTCGAATTCCCAATTTACCAGAGTTCCTTGTGGTACCAACAGATTTCCAACATTCGACAGTTGCTCATCTGACTTGTTTAGATAAGCTGGGTAATTTAGTTTAACATTGAACGAGAGAACAGAAGGCCGATCTAAGAGCGCAACTGTGTATTTAGTAGAGTTAAATCCTGATGCCTCCAGATAAAAATCCAGATCCCGTTGTACATTATCGAAATTATACGTGTAACTTATCGCCTGATTGATTGAGTTTGAAACGCGTGCCATTCGCAACTACGTAGACCGCTTGTGGCAATGCATCACCAGTAAGCTTTACGTTGAGCAGGAAATCTTCGTTTCTAAAGGCCTTTAGTGACTTGTTTTGAACAATAAATTTGAAAGGGGCCTCTTCAACAAACTCTTCGTTGTAGTTGACTAGACGAGTGGATGATTTAGTGAAAAAAGTAGGGTTTATCAGCAGAACAATAAAAATAATAGCAAGGGGAGGAATTGCGTATTTAAGAAATACACGGTTCCGGCTGATTTGAATGGCACTGGCAAATCTGTTGATAAGCAGTTGATTTGATCGTTGATTCAGGCTCGCCTGCAACAAGTCATTTTGATCCGATGAGATTCGCTGTAGTTGAAGTGTGTTCAATAACTTATCCCCTATCTCAGGAAAGAACTGACCAATCTGCTGTGCTGCCTGATCATTCGATAGAGGTTTGTTTAGACCATACAAGCTCAACAATGGACGAACTACCAGCAGGTAAAGACCAATAAAAACCGTTATCAAGAAGCCAAAAAGCAAAACTCCCCGGCCAAACGAATCAAATCGTCCGATGAACTCTGCCGTGTTGATAAAAAGATAGGCACTACCGAGTAAGGCCGTGAAAAATAATGCACCTTTTATCAGTTGGTTTTGGAAATAGCGTTTCTTGTATTCATCTATGCGTTGTAGTAGAGCTGAATAGGCAGTTGATGATTGCATAGTAGTTAAATTAAACAATTAAGCCTTGAGGTAATCGAAGTAAGATATTACATGCTCCTTTAAGAAATTCTCCTGCGCCAGTAAGTCGTGATGAGGGATGGGCTTTGACAGAATCCAGTGTGGCCAGCCATCTTTATCATACCCCTCAAAAGAATAGTAGCCAGATGTACTTAAAACACTACAAACTCCAATGTGCATCAAATCCTGTTTTGCCTCTTTGGAGAAGCGTTTCGGTCCTTTGCCCAGTTCATGTACCCCAATCAAAAAAAGTACCGAATTAAGATCGGTTGGTCGCTTGCCAACAAGTGATTCTAAATTATCGAGCAACTCAATCCATAACCCGTCTATATTTATTTCTTCCATACTGTTGACATACAATTCTTCTTTCTAATTTACAATACAAACGAATAGAAATGATGTTTAGGTTTATACAATTATTGATAACCAACTTCAATGATCAGCTCTTTCCCTCTATTTGCTTCGGGTGCAACCAATTGTTAGATAGGAACGAGGCCTTTTTGTGTGTTTCGTGCAGAATAGCGCTTCCAGAAACAGGCCAACACCGAGAACCATACGACTATGATCTTCTCAACAAGTTTGCTGGAAAAGTGCCAGTAAAGTTTATAGCTTCGTATCTATATTTCAAAAAGGGTGGAGTTGTTCAGAAGTTAATTCATCAAATCAAGTACAAAGGGCGGAAAGAAATCGCGAAGGAACTGGCTAACTGGTACGGCACTCAATTAGCAATTGAGTGCAAACAAATCAGCGATGTGGAGTTAATAATCGCTGTACCTTTACATAAAGATAGATTGAAACAGCGGGGTTACAACCAGGCTGAATGGATTGCAAATGGGTTGGCGGAGGCTTTGCAAATACCTTCTTACAACAATATTCTTCTCCGTACTAGCTTTGCAGAATCACAGACCAATAAGAATAGGCTAGAACGTTGGGACAATGTTAAGTCTGTTTTCTCTGTGATAAATCCAGACCTAATTTCGGGTAAAAATGTGATGATTGTCGACGATGTCCTGACGACAGGTGCTACCCTTGAGT
The DNA here is from genome assembly GCA_963782245.1 of uncultured Cytophagales bacterium. Taxonomy (GTDB): domain Bacteria; phylum Bacteroidota; class Bacteroidia; order Cytophagales; family Spirosomataceae; genus Spirosoma. Next base: position 18,015 of record CAWAJC010000035.1, read on the forward strand.
CCTGCGCCCGAGAATTACTGAAATTTGACTGTAAATCAATAAGTATCGTAACAATGGCAGTTGCCAGCAGATGACAGCACATAATTATCAAAATAACGCATCTTTTCCAAAGCTATCTGTGTAATGTGTAGTGCGTTACAAATATAAAAGGCGGCTATCTATCAGTAGATAGCCGCCTTTTATATTTGTAACATGTTATTTATTACGCCCGACTCCAATCATAGCGCATCGAAAACCAATCATGGCCGTAGCTGAATCTTGGTCTAGGAACCTACGCGTACCAGGAGAAAGCCAATAGGCTACATCATTCCAAGAGCCACCTTTATACACCCGAAGACGATCATCAATTAGTGACTGTTTGTTTTTAGAATCATAATTCTTCGCATCATCCAAATAGCCATTTCTGCGGATTGGGTTCAAATCATTTACGTCCTGATAGGATAAAGGCCGATAAACATCATACACCCACTCGTTCACGTTTCCTGCCATGTTGTAAAGACCAAAGTCGTTGGCTGGGTAAGCGTAAATCTCAGCCGTGATAATTGCCCCATCATTCGAGCGGCCTGCAATACCCGCATAGTCTCCCCGACCACGCTTGAAGTTCGCCAGCATCTGACCCTGTTTCCTGCCTTTCTTTGGATTTCTGACGGATGAACCATCCCATGGATAAATCCGCTGGTTGATTTGATTCTCGTCCATGTACTGCGTTCCAATCAGTGCTTTGGCAGCATACTCCCACTCCGCTTCTGTTGGTAGCCTGTAGTCGGGCAGAATCATCCCACTTTCAAGACTTGGTTTGGCAGCACTCGCGGTTGTGGCTTCAGCTAATGCGGGCTCCTCTTGTGTTTTAGATTTGCGTTTCAGCGAGAAACCACCCTTTTTCTTTTCACCACCGCCCTTCGCGAGTTCGTTGTTTACGGCGTTTGATCGCCAGGCTGCGTAATCACTTGCCTGAACCCAAGATACCCCTACCACGGGATAGTACCGGAAAGCGGGATACCTCAAATACTGAGTTACATAAGAGTCATTAAAGGAAAGTGGATTAGCCCAAACCGTAGTATCTGGCAATGCTGCTCGGACAACTTCCTCCGATGAGTCACGCGTAATTGCGTTCAGATATTCCAGGTAGTGAACGTTTGCCATTTCCGTTTCATCCATATAGAACGATTGGATAGAAACTGTCCGTTCGCGGTTGTCACGACTATTCATGACATCCTCTTCAAGTGCGCCCATGGTAAAGCGACCCCCTTCAATGAAAACTAAGTTTGGACCAGCCTTCTGGCCTGCAAATTTTTTTACCTGAAAACCATCTTTCTCGTTGTACGCAATCCCTGTAGCAGTACTTTTCTTACCGGGCTGTACGCTTGTCGGGTGCTTCGGTTTACAAGATGCTAGTGCCGCTGTAGCCAGAAGTACGTAAGCCGCTCGTTGCAGGTGATACTTTTGAATCATTGCTTTGTTCTATAAAAATAACGGGTGCAAAATCTCTTTAATTTATCATTTTACCCAAATTCTCGTCCAATTCGTCAACAGACAGCACATCAGAATGGGTAAATATTGGTCTTCCTTTCGATTCTTTCAACGAACATTTTGCTGGGTTACGCTGGATATATTCAATTACCTTGCCAAATAGATCGGATTTGAAGAAGTCGTCATTCCCGTTAGAAACGAAGTACCCTTTAAGGATATTATTCTTAAGTGTCAGTTTTTCAAGATATAACTGCTCCGCTTTCCAACGGACACCTACCATCTTAATCAGGTTTTTTACTTCGGCTGGCATTGGACCGAACCGATCTGTCAATTCCTGCTGAAATGCGCTCAACTCGTCCGTATTCTGAAGACTATCCAACCGGGTATATAATGCAAGACGTTCTGATATATTAGAGACATACCGTTCCGGAATTACTACCTGTAAATCGGTCTCAATCACTGTGTCAGGAAGCGCCAGTTTCAGGTCCCCTGGTTTGGTCTCAAACAGATCTTTGAATTCAGTTTCCCGAAGTTCCTGGACGGCTTCATCCAGCACTTTGTGGTACATCTCGAAACCGAGATCATTTACGAAGCCACTCTGCTCCGCTCCTAAAAGGTTCCCCGCCCCTCTAATATCCAAGTCACGCATTGCTATCTTAAAACCTTCTCCCAGATCAGAAAAATCTTCCAGCGTTTGTAGTCTCTTACGAGCATCGGCGGTCAACACAGAGAAAGGTGGTGTGAGCAGATAACAGTATGCTTTTGTGTTTGATCTGCCTACCCTACCGCGCATCTGGTGCAAATCCGATAAGCCGAAATAGTGTGCATTATTAATCAGGATGGTATTGGCATTAGGTATATCGAGCCCCGATTCAATGATGTTCGTTGATACCAGTACATCGTAATCTCCCTCTATGAATCGCGTCATCACGCGTTCCAATCGGTCACCTTCCATTTGTCCGTGAGCTACCGCAACCCGGGCTTCTGGGACTAGCCTAATTATCAAGTTGCCAATTGACTCAATATCACTTACCCGATTGTGAACGAAAAATACCTGCCCACCCCGGCGAACTTCCAGGCTCACTGCATCCCGAATTTTTGCTTCGTCATAAGCATGAACTTCAGTTGTTACTGGCTGACGATTGGGTGGTGGGGTCGCTATAACGGATAAGTCCCTGGCTCCCATCAATGAGAAGTGTAATGTTCTGGGGATGGGTGTAGCAGTCAGTGTAAGTACGTCAACCTCTACGCGCATCTCTTTTAAACGATCCTTAGTTTTTACCCCAAACTTCTGCTCTTCATCAATTATCAACAAACCCAGATCCTTGAATTTTATGTCCTTGTTTACTATCCGGTGAGTACCGATCAGAATTCCGATTTTTCCGGCAGTAACGTCTTTTAGTATCTCCTTCACTTTTGCTGGCGACCTGAACCTATTTATGTAATCTACCTTAACGGGAAAGTCTGCCATTCTTTCAACGAACGTTTTGTAGTGCTGCATGGCCAGTATAGTTGTCGGTACCAGTACTGCTACTTGTTTGTTGTCAGTCACTGCTTTGAAAGCCGCTCTGATTGCAATCTCTGTTTTGCCGAAACCTACATCCCCACAAACAAGTCTGTCCATAGGGTGTGGTTTTTCCATGTCATCTTTCACGTCATTCGTCGCCCTAGCCTGGTCGGGTGTGTCTTCGTACATGAAAGAAGATTCGAGTTCAACCTGTAGAAAACTGTCACGACTGTAAGCAAATCCAGGAGCGGAGCGACGTTTCGCATATAAGGCTATTAGCTCACGAGCGATATCCTTTACCTGTTTACGAATCCGGGACTTCTTGTTCTCCCACTCCTGAGAACCAAGCTTACTCATCGTTGGCGGTCCACCTTCCCTGCCGCTATACTTGGCTATCTTGTGAAGGCTATGAATGCTTACCAGCAGTATATCATTGTCACGGTAGATCAAACGGATAGCCTCCTGTTCATTGCCTGCATTATCTACCTTTTCCAAACCGGCGAAACGACCGATTCCATGGTCAATATGCGTAACATAGTCTCCTGGCTGCAGCGTTTTCAGTTCACGGAGTGTCAATGCTTTTGACTTAGAGAACTTGTCCTGTACCCGATATTTGAAGTAACGGTCGAAAATTTGATGATCAGTAAAACAGGCGATCTTTAACGACTCATCCAGAAATCCCTCCTTTAAACCAATGTTTATTGACTGAAATTTTACGTAAGGATCGAGTTCTTCAACTATAGTTCGTAGCCGTTCTAGTTGTTTCAGCGATTCAGCCGCAATGATGTTCGTATAACCCTTGGCCTGATTATCTCCCAACGTTTCAATCAGTCGCTTAAAATCTTTGTTGAATGAGGGTTGGGGTTTGGAGGTGTACTGTAATCGGTTTTCGGTTTTAAAGTAAAATTTCCGGCCAAACTCAACAGTCCGAAACTTCTTTAATTGGTTTAAAAACGCCCTGCGTGTTTCGAACAAATCGCCGGGGTTAGTAATTACCTGAATGCCTCCGCTGCTCTGCAGAACCGACTCAAAGCTTTGCTCTGCCTTCTCAAAACACTTCTCGATAATTTCTAACGTGAACTCTACGTCCTTAACCCATACGGTTGTATCCTGGGGTAGAAAGTCAAAGAACGGTTCCCTTGTTTCTTCAATGAGTTTGGTTTGAACGTTCGGTATAATCTTGATGAAGTCAACGGCCTCATTTGACAATTGAGTCTCCGGGTTGAACAAGCGAATGCCTTCAACCTCATCATCGAACAAGTCAATTCTATATGGGAATTCGCTGGCGAAAGAGAATACATCGACAATTCCACCTCTAATTGAAAACTGTCCTGCCTCATACACAAAATCCGTTTTCTCAAACTCGTAAGTCTGTAGTAATTCAGATACAAAATTTGTGTCTACCTTTTCCCCTACTCGTATTGTGAGTGTGTTTGCAGATAGGGCTCGTTTGTTGATTACCTTCTCAGATAGTGCCTCCGGATAAGTAACAATTAATACTCCTCCTTTCGGAGCGGGGTTCAACTTATTGAGGATTTCAGCTCGCATCAAAACATTAGCATTCTCAACCTCTTCGTAGAGGTAAGGCTTTTTGTAAGACATAGGGAAAAACAATATTTCCCGCTCCAGCAAGTTTTGGAAATCATTGTAGAAATAAGCTGCTTCCTCCCGATCGGTAGCAACGTACACGTGACTACCTCCGACAAGCTTATAGACCGCTGCTGCGATTACAGCATCCAGGCTGCCCGCAATCCCTTTGAGCTGTACTCTCTGAGGCTCTTCGGATGGTGCTTCATCTAAAGGCGAGGATAACAATTTTATAAAACTATCGCTCGTGTACAGGCTAAGTAATTCCTCGGATCTCAACTGAATTCAGGTTATAAGTCATACAAAAAGCCGCCCGGAGTACTCTCCAGCGGCTCATTTATTTAACAGCAGGAAGTCGAAATTTGTTGCCCGTTTTCACCGATTTAGCGCGCCCAGTTCTTTATAATTTATGCTCTCCTGTTCCAGTATTTTTACTATTCGTTCACTATATTCGAAGACCACAATAATTTCTTTCTCGTCGTTCAATTCATCTTCTACCCATTTCCAATCTTCGGCTACCGCATCCAGGGTGTTAATAACGCCGGCTATCTTGGCCGGATCTCGTTCTTTATTCATGAAGATTTCAGTATTCGTAAAGTAAAGGACGATTCGTTTTTCATCCAGCCAATGTAAGTCATTAAGTGAATCACTTAAGTCGTCAAGGGTAAATCCGAAGTCTGGAATTTCCAACAAGTAAGCAATCACTTCATAAAACTGACGCAGTGTCAAGGCTTTTTTGCCATCAACATTGACAATGAAATCAGTTGGAAACTCGGCTTGCAGCTCTGACTCGGCGTTACAGATCAGAATATTTGGACTCATTTTTGTACGAAATTAATTGGTTAAAAGTGTTTATGGGTATGTTCCACGTGGAACTGATAATCAATCGGTTACACTCGTATGTAACCAGTTTTACCCTGGTTACTTAATGATTTTAGGCGTATTTGAGCCGGAAATAAGGCACTTGTTTCACAGGATTAATAAGCTGCGTCAACCAGATTATTTCAGTTTAAGTCAATAATGATTGGTACAGAATCTGACCTGAGAAACAACAGCCTTAATCAAGACTACCTGTAGCAGGGTAACGATGGGCAATCAGCTCAAATCTGGTTATCGCAGGAGTTCTGCAGACAGCGCTCATGCTCATTGCCTGAAACAGAAATAGTCAAACTAAAACAGGAATACCCATTTCTTAAAAGGATATTCCTGTTTTAGTTTAAAGAAAAAAGAGGAATTCGAGCCGCTACTATGTTGTGAAACATAAGCTCAGTTATCATGGGAGTCATGTACTTTATCAGCGGAAATTCAGCAATTGATTCCATGACTTCCAACTCCGATTCTGCTTTGAAAATACACCACAATTTCTGGCGGTCGACAGAAAGTGAGTAAGAGAGTAAAAAACCTTTCTCCATTAATTCTTCCACTTTGAGTCGCTGGGCTGGAATCCTGTTTTCAAATCCTTCGTCCAGAACAGTTGGAAGATCAAATTCAACCATATATTGGCTCATGTACGTTTCTGTTAAATGATGGCCGTACGCGGTTGTTCTCCGGCTATTAACAAATTAACGATGTTTAACTCATCTTCGTTAATTGTGTGTGGAAAATTTGGATAGAGCTTCGTGGTGACTCGCGCATTCATTCGTTTGAAAACCTCCTCCGATTCCAGAACACGCTGCTCAGGAACGTGAGAATCGTTATTGCTGCATCCCAAAAAAATAGGCGTGCCAGATAGTGTCCCTTCGTAATTTCTGGGTGTTTCTGCCGGACCAATCAAGCCACCACTCAACCCAAATACGCCACCATACTCTGCGGCATTTCTTGCGACAAATTCTAGTGTCAAACACGCTCCCTGTGAGAAACCCAGCCAGTAAATCTGAGGTAATTTAAAATTGAAATCAGCCTGTAGTCGGGCACGAATGGCGGCCAGGGTTTCCAAAGCAGAAGACAAATACGGTTCATTGTTCGCCAACGGCTGCAGGAAAGAATGAGGATACCATGTATTGTTCTGGGCCTCCGGAGCAATGAAAGCGAAATCCTTATTTTGAATATGATTGGAAATCGATAACATATCCCGCGCGTTGCCTCCCCGGCCATGAACCATAACCATAACTTTCGTCGCTTCTACAAGAGGTAAACCGGCTGTTTGAAAGCTGCCTGAGTCGTGTATCATATTGGTTGCGCATTAAAAGCTGCCTGCATTCCCTGATGACCTATCGAATAGGGAATGCAAACGACAACGGAATTTATTTTAAAATTATTTCAGGTAATTTAGCTTCAACAACCGCTCTACGGGATTCGTATTGGGGTGGCAATTTCAGCCGTTGGCCCAGTTCCGAAAGTGACTCATCAACAGTGAATCCGGGTGGGTTGGTAGCTACCTCAAACAAAATTCCGCCCGGCTCCCGGAAGTAAATACTATTGAAATAATTACGGTCCTGTACCGGCGTAACCTGGTAACCCGACTCCATTAACTGTTGCTGAAGAATTAACTGCGTTTCATCAGAATCTGTTGAGAATGCAACGTGATGGACGGAACCCGCTCCCTGCAAAGCACGAGCATCATTCGGCGAATGTAAAACGTCAACATAATTTCCGGGTCCGCCAATGCCCGCTTTAAAACGGAATCGACCTTCCTCCTCCCCTACTAACGTGTGTTGCAGATTATCTGTCAAAAGTTTAATTGTACGATCCGGGTTCTGTTGGTTGAGCGTTACCGTGTGAAAACCGCGAATGGCAAACTCAGCAGGAATACGACCGTTGGTCCAGCCTATTCTTGAATCATCATCGGTAAAAACGAGTTCGATACCCATACCATCAAAATCGTCGAAGCGCAGAAATGATTCCTCGAAGCGCCTATGCGGTCCGTCGTACGGAATGTCTCGCTCATGAAGCCTGTCCATCCAGAATTGCAACGAATTGATGGGAACAGAAAAAGCAGTGTACGTCAACTGCCCCACACCCTTCCGGCCACGCGGCAGGTTTCCATAAGGGAAAAACGTCAGGATAGTACCGGGCGATCCTGTCTCATCACCGTAGTATAGATGGTATACATCGGGCGCGTCGAAGTTGACCGTCTTTTTAACAAGGCGCAGGCCAAGAATGTCAGTGTAGTAGTCAACATTCCGTTGTGTGTCGCCCGCCATTGTCGTAACGTGATGAAGTCCGTTGATCAGAGTTTCCATATGTTCCGTTGGGGAAAAGTGAAATTATTATTTCAGAAGAGTACTGTGTATATACATTTAATGTACATACACTTATTCGAGGCTTATTGTTCCACAAAAAATGTCCCGGCCAGCGACCGGGACATTTTTTGGAACATAGTAATGCGGAGCCATGGGTAAGTACTTACTCCAGCAAGAATGGATAGTCCTGTTGCATGTAAACATCTTTATAAGCTTCTTCAGCAGGAGGGTAAGGAGAGTCTTCCGCAAATTGGACGGCTTCTTCAACCGTAGCTTTTATCTTTTGATCAATAGCAGCTAATTCCTCCTCCGTTGCCATACCCTTTTCTAAAATGGTAGCCTTCACCTGTTCGATTGGGTCACGCATCTTGTATTCTTCCACTTCCTCTTTTTTCCGGTATTTCTGCGGGTCAGACATTGAGTGACCCCGGTACCGATAGGTACGGAATTCCAGAAAAGTTGGTCCTTCGCCTGCTCTGGCCCGTTCGGCGGCACGACTCACCGCTTCGTGAACAGCTTCAACGCTCATTGCATCGACGGGTTCGGACGGCATATCGTATGCTTCGGCGAGTGTGTACAGATCCGTAACGTTCGAGGTGCGGGCAACCGACGTACCCATGGCATAGCCGTTGTTTTCTACGACGAAGATGACCGGAATCTTCCAGAGCATCGCCATATTGAATGCTTCGTGTAAAGCTCCCTGACGAACGGCCCCGTCGCCCATAAACGTGATACAAAGGTTACCCGTCTTGTTGTATTTTTCGGTGAGGCCGATACCAGCCCCCATGGGTATCTGCGCACCAACAATACCATGCCCCCCGATAAAGTTCACTGACTTATCGAAGATGTGCATAGAGCCACCTTTTCCCTTGGACGACCCGGTTTGTTTAGCGAATAACTCCGCCATAATCGCTTTGGGGTCGGAGCCCAGAGCCAGTGGAATACCATGGTCCCGGTAGGCGGTTATCCATTTGTCGTCTTTAGTAAGGGCAGAATAGGAGCCTGAGGAGCAGGCTTCCTGTCCTATGTATAAATGGCAGAATCCGCGGATCTTCTGCTGACCGTAAAGCTGACCGGCTTTTTCTTCGAATTTCCGTTGCAGCTGCATCGATTCGTACCAGTACATATACCGCTCTTTCGAATGCTGTGTTTTTGCTGCTTCCGGAGCTTTACCATTCTGCTTGGATTTCCCTGAAGGAGTTTTCTCTTTGACGCTTGCCATGAGGAATATGTTCAAATAATCAACAAGTATTACCGGAAGGAAACGACCGGCCTAGGTGCAACCCCTTTACGATTGAGTCTATATCTACTAACAAACCGCCCGTATCTTTGTTGCCAATATCAATTACTTCCGAAACGTTGAATTTCGCTGTATAATTGATCGCTGCGAAATTACGCATTATCGCGTTATGCGCTATACATATGTACCTTGAAAAACTCAGCCTCACCAATTTTAAGAATTATGAAGATGGTCGGTACGTATTCGGGCAAGAGGTAAATGTGTTAGTGGGGCCAAACGGAAGCGGGAAAACGAATCTGCTCGATGCCATCTACTTTCTGGCCCTAAGTAAAAGTGCTTTCCAAAGCCAGGATGCATTGAGCATCCTGCATGACGCCACTTATTTTATTATTGATGGCACGTTTGCTGAAGATACACGCATGGTGCAAATCACCATTAGCTTGCAGAGAGGTCAGCGAAAGGTGCTGATGGCCGATAAAAAACCATACGAGCGAATTAGTGAACACATAGGCCGCTTTCCGGTAGTGCTCATAGCACCTAATGACACGGATCTGGTTCGTGAGCACAGCGAAGAACGGCGGCATTTTTTTGATGGGGTATTCTCTCAGCTTGACCCTAACTATCTGCGCGATTACCTGATGTATCAGCAGATACTGAAACAGCGCAATAGCCTGCTAAAACTTTTTGCCGACCAGGAACGTAAAAACGGGAATCAGATTGATAATGACCTGCTCGATACCTACGATGAACCCCTGCTCGACCTCGGACAGAAAATTTATGACAGGCGTAAGCAATTTATTCAGGAGTTCATGCCTGGGTTCAAGGCGCACTATGCCTACCTGAGCGAGGGACGCGAAACGGTTGATATAGTATATGAGTCGGAAGTGAGCAATCCAGACTTCGCCAGTGAGTTTCGGCACTTTCGCCGACGGGATACCGTATTGCAACGGACCACAATGGGCATTCATAAAGATGATTACTCTTTCCTGATTGGCGACAGTAGCGGGCAAACAGTACCATTAAAGAAGTTCGGTTCTCAAGGTCAGCAAAAAACGTTTGTGATAGCCCTCAAAATGGCCCAGTTCGACCAGTTGCGCAGTGGAAAGGGAATCAAACCAATTCTGTTGTTAGACGATATATTCGATAAACTCGACGACCGGCGCATTGGCAAACTAATCCAGCAAATGGACGAAGGAGTATTCGGTCAACTCTTTATCACTGATGCGCGCCCCGAGCGCACTCGTGCGTTACTAGACAAGGTACAGGCAGATGTCCGCTTCTTCGAAATAGCCCATAAGTAACTGCAAACAGGACCGTCCGACAATCCTGTTGATGGCCTGAACAAATCACGAAATCCACTATACCAAAATGCCCGACGAAGCTTGGTTTCATCGGGCATTTTAGTGCTCTTGCCCCGCTTTTCAGGCCGTTCGTCATAATCTCTGAAAAATGTACGGAAACTCAGAACTATATTTGAGTTTCCGTAGTTCATCCAGCAAAAGTTCTATTTGTTGATGAAAGAAAGGATTCTGGCTGAGGCTGAACGGTTGTTCTGGAAGTTTGGCGTTCGCTCCGTCACCATGGAAGAAATAGCCAAGCAATTGGGAATTTCAAAGAAGACGATCTACCAGCACTTTTCTGATAAAGAGCAGATTCTATACCAGGTTATTCAACACAAAACAAGTCGTAATCAGTCAGAAATGGAATGTATGGTTACTGATACGGCCAATCCTGTTGAAGAGATTCTGAACGTGCTGAACATGATGCAAAAGAATGCCGATCAGATTAGTCCTAATTTACTCATGGACATAAAGCGATACTATCCACAGGCCTTTTCGTTGTTTCGCCAGTACAAAGAAGGTCAAATTATGCGATCTATTCTTGAAAATATTCAAAAAGGTATTTTGCAGGGATTGTATCGTGCCGACATAAATCCAGCCATTCTGGCCCGCCTTCGGGTAGAACAGATTGAACTCGCCTTCAATCACGACCTTTTTCCGTCCGACCAGTACTCAATGCATGATGTTCAGGCTGAACTGATACACCACTTCGTGCGGGGAATGCTGACTGAGGAGGGATTTGATGTCTATAACCAATACGTTAAAAAAGTAAAGGAAATACAACCTATTATTTATGAAAGCAAGTAGTATACTTTGTCTGTCAGCACTTTGGTTTCCGGTTATATGGTCCGGAACGGGAGCTGTAGCACAGGTACCCACACAACCCTCCGTGGGGCAGCAGCCTACCGGCGCAGCGCCCAGTGGTCAGCAACCCGGTGCCCAGCAACCAGCGGCAACCGGTGTGATTGTGGCCCAACCCGGCACGACCCCAGGCACAGGAATAAGCGTACCCTCGCAACCAAGTACGAATGGAGCAGCCGGTACTCCTTCTCTGAGCACACCGGAAGGATCAGTAAATCTCCAGCCGGGTGTCATTTCAACTTTCAATTCGGGACTAGGCACGGCTCCAAATGGTCTGTCACCAACGGGTGGCGCAACCAATGGGCAAACCTACACGCTCCAGCAGGCAATCGATTTTGCGGTCCGGCAGAATGTAAGCATCCGAAATAACCAGTTGGATGCCGTAAGTGCCGATGCACGTATTCGCGAAACGAAGGCATCGGCTCTACCTCAGATTTCTGCCAGCGCGTCGCTAACCGATAATCTGATCATTCAACGGGCATTTTTGCCTGCCGTTTTTTTTGACCCGAATGCCTCACCCGATGCGCCAGCTGTACCCGTACAATTTGGTGTTAAATACTCGGCAAATGCTTCAGCCAGTGTCAATCAGGTCCTTTACAGTGCCGCTCTGAACGTTGGCTTACGCGCTGCAGCAACCTATCGTGAACTGGCCCAGCGAAATCTGGAAAGCTCTAAAGTTGTGGTGGCTGAGCAGGTCGCTAAAGCGTACTATGGTGTGTTGGTTGCGCTGGAACGGGCCAAACTGCTTGATTTCAACATTGCCCGGTTGGATACTGCTCTGTATGAAACCCAGGCGATGAACAAGCAGGGATTTGTTGAAAAACTGGATGTACAGCGGCTCGAAGTGCAGGCCAATAACCTGAAAGCTGAACGGCAAAACGTACAGAATCTGATCGAATTGAGTTATACCCTGCTGAAATTTCAGATGGGGCTCAAGATAAACGACGAAATTACGCTGGCCGAGCAGTTACAGGATCGGGCCGTTGATGACCTGAGACCGCTGATTTCCCCCGACCCAACGTTTCAATACCGCAGCCGAATTGAGTATTCGACTCTGGAAACCCAAATTAAACTAGCCGAACAGGATATTGAAGTGACGCAGAAGGGCTACTTTCCAACAGCGTCTGCTTTTGCCAATTTCGGATACAACTCAGGTCGTAATAAAGTAGATCAACTCTTCACGTCTCCCTGGTTCAACTTCGCGTCGCTGGGCCTGAGTTTACAAGTTCCCATTTTCGATGGATTCATGAAACGCAGCCAGATTGAGCAAAAGCGGGCTACACTGCAAAAAGCGCAGAACAGTGGCGAACTGCTGCGTAACTCCATCGACCTGCAAATCCGGCAGTCGAGTATTACACTCAAAAATGGGCTGCAAACATTACAGACACAGCAGCGCAACCGCGATTTGGCCGAAGAAATTGTGCGGGTAACTCGTATTAAATATAAGGAAGGCGTTGGGTCGAGCATTGAAGTACTCAATGCCGAAGCTTCCCTTCGCGAAGCGCAGACAAACTACTTCGGTTCGTTATACGATTTTTTGATTGCTAAAGTTGACCAGGACAAAGCACTTGGCCGATTATACACCGGAAATTAAACATACACTGAAAAAAAGCGATGAAATCATATTACGCCATTGTCCTGACAAGCCTGTTGATGGCTTGTGGAGGAGAAGAAAAGACAGATTTACAAGATAAGCGCGAAGAGTTGGCTGAGTTGAAATCGCAGCAGGCCGAACTGAATACGAAAATAAAGACGCTGGAATCGGAAGTAACCAAGCTCGATCCGAAAAAAGTAGAAACAGCCAGGGTTAAAGACGTAACGGTCGCGCCCGTTTCGGCCAGTACGTTTCGGCACTTTGTTGAACTACAGGGAACCATCGATGCCAAGAACAATGTGCAGGTATCGCCTAAATCGGGTGGCGTGGTCACGGCGGTTTACGTGAAGGAAGGGGATCAGGTACGCGCCGGGCAAGCCATTGCCAAGGTTGACGATCAAATTATGCGGGAGTCGATGGCGGAAGTCAGAACACAGTTATCACTGGTCAACACCATTTTTGAAAAACAGGCTGCTTTGTGGAAACAGCAGATCGGTACCGAAATTCAGTACTTACAGGCGAAAAACAACAAAGAAGCACTGGAACGCCAATTGTCAACGCTCAATGTGCAATTGGGACAATCGACCGTAACGGCACCCATTTCGGGTATCGTTGATCAGGTTTCGGTAAAGGTTGGTCAGTCGGCTGCTCCGGGCATTGGTCTGGTTCGGATCGTGAACTTATCCCAGCTGAAAGTGGTGGCTAAAGTATCGGATACGTATTCGGGTAGTGTTCGGAAGGGCGATCCGGTACTGATGAGTTTCCGGATTTGAACAGGGAAATGAAGTCGCAGCATCACGTTTTGTTTCCACATCCGTGGACCCGCTAACCCGGACGTTTACCATTGAGGCCCCGCTCCCATCCGATAATGCCTGAAACCAAACATGCTGGCTCGTATCAAAATCAATGACCAGAACATGGCCAATGCGATCGTGATTAACCAGAATCTGATTCAGAAGCACGGAGAACGGGCAGTTGGTGTATGTGGCGGTGAACGAAGGAGGAAAGAAAGTAGCGAAGGCAAAGCACGATAAAAACGGGGCAGTCGTACGGTGGTCAAATTGCTGTTACACAGGGATTACAGTCTGGTGATCAGATCGTTACCACTGGCTATCAGGATTTAGTTGATGGACAGCCGATCAATTTTTAATCGTTAGGTCGTCGTTTTCCGTCACTTGTTGTCATTAAGTTGCTCTTCAACGAATAACTTAATGACAACCAATGACTGAGAATGGCGATCAACGACCATAAAACACCACAAATTATGAAATTTGAACAGTACAAAACCCTCGGATTTACCAACTGGTGCGTTGAGAACCGAACGGCGATTTACATCTTCACCTTCCTGATTACAATGGGTGGGTTGTTCGTGTATAATAACCTGCCGAAAGAGCAGTTTCCGGACATTAAAGTACCGCAGGTATATATCAATACGGTGTACGTAGGAACGGCTCCGGCTGATATTGAAAACACGATCAACAAGCAGATCGAGAAGCAGTTGAAGTCCATTTCGGGCGTGAAGCGTATTAAATCGAATGCCTTGCAGGATGTATCGGTTATTCTGGTTGAATTCAATCCGGATGTAAATTCGGCAGAAGCCCTGCAACGGGTTCGCGATGCGATTGACAAAGCGAAGCCCGATCTGCCGCAAAAACTGGATGCTGGCCCAACGGCGCAGGATGTGGACTTCTCCGAATTGCCGATCATGAACATCAACATGGCCGGCAATTTCTCGCTGAAACAACTGAAAGAATACGCTGAGGATTTGCAGGATGTGATTGAAGGAATGCCCGAAATTCGTCGGGTTGACATCGTCGGCGCACTGGATCGCGAAATTCAGATTAACGTCGATCTTCCCCGGATGCAGTCGGCGGGTCTGGCCTTTTCGGATATTCAGCAGGCCATTCAGGGCGAAAATGTCAACGTATCGGGTGGCGAACTGGACGTCGATGGCGTTCGCCGGACGGTGCGGGTAAAAGGAGAATTTACCGATGTTACCCAACTTCAGAATCTGCAGATTCGTACCGCAACGGGAGCTACCGTTCGGCTTGGCGATATTGCCGATGTGCGGGACAATTTCGAGGAGCAACAGAACTTCGCCCGCTTAGAATAACAAATCAGTTGTTACCCTGAACGTCATCAAACGCGCTGGTGCCAACCTCATCTCGGCTGCCGACCGGATCGAAAAAACGATCGAAGAATACAAGGAGTCCCGGTTTCCCGAAGGGCTGGAAGTAAAAATTACCGCCGACCAATCGGAGCGGACACGTGAAAACGTCAACGACCTGATCAACACAGTTGTATTGGGCTTCATCTTCGTGGTATTGGTCCTGATGTTCTTCATGGGCGTTCGGGATGCCATATTCGTCGGTCTGTCGGTTCCGCTGTCGGCACTAGTGGCTTTTGTGATGATGCCGGTTCTTGGGCCCGTGGTGGGCACGGCGTTCACCCTGAACACGATGGTGCTGTTTGCTTTCCTGCTGGGCTTGGGTCTGGTGGTCGATGATGCCATTGTAGTTATCGAAAACTCTCACCGGCTCTTTAACGAGAACAAAGACTGGGATATCAAACAGGCCGTAAAAGCGGCTGCGGGTGAGGTATTTGTACCGGTATTTATCCGGAACACTGACGACCATTGCGCCGTTCTTTCCGCTGCTGTTCTGGCCGGGTATTGTGGGAGAGTTCATGAAGTTTTTACCCCTGACGCTTATTCTGACACTGTTTGCTTCGCTGTTTGTGGCTTACGTGATCAACCCTGTCTTCGCCGTAACGTTCATGAAACGGCATGAGGATGATAACCACGAAGACAAACAGAGTTTCGAGGAGATTAAGCGGCCGCTGATGATTATGACGGTGCTGGCTGGTATTGGCTACGTGATTGACCGGGGTATTGGCAACCTGTTCATGTTGTTCATTATCCTGTACGTGTTCAACCATTATGTGTTGACTCCGAAACTGATCGTGCCTTTCCAGGAACAGGCTGTTACCCGCCCTTAAAAATGGGTATCGTCGGTTGATTTCCTGGATATTGACGGGATGGAGGCCCGTGTCTGGCGATCGTAGCGCGTTTGTTCTGTTGATTCTGACGTTCATCATCGTCGGGTATTGCCAAGCCCAAAGTGTTTTTCTTCCCGAGCGGTGAGCCGGATTACATTTACGTATACAACGTGATGCCGGTGGGTACCGACGCTCCGCGTAACGGATTCGGTAACGAAGGTGATTGAGAAACGAGTATTTAAGGTGCTTGCAGGAAAATAACGCTACCGAATTGTTAACTCGGTTATCTCGAACGTTGGTAAAAACGCCGGTGACCCACAGAACCCCGACCGGTCTGCTACGCCACAAAAATCGAAAGTGACGATGGCGTTCAAAGGCAAACGAAGAGCGGAAAGGCATTTCGACGGACTCGTTGCTGGCTAAAGTACGGGTAGCCATGAGTGGTTTGCCAGGTAGCGAAATTTCGGTAGAACGCGAATCGAACGGGCCACCAACGGGTAAACCAATTGCTATTGAAATTGCAGGTGAAGAATTCAATGAACTGCAGAAACTAGAAAAACAGGTTCGCCAGAAAATTGCCCAGGCAGGTATTCAGGGTATTGACCAGTTGAAGTCAGATCTGATTACCAACAAGCCCGAAATCGTAATCAACATCGACCGGGAAAAAGCCGAGCGCGAAGGAATTTCGTCGGGTCAGATGGCCGTGGCCATCCGGACAGCTTTGTTCGGTTTAGAGGTATCGAGGTTCCGTGATGCGAAAGATGAATACCCCATCATGGTCCGTCTGAAACCCGATGACCGGAGCCAGATCGATCGACTTGTTGAGTCTGAATGTTGTGTACCGGGACATGGTCATGGGTGGGCAACTGCGTCAGGTTCCTATCACGTCGGTGGCGAACATCAGCTACTCGACAACGTTTAGTCAGATCAACCGTAAAAACCAGGAGCGGCTTGTTACGCTTAGTTCCGACGTAGTGCCGGGCTACAACGCCAACCAGATTGTGGCCCAGATTCAGCAGGTCATTAAAGAGATGGATGTTCCCAATGGGTATACCATCAAAATGGGTGGTGAGCAGGAAGACCAGCAGGAGTCGATGGATTTCCTGATATCGGCCTTTGGTATTGCCATGCTGCTCATTTACCTGATTATGGCCACGCAGTTCAACTCGGTGGTGAAGCCGCTAATCATATTCGTGACGATCCTGCTTTCCCTGATTGGGGTACTGCTTGGGATTTATCATTGCCGGAAAAGCATTCTCGGTCATCATGTCGGGTGTGGGTATTATTGCCTTCGCGGGTATTGTGGTGAAGAACGGGATTCTGCTGATCGAATTCATTGAGGAACTGCGCGGCCGGGGCGTTCCCCTGCGCGAAGCAATCATTGAAGCGGGCGGTATTCGTCTGACACCAGTATTGCTGACTGCCACAGCCGCCGTGTTGGGTCTGGTACCACTAGCTTTCGGCTTAACTGTCGACTTCGTTGGGTTATTCCGAGATTTCGATCCTCACGTAGTCATTGGGGGAGACAGTTCGGTTTTCTGGAATATTCTGGCCTGGACAATCATCTATGGTCTGACTTTTTCTACCGTATTAACGCTGGTTATTGTACCCTGTATGTACTGGATTAACGAGCGTATCCGGATGAAGTGGTTCGGTAAAAAAGACCCTGCTCTGGAGCGGAAAGGGCAGTTACAGCCAGAGGAAGAATTAGTGTAACTTTTTTTTAATGAAGCGAGAAGCGTGCAACGGGAAGAATAATCATCAATGCTATTCTCTCCGTTGCACGCTTCTCGCTTTACCCTTTATTTATGAATCGGACCGTACTTTTTTTTATTCTACCCGTCATTCTTCTGTTAATTGACTGGTACGTTTTTCAGGCCATCAGAACCGTCAGTCGGTCCGCAACGGAGAATACACAGCGAATAATTACCCTCGTATTTTGGGGATTCACGGCGGTATCGCTCGTGTTATACGTAGTCATGCAGTTGCTACCCCCCGATTCGGTTAGTCGCAACACCCGGACGTTTATGTGGGCTGTCATTGCTATTCCTTATTTCTCAAAAATTTTCGCTGTACTCATTATATTAATCGACGATATCGGCCGGTTTTTTCGCTGGATTGTATCCTTGTTTTACAAACCTGAGGTGCGCGAAGCGGTTGAGGACTCAACCCGTCAGACCATGCCGGCTACCGACAGTATTTCACGCTCGGACTTTTTAATGAAAACGGCACTGGTGGTGGGGGCTATCCCACTGGCAGGCTTCACATGGGGTATTTTATCCGGTGCCCATGATTACCGAATCCGGCGTATTAAGTTACCCATGAAGAACCTGCCTTCGGGATTCCACGGGATGACAATTGCCCAAATTTCGGATATTCACTCAGGGAGTTTCTTTAATAAAACGGCTGTACGGGGGGGCGTGGAAATGCTGATGGGTCAAAAGCCAGACCTCGTCTTTTTTACCGGCGACCTGGTGAATAGCCACGCTGAAGAAGTAAATAGCTACATCGACATATTTGACAAAGTGAAAGCTCCGCTGGGTGTATACTCAACGCTGGGTAATCATGACTACGGTAAATACGTACAGTGGCCAAGCGTGCAGGCCGAACGACAAAACGTGCTGAACGTTGTGGCCGCCCATAAGCAAATGGGTTGGAACATTATGATGGATGAGCACAAAATATTGGAGCAGGACGGGGATAAAATCGCACTTATCGGGGTGCAGAACCTTGGTTTCGGCCCGGCAGCCTTACGAGTAGGAAACCTGGCCAAAGCGTATAGCGGCACTGAAGACTACCCCGTAAAACTATTGCTCTCCCACGACCCAACGCACTGGGATGCTGAAGTTCGACCCCGGTATGGTGATATCGACATTCAGTTTAGTGGTCATACCCACGGTGCTCAGTTTGGTGTTGATCTGGGAAATGTCAGGTGGAGTCCGGCGCAGTACTTCTACAAACAGTGGGCGGGCTTATATGAACAGGGGAGTCAGCGACTGTATATCAATCGGGGTTATGGCTATATTGGTTATCCCGGCCGAGTTGGCATTTTGCCGGAGATTACAATTTTCGAATTAGTAAAGGCGTAGTTTCTAACTAAATCGATGTTCTTTCCGTTACCACTAGTCAACTAACCATCAAGCACGCATGAAAATCATTTTTATTACCGGCCTTTCCTTCTTTATGTCGTTACTGGCCTATGTAATGCCTGTTAAAAAAGCTCAGGAAGCGGCCATTCCCGTTTGCCACAATCCCGGAAACGATATGTCAGTATTGGCAGCAAACCCGGCGTTTCAGCAGTTACACATCAGCCCATTACCATTCATGTACAAGGGCGCAGGAGATATGGTCACGTTTCCGACGCCCGACGGCCAGTCGGCCAGCGGTTTTTTAATAAAAGCTCAAAAGCCGTCTAATAAATGGTTACTGGTATACCAAGAGTGGTGGGGCCTGAATGACAACATTAAAAAAGAATCTGAGAAGTATTACAACGACCTGAAAGATGTGAATGTATTGGCCCTCGATATGTATGACGGTAAAGTAGCAACTGAACCATCTGAAGCGGGTAAATTGATGAGTGGGGCTAGTAAAGATCGCCTTGCCAGCATTATGAAAGGGGGCATCGCTTATGCTGGTCCCAAAGCAGAGTTTGCCAGCGTTGGCTGGTGTTTCGGCGGTATGTTATCGCTCCAGTCGGCCATGCTGGAAGGAAAGCAGGCTAAAGGCTGCGTTATGTACTACGGTCGCCCCGAGCAGGATGTCGAAAAATTAAAAACGCTTAATACCGATGTCATCGGCTTTTTCGGTACGCAGGATAAGGGTATTACGCCAGAGTCGGTGAAGATGTTCGAAGAAAACATGCAGAAAGCTGGTGAAAAGCTAACCGTTAAGATGTATGATGCAGGACACGGTTTCGCCAATCCAAGTAATCCTGTCTACAACAAAGAAGCTACCGCTGATTCTTACAAACTGGCTTTAGCTTACTTGAAAAAGAAACTGAACGCGTAATTGTAGGCAAGTTCAATGGTTTTATGAAGCCTGACTGTACTCGTATAGTCAGGCTTTTTAGTAAACTTTAGTCGATTTTTCTGCGTTTTTATTAAACCCGATGCCCTGTTGCTTGTCTAACTAGCAGAAAGTAAAAACGAAAACAGACCTGATTATGAAAACGATAAAATGGATGCCTTTACTTACCGCTGGTCTCCTGGTCATATTACTGACTAGTTGTGGCCCCGGTTACGTGAGTACAGGTGTAAACTACGGCCCCCGACCTTATTATGGATACGCCCAACCCTACGGGTATTACCGTCGTCCGGTAGTTGTTCGTCCGCCTGTAGTTGTTCGGCAACGGTATTACGCCCCGGCACCCCGGTATTATAACAATGGTTCCAATGCCCGGCGGAGTTATGGCGGTAATTACAGTAGCGGACGCCGGTCGCGTGGACCCAGGTAAACACCTATGAGATTTTGTATCTGACAACACAAACCGGCTCTTTCGGGAGCCGGTTTGTGTTATGAATAGAGGTTCTAAAGAATGGTTACAGTTGAATAGGCTACTTGTTGTACCCCAGCCGTATCGGACTCAGGTGTATCAACTCAGTTGGTAGTATAAGTGAACAGTAAGGTGAGCCAGCTCAAACCAAGCGAAACATTTAATTGCAATGTACTGTGGTTAACGAATACCCGCATATTTGATAATCACTTACAGTTCGTAGCGTCAATTTCAGGTTACCTAAACCAGTGATACCGATAAGGGAGGGCTCAGCTGAACTATATATTATATCATCTGGTGATCGGGATTGGCCCCATACGAGATAATTTGCCACGTCAGTAAGTTTGTAATAATAAATGGTAAATGAATCGCTTCATTAAAGGATAGCTTACCGGTTGTGCAACTTTGTCAGCGCGGCCTAGACCGCTTTCTAGTTGATTATCGCTGTAATACGAGGGAATTTCTTCAGAGTAATTTAAAGCCGGTGTTCCTAGGCTATAGGTGTAAGCAGTTTTGTGGTGAATAGGATAAGCCCAGTTGTCAACTGCGAGTTAGTCTGTTTGCAGAAAAATAGATACTGATCACAAGAAAAAAGCCCGAAAAATCCGGTCTGGCAAGAAAAACGACGATGGGTAGCGATTCACAAATTAAGCTAACTGTTTGTGCAACGCATAATCACCAGATTCTATTACTGGTTTATCGTCATTGGATAGATTATACAGATAAACCCAGCATTCGGTTGTTTGACCATTGAATTGTACTGGAACAATAGCGCGAATAAACTCGGTAGGCTGATCGAAATCATCGCCCACGCCTTCGTAATAGTCTAAATAAGTTAATGTCGTGTCCTTTTGAATGCTAATATCGAAAACCGTTCCACATACCCGATTTGTGCTGCTTTCTCCGTAAATAGCTCCTGGATAGCTACCAATGTCGAAAACCTCGCCGGTAAAAGTACCTTCGCCTACACAATGGCCGCGATTGCGCAGATAGAGGGCAAACTGATTATCGAACGGGGGGCGGAGTGTACCGTAAACGATTAGGAAATCAGGATTCGGACTCATGTAGAAAATGTAGCTGGCCGGATGACGAAAGTAGTTAATTTTGACGTTAATACAGAAAGCAGGTTGAATCATGAAAAAAATAAGCGTGTTTCTGCTACTAGTAGCATCCGTCATTTTGGTAGAGTTACCGTTGGACACAATGGCCGCTTCGTCCGCGACCAAAACTGAAGTGGCCATTGGTAAACGGAAGAAAAATAAGACCTACAAAAAGAAGCGTGGCGGACTGTTCAATACCGGTCTTTTCCGTAAGAAAAATGCCTGTGGATGCCCAAAGCATTAAGCAACTGGTAAGAAATTGTATTTATACAAGAACAATGCTCTGGAATGGGCTTTTTTCGTTTTATTACTTGTAAAAATCTGTGTTTCAGCGTATAATTTCGTACCTTTGCGCTAAAATTAGCTGGATCGGGATCTATTTGATTTCCATGATTATTTATACCTCGTTCCAGAAGGATACTATAAATCATGAAAATCAATTGAATCAGCCAGAAACTGGTTCATACAGTGTATGCAATCAATTCGTAATATAGCAATCATTGCCCACGTTGACCACGGCAAAACAACGCTGGTCGATAAAATTATCCACGCATCCAAACTCTTTCGGGACAATCAGGAATTCGGCGACCTGATTTTGGATAACAACGATCTGGAGCGGGAACGGGGTATCACCATCGTTTCCAAAAACGTATCGGTTCGTTATAACGATGTTAAAATCAACATTATTGATACACCGGGCCACAGTGACTTCGGCGGTGAAGTAGAGCGCGTGCTAAAAATGGCCGACGGTGTTTGTCTGCTGGTCGATGCATTCGAAGGGGCTATGCCACAAACACGCTTTGTGCTAAGCAAAGCGTTGCAACTGGGGCTCAAGCCAATTGTCATCATAAATAAGGTTGACAAAGAAAATTGCCGGCCGGAAGAAGTTCATGAGCAGGTGTTCGACCTGATGTTTAACTTGGGTGCCACGGAGGACCAACTTGACTTCCCAACGGTTTATGGCTCGTCGAAGCAAGGCTGGATGGGTCCCGATTGGAAGACTCCTACCGATAACATCACATACCTGCTCGATACCATCGTAGCAACCATCCCAGCCCCTCCCATCAATGAGGGATTACCGCAGATGCAGATCACATCGCTCGATTACTCGGCGTTCGTTGGTCGTATCGCTATCGGGCGTGTTCATCGTGGAACCCTGAAAGAAGGGGCCAACATGGGCCTTGTAAAGTCGGACGGATCGGTGAAACGGGTAAAAGTTAAGGAGCTTCAGGCCTTCGAAGGGCTTGGCAAAGTGAAAGTGACTGAAGTTGCCTGCGGTGATATTTGCGCAGTAACCGGCCTGGAGGATTTTGAGATTGGCGATACCCTGACGGATTTTGAAACTCCGGAAGCCATCACCCGAATCTCAGTAGACGAGCCGACGATGAACATGCTGTTCACCATCAACAACTCGCCGTTTTTTGGTAAAGAGGGCAAGTTCGTGACTTCTCGCCACCTGCGTGAGCGTCTTTACAAAGAGATTGAGAAAAACCTGGCGCTACGCGTAGAAAACACGGATAGTGAAGATCGTTTCCTGGTGTATGGCCGGGGTATTCTCCACTTGTCGGTATTGATCGAAACGATGCGTCGGGAAGGCTACGAGTTGCAGGTAGGCCAGCCACAGGTGTTATATAAAGAAGATGAGAATGGTCATAAGTTGGAGCCGATTGAAACGCTCGTTGTGGACGTTCCCGAAGAAACAGCCGGTAAGGTGATTGAACTGGCTACGCAGCGGAAAGGTGAATTGCTGATTATGGAGCCAAAAGGCGACTTGCAGCACCTTGAGTTCAACATTCCATCACGCGGCTTGATTGGTCTTCGCTCTAACGTTCTGACGGCTACATTCGGCGAAGCTGTTATGAGCCACAGATTCAAAGAGTATCAGGAATACAAAGGACCAATTGCGGAGCGTATCAACGGGTCGCTTATTTCAATGACCAGTGGTATGGCTACTGCCTACTCGATTGATAAGCTTCAGGATCGGGGTTCTTTCTTTATTGAGCCGGGCGATGAAATTTATACGGGTCAGGTAATTGGCGAACACAACCGTCAGAACGATATCGTTGTCAACGTGCAAACCGCAAAACAGTTGACTAATATGCGGGCCTCAGGTTCGGACAACAACGTAAAAATTGCCCCGAAAATATCGTTCTCACTGGAAGAGTGTATGGAATACATTCAGAAGGACGAGTACCTTGAGGTAACGCCAAAAGCGCTTCGGATTCGCAAAATTTTCCTGGACGAGAATGAGCGGAAACGGAATCAAAATAAATTTGCCATGGCGTGAGAAAGCCATGATAGGGCACAAAAAAAATCCACTGATAAGTCGGTGGATTTTTTTTGTGCTATTAAGGTAAATCAACTAATTCTTTGCAAATGATCTGCTCAGATAGAAGGCAAGAGTTGGCGTATTATCGACGGGAGTAATAACCGGTTTCTCAGCATATGCCGGACTTTCAACAGCAACTCTGGACTTTGCGTATTGTACCTGTTTTTGTGCCTGTTGGTATCCGGCAACGAAAAGTAGACTACCAACAAAAAGTGAAACGTGTTTTTTCATAACTATTTTTGTGATGGCGAGGACCAATTCGTTTCGTATCATTCAGTTAATAATGAGTATCGAATCATCTGCTTAACAATCGATTCCTGTTACATTTTTCGGATCGATAATCAATCAAACTATATGGCGTTCCTAACCAATCTTTAGACGCTGAAATCAATAAATAGATACAGATTGTTGGCCTGTAATTCGTAAAAATGTTGAAATCAACGCACGTTAATACAAATTACCTGGTTCTGAACCCTACTCCACATTGTGTCTTGTTTGTAAAACTCAGACTAGCCTGAATTGTTACCTAATTCATAGCAAATAAATTTTTACTTTTTTACACCTCCTTAAAAACTAACTCCCATTCTGACCGCCATGCGGTTATAGACTCGGGTTTCGTGCTTCGCCAGTTCGTTGTAA
This sequence comes from uncultured Cytophagales bacterium, assembly GCA_963782245.1. Lineage (GTDB taxonomy): Bacteria > Bacteroidota > Bacteroidia > Cytophagales > Spirosomataceae > Spirosoma. The sequence continues at coordinate 42,353 of CAWAJC010000035.1, forward strand.
AATAAGGGCTTATCAGCTTCCGCAGCCTGGCGTTTATAACTCAGCGACATAACGAAATTGGCATTGGACGGCTTGCCAACCCGGAAGCCAATACCTGGCGAGATAGTCCATCCACCAGTAGTTTTGTAACCCGTTGCATCTTCGTTAAGCCAGGCAAAACCCCAACCCGTATCCAAACTGCTGAAAATTCGCAGATTTTTGCCGTTGGGCCGAGCCAAATCGTAGCGTAGTCCCGCGCATATGGGCATTAGCAGTGCCGTACTGTACCAGTCTACCCCAACGGTAGCGCCAACTGCTAAACGAGGATGCACTAAAACGCCGTTGAAGGTTTGAGCCGTCAGGTTGACCCGCTTCGCTACCGACTCCGAAAAATTAGCACCGTTGCTATAGCGAACTTGACCAAACATAGCTCCCAATTCGGTCATATTCGTGAATATGGGCTTGAAAGGGGCTGTTTGCCCCCGAACCAGCAAGGGCAGGAAGCCCATCAGCTAGAAAAGAGATTACTTTCATGACGAATCGTTAGTTAGAACAGACGATTGACGGGCAGTTTACTTACCTGATGCAGTTGTGTCGGATTGCTGTAGTCGTACTGGTACAACCCATCTTTTCCAATCATCAGCAACGTCTTGTTGAGCGGAATTACATCATACGCATCCTGACCTGTTAACTGGCTCAACTGTTTTATATTCAGAGGGGAACTCACGTCGAAACTCTTCAATCCAAACGTACCTTCACAGATGAATAGATTAGGGAAGTCGACACCAAGGCCATGCGGGTTTTGCATAGGGTAACTTTTCAGTAGTGTAGGATTGGAAAGGTTACTAATGTCCACTACATCCAATTGATTGGTATATCCGCTACACGCAGTTCCGTTTCGTAAGGTAACGTAGGCAATATTACCATCCACTACCACGGGGTCGCACACGCGGGCATGCTGGAAAACCGATAGCCGAACAGGGTTGGCCGGGTTGCTATTGTCGTAAATAAACATGCCCGTCTGAGAGCCAATAAAGAGTTTGTCCTTATACGGGAAAATGGTTTCAATACCATTACCCAGGCTGATGCGGTTTTTTGCCCTGGGTTTGGCCGCGTTCTCAATGTCGAACAGTTGCATATCTGACTGGCCAACCGTGTAAAGAAAGTTATTGTACAAGGCAAAACGAGCCATCGAACCTGCAGTACCGTTGTTGTTAGGCTGACTTGCCAACGGCGATGAACTGAAATTCAGGAGCGTTCTATCACAGCCTGGACAGTTGACCCAACTGCCGGGGCTGGAATCGTCGCAATCGGTTTTGATGGTTTCTGTCACGTACTCAACGCGCTGGTCGCTGAGGGTGAGTGTTTGAGCGTTAACGTTCCACCATCCCCCTTCGAATTGCCCATTAGAAAACACGGATTCTACGCGGCTTACTTCATGAGGCTGAGCGGGGTTGCTGATGTCAAACGCTACCAAATCCATGTAGCTGTCAGCGTATAGGATGTTGTTCCGAACGGCCATGTCGCCATTACCCGGAATCCTGAGAAAAGCAATTGGCTGCGGTAACGAGGGATTGCGGTTGTCAATTATATGAATACCCTCTTTCAGTTCATTGATGAACAGAAAGCCATCTTTTGTGTAGATTTTGCCCGGTTTATGAAGCGTCTGAACCGCTTCTACACGCACGCCTGCCCTAACCTGCTGAACCGTTAGCGTGACGGGCGTATAGCGTCGGAAAGTACGTGTCTGTTCGCATCTATCGGTGCATCCGGTAAGCCAGGTAACTACCAGCAGAAAAAGTAAAGGTGTAGTTTTCATGGGGTATGTGCGTCAAGGTTTTACGCAGAGACCCTACCTGAAGAGGAACCGTTGGAATGAAGAGCAAAAAATTACCCGGCTGTCCTGATTACGGCCGGGCAATGTTGGTTCTTACACAAAAAGACAAATATTTATCGCTGTTAAAAAGAGCGGTAGACAACAAAAACACAGCCTGTCTATGCTGCAATTTATTTGAAAACGCTCTCTAGAAAACTCATAATCAATTTGTTCGTTCATACATCATGACGTGAGGGGACTCACCACCATGCTGTAAACGGAGTTTGTCTGGCGTTATCAGGTCGAAGCGTACGACAGCCCTTAGATTTGTGAAATAGCGCTGCTCAAACTCAGTAGCCTTGAGGGTACCCGCTTTTTTCGTGCTACTCAGATTGTCCGCAGACATCATACCATCAATAGTTGCGAACAGACGTACGGTATAGTCATTCACTGATGATTGGCCATTGGCCAGAGAAAGGGGTTATGTCAAGCGGTGGGTTATCAGTATCCAAGGCTAAAACTAAGGGTTACTGTATGAGAGGAATCTGGCTGAATAAGCCGCCATGTACCCACTAAACCGGCAATTTTAGGGGCCAAAATAACCTCTTTACTCGCACACCCATTTAATCCGACAAGTAAAGCAAGGAATAGAAAAACGTTCGTTAAAAATCTCATGAGTTTGTTTTGGTCGGATCGGCAATTTTTCCAATGAACAGGATTGCTCCGGTTGTTTTTTCGTGAATAACAAAAACAAAGGGCCGGTTGACAAGTGTTGGTAATTGAATAGACGTTGTCACGACGCCCACTGATGTAACAGCAGCCGCTTCTGTTCCTTTTTCGTCGACAGCAACGAACGTGTTTTGCTTCACAAAGCTTAGGGTCAACCCTCCTTTGCTATTTATTTTGGTGAAGTTAGCCCGATCACTGAAAGCAGTAGGCATTCCCATATCGCTTAGTGCTTTGTTGAGCATGATCTCATAATTCAACGTAAACTTGGGCAGACCAATGTCCACTTTACCCATAAGCATTCCTTTTTGTATTTTTTCCCATTCGGCACTACTTAAACTGGCAATCAGTGCGTCAGCCGTTGTGCTTTCAGAGGGTAGCAAAACGGTCATGGCAAACTTTCCGGTGCCGTAAGGAAGCTCAATGGCCTGATAGTTGGACTGGAAAAAACGGTTTAGATTGGCGTCAAGGCGCATCATACGCACCAGCTTCGATTCTCCAGATGCTAATTTGAAAGGGGAGTCAATTGTTTGATCAGTATCGAATGGGTTTTTCCAATCGCCTTTGAAATAGAGGGCGTTTAACAGAAACATGATATTATCAGCTTGAATCTTATCAATAACTTTAGGTATTCTACCCTTCGTTTGTTCGCTGGCCCAGCTATTGATTTGATCCACCGTGGCTGGATCATTGAAGTCTTTCGCCGATACCTGCGCCTTGAAATTCTGTTTGAGGAGATTCTGAAACGTATTTTCTACTTGAAATGTATTTCGATACCAGACCGAGTTGGCCAGTGTCAGGGTTACGGCAGGATCCACACCGGGCAGGTTTTCCAGGATATTCTGGTACGTTGCGTTTGCTTCAGCTAACGTTTGAGCATCCAGTTTCAGAGCTTTCTGAATTTCCTGTGCTGTTTGACCATCAGCCCCGTTTAGCACCATTCCCAGAGCAATGTGCAAACTAAGCGGAGAGATAAAAACATTTTTAGCCTGGCCTTCCTGAGCAACTACCCGTTTGGTCACGTCGAAGGCAAACTGCGTTGTCTGATCGGCAAAGGGAGCCGATACGCGTAGTTCGCCGGTAGTACTTGAACCCGGATTCGGGTTTACAGAGGTGCTTTTACAGCTTATAGCAGCCAGCAGAATGCTGACAAAGCAGATGACTGTATTGGAAAAAAGGGTCGTTCTCATAACACAATTGTTTAGAAAAACACGGTTATCGATATCCGTTTAGTGATGACAGAATTACGGGCAGTTTTTGAATGCATTTCGCTGCGTACGTAAAGTACTAACTAGGGTCTCAAATCCGGGAATAGTTTTACCATACGGAAACGTAACCCGGTATTTTTGGCTGTCTACTTCTATCTCAATGTATTCGGCTCCCCCGTCAGTGCAGTCGGGGCAACCCAGCACAGCCGCTGTTTTACTGAATGCGTCCAGAGTAGCCAGCGCTTTGATGTCATTCCACTGGGCCTGACTAATCGTTGACTGGCAGCTTCGGGGCGATGACTGAGCATTTACGCTGCTCTGTTGCAGTGTAACACCGGTGCCGTTGAAGACGTAATCGTTTTTGCAGTAGCCAACGCACATATTAAACGAAGTTCCGGTACGAATAATAAGTTTGTCTGTACTAGCCTGGGGTGTTTGTGGCGTGAGGTTACTCATGCAACGAACAAAAATGACGATGAGCAGTACTACTACGGCGATGGGTTTCATACTGAAACGATTAAAAATGATAGTCGACTCCCAGTGTCATACCAGCTGTGGTTGGCTGGCTTTGCACCTGTGATTGCGCCAGCGTAACCAACCCAATCGAGGGCTGATAAATACCTGCCAATGAGGCTGACCACTGGGGTGAAGGCTGGTACCGGAAGCGTGCCCCCACGATAGCGGCAAATGATATTGGCCGGTATATTTCGTCCTTCGTTGTAACAATAATCTCATTATCAACGCTGTTACGGACAAAAATGTTGGAAATGATACCACCCAGTACAGCAAGACTTAAGCGTTTCCTGGGACGAAGCTGGTAGCCAACCTGAACAGGAACCTGAACAAACTCATAATCATTGGTAAGTGTCCGGCGGGTTTTGTTGCTGTAGGCGGGTTGCACATAGCCGCTATTGGCAAAACTGGCCTGATCTAAACTGGTACCCCTCCTCCCATTTGTGCTGCTGTTTTGCAGAGCATCCACGTATAAACTTCCAGCGGTTGCCCTGAAGTTATTTGTGGCGACGATGCCATTTGCTGACAGTTGAGTAGGGGTATCAACGGTTGAGCGACCTGCCAAAAATCCAACCCCCGTTTCTATTGACCAGCGCTTGCTAAGCAACATACCGGCGGTGAATTGGTAAGCCATCGAAAAGTTGGCCCGGCTGGTGACCGACTGAGCCTGGTAGGCACCATTAGTCATAGACATGTTTCTGACTAGACCGGCATTAGCTAGTGAGGCCATCTGTACGGAAACCATTGGATTGAACGCACCAGGCGTAATACTTGCTGAAGCCCACAGCTCCCGGCTTTTCTGGTTCAACACAGAAATCGCCGGTTGCATCACTTCTTCCGACGGCCGAAACCATACAATCCGATAGATGTGCCCGAATTCATGCAGGCGAATTGACTTGCCTTTAAGCATACTTAGTTGTTCGTAGTTCGCTGCACTTGGGGATAGCTGATCGTCCCGAACGAATGAAGCGGCTGCTATTGGGTGATTTCCCAGGGTACTTATCTGGTTACTCATCGTTTTGATGGGCGGCTCAGCGCCACCTGGCAGTAAACTCAGCGATTCATCCGAAACTGGTATCTCGTAGGCTGGTGACGTCGCAAGCGTTGGAAACGAGCCTGCGGACTGACTTTCCGTAGAGGGCACAGATGAAGCGTACAAGGGTTTGGAAACTCTGGTGCTAGTTTTAGTTACAGACGCAGCGCGCTCGATTGCCAGATCCATAGGCTGCGTAGAGTTGTTTTTTAACTCATTCGCTGGTGCAGCTCCCATCGTAATGCTTTTTGGGGTCACGGGCGTCATGGCCGTCTGACGCTGGTCCGATTTCCTAAACGGGTCACCATCAGCTGGGGTATGCATGGCCCACCAGCCTACTAGCAGCAATGCCACAGCCGCAGCCATTCCCGTCCCCCACAATAACGGTCGGGAGGCTATTAGTCCTGTTCCCCACAGGGGGATTATTTTAGTACTGTTCGACTCGTCGAGTTGCCGCTCTATAGCATCCCAAACACGGGATGGAGGGGCCTCAGCCGCTTCATCGAATGTTTTGCGCCACATATCGGCCGGTATTTTCTTTTCTAATTCATCCATTTTATGATCAATGATAGGGGTCAGACGAGTGGTTTACGACCTTCGGCGGGGTGTTCATCCGTAAACCGGTTATCCGCGTGTATTTTTTGTTGTAGTAAGTCCCGGGCGCGGGCATATTGTGATTTAGACGTTCCTTCGGCGATGTCGAGCATCTTCGCAATTTCGGGATGGTTATATCCCTCAATTGCATACAGATTGAACACCATTCGGCAACCGGGGGGGAGTTCCTGAACGAGTTTCAGTAAGTATTGATAATTCAGCGCCGGCAAACTCTCGTCAGCCTGCGGTAGTACCGAAGCTATTTCCTGTACATCCATACTATCATTACTCATTGTTTCCCAGGGCTTCTGTTTTCTCAAAAACTTCAAAGCGGTGTTGATAACAATTCGTTTCAGCCAGGCTTCCAGCGGGCACTCAAACCGAAACGTATCAATGTGTCTGAAAATCTTGACGAAGGCGTCTTGCAGGGCATCTTCAGCTTCATCGTCATCTTTAACGTACCGTTTGCAAACGACAAAGAGCTTCCCGGCATACCGCTCATAGAGCAATCGCTGCACAACTCGGTCCTGCCGTCGGCATCCTTCTACTAATGCGTATTCATCCTGCATAGCATCCTTAACAAGTGTAAGATTCCTGTCGGAGTCAAACAGTTGGAAGCAGTTTTGATTTTTTTTGTCTCCTTCGTTTAAGCCTATAACGTCTATGATAGTTACTGTTAAATAAAGTGTCGATGCTTATCTTTGATAACTTCTTATCAATTTCAACGCATGAATCGTCGTCATTTATTGCGGTATTCGCTGAGTGCTGGACTAGCGGCATTCCTGCAACCGGCCTTATCCTACGTTGATGCGTCTAAGGCTCGCTTTCGCGTTGGTGCCTGCGACTGGTCTATCGGCCCGGCCGGGGATAACAATGCATTCAAGGTAGCAAAACAAATTGGTCTGGATGGCGTACAGGTTAGCTTGAACACAAAAACGGATTATGAACACCTGCGCCAGCCAGCCATGCAGGATGCCTGCAAAGTAGATGCCCAACAGGCTGGAGTTGCCATTGGCGGTTTAGCCATCGGTCTCCTGAATGATATTCCGTATAAATCCGATCCCCGTACCGAAGCCTGGGTGCAGGATAGCGTCGATGTCGCGAAAGCGTTGGGAGTAAAAAATGTGTTGCTGGCATTTTTCAACAACAATGACTTGCGGAATGACAAAGAAGGAACACAGGTAGTTATTGAACGATTAAAAGCTGTTGCGCCCAAAGCTGAAAAAGCGGGTGTTGTGCTGGGAATCGAATCCTGGCTATCGGCACCCGAGCATATAGCCATTCTGGATGCGGTTGGTTCACCAGCAGTTAAGGTATATTACGATGTCTGTAATTCATCGGTTATGGGTTACGATATTTTTCAGGAAATCAGGGACCTTGGTAAAGAGCGAATCTGCGAGTTCCACCTGAAAGAGAACGGACACCTGCTTGGCCGGGGGCAAGTTGATCTGGGCAAGGTACGGCAGGCTATCGAGGCTATCGGGTATGAGGGATGGATCCAGATTGAAGGAGCCGTTCCCGCAGGTAGACCAATGCTGGAAAGCTACCAGTATAATAATAAGACTGTTCGGTCGCTGTTTAGTTAGAGAGTGAAGTGACTTGTAAATTAGCTGGGGTGCATTAGGAGTAATACCAAAATGCGCTGACCAGCCTGTAAAACAACTAATGAAAACAATCTTTTCCTTCAATCCTATCCCACTGGCCGCCATTGGGTTCATCTACCTGGCCGGGCAATCATTCCAGTTAGGTTCCGAATCGGAATCGCATTATAGGTATGAGGCTTTCCGTAGAGTAGCGGCTGCTGATTCTGGTCGTCTTTACCTCCCCAACGACTTAGAAGCCACCTTGTGGGCCGAAGCTCCCCTGTTTTATAATCCAACCAACATGGATATTGATGCCAAAGGGCGGGTTTGGCTCACGGAAGCGGTTAATTACCGGAAATTCAATAACAAGCCCGAAGCCCGTCTCGACCACCCTGAGGGGGAGCGCATCATGATTCTGGAAGATACGGATGGAGATGGCAAAGCCGACAACAGCAAAGTATTTGTGCAAGATCCGGACCTGGTATCTCCGCTTGGCATTGCTGTGATTGGTAACAAGGTAATTGTATCCTGTGCCCCTAATCTGGTTGTGTATACCGACGAAAATGGGGACGACAAACCCGACCGGAAAGAGATTATGCTGACTGGGTTTGGGGGCCTGGACCACGACCATTCATTGCACGCATTGGTGGCCGGACCGGACGGAAAGTACTACTTCAATACGGGCAATGCTGGCCCGCACATCGTCACCGATGTTGATGGCTGGACCCTGAGGTCTGGAAGTTTGTACGTGGGAGGGACACCACACAATAAACTAAATCATGGTAATCAGGTAAGTGACGATGGCCGGGTCTGGACGGGTGGCATGGCCTTACGCGTAGACCCGGATGGCTCTCACCTGAAAGTGATGGCGCACAATTTTCGGAATAATTACGAAACGGCGCTGGATTCTTACGGTAACATGTGGCAGAATGATAACGACGATCAGGTAGTAGCCTGCCGGACGAGTTGGCTGATGGAAGGTGCCAACGCCGGGTATTTTAGTAATGATGGTACACGCTACTGGCAGGGTGACCAACGCCCCGGTCAACCCATCCCAACGGCCCACTGGCACCAGGAAGACCCCGGTGTAATGCCGGCTGGTGACATTACGGGTGCAGGGTCGCCGACGGGTGTGGTCATGTACGAAGGAGACGAACTCGGTCCGCAGTATAGGGGAATGCTACTCAGTGCGGATGCTGGCCGTAACGTAATTTTTAGTTACAGGCCTGAACCATCCGGGGCAGGTTACCAACTGCCGCGAACGGATTTCATCAGCACGTTCCCGGAAGTGGATGCTAATTACAAATGGGATGCCGCTACCAGCGATACCCGCAAATGGTTCCGGCCCAGCGACGTAACAGTGGGAACGGACGGAGCTATCTACATTGCCGACTGGTACGATCCCGTGGTAGGAGGGCATCAGATGAAGGACCAAAAAGGGTATGGCCGTATTTACCGCGTTACACCAAAAGGTAAAAAGCTAAAGGCGCCTAAACTTGACTTACAAACAACACAGGGGCAAATTGCTGCTCTCTGTAGTCCGGCAGTTAACGTTCGGGCATTGGGGTTTGAAGCGCTGGCCAAACAGGGGGAGAAAGTAATTGAGCCTGTAATGGGCTTGCTATCCTCGCCAAACCCTTATTTCCGGGCGCGGGCTGTTTTTTTACTGGCTCAATTGGGAGCAGAAGGACAGTTTGAGGTTGAACGGCTCTTGAAAGCTGTCGATGCACCAGTTCGTCTGGTAGCGATACGGGCGCTGCGCAGTATAACCCCCGCCAATTCCAAGGCTAATCCGGCCCTTACTCCCTCTCAAAAAGCATTGCTGCCCCTGCTGGGTAACCTATCAGTCGACCGGAACGCGGCTGTTCGGCGTGAAGTAGCCGTGGCTGTTCGGGATATCCCGTTTGCTGAGTGTCGGTTTATTCTGAACAACCTGGTGAAAGGGTACGACGGGAAGGACCCCTGGTATCTGAATGCATTGGGCGAGGCCGCTGACGGAAAAGAGGAAGCGTTATTTTTTGATTTGCGTCAAACAATGCCCGAAGATCCTGCCGATTGGGACCAGCGAACGGCCGATCTCGTTTGGGAACTTCATCCGCCATCTGCCGTTCCACTGCTAAAGAAACGAGCAAACAATCCGTCCCTAACCGCAGTGGCCCGGCAACAGGCTATTGTTACAATTGGGTTCATCAAAAGCGAACCAGCCGCGAAGGCAATGTTGGAGCTATCGAAGTCGGCAGATAAAGATGTGGCTAATCAGGCGCAATACTGGTTGGGTTTCAGGCGAGGAAATGATTGGGCCAAATTCCTGAACTGGAATGAGGTGATGCCCGTCAGTACGTCGGTGGAGGAACAGAAAATGCTGACCAACCGGCAGGTTCTCCTGGATGAAAATACATCGGCCGCCGACAAACGGAAAATGGCGATAACCATGTCGAAAGATGCTGAAGGCGCAAAGCTGTTGATTGGGCTGGCCGCTGATGGAAAGCTATCGGATGATTTAATCAAGGCGGCTGGACCCGGTATTCGAACCAACAAAGACCAGATGGTTAAAACGATGGGTAAAGAGTATTTCCCCTGGAAGCCTCCAACGCAGTCAACCACGGAGAAACCTCAGCCCGAAGCAGAGAGAATTGTTGTTGCCAGTTCTCCCGCTCAACCAGTAGCCGATGTAGCGGGTACAAAGACCGTAATAGAAAAAGAGCCGGTCAAAACCGCTCCTGTGTCTACGGCCCCCGTGCAGGCAGTATCGGTCGAGACGAAAGAGGATAATACTCCCGTGCCTGAAAAAGTCGAAAAAATGAGCAGTGACGACCCGGCTATCGCACAGATTGCTATGTTGTCGGGTAGCAGCCAGAAAGGCCAAACGGTTTTCAAAACGTACTGCATCACCTGTCATCGGCATGGTCAGCAGGGAGCAGACGTTGGCCCGGAATTGACGCAGATTTACCAGAAGTTCGACAAGAACGCGCTGTTGGATAACATCATCCACCCTAACGCGGGGATTGCCTTTGGGTACGAGCCCTGGCTGATTACAACCAAAAAGGGGCAGACCTACTATGGTTTTCTGGTAAGCGACGGGGCTGATGCTCTGGTAGTAAAGGGCATAAAAGGCCAGAAGCACACGATACTAACCAGTGATGTTTTCTCCCGTCGGCAATACAAAACAAGCCTAATGCCCGACCCCACGGCATTGGGTATGTCGAACCAGCAACTGGCGGATTTAACTACGTTTTTGCTAAAGCAGTGAGTACAAAGCTGGGTTATTTTACCGTATAACCCAGCTTTTTTAGTTCTCCAGCCGTTAGGTTGAGTACGTTAATATCCAGCTTAACGGGTGTAAGTGGTGTATTGGTCGAGTCGGTTTTAACGGCTACAAGGGCATCTATCAATTCCATTCCTTTGAAAACCTGTCCGAAAACGGTGTAATTATCGTCGAGACGGGGCAGCCCGTTTTTATTCTGCACGATATAGAGTTGACACCCGGCGGATAGCTTTTCCGGATTATTATCGCGACCGGCTCCTACAGCGCCATAAATATGCCGTATGGCCGGGTTGAATTCGGGCTTTAACAAGTAAGGAGAATCGGAGAAACCCGCCGGCGTATCGGGGCAGCCGCCCTGCGCCACAAAATTGTTGATGACCCGATTGAAGGTAAGCGTGTCCCAGTACCCTTCATTTGCCAGTTTGGTAAAGCTGGCTTTATGAACGGGTGTTTCGTCGTACAGCCAGAAAAGAACTTCCCCTGAATTCAACTTGATTTGACCAATTGAATACGTTTTTTCGACTGCGGGTTGGGCGAAAAGCGAAAGAAGGTGAGCGAGCAAAACGAGTAATGTAGGCATAGCAGGAAGACGGAAGATTCAAATAAGGCTAAATATAGTTACGGAAACCAGTTAAACCCTTTTACTCGTACCGGGGTCTTAGTGAAGAACGTTGTGGAAAAAACTGCTCTTATTCATCTATTCCAACAACCTACTACCACCATAAGCTATGTACGCTTACCTGACTCTTTTTTTCGTTCTGTTATCCCTGGCTTCATCGGCCCAGAACAAACCCATGCCCGATTACGCCCGCGACTGGAAACGCGCTGACTCCCTGGCAGCTAAGGGCTTACCTAAATCTGCTCTGGAGATTGCTAATCGAATTTATAAGGAAGCCAAGGCACAGAAAAACTATTCCCAGGTGGCCAAAGCGGCCATGTCGCGGATGATTTTCCGGAGTTATTCGGATGAAGACGCGTACAAAGAATTGGTCCATTCATTACAGACAGACGTTGTCGACACGCCCGAACCGGCGAAGTCTGTTTTACAATCAGTACTAGCTGATGTGTACTGGCAGTTTTTTCAGCAAAACCGCTACAAATATTATGATCGGGCCACGATAAGCCGCGCCACGATTGCGCCGGGCCACGATAGGCCGCGCTACCGTTGGTAAGGCCACGCCCAATACTACGTCAAATCCGGCCGACTCAACGGGTGATTTTACAACCTGGGATGCCCATCAATTAGTCGATGCTATAACATCCGCCTATCTGGCATCTGTCAGGCAAAAGACTTTGTTGCAGAAAACACCCATTGCTGCCTACGATGCCCTGCTGGACAAGGGGGATCAGGATGCACGTCCCCTTCGGCCGACACTCTATGACTTACTCGCCCACCGGGCTATTGACTTTTTTCGGAACAGCGAGCCGGACTTACTGAAACCCGTTTTTCGATTTGAACTGGACCGACCGGATTATTTTTCTGCACCGGAAACGTTTACCAGACTTACCATCCAAAGCCGCGATTCGCTCTCGGGGCGGTATCAGGCATTATTGCTATACCAGCAAGTACTGGCTTTTCACCTGAACGATGCAGCGCCTGATGCGTTGGTGGATACGGATGTGCAGCGGCTGGAATTTGTCCATCGGCACAGTACGTTGCCAAAACGCGACTCACTATACCGAAAAGCGCTGAACGACCAGATTACCCGGTACAAAAACCAGCCAACCGAAGCTGTGTATGCCTTTCAACTGGCGCAGTTTTTAGCGAACACCGGTAACCCAGTCGTCTATTAAATGATAATAATGACCTCCCAGATCTACAAGCGGATTCATCGCGCTGGAACCGGAAACGGGCCGCCGACCTGTGCCGTGATATCATCGAACGATTCCCGAAAACGCTACCAGCCAAACAGGCAGCTCAACTGCTGAGTCGCCTGACTGCCCCTGTGCTTACCCTGCAGGTGGAGCAGGTAAACGTACCGGATAAACCTTTTCGGGCACTGGTCAACTATCAAAACGTCGACAAATTACTTTACCGGATCTTCCGGGCGACGACCGCTGAGGTGCAATCGTTCCAAAAAAATAATGGCAATGAGGAGCAGCGGAAGAAATTGTATGGAGCGTGGCTCAAACGACCTTTCATGGTTGAATCTGCCATTAGCTTACCCGATGATGGCGACCTCAATCAGCATTCGGTAGAGATACCGATAAAGGGCCTGCCCATCGGGCATTATTTCCTGCTGGCCACATCAGACGATACGTTTTCGAGTAAAACGGAACCGGTTCAATACGCATCCTTTACCGTGTCGGCACTTAGTTATTTGCTGACGGCATCAACAAATGAAGATACCGAGTCGATTGTTGTAACAAGTCGATTGACGGGCGAACCCCTTGCCAATTCGTCGGTTGCGGTAGTATCGGCTAACTCACTGAAAACGCTCAAAAGCTACAAAACGGATACTGATGGCCGGGTTAAGATTCCCACGAGCGATACGCCAGCCCAGGCAAGTTTTCAGTATCTGATTGCTGTCGGAAGCGATACAATCCTGTCCGATCAGCAGTACAATTACCGGGACTACACGCAGCACAATGAGGAACAGTTGCAAACGCACGTTAGTCTCTTCACCGATCGGGCCATCTACCGACCAGGCCAGTTGATTTACGTGAAGGGGTTGCTTTACGCGGGCAAAACGAATCAGTTTGCAGTAAACACAAATCAGGACGTTACCCTCGATTTTCTTGACCAAAATGGTGAAAGTATCTCCAGGCAAACCCTGAAAACCAATGAATTCGGCACCTTCAACGCCAGTTTTACCGCACCCGTCGGGCGAATAACCGGGCAGATGACGCTGCAAACTCCATTTGGCAGTACCAGTATTCAGGTGGAAGAATACAAGCGCCCTACCTTCGAAGTGCAAGTCAAACCAATCACGCAGTCCTTTACCCTTGGCCAGACAGTCACGGTATCGGCTAATGTTAAAACTTTTTCGGGCGCGGTTGTCGATGGGGCCGACGTCCGTTACCGGGTCATGCGCCAACTCCGGCCCCGCTGGGACTGGTGGTCGGGTGGATACGGTGGTTTCAGAGAGCCGAGAAATTCCAATCAGACCGAGATTAAGAACGGCGTAGCGCAAACGGATGCGCAGGGAAACATCAGCATCACCTTTACGGCTGAACCCGACCTTGGGCAGGCTCGCGCGACCAATCCTGTTTTTGATTTTGTCGTTACACTCGATGCTACCGACCGGGCGGGCGAAACCCGTTCGGTAACAAAAACGCTCAGCATCGGCTACTCCACGCTACAAATCAGTCTGGTTATGCCAGCTCAGATAGAGACAAACGAACCAACTACGATTCCGGTAAAGATTACCAACCAGGCCGGGGAGCGGGTGGCAGCAAAAGGTCAGTTGGTAGTTTATCGGTTGAACCCCCAACACACCCCCTGCGCGAACGCTTGTGGCCGCGTCCCGACCGGTATATCCTGAGCAAAGCTGAGTTCGAAAAGCTCTTCCCGAACGATGTGTACGCCAACGAAAACGACCCACGTTCGTGGCCTAGAGGGGGAGTCGTACAACAGCAACCGATCAACGCTCCTGCCGACTCACTGATCAACCTTACAACCGGCCGGTACACACCCGGTGAATACGTAGCTGAACTAACCGTGACTGACTCTACGGGCGAGCAAGTCACAGAACGAGCGTTTTTTGCCGCTGTAAATGACAAACAACCTACTGCTTCCGTCCGTCCTGATAATTGGGTACAGGTTCGCAAAGCAACTGCCGAACCGGGTGAAGAAGCCGTTTTCTGGGTAGGCAATAGTCAGCCCTGCTGGATATTGATGACTGTTCAGGAAGCGCACAAAATAGTGCGACAGGAGTGGCTTAAAACGGATGGAAAGCCCCGGCGCGTAACACTGCCGGTTGCTGAAAACCAGCGGGGTGGCTTCGCCGTACATTTCGCGATGGTACAGAATGGTCGGCTTTACCAGAAATTGCAGACGATAACGGTACCCTTTACCAATAAGCAACTGACTATAGAGACCGAAACCTTCCGCACAAAACTTAAGCCCGGCGACCGGGAAGAGTGGACGTTACGGATAAAAGGACTGGAAAAATCGCCCGCTGAACTGGTTGCGACGCTCTATGATGCCTCGCTGGACACATTCGTGCCCTTCAACTGGCCAACTTCTATTTACAATGCTTACTCGCCTGTATTTTATAATTGGCGTTCTGGTAGTTTTGGGGTACAGAGCACTAATCCTTTAGTCTATTACTACCGCCCCGAACCATCGGTGCCGATCAGGCAATATGACCAGTTAGCGATTGGGTACCAAGGCCGGGTAACGAATGGTGCTGGAATCAGACTCAAAGGAGGTGTGGCAAAGATGACTGCAGCAATGGCTGCTCCTATGCAAGATGCCTCGGCTAGAGTCGGGGGAGTCGAAGAGTTGAAGGAATCAGTTGCCGCCGAACCAAGTGCAGAATCAAAGCCAAACGAGACAGATGCTCCTGCCGTTAACCCCCGCAAAAACTTTAACGAAACGGCGTTTTTCCTGCCGAATCTAAAGACCGATGAGCAGGGGAGGGTCGTATTGAAGTTTACGATGCCGGAAGCCCTCACGCGCTGGCGGCTTCTGGCCTTCGCTCATACCAAAGACCTGAAAACGGGTACGTTGGAACGCGAAATCATCACGCAGAAAGAATTGATGATTACGGCCAACGCCCCCCGGTTCCTGCGCGAAGGCGATACCATCCGCATTCAGGCCCGCGTGAATAACTTAAGCGATAAAACGCTGGATATTAGAGCAAACCTCAGTCTGGTAAATGCGCTGACCGGTGAACCCGTCAATCAAAAAATAGTAAAAGGTAATCTGCAAACCGCTGCAACGGTAGCAGCCGGTCAGGGGCAGGCCGTTGGCTGGACACTGGTCATTCCGGCTGGAATGGATGCTGTTACCTGCCGGTTTACGGCGCAATCCGGTTCGTTTACGGATGGGGAGGAATTCACCGTACCCATCCTGCCGAACCGAATGCTGGTAACGGATACCAAACCCTTCTGGGTAAATGGCCCGGCCACGAAGTCGTTCACGTTAAAGGAACTGAGCGGGCTAAACCCGGAATTGCCCGCTCAGCATGAACGACTAACGGTGGAGGTTAC
Organism: uncultured Cytophagales bacterium; assembly: GCA_963782245.1. GTDB lineage: Bacteria > Bacteroidota > Bacteroidia > Cytophagales > Spirosomataceae > Spirosoma. Next base: position 58,227 of record CAWAJC010000035.1, read on the forward strand.
GAGCAACCCCGCCTGGTACGCACTCCAGTCGTTACCCTACCTGATGGAATACCGGTACGAATGCGCCGAGCAGTTGTTCAGCCGTATGTACGCCAACAGCTTGGCTGCTTACATCGTGAACAGTAAACCCGAATTCCGGCAGGTGATTGATACGTGGCAGAAAAATCCACCAACGTCGCCACTTGAAGCAAATGAAGATCTAAAAGCTGTCACGCTCGAAAATTCACCCTGGCTGGCCAATGCCCGCTCCGAAACCGAGCGGCAGGCCAAACTGGGTCAACTGCTGGATGCCAATCGCATGGCTGGTGAACAGCGGGTGGCCTTTGAGAAACTGCAACAGCTGCAAACGCCCGAAGGGGGCTTTCGCTGGTTTGGTGGCATGCAGCCGGATTTATCCATCACACTACACATCCTGAGCGGGTTCGGCCATTTGTCGAAACTGGGTGAGTCCGCCGGTGCGGTTCTGTTTCCGGATGATTTACAGCCCAAACTTGCCGGGATGCAAACCCGTGCCATCCAGTACGTGGATGCCGAAATGAAGCGGTGGATGGATGAGCAGCAAAAAATCAATACTCAGAAGAAGGGTAAAGCCGTTGGTTCGTGGTACTTCTCAGCGACGCAGTACCTCTACGCCCGTAGTTTTTATCTGGATAAGCCGGTCGAAAAAACACTTTTGTTATTCGTGAAAAATAAGATAGCTGCTGACTGGACGAAGCAGTCATTGCAGGGACAGGCACTGGCGGCCATGGCACTCAACCGTTTTGGTGATACCAAAACGGCCAATGGTATTATCAATTCTACGCGGGAACGGTCGAAGAAATCAGATGAGTTAGGCATGTATTGGCCTGATAATGTGAGTGGGTTGCAGTGGTTTCAAGCACCCATCGAAACCCAGTCGTATCTGATAGAAGCGTTCGGTGAGATCAATCCGGTTCCGACAGAAGTAGACGAAATGAAACGCTGGTTGCTGCGTCAGAAGCAAACACAGTCGTGGTCATCCACCAAAGCTACTACAGAAGCCGTTTATGCCCTGTTGCTGCGCGGTAGTAGCTGGCTTGGTACGGGTGTAAGCACGCAGGTGAGTCTGGGCGGGGAGCCCATTGAGAGCCGGGTTACGAAAGCCGATGCCATTACAGGATACGAAAAAGTAACCTACGCGGCTTCTGAAATCAAGCCGGAGATGGGTAACATCAGTATCACCAAAAAGAACGATGGCCCGGCATGGGGTGCGTTATACTGGCAGCATTTTGAACCGCTGGACAAGGTGGTGCCCGGCAGCACGGGTTTATCGGTGCAAAAAACGCTGTATGTACAACACGATTCACCTAGTGGACCTATCAGTAAGCCAATCACAGGAAAAACGCCCCTGAAACCCGGTGATCTCATCAAAGTCCGCCTGATTCTCAAAACCGACCGCCTGATGGAATACGTTCACCTGAAAGACAGCCGGGCGTCGGGTTTCGAACCGATAGCGGCTTTGTCGGGCTACAAATACCAGAATGGCTTAGGATACTACGAATCTCCCCGCGATGCCAGCACCGACTTCTTTATGAATTATTTACCCGTAGGTACGCATGTTTTCGAATATGACCTGCGCGTGGCTCAAACGGGTGATTTTTCGGCCGGCGTAGCTACCGTCCAGTGTTTTTATGCTCCAGAATTTTCTGCGCATTCGGCGGGTGAGCGGGTTAGCGTTGGGAAAAGGTAAGGCAGCAAGTACTAGCGTGCAGCTATTGCCTCTATCTCAATACCGAAACCATAGTGTAGTGGGGAGCAGGGGACAACAGAGCGTGCCGGACGATGCTCACCGAAGAACTGAGCATACAACAGATTCACTCCGCCCCATGCCTCAATGTCTGCGATATAAATAGTTGTTTTCAGCACGTTTTCCCGGGTGCATCCGGCTGCCTGTAGAATGGCATCGAGGTTGGCCAGAACCTGCACTGTCTGCTCGGAAATGGTGGCTTGCGAAAGCTTTTCTCCGGTTGGCGTGATGGGCAAAATTCCCGACAGGAATACTAACCCATTGTGGATAACAGCCTGAGAATAGTGCCCTCCCGGCACAGGAGCATTGGAAGTTTGGATAAATGTCACTGCTATTTTGGAGTTTTGTTGGTCGATTGATAGCGCCAATGTCTCTAAAAAAGACGGGAATTGGAGTATCGATGAACAAAAATGCCCTGACTATTTTGGTCAGGGCATTTTTATGATTAAGTATTCTATGCCTACACAATCGCGTCAATCAGGGCAGTTACGATAGATACTACAATACTGAACAACAGGGCAGCAATGAAGCCGCTGACGTTGAAATTGGGTATCAGGTAGGCAGTTAGGTAAACCATCAGTACATTAATAACCAGCAGGAAAAGCCCGAGAGTTATAATGGTAAGGGGTATAGTAAGAACAGTTAGTATAGGTTTAATAAAAGCATTCAGGAAGCCCAGTACAATGGCCACAATCAGGTAGGTTCCTGCTCCGCCAGTTACGGAAACACCCGGAATAAAATAAGTTGCCACCCATACGGCTACGGCACTAATAAGAATGCGAACAATGAGGCCCATCGATTTCGTTAGAGTTTGGTGAGAAATGGCTTGCAAGTACCGCTGAGGCACCTGCCGCTATCGAGAAGACAAACTGCAAACGGGAAACTATTGTTTGATATGACGGCTCTTCAGAACGGCTATGATGTCATCCAGGTCCATGTTCTTTTGCTCTAACAACACCAGAAAATGAAAGAGTAAATCGGCTGCTTCCCCTTTAAACAGGTCGTCGTTGTTGTCCTTGGCTTCAATGACCAGTTCAACGGCTTCCTCGCCCACCTTCTGCGCAATCTTGTTGACTCCCCGGTTGAACAGAGTGGTTGTGTAAGACGACTCGGATGGGTTTACTTTCCGGTCGTGGATGATTCCCTGCAAATAATTCAGGAATTGTCCCTCACCCTGATTAACCTCCTCAAAACAGGTGTCGGCTCCGGTGTGGCAAACCGGACCCACGGGGGCAACCTTAATCAATACTGTATCGCCGTCGCAATCTGTCCGTATTTCCCGCACGTGCAAAAAATTGCCGGAGGTTTCCCCCTTCGTCCAGAGCCGTTGCTTGCTCCGGCTGAAGAATGTTACGATGTTTTCAGTAAGGGTTTTATCGTATGCCTCGCGGTTCATGTAGCCTAGCATCAGCACTTTGCCCGTTTCTGCATCCTGGATAACGGCTGGTAGCAAACCGTCAGGTGATTTGTTAAAATTAATATCGGAATTCATGATGCAAAGGTAAGCCGCTAGGCCCGAATCGTCTGCACGAAGGCACGAATGCTGTCAGGAGATGTCCCCTTTTCGTCCAGGTGCCGGATGAACGCACTGCCCACAATAGCTCCATTGGCGTATTGGCTGGCCATATCGAAGGTTTCATGATTGTTGATTCCGAACCCAACGAGCCTCGGATTACGCAAATTCATTGCCTGAATACGCTTGAAATAGGTTTCCATGGTATCGCTAACGCCCTTTACAGAACCGGTGATACTGGCCGACGAAACCATATAAATAAACCCCTCCGACTCTTCATCAATGAGCCGTATGCGGGCTTCTGATGTTTGGGGGGTAATGAGGTGCACGTTCAGAATGCCGTATTCGCGAAACGTGTCGGCGTATTCAGACAGAAACAAATCCAGGGGCAAATCGGGCAGGATAACCCCGTCGATGCCTACTTCCTGACATTTCCGGCAGAAATTTTCTACGCCGAACTGCAACACGGGATTGATGTAGCCCATCAGCAAAATGGGTACGGTAATGCCTTCCTGCCGACAGGTTGCCAACTGAGTAAACAGGGTCTTCAGCGACATGCCGTTTTCCAGGGCCTTCCCGTTACTTTGCTGAATGGTTTCGCCATCCGCAACGGGGTCGGAGTAGGGCATACCTATTTCCACCAGATCTACACCGGCCGCCTGCAAACCATAAAGAATGGGTACAGTATCAGAAAGATTTGGGAAACCAGCGGTAAAATAAACGTTCAGCAGTCGTTCATGTTTCCGGGAGAACAGATCGGAAATGCGGTTTTGAGTGGTCGAAAGGGTCATTGATTGTTATGGATTGTTATTTGGCAGTCATCAATGGTCATTCTTAGTCATCAGATTGCCCGGTACTATCTACCGGGACAACTAACGACCAGGAACAACAACCCGCAATTATGCAATGACTATAAATGCTTGGAATACGTGCTTAAGTCTTTATCGCCCCGGCCCGATAGACAAACCACTACCACATCGCTGGGTTGAAGGTTCATTTTGGGCAAAGCGGCCAGGGCATGACTGGTTTCCAGCGCAGGAATAATGCCCTCGAGTTTGCTGAGTTCAAAACCAGCCTGTAGAGCCTCATCGTCGGTAATGGCGTAAAAATCACCCCGACCTGACTCGAACAGGTGGGCGTGTAAAGGACCGATACCAGGGTAATCCAGCCCCGCCGAAATGGAATAAGGCTCCGTCACCTGACCGTCTTCCGTTTGCATCAGTATCGTCCGGCTACCGTGCAGTACGCCCGGTTTTCCCAGAGCGGTAGTTGCCGCCGAGTGTCCTGATGAAACGCCCTGTCCAGCAGCTTCTACGGCTACCAAACGCACAGAAGGTTCGTTTAAGTAATGAAAGAACGCCCCCGCAGCATTGCTGCCTCCCCCTACACAAGCCACCATGTAATCGGGTGTTTCGCGGCCGATTTTAGTGAAAAGCTGCTTTCTGGTTTCTTCTGAAATGACGGACTGAAACCGGGCTACCATATCCGGGTAGGGGTGAGGCCCTACTACAGAACCGATGATATAATGGGTGTCAACAGGATTATTGATCCAGTGACGCATGGCTTCATTCGTTGCATCTTTGAGGGTTTGGCTACCCGAGGTGGCTGGTACAACTGTAGCCCCAAGCATCCGCATGCGATCGACGTTGGGCTTTTGCCGTTCCATATCGATACTACCCATGTAAACGATGCACTCCAGGCCCATCAGCGCGCAGACCGTTGCCGTTGCTACCCCATGCTGACCCGCTCCCGTCTCAGCCACAATCCGTTTTTTACCCAACCGCTGTGCGACCAGAATCTGACCAATCGTATTATTGATCTTGTGCGCTCCGGTATGACACAGGTCTTCCCGTTTCAGATAAATGGTGGCACCAATCTGAGCCGATAACCTTTTTGCCAGAAACAAAGGCGTAGGGCGACCAACATAGTCCTCCAGCAATTGCCAGAACTCGGCCTGAAAATCTGGGTCTGCTGTTATACTCAGGTAATTCTGCCGGAGTTCTTCTACGTTTGGGTAGAGCATTTCGGGAATGAAAGCCCCGCCGAAATGTCCGTAAAATCCTTTATCTGTTACCTCAAAAGAGGCTTGTGGTTCGAGAGTAGTTTGCATACGAATGAGTACTTAATCTAAACATAATTCTAACGAAGAAGAATAGCGTAATGTCTTTTCATACGGTAACATGATTACACTGCTTCCTCCTGCTCAATGGGCCGTAGCCGGTCTATAAGTTCCTTTACTTTCGCCACATCCTTCACGCCGGGTTCAATTTCTACCTGGCTGTTAATATCGGCCCCGTAAGGCCTGACGACTTTAAGGGCGATCAATTCATCAAGATTATCCAGGCCAATGCCACCGCTGATGAAAAAAGGTTTTTCATTATCGTATCGGCTCATGATTTGCCAGTCGAATGTAATACCGTTTCCACCCGGTTGTTCTCCCTTGGCATCGAACAGAAAAAAGTCGCACTGAGCCTTGTAATTGTTCAGCATCGAGAAGTTGAACGATTCGTTCACCCGAAATGCTTTGATAATATTGATACCCCGGTTTCTCAGGCTACGGCAGTAGTCGGGTGTTTCGTTGCCGTGGAGTTGCACATATTGAAAATCGTACTTTTTTACGCTTCTCAGAATATAATCCGGGCTGGCGTTTACAAATACACCTACCTTCCGAATGGATTTGGGCAGCGATTTTACGACTGCTTCATCCAGGTCGTCACCAACAAAACGGGAAGACTGATCGTAGAAAATAAAGCCAACAAAATCGGGATGTAGAGCCGCTATTTCCTTTATGTTTTCGGCGTCGCGTAGACCGCACACTTTTATTTTCATGAGTTGAACGAGTTGATGAATGTGGGCATTCGTGATTGAAAATCCGTTACTAACGCTTGTAAAGCTGCGGCTGGGTCGGCCGTTTTCATAAACGCTTCGCCGATGAGGAACCCGTCGAAACCGGCCTTGAAGAGGGTTATCATGGTGGCCGCGTCGGTCAAACCACTTTCGGTGATTTTAGCAAACGTATCTGGAATTTGCTCAATCAGTCGAAGCGATGTCTCAACATCAGTTTTAAAGGTCTTTAGGTTACGATTGTTGACGCCTACCAAGTCAACGTTGTGCGTAAGAAAACGATTCAGTTCATCTTCATCATGCACTTCAAGGAGTACCTGTAAACTCAGGTCATGCGCCTGCATGCTGAGCTCGTTCACTTCATCTGGTGTCAGGCAGGCGGCAATCAGCAAAATAACATCGGCACCCCAGGCTTTGGCTTCCAGAAGCTGGTAGCGATCAATGACAAAATCTTTTCGTAAAATCGGCGTTTCAGGATTCGCCAGCCGCGCAGCCTGCAAATCGGCGGGCGTTCCGCCAAAAAAGGGCTCATCGGTTAAGATTGACAGGACAGCCGCCCCCGCCCGAACGTAGCCCTGCGTCGTTTGTGTTACATCGGCTCTGCGCGTTGATGATACCTTTGGAGGGGGATTTGCGTTTGAATTCCGCTATGATACCCGTTGAGCGAAATTCCTGAACGGCATCCCGTGTCGACAGGCATATCCGTTTGAAGTCGGGCATTTGTTCCAGGTCCGATACTGGCGTAATTTCCTTTCGCTGGGCTACTTCGATTCGCTTTTGCGCAATGATCTCGTCAAGAATTGTCATTCGTTGTCATTACTTATCAGTAGTTGTCATTGACTGTCATTCACCGCAACACAAAAAATGACTAAAAATGACGACTAACGACTGGATTTATGCAATTAACCTCTTAAAACAGTTCAACGCTTTTCCACTATCCAATGATTCCCGAGCCATTGCCACCGCATCTTCCCGAGTTGTTTGCTTTTCCGGCCGCCAGTAGTGCCATGGCCGAATTAGCCAGAACGGCCTGTTTCTGAGAAGGGGTGGCTTCGTCGTTCAGCACATTCATAAATATCTTTGCTGACTCATCCCGAGTTTGTCCGCCTGCCAGTGATTCGGGTTTCAGTACATCGAACCCTAACTGCCTTGGTTCCAGCACCTGTTCGGTCTGACTGCTGATGACTTTAAACGCGCCCGTCAGCGATATCTCGTCATACCCATCCAGTGCGTGCAGAATCATAAACTGCTTATCGGTTTGCTGATAAAGGTACGCATATAATCGCGCCAATTCAAGGCTAAAGACACCGACGAGCTGCTTGGCGGGCCTTGCCGGATTTATCATGGGACCCAGCACATTGAAAAAAGTTTTTACGCCCAGATCTTTCCGAATAGGGGCAACATTTTTCATGGCCGGATGGAACAGGGGGGCGTGAAGGAAACAGATGCCCGCCGTTTCTATTTTACGCTCTAGTTCGCCCATGTCATTCGTAAATTGGTAGCCCAGGTATTCCATAACCGTTGATGAACCAACCAGCGACGATACTCCGTGATTCCCGTGCTTGGCCACCCGCTGTCCCGCTCCGGCAACGACGAAGGAGGACAAGGTTGATATGTTGAAGGTGTCTTTGCCGTCGCCCCCGGTACCGCACAGGTCCATCGGGTCGTAACCCGACAGGTCGACGGGCAGGCAGAGTTCAAGCATTGCATCGCGAAAGCCTTCGAGTTCTTCAAGGCGCAGACTGCGCATCATGTAAACGGTCAGAAAGGAGGCTATCTGCGCTGGATTATATTCGCCCCGGCCAATGCCCAGCAGCACTTCCCTCGCCTGCTCTTTGGTTAGGTGCTTGTACTCGAATAAATGATTGAGAATCGCTTTCATGTTTTTAGTTTATGGGTGGAGACGCGGTACTTCACGTCTCCTGACCGGATGGTTTAGCTAATATGTATGAGCGTATGTCAGCAGATTGCAAAAAATGCCATTTATTGCTGTCGCGTATGAGACGCGAGGTATCGCGTCTATACTACAGGGCTAACCAGTTCTGAATCATCTTTACGCCGTTTTCGGTCAATATCGATTCCGGGTGAAATTGTAATCCCCGCACATCATAGTTCGCATGCATCAAACCCATAATGCGGCCCTGCTCGTCCGTAGCCGTCACGCGGAGTGCTGCCGGTAATGAGTCGGGCATAACTGTCCAGGAGTGATACCTACCCACGGTCAACTCATCGGGAATGTCCCGAAAGAGGTACTCGGAGCGGTCGGTAATGGTAGTTCGGTGAGCTACGCCGTGCAGTACATCCCCCAGATTTTCCAGCCGGGCTCCGTACACTTCGCCAATACCCTGATGGCCGAGGCAGATACCCAGAATACTTTTAGTAGGCCCATACGTACGCACCAGTTCCTGCATGATACCCGCTTCTGAAGGAATACCCGGCCCCGGCGAGAGCATAATTTTATCGTATATCCCGACGGCATCCAGCGCGATTTTATCGTTCCTGATTACATCCGGCTTGGTTCCTAACTCCCGCAGAATATACACGAGATTGTAGGTGAAGGAGTCGTAATTATCTAAAACAAGGAGTTTCATTTCTTTCAAGGAGTGGGGAGTGAGTAATGCGAGAGAAGAGAAAAAACAGGTTTGATGGCCCCTGACTCCCATTACTCACTCCTGATACTATAAATTTTTTGCCTGTTCAATCGCCATGCGCAGGGCGGCTAGCTTGTTATGAACTTCCTGTAGTTCACTTTCAACGACCGATTTGGCCACTACACCGGCACCGGCCTGATAATAAAGCGTGTTGTCCTTACTCATAAACGTGCGAATCATAATGGCATGATTGAATTCCCCATCAAAACCCATATAACCGATACTGCCGGAATAAAAACTACGGCTCAGATTCTCGTACCGGTCAATCAACGTCATAGCCATGTGCTTGGGGGCGCCCGATAGTGTACCGGCCGGAAATGTTTCGGCCACAATCTGTAGGGGATTGGCATTTTCGGTCAGGTTCCCCACCACTTTGGATACCAGGTGAATGACGTGTGAGTAATACTGCACCTCTTTGAACGTCTCTACGTTGACGACATCGCAGTTACGGCTCAGGTCATTCCGGGCAAGGTCGACCAGCATGACGTGCTCCGCCGATTCTTTAGGGTCATCGTACAGCTTCTGCGCTAGTTCGGCATCCCGGATGTCGTCTCCCGTACGCCGGAAGGTGCCGGCGATGGGATAAATGGTGGCTTTCCGGTCTTTAACCACAATCTGGGATTCGGGCGAGGAGCCGAATAGTTTATAACTGCCATAATCGAAATAGAACAGGTAGGGGGAGGGATTCAGCGACCGCAAAGTCCGGTACACGTTAAATTCATCGCCGGTGAACGGGGTTGAAAACCGACGCGACAGCACAATCTGAAACACATCGCCCCGGTGACAATGGTCAATGCCTTTCTGAATAACGCCCCTGAATGCATCGTCCGTGAAATTCGACTGTTCTGGACCAGCCGTGCTGAACGTGTAGGTAGGATAGTTTCGGCCGGTAATCAATTCACTAATGTGGTCGAGCCGGTCCTGTTCCGGTGTCTCGATTGGGGCAGATTCAGCGGTTTCGCCTTCCGGAATGTAGCTGTGTTCGAACAGGTGCAACTCATCTTTGAAATGGTTGATCGCTAACACGTAGCGATAGACCATAAAAACGGCGGCCGGAATCTGATTTTCGGGCGGTACGGGTGCGTGGAGGGAGATATCCTCAAAGCTCTGCACGGCCGGATAGCCAAAGTACCCGAACAAACCATTGGTAATAAACGTGAAAGGAGACTTCTCGTGCTGAAAGCGATCTTTGAATTGCTGGAGAGCCCCCTTCATTTCCTGAATGGGCAAATCCTGGGTTTGCTCCGATTCGTCCGGCATTTTAACGGTTAGCTTTCCGGCCTCGTAAGAGAACCGGGCAACGGGGTCGAAGGCAATGTACGAAAACGAGTTTTCGTTGCCGTGATAGTCTGAGCTTTCAAGCAGAATACTGTTTAAAAACCGGTCACGGATACGGAGGTAGATGCTGACTGGTGTAATAATGTCGGCCAGCATCCGCTTGTGACGGCTGACCACGCGGTAGGTAGTGGGCTTTGTGGTAGTCATTCTGTTGTTAGTTGTGGTCATTTATTCTCTGTATTTCTTTCAATGAATGTCACAGATGACAATCAATGACAAAAAAATAAGGCTCACCGGGATGACGGTGAGCCTTATATATCGTTTGTAGGTAAACAATAGGGGCAACCCTCATCTCGGTTGAGAAGAGTGCCACCACCAAATGTTATTGTTTACTGAATTTATCATTTGTCTGTACTTTCTGCTTTTATCTACTTGAGTCGGGGTGGCGGGATTCGAACCGCACCGGCGGCCCGGACCACGACCTCTACGTCCCGAACGTAGCACGCTACCAGGCTGCGCTACACCCCGATTGAGCGCACAAAGATAAAACCTTTGTTTTGTTATAGTCAATACGTTGCCTAAAACTTTCCCCGGAAATTCGTTACTGTAATCGCCTGAGCTAGGACCAGCAATCCTGGCTATCTTATTGTACCAGAACATCACGCTCCAAAGGAATCGCTTCAATAATGGTTTGATCGGAACGCACAATACGAAAGCCAAGCCGGTAACGCCCGGCTGCTACCCTAGTGGGCAACGTGAACTTAGCTGATCCATCAGCAGCCAATGCAACCGGATACTCGACGTCGGGACTGGCTAAAGAGGTGAATACTGCAAAACGCGGTAGGGGCACCTTGTATCCGTTTGCACCAACGGGGAAAAACAGGAAAGCATTTGAATCTAACACATACGTCTGTCCCCGGCTCATTGTAATGGGTACGTCGAACTCATCGGCCGGGTTTAGTAGAGGTGGTTGGACCTGTCCTGTGAATTCCCGGGATAAATTCTGAATGACCAGTTCGCCATTCTTCACGACGATAACCCGACTATAGCTGTCAGTTGGCTTGTTGTTCAGCAACAGTCGTGTGTAATAGTAACCCGGTTGCGTTGGAGGAGTTATCTGAAAACTGTTCTGTGGGGTCAGAAAGCCCAGTGACTGAATAGATTGAGACGGCTGGTTTCGACTACGAAATAGCAAACCAAGCTGGTCCGATGCAAATAGGTTGGCTCCGTGAATAGCGTTCGGCTTCCCAATTATAAGTGGATAATTAGCATCAAAGAAGGCACGGGGTTGTCCTCTCACCAATTGGACGGGTTGTAGCAGTATGGCACGGCGTCCGTTCGTTTTACTAATTTCAGCGGTATAGTCTCCCGGCTCATATGGACGCTGCCCGTTGAAATAAGCTAACACGGTAACTGCTCCGTCTGTCCGCTTCAGACCGTTGCCTTCGGGCACATTGAATGTTGAAATAGTTTGCGGAAACTCAAATTTTCGACCGCTCTGTCGGTGGGTGAACGTAAGCGTGGTTACGTTTTGCCCATCAATATAATTGTATATGGGAAAGCTAACCAAAGACCCAAAGGCATCAACGGTAACGCTCACCGGTTCAGTTAATGGCTGAAAAGCCAAATCGCCCGTTTGTCTAAATGTAACCTGGTAACTATTTGTCGTACTGGTGGTTCCGGTAGTTGTCAGGTCAATCCTGGAAAATTTCGGGTCATTGAATACCCACAATCGTATTGAATCGGCAGTTGATTTAACAAAACGGGTATCAGGCGTAATAGATGGAAGAATTGTTACTGACTCAGTGGAAAAACTAGTTGGCAAGGTGACTGTGATTTGATGAGCTTCCTGATCAATCCGTACGCTTTCAGCACCCGGAACCGTCACCGACAGAATTCTGGGTTCCCCATTAGGGCCAAAACCGGGAGACGGGTCATCGGAACGGCAGGATAAGCTAATAAATACTACGGTAATGAGGAAAAGATGACGAAACCTGAATAAGGTAACCGGGAATGATCTCATAATAAGGTTTTTTGTCACTCTTATCGCCTGTGGATTAACTGGCAATAAATATAGCGTAATGATTTCTGCATGGTGTGATAGAGCAACGCGTTTTTTTACCCGATTGGGAGTTGCCCTGCTACCGACATAGTCATAGAAATGCCTTAATGCTCACCCTACATTCAGCGTCAGATTACCAGACTTAGTATATCGAATTTCCTCTTCGGCCAGCATTTGTTTCAGGGTTTGAGAGAGAGCATCCGCATCCGTCTGGGCGAAGTAATGCGCGATTTGTTTGGGAGAGACCCCCGGCCCATTGGCCAGGGCAACGTATTCTCGCACCTGCTCTCTCACGGCCGATTGATCCTGTTCTACTTTTTTCTTCTTTTTGAGGCAGTTATCGCAGATGCCGCAGCGCTCTCCCGGTTTTTCTCCGAAATAAGCTTGCAACAGCCGGGTACGGCATTGGGTTGGGTGCTCAGTGTATACAGTGGCTGCCTGCACCTTTCGCATGGCCAGGTCCTTTCGCCGGTTTAACTCCTGGGTGTTGACGGGTAACGATGGGGCATCGTACCGGGGCGTCAGGAACGTTAACTGAGGCTTGTCTTTCTGCTTTTCGTAAATGACTACGTTCCGCTGGTGCAGCTGCGTTAGTAGCTGCTCAATTTCCGACTGATTGACCAGGTAGGTTCGGGCCAGCGTAGATTCCGAGATGGTGATAAAGTCCGTAAACAGTTCGCCTCCGTACACACGAAGCAGCAATTTCAGGAACGGGTCGAGACGGGGATTCAGCACCTGAAACTCGTAAAGTTGTCGGTTATCCAGTATAATGGTCAACCGGGAAGGATGAAAGTAGTTTTCGCTCAACTGAATCAACCCTTCCAGTTGGAGTTGCTTCAGGGCGTAGTGTGTCTCCTGCGGAGGCAGACTAAACGTAGCAGTGAAAGCCCCGAGGTCGAAATCGTAACTGCTAAACTCACCCCCGCCAAGCGGTACCGCCGTATAATTTGCCAGCGCCTGGTAGACCCGGCGCAACATTGCTACAGGCTGATACAACTGCTCCGTTCGGAAACGCAGGTTTTCCAGATCGCCGGGGGTATACAGCATAACGGCGTAGGATTTCTGCCCGTCGCGACCGGCCCGGCCCGCTTCCTGATAGTAAGCTTCGAGCGAATCTGGTACGTCCAGGTGAACCACCGTACGAACATCGGGCTTGTCGATACCCATACCAAACGCATTTGTAGCGACCATAACCCGCGTTTCTCCTTTCATCCAGGCATCCTGCTTATCGGATCGCTGCTGAGTGGTCAGGCCGGCGTGGTAGAAATCGGCCGGAATTTCCTGTTTTTGTAGCCAATGAGCAATTTGTTGCGTCTGCCGACGGCTCCGAACGTAAACAATACCGCAGCCGGGCACATTTTGTAGCACCCGCAACAGGCGTTTTTCTTTGTCCTCTTCTAAAACGGCGGAGTACGAGAGATTGGGCCGCGCAAAAGTTTGCCGGAAGATAACCGGCTCCCGCAGCATCAGTTTATCAACAATATCGGTTTGCACATCGGGCGTGGCCGAAGCCGTCAGGGCAATGATAGGGGTATCGGGAATGAGTTGACGAAATTCGGCTATCTGCAGATAAGGCGGGCGGAAGTCATAGCCCCAGGCCGAAATGCAGTGGGCTTCGTCGACCGCCAGCAGGCAAACGGTCATTTGCTTCACCCGTTCAATGACAAGCTCGGTTCGTAACCGTTCAGGAGAAACGTACAGAAACTTCAGATTGCCATAAATGCAGTTGTCCAGCGTCGTATCAATCTCCCGGTAGTGCATACCGGAGTAAATGGCCGCAGCCGGAATACCCCGCTTTCGTAACTGTTCGACCTGGTCCTTCATCAACGCGATGAGGGGCGTTACCACAATACAAACGCCTTTCATGGCTAGGGTTGGTACCTGAAAACAGATGGATTTACCGCCCCCCGTTGGCATCAGTACCAGGACATCCTGCCGGTCCAGCACCCGGTTGACCACATCTTCCTGCATGGGCCGGAAGTGGTCGTACCCCCAGAATTGTTGTAATAGTTGCCGGATGGTCAAGGGAATATACAGTTTGTGGTTTTTAACAGTTGGTGGAGCGCTCTGAGTCTGTTAATACGAAAGCCATGAGCGTCTATAGTCGGCTCTGCACGTAACTCGACCGAACGCCATGAATTAGGCGCTATCCACAAACTTACGGCTTCAAAACAGAATTTGTAATAGAGATGTTGTCTGTTTATAATTCAAACCCTTACCTGGGGTGTGATAACATCAAAGCCAAATTACTAGTATGATCCAGAAAGTAATCAAATCCGACGAAGAGTGGAAGCAACTTCTTACGCCGGAACAATATCGGGTAGCGCGCGGTAAAGGAACCGAGCGGGCTTTTTCGGGAGAATACTGCGAAGCCCACGATCCGGGGATGTATGCCTGCGTATGCTGCGGCACGGAGTTGTTCGAATCGACGACCAAATTTGAGTCGGGCACGGGCTGGCCCAGCTTCACCGAACCAATAGGCGAAGAACGTATTCGTCTGGAAAAAGACGATAGTTATGGTATGCGACGGGTAGAGGTTCTCTGCAACGTGTGTGATGCGCACCTTGGACACGTTTTTAACGATGGGCCGAAACCAACGGGCATGCGGTACTGCCTGAATTCCGTATCGCTCGTACTGAAAAAACCTGTCGAAACCACTTGAAAATCGTTGTGACTAATAAGGTTTTCTGTCTTATGATAGCATCCATAAGACAGAAAATCCTGTTTCGATGTGTTCGTTCGTTTATTTTTCACAACCGGGTCATTCTTAGCGTTTAGCCCATTGATACTAGTTATTTAGACGCGAAATTTACTCGTCTGAACGATGAGTGGTATATGATGTACGGGAAAATTATAAGGATGTTATGTAGTATGGTTGTGCTGGCAAATCCGCTGATGGCCCAACAGAAGGATTTTCCCGCTTCGCTCGCACCACCTTCGTTTCCACTGAGTCTGTCGGCACCCGGTCCTGGAATAAATCACTACAGCGACCACCGAAATGCCTTTTCGCAGGTACCACCACCCGCTGTTTTTCTCCAACAGCACAGTGCGTCTGGTCGTTTTGCTGCTCCGCGGTCACAGTTTATTGTTACATACACCAACTTTACTCCCGAAGCAAAACGGGCTTTTCAATACGCAGTCGATATCTGGTCGACATTAATAACCTCCTCCGTACCCATTCGAATACAGGCGAACTGGATTTCCGATACACCGGGTTTACTGGGTTCGGCGGGACCAACATCGTACCGATACGGCGTTGACGGAGCACAGAAAGCAACTGCTTTTTACCCCATCGCGCTGGCCGAGAAAATAGCCCATCGCGAGCTGAATAATCCGGGTGAAGCGGAAATCATAGCGAACTTCAATCGAAACAATGAATGGTACTTCGGTACAGACGGCCTCACACCCAAGGGCCAGACCGATATGGTAACGGCGGTATTACACGAACTAACTCATGGCCTGGGGTTCATTGGTTTTTTCAACACGACCCCTACGCCTTCTGGCCAGATTGTTGGGCAGTATCTGGCGGCTTTGCCATCGGTTTATGATTGCTTTATTGAAACGGGTGGAGCCGGTGGTCCGGTAAGGCGGCTGGTAACGTCTCAAAAGGAATTCCCGAATAACTCCCCCGAGTTGAACCAGCAACTAACGGGTAATGATCTATTTCTTAACGGGACAATCCTTCGGCAAACTACGGTTCAAAAACTCCGGCTCCATGCCAAATCACTGTTTTTCCGCTCAACCAGTATTTACCATCTGGATGAAGACACCTACCCTACGGGGAATGAGAATTCATTGATGACATCCGCCCTGAAGCAAGCCGAGTCCGTTCACTCTCCCGGCCCGCTGGTGATCGCGTTCTTTTCTGATATGGAGTGGAAGACTACAGCCGTTCTGCATACGCCGTTGGCTAACAGCGAAGAAGCCAGAGACCTGCTGTTTAGTGCCCGCATCCTTAGTGACACCTCAGTTATTCAGTCATCTGCCCAACTGTTTTACCGAAAAAGTGCCCCCACCCTCAGCGATACCACCTTTACGGCTGTTCCGCTCGTGCGGGTTGATACAACCAATGAATACCGGTATACGCTGCCTGCTGCCCAAGCCAGGGGTGATATCTGGTATTACATTCAAGCGCAGGACGTAACAGGAAAGCCGTTTGTAAATCCTGGCCGACAACTAAATGGGGCAAAGACATGGTACCACCTTCAGGTAGGGCCCGATACAGCGCCACCCAGCATACAGTTTAGCCCAGCTAAACAGTTTTTGTTCTCAACAAACTCGATTGACAGCCTGCCGATTTACGCCCGAATTTCCGACAGCAGGAGTGGTGTCGCTTCGGCTTACGTTGAGTACCAGATTAATGGACTAGCACAGCCAAACTTACCGTTAAGCTATAATCGTCTGACCATTGGCAATTATACCTACGACTCCGTTTACACAAATCGAATTGTTTTTCCCGCTAATTCATTGAAGGTGGGCGATAAGGTTGCTTACCGAATTGTAGCGCAGGATAACGCACGAACCAGAAATCAACGGACCAATCCGGGCAACGGTTTCCATCAATTGACGGTGGTGGGTCTTCGGGCCGTACGTGATCAATACACCACGACATTTAACGAGGCTGGTGTTGCCGGTGACTTCGCAGGGAATGGGCTTTCTATCATAACTCCCGCAAGCTTTGGGAATCCGGCCATTCATTCAGAACATCCGTACCGTAATGGTGATGACTATAAATCGCAGGCTAATACCGATATAGTGTTGTTGACCCCCATCCGGATAAAAGCAAACCCGGACAGTGCCTACATCCGCTTTGATGAAGTTGTACTGGTCGAATCGGGGGATGCCAGTAGTCGACTGGGTGATGCGAACTTTTATGATTACGTTATCGTGGAAGGTTCTGGGGACAGCGGCCGTACGTGGAAACCGCTGATTGATGCTTACACATCCAACGATAGGGGAGAGTGGTCAACAGCGTACAACAGCGACCTCGTGCCAGGGCTGTACGGAGAACGAAACTCAAGAGCGGGTGGCATTCCTGCCTTGTATCGCAAGCGGGAAATAGCCCTCCTGAAACCGGCGGGAGCCTTCAGCGCCGGGGATCAGGTGCTGATTCGGTTTCGGTTGTTTTCCGACCAGTTATCGTACGGCTGGGGCTGGTCTATCGACAACCTCCGGATTCAGGCCGGTCCGCCACCACCTGTGCTGGCAGTCGATCCTGTTCCAGCCGGAGCGTTCAGGGTGTACCCTAACCCGGTTGTCAATGGTTTGATAAAACTGGAGGCTAATCTACCCAAAGCATCAGCTGAAGTTACTGTAACTATTGCTCAACCAACGGGCCAGGTTATGAGTCAACTTACACTGAAAGCAGCGCATACGAAAATTAGTGAGCAACTTGATATCAGTCAACTGCCCCAAGGATTATACTTTATACAATTGAAAACCAGTGATCTACTCCTGACGCAGAAGGTTATTATTGTGAAATAATCCCGATCTGGCCGTTCACGCATGAAAACTGTTTCCAGCTTTCTACTCCTTCTTTCAGTGACTTTTGCCTGCTCTCCGGCCCGGCATATTCGTCGCGAACTCCAAACAAAACCAGTTTATACGGATCATTTTACCGGTGTTGCTGTGTATGATCCGGTTCGGCAACGGGCATTGATACAGCATAATGCTGATAAGCCATTTGTGCCAGCGTCGAACACGAAATTATTTAGTTTTTACGCCGGATTATTGGCTTTGCCAGACTCTCTCCCGGCGTTGCGTTATACAATTCGTGCCGATTCCTTAATTTTTTGGGGAACGGGAAACCCACTGTTGCTCCATCCTGATCTGCCAGATACAACGGTACTGGCTTTTTTGAAGAATCGTCCGGAACGCCTGTTTTTCTCTGCTACTAACTACACAGGACCGCGTTTTGGACCGGGCTGGGCCTGGGATGATTATAATGATGATTACGCTGCCGAACTGGCAGCGTTGCCCATATACGGTAATATTGTTCGTTTTCGAAATGGAGCGGTGAGCCCCAGTTTGCTGGCTGATAGTGTTCATGTGGTTACCGGCCTCAAGCCCGGCGGGATACGCAGAGTCGAGTACGCCAACCAATTTGTTCGCTCGGCCAGTAGCCCGTCCACCCGGCAGGATGTGCCGTTTCGATGGTCGCCCGGATTGGTTGCCAAATTACTGGCTGATACACTACACCGGCCCGTAAATGTCGCTTCCATTCCCATGCCTGCTATAACATGGGTCGTACGCGGAACCCCTACTGACTCCCTTTACAAGCGGATGCTTCACGTAAGTGATAATCAATTTGCCGAGCAAACGCTGTTTATGATCTCGGCTGAACGCAACAAAGGAAAACTTGATCCGGTAGCTGAATTACATCGAATGACCGATTCTGTTCTGCACCTACCGGCAGGTGCTGCCAGATGGGTAGATGGGTCTGGCTTATCACGTTATAACGCCTTCACGCCCAATGTACTGATTGATTTATTGACGAAAATAGCCAAAAAAGTACCTCAAAAGCGGCTCTTTACGCTACTCCCAGCCGCCGGGCAGTCAGGTACACTGCGAAATCTTGGAGTAGATGGCAACCCCTATGTATTTGCCAAATCGGGTTCAATGACCGGCGTCTATAATCTGAGCGGTTATATAGTAACCAAACGCAGTAAGCTGCTTTACTTCAGTATCATGCACAATAACTTTACCCAATCGGTAAGTGACATGCGCCGACGGACGGGCGAGCTACTGAAAGAGATATACACCCGGTTTTAACATTCGATGTTCCTGGCGTTAAGCGGATATGGGTGAATGTACACCGAAAAGTGTCTGGTACGTTCAGCCGTGGATGAGCCTTTTTTGTTTACATTTACTTACTTCCTAATGCTCAGTTAAACACACGAGTCCTATGGTTTTGGATACACCTGCCACCAGCACCCCGCTTGGGCGTGGTATCAAACATATTGGCATTGGTAAGTACGGCAGCAAACCGCTTACTCCCGAATTGTTGACTGACTGTCGGGCTGCCTTGCTGGATCCAGCGACTCATCCGTTGCAACGTGGCGCCTTCCTGGGTGCGTTACTGGTCAAAGGAATGACGCCCGAAGAGAAAACCCTGGAAGAGGTAATTGGTAAAGGAGCTTTTGACCACCCCACCTATTTTATCAACAAAATTTGCCCCGATTTACCCGTGGGATTGCATCCCCTAGCCATCAAACTTGTTCGTGGTGCAAATCTGCAGGTGAGCGAAGCGGAACAACTAGGCGACTATCTGTTTGGCGATGGCGTGTGTGAGACGTTTAGGGGGCTGGCTGCCAGTATCATGCGGGTGCGGCATGAAACCAACGAAGAATACCACGGACTGATGCGAGCTGCCGAACGGACGTACGCGCCCGGCTTCGGCCCGATAAGCTGTGCCGACCGGCCATTAATTCAACTGGCCGAGCCCTTTGACGGTGTCGAACATAGCTACCTGATTACTCCGCTCCTAGGGCAGTTTTTTCAGAAACGGGGCTACGGAGCAATATCCATGGTTGGTCGGTCGGGAGGGCCTAAGTTTACGCTCAACGCCCTTGACCTTTACATGAACCTGGGCTGCCAGTTTCTGCAAAGCAACCATGAACTCGATACGCCCCTGCATTCATTCGGGTGGGTACTGGATCAGAAAGCACTGTCGCCCGCGCTCAACAGATGGGTAGACCGGCGCACGGTCATTATTAAGCGGCCATTTCTGGCTACGCTCGAGAAAGTACTCAATCCGTGCCACGCCCGGATACTGGTGACATCCGTATTTCACATTACGTATCAGATGAAAATGGCAGAACTGGCCATGCTGGCTGGTTTTGATGGAGTTATCGTTTTGAAACGGGGGCTGGAGGGAAGCCTGGCGCCGTCGACGAGCCGTTCGAGTGGTGTGTTGTGCGCCGTTCGTACACCTAAAGGCCATCTTTTTTTCCAACATTTTGAGGGCGATGCTCCGGCGTTTTCGGCCTTTCGCACCGAAACGGAATCAGAAACAGAACAACCTCAGGCGTCGGACAACGCCCGACTGGTGCGGAGATTTATGACCGATGGGCATACCGGAAACGCTGAATTTGATAATCGGGTGCGGTTTGCTCACGCGCTCTACGGCCGGGGCCTGACCTGGATTGAAGCACAGTTGCAGTGAACAGAATGCGTATCTTTGGTTGCAAATGACAGATGTAGTAATTATTGGTGGTGGCATTGTGGGACTCGCTACCGCCTTGCAATTGAAACAGCAGCGACCAGCACTTAACGTCGTTCTGCTGGAGAAGGAATCGGCTGTTGCTCAACACCAAACCGGCCATAACAGTGGTGTTATTCACTCCGGACTTTATTATAAACCCGGTAGCCTGAAAGCTACGAACTGCATCCAGGGATATCAGATGCTACTCGACTTCTGTAACGCCGAAGCTATTCCGTATGACTTGTGCGGCAAGATTGTGGTTGCGACAAAGCAGGAAGAAGTACCCCAGTTGGAAACCCTCTACCAGCGCGGATTGCAAAATGGACTTGGCGGACTGAAAAAGCTGTCGGTAGCCGAAATGCGTGACATTGAGCCACACGTAAACGGGGTTGCCGGGATGTTTGTACCACAAACGGGTATCATTGATTATAAGCAGGTTGCTGATAAATACGCTGAGAAAATCAGGGGACTCGGGGGTGAAATAAAGCTCGGTGAACGCGTAGAACAGATAACCACCGGTACGAGCCTTAGCATTGTCGTAACCAACAAAAATAGCTACGAAACCAGGCTGGTTATCAACTGCGCCGGTTTGTACTCCGATAAAATTGCCCAATTGACGCAACGGGAAGCCATAGACGTTCGTATTGTGCCTTTTCGGGGGGAATATTTTAAGCTTAAGCCTCAAAAAGAATACCTGGTTAGAAACCTGATTTATCCTGTTCCTGATCCCAATTTTCCCTTTCTGGGTGTCCATTTCACCCGTATGGTTCATGGTGGTGTGGAAGCCGGTCCTAATGCGGTATTGGCATTCCAGCGGGAAGGCTACAAAAAATCAGATATTAATCTAAAAGAACTGGCGCAGACACTAGCTTGGCCGGGCTTTCAAAAAGTTGCCGCTAAATACTGGGAAACGGGCTTAGGGGAAATGTACCGGTCCTTTTCTAAATCAGCCTTTACCAAGGCATTGCAGGCGTTGATTCCGGATATTCAGGAAGACGATCTGGAACCGGGGGGCGCCGGTGTTCGGGCGCAGGCCTGTGATCGGACAGGGGGGCTGCTCGATGATTTTGCCATTGTAGAAACTGACAAAACCATCAATGTACTCAACGCCCCATCGCCAGCCGCTACATCCTCCTTATCCATTGGGAAAACGGTGTCAGAACGAGCACTGACCCGCTTTTAAGGGAGGTTTAATAAACGTCGTTGCACCCATTGCCCAGTTGCAACGGGTAAAAGATAATGACCAAGACTTCGTAACGGCAAAGGACATGTCGAAGGAACGTATCTCCGAAACCAGTAAAATGACCAAAAATAGGCGCGGTGCACACAAATTTGCTAATGCCGAATACGTAGCCACCGCCAGTTCGCTGGAACTGTACATCGATGATACCGAATGGTGTACGTGGTTCCTGTTCGAAACAACGTGGGATTTGGCCTGAGAGGCCGGCAAGAACACTTGGTTTGAAAGCGCAATTGTTTCTCTAACTTGTTGGGAAAGCAGTTGCGCTTTTGTATGTTTCCAGTATGAAAGTTCGTCCCTCTGCCCTCATCTGGCGAAAGAGTAGTACCCAGATAGACGTTTTGCTCATGCGTTACTCGTACGGGGGGCAGGATGTGTTTGCTCTGCCTGGTGGTAGTCCCGACCGTGGAGAAATTTTACCCGAAACGATCATTCGAGAAGTCCGCGAAGAATTAGGTATAGCAATCGAGGTAGGTGAAATGATCTTGGCGGGTGAGATGCTGCTCACTCAGCGCAACGACGATGTGCTGCATGTTGTGTTCGCCGTCCGGACCTTTACTGGTACGCCCACGCTCAACCCCAACGAGACAACTGCCCTCGATGTTGTCTGGAAACCTATCAGCGAGCTGGGAGACCTCAATCTTTACCCAAACATTGGCGCAAAACTCCGGCCCTGGTTCGATAGTGCCAGTTATCTGGGTTACATTGGCCGTATTGAGCAGCGGTACTTTGGGTAGTAAAAGTCGGGGTATGTCGACGAAAGCATCGTTTGCTACTTTTACTTTACCCTCCTCCAGTCCAGAGTATTTATTACTGATGGTTAGGTGCCGGGCGCTTAAAAAACATACTCCCTGCCACCATGCCGATCGTACTTGCCAGCAAGCCCCATAACATCGGCGAGATTTCGGTTTGTTGCCACAGGCAGAGTAACCACACAAAGAACCCAACGAGCATAGAGCAAAGGCATCCCACCAGGTTGGCCCGTTTCCAGTAAATACCGGCCGCCAGGGGAATAAAGAGCGATACCAGACTGAAGGCTGATGATTCACCAACCAAATCGAAAATGTTCGTGTCGCGGGTGGTGCTCATTAATACACAAATGAGGGCTATGACTACTACAGCCCAGCGAATGGCGGCCAGCAACGTCTTGTCGGCAATGTTGGGCCGGAAGAATTTTACCACATTCTCTCCGAAAACGGTTGCCGGGGCCAGAATTGCCCCACTCGATACGCTCAGAATAGCCGAGGTTACTGCTCCGAAGAACAACACCTGCAACGGAAGGCTACCATATTGCATAACCATGTTGGGAATAATGAGTTGGTTGTCTTTGGGTAAGTCAGGATGAAGCAATTTGGCCGCAAGTGCAATGAACAGGGGTAACATCGCAATCGTGACGTACATACCCGATGCCAGGAATGACGCCCGAACAGCGGTGTTCTCTGTTTTTGCAGCCATCACGCGCTGAAAAACATCCTGCTGTGGAATAGAGCCGAGTCCAATTGTAATCCAGGCGGCAATATAGGCCAGCCAGTCTTTGCCCGTCGATTTGGGTAGGAATCGGAAAAAGTCCGGTGGGGTCTGTTTTTCTATCATTTCCCAGCCGCCTGCCTCGCTCCATAAAAGCACACTCAGTACGACCAGTGCCAGAATGATAATCAGGTTGTGAAAGAAGTCGGTAATGGAAATGGACCACATGCCGCCCAGCAAGGTATAAATCATTACTACTACAGCACTGCCAATAATGCAGTACTCACGGGGCACAGCAGTAACTACACTCAGCACAATGCCGATTGCTACCAGTTGAGCCGCAATCCAGCTAAAATAGGAGGGAATAACCATAAGGGCGGAAAGTAGCTCCGCCGACCGACCGTACCGGATACGGAAGTAGTCGCAGAAGGTAGTAATGTTGAGCCGATACAGTGGGCGGGCAAAAAAAGCGCCGACCAGGAAAAGGCACAACGCTGATCCAAAAGGCTCTTCAATAACCGCCAGAAATCCACCGTCTACGAACATAGCCGGAGCACCCATAATGGTTTCTGACCCGAACCAGGTTGCAAACGTGACCGAAGCCGCCAGTAACAGAGGTAGCCGCCTACCCGCCAGCACGAAGTCCTGCGAAGTCTTTACGCGACGGGCCGCCCAGGCACCAACGGCTACGTTGGAGAGTAGGTAGAGTGTAATGAAAAAAAGGAGCACGGAGACGTAGAGACGAACAAGGAGAACAGTAGACAACGTAGCTACAAAAATTCCGTAAGCAGACGAAATGATTCGTCTGCTTACGGAACATAGATCATACCGTATAAAACAACTTACAGCCGCATCGTAGCCGGCAAATACTTTGCAATCAACTCCTCATAATAAGGCTTCAACTCACTCACTACGGGTGGCTTGGGGCTTTTTGAGTACAGATCGTACGGATTGAATTTGCGTACCCACTTGAACATCTCATGGTCGTGCTCGTCCATCAGGTGATTGTACGCTTCCTCGCGGTGCTGCGAATAGAATGAATGGTACCGCATCATGTACAGTGCTGGTTCGGGCAAGTAGTCTTTCATGATCTGGTACAGATATTCGTCGTGCCCCCACGACATATGTACGTTCCGAAGGCCGCAATTCGGTTCGTACACGCCATATTTAGTATTGTACCGTTCATCTTGGCTGTCGGGATTATTGGCGAAATATTCAGGGTAAACAATCTTGTCGGAATGTTGACAGCCCACCGGGAACGTGTCGCCTACAACGGCCCACTGAGGCTCGCCGAATAGACAGAGTACTTTCCCCATGTCGTGCAGAAAGCCCGTCAGTACAAACCAATCAGGATGGCCGTCGGCGCGAATGGCTTCGGCTGTCTGGAGCAGGTGCTGAAGCTGGTCCAGATCCGTATCCGGGTCGGAGTCGTCCACCAGTGTGTTCAGGAACTCCATTGCCCCCCAAACGGGCAGTTCTTTCTTGTCGAAGGCAAGAAACTCGCGCTCTTTTTCGCGCACGAAATCGTACGTCTGATAGGTATGATTGAGCCGATAAAACTCCCGAACCGTATCGCGTTCGGGCGAATCGTAATTCCGATAGTCTTCTTTCGACTTATGTTCGGGTTCTGGATAACGACTTAATAAGTCGTCTTCCCATTGATCCAGACTGGTGAGTGGGGCTGTTTCGCTAATCATGACGGCTGATAAATTAGAAGACAAATCTAAAGTTTTTTCCTGTCTATCAACAGGATAAGGTAATTTATGGATAAAAAGTTGCTGCTCAGGCTACCAAAAAACAGTGTATAGCACAGCCAGAATACCGAAAATACTGACTGACCCAATCACAAACGAAGGGGTTACCCGGAACATCTGTTTGTCAACGATAATTTCTTTGTTGTTAGCATACCCGGCCGGATCAGTCAGTGAGATCATCACCATCAGCAAAATATCGATACAGAATACCCAGGTAGTACGGTGCAGAAAGGGAATCGGATCGGACTGAATGCCTACTAAATCCATTACTTCCGGCCAGAATTTAAGTAGTGTAGAAAGGGGCAGCGTTATAATGGCCACGGTCAAAGCGGCCCGGTTGGTGGCCCGCTTCCAGAAGAAACCCAGCAGAAATATGGCAAAAATACCGGGTGTAACAAAGTTCGTGTACTCCTGAATGTACTGGTATACCTGATCGAGTGAGCGAAGCATAGGTGCTACGGCAATGGCTATCAGAAAAGAGACCACCACCGCCCACCGCCCTACGGTAACCAGTTTCTGTTCCGATGCGTTTTTGTCCACGTATTTCCTGTAAAGATCAAGCGTGAAAATGGTTGAGATGGAGTTGCATTTGCTGGCTAGCGACGCAACGATAGCTGCGGTGAGTGCCGCAAAGGCCAGCCCTTTCATGCCTACCGGCAACAGATTCATCAGCACAGGGTAGGCCTGGTCTGGCTTCACTACGCCCGCAGCATCGGTCATTGCTTCCCGGAAGGGTCCGC
>CAWAJC010000036.1:0-19543 GCA_963782245.1 uncultured Cytophagales bacterium
TTCTGAAGCGCTGCTCCCGGTGCAACAGGTCCAGGGTTTTCAGACTCTGCTTGGGCGTCACTCCGTGTCGAACCACAAACAGGGTTGTGTCGGCGTAGCGGGAGACCACCTGGGCATCCGTAACGATTCCGATGGGCGGGCGCATCGAGAATGATGTACCGGAACCGCTCCTGCAACAGCCGCATGAGTTGTTTCATGGTGCTACTGCTCAACAGTTCGGGACGGATTTTGCGGCAGGGGACCGCTTGGAATCATGTAGTAGTTGGGGTGCCCCGGCACAGGCTGTAGAATTTCGTCCAGCGTCGCGTCGCCGTTGAGGTATACTTAAACCCACCGAGTTGTCGATACCAAACGACTGGTGCAACCGGGGCAGCCGCAAATCCATTTCCAGGATAACGGTGGTTTCCCGGAGCAGGGCAAGGCTGGCGCCCAAGTTAAGGGATATGAATGATTTGCCTTCGCCACTGATGCTGGAGGTAGCAGGAACACCTGACTGTTGGCAACAGCGTTATTTCCGGGTTGTAGGGCTGCGAGCTGATGTCGGTCGGATGGCCCGGACTCTGCTCCGCCACCACCGACCGGCTTCGGGAGCGACCAGCAATGGCTCCCGGTGGCGTTTGTTCATCACTTCACCCAGAATAGGAACCTGGGTACTGTCTTCCACATCGTCCCGGCGGGCAACCCGGGTATTCAGGGTTCTCCACCCGGCAATGGTCGTTACGGGCACCATCAGACCTACCAGCCCAAACAGGGCGTAAATAACGACGCCCACCGGCTTAACGGGCCACGTGCTGCTCTTAGCGCCATCAATGATGCGGCTGTCGGCAATGGCAGCCGCGAACATAACGGCCATTTCTTCCCGCTTCTGGAGCAGGTACGTGTACAGGTCGTTCTTGATCGACTGCTGCCGCTTAATGTCCATCAGCATCCGCTCCTGCCGGGGTATGGTACGGATTACACCACTGAGTTGCTGGTTGTTGGCCTGGTACTGCTGCCTGGAGCTAAGCAACATCGATTTCATGGTCCTAATATTATGACCAATGTTGTTTTTAGTCGCTTTAATCTGGTTATCAACCGTTTGCAGCAGTGGATTTTTCTCGGATGTGGTTTGCAGCAGCTGGTCCTGCTCCAGTTCGAGTTGCGAGAGTTTTTCGATCTGGCCCAGCAAAACCGGGTCACTAATGCCCATCGTAGCGGGCGTGCTGCCCCGTTTATCGGACTGCGTATTGATAAACTTTTGCAGATCGCCCAGGGTGGCCAGCTGAACGTCTATCTGGTTGAGTTGCGCATCGTTCTGCTGGGTGGTCTGCAAAAACGACTGAGCCTGAGCGCTGAGGTCGGTGATACCCAGCGTGGATTTGTATTTCTCTACGTTTTTCTCCACCGCAGCCAGCTCCCCCGCTACAATTCGCAGTCTGTTTTCGACGAACTGCAGCGTTTTGGCCGCCATCCTGGTATTGTCGGTGATGGCGGCCTGGTTGTACTCATTGATGAGGGTATTCAGAATGGCCTCCCCTTTTTGCGGAACGGCATCCTCGAGCGTCAGGCGAATGACGGTTGATGTTTTGCTGGTTGGAGCCACCTTCAGGCTACTTCGGTACAGGCCAACTGCCGCCGACTGGGGCATGACCTGAACAAGAACGGGCTCCGTGGCGGGTCCAACTGCCTGGCGGGTGAGCACCCGTAGCCGACCGTAGGGCGTTTGTATCGACTGGTTGACGGGATACGTCCGGTTGTTGAGCTGCACGGTTGCGCAGTGGGAAAACGGAGCTCCAGCATTTTGTCGTACAGGGCCGGGCTGGGCGATTCGACCAGTAGCCGCACCGGCGATTCGGTGTACATTTCCCGCTTGCCAAATGAGAGTTTCTCAACGTAGTCCCGGCCAAACGGTGTTTTGCTGAAGTACCGCGTGGTTAAATGAAGCTTGTCTACTACCCGGCCCATCAGGGTGGAAGAAGTAAGCACTTCCAGTTCATTTTCCACCATTTTTTTGGGCGAATACCCGTCGAGTTCTTTCAGCGGGTTGGCCTGCTGATTTCCTTTCTTCTCGTCCTGGAGCAGCAAAGTAGCTTCGATCCGGTAAACGGGCTGCTTGTAAAGCAGGTACAGTTTGGCTCCACTTAGGGCAAAGGTCAGCGAAAGTACAAACCAGGGCCACTGACGGAAGTAAGGCGAGAGGTAGCTTCTCAGGCTTGGACCTCTCGAATCAATCATTTGGTAAGGCGTATACATGGGCGTTGATTTAGCAGTCATAGTACGCGAATCGAAACGTTTTAGTGGGTTATCTTAACAGCTTATCGTCGGGTAGCAATAATGGCAATCAGGGATAAGGCACCAATGAAGATGGGAGCCAGCTGGTAGGCTTTATCTACACTGGTAATGCGGGTTTTACCCGGCTCTACATAAACAACATCGTTAGGATGAAGCGAATAATACGGTGACCGGAATGCATCGCGCTGGGTCAGATCCAGCCGGGCAAACACCCGTTTATTGGCTTCTTCCCGGATAACCAGCACGTTATCCCGACGACCATAAATGGTCAGATCACCCGCCAGCCCCAATGCTTCGGGCAGCGTTATCTGTTCGTTCGGGATGGTGAACAGGGCGGGGCGCGTTACCTCGCCCAGCACCGAAATTCTAAAGTTCAGATTACGGACGTTGACGGTTGGCTCTTTCAGGTAGGCGGTCAGTTTGTTTCCTATCTGTTCGGCCGCTTTGGCATTTGTCAGACCCAGCACGGATACCTGACCAATCAGCGGTAGTTTTATGGTTCCCTCTCGCATCCACCAGATAGCCCGATACGGGGGCCAGTGGATTGGCCGGGTTCAACTGAGTGTTTGCTTCCGTTGCGGCTGGCGGATTGAAGTAAGCCGATGCCTCTGCGTTCAAACTACTTACCTGAATGGATAGTATATCTCCCTTCTTAATGGTTGGAACAAAGGGTTCTGCCATGGTTATGGTATCCCCACCGCTCAGGCCCGGCTGAAAATAAACCAGTTTCCTGGCAGATGTACAGCTCTCCAGGAGCACGATCCAGAGAATACCAGCAAGCAAATTGATGCGCAAATGATTCTTTACTCTGTTCTTCTTCAGCATTACATACAACTCATTACTCCATCCGGATGACTGGTTCTAACTGGCCTGAGCCAGCTGAATTTTAGCAGGAAAATCAGTAGGGTTTACTGATTGCCTGTTCAACCCGGCGCCTATTGACAACCGCCAATATTGACCGTTAAATTAGAGAATGAGTTTCGGATAGAGAACTTCAAATACTATACGGCAAATCTTAATGGCATACATACTTATGGCGCAAGTAAAACGTACTGTTCCTTCTTGATACAATTATTTTTCATATATGGGAAACGGTAACATTTATCTAAAAATAAACGGGTATAAAGTGTAACAATTTCAATATTGACTCATTTAGAAATTAATTCCGGTATCAGCGCAAAAAGGCCGTTCCCTGGTTTTCGTTTCGATCGGCTCCTCATGTATGATCATACTTTGCGGGTAATAGCGGCAGCCCAATCTACCCAGAACGCGTTTTCTCTCCGTGCCCAGGCAGGCAAGGTTGCCCACCGTTCCTGCTGGCTTTGTGACCGGTCCCTTTTTTTCTGCCGCTGTGCAATCCGCGCGTGCGTGTTTCACCTCCCAAAATAAGGCTTAGCGGCACCAGTAGTCATTGCCGGAAAATCCTGCCCGGTGCCGGGTTGCGGGCAGGGTGCTTTCTGAACATACACCCCTAATACTTGTTGCTCTTCCATGATGACCTTCGAAACCGAACCGGGCTTTTTCATTACCGCCGATGCCTGGGGCAACCCGGCACACCCACCCGTTCTGCTCCTGCACGGGGGCGGGCAAACACGCCACTCGTGGGGCGACACGGGCCGGTGGCTGGCCGATGCGGGCTGGTACGCCCTGGCACCCGACGCACGGGGGCACGGCGACAGCAACTGGTCGGCGGAGGGGCACTATGGCATCGAATTCCTAGCCAGCGATTTGCGGGCCATCTGTGCGCATCTGGATCAGAAACCCGCCCTGGTGGGAGCCTCGATGGGCGGCATGACGGCCCTGATTGCCGAAGGCGAACGGGTACCGGGTGCGGCCTCCATTTGCTCGCGCTGTGGTACTGGTCGATATTGCCCCACGCGCCGAGCAGAAAGGTATCGAACGCATCTTTGCTTTTATGAGCCGCAATCAGGATGGCTTTGCCAGTCTGGACGAGGCCGCCGAAGCCGTGGCCGCTTACCTCCCCCACCGGTCAGGTGAGACCCGGTCAGGTGAGACCCGGTCAGGTGGGACCCCGGAACGCCCCGCCGGCCACCGCCGACTGGAGAAAAACCTGCGGCTACGCCAAAGCCCCACTGGTGTTCTGCGCTACTACTGGCACTGGGACCCAACCATGCTGGCCGTTTGGCAACGCATCAACGAGCCTGCCAGGCAAAGCCAGAATACCGATCGGCTGTATCGGGCCGCCCGCGCCCTAACCGTCCCGACGCTCATCGTGCGCGGGGGCATCAGCGACGTGGTGAGCGAAAAAGTAATGACCGAGTTTCTGGACGCCGTGCCGCACGTGCAAAGTGTGAGCGTGGCCGATGCCGGGCACATGGTAGCGGGTGATTCGAACCATGCCTTTACGAAGGTCGTGCTAAACTTTTTGAGAAGTGAATTAGCGAATGAACGAACGTGTGAATAATTTACGGCACCCCTTAGTTACTCGCTCACCTGCCCCTACCCGCTTTCACCCTTGAAAAACAATCCCCGTACCCTTA
This sequence comes from uncultured Cytophagales bacterium, assembly GCA_963782245.1. Classification (GTDB taxonomy): domain Bacteria; phylum Bacteroidota; class Bacteroidia; order Cytophagales; family Spirosomataceae; genus Spirosoma. The sequence continues at coordinate 4,773 of CAWAJC010000036.1, forward strand.
CCGCCTGGGCGTACTATGACTGGGCCAACTCGGTTCATTCGCTCGTTATTGTATCCAGTATTTTCCCGGTCTATTTCTCCGCCACGGCGCTGAACGAAACGGGTGGTCCGATCATTAACTTTCTGGGCCTGAGTATCAAAAACTCGGTGTTATTTTCCTACACCATCTCAGCTGCCTTCCTGTTTACGGCCCTACTCTCGCCCATCTGCACGGCCATTGCCGATTACAGCGGACGCAAGAAAGCGTTTATGAAAGTATTCTGCTATACCGGTGCCATCAGTTGCAGCCTGCTGTATTTCTTCACCCGGGAAACGACCACCTTTGCCGTTATCTGCTTCTGGATCAGCCTCATCGGCTGGAGCGGCAGCATCGTTTTTTATAACTCCTACCTGCCCGACATTGCTACCGAAGACCAGTATGACCGGGTGAGTGCGCGGGGGTATTCAATGGGCTACATCGGTAGTGTACTGCTGATGGTTATAAACCTGGTCGTTATTCTGAAGCGCGAATGGTTCGGCAACATTTCCGAAGGGATGGCCTCCCGCATCGCCTTCCTGACGGTGGGGCTGTGGTGGATCGGTTTCGCCCAGATCCCGTTCAGCCGATACCTGCCCGGTCCCCGCCGGGACCCGACCTGACGGTGTTCGAAAAACCGGGCAGCAAACGGGCAACTACCTGCTCAACGGCTTCCGGGAGCTGCGGCAGGTTTGGAGCCGACTTGCAGGAGCAACCCCTGGCCAAGCGGTTTCTGGTGGCGTTTTTCGTGTACAACATGGCCGTGCAAACGGTCATGTACGTGGCCACTATTTTTGGGAGTGACGAATTGAAACTACCCGGCCAGAGTCTGATCATCACCATTCTGCTCATTCAGCTGGTAGCCATTCCGGGGGCCTACGGTTTCTCGCGACTCTCTGAACGGATGGGGAATACCTACGCCCTGATGGTAGCCGTTGTGATCTGGATTAGCATTTGTGCGGGTGCCTATTACGTGCAGACCGAATCGCAGTTTTTCGGGCTGGCGGCCGTGGTGGGGCTGGTGATGGGGGGCATTCAGTCGCTGTCGCGTTCCACCTACGCCAAACTCATACCGGACAATACAACCGACACGGCCTCCTATTTCAGCTTCTACGACGTAACAGAAAAGATGTCTATCGTGCTGGGTACGCTGGTGTACGGCCTGATCGAACAACTTACCGGTAGCATGCGCAACTCGGTGCTGGGGCTGCTGGTCCTGTTTATCATTGGGTTAGTATTGCTGTGGCGCATTCCTTCGCAAAAAGTTTACGGACGGCGTTTGGAAGCTGCCGAAGTTTCCTAAATTTGCAACTGTCCACTGCATCGGACAGCAAAGGAGGTTAGCTCAGTTGGTTCAGAGCGCTGCTTTGACAGAGCAGAGGTCAGCGGTTCGAGCCCGCTACTTCCTACCGGGACACGATGTCCAAATCACAAAAAAACCTTAAAAACAGGCTGTTTTTAAGGTTTTTTTGTATCGAAACGGGTCGATCGCGGCATCAATCGCCACAAACACCACCATAAAAGGGTACGGTTGTGCGCCGTCACTGGTCAACCCGCAAACGCCCTCAGGTTTTGGTAGGAAAGCCCTTTAAGCCACCTTGACTTCCCAACCCTTACGGTACGTACGACGCAGGTACTTATCAGCAGCCGGATAGTTCGAAAACTTCATCCGGGTGGAATCCCATTTTAACAACTGGCCCGGCACCCGTATCGCCACCGTACCCAGCAAAACGGCCTCGGTCATCGGACCCGACTGCGCAAAGTGAGATTCCGTTTTTTCACCGCCCAGGCAGGCATTCACAAAATGATGGTAATGGTTTCGCTCTTCCAGCACGGGGTTGCTAGCTGCTTTCACGTTACCCGTCGGGATGATGACGGGCATCTTCTGGTGCGGAATCAGCAACGCCCCTTCGGTACCAATCAGCATGGCCGATTCGGCGGGGTATTCTCCGCCGGTAAATAAATCCCTGATTTCCTGGGGCGGATAAAACTCCCCGTCGAACCACTCTACCGGTAGGGTATCCGACGCGGTCAGTTCGTTTCCCGGAAACACCCAGCTTATATGGTTGCCCTGGGGCCAGGTATCGGCCCGGCGGTCGGCAGACTCTTCCCATGATTTTTGCACTTCGGCCTGTACCGACAGCGGAGCTTTCAGGCCCAGACCTTTCCAGACTGCGTCAAAAATATGGCAGCCAATATCCCCCGACCAGCCCGTACCGAAGTCCTGCCAGGTGCGCCAGATGGCGGGGTGGTAGATATCGGGGGCATAGGGCCGGACAGGGGCGGTGCCAATCCACTGATCCCAGTGCAGATGCGCCGGAACTTCCTGCCCCTGAGCCGGGCGGGGGCCTACGAGCCGGTACTTTGCCACCGCTCCGGGCCGGTTCGAACACAAATAGGCGTGCTTAACTTTACCGATAACACCCTGTTTAATCCACTGCACGGCGGTTCTGTCGCCAATGGTCGACGCTACCTGCGTGCCCAGTTGCGTGATTACGCCCGCTTTCACGGCCGCTTTGGTAAGCTCCCGCACTTCGGCCACATCATGGCACATCGGTTTCTGACAGTACACATGTTTTTTAAGCCGGATAGCCTGATACGCAATAGGAAAGTGGTTATGATCGGGCACGGTTACGTTCACCGAATCAAAGGCGTCAGCTTCCATCCGGAACATTTCCCGCCAGTCGGTATAGGTCCGGGCACCGGGTACCAGCTCGGCAGCCCGTTTCAGGTTGTTTTCGTCTACGTCGCAGAGTGCCACAATGTCTACCTCCGGATGTTTTTTGAACTGGTTCAGGTCTCCCCACCCCATACCGCCTACGCCGATACAGGCATGCCTGAGTTTGGCGGCACGGCCGGCAGCCTGTGCGGATGCACGTAGCAAGAGTGGAGCCGCCATGGCAGCCGTGGCGGCCTGCACCAGAAATTCGCGACGAGAATCTTGATCAGCTTTGTTTTTCATAGACCTACGGGGTTTAGGTAACTTGTTAACGGACGTTTCATCCTAAAGGAAAAACGCCCGGTTTTTTCCTTACACCGCGCTGCGAATCAGTGCATGTCGGTCAAATCTGCGGTATCGTTCAGGCCTGGTAGCCTTAGTTAACGTGAATACGGGATTAGATCAGGAATATTCTGGCCCATTGGGGCCACAACGGCGCAGCGTCGGTAGAAAACCAATAGTGAGGGAAATTTTAGTGTGCCGTAGGTACACAACCAGTTATGTACCTACGGCACATCCAGCTACTGTGTAGATCATTTTTCTACCGACGCTGCGCTGTTCAACCCCATACGGGGCAAAAGTTAATCCCGTATTCACGTTAGTTAAGTTTTTTCAGCCAGATATTCCGTACCGAAACTTTGGTGGTGGCTTCGATTTCTATTCCAATCTGGCCTGTCTGGTTGTTAGAGGAAGTTGGATCATCGTCGATCATAACGGCCATCAGCTGACCGTTCAGAATATGAATAAATGTGCCACCCCGGGCCATGACGGTATACTGATTCCAGTCATTGGGTTTAATGTGCCGACTGGCCAGGGTATCCTTGTCGCCAATAATTCCCATCAGGCGCTTTCGCTTGTTACCAAACCCTTCAACCACCTGTCCCCGCCAGGCCAGAATGCGCATAGGCGTATTTTCCGAGTAAAACTGGCCCGTCCACGGCTGACTGGGCCAGAAGTCGGCCTGTGGACCGGTCATCATCCAGTTCAAATTGACCGGGCCCACGTTGGCGGTCACTTTTGGCGAAATGGGCGCCAGCCAGGGAAGCCCGGTCCGGCTTCGGTATTGCATACCGCTGCCGCCGTCTCCTTCTACTTTGATTTCGAACTTTAAGGTAAAATCTTTGGCCTCGACACCCCGATACGCGATGTAATTGTTGCCGCTCGGATTTTCGGGCGTCGATTCCCCCACAAGGGCCCCGTTCTCCACCCGCCAGAACTTAGGATTTCCGTCCCAGTCTTTAAGGTCTTTTCCGTTAAACAGCGATACGTATCCCTCGTGGTCGTTGAAATCAATGGGGTCTGGTTGGGTAAACGGGCTAACCCGTCTGGGAGGGGGTGTCGTGGACGCTGGTTGTTGAGCCAGCGCGCTACTGATTGAGAACAACAGGAGCACGATGTGTAAAATGCAGGATAACCCATGCATTTGCCTGATTTGTGTGTAGCGGGTATCAGATAGTCTGAACATAAAAAGTAGGATTAAACACCAACAAGAGTCTGTTTGAGCGATTAAGGTATGCAATTAACCTGCTTCTCCGAATGTAACGATATGATTCTCACCAGCCGATGCACACCTCCGGGTAGGTACTAGCTACGGCACAACCCGTTACCTGACTGGGTTCCCGGTTCGGAGCCATTTTGATGGTATCTCCTGTCGGATTTACCTGTATTTACAGTTCCTGTACGTCGTCATTTTATACTCTTCAACCGTGGTATGATGAGTCCGTTGCTGCTTACCAGAAAACCCGCTCAATGTCCGGCGATCAGGAGTGGGTTCTTGCCTTGTTTATGATCGCTTACAAGTGGAGTTTATCGCCATACAGCACGTTTTCAACGCCGATAATTTCATCAATATCGTCCCAAAAGGCATTGTAGGGCGTAAACGTGACGTTTTGCCGTTGTTCGGGGGTTGCGTTCAGCAGCTTCACTGACCAGGCAAGCGGAAATTTCACACTTCGCCCATCTGACAAATCAAACTGAACCGTATCTGCATCAACTGATACACCAGCCAGAGTAGGTTGCAGATTCACGGGTGGCCGTAGTGTAGTTGACATTCACGCTGATAGTTGGGGATGCTGTATTTGATCTTCTGATCGGGGTTGAAAAGAATGGAGAGTGGATAATTACTGGCTGACTGAATCATACTGCTAAGAATGTGTAGGGATAGGGTTCACTTGACTAAGTACTGGTAATCTTTCACGTAGGCTTCAAGCGAAAAGCCGGGAATTGTGGTTTCGCTACAAAAGGTATCAAGCCAATTGCCGGCTCTGCGCTGTAGTGAATTGACCTGATCGGGTCGTACCCTATTGGTGGCATAGTCGGTAGCGATGTTATGAACGGCGTAGGCGTTGGGACCTAATTCCGATACGTATTTGTTTTTCAGGGCCTCGATGGTTTGATTGAACTGATTGAGCCGTTTACTCTCTCGTTCAAGTCTCTCCCAGTTTTTTGTTTTAATGTCAAACGACTGGTCCAGTATTTTGGCGCATAACGGAAGCACGTATTTGTCTTGTACCGGATAGTCTTTCAGCTTGAGCAACCATTGGATAAAGGTTTCTTCCAGTTTTTTGAGCCGGGCAAGCCCGCCAACGGGTTGCTTCAGTCGAAAGTGATTAACGGCCGATTTGGTGTGAGTTACACTTACCTCAATGGTCTCCTTCTCGAAAATAAGGCCATTGTTGCACAACTTCCGGCAAAATCCCAGCGAGAATCTCAATGTTTTGGTTTTATTGTAGCTGTTGGTCATCCGGATATACGGCACATACACCTCTTGCTGCCAGACGTTTACGGTATAGTTCTTGTCAATTATATCGACGTGGCAGTAGGATTTAGGTTTAGGATAAAGGATGTTGAATACCTCAAATTGACTGGTGTTAATTTTCTCGAATAGTTGCCGGTACACGTCTTCGGCATACGTAAGGGCATCCCGGTTGTGCACCAACTGGTATTGGTCCGACACGATACTGTACACCCTGCGCGTAAGATCGTCACCGTAAGGATACCCTACAATGGCTTTAAAGCCACTAACCGGGCGTTTATCGGTACCTACATAAACAGGCTCTGCACCCACCCGAAACAGTATATCGTCGATTTTCGTGTTACGCTCCGGACCGGGCGAAAAGAGTTCAGTTTGCCACATGGCGGGTATAGGTTTAGGTTACGAAACACTCATTTTTTGCCCCGCGGCTTCATACTCGGCTTCGGTAAGGCCGAACGCGGGGTCGATGAGCAGCACCTCGGCGTGGGTAAGGTTGTAGAGATGGTACACCATCAAATCAATCTCGGCTTCCAGCGCGGAGGTATCTGCCGAGGGGTTGGTATGTTTGGCGTCGAGGATTTGAGTGACTAGAGTTAGTAATGATTTGCTCATCAAATGCATTCGGTAGCGGTACAGGTAACTGTTAAACGTATTGACTTGAGCCTAAACGGTCCCTCTTTCTGTGCATCCCCTAATACAGCACAATTTGCTTCAGAAAGTACCAACGCAGCATTTGAGTTTAGATGCCAGCAAGATATTTAAATGTTTTGGTGGTATAATAGAACATTGTATTATTTAAATAGCAACCAGCTTCAATCGTAGCTAGAACTCTGGACTCTCTTTGGCTATATCCGGATAAACAATCTTTGGCTTTTCGAAAATGGAGTAGTAGGCGCAAGCACGAAGTTCCCACCAATGGTTGCCTTTGTCCCATTACGTTTTTCAAGCAGAGTTTGAACTGCTTTAAATGTTTAAAAACGCAGGATAATCCGTTTTAAATGATTCAGGCAGACCCCTATTTTAGTACAGAATCAGAAATTACCTATCCTTACTAATAGTGGTATTTAGCACATCATCGCCAACAGCGAAGGGCACAATAATTTCGGCAGACGCGTGGGTCTTCGGCCAGCAGTTCGGCACGCTGTTCGGCCGTAATCACAAACGCTTCGTTGAAGCCGGTTAATACACCTCGGTAAATTTCTCCATTGACATACTCTACCCAACGGTGTACCTCATCTGCTTCATCTTTTGCAGAATATCGCCCCCCACTACCCGCCGTCAGGTTCCAGTTGTCGCCCGCAAAGGAAGCCGCCCCCAGTACGCTCCCCTGCCGCGTTACGGTATCCGATAGGGCGCTGTTGTTGAGGGCTTTTATCTGGGTAAACCAGACGCTTGCCGGGTTTGCCTGTTTGGTTACCTCTACAATGAGTGGGAACGTAGCGGCATTTTCAAAAACGGGCAATTCGCCAAAGTCAGTCAGTCGGCGCAGGTTGTACTGCCAGAGGTAATTGCGCAACGGTCCGCCATAGTTGGCCTTCATGAATTTGTTGGAAGTAATGAGGGTAGAGCGCACCGTTTTCTTTCAGTAACTCAAGACCCAGTTCGTAGAAGTACACCAGAATATCGGCCTGTTCCGGCAAACGTTTTATACTGCGCTTTAAGGGTATTTTCAAATCGCCCAGCTTCGTCCTGTCGGATGTACGGCGGGTTACCAATCACAATATCGAAACCCACGTTTTCGGTTACGTGCGGGTTCAGCACTTCGGGGAAATCAAGCCGCCAGTCGAAGTAGGGCAACGATTTGGCGGGGTCCTGGCGTATGGCGCGTAGTTTACGCAGGCTGGCATCGAGGCCCTGCACCTGTTCCTGCAACGTAATCTGGAGTTTCTGGTCTTTGGCCGATAGCCCAAACAGGCTCGTGCCGGGCATTTTGGCCACCACTTTGGCCCGGTCGAGGGTAATCTGCGCCAGCAGTAAATCAATTTTCAGATCGCGGATTTCGCGCTGCGAGGCCACCTTATCGCCCGAGGCCGAGAAGAAGGCCCGCTGTTTCTGGCCCAGCCGTTTGGTCAGGCGCACAATTTCCTGTTCGGCCCCAATGGTACCGCGCAGGGTCCAGTCGAGGGTCAGGATCTCGTCGTCCAGCTTGCTCACCAGCGAGTTGCCCACCACAATCTTGTAGTCGAGGTTGGGCAGGGCGCGGGGGCGTTCTTCGTCCACCACCAGCGAGAGCCAGAACCGCAGCCGGGCAATATCTACCGCTCCGCGTTCAATGTCTACGCCGTAGATGGAGTTCTGGATAATGTCGAGTTTGATCTGGGCGTGGGTGTCGCCCGCCGTGGCCTGCGCGTTGGGGTTGGCCAGCTCATTCAGGGCCAGTTTGCAGAGGTAAATTTCCTGCAGCAGCCCCATTGGAAACGCGCCGGAGCCAATGGCCGGGTCGCATATTTTTACGCTGCCCAGCAGGGCATCAATGGCGCTGGCCTGTCGGGTTACGAAGGCGTTGGGCAGTTTGGTGCTCACAAAATCGGCCAGGTCGGTGCGGTGGCCGGGCTGGTTCAGGGCCGTGTCGAGGTATTCGATCAGGCTCTCCTGGCACATGTAGTGCACAATGGCGCGGGGGGTATAAAACGCCCCCTTGTCTTTGTTGTCTTCCAGCAGGTTCTCGAAAATATTGCCCAGCATTTCGGGGTCCACGGCCACGGTATGGTCGTCGGGGCTGTCTTCGTGTACCGTAAAGTTGTAGGCGTTCAGAAAATCCAGAAAGCCGCGCAGGGCGGGGTCGTCGGGATTCGGGTCGTTATGAAACAGCCGGGCGGGCAGCGGAATGGGGCCTTTGCGGTCGGGCGCGTCGCGGTCAAACAGCCCCCCGTTCAGAAACGGCACCTTCACCACGCGGCCATCGGGCAGCGTAAAATTATCCTGAGTGCGGGGCTGGTTGAGCGTCTCGAAAAACAGTTTGACTCAGCCAGTTGGGGTAAAACGCATCGTTGGCCCCGGCCTGATGGAACAGGTCGGTCAGGAAATTAACGGTATAGCGGGCGTTGCCATCCTGGTAGTCGGTGGTACTGGCCCCCAGCCAGCCTTTTTTCTGCACAAAGTAGAGGAACACCACCCGCCCCAGCAGTTTTTTAGACCAGTCGCGGATGGCTTTCTCGTCGCCATTGAACACCGACGCCCGGAAGGCCGAGCCGGTCAGGTAGGTGTTCACGGCTTCGTAGTGGCGTTTGTATTCTTTAAAGAACGCCTTGCTCAGGGCTTCGACCTCAAAGGTCTGCACCAGCGTGCCGAAGTCGAGCGTGGTTTGTTCGTAGAGTTTCACCAGTCGCTCAGCGGGTGTGCGGCAGGCCTGCCCCGGCCCCAGCAGGTAGGTATAGCGTTTGGCGTGGGTGGGCCGGTCCTTAATTTCACCGTCGATCAGGGCGGTGTCTTTGGCCACCAGCGTGAGCCGCCAGGGCTGGTTGGGGTCGGGTTGGCCGTTGGCAGCGGTGGGCACAAAGTTGACCAGTATAGCCTGCCCGGCCGTAAGCAGCTTACGCACGTACTGCTGAATACCCACGCGGCTCTGCTCAATGCGCACCTGGGGCTGGAGCCGGATTTCAAAACAGGGTACTTCGGTACCATCATCGAGCCGCAGATCGGCGTAGTGCGCCACGGATTGTAGTAAAGCTTGTTCGGTTTGGGTCAGGTTTGTTTGCGGCAGGGCGGGCGAATAGGCCGTGAGTCGCCCGTCGAAAACGGAGCTGAGCACCTCCTGCACAAAGGCGATACGGTCGTAGGGTTTGTTGAGGGCGGTTTGAAGGTGTAGTTTTCCGGGCATGGGGGGGAAGGTTAATGGATAAGAATCATTTTACTGGTCGTTCGTTGTCTACCGATGCTACGCTGTTGTGCCCCTAACGGGGCGGAAATGATTTTGTCTTGATCGTCCGTTTTTCTACCGATGCTACGCTGTTATGCCCCTAACGGGGCGGAAATGGTTTTGTATTGGTCGTCCAGGTCTACCGATGCTACGCTGTTGTGCCCCTGACGGGGCGGAAATGGTTTTGTATTGGTCGTCCAGGTCTACCGATGCTGCGCTGTTATGCCCCTAACGGGGCGGAAATGGCATAGGTGGACCTTCTACCCGTTCCGTAGGAACACAACAGCGCAGCGTCGGTAGCACCGTAAACCGTCTCATCCGCCCCCGTTCCGTAGGAACACAACAGCGTAGCGTCGGTAGCACCACAAACCGTCTCATCCGCTCCCGTTCCGTAGGAACAAAACAGCGCAGCGTCGGTAGCACCGTAAACCGTCTCATCCGCCCCCGTTCCGTAGGAACACAACAGCGCAGCGTCGGTAGCACCATAAACCGTCTCATCCGCTCCCGTTCCGTAGGAACAAAACAGCGCAGCGTCGGTGGGCCGGTAGCAGACTGTTTCATTCCAGCGGTTTAAATAGAAATTGTTCTTCATAGTCGATGCCAAACAGGTTCAAAAATTGTTTGTACTCGTCTAAAAACGTTTGTTTTCGATGATGTTCCTGTTGGGTATCAATGTATTTGACAACGGCGGGTAATTGGCTTTTGCTATATGAAAACGCGCCATAACCTTCCTGCCAGGCAAATCGGCTACGAGTCAGCCGACTATCATTAATCCACTTAGATGAATCCTGTTTGATGTGTTGCATGAGGTCGGAAAGCGATTGGTTGGGGCGCATACCAATCAAAAGATGCACATGGTCTGGCATTCCATTGATAATCAGAATTTTGTGGTTATACGTCTGGATGATGCCTGTGATGTATTTATAAAGATCATATTGCCACGTTGGTGAGATAGTGGCTTCGCGGTGTTTGACGGCAAAGACGAGTTGAAGGTGAATTTGGGTATAGGTGTTGGGCATGATTAATGGCGAATGAGGGTAAAATTGAGGTATCGTCCTAATCAGGTAAAGCTAATGGTCAGTACAATTTTCGGGTTGATAATGGTGCGCTGGTTAGGCGCTGGCCCACCGCTGGCAGCCTGGGCATCTACAGCAATGGCGTAGCGGTCCAGCACCTGAACGAACAGCGCATCCAGAAATACGATGGGTGTCAACCAGCAGTTTTTTGTTGGCGTCATAGAAATCAAGCACTTCTTTGGGCATTCCCTTGGAGGCAAACGTACCGTCTTTAATGGCTTTGATAAACCGGTGGAGCGCATTCCGTTTCTGCTCGGTAGGGGCTTGTTTTGCCAGAAAGGCCAGGTTTGTAATGGCCTTGTTCTCTACCGGGCTGAGTTGCTGCCGATTGATGGTCTGGCTTTGAATGTCCTGCTGTATTTTGTCGGTTTTGAAATAGTCCAGGCCGGTCAGGGTTTGCTGGTGGTGTTCGGGGTGCAGGGCTACCGGTTTCTCAGCGTCGGGGGCTTCGAAGAGTTTAGCGGCCTGCAAAAAGGTAAGTTCGACGGGCTGTCCCTGGCTGGGCACAAAGCAGAACGTGCCGGGGTGGTTGTCACTTTTGAGGTACGTAAGCGAGGTGGTGGCCAGTGGGTAGGTAGCGCGGCTGTTGGGGTTCAGCGCGTCTTCGTCGTAGGCGGGTCGGTTGGCGTTGGGTACGGCGGCTTCATTGCGCCCGCACCGGGCCTTGTTGGGTATCCGGGCAATTTCGGCAAAGCGTTTGGGGTGCTTTTGCCGGTACTGCCGCAAAAACGTGAGGTAGGTTTCGGTTTCGCTTTCTTCCTGCTGGATTTTGGCTCCGTACAAGGCTCCTTCGCCCACTTCTTCCAGCTGGGAAAAGATCTTGTTGTCTTCGCCAAAGGCGGTATGAAATGCCTGTAGTTTCCGCAGGGCCGTATCCACCAGCCGGATTTCCTCGTCGCCGTGGGCCGATGGGTAAAAGTTATAGACGTACACCGCATCGGCCCGCGTACCAATCCGGTTCACGCGCCCAATGCGCTGCATGAGCCGGGTGGAGTTCCAGGGAACGTCGTAGTTGATAATCACACTGGAGCGGTGCAGGTTAACGCCTTCGGCCAGTACTTCGGTGGTAATGATGATGTCGTAATCATGTTCCCAGCGGTCTTCGGGTACGTTGGCGTCGAAGTTCATCCGAATGGCCTGTTCCGACTCTTTCCGGTTGGCCGAGCGAACGCTGAGGATTTTGCCGTATTTGTGTTCTTCCATGCACCGCTGCACATCGTCGGCCGTTTCGGTCGATTCGGTAAAGATGACCAGCTTGCCGCTGGGGTTGTTTTTTTTACGCAGAAAATCGGTCTTCAACCGGTCAATGAACTCATCCAGTTTGGGGTCGTGGTGTACCTGTTGCCAGCGCTCCAGCAAGGCGGCTACTTTCTGTTTTTCGCCCTGTAGCAATCCCAGAAATTCGGGGTCAAAATCGGCTGCTTTGAATTCCCGGTTATTACCGGGATTCTCCATTATTTTTATCCGGGCTTCAATTTCGTCGTAGGTATAGCCTTCTTCCAATAGCTTGTTCACGTCGAGGTCGGGCGCTACAAATACCCGGTTGTTGGCAAACATGGTGAGCATGTTGTCAATGGCTTTATTGAGCCGGGACAGCGACCCCCGGAAAGCATGGAAGGAGCTTTCCAGCCGTTTCACCAGCAGAATCCGCATTATACCAGCCAGCCGGTTGGATATACTTTCTACGTTGCCATACAGCTTTCTGTCTTCCTCGCGGGTCAGGTGCTCAATAGCCCGGTACCGGTAATAGCTAAACCCATCCACGGGCTGATCATCCGCATCGAGTCCGGTAACCAATTGGACCGTATCGAAGAACAGGTCGGCCAGGTCCTCATCCAGCCGGTAATATAGTTCAATGGGATCGCTCACTTTAGGAAACGTAATGTTTTGTGCTTTCAGGTCGGCCAGAAAAGCGGGATTATTTTCAATATCCCGGCGCGTCCGCCGGATCACGAGCGGCTCCACAATATCGTTGCGCAGCTGAGCAAACAGGGTTTTCAGCTTAGGGATGTTAAGCCGGGGTTCACTGGCCAGTTTTTTGTATTTATCCTTAACGGGTTTAAAGTAGTCCTGTAAGTTTCGTACCCGTTCCAGCGTTGAGTTGCGCCGATCCTGAAACAGGTAAAGCTGGTTCTCAATATCGGCGGGGCTGTTATTGAGGGGCGTGGCCGAGATGAGCATGACCTTTTTTGCGGTCATCCCCGTTTTCGGCCCGACGCACCCGCGGTCGTTTGCAAATCTCCTGCAATTGCAGGTACATGCCGGTGTAATCGTTCCGGAACTTATGCGATTCGTCTACCACAATCAGGTCGTACTGATCGGCGTTGTGGTAATCGAAATTTTCTTCATCCAGTACCCTGTGCAGACTACCAATGGAGATGAATTGCAGGTGATTTTCGATTTGAAAATCGCGGGCCGTTCGTTTCCAGTTATTGATCAGCGGGGGCGGGCATACGACCAGCAATTTGGTGTGCGTACCGTTTTCGTAAATAAACTTTTTAATGATCATGCAGGCCACAATGGTCTTGCCCAGCCCCACCACGTCGGCCAGAATAAAGCCGTTGTGTTTCATCATGATGGCATAGCCCTGGTTAGCCGCGTCGGTCTGGTATTTCAGTTTATAGTACGTCGGGGGCAGGAGCATTTCGATGTTATACGGATCATAATCGACCCGCTTGCCGAAATACTCGATCAGCATTTTGATGTACAGCTCGAAGGGCGTAAAGTCGTCGCGCAGGTAGGTTCGCTGCCGCAGTTTATCCGCTTCGGCTTTCAGAATCGGAACGGATTCGTTCCAGAGAAACTCAAACTCATCGGTAGCCGCTTTCACGAGCGCGTAATCGCGGACGCTGATGTTGAACTCGTAGTTTGACTTCTCGCTAATGCCTAGCCCGGCTGCCGTCAGGTTCGATGAGCCGGTGATAAATTCACAGGGCGTATGTTCATTGAAGGGGTCGCCCCGAAAAATATAGACCTTGGCATGGATGGTCTTTTCAGGATGAGCGCGTAGTTCAATTTTTTCACTAACCAGATCATCAATAAACTGAATGATGCCTTCCTCCGTGGTTTTATCGTAATCAGCCTCCTGAATGTTTTTGATCATTTCGGCCAGAAACTCCTCTCTGGTCAGATGGCCATCCCGCAGAAATGTCTGCCCGCGATCGTGAAAATCTTTGGTCAGCTGGTCTACATTGATCCCGACCAGAATGCGGACTTTAGGGATTTTATCAAGCAGGGGCCGTACCCGGAAATAGCCCGACGCCCGGAAGTAGCCTACCAATACATCGAAGCAGGCAATACCAGGCACATGGGTAAATACGCCTTCTAATTTCTTAATCAGCGTGTTACCATCCCGATTGGTAAACAGTTGTGTGGACATACTCAATGACTAAAATGAGGCAGTTTGTTGGTCAAATAGCTACCCCACGGTATTCTAAATACTTGTAAATAGATGTACGAGACAGATTCTGCTGCCGGGCAATTTATTGATGATCCACAATTTTTGAGCGTTTTCGGAGGAAATCATATCCCTCTCCACATCCCGTTCGCAATATATTCAACACGGCCCAATATCTTAACCGTATAAATCAAGTAAATGCCCCCTATATGTTCACACCAGTATTGTTCAATACAATAGCGGTTTATGTAAAGTGGTAAAAGGTACGTTTTTGACTGCCTCCTTTTCAGAAATTGCCCCGTGAAACGATGCATGTTATGCAGTAAGAAAGCGAAGTAGTGTATGAGGTTGATCATGTGATTATCCATGTCTGGCCACTTCCTCCACCAGATGCCAGGGTTGAAAGCACCTCAGCGAATCAAGTTTGTCCGCCGACGTATTTTATCGGCGTGACGGCCGGGTTATATTTTACCGGACTATGCTGTACCTTTCGGGTCAATAAGCCTTTGTTATCCCGCATGAAACAACTCCTTCTAATACCCCTGATTATGGCGGCCGTTTTTGGTTGCAACACCAACAAGAGCGAGCAATCCACCACCACGTCCAATGCCAGTTTTGCGTCGATACTGGACGACTATTACGAGCAGCGACTGAAACTGTTTCCCATTGAAGCGACCACGCAGGGGGACAACCGCTACAATGACCAGCTGCCCAACGATATCTCGGCAGACTTCCTGGCCAAGACAAAGGCCTTTTACACCGCTACGCTGGATAAACTGAAATCCATTGACCGGGAGTCGCTGTCCGACGAAGACAAAATATCCTACGACATTCTTACCCGGGAGCTGGCAATTCAACTGGAGCAGTACCCTTTTAATCAGGAAGCTATTCCGTTCAATCAGTTTACCGGGCTGCCGCTGACGTTCGGGCAGTTAGGCAGTGGCGAGGGA
>CAWAJC010000037.1:0-44208 GCA_963782245.1 uncultured Cytophagales bacterium
GCTCCGGCATTTTCATCAACAGGTAACATCATTCCTAGACGAGTACAACAAAACTGACGACCATGAATTATTATAACTCCATCATCGACACCATTGGCAACACGCCCCTGGTCAAACTCAACAGAGTAACCAAAGGCATTCAGGGTACCATTCTGGTGAAGGTGGAGTATTTCAACCCCGGCAACTCCGTCAAAGACCGCATGGCCGTACGCATGATTGAAGATGCCGAAGCACGGGGCATACTGAAACCCGGCGGTACCATCATCGAAGGTACCAGCGGCAATACCGGCATGGGCCTGGCACTGGCGGCCATCGGCAAAGGCTACAAGTGTATTTTCACGATGGCCGATAAGCAGTCGCAGGAGAAGATCGACATTTTGCGGGCGGTGGGTGCCGAGGTAGTCGTTTGCCCCACCAACGTAGCCCCCGACGATCCACGCTCCTACTACTCCGTCGCCAAGAAGCTCAACCGCGAAATTCCCAATTCGCTGTATCCCAACCAGTACGACAACCCGGCCAATACAGCCGCTCATTACGAAACCACCGGGCCGGAAATCTGGCGCGATACCGACGGCAAAATCACGCATTTTGCGGCTGGCGTAGGTACGGGCGGCACCATCAGCGGCACGAGTAAATTCCTGAAGGAGCAAAACCCAACGTGGTTTCCATTGGGATCGATACCTACGGGTCGGTATTTAAGAAGTATAAGGAAACCGGCGAGTTCGACGAAGGAGAGATTTACCCGTACCTGACCGAAGGCATCGGCGAAGACATTCTGCCCCAAAACGTGGATTTCAGCCTCATCGATCAGTTTATAAAGGTGACCGACAAAGATGCGGCCATCATGACCCGCCGCCTGGCCCGCGAAGAAGGCCTGTTTGTGGGATGGTCGTGCGGTTCGGCCGTACACGGCGCGCTGGAGTGGGCCCGCGAACACCTGACCGACGATGACGTGATGGTGATTATGCTGCCCGACCACGGCACGCGCTATCTCGGCAAGATCTACAACGATACCTGGATGAAGGATCACGGTTTTCTGGAAGATCGTGCGTTCAAAACCGCCCGCGACATTATGCATCACAAAAATGGACACGTCGCAGCTAACCACGATCGGTTCGGGCGTTTCGGTGAGTCAGGCGATTCAGGTGCTGAATCGCTACGGTATTTCGCAGATTCCGGTAACCGACGAGAGCGGTCATATTGTCGGTAGCCTGACCGACTCACCGTGCTGAACCGGCTCATTGAGGACCCAGCCGTGAAAGATCATCAGGTGAGCGAAGTGATGGATAAACCCTTCAAGTTTGTCGGGCTGGACAACACCATCGACGCCCTTTCGTCGCTCATCGACCGCGACAATAAAGCCCTGCTGGTTCGCGACGAAAAGGAGCAGGTTCACATCATTACCCAGGCCGATTTGCTGGCCGCGATGACGAATTAAAGATATATTAGGTGATGTAGGATGTATGATGATGGCACTGTCAGCCATACATCATACATCCTATATCTACATATAACTCCTACCGCCTGTTATCCCCCCCTTCCATCATGCTGAGGTAGCTCATATAGCGGCTTTCGGCGATGTCGCCTTCGGCAACGGCCTCTTTAATGGCGCAGCCGGGTTCGTTAAAGTGCAGGCAATTGTTGAACCGACACTGGTTCAGACGGTCGCGCATTTCGGGAAAGTAATGGCTCAATCTCCGTCTTCGACGTATCCATCAAGCCCAGCTCTTTAATGCCCGGCGTATCGATAATGTACGTATCAGGAGCCAGTTCGAACATCTCGGCGAAGGTGGTCGTATGAACGCCTTTGTTGGCAAACGTAGACACTTCGTTGGTCCGTAGGTTGAGGTCGGGTGCAATCGCGTTGACAAGCGATCGATTTGCCCACACCCGAATGGCCGGACAACAACGTCACTTTCTGATCGAGCAATTCACAAATGCATCGACTCCTGCGCCTTCCGTTGCCGACGTAACAGGCAGTCGTAGCCAATCCGCTCGTAGAGTTCCATCACTTCCTGCTGATACTCCAGTCCTTCGTCGTTCAGAATATCGGATTTATTGAAGACAATGGTCGTCGGAATCCGAAACGATTCGGCCGATACCAGAAACCGGTCAATGAAAGCCAAGTGAGGTGCGGGGCATGGCCAGCGTAGCAAACAAAATGGCCTGATCGAGGTTAGCCGCCAGAATATGCCCGTGGGCTGTTTTATGGACCGATTGGCGGATAATGTAATTCTCGCGGGTAACTGATATCGGTAATGATCGCCGTGTTTTCCGTTTCGTCTTCTACCTCGAACAGGACACGATCGCCCACAGCAATTGGATTGGTCACTTTCAACCCTTTTAGTTTGAATTTGCCTTTCAACCGGCCCTGAAATATATGACCATCCGGATTACGAATGTCGTACCAGGACCCGGTGGAGCGAATATTAAGCCTATTTGCAATGGTTAAACGAGTGAAAAGTGAAAGAGCGAAATGAGTGAAAGAGCGATTACTGATTAGTTACGTTCACTCTTTCACTCTCTCGCCCAGCAGCTTCGCTGCTACCTGCATAACCTTGGCCGTTGCGCCAATGTTCCGCTGCACGTATTGCCGGCTGACGCGGGTTGCTTTTTCGGAGTCGTGTATATGTTTTTCGAACTGTACCGCAAGTTCTGTTGCATTACTAATGGGAAAAGCGGCTCCTTCGGTCACCAGGTCAATGGCTTCCTGAAATTTGCGGTATTCCGGCCCGAAAAACAAAGGCATTCCAAAAGTGGCCGCTTCCAGAATGTTGTGCAACCCCTGTTTAAACGCGCCACCAATATAGGCAAAGTCGCCATACTGGTACAGCGACGAAACATGCCGACGTTGTCGATAAACAGGAAACTCACGCTTGAGACGTCCTGCTCACGGGCCTTCCGAAAAACGCATGGAAGGCTTATTCAACCGGTTGCGCCAGCGTTCAATTTCAGTCATCATGGATCTCGTGCGGGGCAATAATCGCTTTCAAGGGTTGGTTAAAGGCATTCAGGAAAGGAATCAGTACATCCATATCTTCCGGCCAGACACTGCCAATCACCAGTAGCGGAACACCTTTTTTGAATACGTCCGCCACCGGAATAGCTTTTCTGGCAGCTGCAACCTGTGCAACGCGGTCAAAACGGGTATCGCCCGCCAGCGTAACGGATGTTATTCCAATGCCTTTCAATAAATCGACCGATTCCTGATTCTGAACCAGAATATGGTTAAAGTACCCCAGCATATTCCGGTAAAAGTTGCCGTAGGGCTTGAAGAAAAGTTGGCTCGGGCGGAAGATGGCGGAGAACGAAATGACCGGAATTTGAACCGTTTTTAATTCGCGGAGGTAATTGTACCAGAATTCATACTTGATAAAAAAGGCAATTTCCGGCCTGACCAGCTGCACGAACTGGCGGGCGTTTTCGGGCGTATCGGCGGGCAGGTACAGGATAACATCGGCTCCCTCGTAATCTTTACGGACTTCGTAGCCCGAAGGGGAAAAAAAAGTCAGCAGGATTTTATGCGTTGGGATACTGTACCCGAAACGCTTCCATCACGGGGCGTCCCTGTTCAAATTCGCCCAGCGAAGCCGCGTGAAACCAGGCTACGGGCTGTCTATTATTGGCCAGTTGTTGCCGCAGCCTGTTTACCCAATCCTGCCTGCCTTCCACCCATTGGCGGGCTTTGGGGTTAACCAAGGCCGCCACCGCGCCAGAGCCTGAAAAATAAAGATGCCTGTGTTATAAAGTCCGGGAAACAAGCGGTTATGCGGTTGGTTATACGAACAAAGCTACAAACACAAAAGCAAATCCCCCGTTCATGAAAACGTACGATACCCTCACCGAAGCACTGGAAGGTCTGCGCCAGGAAGGCTATACACAGGATTATAACCTCAAACCGGATTGCCTGCACTGCCAGCCCGATAACATCGAACTCCGCCCCGCCGACTTCGACATTGTTAATGTATACCGGTTTGAAGGAATGACGAACCCCTCCGACGAGTCGGTTCTGTACGCTATTGAAACCCGAAACGGCCATAAGGGTGTTCTGGTCGATGCCTACGGTCCTTATTCAGAAGCGATAACGCCCGCAATGGCCGAGAAGCTGCGATACACCCCAAAAAATTAGCGAACTTTTTGACCATAAAACTAATTTTACGTCTACAGAATACAGCTAGCGTGTGGATACAATGAATTGGAACAAACTAACAACCGACGACCAACTTGATCTTATCAAAGAAGAGTCAAACAGGAGCCCGGTATTGATTTTTAAGCATAGCACCAGTTGTTCAATCAGCCATATGGCCCTTAGCCGCATGGAACGCAACTGGAACGATCATTTGGGCGTAAAACCGTATTACCTCGATTTGTTGGCTTATAAGCCAATATCGAATAAGATTGAATCCGTCTTTGGTGTTGAGCATGAGTCTCCGCAGGTATTGCTGATTCGGAACGGAGAGTGTATCTATGATGCTTCGCACATGGCTATTTCCTTTGCCGGATTACAGCAGGCGGTGTAAGTACGATTGATGCGTTGGTCAGTCCGTTGGGGCATCGGCTGTTGATTTTTATCACCTGTGGTGCACTGATCGATTGACCAACCAATTACCCTTACTCTTTCAGGGTAATTTTTGCCCGATGGCACACACCCCCAATGGGCGGATTAAATTTGGACACGCTGACTTCTACAGCCTCCAAATCGGAGTAGGTAGCCCTTATTTCCTGAATAATCTGGTGAGCAATGTGTTCCAGCAATCGCGCGGGTTGCTTCATCACGCCTAGTGTAATTCGATACAGATCTTCGTAATTGACCGTAGCACTCAGGCGGTCACGCCGGGCGGCTTCCGAGAAATCGGCTGTAACAATTATATCGACGGAATATTTATTGCCAATCTTCTGCTCTTCATCGTAAAAACCGTGATAAGAGAAAAATTCGAGTCCTTCTAGCGCAATTGTTCCCATAAAGAGGACTACGTCTGGTAGCCCATTACGTTATATCTGGTCAAAAAATGAACCGCCTTTTTTGGGCTTTTCTTCTTCAACGACTTCTTCATTAACTGGTTCAGCCGTTGATAGTGTTTCATTGACCGGGGCAGGTTCGAGTTCGGCCTGTTCCTCAACAGGTACTTCTTCGGGTGTCGGCTCAACCAGTTCCTGTTCAGCGATGTGAACGCTGTCTTCCACTTTGTCCGTCATGTTCTCATCTAGCGGAATAGCCTCAGGAACAGCTTCTGATCGGTCGATCAGTTCGGGTAGATCGGCAGCGTCACTGGTTGGGGGCTCCGCTTCCGGTGAGTCACTTGCCGGTGCCGCCATTTTTGCCAATTCGTTCTCTTTGTTCCGATCCGTTTCAATCTGCGTGGTAACTTCGTCTATTTTCCCTTTCAGATTTTGCTTGGCGAATTTCTTCTCAAACCGATCAACGCTATCCATGGCATTGCTGGCTAGTGCCCGAATCTGAACCGCCAAATTTTCTTTGTATCCTTCCAGTGCTTTAAAATCATGTTCCAGCGATTTTAGATCATTCAGGATATTATCTTTCAAAAAGCGGGACTGGTTTTCAGCATCTTTCACCATCAGGGCAGTCCGCTTACGGGCATCGGCTAGAATCTCGTCGGCTTTCTGTTTGGCTTCATTGATATAGCCCTCACTAACTTTGTTAGCCTGCTCCGTTATTTGTGCGCTGGAGTCCTCGGCTGTTTTGAGGGTACGAAACAGCGTCATTTCAAATTCTTTCAGCTTCCCCAGCTCTTTTTCGGCCAGTTCAAGCTGCATTTTCAGCATTTTATGATCGTTGGTAACGCGCTCCCACTCCTGTGAGAGCGAAACCAGAAATGCGTCAACATCTTCTGCTTTATAGCCGCGCAACCCCTTCTCGAATGTGTGTTGCCGGATTTCTATAGGCGTAATTTTCATTGGTGCGCTTGAATTAGAGTGGTCACTATTCGTCAGATAAGGGTGAAATTAACAGCCATTCTACGGAATTTACAAAAAATAGACCAAAAAATAGAGCATTCCTGTTCAGGTACGGTTTGTCAGGACAATTTCCACACCGAAATTGTCCGGTCATCGCTGGCAGAAAGGAGCTGACCGGGAGCCGTCCACAGTAGCTTATTAACGGATGTACCATGCCCGGCATGCCGCGCCCGATCCACTACTTTCAAGAGTCGAAACGTATCCGCATCCCATATTTTGATGGATTTATCCATACTGGCGGTGGCCAGCAGACTGCCATCCGGGCTGAACATCAGGTGGTTAATGGCAAACATATGCGCCACGATATCCTGGTGCAGAATATAGTTTTTTTCTACGTCCCAGATGGTAAGGTGAGCATCGCGCCCGGCAGAAAGCAGGTAACGGAAATCGGGCGAGTAAGCGACCGTAAAAACCGAATTTGAATGCCTTGAAATAACGTGTTTTAGTTCGTAAGTCAGCAAGTCGAAGATGCGGATGGTGTGATCACTATACCCTACGGCAAACTCCCGCTCAACGGGGTTAATGGCGATGCATCGTGCCGACTGATCAGTTGCCTTCAGGTGTTTCCGGGCCACCAACTGATCAGCGTCAACTACTACTACAACACCGTCCGAAAGTGCCAGGAAAGCGTCATTTTTATAAAACTTTATATCGAAGATGGCTGCCGACGTGAGCTGGAGGGAGGTCATCTCCTGTTTCCGCTCGGTGTCAATCAGGTGAATGCCGGCATAATTCTGCCCAACCCACAACAGGCCACTGGTGGGGTGCAGGGCCAGGGCGTATACCGATGCCGGTACAGTGGCAACCAATTCTCCCAAATCGGGCCGCTCCAGTCGCCAGCGTACCACCTGTCCATCCCCCCCGGCCGAGAAAAACTGGTCTGCAACAGCGCTGTTTTCCAGGGTATAAACCGGGTCGCGATGCCCGCCAAATGTGTCTATTTTTTCTACTACCACAGCATTCAAACGAATAAGTTGACAATCAAAGGTCGTTAAACCTTTCTTTTTGTCGAACGACTTCCGACTTTTGAGTTGTGACGTTGCAACTAAATCAGGACTGTGTAGCCATACTCCAGTCAATTACCGACGATGAGCCGACACTGCGGGCTGGCCTACCCCTTACCTTCGTGGAGGAGGAAGAACTGGCTATGATAACCCATCCGGCGCAGCGGACTGAGTGGCTGGCCTGCCGGGTAGCTATCCGGCAACTAATTGAAGAACAGGATGCTCTGTATCAGGGTCTTCAGAAAGACGAATTCGGGAAACCATTTTTAATTGGTTCCCAATGGCACATATCCCTCTCGCACACGGGTGGCTGGGCAGCGGCTATATGCCATAAATCAAAGCCCGTTGGAATCGATATTGAGCCGATTCGGGAACAATTCAGGCGGGTAGTACCCCGCGTTTTGTCGGCCGACGAAATTGCCCACGCAGCCAATGACCCGCATCGCCTGGCTATTTACTGGTGCGCCAAGGAAGCTCTGTACAAGTTGTACGGCAAACGTAAGCTCACTTTCCGGGAGCACCTGCACATTGAGCCCTTTGCCAACGATGCGGAAAAACTGGTAGGCTACGTACGCTTGCCCAACCATGAAGAGCAACTGGAAATCCACTGCTTCCGAATGGGACCGGGGTTACTGGCAGTAGCCTTTTAATGAGTTAAGCGGAGTTTCCTCTTGGTTTTTCTCCTTACTTCAACTCTTTGATGGCGATATTTCGGAAGCGGTGAGCGGCACCGGGTTTCCAAGAATTAGCCATATTGAAGGCGTTGGCTGCGTCAGAATACACCGCCGACCAGTGGGCCTGCAACCCAATCATACCAGTTGTTTCACCAGCTACAAAATCATTGACTGGCTCAGTAACGGTCCACATTGGCTCGTTGTTCACCCACAGGCTAATGGTGGGAACAGCACCTTCCATCCGAATACGGAAGGCGTTCCAGTCGCCCGGTTTCCAGACGCTGGCAATACCGGCCGCATGTGCACCTTTGCTTACGTTCATCCGCTCGCCCAGCAGGTCGCCCAGTGAGCCGGGCATAGCCAGTTCAATCTGGTAAGCCGCCCCGCTTTCGGTGGAGCGAATAAAGATTCCCCCGTTGCAGAAAGAGTCTATCTTGGCTTCCAGGTACAACTCAAAATTGCGGTACTTTTTGTCGGTCAGCAGAACACCGCCCTGACCATAAGGGTATTGCTTCAGCGTGATGACGCCATCTTCCACGTAGAAATTGCCGGTTGTTCCCTGGTGGGATGTTCGGCTAGTGTGCCACCCGTTCAGGTCTTTCCCGTTGAAAAGGGGGGTGAACCCGGCCGGAATTTTCCCGATTTGAGCGTAGACCGTATTCAGCAACAGCGTACATAGCAGGAGCGTAAGCAGACTTTTTGGACGCATAGTCAGGTTATCATTTCGTTTCCAGTACTACCCTAAAACCAACATCCCAACCGTTTCCTGGCCCACCCGCATGCGTCATGTAGGTTGCGTTTTTCACATCCCCCATAAACGAAGCTCCTTTCAGCACGTGTTGTTTCCCCGAAGAAACGGGTACGGGGTCGGCGAAAAACTTTCCGTTGTAGTAGTCCTGTACCCACTCCCACACGTTGCCGAGTGTATCGTAGAGGCCCCAGGCATTCGGGGCTTTCTGCCCAACGCGGCCCGTGGTGACAGAGCCCAGCTGGGCAGCTTCCTGAATGTCTTTCCAGGCAATGTCGTCCTGTGCCCCCGCCCGGGCTGCGTATTCCCACTCAAACTCGGTGGGCAGCCGGTAACGCCGACCCTTATCCAGCGCATTGAGTTTTGATAGAAACTGCTGGGCGTCCTGCCACGTCACCTGTTCTACCGGGTGCTGGCTGGCATCGTCCTTTACCTTGTTCCCCTGAAAAGCGGACGGATTACTGCCCATAACCTGCTTCCACTGTTCCTGCGTCACCTCAAATTTACCGATGTAGTAGGGGCGGCTGATGGTGACGGAGAATCCCGGTCGGGCATCCTGCTCAACCAGTTTTCGGGCTAGTTGATACTCTTTATCTGTCCAGGGCATGCCCTTTTTTACAGCAGCGGATCCGCTCTCCGACGGATTCACTTTCGGATAGGGCGGTTGAAAACGACCCACGATCATACTACCAGGTTGTATCAATATGAACTCCATCCCGATACTGTTGGTATAGGTAGCTTCCTGAGCAAACAGACGGGGCATGGGCCACACGAACAGTAAAAGTACTAACCAGCCGTACCACACTAGCCTGATGTTATTCGGCCTTATTCTTCTCATCGGGTTTGCTCCAGTTTATTCGTTCGGCACGGCCCAGCTTAAAGATTTCCAGCTCCTGCTGAGTCATTCCCGGCATTTTGGGGGTGTTGGCCCGGACGTCGGCTACTTCGGCGGGCGTAACAACCGACGACCTATTGCCCAGTTCGCTGCTATTTCGAATGTAACTCAGCACCGATGCTATCCATGTATCGTCGTTGCCACCCATAGCGGGCATCATATCCGGGTACGTTTTTCCATCAACCGGCCCTTTCATGCCATTGAGGAGAAGTTGTATGACCAGAATTTTGTCACCTTTCACTCGGGGGGAACCCACCAGCGGAGGTGCGGGCATTTGCCCCCCTCCTATTACGATGCCCTTGCCATCGGGGCCGTGGCAGGTGGCGCAAAGCTGTTTGAAGATAGTAGCTCCGTTGGTTACCAGAGCCCGGTCGGCGGGGCTAAGGTTTCGGGTGCGCGCCCGCTCGGCCTCAAGCACTTTTTGACTTTCGGCGAAGGTGGCGAACGAAAACTGCATAAGTTCATTATTGGGGTTGTCGGCCAGCAGCGTTTTAACCATGGCCTGCGTCTGGTCCGTTTTGTGGCTTCGGAGCGACAGGGCCAGTTGAATACGCACATCGGGGCTGGGGTCGTTTGCCAGCATACCCAGTTTCGCAATTACGTCCGGGTCTTTCTTTGCCAGATAGCGCTCGCTAATCCAGACCGCCGTCTTTCGAACCTGCGGGTCGGGGTCGGTGAAAGCCCGAAAGAGGGTTGGCTTGTCGATAGCCTGCAATCCTTCCAGGGTCCAGAGGGCATGAATTCGCGCCAATGCGCTGGGGGGTTTCGCCAATGATGCTTTTCCACCCAGGGCAATCTGTTTCAGCGCTGGCACCACCGACTGAGCATTCCGGATAATGAGCAATTGCTGGGCATTATCCCGCCACCAGCCGTTCGGATGGTCCAGGTGCGAAACCAGTTGAGCACTCGACTCATTGAGCATATTCGGGCGGTGGGTATCCGGGGTAAAGTCGTCGTGCACGACGCGATAAATGCGGCCCATTCCCCGATTTTTGTACAGCCCTTTTTGCTGAATGATCCCCCTCAGATACGAGCCGGGCTTTGTCCATTCGCTCTCCTGAATGATGCCGTGGTACATATCGACAATGTAAAAACAACCATCGGGACCGGTGTAGGTGTTGATGGGGCGGAAATTCATATCGGCCGAAGCCAGCCAGTCTTTCTGTTTGTAGGCGTCTGCGATGTAGATTTTTCCGTTTTCGTTCGTCACCTTACCACGCTTGATGATACGCCCAACCGGTTCGGCAATGAAATAATCGCCCTGCATATCGGTCGGCAGCCGGTCGCCCCGGAAAATGGACTGTCCACAACCCGACGTAAATTTGTTCAGGGTATTATCCTCCGGCCGAAGGGCATCCCGCCCCCCCTGCGCGTCAACATTGCCAATGATTGGCCAGGGCTTTGTAAAATCCTCTGAATACTGGTCGGCGAAGTTCAGGGCCCCATAAGCCGGGTTTTGCTGAATCTGCACGGCGGGTAGACCGGGACCTGCTTCGGAGTAGAACAGGCGTCCATAACTATCATTGGTCATTCCCCACTGGCCAATCATGTTATCAACCAGGGTATCAGCCACTAATTTCCCCTGCTGGTATTTGTAGCGAAGGTTATCGCGGGTCGGGTAAATCCAGTTGTCGAGGTTCCAGACTAATCCGCCGTTCTGATGTTCCAGATTTCGGGAGTCGATGGCCTCATTGCGAAACACTATTTTTTTCTCGTCGGCTTTCCCATCGCCATTGGTATCCCGGTAACCCCAGATGTGCTGAACGTTGGTTACACCAACCAACAACTCATCTCCCACGGGCAAAATGACGCGGGGCAGCACCAGGCTGTCGATAAAGATGGTTGACTTATCCATCCGCCCATCGCCGTTCGTGTCTTCCAGGCGCTTAATACGACTGGTAGGTGCGTATTCGCCGGTGGCGTTGGCGTCTTTCATGTACGTATTCATTTCGGCTACGTACAATCGGCCATTGCCATCCCAGGCCAGTGCCACCGGCTCCTGAATCATGGGTTCACTGGCCACCAGCTCGATATGATACCCCGGCGGCAGTTGAATCTTGGCCAGACTCACTTCCGGCGACAGCGGCTCTACCGGTGGATTGGTGTCCTGCACCACACGGGAGAAATCCCGGCCAGCCGTGGATTTATGGGCATTACTACAACCGGAAGCAGACAGCGTAACGACAAGAATAAAAGCCGGTAACAGGTGATTTTTTAGTGTTATTTTCCATTCGCGATAAGCGTTCATAGGCGTTTATTTTTGAAGAGTACTTCGTTCATTCGCGGATTACCATCCACACTACCTATTTTCCTGCGCCCATTCCGGAGTATCCTGCTCAATGGCGTGCCTTACTTTGGCTACAATATCCTCAACGGAATCCTCAGCACTGTAAGCAAGTGGGGCTTTGAACTGAATGGTGAGAAGTGTATTCCGTTTTTTAAACCGCAATCCTTTTTTATCGAATGCCCGCCGAAACCCGTTGATAACCACGGGAATTACAATGGGTTCAATGTTTTTCACGAGGTGCCCGGTCCCCTTCCGAATGGGGGCGTAGGGTGTTGTAGTACCCTGTGGGAAACTCACGACCCAGCCGTGCGCCAGGGCTTTGGCAATCTTGTCATTCGCTGAATTATCGACAGCCCGCTGTACTTCCCGGCCTTCTGCCCGCCAGGATCGCTCAATGGTGATGGCTCCAATGGCCGAAAAAATGCGGGGTAACAACCCCTTCTGCATCGTTTCGGAAGCCGCTACGTAATACTGCCGGGCGCGGGGGGCCAGCAAATACATGGGCGGCAACAACGTGTTTTGAAACCCCCATTTAACGGCGCAGAACACGTGAAAAAAAGCAATCACATCAGCAAAATAGGTCTGGTGATTCGAGAGAAACAGGACGTTGTTGATGGGCAGATTCTCCAGGTTTTCGGTACCCTCAATCTGAATACGGTTCACTACGGTATAGCGGGCATAGGTGGACCAACCCACTATACCAATCAGCATCCGCCTGACTAACAAAGAACCGCCGAAGGGATCACACTCAAAAAGTCCGAGTACGTCCAGGGGCATCATCAGTTTGGGCAGATAACTAAATTTAGTTGGCTTGCTATATCTCATGGTCAGGGTAAAGGGTATTGCTAATCAGTAAAGATACAAGGGTATAACAATGTTTTCAAGAAAAAGTCCAATCCCGAAAACGGTAAAAGTGGTTGGGTGAAACAGGCTGACGGCCGTGTTCATTATTTTTTTTTCGTCTGGATTAATCCTTTGGGCAGTGCCACTCTCTAACCTACGAAATCACTTAAAACAACCACTTCGCCTATTGCCGACAGTTTACACGATTACACTCATGTTTTCACTTTTTACTTTATCTCTCTTACTATCATGAAACGAATTGTGCTTGTCGGTCTCATTGCCTGTTTAGGTTCCCTTGTTTCGCAAACCTCCTTTGCCCAAGTTCAAATTGGTGTCCGGGGAGGGGCCAACCTGGGGTTTGCCTCCAAACCTGAGTACTTAGGCAGCCTGACTCCCGCTTTTCATTCGACCGTTGGCCCAACGGGTGCAGTTTTCCTGGATATTCCGCTGAGTGACCGCGTTTCATTCCGCCCGGAGTTCGCCTATGTACAGAAAGGCGTTGCCATACGGGAAGGAATCGATGTAAAACTGGGGGGATTCAATCTGCCCATTGGTGCCACGATAGCCTATCAGTCGCAGCACGTCGAAATTCCGCTGCTAGCCAAAATCAACCTGACCGATGGGGCCGTGCAGCCTTACCTGATTGCTGGCCCCGCCGTAAGCTACGCCGTTGATGGGCGCATCCGGACCCGTGCCTCCGCCCTATTCACAACGCAGGCTTACGACGTAGATATCAACTACGGTGGTATGCTGAACCGCTGGGATGTGGGGGCCGTTGGCGGACTTGGTCTGTCGATGGATGCCGGAACCGGCAAATTCTTTATCGAAGGCCGCTATACACAGGGTTTCACCCGGCAAATACAGGTGCCGGTTGTCAATGTCAATGTGCGCAATCGGGGAGTCGCCGTTTCACTGGGTTATTCCTTCCCGATCGGATACTAAAGCCTACTGCCACCATTCATTACACATCACCTTACCATTCACTACCACCTTTTTTTGATTGAATCAACCTGAATCGGTAAAGGCGAAGCTACTTAGCTTCGCCTTTCTTGTTTTGCGTGATAATAGGATAAAAATCAGATATGTTTCAGCGAACGGGGTGTTGCTGGCAGTTGAAAATGTACTAATTTTACTGTTCATTTTCAACAAACCGTACCGGCGGCCCGGCGCTTAGGCGTCTCCGTTATCCAGTGACACCTCATCTATGGCAACGTTAACTGATTTCGTTCGTTCAAACGCTTCCGAACCCCACCGAATCCGTACCCGACAAATACTGAAATCTCACCCGGAATTAAAGAAGTTAATCGGGCAAAAAAACCCGAATACAATCTGGGTTATTCTGGCTTGTGTATCGCTGATGACCGGTATGGCCTGGTTAGTTCGGGATCAGTCGTGGTGGGTTATCGTTGCTGCGGCCTGGTTCATTGGTGCTTTTCCGGCGCATACGCTGTTCGTGTGTATTCACGAGGCTGCGCATAATCTGATTTTCCGCAAACCTACTGCCAATATGTGGGCGGCTATTTTTGCGAATCTACCCACCGTATTTCCAACGGCTTTGTCGTTCAAAAACTTCCATATCAAGCACCACGCGTTTCAGGGCGTGCACGAGCTGGACGCCGATTTACCCGACTGGTACGAAGCCAAACTGATTAATAACTACGCCATTGGGAAGGCTCTCTGGCTGTTGTTCTTCCCCGTTTTCCAGGGCATACGTACGATCCGGATGCACGAATTGGCAGTTATCGACAAATGGGTACTAGCCAATATTGTCGTTCAGTTGGTTTTCGATACGCTGATTGTGGTGCTGTTCGGCTGGAAAGCGCTGGCGTTTATGCTGCTTTGTCTGTTCTTTTCGGTTGGCTTCCACCCGCTGGGTGCCCGCTGGATTCAGGAACACTACCTGACCCTCGACCCGGAGCAGGAAACATACAGCTATTACGGTGGTCTGAATGGCGTAAACCTGAACGTGGGTTTCCATAACGAGCACCACGATTTCCCGTCTATTCCCTGGAACCGGCTTCCCGAAATCAAGAAATCGGCCCCCGAATACTACGATACCCTAAAGTTCCATACTTCCTACGTACGCCTATTTTTCCGGTTCCTGTTCGATCAGGAAATTTCATTGTACTCACGCATTGTTCGCAAAGAGCGTGGCCGCGTAACGGTAGCCGACCAGTCGAAACCCGATCTGGAACTGGTACAATCTCAGGCTATCCCAACTGAATCCGTGGTCTGAGCGGTACTAACGTCATTCTAACAAAAAATCCCGCCTGAGTCAGGCGGGATTTTTTGTTATCAAACTCAGTACATGTTTTCTTGGGACTGATCCTGCCCTAAATCTTCGCTTTTCCGGCATCCAGGAAAGCTACAAAATTGGCTACGTCGCGGTCGTAATTTTTGGGCGATACCAGCAGTTTTCCTTCGCTGTCTACCAGGCAATAATGCGGCTGCGCATTGTTGTTGTATTTTGTAATCTGCAAATCGGCGTTCTGGGCACCAATGGTCTTCTTCACCTTGCCATCGTACGTTGAGGTGTACCACGCAGATTCATCCAACTCGGTCTTGTCGTCTACGTAAAGAGCCACCATTACGTAGTCGTTCTGCAGCCGCGACATCACCGCCGGGTCCGACCACACACGGGCTTCCATTTCCCGGCAATTCACGCAGCCGTGACCCGTAAAGTCGATAAACACGGGCTTGCCTACCTTTTTTGAATAATCCAATGCCTGCTGGTAATCGAAAAAACCCTGAAACCCACGGGGAAAATGAAACAGGTCGCCATATTTGACTACTTCTGTAATACTGCTTGCCGACTGAGAAGTAGGTATTTGCTGCTGATGCAGGTTAAAATCCTGCGATGTTTCGGGTGGTAAGTAGCCGGAAAGCGCTTTCAGCGGGGCACCCCACAAACCCGGAATCATGTAAACTACAAACGAGAAGGTGGCAATGGCCAGCAATAGTTTTTGTACGCTGATAAACTTCGTTTCGCTGTCGTGCGGCAGGCGTAGTTTACCAAGGAAGTAGAACCCGATCAGGGCGAAAATAACGATCCAGATGGACAGGAAAACCTCACGGTCGAGTAGGTTCCAGTGATATACCTGATCAGCCACGCTCAGGAACTTGAAGGCCAGCGCCAGCTCCAGAAAGCCAAGCACGACCTTCACCGAGTTGAGCCATCCCCCCGACCGGGGCAGACTCTTCAGCCACTGAGGGAAGGCCGCAAACAGCGTAAACGGTACCGCGAAAGCCGAGGAGAAAGCGGCCATCCCCAGAATGGGCTTGATTACTTCGCCACCCGCCGATGCTACCAGCAAGCTACCAACAATGGGCCCGGTGCAGGAAAATGATACCAGTACCAGCGTGAACGCCATGAAGAAGATACCCAGAATCCCCCCTTTTTCCGACCGGGCATCGGCCTGATTGATAAGCGAATTGGGCAGTACAATCTCGAAAAGGCCCAGGAATGAAAGACCGAAAATGAAGAAAACGGCGAAGAACAACAAATTTGGCAGCCAGTGCGTACTAACGAAATTAGCAAAAGCCGGTCCATTGAACCGCGACACCACGGTGCCGATCAGCACATAGATAGCGATAATAAAGAAGCCGTACAGTAATGCTTTCCATTGCCCGCCCTGCTGATTGGTAAAAAAACTAACGGTAGCCGGAATAATAGGAAAAACGCAGGGCGTCAGCAGGGCAACCAGCCCCGACAGAAAGGCCGCCAGCAGGAACCCCCCCAGTGAACCATCCGATGCCTGAGCCTCCTCCTTCAGCACTTCTATAGGATTGCTGACAACGTTAGAAACAGCCGGTTCTTCCGTTTTTACCGTACCCGAGTCAGTTGGAGCGGAAGCCGGAGTCATAGCGGCCACCGCCGTTTCGGATGCGGGTTTGGTAATGGTTGACGTCGTACC
Organism: uncultured Cytophagales bacterium; assembly: GCA_963782245.1. Lineage (GTDB taxonomy): Bacteria > Bacteroidota > Bacteroidia > Cytophagales > Spirosomataceae > Spirosoma. The sequence continues at coordinate 16,342 of CAWAJC010000037.1, forward strand.
CGGGCCTGAGGCTGCGGCCGCTGTAGCCGTAGTGGGGACAGTAGCAGTAGCCCCGGCAACTTTCACGTCTGTTGTCAACTCTACCTCAGCGGGAGGCAGGCACGTGCCATCTCTTGAGGAACAGGACATGTATTCAGCTGTTCCGGTAAAGGTGAAAGCAGGCTTAAGTACTTTTATTTTTTGGACAAAAAGAGCTTTGTTTTCAAACTGTCGAACCTTCGCCCCCCACACCTCTTCAAAAACTTCCTGAACCCCTACCGGCATAGCCTTACCGACCAGCGCATAATTATCCGAGGCCGGGAATTTGAACGAGGTGGGCAGCGGGCCAATATCTGGATTGAGGTCGTTGGAGTAAATGTGCCAGCTCTCGGCGATGCGAACCTGAATCTGGATGCTGACCACATCGCCGACTTTGGCAGGTTGCCTATCGACTTTTGCCGACCAGTTAGTGGGATCTTTACGTATCTGCGCTGTTGTGGTCAGGCTGACAAACAACCCTACAACGAGTGCCAGGAAGGACTTCATTTCGTGTTTGGAAAATGATGGTTTGGTAGAACAACAGAAATACCGCGAAAATATTTCCACGAATGGCAATACTCACCTGGTCAAAGATAAATCTCCGTTGCAAAACGCCTACCAACGCAACAATTCTTCCGTTGCGTTGGCAAGCCAAACCAGCCATATTTTCCGGTCATGCCCCTAATAGCTGAACAGAATCGGGTTTAGTTCATCCCCGGGTTTGCTCCCAACCGAAACGTTATTCAGCCACTTTTCATGGTCGGCGGTCTGGTATTTGTTGCGGGGCGATGTAATGATCTGATCTTTGTCCATGTAAATCATGGTCATCACCTTGCGGGGCCGGTCAGATACGTTAGGCCCGGCCCGGTGGAATGTCCAGCCAGCATGGTAGCTTACTTCGCCCAACTCAAAAGGCGTATTGTTGAGCGGAAAATTCTCTTTTTGCAGCGCATCGGCCAGGATTTTCTCACTGTCGTCGCTGATTTCAATGTCGCGGCCAATCTCTACGTGCTGACTGCCTTCGGCAAACGCCAGCGGTCCCATCTCCATCGGCGTTTCCTGCAATGGAATCCAGACGGTAACGGTGTTGGGCGAAGCTAGTGGCCAGTAAAACTGGTCGGCGTGCCAGGGCGTAATTCCGCCCGACGGTTCTTTATACAGTGCCTGATCGTGGTAAATTCGTACCCCCTCCACGCCCATCAGGTCGGCGGCAATGCGGGCTAACCGCGTCGAGAATACGAACTCTTTGGCCTGTTCATCTTCCCGCCAGAGGTTCATGATTTGTAGAAAAGCCCGCTCGTAGGTCGTCCGCTCTTCCATCGGCTTGATGAGCGTGTTGAGCCGAAAAACGAGATCAGTCAGGATGTCGCCGTAATACGCCAGAACCTGCGGGCTTAACACCTGCTTTAATTTGACGTAGCCGTTTTGACGATAAAAGGCAATAGCGTCGGGACTGATGGAGTAGGGTGTGCTCAGTTCGTTCAGCAGGGTTGCTTTGTCAATTGTCGTTTCCATATCGGTAAGGAGGGGTTTTATTTCGTTGGTACGATACAAAGGTAGGAATAGCTAACAAGGCTATTTTACGCTGTTTTTACCAATTTATGTGCAATTTTGACTATATTTCCATACGTACCGTACTATTCACGTCAAAATAGCATATAAAATGAAAGCGCTGTTCGAAAAAGTGATGCTCAGTGAGCAGAGTTCGGTGCTGGTCAGGCAATTCCAGTTACCCTACTTCGACTCTCCCTGGCATTACCACCCCGAGTATGAGTTAACATACATTTCCCAGAGCTATGGCCGCCGGTTTGTGGGCGACCACGTCGACACTTTTCGGGCAGGTGATTTAGTGTTGCTTGGCCCCGACCTGCCCCACTTCTGGCGAAATGACGACGAGTTTTATCAGCCCGGTTCCAACCTGCGGGCAGCTTCCGTAGTAGTTCAGTTTCCTGCTGCGTTCGACCAACGGGTACTGGCCGTCTTACCCGAAGCGGCTGCAATCCGTCAACTACTCCAGCGTGCCCGCTACGGGTTGCACTTCAGCCCAACTTGTACCGAACTGGTTGCCGAACCGCTAGAGCAATTAACCAGACAGACAGGCTTGTTACAGTTATTGAGTCTACTAGCCATTTTGAACCAGTTAGCTACGGACACGGAAGCCAGATTACTGGCCAGTGATGGCTATCAACTGGCTACGGGTACCGCCGAAACCGAACGCATGAAACGAGTGCTGGAATTTGTGCTGGGCAATTTTCGGAGTGAAATACGAATCGAACAGATTGCCTCCGTTGCAGGAATGGCCCCGGCAGCCTTTTGCCGGTATTTTAAAAACCGTACCCGAAAAACATTTGTCGACTACCTGAATGAACTCCGCATTGGCCACGCCCGCAAATTGCTGGCTACCGTTGATTTACCAGTCGGTCAAATCAGTATGGAGTGTGGCTTTACCAGCAACTCGCACTTTCATCGCCTGTTCAAACAGCATACTAGCATGACACCCTTTCACTACCAGCTGGAGGCCAGGGGTAGATAGGGGCTGCTACCGTTGTCGGCCGGTCCTGCTCGTCACTTACACAGAGAGGCAGGCACGAGCCCGTAAACCATTCAGCCCGGTCTGTTACTATTCTACACGTTTACCCTACAGACATCATCGAAAATAGGCACCACATATCGGATTAAGCCGTACTTTTGTGGAGCCAAAATTTGCTTTTAGCCAATTGATTATGACGACCGCTACAATTACCAACCGCGACACCCAGATTTTTGACCTGATTGCGAAAGAGCAACATCGTCAGGAGTCGGGCATTGAATTGATTGCTTCCGAAAATTTTGTATCACCCGCCGTTATGGAAGCGGCTGGCAGTGTACTGACGAATAAGTATGCTGAGGGACTTCCCGGCAAGCGGTATTACGGTGGGTGTGAAGTGGTTGACCAAATTGAGCAAATCGCCATCGACCGGGCTAAAGAGCTCTTCGGGGCTTCCTGGGTGAACGTTCAGCCGCACTCCGGTGCCAATGCTAACACGGCCGTTTTTCTAGCCTGTCTGAAACCGGGCGACACTATTTTAGGATTCGATTTGTCGCACGGGGGGCATTTGACGCACGGCTCGCCCGTGAATATTTCGGGTAAGTACTTTCGCCCTACTTTTTACGGCGTAGAGCGCGAAACGGGCGTTATCAACTACGATGTAGTAGAGGAAACGGCCAAACGCGAACGCCCGAAGCTGCTCATATGCGGTGCGTCCGCTTACAGCCGCGACTGGGATTATGCCCGCCTTCGGGCCATTGCCGACGAAATTGGCGCGCTGCTGCTGGCCGACGTATCGCACCCGGCGGGATTGATTGCCAAAGGACTCCTGAATGACCCACTGGCTCATGCCCATATTGTAACCACCACAACCCACAAAACGCTGCGTGGTTCGCGGGGCGGTATGATCATGATGCGGGACGATTTTGAGAATCCATTCGGCATCAAAACCCAAAAGGGCGAAACCCGGTTAATGTCTTCACTGCTGGATTCAGGCGTATTTCCGGGTACGCAGGGTGGCCCACTGGAGCACATCATTGCAGCCAAAGCGGTTGGGTTTGGGGAAGCATTGACGGATGATTTTTATGATTACGCCGTTCAGGTGAAAGCTAATGCGCAGGCTATGGCTGCCGCCTTTTTGAACCGGGGTTATAAAATCATTTCGGATGGTACAGACAACCACCTGATGCTGATCGATCTACGCTCGAAAGGGGGTACATCCGCCCCGCTGACGGGCAAACTGGCTGAGAATACGCTGATCAAAGCCGATATTACTATAAACAAGAACATGGTGCCATTCGATGATAAATCGCCCATGGTAACCTCCGGGATGCGCGTAGGAACGGCTGCTATGACAACGCGTGGTTTGAAAGAATCGGATATGGAGCAAATCGTCGTATATATTGACAAGGTGCTCATGAATCACGATAACGAAACGGTTCTTTCGAGCGTTAAAGAAGAAATTAATGAGTGGATGAAAGCATTTCCGCTCTATAAAAACTAATTGTGAATGATTGAGTGAGTGAATGAGTGAATAGCTGACGCATACAACTATGTCAGCTATTCACTGCCCCGGCGGCCTAATCATTCGCCCATTCAATCATTCAATCATTCAAAATTAAATCATGCCACTCGACCAATTGACTGACGAAAACGAAGAAGAAGTAGTACTCGATGAAGAAGGGAAGGAAATGTCCTTCCTGGACCATCTGGAAGAACTTCGGTGGCACATTATTCGGGCCGTGGGCTCCATTTTTGTGTTCGCCATTATCGCGTTCATTTTCATTGAAGACATATTCCGGGTCGTCATCCTGGGGCCCAAGAATCCCGATTTTTGGACGTACCGCATGATGTGTAAACTCTCCGAAGTTTCGGGCTACACCGACCTGTGCGTAACCAAACTCAACTTCGAGTTGCAGTCTCTGGGTGTATCCGACCAGTTTACCATGGCCATGACCTCGTCGGCCATTATTGGGCTATGTTTTGCTTTTCCGTACACTTTCTGGGAGATATGGCGATTTATTAAGCCGGGGCTACGCAACATAGAAAAGCAGGCAGCCCGTGGGGCGGTGTTTTTTGTATCGCTACTGTTCGGGATGGGGTTGCTCTTCGGTTACTACATTGTATCCCCCCTGGCCATCAACTTTCTGCCAACTACCAGATTACGCCTGAGATCAAAAACCAGTTCGATATAACGTCCTATATTGGCATTTTGGTAACGCTCTCATTAGGTTGCGCCCTGATTTTCCAGATGCCCATGATTGCCTATGTGCTCTCAAAAGTAGGTGTGCTGACACCCGTCTTCATGAAATCATACCGGAAACATGCCTGGGTGGTTATTCTGGTTGTGGCCGGTATTATTACGCCATCGCCGGATATTTATAGTCAGGTGCTGGTAGCTATCCCCCTCGTGCTACTCTACGAAGTAAGCATCATGGTATCGGGTCGGATTGAGCGGCAACGCAGGAAAGCAGAGAGAGAACTGATGAAGTCGTAGACAATAGACCCCAAGTGAAAAAGGCCCTACCGTACTGGAAGGGCCTTTTTCATGGTGCAGTGTTGTATATTTACTAAAAAGCAAATGGACGTATGCAGGCTTTAGAGAAGTTACGGCTAACCGATGAGCAGGTAGAGAAGCAGGAAGCCGGAGAACTAGTGGTTATTCCAGCATCCTGGGAGGAGTTTGAGGAGTTTCTGGCTGAAACAGACTACCGGGTTGATTACCATAACGAGCAAATTATACTGATGGGGCTGGCTAAACTGGTTCACGAAATTTTGGTTACTCGCTTGGCCTACTTACTGACCGGATATTACCTGGGAAAACATTTCTACGTAGCAGGAAGCAATGCCAGTATTCGTAAGGACGGCAAACGAGGCCATTACAATGGTGATCTGTTAGTCATTAAAGGGGAACCGATATATTAAGAAAAATCCCGCTCCATCATCACCAACCCTTACCTGATTGTCGAAATCCTTTCCGAGTCTACCCTGAACTATGACCTGGGTGCCAAGCGTTGGAAATATGAAGAAATAGATACCGTACAGGAAATCGTTTTTGTGAATCCGTTGGACTGGCAAGTGATTGTCTGTCGGTGTACCGAAAAGGCCAACGTGTGGATAGAGACCCTGTACAGCCAACCGGACGAACCGGTAAACATCGACGGTTTCACCATTCCACTAGCCGAAATTTTTGCCAATCTACCCGAAGACGAGTAATTACCAATGAACCAGTACGATTTCCGAAGTTATCACTACCGTTCCATCAACGCAGCCACGGATGCCGAACGGGCCGCCATCAATCAGGAACTGAAAGATCTCTATGCTTCACTCCCGGATGAGGAAAAACCCGAATTCAATCGGCAGCTACAGACGTTTCTGACCAAAGAGATGGGGAAACTGAAATCCAATTATGAATCAGTGAAGGGTAACCTGGGCGATAACTAAATCATACCCCGCGCTTTCAGTTCAAGGTATTTGTTTACCGTGTCGGCGGTCAGATTTTGCGGAGCGGTCAGGATAGTTTGAATGCCATACAAGCTCAGTTCCTTCACAATCTGCCTTTTCTCGAAGGTAAATTTTTCGCCAATCGTTTTCAGGTAGATCTGCTCGGTATCGGCAGCAGGTTTGTCAAGCAAACTCTGCAGTTGGGTATTCTCGAAGAAAATAACCAGCAGCAGATGGTCTTTGGCCAACCGGCGCAGATAGGGCAGTTGCCGCTGCATGGCACCAACCGTTTCAAAATTCGTGAACAGAAGCAGTAAACTCCGCTGACGAATCTGAGCCTTCACGCTGCTGTACAGACTTTCGTAATCCGTTTCCAGGAAGCGGGTTTTCTGCCGGTACAACAACTCCAGAATCTTTAGCATGTGCCCTGACCGACGATCGGCGGGCAGCAGTTGGCCAATTCGGTCGGAGAATGTCAGGATACCGGCCCGGTCCTGCTTCAACAGCGCAATGTTACTCAATACCAGGCTGGCGTTAATGGCATAGTCGAGGAGGGAAAGTCCATCAAACGGCGACTGCATGACGCGGCCCTTGTCAATCAGGCAATACACCGGTTGGGAACGTTCATCCTGATACGCATTAATCATCAGCGATGCCCCCTGCGCATCGGCCCGGCGCGAGGTGGCTTTCCAGTTAATCGTCCGCACATCATCGCCGGTATTATACGGGCGAACCTGTTCAAACTCCATGCTGTGCCCAATGCGCCGGATGCGCTTTACCCCCATTTCATTCAGTCGGTTGGTAGCCGCCAGCAATTCGTACTGACGCATCTGCAAAAACGATGGATACACCTTAACTGATTTGCCCTGCTCGAACTGAAAACGTCGTTTCAGGAGCCCCAGCGGAGATAGAACAAACACATTGACGGCACCAAAGTTATACTCACCCCGTTTGGTAGGCCTGAGTTCGTACCGGATAGCCTGCGTTTCGCGGGGTTTCAATTGGGCACGAAACAGCACATCCCGTCGCTGGAACTGGAAGGGAATCTCGTCGATAACTTCCACATCAGTCCGAAATAAATACCGGTTTTCCAGATAAATAGTGAGTGGATTTTCATCCCCGTTGGATAATCGATCGGGTACATCCCGGCGGGCAAAAAAGGCCAGACCGGGCAGCTGTCTGGCCATACCAAACAGCAACCAACCATCCAACCCAATCAGGATAACAAAACCCACGAAGAGTACCCGCACCAACGGGAACAGAACCGGAAAAGCGTATGCCGCCACAAAGAGCAGCACCATACCCACCAGGCTCAACCACAGGCGCGTAGCGACGAAAAGGGGGCGAAGGAATTTCAACGATTTTGGTTTTTAGGCAGCCAAACTTCCTGTTGACTACAGACCTTCATGACTGACTGTTTTCATCGTGGCACTTCCACCTTTTGCACGAGCTGCGTGATGACCTCATCGGCAGTACCCCCTTCCATTTCGCGTTCGGGTGTTAGCAAAATACGGTGGCGCAGTACGGACGGGGCCAGTTCCCGCACATCTTCGGGCGTAATGAAGTCGCGGCCACGGAGAGTAGCCAGTGCTTTTGCCCCGTTGAGTAACGCTACCGAAGCCCGGGGCGACGCCCCCAGATAAAGCGATTTATTGGCCCGGGTAGACTGTACAATCTGAGCAATATAATCGAACAGCTTGTCTTCCACGTGTACCTGATGCACTTGCCCGCGCAGGGCAACCAGCTGATCGGCGGTCAGCACAGCGGTTACGGCATCCAGCGCATCGGTCAGGTTTCTGCGTTGGTGGTGCCCACGCAGGATGGCTACTTCCTCATCGGCAACCGGGTAACCAATAACGATTTTAAACAGAAAGCGGTCTAACTGTGCTTCGGGCAACCGGTACGTGCCTTCCTGCTCAATAGGATTCTGGGTAGCCAGCACCATGAACGGGTTATCGAGCGTATAGGTCGTGCCGTCATTCGTCACCTGCCGTTCTTCCATCACTTCAAACAAGGCAGCCTGGGTTTTAGCCGGTGCCCGGTTAATCTCATCAATCAGGATAAGGTTCGAGAAGATTGGTCCCTGCCGAAAGGTAAAATCGCCGGTTTTGGGTTGAAATACCGATGTTCCCAGTACATCGGAAGGCATCAGGTCGGGGGTGAATTGAATACGGCTAAAGCCTACTGACATTGTTTTGGCCAGCAGTTTAGCCGTGAGGGTTTTGGCCACGCCCGGCACACCTTCAATAAGCACATGCCCATCGGCCAACAGCGCAGTGAGCAGTAAATCAACGGTTTGCTGTTGGCCGATAATCACTTTACCAACCTCTGCCCGGATGGCCTCAACGGAAGCCGTAAGCGAAGTAAGGTCTAATCGGGTGTCAAAGTTTTCCATATAAAGCGTCTGAATAGGGCTACTCAGACTGTTTCCTGTTTGAAGTTTTCAATGGCCCGGTTTAGGGTCAGCAAATCGAATTCAGAAAGCGAAATGCTGCGTTGAGCATCACGCAGGAGGTGCACCAACTGAGTTGTTTCGTCGGGAGATGCTCCCGTTTTTCGGGCCAGCGTTTCGGCAAATGATTTATCCAGCACCGTTGTATCCAGTCCGTATCGTTCGCGGATGTCGGCCAGGAAATACTGAATTTTCTTACGGGCCATGTTATCGTGGTCACCGCGCTGGAAGTACAGGCGTCCGACGTTCTTTACGAAATCCAGCGAGGTGTTCCTGGGTGGTTCTACAATGGGGATAACGCGCTGGGTGCGTTTTCCGGCAAAGATGGCGTATAAAAGCAAGCCGAACACAACCAGATAGTACGCCCAGTTCAACGGCGGCTGTGAGCGGATGTAGCGGAAAATAGATTGCTGGTCTTCATCGAACCGGCCCTGTTTCTGGTACTCATCCCAATACGTGGGCAGAACTGGCAGGTACGACAGTGCTTTAAAGGCATAGTCCGACGTTTTGGTGTCGAGTACGTAGTAGTTGGTGAAAGCGAGGGGCAGGTTATGCACAAAAAACTGCCCTTTCCCGTAGGGCACCCGCACAAAAACGGGCTCCTTTCGGGCATTACGCCCCAACACCGTTATTGAGCCGGTAGCTTTTACGTTAATATGATTCCGGCCATCGTCATGGAAAAAATTGTAACCACCCGGCTTTCGCAACTGTGGGTTGGTGAAATTCTGACGTAGCGTAGTATCTGCCTTTTTAAGCTCCTGCTCCTCCGCTTCAAAGCCAAGCACTTTCTCCAGGGTATCGGGCAGAGAATAGGCTGCAATGAAAACATTATTGCCACGCCGGGCGTAGGCCAGCAATGGCTTCAAATCAGTATCGTCGGAGCTGAAACGCTGATTGATAAATATATAGTTGCTGCGGGCGGGTAATTTCGTTTCAGTCAGGAAATTATACGTCGGCAAACGCGCCGACTCAATGGCCGATTCGGGTAATATGTCGGGTAGTAACTCAAATAGTGCCTGGGTACCAAATGGAACTTTGTCGCTGTTCCTGTACGTAGCCTGCCAATCAACTGGCTTAGGGCGGTAGTACTCGAAGAGCATGTACGCCACCATCGTAGTTAGCAGAATAAGAAGGTACTTATTGGGTTTCGGCAAAATCGGCTTTGCTAGGTAGTACGTGGCAATATATCGAAAAACAGGTTTAGGTCAAATGAAAACCAGCCTCCTTACTCGGTAAACAAGGCAGGTACGACCAGGAATTGGGTACACCTATTGTTGACGAACCGCCAACCAGCAAGACGGACTTATTTGAGTCGGGGCAATGAACCGTAAGCTTTTTTGTTCGTCAGTCGCCTATCCTGTTATCCGGATTATGGCTTCTCCCGGCATACGGGTGTTAATGCCCATGCGGATGTGGATTACGCACTGAATCCGCGCTGACGCTGAACAACCTGAACTCATTTTGTACGGTGGTAAACTGAGTAGCATCCACCGGAAAATCACCGTACCAGACAAATTCAAAGCGACGTGTCAGCTTTTCGAAATCGGACTGCAAGCCTGAGGTTGCCAATTCCTGTACGTACTGCCGGTTTGTTTTGTCGGGTTTGTACGCAATGTGGCCCGCGTTGGTCAATTGCTTCAGTGTTTGCAGGTAAAGCAGCCGAACGGCCAGGCGGAAGTTTCTCAGGCCAACCGCTTCATCAATAGCCGCTTCAAAATTGATTTCCTGAATGTCTTCGGCCAGGTTTTCATAGTCTATGCCAGTTGCCTGCGCTTTTCGGGGAAACAAAAACCCCAGTACCTCCGCTCTGGCGAGCAGGTAGATAGCCAATCCGGCAATAGCGGCCAGTATTACGTACTGCCAGACATTCTCGTACGCTTTGCTTCGCAGAAACTGGCCCAGCTTCCCGAAAAGCCATGAAAAAAAGCGGGCCACCGGATTCTCAGGTGGTGGCGCATCACGCCCATACTGATACGCATGGTCCGTTTGTAAATCGCGCAAATGCTCTGTTTCCGGATAGCGTACCCGAACAGGTGCCCGGTCATCGCGAACCACTGCGTTTACTTTTGACGGGGGTGACTGCGCCCGCAAAACGGGTATCTCCGTCGTTGACAGCCACAGCAGGCTCATCATAAGGCGCAACCGACGAGAGGCAACCCTGATGTCAGTACGTTTCTTCATCCGATGAGCGGGATTGGGCTGGGTTGGTACCAATAGCGTCGATGGTGGAGAGGAGTCCACGACCTTCCTGCCGCTCTACCAGATTCGTGTACTGGAAACCCAGGGCGATGTAGATAATGGAACGCAGCAACGTTCCTCCCACTGTGGCCAGCACATTGCCTACCACTACCCAGAACCCATCCACATTGGGCAACAGTTTCGAACCAACCAAAACACTGATAATACTGGCAGGGAAGGTAAAAACGAGCCCAACCAGCCCCGATATAATACCCATTACAATGAGCAGACCAAAGGTGGACCACCATTTATCCCGAATGAGCGTGAAACACCGATTCCAGGTCTGACCAAAATCGGTTCCTTCAAAAACGACAACGGCAACGGCCAGCGAAAAAACAACACCTACATAAATACCTGGAAAAACAAAGAAGAAGGCGGCAACTACTGTCACAATGAAACTCAGTACGCTAACCACCATAGCCCGGCCAATGTGGGCCTGCATCTCTTCCCACACTTCGGCAACGCTGATGGGAACCGGTTCCAGGCCCGTTTCCAATCGCTGTGCTGTTTTACGTCCGTAAATTTTCATGTGAGCGTACGTGGCCAGGCTTACGACCAATATAGCCAGCAGACTAAAAAGTGCAGCAATTCCGAAGGCGGGCGAAAACAGGTTCTGCATCATCCGAAAAGCAGCCGTCGGGTCTGAACCAGCGTCAGCATCACCGGATAATTTGGCCAGGTTGAACAAGTTTGACTGCATGATGCCCGAAGCAACACCCGCTACCAGGGCTACCGGACCTACAATGTACAGCAACGCCAAACTTAGGCTTCGAAAATTCTGGCTGATGTACTGAAACGTGGCGTTGATTTTGTCGCCGAAATCACGTTGTTGAAAAAGTTGAATCATGTTGCCGTTTTCGGTTTAGTTGAATAGGATAAACAACGAAATACCAGCCGATAAATGTAGCTGACACCAGAATAATCAACCCGCTTATGAGGGGCGGCAGGGTCAGGCGGGTAATAAAACTCTCCAGAAAACCAGCCATGATAAAAATAGGCACCAGGCCAATGGCAATCTTCAACCCCTGCTTTATGCCCCGCCTAAAGGACTCAAGCCTGGAATAAGTGCCCGGAAATAATAAACTATTTCCTACCGTTAGGCCCGCGCAACCGGCAATGACGATGGCAGATATTTCGAGCGTACCGTGAATCCAGATTTTTAGTACCGACTCCAGCAGTAGGCCGCGCTCATGGAAGAAATACTGGAAGGCCCCCAGCATTACGCCGTTATAAAACAACATGGCCATGGTGCCAAACGATGCAAACAGCCCAAACACGAATGTCCGGAAAGCGACGTAGATGTTGTTCAGGGTAATCTGCACGAACATGCTGGCCTGATCGCGGCTGTTGTATACGCCCAAAGGATCGCCTTTTTTGATGTTTTCGAGGGTCATGTTAACGTAACCATCGCCCAGAATCAACCGTACAAAGGTGTTATCGTGCGCTGCCGACACCCATCCCAGAATGCAGGCAGCCAGAAAAATACCGGCCGATAAAGCCAGCAACCGGTGCGACTGTTTAAACAGCAGGGGCAGTTCGTAGAGCCAGAATGTACGGAGCCGACCCCGGTCGTCGCGCCGGTTCTGCATCAGGCCCCGGTGCATCTGACCAGCCAGCCCGTTCAGGTAGCGCGTCACGCTGGAATCGGGGTAGAACGTACGGGCGTAGGATAAATCATCCGTCAACTCCACGAAGCGATTGGTCAACTCATCGGGGTCACGGCTGGGATTTTGCTCAATATCACGCCACTTATCAGCGTTTCGTTTTACGAAAAGGGCTTCGCGCATGAGGAACAGTTTGGCGTCGGTGGCGGGTAGCCGGATGCTGAAAATTGGTCATTTCTGCACAAAGAACCAAAGAAAGGGTGTTATTTTTGACGAATATCTGGTTTAAGTAAGTACCATAAATAGCCGACCGTTATCATTGCATGTCCGTTGCCATCCGCACCTCCCAAAATGTTTTGCTGGAATACGAACCCGCCAGTTTGGGCGAACGGATTCTGGGGGCTATGCTCGACTACCTGGTTCTGTTTGGCTGGTTCCTGATGGTGCTGGCCCTACCCAGTTCGCTGGGGTTACGCGCCAACACGTTCTACACCATCATTGTTATGTTGCCGGTCGTCTTTTATGATTTGGCCAGCGAGTGGCTGCTGAACGGGCGAAGCGCGGGTAAAATTGCTATGAACACAAGGGTTGTTATGCTCGATGGTTCCCAGCCAACCCTAGGAGCTTATTTGCTCCGATGGGTATTCCGCATTCTCGAATCGGCCGCTTTTCTGGGTGGTATCGTCCCCATTATCACCATAGCGGCCAACGGAAAAGGGCAGCGGCTGGGCGATCTGGCGGCTGGCACATCGGTGGTTCGGCTGAAACCCGCCGTTTCGCTGAATGATGTGCTTACGCCCCCGCAGGTTGACAATTACGCCGTTCAATTTCCCGATGTCCGGCTGCTTTCCGACCGCGACATGGTGGTTATCCGGGCGGTTGTCCGGCAAAATAGTGCCGACACCCTGGAGCGCACCGCCAGCCGAATAAAGGCGGTAACCGGCATTGAGAGTACCCTCGATGACTGGGAATTTTTACAGACGGTCATCCATGATTATCAATTCATTACGTCGCAATAGCGGCAAAACGCTGGTACTGCCAGTTACCTAATCACTATTTAAACGGGACAACGGCTGTTGCCCCCGATTCATATGCTCGACTCCATTAAATCCCTGGCCCACCAGTACGCGGCCGACATCGTCAATACCCGCCGTCACCTCCACGCGCACCCGGAATTATCGTTTCAGGAACGCAACACCGCCCGTTTCGTGGCCGACCAGTTGAACGCAATTGGCATCACACCCCAGGAAGGCGTAGCGGATACGGGCCTGACTGCCATTATTGAAGGAAAAAATCCGACTAGCCGCGTCATAGCACTACGGGCCGACATGGACGCGCTGCCTATTCACGAAGCGAACGATGTTCCGTACAAATCGACAGTGGCGGGCGTCATGCACGCCTGCGGGCACGATGCCCACACGGCCAGCCTGCTCGGCGTCGCGCGTATTTTACACGTATTGCGCGATCAGTTTGACGGCACCGTGAAGCTGGTTTTTCAGCCGGGCGAAGAGAAAGCGCCCGGTGGTGCTTCGCTGATGATTAAGGAAGGCGTGCTGGAAAACCCCACCCCCGCCAGCATGATTGGGCAGCACGTAGCCCCCAATATTCCGGTGGGGAAAATTGGCTTTCGTGAAGGCATGTACATGGCCAGTACAGACGAGTTGTACCTTACCATTCGGGGGAAAGGGGGCCACGCGGCTATGCCCGACAACCTGGTTGACCCGGTCCTTATTGCTTCGCACATCATTGTAGCTCTGCAACAGATTATTAGCCGAAACCGCCCCCCGGCAAGCCCATCGGTGTTATCGTTCGGGCGGTTCATTGCCGACGGCGTAACGAACGTTATTCCGAATGAAGTAACCCTTCAGGGCACGTTCCGGTGCATGAATGAAGAGTGGCGGGCCGAAGGCAAACGGCGCATGGTAAAACTGGCCGAAGGTATAGCCGAAGCCATGGGCGGCTCCTGCGAGTTCACCATCGTACATGGCTATCCGTTTCTGAAGAACCACCCCGAACTGACCCGGCGCGTGCGGGCGCAGGCCGTTGAATACATGGGTGCCGACAATGTGGTTGACCTGGACCTGTGGATGGCAGGTGAAGATTTCGCGTTCTATTCGCAGGTGGTCGACTCCTGTTTTTACAGACTGGGCACCCGCAATGAAGAACGGGGAATCGTTTCCGGTGTTCATACCCCTACCTTCGACATTGACGAAGCCGCTCTTGAAACCGGCGCGGGCCTGATGAGCTGGCTGGCCGTTCGGGAGTTGATGGTGTAAATTGTCGGCTTTTCCCCTCACGCACTAAATTTTGCTTCAATGCGCTTACTCCTTCTCCTGCTCGTTACCTGTACGCTTCGTGCTCAGCCAACTCCGCAGTCATTCACGACCGCTAAGTCGCCCGCAGAGGCTGGCTTTTCGGCCGAGCGATTAAAGCGTCTGGATAGTTGGCTACAGGGCTTAATTGATAAAGATATTGCTCCCAATGCCGTTACGTTCGTAGCGCACCGGGGTAGCATCGTGCATTATAAAGCCTTTGGGTACAGTAACCTGGCGAAAAAAACGCCGGTGAAGCGGGATGATTTGTACCGCATTGCGTCGCAGACAAAAGCGATTACAACGGTTACGTTGATGACGCTGTTTGAAGAAGAGAAATTCCTGCTCGACGAGCCAATAGCTAAGTACATCCCGGCTTTCAAAAACCCCAAAGTGCTGGTAACGTATGATAAAAAAGACCCGGTTGGGGGTAGTTACGAAACCCGTCCGGCCAAAAGCGAAATCACCATCCGCCAACTCCTGAGCCACAATGCGGGTATTCCCTACGAGCATCCGCTCGACCAGCGACCCGAGTTCAAAGTCCCCTTCTTCAATGCTACCGCGCCGGATAAACTTGAAGATGTCATAAATAAACTCGCCACGCGCCCCCTCCTCCGCGATCCGGGAGAGACGGACTCAACCGGGGTTGGTTTCACCTACGGCCTTAACATCGACATTATTGGGCGTTTAATTGAAATTTTATCCGGTAAGTCCTTCGATGTAGCCATGCGGGAGCGGGTGCTGGAACCACTCGGCATGACGGATACTTATTTTTATCTGCCCGATACGAAAGCCAGCCGTTTGGTTGAACTCTATAGCAAAGAGAGTATGGATAAACCGCTGACGCTACACACTAACACCGACTACCGGAACTTTGCCACATCGGGTGCCAGAACATACTTTTCGGGTGGTGCCGGGTTAGTTAGCTCGGCGGAAAATTACGCCCGGTTTTGCCAGATGATGCTGAATGGCGGCACTTTCAACAACCACCGGATTATTGGGCGCAAAACGGTAGATATGATGCTTCGTAACCAGATTGGAACGGCTGAAGTTTGGGACCGGAAAGATAAATTCGGCCTCGGTTTCCAGTTAATTACGGAGAATTCTCATTACGGCGATCTGGCAACGCCCGGTTCTTATACCTGGGGTGGTATGTATTGCTCCGAATTCACCATTGACCCCAAAGAAGAACTCATCCTGCTTATTTTCACTAACGTTCACCCCTACGCCTACTATGGCGACTTCGTCAGGAAGTTCCGCATTGGTGTCTATCAGGCGTTGGATTAATCAACAAATTCGAGGCTGAAAACACGATCTTCCACGCCTGCTGCACTGGCCCAGAGCAGGTAAATTTTCTGGTCATTTACTCCAACCCATGTTTAAAAGAATAGGTCTTGTTATTGTCGTAGTACTGGTGGCACTGGGCATCTGGCAGCGGGAGTTGGTCAGTTACGGCTGGATGCAGGCACGGGGCCAACTGCGCATTTTGTGGAATACCCGACCCGTTGAGGAGGTGTTGGCTGATCCGGCTTACCCGGATTCACTGAAAGGAAAAATAGAACTAATCCGTGAAATAAAGCGTTTTTCTGTAGATTCGCTGGGATTAGAGCCATCGGGGAGTTATGAATCTTTCTACGACCAGCAGGGAAAGCCGATATTGTGGGTCGTTACAGCCTGTGAACCGTATGAACTGGTTGCCAGAAAGTGGCACTTCCCCATAATAGGTACGTTTTCGTACAAAGGTTTTTTTGAGAAAGACCGAGCCGATACGCTGGTGGCTGATTTGAAAGAGGAAGGACTGGATACCCGTATTGGGGAGGTTTCGGCATGGTCGACGCTAGGCTTTCTCGATGATCCTATTCTGTCCAGTTTTCTCGATCGGTCGGAAGGGAGTTTAGCCGAGTTAATCATCCATGAACTAACGCATGGCACGCTGTTTATAAAAAATAATCTGGAGTATAATGAGAACCTGGCCGATTTTGTAGGGGAGTACGGAGCACTGCGGTTTCTGGCCTGGAAGTATGGCAGGAACACTACACAGTACAGAAACTATCTGGCCACGAAAGCGTTTTACGAACGATACGACGAGCATATCCTGCATGGGACCCGGTTACTGGATAGTTTATATCACTCGCTTAAACCCAAAACGTCCGTGGTTGTCAAAGATTCGTTGAAGTGGAAAACTATTCGACAAATCGTTGACTCGTCGGATACACTGACCGATCAGCGGATTACATCAGCCATACGTTCAGTAAAAAAACGACGGCTCAGCAAACTAAACTTACCCAATAATGCGTACTTTATTGGGTACCTTACCTACCGAAAGCAACAGAATCGGTTTCGGCAGGAATTTGAAACCCGGTTTGGAAGCAGTTTTACACGGTATCTTACATACCTGAAGGAAACGTATCCATCCCTATAAACGAAGCCCGACAGATGGGCGGTTGTTCTCATGAAAAAGGTAATAACAGGCATTAGTATTGTTTTCTTTCTTTGCACGGGCTTCGTCGCCCTGAACAGTTATCGGCGCGTGGTCAATAACAGTTTCGGGCCGGGAGAGCATATTGAATACCGGGTTCATTACGGTTTTATCAATGCGGCCGAGGCTATCGTAGACGTTAGTCCTTCTCTGTACAAGGTAAATGAACGCCCTTGTTACCGGGTTAACGTGGATGCCCGGACACTGGGTGCTTTCGACCTCGTTACCCGCATTCGGGATACCTGGCGGTCATATATCGACACATCGGCTATACTACCGCAGAAGTTTTACACCAGCCTTCACGAAAATAAGTACCGGAAGGAAGAGAACGTTACGTTTAACCACGCAACGAATACCGTAAAGGCTGAGGAACGTACGGAGAAAGACGTTTTCAAAGTACCTGACAATGTCCATGACCTGGTTAGCGGCTACTATTTTCTGAGAACCATTGATTTTAGTCATGTAAGTAATGGTCAGGTTATTGAAGTACCGGCTTTTTACGACGATACAATTTATAACATGAAAGTTCGGTATCGGGGCAAAGATGTTGTCAAAACCAAATTTGGCAAGATAAACGTCATTAAACTGAACCCCGTTTTACCACCGGGAAACGCCCTCTTCAAGGAAGAAGAATCCATTCGTATTTTCGTTTCCGATGATGTCAATAAAGTACCTGTTAAGGTGGAAGTTGATTTCTGGGTTGGAGCAATGGTGATGGATTTACGGCAGAACAGTGGATTAAAGCATCCGCTCAAGTTTTACTGATTGTAACCCGTCAACCAGTTTCTTACCCTGATCACTGCCTTCTCTACTGAGTTAAGACGGTTCCAGCGCATGGTCCAGAACGGTATCTCAACAGCACCAAAACTCTGGTAAAAAGCGCGGATGGATTGCTTTGCCGGACTCTCAAAATCCAGCATGAGCGGCTGCCCCGACTTTTCCTGTATCAGTCGATCAATCAACAGCGTCCGGGCGTTCCCGCGCCGTCCCCGTTCCGATGCGGCATTGAACAGGTAGGTAAGTCGGTTTTCCTCCTGCACAAACAGTGCCCCTGCTTCGATGTGGCCGTTGTGAAGCGCATACCGGAGCGTAACCAGGTTCCTTTTCCCCAGCTCCTCCATTAGATTTATGAGGATACTATAGGCCCAGTTGGGCACTCCCCCATCAATAGTATGAGCGTGGTTGTTTCTGAACAGGGCCAGCAGTGGTTCCAGGTCAGTTGATTCTACAATTATCCAGTTTGCTCCAATCGCCCGGCGCAGATTAATCTTACGGTCTTTCGTGTAATGATGGTAGAGGGCCGGGTACCCAACCGACAAATCGAGTACATGAGTCGAATCTGAACGAACGGAATCGAAAAGAATGCCTTCATCCGGTTTTTGCCTCAAACAAAGCAGGGAGCCATACCGGAACTGCTCCATTGCCTGTTGAAAAAAAGGGGTTGGGTCGATCAAGTGATCCCGGCTGAAAACACCCAGAAACTGGCAGAAAAACGGCTGGTGTATAACCCATGCGTAGGGTACTCCCGCCACCGTTCTCCGGCGCAGCGGAACGGGCATCACCGCCCGATACTGACCGGTCTCATCCAGCAACACCACACCGGCCCAGTTCCACATGGGAGCAGGTAACACGGCATCCAGATACCAGGAATAAGCATACATTGTTGGCTCATGAGAAGCGGCAACGCACGCATCCCACAACGTGCTGTCGAGTTGAGCGCGGGAAATAAGCTGAGGGGCCAGATGATTGGGAGCAGTCACCGGACTATGGGTATAAAGCCTACTTGAACAGTGCTTTCAGTTTGTCGACAGCCGCGCGGGTTTCGGCACTTTTAGCCACTAAATCGCTGATGGTTTGCACCGCATGGATGACGGTACTGTGGTCACGTCCGCCAAAATGGTAGCCAATTGACTTGAGGGATAAGTCCGTCTTTTCCTTGGCCAGGTACATAGCCACCTGTCGGGGATGCACCAGTTCCCGCTTGCGGCTTTTCGCTTTCAGGTCGGCAATCGTTACGTTAAAGAAGTCTGCCACAGCTTCCTGAACGGTATCAATCGTGACTTCCCGTTCCGAATCGACCACGATATTCCGTAGGGTATGCTTGGCCAGTTCAAGGTCAATATCTCGCCGGTTCAGCGATGCCTGCGCCATCAATGATACGATGACACCCTCCAGCTCCCGAACGTTGGTATTCACGCTGTGAGCGAGGTACTCGATAACGTTGTTCTCGATATAGATACCTTCGGCCTGGAGCTTTTTCTGAATAATAGCAATCCGCGTTTCGAGGTCAGGCGTTTGTAAATCGGCGGAAAGTCCCCATTTGAAACGCGACAGGAGCCGGTCTTCCAGGCCGTCCAGGGCGCGGGGAGCACGGTCGGACGTCATAATAATCTGCTTTCCCGACTGATGAAGGTGATTAAAAATGTGGAAGAATATTTCCTGCGTTTTTTCCTTTTTCTGCAAAAACTGCACATCGTCAATCACCAGCACATCCACCTGCATGTAGAAGCGAGGTAAAGTCGCGGATACCGTCTGACCGAACGGCGTTAAGAAACTGGTTGGTAAACTTCTCAGACGTAACGTAGAGGACGAATTTGTTCTGATTGTTATTCTTGATGTAGTTGCCAATGGCCTGCACCAGGTGCGTTTTGCCCAGCCCAACGCCCCCGTACACCATCAGTGGGTTGAACGAGGTAATACCCGGCCGCTCCGCCACGGCGTACCCCGCCGACCGGGCCAGCCGGTTACAGTCGCCCTCCACGTAATTATCAAACGTATAACTCGGATTCAGGTACGAATCGAGCGTGAGCGAATCGAGATCTTTAAATATAAATGGACTTTTGACCAGGTCGGGGCTGACGTTATCTGGTTTTGAGGTTTGCGTAGATTTAGTAGTGGGTATGTTTACCGTGAGCGGACGGTTTTTTTCGTTGCCTTTATCAACAATAATCGAGTACTCCAGCTGCCCATCCGGGCCAATGGCCGTATCAAGAGCTTTGCGCAGCGCATGAACAAAGTTTTCTTCCAGCCACTCGTAGAAAAATTCACTTGGCACCTGGATTGTGAGTACGTGGCCGTTGAGTTTCAAGGGTACAATTGGCTCAAACCAGGTATTAAAACTCTGTTCGGGTACAATCTCCCGGATAACGTTCAGACAGCGATTCCACACCGTCGTTATTTCACGCTGCATGCCGATCTGGGAGGTTATATTCACGGGAAGACATTTTCGTCACGGTTGAGGTCGCAAAAAAGGGAGACAAATATGAGGATAATATTTGACCCGTCCACACCGGAATGATCACGTTTTTCGCAAAAAACCGTACGCTACCTCCCAATGTTAAGCTAAAATTACGCCAATCCATCGGAACGTCAAGGCTCAAATTAAATCCCTTTGAATAATGCAATCAGGACCGCATCCCTGCTGTAACGAACGTACTTTTCCCCCGAAAAGAGAAAAAGAGTACATTTACCAACCTATCATCTCAACTGCATCCGATGGAATCACTTTTCTCGTCTCTTTTGCCCGTTTCCACCAAGCTGGACTGGATAGACCAGGTTCAGAAAGAAACAAAGAACGCAGTTGCCACTGAGCAAATGCGCTGGCAAACAGACGACGCCTTTACGCTGGAACCTTACTACACGGCCGATGATCTGGCTCACCTGCCGCTTGCTCTTATACAGGATGCCCAAAAACAGGCCCCAGGATGGCTTAACGCTCCGGAGCATCTGATTTCCAACGAAAAAGTCGACAACGCAGCCCTTCGGGATGCACTCACCCGCGGAGCCGATGCACTGGTGCTCACGCTGGCGACCAGGCCCGACTTATCCCTCCTGCTAAATGGAATCAAACTGAGCGAAACGCCCGTTTTTTTTCGTTTTAACATTAGTCAGCAGTCGGTCAATACCGCTGATTTCGTGCGGGCCCTAAAGACCATTGCGCCCTATCAGCTTAAAGGTGGCTTACTAACGGACACAGATGAGCACACGGCCTATGTTACCCGTCAAACGGCTGACTCACCGCTGTTTCGGACTGTCTGCATTAATAGTCACGCGTTCCATAACGCCGGTGCCACGGCTACGCAGGAACTGGCTTTCACGCTGGCCAGGCTGGCCGATGCCTACGATGCGCTCACGGATGATGGCTTGTCGATTGATCAGCTCGTTCCCAAAACCAGGCTGTCCATTTCCGTCGGGACAAGCTACTTCATGGAAATCGCCAAACTCCGCGCCCTGCACGTACTATCGCTGCGGTTCATTGCTGCTTATCATTCAACACTCAGCCCTCAACTGTTATCCTTCCAAATCCACGCCCAAACATCCACTTTTTACGATGCGGTTGTCTCTCCATATACGAATCTGCTGCGGTCAACAACTGAGGCTATGGCGGCTGTGATGGGCGGTTGCGATGTCCTGACCATTCACCCGTACAATGCCGTTTCGGGCCAGGTGCCGGATCGGGCATTCGGTGAGCGTATTGCCAGAAATATATCCGTACTGTTGCGGGAAGAGAGTCATCTGAACAAAGTTGCCGACCCATCGGCGGGGTCCTATTACGTTGAAACCCTGACGAATCAACTGGTGGAATCTGCCTGGGCGTTGTTTCTGGCTGTTGAAGAACGGGGAGGTTATGAAAAAGTACTGGCCGACGGATTTATTCAACAGGAAATTGACCGATCCTATCAAGCTAAAATAGATGCCGTGAAAAATGGGAAGGTATTAGTGGGCGTTACGAAGTACCGGTCAGATAATGGACCTGATGGACTTAACCAACCGGAGAAAAATACCCAAAACGATACCGGGCCGCTCCCCAATCGCCGACTGGCGGGGGAGTTTGAATAGATGAAATCTTATTTCGACAAACATGGCAAAGCGTTGGCAGGAAGGGCACGAGTTTTATCAGCGGGCCGTGAAGCAACTCAAAGCAGCTACGGAGAAAATTGAGTATAGTGAGCTTGAACGAGCAGGTCTCATCCAGATTTTCGAATATACCTTCGAGTTAGGCTGGAAACTGATGCAGGATTATTGTAAGGAGTCAGGCTACACAGTTAACTCACCACGCGAAGCTATCCAGCATGCAGTTACGGCTGGTTTAATAAGTGAATCAGACGGATACGAGTGGATTGATGCACTCAAACAGCGTGATTTACTATCGCACACCTATGATGAACAGCGAAGTTTGGATGCTGTAGCACTCATAAAGCAACGCTATTATGTAATTATTGATCGGCTATGGATACGGTTTCAGGAAATAATCTAAATCATATTCGGACTGCGCGCTACCGATCTGCTATACATGACTAGCTTTTTCCGGCAACACCCCGATATTGAGCAGGTCTGGGTATACGGGTCGCGGGCGAAAGGCACGAATCAGCCCGGTTCCGATGTTGATCTGGCCCTAATTGGTTCAGACGTAACAGGCGAAACCGTCCGGCATATTCACTTTGTACTGGAAGAAGATAGCCCAATGCCATTCTTCTTTGATGTGTTGCACTGGGATACGCTCAGCAACCAGAAACTGAAAGACGAAATCGAGCGAACCGCCCAACTGATTTATCAACGAACGCCCCTGACCCATGCGTCCTGACTTCACCAGCATACAGCATCAACAAATACCAGCTCCAGAATTGCCTGAGACTGGCAAGCGTTTACGTTTACTACATCGGAAGGAATCAAACTGAAACCCCGTTTCACTGTTGCCGACGTAGAGACCGCACCGGCGGACCGGCAATACGTTGCGTCTCAGGCTGGCATTCCGCCCTACCTGCGCGGGCCATATGCCAGTATGTATACCCAGCGTCCCTGGACAATCCGGCAGTACGCGGGTTTCTCTACCGCCGAAGAATCCAACGCTTTTTACCGGCGCAACCTGGCCGCCGGCCAGAAAGGGCTGTCTGTCGCGTTTGATTTAGCTACCCATCGGGGGTATGATTCCGACCATCCCCGCGTAGTGGGCGATGTGGGGAAGGCTGGCGTTGCCATCGACACGGTGGAGGATATGAAGATTCTGTTCGACCAGATTCCGCTGGACGAAATGTCGGTGAGTATGACTATGAACGGGGCCGTCCTGCCCATCATGGCCTTTTACATCGTAGCCGCCGAGGAGCAGGGTGTACCTCCCGAAAAATTGTCGGGCACGATTCAGAACGATATCTTGAAGGAGTTTATGGTGCGGAACACCTATATCTATCCGCCGGAGCCGAGCATGCGGATTGTGGGCGATATTTTTGCGTACACCAGCCAGCACATGCCGAAGTTCAACTCCATCAGCATCAGCGGCTATCACATGCACGAAGCGGGTGCACCGGCTCATCTGGAACTGGCTTATACGCTGGCCGATGGGCTTGAGTACATCCGAACGGGCATCCGGGCGGGTATGGGCATCGACGATTTTGCCCCGCGCCTGTCGTTTTTCTGGGGTATTGGTATGAATCACTTCATGGAAATCGCCAAGCTGCGGGCCGGGCGACTACTATGGGCGAAAATCGTGCAGCCGTTTTCCCCGAAAAGCCCGAAGTCGCTGATGCTACGGACGCACTGCCAAACGTCCGGTTATAGCCTCACGGAGCAGGACCCGTTCAACAATGTGGCCCGTACAACAGTAGAAGCCCTGGCCGCCGTGCTGGGCGGAACTCAGAGCCTGCATACCAACTCACTGGACGAAGCCATTGCACTCCCCACCGACTTTTCGGCCCGGATTGCCCGGAACACGCAGCTGTACCTGCAACACGAAACGGACATAACCCGCGCCGTCGACCCCTGGGGAGGCTCTTACTACGTTGAGTTTTTAACGAAAGAGCTGGCCGAAAAAGCCTGGCTACTCATTGAGGAAGTAGAACAGTTGGGCGGCATGACCAAAGCCATCGAAACGGGATTACCCAAACTCCGCATTGAAGAAGCAGCGGCCCGCAAACAGGCTCGAATCGACGCAGGAAAAGATGTTATTGTCGGTGTAAACCGGTACAAGCCTGATACTGAAACGGACATAGAGCTACTCGACATCGATAATGAGGCTGTGCGGGAGAGTCAGCTCGCCCGCTTGAAACAGGTGCGAGAAAAACGCAACGAGGAAAACGTGAAACAGGCGTTAGCAGCCATTACAGAAGCTGCCATGAACCCCACTGGAACATCGGTCGCCCGCTACCAACCTCCTTGCACTGGCCATAGAAGCGGCTCGCCACCGGGCTACACTGGGCGAAATTTCTGATGCTATGGAGAATGCATTCGGTCGGCACAAAGCCACCATTCGGGCCGTATCGGGTATTTATTCGGCCGAAGTATCAGACGATGAAAATTTCCGGCTGGCCCGCGAAATGAGCGACCGCTTTGCCGAACTCGATGGACGAAGGCCGCGTATTCTGGTTGCCAAGATGGGCCAGGATGGCCACGACCGGGGTGCCAAAGTGATTGCCACCAGCTTTGCCGATCTGGGCTTCGATGTCGATATGGGGCCCCTGTTTCAGACCCCGGCCGAAGTGGCCCGGCAAGCGGCCGAAAACGATGTCCATATCGTAGGTGTATCGAGTTTAGCCGCTGGCCACAAAACGCTGGTTCCGCAACTTATTGAGGAGCTAACCAACATTGGTCGGGGCGACATTCTGGTTATTGCCGGGGGCGTCATTCCCGCACAAGATTATCAGTTTCTGTACGATGCCGGGGTGAAAGGCATTTTCGGCCCCGGAACCGTAATCTCGGTAGCTGCGCAGAAAATTCTTCAGACATTGCTGGCCGATTAGTTTTACCTGTCGCAGTCCTTGCACAATAACAAGCTAACATTTTTGACCTTTGGCGGAGCAGACATGGTAGCCCGACCCAGATAAATTTCGTCGCCCGTCAGGTTGATTTCCGTTGTAAACTGGTAGGTACCGTCAGTGTACCGAACCATCAATGACGTTTTTGTATTGGGAGCAACGTAAGGAGCCGTTGCCGCAATCAGAATCTGGTTATCGCTCACAACAGCCCGGGCGAAAGGCAGGTTTTTTCGTTTTAGGTCACCAGCGTTGTATTTATGCCAGGTAATTCCTTTATCGAATGAGCATTCGGTGTTTTGATTCAGGTACTTCTCCCGACCATTAAACATATCTTTATGATGGTTAAACAAGCGCCAGGTGCCATGGATATAGTGTTCGTAGCACGCATAATTCCGGTCGCTGCCTAATCCTTTATTTGGATCACCGGGAGGAAGTGAACCGCGATTAGGCGTTAAATTAACCTCATCATCCCAGAACAATACGCCGTCTGCTCCTGTGAGCCAGTAAAAAATAGCGTGCCCTTCGGCCATGACCGGTGGTACTGGATAATCGGCATTTGGACTATTAGGATAATCCGGGCTTTGGGTATTGAACATCCACTGCCACGCGATACGTTTTTTGGGTGAGAGTGCGCCATTTATCTCCTGCTCGCCCAGTACGCTGGCCAGCCAGTGCGTGTCCATCTCCCCATTGTGCGGGTAACTGTAATCGAATGCCATTGAGGTGTAATACACGCCGGGCATCTGAAAATCGGCGTAATCGGCAAAGGATTTTCCCACAATAACGTCGGGCATGCCCCGATCCCGGGAAGATAGTATTCCCAAATCGGGTACGGCTGCCGTATGTTGGGCCTGCATACTCCAACCCCAGTCAACGCCTGCGTCATAATCGGCATAGCGGGTGAAACCGAAGTTGTTGTGCGGAACGGGCCCAATTGATCCAATTTGAGTAGCGGGACTAGAAGCCTTGCGTAACGTGTACATCATGTAAGCGTATAGGTTTACGTTCTGCTGTCTGTTTTCAAAATAGGTATAGTCATTTTCTATATCCATGAATATGTGACCGAATGTATTTAGCGGAGCGCCCTGACAATCGCCGAAACCGGCACATTCATAAGCTAACTGGTCCATAGCCGCCCCTACGCTGTTCAAAACGTATGGGTCGCCGGCAGGGCGCCTGAAATACGTGTAGGGTGCGTACGAATCCCGCCGTGCCCAGAGTAAATTAAAGGGATTGTCGGGTGGGAAATAAAGGTAGTTTTGATAAACGATCAGGGCCCGCTGACTCTGCTTGAGCGGACTTTTCCAGCCCGGCGGTTTGGCACTTTCAGGCCCCGATATTTTTTCGTCACTCGTCATTCGGCTAGCCTCCATGGCGGTAAATCCACGCCGGAATAGCTTCTCCCGGTCCTGATTGACGTGCAGGTTTCGGCCTGCTCCACTGAAAGTCAGTGTTTTATGGTCAGGCAGCGTAAAATCCCCCACCACATCCGCGTTCCAGTATCCTTTCTGTTCGGGAGGAGTCGGTGTAAAGTTAGCCCGGGGGGTGGCGGTCAACGGAGTCAGGTAAGGACCCTGGCTATTAGCCTGGAAAGGTATGGTTTGTAGTAGGGTAATCAGCCCAACGACAGCTACGCATGGATTCCCTAGCCACGAGGATGAGCGATGAGCCGATTGCCTCAAGTTATTAGTATTTTTTTGTTTACTAATAGATAGCGTATCTGAGCAAATCGGCAGTAAGTAGTCAAATATCATACTATATGTAAATGAAGAGCAAACAATAATTAACAAACTAATGACAATGGAAACATGTCAATAAGTATGCCATTCTACTTCGCACTTACTTAATATAGACGGTATGTTAATCTTGCTGCCTTCTGGTAACTTGTACAAATAAAAAACCCGCCCTGATTGGGGCGGGTTTCTCTGCCAGGACCAGCCTGACATCGCATCTAATATTTATTAACAATCGAATCGGGTAATACTTTTACGTCAATACCGTAGGCTTTAAGCAGGCTGGCCCGGTTATTCTGCCCATCCACGTAGGCAGGGTTCACCACCATTGACCGGTTGTAATAGTACGACGCCAAATCCAGTTTTTGCCGGTTATTCTCCGCCTGTCCTTCCCCCTGGTAAATAACGCCGAGGTTGTTGTAGGCTGGAGCATACGCGTTGGCGGCCCGGATTGTTTGCTTGTAATAGTACTTGGCCGAATCGACGTTCGGGGTAATTTTTTGAAATACGTACGCCATAGAGAAGTAAGCCTCGCCAAAGTTTGGATAAATCCGGGTTGATTCCTGCAAGTGATCAAGTGCCCAGCGGCCATGCTTGTTGGCACGGGCAATATTCGTATCAATCACTATCTGTGCCTTCTTTACCTGCTCCAGCGTTGGTTTGGGCTTGATCGCATTTGTCGCGTTAGCAATCGAATCTGCTTTGGCGCGGTCTTTCAGTCCCTTTTCGATCCATTCATTGGCTACGTGCCGCTGCACCTGGCAGCTATTGGGTGCATAAGGCAGGGCCGAGTTAAAGAGAACAAAGTTATTCTCCCAGTCCTGGTTGCGTTCTACGGTTTTGAACGAGTACAACCCAGCAACTATCACCATCAGACCCAGTAAAGGAGCGTAGCGCACCAGTACTGGTTTGCCCGAATTTTCCGGATCACGAACGAGCAGTTTCTGCAATGCCCACACCAGCACAAACCCGAAGCCCATCACGGCAGCGTACGTGAATCGTTCGGCAAAAATACCGCCCCGAATCCAGATAAAGCCAAGGCCCGGCGCCATGGTTACGAAGAACCAGAAGATACCAAAGCCCCAGAGTGTACGCTTGACAAACCCTTTCCAGGCCAGCCAGATAAGTCCAACGAAGGTAAAAAAGCCTGCCCACGTCAATACATCTCCCTTACCCCCGGATGGGATAACGTTGTACGAATAATCATAAACCAGAGGATGAGGCAAAATAAGTAGCCGGAGATAGTATTCCAGAAATTTAAACATCGTCGACTTCTGGAGCAATACGTCAAACGAAGGTAAGCGTTACATAA
>CAWAJC010000038.1:0-81075 GCA_963782245.1 uncultured Cytophagales bacterium
TTCGGCCCTGCGTCGATACCGTAATAGCGGGATTAGTCATAGTCTATTCTGACGGGCACAAGCATATACCGTGCCCGGTACGCTTGTGACTGGTAAAAATGCGGCTGATAAGTAAGGTCACTCCCTCCACGGCTTAATTTCGGGTAGATAATTCCCCGTTCGTTGAGGTGGGACGGCGTGTGCTCCCGTTGCACAATGGCGTCAAATTGCCGGATCAGGTCGGGGTGCCAACCGGCTACACTGGTGGTTTCGCTCTCGTCCTTTTCCAGGTCGTAAAGTTCCCAGCGGGCCTGCGGATTCTTTTTCACCTCCACTTTCACGCCTTTCCATTTTCCCATCCGGATGGCCAGCTGACCGTTCTTTTCGGGGTACTCCCAGTAGAGGTATTCGTGTTTTTTCTGGGCTTTGCTGTTTCCCAGAAGGGTAGGTAAGAAGGATATGCCATCGCTGGGCACCGGAGGGGCCTTGACCAGATCCACCAGCGTCGCCAGCACATCATAGTGCGCCGCCACGTGGCGGTAACGCTGCCCGGCTTGATGTGGCCCGGCCAGCGGGCTACCATCGGCATCCGGATACCGCCTTCGTACACATCCATTTTAGTCCGCGGTAGGGGCCGACGCTTTCAAAGAATTGGGCATCGACGCCCCCGTTGAAGGTAGTGCCATTGTCGGAAGTAAAGATGACCAGCGTATTTTCGTCCAGTCCCAGCTCCTTTATCAAGCTCATCACCTGGCCCCAATCTTGGTATCCATGTAGGTAATCATGGCCGCGTAGGTGGCGCGGGGATAAGGGGTGGAGGCGTAACTCTGTTGGCCGTAGTACGGTGTTTCGGGAAACTGCCCTATGTATTCATTCACCGCCGCATCGGGTGCCTGTAAGGATACGTGCGGAATGGTGAAGGGCAGGTAAAGGAAAAAGGGCCGGTCTTTGTTTTCCCGCACAAAGCTCAGCGCTTTGTCGGCCATTTTGTCGATGGCGTAGTCGTTGCCTTTATAATAGGCAAAGTCAGCCGGCGTGGCCGTTTCGGGGTCAGCCGGCGGTGCACGTCGATCACGGGATTGTTCAGTGTGTCCCGCTGTCCGTTTTCCCACAGGTGGGTAGGGTAGTAGTTGTGGGCCTGTTTCTGGTCGTAGTATCCATAAAAATAGTCGAAACCCTGTTGGTTGGGGCTTCCGGTGCTGTATACCCATGCCCAGGCCCCACTTGCCGATGGCAGGCGGTTTTGTAGCCTTGCTTTTGCAAAATAGTACCGATGGTAACGGTGCCCGCCGGACAGCGGCATTTGCCCGCGCTCGGTGGAGTCGGGGAAACCGCCCATCTCGTAGTTGCCCCGGATGTAGGAATGCCCCCCGTGGGTACCCGTGAGCAACTGACAGCGCGAAGGCGCGCATACGGGCGTGCTGGTGTAGTAATCCGTAAACTTGATGCCCTCCCGGCCAATACGGTCGAGGTGGGGCGTGCGGATTTTCTTTTGTCCATAGATGCCCAGTTCGGCGTAGCCCAGGTCATCGGCGTAGATGTAGACGATGTTGGGTTTGGGAGGTAGGGATAGCGGAGCCGGCGGGGTGTAGCCGGTTAACAGATATCCACCCATCAGTAGCACCACTGGCGTCAGGATGGAGAGAAAGCGTTTTCGGATTGGGGCGTTTTTCATTCGTTCCGCTATCGGGTGGGCTTCAAGGATGCACTAAACGACTGATAGTGACGTATACAGCCGTCTGGATTTGTTATCTACTCAAACGGCAGCGAAAAAAAAACAAGGACGACGTAGTGGTGGGCCGGTAGCCCACGCCACGAACGACTGCACTGCGTACTAAGAGCCGGCTGCTCCAACGGCGGTTGAACAGGCTAGGGTAAGTGCTGAACATCAACGACTGGCGGTTGCTGCCGGGCCGGTCGGACCAAAGGGGTATTGAGTGGGGTGTAGGCATCGAAGAAGCCGCAGTTGCGGAGAAAAAAACGCTGACTGGTGCTCAGCCCTCCCGCGTAATCCATCCGGAACGATTTTCGGGCCGTGTTGTCGGCCGTAAACCGGGCGTTCGTCAACTCGTACCACTGGCCTTCTTTGCTGCGAACCCACTGATTCGAGAACTCGGCTTCCCGCTGAATGTTGCCCGTTTCGGGGGTGAAGTTTTCCAGAAACGAGTACAGCGATTTCAGGTAAGTCGTCGTTTTGGGGCGTTTGAACCGGGCAATAAGCCGCCAGCCGGTGGCGTCGGGCGGCCGGAAATAAGCGGTGTAGGTTGTGTAGCCATCGGCTACCGGCTGGCCACGCAGCAAAAACCGGTAGGTCTGCCCCGCCTGCCAGTTGTAGCGCAGGTAGCTTTGCCCGCCCGACCCTTCGTTGCCAAAATCATTGGTAGTCACATCCGCTCCTTTTTTCTCCAGCAAAATCCGCTGGTCATTGGGAATGCTGGCAGGATTATCGGTTTGAAACGGACTCCAGACCGAAAACAGAATCCTGCGTTCCGTTTTCGAGTTGACCTGCATCCCAAAATAACCCTCACCAAAACCGTTGGCCATGTAGTACGACCCAATCACGTCATTGCCCGCGGGCACCGTAACTTCGTTGTAAAACCATTCGGCCTCCACGCCCTCGGGAACTGGATAGCGCAGGTGGACCGACGGACCGCGCCGGCCCCAGTAGAAAAAGTTGCCCTCGTTGTTTCGAACGAAACTGGTACCCGCGTCCACCGCGTCCCCGCTGAGTCCGAAATTAGCCACGTCGGCAAAAACGGCACCCGTCTTGTGGAGCCCCTGAAGCGTTATTTTTACATAACCGGCTTCCGGAACGGTCCATTGGCCCACGGCGTAGTCAACCGGAGTAGTGCCCTGCACCACTAGTTCTTTCGAGCGGCCCAGCAGGGCAACCCGAATCCTGCTTTTCCCTGCCGGCACGCGCAGGTTGATGGATACCGACACCAGCCCCGCCTTTTCGAACCGGACGTAGGTATCTACTGAATCGGCCGCATTGGACCAGTTTATCAGTCCTTCTTTTCCCAGGGTTGCTGCCCCGGCAGGGGGGGCTGCCACCCAGCTGTTTCCACCAAGGGGTACCCGCACCGGGTCGCCTGCGGGCGTGGGCAGGGTACCCCCCGGCGGGACAATCAGCCGGCTGATCAGGAGGGTAAGGTAGGGCAGGTATGTCCAGCTTAGCGGGTTCATCTTTTTTTGAGCGAGCGGATAGAAAGGAAACACCGGCAACCAGTCGGTTCAGGACGGTTGCCGGTGCATGCGGTTGCCGGTTACAGGGGGTTTTGTTTCAGGTTTTTGTTGAGCACAATTTCTGATTCGGGGAGCAGGTTAACCACCTGCTTGTCGTCGGGCAGTACGGTTTGCTGCCCGGTTGCTGTATTGTGGAAACCCGGATAGCTACGTACCAGACTGCGGTTATTTCGAAACAGATCGTAAGGGCGGTGACCTTCAAAGGCCAGTTCCAGCCGGCGTTCCTGAAGTACAACGTCCAGCACGGTGGGCAATCCCTTCAAATCGGCCACGGTGTAGAGTTCTTCTCCCGTCAGCCCGGCCCGCTGCCGGATCAGGTTTACGTCGGCAATGGCTTTTTCGTTCTCGCCGGTCTTGGCGTACACTTCAGCCCGGTTCAGGTACATTTCCGACAGGCGGAGCACAACGGGCGAACTCAGGGTTGGGATGCCGCCCTGGTTCGAGAACTTGGTGATGTACACCTTATCGATGCCATTCCGTTTTTCCTGCGCACCCGCCGACGTCAGTTTCCTCACCAGAAACGACCGTCGTTTGTCGTTCGGAAACTTGTTCACCAGGTCCTGGTACGCCTGGGAGGCATACACTTCTCCCCAGCCGATACCACCCGGCGAGGTGTAGTACATCGACCCAATGGCACTGAAGCCCCGGTCGTCTTTGAGGGTATGCTTGATGGCGAAGATCACTTCCCGATTCTGCTCATTTTCTACCGCGTAGAAATCAGGGACCTGGGCCGGGGTAGCCAGCGCAAACCGGCCATCGGCAATAACCAGGTTGGCGTGCTTTAGCGCATTGGCATTATCGTTCATGTACAGATATGCCCGCGACAGCAGCGCGTTGGCCGCTGCCCTGCTGGCGTAGCTGTTACTGCGAACGGCGGTCATCAGCGTAGCCGAGCGCTGGAGTTCGTTGACAATAAAGGTGTACACATCCTTTACCGAAGCCCGCGCGGCATTATCGTCGGCTTTGGTATCCGTTTTGAGGATGATGCCCGGATTCGTTTCCGGACTTTGCGAATAGGGGCGTCCAAACAGGCGAACCAGATCAAAGTGGACCATGGCCCGCAGGAATAGATTTTCGCCCAGAATCTGGTCCAGTTCGGCCGACGTGCCTTCTTTGATGGCGCCAATCACTTTATTGCACCCAACGATGACCTGGTACCCTTTTCGGTAAAAACCCAGCGCATTGCCCTGATCGGAGGTATGGCGGTAGGTATAGGTCAGAAAGAGCGGATCGGTGGTGGTACCACTCAGGGTGATATTGTCGCCCGGGTATTCGTTCATGATGAACAGGTTTCGGGTGTAGTCCGAATCTTTGAGGAACGTGTAGTTGCCGTACGTAGCGGCTCGCAGGCCCTGCGCATTTTGCAGAATGGCATCTTCGGGCAAGCCATTATAGGGTTTTTTGTCGATACTACAGGCCGACGCCAGGCATACCAGAACCAGCAGGGTGTAACGCGAAATTGAGGATCTCATAGAGTGGTGTTGCTTAAAAGCTGAGTTGAACGCCAAAAACAAATTTTTTGCTGAACGGGTATTTGGTCCCCACATCGCCGGTTTCCGTCACGTCGGGGTCAATACCCGAAAATTTCGTGATGGTGAACAGGTTATCGCCGGAGGCCGTCAGGCGTATGCCATCCAGTCTTCGCTTTGCTGGCCAATGCCTTGGGCAGGTCGTAGCTTAGGGTGATGTTGCGAAGGCGGAGGTAATTGCCATTTTCGAGGAAACGGGACGAAGGACGCTGGGCATTTTTGTTGCCGCCAATCACGTATTTGGGGTGGGTGGCCACATCGCCGGGCTTCTCCCAGCGGCTCCAGCCGTTCTGGAGGGCCAGCAGGCTGTAGCGGTCGTAGGCACCGTCGTTGTCGAACAGGTTCCGGTCGCCGTTATAAAGCGTTGCCCCGGTAGAGTAGGTAAAGAAGCCGTTCAACTCAAAATTGTTCCAGCTCAGCACCTGCCGCATGCCGCCGAACAGTTTGGGGTTGGCGTTGCCACCGATAAACTGGAGCGTAGCTTCGTTGTAGTTGTTGGTGGTAGTCAGGCTGCCGTCTGTATTGACCTTCTCCCAGAGGGGGTCGCCGGTTGGCGCATCAACGCCCATCCACCGGCGCATATACCAACTGTTCAGGGGCTTGTCCAGGGCGAAAGGCCGTTGGCCATTGGCCACAAAAGTCCGGTCGCCGTACAGGCCCGTAACCTGGTTTCGGTTCATGCCGGCGTTCAGGTCGGCCCGCCATTTGACGGCGGTGTTCTTCAGGATGTCGGCCGACAGGACCACCTCGACTCCCTGGTTGCGTACCGCTCCAATGTTTTCCGTAATGAAGGCGTACCCGCTCGTTCCCTGCAGGGGACGGTTGAACAACAGATTGTCGGTCAGTCGGTTGTAAGCGTCTACGGTGATATTCAGCCGGTTCCACAGCGTGGCATCCACGCCGATGTTGGCGTTGTTGGACACTTCCCACGACAGGTTCGGGTTTTCGATGCGGACCGGAAAGGCCGCGGGGATACCGGCGTACTGCCCCGTGAGGTTATACAAACCCTGAGAGGCATAATCGTTGATCCCGTCGGCATTACCCGTGGTACCGTAGCTGAGCCGGAATTTCAGGTTGTTGATCGTCGAATTGCTGCTCAGGAAGGCTTCGTTGGAGGCAATCCAGGTCAGGCCAACCGCGTAGAAGTTGCCGTACTTCCGGTCGCGCCCGAATTTGGACGACCCGTCGCGCCGGAAGGACGTTGTGACCAGGTATTTTTCCTTGTAGCCGTAATTGGCCTGAAACAGGTAGGACTGGAAGGCATTGTCGGTTTTGGTACCGTTGATACTTTCGGGCTGCGAGGTGGCATCCAGGATGTTCAGGCCGGAGAAAATGCCCTTGCCGGTAGCCCCCAGCGACTGGTAGTAGTAGGTCTGGTACTCGTACCCGCCCAGGCCGTCGAGGGTATGGCCGCCCCCGAAGCTGTGCCGGAAGCGGAACAGGTTGGACGAGAGCAGGTTGTAATCGCGGCTGGAGAAATTTGTGAGCCGTCCCAGTACATCGGCTGCGGCATTACCGCGTAAATCCTGGCTGCTCTCGCTGCCGTAGTAGGTAGACTGGGCCCGGTTGGTGGTCGAGAAGGTAAGCCAGGGCAACACATCGTACTCCGCTTTCAGGAGCACATCGCCCGCGAAGGTGTTTTCTTTAAAGGTGTTGAACTGCTGGTTGTAGATGAAGTTGGCGTTGTCGCGCCCGTACCATTTCTTCGCACCGGTTACCGGATTGTACGGTACGCCGTTGTAGTAAGGGTCATCGTACGGCAGGTAGGTGTAGGCACCGTACAGGGCACCGTTGCTATCGTCGAACCCACGCGTGTAGGTGCCGGCCGTGTTGAGGCTCACCCGGAATTTATCGCTCAGGTTATGGCTGAAATTAAGCCGCATACCAAACCGGTTCAGGCCCGTTCCTTTCAGAATACCGTCTTCCTGGTAGTAGTTGCCGCTCAGGAAAAAACGGGTCTTTTCGCTGCCGCCCGCGGCACTCAGTTCGGCCAGGGTGTTGGTGGCGGGCCGGAATGCTTGGTCGAACCAGTTGGTGTTGGCATTGGCTTCGGACGAGGGCAGGTAGTCGGCCAGGACACTCGTGGGCCGGTCGCGCTGAAAAACGGTTTTCTGCAGGTCGTACAGTTCCGGCCCGTTGAGCAGCCGGAAGTTGCCCAGGCTCAGGTTTCCGACTCCTTTGTTCAGCCGGGCCGTCAGGCGGGTTTTGCCGGCGGCACCCCGGCGCGTGGTGACCACAATAACCCCATTGGAGGCCCGTGCGCCGTACAGCGCGGTAGAAGCTGCATCTTTCAGCACGGTAATGGACTCAATATCGCTGGGGTTGGGAATACCGCCGATGACCCCATCCACCACATAAAGCGGGTTAGAGCTGGCCGTGAGCGTACCGATACCCCGAATCAGTATTTTGGGCGGGGTGCGGGGGTCGCCGGAACTGTTGCCCACAAACACACCGGCTGCTTTTCCCTGTAGCAGCTGGCCAACGTTGTTCGCCGTCACGTCTTTTAATTCTTTGGCCGATACGGCCTGCGCGGCACCCGTCAGGTTTTTCTGGGTAGTGGTGGTGTACCCCAGCACGACTACCTCGTTCAGGGTCGACTCTGATTTGGTGAGCGACACCGTCACGGCGGTTCGGTTGCCCACGTTGATCGTTGTGCCCTGGAACCCGATGGAACTGATTTCCAGTACATCGTTCGGCTGAACGCGCAGGGAGAAGGTGCCCTGGGCACTGGCCGTTGTGCCCTGCGTGGTACCCCGAACAACCACCGTTGCGCCCGGCAGCGGCTGGCCGGTATCATCGTAGATAGTACCCGTCAGGTTGGTGGATTGGGCGTAGGTCGTGGTCGTTGGAATGACCAGCCATAGCGCCAGTAGGAAAGCATAAAACTTTATCATGGTGAAGCAGATTGGGGAAGTACGATTATTTTTTTTTGTGCTGCAGGGTACCGGACCGCCGGTTCAGTAAACCTCGTTCAGGCCAAAAACGGGCTTGTTGGTCTTCCACTTGCCCCGGGTAAAATCGGGAATATCCATTGGTTTGCTCCCCTTCGCGATGCTCTCTTCCGACAGCGGGCTGATGGCACTCCAGGCGGCTGCGTCGTACACGTCGATGGGGGGCGCAACCTGGTTTTTGATGGATTCGATGAAGGCCCGCAGCACGAAGAAGTCGATGCCGCCGTGCCCGGCGTTTTGGGCCGTTTGCGCGTGTTCTTTCCAGAGCGGGTGGTCATACTTCTCCTGATAGGCCGCAAACGGTTCCCACTGGTGGGGCTTGGGCGACGTGCCTTCCAGGTAGATCATGTCGTTGTCGTCCATCCAGATGCCCTGCGTACCCTGCGCCCGGAAACCCAGTGAGTAGGGGCGGGGGGAGTTGGTATCGTGGATGATCACGATGTTCTCGCCGTTGGCGCACTCGATCATGGTCGTCACCACGTCGCCCAGTTTGAAGTTTACCTTCGCGTTGGGGTGATTGGCACCACCGTGGTCGACCACGTACTTGGTCAGGCCCCGGCTCTTGGTGGCCATGCTGGTGAGCCGCACAAACTGGTTGCCCCGGTTGATATTGAGCCAGTGCGCTACCGGCCCTAACCCGTGCGTGGGGTACAAATCACCGTTGCGGTCGACGGAGTGCTGGGTACGCCAGCCCGCTTCCGAGTAGCCTTTTTTGCCAAATTCGGCTCCCACCCCGCGAGCCGTACCGTCATTGAATTTAATATTACGCAGGTCGTGTTCGTAGCCGCAGTGGGCGTAGGTCATCTCGCCAAACATACCCTGCCGCACCATGTGGAGAATGGCCATTACGTCGCGCCGGTAGCAGACATTTTCCAGTATCATGCAGTGCGATTTGGTCTTCTCGTAGGTATCGACCAGATCCCAGGATTCTTTCAGCGTCACCGTTGCCGACACCTCCACACCGGCGTAT
Source organism: uncultured Cytophagales bacterium (assembly GCA_963782245.1). GTDB lineage: Bacteria > Bacteroidota > Bacteroidia > Cytophagales > Spirosomataceae > Spirosoma. Next base: position 8,676 of record CAWAJC010000038.1, read on the forward strand.
TTCCCCGCTTTCATCGTGGCAACGGCCATAGGCGTATGCCATTCCCAGGGCGTGGCAATCACTACCCCGTCGATATCATCGCGTTTAAGCATATCTTTAAAGGCTTCATCCCCGTTGGTATAGGCCACGGGTGCCTTACGACCCGCTTTTTCGATCATCGCGTTCGATTTTGCAATGGCATCGGCCGACGTGTCGCAGATGGCCGTAATCTCAACGTCGGGCCGGTACAGGGCCTGTTGCAGGTGATTGCGCCCGCGCAGCCCCACCCCGATAAAAGCCAGCCGTACTTTGGCCAGCGGAGCCGGTTGATTACCAGCCAGCGCCGTATGGTACAGCGAAGGCAGAAGGGGAACGGCAGCACCACTGAGGGCGGCTGTGCGCAGAAAGGAGCGACGGGTAGTCGGTGACATAGTGTGACGGGTAAAAGATGAATGAAGCGCCTGATTCGGGTAGCTTTAGCGCCGACTAAATCTGTAAGGAATGATTAAAAGTAGAAAAGTAACAGACACAAATAAAGGGTACAGGGGAGCGTGATCACGTGAGAGAAGGAGTCACTCTGGTGCGCAAACGTTTGTCATGCCGTGCGCAAACGTTTGTCTGAAACAGGAAAAATTTTATTTTTTCCGCGCAAAAGAATATTCTAAAGTGGCAAATTGCTTAACTGGTAAAAGAAGTGATTACAATTAAGGAAATAGCCCGTCAATTAAAGATCTCGCCCTCTACCGTATCGAGAGCGTTGCAGGACAGCCCCCGGATTGGCCGCAAGACGCGGGATGCCGTGCATGAACTGGCTGAACGGTTACGCTATATGCCCAGCCAGACGGCTCGTAATCTGCGAACGGGCAAAACCGGGGTGTTTGCCATGGTGTTGCCGGAAATTCGGGAGAACTTCTTTTCGGAAGTTGTCAATGGGGTTGAAGAACTGGCGTTTAGTCACCATTACACCGTTGCCCTGTACCAGTCGCACGATTTGTTTGACCGGGAGCGGCAGATTTTATCCATGCTGGCCCGGAACCAGGTAGATGGGGTGATGCTGTCCGTAGCCAAAGAGTCACAGCAGTTTCAGCACGTTCAGGATTTGATTGATCGGGGGGTGCCGGTGGTGCTGTTCGACCGCATCCCGCCCAACATCAACACGCATCAGGTTGGCTGCGATATGGAGAAAGGGGCTTACGAAGCCATCAAGTGGCTGGCCAGCCGGGGGTTCAGGCGGATTGCCCTGCTGAACGGCCCTTACCAGCTTGTTGCCAGCGAAGACCGGTATCGGGGATACATCAACGCCCTGATGGAAGAGCGGCTACCGATAGAGAACGCGCTGATAAAACGGGTGGATCTGACACCGGAGGATACCGTTCAGAAAATGACTCAGTTGCTCACGTCTGCCGCCCCGCCCGATGCGGTGCTGGCCTTTAATGATTATGTAGCACTGGATGCCATGCAGGTTTGCCGGAAGCAGGGGTTGCGGCTGAACGACGATATCTCATTCGTGAGTTTTGCCAACCTCCCCCTGACGGCTTACATGGATCACTCACCACTGGCCTCCGTTGAGCAGCATCCGTACCAGATTGGCCGGAAAGCCGTCGACATTCTGCTTTCGGCCATCGACTCCGCCGATAACCAGCTTCCGGATACGTTTCAATCGGTGATTCTGGAACCGGAACTGGTGGTTCGGGTACGGGATAAAAGCTAGTCTTTGTCCTGCTGTGGTCACCATCCGTAATCCGTACCATTGGTGACTGATACAATCAACCAGGCAACACACAGTAGCCGACCGGACGGGGCACACCGCAAAAGCTACATTGGGCCGGGAACGCTTCCGGGTGGGTCAGGTGGCATGAATGGTTAACTGGGAGTCGGCACTAGCCCGCATGCTTCTGAGAGTCGGCTTGGATGCTATCTGCTGAGTCAGGCGCGATCAGTCAGTTGCTCCCGCCCGTGAATTTCCACGTCGGCGTCAGCTCGATCAGCTACCTGCCCGCTGCCAGCCCCAAGGCGGTAACCAGGAAAGTCGGCTAAACACATCAGCGGGGCTGGTGTAATGAATACACCAGCCCCGCTGACAAGCAGTTTTACGACGGGGAGCCAGAACGGCTATTTCTACTTTTTCTGTGTTAGGCCTCAGCCAGCATGGGTTTAGCCTGGGTACTGCCCTCGGGTAATACCTGAGCAACGGGCTCGACGGTGATGATGACGAACTTCGACGTGGGGGTATTGCTCAGGTCGGCTACACTATTGATGGGCACCAGCGGGTTCATCTCGGGAAAGTAAGCCGCCGTGTCTCCTTTGGGGATGTCGTAGGGGATGGCAACGAACTTCTCCAGCTTTCGTTGCTGGCCCTCAAAATGACTGGTAATGGTTACCAGCTGCCGCTCCCGGATGCCACGGTCTTTCATATCCTGGGCATTCATAAAAATAACCCGGCGCTCGCCATAAACGCCCCGGTACCGGTCATTATACTCGTACACCGTCGTGTTAAACTGGTCGTGGCTCCGAATCGACATCAGCACCAGTTGATCGGGGGTCAAAGCCGGCTTTTCCATTACCGTAGCCGTGAAGTTCGCCTTCCCGTTCTCGGTGGTGAAGTTGCGTTCGCGCGGACCGTTGGGCAGGTAAAATCCTCCCGGTTGCCGGAGTTTTTCGTTGAATTTATCGAAGCCGGGAATGACCCGAGCAATCTCGTCGCGGATGGTGTCGTAGTTTTCCGTGTAGGCAACCCAGTTTGGTTTAGGGGTGTTTCCCAGGGTGGCAATCGCAATGCCGCAGATGATGGCTACTTCGCTGAGCATTTCGCCTTCCAGTGGCTCCAGCACCCCTTTGTTCTGACTCACAACCCCCATGGAGTTCTCGCAGGACGTAATCTGCTGGCCCGACCGCTGCCAGTCGATGTCGACGTGGGTCAGGCAGGGCAACATCAACGCCGTATCGCCGGTAACGAGATGCCCCCGGTTAAGCTTGGTGCTGACGTAGACGGAGAGTTTCTGTTTGCGAAGACCTTCGGCAATAAATTCGGTATCCGGTCCGGCCGATAGCAGGTTACCGCCCAAACTCATGAATACGCTCGTTTTGCCCTGATACATGGCTTTTATCGCTTCTACGGTATCATAGCCATGTTCGCGTGGGGGCTCAAAGGCGTATTCCCCGGCCAGCGCATCCATAAACTCTTTCTGAGGCCGTTCCCAAACCCCCATTGTCCGGTCGCCCTGGACGTTGGAATGGCCGCGTACGGGACAGGTTCCCGCGCCGGGGATGCCCACAGCCCCTTTCAGCAAATGCAGGTTTACAATCTCCTGAATGGTCATAACCCCGTTTTTTTGTTGGGTTACGCCCATGGCCCAGCAGGTCACAATCTTTTGGGTGGAGACCATCATGCTGGCCGCTTCCTGAAGCTGGGCGCGCGGAATGCCGCCAAGCGCTTCAATAGACTCCCAGCTGGTATTATGGAGCGTTTCAACGAGCTTATCGTAATTGGTGGTGTATTCGCTGATGAACTCATGGTCGATTACCTGACCGGGGGTTACCCGTTCCGCTTCGAGCAGGTGTTTCATGATGCCCCGCAACACGGCCATATCGCCATTAACCCGCACCTGTAGGTGCAGATCCGCAATGGGAGTGCCCTTGCCAAGCAGGGCCCCAACGGCCTTCACGGGATTCATGAAGTCCTGCGGATTTTTAAAGTGACTGAGGCCGGTTTCGGGCAGGGGGTTGATGGCAATGATTTTTGCCCCCTTCCGCTTGGCCACCTGAAGTGCCGAAAGCATACGCGGGTGGTTGGTGCCCGGATTCTGCCCCATGATGATAATGACCTCGGCCTCATGGATGTCGTTGAGCGTTACCGACCCTTTACCCAGGCCCAGGGTGGGGCTGAGGGCCGAGCCGCTGCTCTCGTGGCACATATTCGAGCAGTCGGGCAGGTTGTTGGTGCCAAAGAGCCGCACAAACAGCTGGTAGAGGTAAGCCGGTTCATTGGGCACTTTCCCCGAGGTGTAAAAAATTGCTTCGTCCGGTGATTTTAAACCCTTTAGTTCATCGGCTACGAGCTGGAAAGCGTCGGGCCAGCTGATGGGGGTGTAATGAGTAGCCCCGGGACGCTTCACCATGGGATGAGTCAGTCGCCCCGTGTTGTTCAGGTCCCGATCCGTCATGTGGGAAAGATCAACCAGGCTATGGCGCGCGAAAAAATCGGGATCGGCCCGGCGGGTATCCGCATCGGAGGCCGTGGCCTTGGCGCCGTTTTCGCAGAACTCGGCCACCGAGCGGTGATCGTCGGGGTCGGGCCAGGCGCAGGACGAGCAGTCGAACCCGTCTTTCTGATTTAGTTTGAGTAAGGCTTTCGTTCCCCGTCCCACGCCCGCTTCGCCCCACGAAAACTGCATGGATTTCAGCACGGCTGTAACGCCGGCCGCCACCGTCGCCGGTTTTCCCAGGGTTAATCCGGTAAATTCCTCGGGTGGCTGCGCCAGAATGGGGTGAACGTGTTTGGCGTTCACGTTGTCAGGAGCGGGCAGGTGTGTTTTGTCGGCGTCGGTCTTGCTGGCGTAATGATCCGGAGCGGCCTCCGTTCCCTGACCGGGTCGCTCACCACTTTTAGGCTCATTATCGGCGTCCTGTTCGGCCGGATTACTGGGTTTGCGATGACTATTTGGCGATTTTTCCATAGTAACAAACGGCCCGCAGGCCGGAAAGAATGTCTGATGAGTAATTTATCGGCACTCAGCCTGTCTATCTGGTAACCGGTGGTACAGCTTACTGGTTATTCGTTCTGCCCATTTTTGGCCAAAAGGCTCAGCGGCTGCCGGGTTATTCAAAAAGGGCGAGTGCTTTCAGCAGGGTTTGTGTAACACCCCAGACCAGCGGAGCGCTGACCAGAAGCCAGGCCAGTACAATCTTCAGGACGGGTTTTTTTGGTTGATCATTCATCGTTCTGGGTTGGGTTAGGGGGTGAGGACTGCTTCCGGTTTAATCTGGAACCGGGCAGCCACGGGTTTCACCAGCAGGTTACAAACAAAACCTGCTGCCAGCAGCGCAGCCATAATGTACATGGTGGTACCATACGCGTTGGCTTTGGCCGCGCTCTCCGTCAGCCCGGCAGCTTTGCCACTGTCAATGTAATGCTCACGCAGAAACGTAACAATGTTGGGTCCGAGAATGGCCGCCGTACTCCAGGCGGTAAGCAGCCGGCCGTGAATGGCCCCAACCTGCGCTGTCCCGAACATGTCCCTCAGGTAGGCGGGCGCAGTGGAAAATCCCGCGCCGTACATCGACAAAATGATGCAGAATACACCTACGAACAGGGCGATACTGCCTGTTGATGGAATAAGTATATACAGTACAGCCCCCAGCCCCAGGTAAACCATGTAGATGGTTTTCCGGCCGGTGCGGTCGGACAACGAGGACCAGAAGAAACGGCCCGCCAGGTTAAAAAGACTGAGTAAGCCCACAAAGCCGGCCGCAGCACCGGCGGTAATACCCCGCCCCGCGCCCATCCGCACATCGGAGAACACTTCCTGAATCATGGGGGAGGCTTGCGACAGCACACCGATGCCCGCCGTTACGTTTAGGCATAATACCGCCCAAAGCAGCCAGAATTGAGGGGTTTTCAGGGCATTGTCGGCCGTTACGCTGGCCGTTGCAATCATTTTATTCGCGGTGTCAACGGTGGGAGTCCAGCCATCCGGTTTCCAGTTGGCTGGTGGCACGCGGGCAATAACGACCCCGAAGAGCATGAAGCAGAAATAAATGATACCCATGGTTACCAGGGTTGGCGCAACACCCAACGAGGTTGGGGTCTGGTAATAGTTCATGAGTGATACGGCCAGGGGTGAACCGATCATGGCTCCTCCGCCGAAGCCCATAATGGCCATGCCCGTAGCCATGCCGGGGCGGTCGGGAAACCACTTGATCAGGGTCGATACGGGCGAAATGTACCCCAGCCCCAGCCCGATACCGCCCAGCACGCCATAGCCACCCAGAAACAGCGGTAGGTTATGGAGCTGAACCCCAAGGGCAGATACCAGAAAGCCACTCCCAAAGAACAGGGCCGATACCAGCATCGTTTTGCGCGGGCCGCTTCGTTCAACCCACTTGCCAAACAGCGCGGCCGACACCCCCAGAAAAAAGAACGCAAAGTTGAACACCTGCACCGTAGCCGTCAATGGCCAGTCGTCCGGAGCGGAGTGATCAATCCCAATCAGTTTGGAGAGTGGTATGTTGAAAACGCTCAACCCGTACGCCTGGCCAATACACATGTGTACAGCCAGTGCGGCCGGCGGAAATAACCAGCGACTGTACCCGGGACCCGCTACCGATTTTTCGCGGTCAAGAAAGGATAATAATGCCATGAGCGGATGTAAGGTGTTAGCTGCAGTGACTTAATTAAGTCTTTTTTTTCTTTAAATAAGTCTATTATAGCAAAATCGTGTAGCGACAGGATTTGTTTGAAAACTGATGCGCACACCGGCTAAATCGAGTTGGCCAACGGCCCGTCCCAAATCGGAATGAGGACATAGGCGGTTGATTACCAGCCGGGTGAGCCGGATAGTCATAGCCCAACAAAAAAAAGGCCACAGCCGCCCATTGAACCCGTTGGTCAATGAGCGGCTGTAGCCTTTTCAAGGCCGGATGACTTTGTATTACTTCAGTTTCAAGATCTCACTTCCCGCCATCAGGAATGCGCCCGTGCCGAAGTTCTGCCAGCTGTCTTTACTGGCTGGTTTAGGCTCGGCCCCGATACCCTGCACCCAGCCTACTTTGCCGCTTTCCTGCTGGCAGGCCGCGATGGCGTTCCAGGCTTTGAGGACCACGGGCCGGTACTCATTTTTAGCCAGCAGCCCGTTGTTGATTCCCCAGGCCAGGGCAAACGTAAAGAAGCCGCTGCCGCTTACCTCGCCGTGCGGAAACACTTCGGGCGCGAGCAGGCTGGTGCGCCACAGGCCATCAGCCGGTTGCAGGCCCTTGACGCGGGCGGCCATGTCTTTGAACAGCGTTTCGTAGAAAGCCCGGTGCTGGTAGTTTTTGGGCATATCCTGCAGAATGAGGGCCAGCCCTCCCAGCACCCAGCCGTTACCACGCGACCAGAAAATGCGGTTGCCGTTGGGTTCTTTCATGTCAGTGTCTTTGCCCGTCCACAGGAAACGGACATCGCGGGCAAACAGCTTTTGTTCCTTGTTGTAGAGCAGGTTGTACGTTTCGAGGTAGTACCGGTGCATTTCGTCCAGGTACGTGGGGTCGTTTTTCTGGTCGGCGTAGACCGTCAGCACGGGTGGAGTCATGAACAGGGCATCGCACCACCACCACAATATGCGCTGGTCTTTATCGGGAATGCCTTCGCGCCAGGGGTGGGGTTTGTAGAGGTGTTGCTGAATGATGGTATCGGTAGGTACCAGATTCACGCCCGGCTGTTTTAGCTCGTTCAGGTACAGGTAGGCATAGGTAATGGCCAGGTCGTCGGCGTGGAAGAACCGCTCGTAGGGCTGCCACTTGTTCCGGGTCGCCATGGCCGTCAGGGCATCCAGAAACGCGCTGGTTTCCGGTGGCCTGGTGCGCTTTGGTGACGCCGGTGTAATAAGCTCCGTTAGTCCAGTCGGTGGGGGCTTTGGAAAAAATGGGGTTCGCTTCCTGCCATTGCAGGGCCTTTACCATGGCCTGCTCGATCTGGGGCCGCGATGGGCTCGCCGTCTCAAGGCCGGTGGTTGTTTTGGCCATTCGGCAGGCCTGAAATAGTGTTGTTGTCAGGGTAAGCAGGAGCAGGAGAATTGGACGGTAGTTCATTGGACTGTACAAGGTATAGCACCAGAAGGTGAATCGGAATTGGAAAAAGTAAAGTGTTGGTTGATCTGGTTTATCGGCCAGCTTCGAAAGGCAGTTGCCTGCCGGGTTCGTGAGCGGGGTATTTACGGGCCGGGTAATGGAATCTTAGTTAATGGTGGCAACCAGCGGGGTTAGAAGCGTTTCCCTGAAAGTCTGTAAATAGGTAAACCAGGCCTGGGCATCCGTCATGACGCCCGCCTTGTTCCAGGCAGCTCCCGTGTAATACACGAACGGCTTAGTGCCAACGGCCGTTGTCAGGGCCAGCAGTTGCTCGTTGGTGATTTTCATCCGGGTAATGGGGGTCAACATAACGGCCCCAACGCCTGTGATGCCGTCTGGGCCGTGTTGCGGCTCCCAGTAACCCAGGATGCCCCGTTGCTCGTCGAGCAGCATTTGCCCCGGCTCCGGGCGCTTGATAAGCCCAACCGCAACGGGCAACTCCGGCTGCCCACTGTAGCGGTACGTAGCTTCAATGCGGTTCATCTGCGTACCGGCATCGAGCGTAATCTTCTTGGTGGCTGTCACCTTCAGCCCGTTTACGTCCCATTCATCGTATTCAAGCAGGAATGTACTCCGCAGCGGGCCGTTATCGAGCACTTTCCAGCGGTGGTAGTTTTTTGAGTAATAGACCGAGTCATTCGCATAAGGCATCACGTTGCCGGCACCGAGGGTGTGGCCAACGTGGTAATAGTCCAGGCCATCGCCAATGTCTTCGTGGTATTTACCGCGCTTGTAGCGGGCGTCGATCACTAGTTTGTCCGTGCGTTTTACCCATACGTCCAGCCCGTAGGCATCGCCTTTGGTGCCTTCGAGCGCTTTGCCGTAGGCGCGAAACGCTATTTTATCGTTTTCCCACGCAAAATCATCGAGCCGTTCGGGTACGTACCGGGCAAACGTTTTGGCGGTGACCGGTGCCGGTTTGCCCTTCTGCATCTGTACCTGTACACTACTATTGGCCGGAACGGATACCTGTACCAGCAGGTTTTGTACCGACGCTTCACCCAGCCGCTCCAGCTGGTAGGGAATCTCCGCGTTGGTCCGGCTGTCGATTAGCGTAAGGTTGTTTGTGTCGAGCGCCGGGTAACGCGCCTTTACCATTGTCCAGGGAAGGCTCACAACCGTTTCATTCCGGGCAATCTGGCTCGTTGTTCTGAACCGTGATGGTTCCCTGCGCCCAAACCGGAGCGGTGAACCAGCCAAGCAGCAACATAAGGCAAACGTATTTTTTCATGAATAAGGGGGTGGGTTACTTGTTAGGTTGACCAACAGTGGGGGTGACGCCGGTTACGTCGCTGACCATAGTGAAAAAGGCCTTCTTCCGGGCCGAGTTGATGCCCCAGTCAACGGGAACGGTTTGGTAGCCTTCCCGATAATCAGTCTCGCCGGGAAACCGGAAGTCGAAGTAGCCCCAGGAAACGTAGTTTTTGAGCGACACGGCGAAGTTGTTGGTTTCTTTGTCGAAGTCGAAATGGTCGTCTTCGTTGTTCACGATGGGCATAGTCCGGTAGCCAGCTACCTGCTTTGTCGCGTCGATGAGGGTTTGAATCTGGGCGGGCTGTTTGGCTCCGTTGCCGTGAATCAGCAGAAAGTCCGACACCTTCACCACGTTGGGCGTTGGCACCGCCCGGCCCTCGTAACTGGTCCCGACCAGCAACCGATAGCCATTTTTCTGTTTGCTTTTAACGCGCTCAATCAACGTGTCAATCCGGTCGGGCCACAGGATTTTATGGTCGTAATTCCCCTTCGTATTCGTCTCGTTCGCAATTTCGATGAGGACGTTGCGGTACTTTTTTCGGAACAGCCAGTCGGTCAGGTTGTCGGTTGCGTTGATGATGGCCCGCTCGTCGGTCAGGTACTGATCCTGGCCGAAGTAAAAATAGCCCAATATCACCACCATGTTCAGCTCGTCGGCTTTTTTCAGAATCCGGTCCAGCCGCTCCATGTACGGTTTCATCAGTGAACCGTCGGGTTTGAACCCCGGATTCAGGCATTTTTTGTTGCCGTAGCCGTACGGACTGCCGCCCTGCATGTTGAGCGTGAAGGCATTCAGGCCGTAGCTTTTCCACAACGGCATGGCGGCCACAAACTCGTTCGTGTTGCGGTCGGCGTCCCATTTTTTGGTGTCCGGGTAGGCGAATTCGCCCACCGTTTCGGGGTTCAGGTCATCAAAAATGCCCTGCACCAGGCGGGCGTTCATCAGTAATCCTTCAATTTTGTTTCCCTGCCAGGTGCGTCCCTCGTAGGTTGGTTTACCATTGATGTAAAACTGATCGCCCCGGATTTCGACGACCGTTTGTTGCGCCCGAACGGATGTGCCTAATAACAAAACTACCAACAGGCTGGAGAGTATGATCTGATTGTTCATGGCTTGGAAGGAGTAGTGCTGGTGGATTGGGGTGCCTGACTCAGGTTAAAACGTATTGACGATTAGTTCGACCACGTTCCGGCCCGGCGACAGCCGAATGGTTTTGAACGCGGTGCTGACCTTCTCGCCATTCACGGTAATGACGTCTTCGGGCGACGATAGCAGTTCCAGTTCTGCCGATACGTTTGCCGGGAGTTCGATGATGTATTCCTGATTGAGCTTGCCTTTCCGCACGTACGACGCGCTGACGGTTCCTTTCAGCATCGGCACCCTGATGGACGAAGCGGCCAGGGTACCCAGCTGCGGCTTGATGCTGACAATGCTGCCACCCGGCACGGCGGGCTGAATGCCCCACATGTTTCGGGGAATGATGTTGGCCGGTGTGGCCCCCCAGGCGTGGTTCCAGTCGAGATTGGGTTTGTATTTGGTGTCCCACGCTTCCCAGGCTACGGTAGAGCCGGACCGGATCATGTTGTACCAGCTACGGTCGGTTTGGGACGTCATCAATGCCAGGGCATAATCGGCTTCGCGGGCGTTGTAGAGCGCTTCCAGCAGGTACTGCGAGCCGTACACGCTGCACGCCATCCCGCGGGATTTGATGAAACTGGCCACCGATTTTTTGTGCGTTTCGGGGGTAATATCGAACGCCAGCACCATCATGTTGGCGTGGAGCGACGAGTGGTCCGTGCCTTCGCCATCTACGTAGGCTCCGGTTTTTGCATCGAATAATTTTTCGTTGATGGCCTGCTTCGCTTTCAGGGCGGCCAGGCGGAACCGGGCTTCGTCGGCGGGTTTGTTCAGGATCCGGGCAAACTCGGCCATGATCTCCATGTTTTTGTAAAACAGCGCATTCACCACCGTGTTGATGGGCGTGAACACGTACCCGTCGCGTTCGCCCTCGGCCGTGGCCAGTTTCCAGTCGGTGTCTTTCTGGGCGGGGGGCCAGTCTACAATGTCTTTCAGCTTGATGGCCGGGTCCGTAAAGCCCAGCTTCTGCATGAACGCGGGCGTGTTTTTAGGCGACTGTGCGCTGATCAGGCCATCGTCCCGCACCAGTTCGATCAGCGTCTTGTGGATCAGCGGTTCGTAGTAGCGGGCAATCAGGTCGGTGTTGCCGGTGTACATGTAATCCTGGTACATCATCAGCGCCACGTGAAGCTGCCACTCAGTGGGCCAGGTGGGGTGCTGCATGAAATACTCGATGGTACGCCGGGCAATGCCGTACTCGCGGTCGGTGGTGTAATGGCTTAACTGGTTCAGGTACGCATCGGCCTCGTAGGGAATCCGCTCGCGGTCGCCGTCGATGTACAGGCCCGAAAAAGAAGTGGCCTTGATGGTGTATTTGCACATCTCCCACACCTGATTCAGGATGGGGTCCGAGCTGGAAAAGTGACTCTGGCTTTCGTCGAAATACCCGAAATAAGCCACCCGCGTCACGTCACTGGCCGTCAGCGATGGCAGCTGTCCGCCCGCAGCCCGGTCTATTTCGGCGTAGCGAAACGGCAGCAACACCGGAAACGAATCGGGCAGCACTACGGCCCCCGCTTTGGTATTGGTGTTGCGCTGATCGGGTTTGATGGCCAGTTTATAGGTACGTTTGCCCGGTCGCACCGGTAGTTTTACTTCCTGATAGCGAATGTGGCCCTCGGGCTTTCTATTAATCTGGTCGCCGGATAGCTGCTCGCCCAACCGCACCAGCAGGGTGTCGGGGTTAGGGGCCGAGTAGGTCAGCTCCAGCGTGGAAAAGGCGGCTTTGCCAAAGTCGGCGAAATAAGCCCCGCCGGCCTGTTGGCGGAATACGGTCGGCTGGGTTCGTTCCAGCTGGAAGCTGGGCGTGGGGGCCAGTGAATTGGCTGGCGGGCCAACCCGAAACGACTGAGCCGCCGAGTAGTCGCCGGTGCGGTTGTGCGTGTCCCAGATTCGCACTTTCCAGAAGCCGTTCATGCCCGCTTTCAGGGGTGTACCTGCATATCGTACGTTGGCGGACTGACTACCCCGTACTTGTCCGCTGTTCCAGATATCGCCGATGTTATTATCCAGATTCGCCTTTGATGACGCCACCAGCACCTGATACGCCGACTGAAAAACGGCATCGCCGGGCACAATCCACGAGAATTCGGGTGTCTGATTGTCGGGCAGCACCTGCCCGGCGTTCCGGCCAAAGTTAACCATCAACCCCGACGGTGCTGCCGTTTTCGAATCGCCGAATTTCCGGCTCAGCCGGTCGGTAGCGCCCCGCAGTTTGTCCAGTACCGTTTTATACGAATCGTTGCGGGCCAGGTTGGTTATCTCCTGTGGATCGGTCTGGAGGTCGTAGAGTTCTTCCAGGGTTTTGTCGTTCACGTACCGGAAGTATTTCCACTGTTTGGTGCGCACGCCCTCGCTGGGCGGAATATCCTTAAACTCCCAGAGGTGCTCGATCAGCACCGTATCCCGGTCCATGCGGGTACTGGCTCCTGACACGATGGGTACTAAACTCCGTCCGTGCCAGCTGGCAGGTTGTTTCGCTCCGGCCAGGTCGGCGATGGTAGCCGGTACGTCGATGTTGAGGGCCATGTCGTCCACATCGTGGTGAACGGGGGTACGGGGATCGTAAATGATGAGGGGTACCCGCACGGAGTTGTCGTACATCAGCCACTTGTCGGCCAGCTGCCGTTCGCCCAGGAAATAGCCGTTATCGCCCATCACGATGATGATAGTATTCTTATCCAGCCCCTGCTGCTTGAGCTGTGCCCGGATTCTGGCAATCTCCAGGTCAACCCCGGCAATCATGCGGTAGTAGCCCTTGATAATCCGCTGGTATTTTTCGGGCGTGTCGAACCGCCACGTCCAGCGCAGGCGGTTAAATCCGTTCCGGACGGCGTCGGGCTGCGCCCTGAAGTATTTGTCGTCCCCCAGTGCCGGGGGCGGAATGGTCACGTTGGCCAGCAGATGCGCGGTCTGCTGGTCGTAGAAATACTGGTCGGGGGCGCCATCGTGCGCGTGGGGCGCCGAGAAACTGAGCGACAGGCAGAACGGCTTTTTCTTCGAGGCCGCCTTGATAAAGTCAATCCCTTTCTGGCCCGTATAGCGCGTCAGATGAACGGTATCCCTGCCCAGCGTTTTAAAGAAGTACCCGCGCTTATCGATGTATTTATTGTTGCGGTCGTAGTCTTCCATGACGTCGAAAAGCTCGGCGGCTTTGTCGTATTTGACCCCTAGCTTTCCGTAAAATCCGGTGTGATAGCCCGCCGTTTTCAGTACGTAAGGGTAAGCCGTTTTCATGTACTCGTCCCGCACAGGGCCGGTCTGGAACGTGTAGCGATGCGTCCGCTCGTACAGGCCGCTCAGGATACTGGCCCGGCTGGCGGCACAGATGGGCGTGGTCACCATTCCCTTCTTGAAGTACGTTCCCGTGCGGGCCAGTTTGTCCATCTCGGGCGTATGGGCCAGGGGATTTCCGGCGTAGCCCAGCGCACTCCACCGCTGGTCATCAGTCAGGATAAAAATGATGTTGGGCTGGGTGTGTTGCTCCCACGCGTTTGGTCGGTCCCGGTTAACGGCGGGCGGGCCGGAGCGGTTTGGTTGAGCGGGTTGCGACTGAGCAACGGATAGACATGAACAGACAAGTGACAGCGTAATCCAGAAATTCATTGGTCAGGTAAAAAAGCGCCGTTGCGCGTGCAATCATTTAAGATAGGATTAATTCACCCGGCACACCGCTGCGCTGTGCGTGCCAACCCGAGAGTGAGTCCGGTTGGCCGGGATTCGTGCGTGTTTTATCCTGGGCTGGCGGAGTTTTATCGGGTGCGGACCAACCGCACCATTACAAACAACCTGCCGCAGGATTCGTCGGAAACGAGTCGGTACGGACCCCGTTTTCAAACAGGAAAAGTACAAAAAGAGGGCCTCGGCTGTCGATTAACCCAACCGCTCGTTGAAAAGAGGTGACAAGGGAGGAAAATAGATTTAGTCCGCATTTTTAAGATTTTTACCTGAAATTATTAAACATTGTAAAGGGAAAAAAGCGGCCTGTGAAGATTTTTAACACTTTTTTCATGTAAACGTTACCGCAAACGTTTGCATGAAAAAAGTAGCTACGCTGTTCAACCCTATTTTTACACCGATTCTCTGTTTACTCACATCAGTGACGGATGGGCATACATACAGAAAATAAGAATAATACTAGTTTGCAACCCCGAAACGCATGAAGAATACCCCAGCAACGATGAAGGATATTGCCCGGGTGCTGAACATCTCCATCGCCACTGTTTCGCGGGCGTTGCGCGAGATGCCCGAAATCCACATCGACACCCGGCGGGCCGTGATGCGGGTGGCCGAAGAACTGGATTATCAACCCAATCAGCTGGCAAAAAATCTGGTCAAAAGCCGCACCAGAACCATTGGGGTCATTGTGCCGAACCTGAGTTATTACTTTTTTTCGGCCCTGCTCAACAGCATCGAGGAAGCGGCCATGCAAACGGGGTACAGTGTGCTGGTTTGCCAGTCGAATGAATCATCATTACGCGAGAAAACCCACGTTCAGAATCTAACCCGGAGTCAGGTAGAAGGATTTATCATTTCGCTGCCCGGCGATGCCAGCAATTGCGAACATGTGGAGCGGCTGGTGCGTAAAAACGCACCGTTGGTACTGGTTGACCGGCATACCGACAGTTTAGAGGCTTTCAAGGTAATTGTCGACAACTACGAAGCGTCTTATAAGGCTACCAAACACCTGATCGAAAACGGATGCCGGCGCATTGCGTGTCTGGCCGGCCCGCGCCAGCTTCTGATCAGTAATCAGCGCATTGCCGGGTACAAAGATGCGCTGACAGCCCACGGCCTACCGGTAACGGATGACTATATTCTCCACTGCGACTATACGCAGGAGAGCACCATCATGCAGGCACTCCGGCTGATGAACCTCCCCGCGCCACCCGATGGACTGTTAACAATCAGCGACCGGATTGCCTACGCAGCTATGTACGCCCTGAAACAGAAAAATACCCGTATACCCGACGACCTGAAGGTGGCCAGCTTTAACAACGAACCGTTTTCGGCCTGGCTCTCGCCCACGCTAACCAGCGTCAACCAGCCTATTCTGCAAATGGGTACGGAAGCCGTGCGTTTATTACTGATGCAGATCGACTCTGGTGATACAGCCCTACAGCCGCAAACAACGGTGATGGATACGCAGCTCATTGTCCGGGAGTCGTCTGTATGTTCCCCCCTGCTGCCCGGGATTATCGACTGACTCACGCAGTTAAAAATATAACTATTTTGATTTTGGGTAAGCGTGTTGACTGTACCTGTAATAAACGACTTCACGATAGATATAAAAAAATAGCTCAATAACCCTATTTGCATAAATCTATGTAAACGTTTGCGGAAACGTTTACATAGATTTATTTTCATTTGTCCCCTTTTTTCGCTTGCAAATCTTCTTTGCCTTCAACATTTTAGCATAAAAATTCTATATAGCTGCTGTGATCACAAGATTCGCTGTAGAAGACGCCAAACAGCGCATTCGCTTTACCGTTCCACAATCTTTTATTTATAATTGAACTTTTCCAATATGGAGGCAGTCGAAAAAAAGGTTACCCTTCCGGTTAGATCCGGTATAAGTGCACTAGAAATGCAACGGTGCACGACGGATGAACTCCGGCATCAGTTTCTGATCGAATCACTTTTTGAACCCGATCAGCTACAGGCCGTATATACCCATTACGACCGGGTAATTGTGGGAGGGGTGATGCCCCTGGACGAATCCGTTGAACTGCCCTGCTTCGATAATCTGAAGTCGACGTGTTTTCTGGAACGGCGGGAGTTAGGTGTCATCAACGTGGGGGGAGCAGGATCCGTTCGGGTGGATGGCGAAGTCCACACGCTGACCAAACTGGATGCGTTGTACATTGGAAAAGGAACTCGGGATGTTGTATTTCAGAGCTACAGTGCCGATGAGCCCGCTCGCTTTTTTCTGATGTCGGCCCCCGCGCATCACGCTCATCCAACGGCAAAACTAGCCAAAGAAGAGGCCAACCCAGTGCAGATGGGGCAGGAGGAAACGGCCAACAAACGCACCATTTATAAGTACATCCACGCGGGCGGGCTGGCCAGTTGTCAGTTGGTGATGGGTTTAACGGTGCTGGCACCGGGCAGTGTCTGGAACACCATGCCCGCTCACACGCACGACCGGCGCATGGAAGCCTACTGTTATTTCGATCTGCCCACCGACCACCGCATCATTCATTTGATGGGACCACCCGACCAGACCCGCCACCTCGTGGTAGCAAACCACCAGGCTATTATTTCACCCCCCTGGTCCATTCATTCGGGCTGCGGTACCTCATCCTATTCATTCATCTGGGGCATGGCGGGTGAGAACACCGATTTTGCCGATATGGATTTCGCCCCTATTTCAACCCTACGCTAATCATGCGATTTATTCTGCTAACTACCCTGGGTCTGCTTACACAACTGGCTTTGGCCCAGGCCCCCCTCGACGTCAAGAAAGAGTTTGATTTTGCGGCCAAACAATACGAAGGTATGCTGGCAGCTCACCCCGATACCACCCAGTTTCCGCAATCGACGAATCCCGATGGTAGCCCCCGCAACATGAAGTCGAGCTGGTGGTGCAGCGGCTTCTTCGGCGGTTCGCTCTGGTACCTCTATGAAAAAACCAACGACCCGAAGTGGAAGGAAGCCGCTCATAAATGGACCATGGCGGTAGCCAAAGAGCAAACCAACACCCGCACCCACGACCTCGGCTTTATGCTTTACTGCCCCTTCGGCAACGGTTACCGGCTGACTAAAAATCCGGTGTACCGGCGAGGTGATGCTGACCGGGGCCAACTCATTGGCCACCCGCTTCCGGCCCGATTACGGGGTCATCAAATCCTGGGAAACGTTCAAGGACCGGGCGGGCAACACTATACGATTACCCCGTTATTGTGGATAACATGATGAACCTGGAGTTTCTGCTCTGGGCCGCCAAGGCCTCGAACGATAAGCGCCTGCGCGACATTGCCGTTACCCACGCCGACAATACCCTGAAAAACCATTTCCGGCCCGATGCCAGCAGCTACCACCTGGTGCTGTACGGCGATGGTGGCAAGGTAGTGGCTAAACGCACGCACCAGGGCTACGCCGACGAGTCGGCCTGGGCGCGGGGGCAGGCCTGGGCGCTGTACGGCTACATTACCATGTATCGCGAAACCAAAGACAAGAAGTACCTGGAGCAGGCCCGGCGCATTGCCGATTTTTACCTGAACCACCCCAACCTGCCCGCCGACAAGATTCCGTTCTGGGATTTTGACCGGCCCGGTGAGGAGCGCGATGCGTCGGCAGGGGCTATTACAGCCTCGGCCCTGCTGGAACTGAGCACCTACGGCGGCCCGGCATCCAAAACCTACTACCAGTCGGCGGTGCAGATGCTGCAGAGCTTGTCCGGAGCGCCTATACAAAGCCAAACTGGGCGAAAACAACCACTTTATTCTGAAGCACAGCGTGGGGCATAAGCCCGCCAAAAGCGAGGTCGACGTACCCCTGGTTTACGCCGACTACTATTACCTGGAGGCTCTGCTCCGCTACGAACGGCTGGCCAATAAAAAGCCGCTGGTGTTTC
Source organism: uncultured Cytophagales bacterium (assembly GCA_963782245.1). GTDB lineage: Bacteria > Bacteroidota > Bacteroidia > Cytophagales > Spirosomataceae > Spirosoma. The sequence goes on from CAWAJC010000038.1 coordinate 26,450, forward strand.
AGTAACCCCGAAACGAATCCGTCCGAATCATTTAATCTGAATGGCAATGACACTTTATCGAGCCAATCAACGCCTGCTTAGCGGCTGGCGACTACCCGCCCTGCTGCTGGGGTGGGTCCTGACCCTGACAACCTACGCGGCTAGTCCGCTGGCCGACGTATCCGTAACCGGTACCGTGACCGACGACCGGGGCGAAGCCCTGCCCGGCGTGAGCGTCACCGTAAAAGGCACTTCGCGGGGCACCACGACCGATAATACCGGTCGTTTCCAGGTGGCCGTGCCGGGGTCGGAATCGGTACTCATCTTTAGTTATATTGGTTATGTCCGGCAGGAGGTAGCGGTGGGCAATCGCCAGTCGCTGACCGTTTCCCTGGCACCCGATCAGCAAAACCTGAACGAAGTGGTGGTGGTGGGCTACGGTACGCAGCGTAAAAGCGACATAACCGGCTCACTGGCTTCCGTTACGGCCAAAGAAATTCGGGCGGTACCCGTTACCGGGGTAGGGCAGGCCCTGCAGGGACGGGCCGCCGGCGTATTCGTTACGCAGGGCTCCAACGCCCCGGGCGGGGGCGTTACGGTACGGGTGCGCGGGGGTAACTCCATCAACGCGGGCAACGAGCCCCTGTACGTAATCGACGGGTTTCCGGTGTACAACGAAAACGGACCCAACCTGAACCCCAACGACATCGAGTCCATGGAAATCCTCAAAGATGCGTCGGCAACGGCCATCTACGGGTCGCGGGGGGCCAACGGGGTGGTACTCATCACCACCAAACGGGGCAAAGCCGGTCAGAACCGGGTCGAGTTTGAAACCTACCAGGGTATTCAGCAGGTGCGCCGGCAAATTCCAATGCTCAACGCTACGGAGTACGCCCAACTGGTAAACGAAGCGCAGGTAAATGCCGGCCGGGCTCCCGTATTTACTGACGCGCAGCTGGCTGGCTTCGGCGAAGGCACCAACTGGCAAAACGAGATTTTCCGGTCGGCCCCCATGCGCAACTACCAGCTGACGGCCTCGGGCGGTAGTGATAAAACCCGTTACGCCATCTCGGGCAACTATTTTCTGCAGGAGGGGGTAATCATCAACTCCAAGTTCGACCGGGGTTCGCTGCGTTTCAACTTCGACCACAAGCTGAACGACCGCATCAGCATCGGGACCAACCTGAACATTGTCCGCACGCGTACCTTTGCCGTGCCGACGGATGCCGACGGCGGCAACTCGGCTTCGGTGGTGTACGGCGCCCTCAACTTCTCACCCACGCAGCCCGTCTACAATCCCGATGGTTCGCTGGTGGTGTTCAATACGCCGGGCCGCATCCAGATCGGATCGCCGGTGGCGCAGGCGCTGGGTACGTCGAACCTCACGGTGGGCACCCGGCTCATCGGCAACACGTTTGTCGATTACCGGATTCTGCCGGGGCTGACCTTCCGGACGAGTTTCGGAGCCGATATCAACTACGGCAAAAACAGCTTCTACATCTCGCGGCTAACGGCTTCGGGGGCGCAGCTGGGCGGGCAGGGTGCCATCCGCAACGACCAGTCGACGAACTGGCTCAATGAAAACACCCTGACGTACACCAAAACGTTCAACACGGTGCACAACCTGACCCTGCTGGGGGGCTACACCATGCAGAACAACCGGTTCGAAACCGTTCGGACGGCCGCGCAGGGTTTTGCCAACGACATTCTGACCTATAACAACCTGGGGGGCGCATCGACGGCACTGGTGCCAACGTCGTCAGCCTCGCTCTGGCAGCTGAACTCCTACATTGGCCGGGTCAACTACGATTATAACGGCAAGTACCTCATGACGGCCACGGTACGGGCCGACGGCTCGTCGCGGTTTGGGGCGGGCAACAAGTGGGCCGTGTTCCCCTCGGGGTCGGTGGCCTGGCGTATTTCGGAAGAGGATTTTCTGAAAAACAACAAAACCTTCAGCGACCTGAAGCTGCGCCTGAGCTACGGCCTGAGCGGCAACCAGGAAATTGGACAGTACCAGTCGCTGGCGGCCCTGGGTACCCAGAATGCCAACTTCGGCAATACTGTCTCCATCGGCGTTGGACCAACGCGGGTAGCCAACCCCGACCTGCGCTGGGAAACGACCGCGCAGGCCAACATCGGGGTCGACCTGGGGCTGTGGAGCAACCGCGTGACCCTGACGGCTGACGTCTACGAAAAGAAAACCACCGACCTGCTGCTGTCCGTGCCGCTCCCGTTTGTGTCGGGATACGCGTCGGCCCTGCAGAACCTGGGCAGCATCCGGAACCGGGGCGTCGAACTGGGCATCAATTCAACCAACACCACCGGCGCGTTTCGCTGGACAACCTCGTTCAACATTGCCGCCAACCGCAACCAGGTGCTCGACCTGGGTACGCAGCAGGAGTTCCCGTCGGGCGAGGCCAGCGGTCACCTGCAGTTGCCCAACTCGGGACTGGTGCGGGTCGGTGAGCAGATTGGTTTGTTCTACGGCCTGAAATCGAACGGGATTTTCCAGAACCAGACCGAAGTGGACGCTTCGGCACAGAAGACGGCCAAACCCGGCGATATCCGTTACATCGACCAGGACGGCAACGGGGCCATCAACCAGAGCGACCGCGTGATTCTGGGGTATGCCCAGCCTAAATTCTTCGGTGGCCTGACCAATACGTTCACGTACCGGGGCTTCGAGTTGATGGTCTTCATGCAGGGTACCTACGGCAACAGCATCTTTAACATCAACCGCTTCGAACAGGAGTCGCTGACGGGTGTCAGCAACCAGTCGCGGGTGGTGCTGGACCGCTGGACGCCCACCAACCCCAGCAATACGGTACCCCGGGCCAACGCCGTGGGCAATGCCTACGTGATCTCGGACCGCCAGATTGAGGACGGCTCGTACCTGCGGGTCAAGAACATCAACTTCTCGTATACCCTGCCGCAGACACTGACCCGCAAGGCCAAGCTCAACAACGTGAAAGTGTACGTGAGCGCGCAGAACCTGCTGACGTTTACCAACTACACGGGCTTCGACCCGGAGGTAAACCGCTTTGGGCAGAATACGCTCAGCCAGGGTACCGACTACGGCAGCTATCCGGGTAGCCGCATCTTTCTGGGCGGCCTGGTACTGGGCCTTTAATAAACCTGTCTTTAACAGCAAAACACATGACTATCAAGCCTATCCTCTATTCGACCCTGCTGGCGCTGAGCCTGACGGCCTGTTCGCTGGATGAGGTACCCCCGTCGGCCCTGGCCCCGGCTAACTTTTATACCAATGCGGGCGATGCCGTAGCCGCCGTAAGCTCGGTTTACGACGTGGCCAACCAGATTGGCGACCAGAGCCGCAACTTCATCATCATGGGCGATATCCCGTCCGACGATATGAACCTGCTGCTCAACAACGCCGACCGGATTCAGATCTGGTCGTTTCAGACGATTCCTACCAACGGTATCGTGGCGCAGTCGTGGCAGATTCTGTACCAGGGCGTTAACCGGGCCAACACCGCCATTGAGCGGATTCCGGGCATTGCCATGGACGAGAACCTGAAAAAGCGGCTCGTTGGCGAAGCGAAATTCATGCGCGCCTTTTATTACTTCTACCTGGTGCGCTGGTACGGGGGCGTACCGCTGGCACTGACCGAAACGAAGTCGCTGAGCGATGGCCGCGACGTGAAGCGGTCCACCGCCGATGAGGTGTACGCCCAGATTGTGAAAGACCTGACGGAGGCCGAAGCCGCCCTGCCCGATAAATACACGGGAGCCGACCTGGGCCGGGCTACGGCCGGTGCGGCCAAGGGGATGCTGGCAAAGGTGTACCTGACCCGTAAGGAATTTGCGAAGGCGCGCGAGAAGGCGAAGGAAATTATCGACAACGCGGGCAAGTACGGCTACGGCCTTTTCGATACATACGCCGATGTGTTTGCCATCCCGAACAAGAATGGCAAAGAGTCCGTGTTCGAGATTCAGTTTGTGGGTCAGGGCTCGGGGCAGGGCAGTGGCCTGACGACGTATTTTGCCCCCGAAAACTCACCGGTTACAGGGCGCGGCTTTGGCTCGTTTTATCCAACCACCGAACTGTACGCCAGCTTTGACCCCGCCGACAAACGCCGTCAGCAGTTCATTAACTCGTACGTTGACGGGGCGGGTAAAGTGGTGAATACGTTTCAACACTTCAACAAGTACGTGGATCCGGCAGCCAGGGCGTTTGGCGATGCCAACAACAACTTCCCGATTATCCGCTACGCCGAAGTCCTGCTGATTTTTGCCGAAGCTGAAAACGAACTGAGCGGCCCCACACCGGCCGCCCTGAACGCAGCGAATCCCATCCGTCGCCGGGCCTTTGGCCTGCCGCTGAACGCCCCCTCGGCGGTCGACTTTACGGCGGCCCTGGACAAAGACGGTTTCCGGCAGAAACTGTACGAAGAGCGCCGACTGGAGTTCCACGCCGAAGGGCAGCGCTGGTTCGATCTGGTACGTACCGGCCGGTTGGTGAGCGTACTGAAAGCAAAAGGTAAGACGAATGTGGCTGAGAAGCACACGCTGTTTCCCATTCCGCAGCGCGAGATTGACCTGAACCCGGCCCTGACGCAGAATCCAGGGTATTAATCGGCTTTCTCCCAGACTGATGGGGCAACAACCAATTCCTAAACAAGTAACCTTTTAACCCTTATGATTATGTCAAAACGTTTACTTCCTCGCCTGCTTCGGTCGGTGCTGTACGGTTGGCTGGCGTTGCTGCTGGTCACCGGAGCCGCCATTGGGCAGGTAACCACCTACCGCTTCAACGGCCGGGTGCTGGACGAAAAAGGCACTGGGCTTCCCGGCGCCACCGTCGTCCTTAAAAACGATGCCAAAACGGGGACAACCTCGGATGCCGATGGTAAGTTTACGATTAACATGCCCACCGGTGGGGGCACCCTGGTGGTGTCGGCCATTGGCTATTTAGCGCAGGAGACCGCCATTACCAGTCAAACAACCATCGACGTAACGATGGCCCCCGATGTCAAGATTCTGAACGAGGTGGTGGTAGTGGGATACGGTACCCAGAAAAAAGAAAACCTGACCGGTGCGGTAGCCGCCATTACCATCGACGACAAGATTGCCAGCCGCGCCATTGCCAACGTATCGTCGGGTTTGTCGGGACTGGTACCTGGCCTGGCGGTGCAGCAGTCAACCGGGCAGGCCGGGCGCAGTGGAGCCGCGCTGATTATCCGGGGCCTGGGTACGGTCAATAACTCCGGTCCGCTGATTGTAGTGGATGGGATGCCCGACGTGGACATCAACCGCATCGACATGAACGACGTGGCCAGTATCTCGGTCCTGAAAGATGCGGCTTCGGCTTCCGTCTACGGGTCGCGGGCCGCTAACGGGGTTGTGCTGATTACCACCAAAAACGGCAGCCAGAACAAAAAGGCCCAGATCAGCTACACCGGCACGTTCGGCCTGTCGCAGCCGACCAATTTTTACAATTACTTCGACGATTATGCCCGTTCGCTAACCATGCACCTGCGGGCGTCGGGCGCGGGTGCTTCCTCCACAACGTACCGGTACGGCACCGTAGACGACTGGCTCTCGAAGAGCCTGATCGACCCGGTCAACTACCCGAACACCAACTGGTGGGACGTGATTCTGCGCGATCAAGGGCGGATTCAGACCCACAACCTGTCGGCGTCGGGCGGCAACGATCGGTCCAACTTTTACCTGTCGGCGGGCGTGTACGACGAGCTGGGGGTACTCATCAACCACAATTACAAGCGGTACAACACCCGCTTTAACCTGGACTATAAAGTTCGCGACAACATCAAAGTGGGTATTCGCATGGATGGTCAATGGTCGAAGCAGGAGTTTGCCAACGCGGAGGGCCTGATTACCTACAAGGGAACGGCGGGCTACGACATCCGGTACGCCATGGCGGGTATTTTGCCCCAAATCCGGCTACGGGTCGATACGGCGGTATTATGGCCTACGGCGAAGATGCCTTTGCCCGGAACATGCTCACCATCATGGAAGCGAACCACAACCTGCGCGACCGGCAGGAAATGAACGCCAACCTCTATGGCGAGTGGACCCCGCTGGCGGGGCTGACGGTCCGGGGCGATTACGGCCTGCGGTACTACAACCAGTTCACCAAAAGCTATTCCGACCCCACCGATGAGTGGAACTTCCAGACCGGTCAGATTGCCCGAAACGTTATCTCGCCCAGCGCCGGCATCAGCAACGCCGTCAACTCAGGGCTACAAAACGCTGCTTCAGGGCCGGATCACCTATACTAAAACGCTGTTCGGCAATCATTCGCTGAGCTTCTGGGTGCCGCAACGGAAGAATACTGGTTTAACCGCAACCTCTCGGCCAGCCGTCAGGACCGGATTAATCCGCTGCTGAGCGAAATCGACGCGGCTCTAACCACCACTCAGCGGCCGGGGGTAACTCCGACGCCGAGGGGCTGCGGTCGGCTATCGGGCGGATCAACTACGTGGTCAACGACCGGTATCTGTTCGAGGTAAACGCCCGCTACGATGGGTCGAGTAAGTTTTTGCCGGGCTACCAGTATCGGTTTCTTCCCGTCGGCATCGGCGGGCTGGCGCTTCTCCGAGGAACCCTTTTTCAAACCGCTTGTCCAGTGTTGTCTCGTCGGGTAAGATCCGGGCCTCCATCGGCAAACTGGGCAACAACTCGGGCGTTGGCCGCTACGAGCAGCGCGACATCTTCAACCTGACCAACTACGTTCTGAACGGCAAGATTGTGAAGGGCTTCAGCTCGGCCAAGATCATCAACGAAGATTTTTCGTGGGAGGAAACCACCGTAACCAACCTCGGCCTTGACCTGGCGTTTTTCGGGGGCCGGCTGACGAGTGAAATCGACCTGTACAACAAGCTCACATCGGGCATGATCCGCCCTTCGTCGCTGTCCACGTTTTTGTCGGGCTACACGGCCCCCCGGGTAAACATCGGCAAACTCCGCAACCGGGGTATGGAGATCAACCTGACCTACCGGGCCAAGATTCGGGATGCCAATGTAGGGCGCTAACGCTGAACGTGGCGTTCAACCAGAACAGCCTGCTGGAGTGGAACGAATTCCTGAGCAAAGGATTCACCTACCTCAATATGCCCTATCACTTTGCCTACAGCCGGGTGTCGACGGGGATTGCGCAGTAGTGGGAGGATATTGCCAACGCGCCGTATCAGGGGCAGTATTTTTCGCCGGGTGATATACTCTACAAAGACCTGAATGGCGACGGACAGGTGAACGACGAAGACCGGCTGGCCCAGCCGAAATTCAACCGCGATCAGCCGCTGGGTACCTACGGTCTGAATCTGTTTGGCAACTGGCGGGGCTTCGACGTGAGTGTTCTCTGGCAGGGAGCCAGCGGCCGGAAAGATTTCTGGCTGGAACCCTTCAACCAGGTCAACGTGCCGAGTGCCCGGAATGCGTTCCAGGATTTCCACTGGAGTGATACCTGGAGCCTGGACAACCGCACGGCCTCTTTGCCCCGGCTTATTACCGGTTCGGGCGGTAATAACCAGGCGGAGTCGACTTATCTGGCTCGACGATTTCAGTTACCTGCGGCTCAAAAACATTCAGGCGGGTTACAACATCCCGACGAAACTACATGGGTAAGGCCTGGGAGTGAGTAAGCTCCGGGTTTACTCCACGGCCGAGAACCTGCTGACATTTACCCGCTACCGGGGTGTTGATCCGGAGAAAAGCACCAGCGTAGCGGTGCCGCCAACCAGGACGACCCGTTTCCCCTGCTCAAATCGTTTTCATTGGGTCTGAACCTCAGCCTCTAACCGTAATCAATTGCATATTTGTATGTCTTTACCATAAACGACGTCAACTAATTCAGTCTGCTGCTTGTTTGCCGTTGCTGGTTGCTTCCTGCACCGAAGACCTGCTCGATCAGGTGCCGACTACCCAGCTTTCGTCGGACTTGTTCTGGAAAACTACCGATGATGCCACTTTTGCCGTGAACGGCGTTTACGACGCCAACCGCACGACCTTCGACCGGGATTATTACTTCGACGGGGCCGGTGAATTTGTGAATACCCGGGGCACCAGCAATAATCAGGGAACATTTAACCCCGGCCCCATTGGCGGTCAACGGGTTATTTGCGTTATCGGTTTTCTCTGGAGCGACTGCTACCGAACCATCAACCGGGCCAATTACGTGCTGGGAAACATTGGTGCCCTGCGCGCCAATACCAAAACCCCCGCCGATCAGGCCCTGCTCGACCGGCTGACGGGTGAAGCCCGGTTTCTGCGGGCTCTCAACTATTTCCGGTTGATCGATCTCTGGGGCGATGTGCCTTACTTTACCAAAAAGCTTGATGGCAACGCGGAGGCTTTCAACCTGACGCGCACGCCCCGGGCGGCCGTTAAAGACTCCATTCTGGCCGATCTGAACGCGGCTGCGGCCGTGCTGCCCGAAAGTTATTCGGGTGATAACCTCGGGCGGGCTACCCGGCTGGCGGCCTGGGCATACAGCGGGAAGGTAAATCTGTATTATGCCTGCTGGATGAAAACCGCCAACAACGGCACCGAAGCGCAAAAGCACTACACGGCGGCCGCGGCTGAGTTCAAGAAGGTTGTCGACAAGAACATCCCGCTGTTCCGCAACGGGGAGCCCGGCCCGATCGATAACCCCAACTACTGGCATCTGTTCCAGTACTTTAACGAGTACGACCCGGAAATTATCTTCTCCGTTCAGTTTGCCGGTCCGTTGCTGGAAGAGGGCGAAGAGCTGCAGCGCGACTTTGGCACCCGTAATACCGGTAACGCCCAAACCTGGGTAGCGCCTACCTACCGGTTACCCAATCGGTACCAGCTGATCAGCACCGGCGATTTTGCCCCCCCACTGGTGCTGAGCAAAAACACCACCCTGCTCAACAGTGCCACTAACCCCAAATCGTATGTGGGGCGCGACTACCGGATGCGGGCCACCATGCTCTGGGATGAGCAGAAAATGCTGCGGCTTACCACGGATGGTCTGGCTGTACTGGACAGCATTCCGTTCCGGTTTGGTAGCCGCGATGGAGTAACCTACATCAACTACGACGGGGCCCCGTCGGGGTATATTTTCCGGAAATGGGTGCGTCAGACGGGTGGCATCGGCCGGTCCGACGGGCCGCAGGATATTTACCTGATGCGCCTGCCGGATGTCTGGCTGATGTATGCGGAAGCCGTAAACGAGCTGAACGGCCCAAGCCCGGAGCTGTTTACGCTGCTCGACCGCATCCGGCGCCGGGGGAACCTGCCCGCGCTGAACCGGACGAAGTTTGCCACCAAAGATGATTTCTTCAAGGCTATCGAGCAGGAGCGCATTGTGGAGCTGGTAGCCGAAGGGCACCGCTTCTTCGACATCCGGCGCTGGAGAAAAGCCGAAGAAATCTGGCCCATGCCCAGTGGTCAGGTACTCTTCGACAGCCAGGGAACCCGGGTGCGCGACGAGTTTGTGAACGCCCCCGACCGGAACTACCAGCGGTACTACATGTTCCAGATTCCAACGGCCGAGATCGAGGTGAATCCCAAAATTACCCAGAACGAACCCTGGCTCTAAAACCAGCAACTGACCATGAATTCTGTACGCAAAACATACTTTCTTCTCGCGGCCTGCCTGCTGCTGTTTGCGGGCTGTAAATACGACACCGTCGACCCGAACGGGCTGCTCATCACCAGCCGCTCGCAGTGCTACATGACTTTTTTCGACCTGCTCGGCTCCGACCACCGCACGGTGCTGGTAAGCGGGCAGACCGTGATCGATACCACCGCTCTGACGGTAAAGGCCGTGGCCCGGTTCGGTACTAACATTCAGCGGGTGAAACCCTATTGCAGCGTGGTAACCGACGCCATCGTAGAACCGAACATGGGCATCTGGACCGATTACTCGCAGGCCCAGCAATACACGGTGGTGTCGGGAAACCGGCAGGTACGCAAAACGTACACGGTAACGGTAACTACTCAGAAATAAGCGGACTAACGAAAACCACCGATGAAAAAGACACCCTTTCAACTAGTCTGCGCGCTGACAACGGCGCTGTTGCTGGTGGGTTGCCAGCCCGGCGAAGTGACCCGGGTTGAGCCCTTACAGAACGATTTGCTGAAAAAAACAACGGGCCCCGCCGTAGTGGGCGACCGGATTGAGTTTGCCTATGCGATTGCCACGACTGAGGGCGACCTGAAAAACGTCCGGGCCGAAGCGTCGATACGCGGGCGGTACCGGCACGGGCTTCAGCCGCTTTTCGTGGTACACAAACCGGAACACAGGGGTCGATCAGCCCCTACAAACGGCGGCGCGATACCCTGACAAACGGAGCGGTGTCGACCGCCACCATCCTCGACGTGGCAACAATAAAGCCGTAACCCTGCGGTACTATTACTACCCTACGGCCGAAGCTAAAGGGAAAGACGTTTCCGTCCGGTTTAGTGGTACCGACAGCGCGGGTACGGAAGTATCGTTCCAGTCGCCCCCGTACCGGATCAGCAACATGGACATGAAACGGACCATTGTGCTGGGCGATGGTGCCAAAGCCTACGTGTCGCTGGCCGATATGACGGCTTATACCAAAGCCGAAGTGGAGCAGAACAATCTGGCTGGCAAAATCGACTTTGTGTATATGTACCGGCCTACGCTTAGTGGGTTTGCCTTTGGCCACGCCCTGGTGGCGCCCTCCAATGCCGACTACCTGAAAGACGTAACGCTGCCCACCGGCCTGGCCAAACCCCGCACGTCGATTGATAAGCGGGTAGACGTGAAAGATGCCCAACTGCGGGGAACGGCCGGTTTCGATGTGTACATCGACGATATCGATCTGCAACAGACGACGTTTACCAATGCGGCCGATTATGCCTACGGCCTGGCTGCCGATCAGGGTGCGTTCGTTAAAACGGCCGATGGCGCCTACACGGCCTACGTTTACGTCAACGCGGTCAATAACACGGCCAAAACCATGACCATCAGCATCAAGCGGCTGAAAGTAAATTAAGTCGATTTTGTACCATGGTCGATTGAAACCCGGGTCAGTAAGGCCATTCGCCGGCCAGCCTGCACCGGGTTTCAATCGACTGGTAAAGTAAAAACCCCGGGCGCTATACCATGAATAGAGTAAACAACTTTCTGCTTGTCTGCAGCCTGCTGTGCACCACCCTGTCGGGCCATCGGGTTATGGCTCAGCCCGGAACAGAAACCAACTACGTTTCTGCTGAATGCCGACTTGTTGCGGACCACCAAAGCCGCCATTCAGCAGGGAGACCAGTCGCTGCGAGCGGCCCGGCAAACGTTGCTGAAAACGGCCGATCAGGTGCTGACAAAGGCGGCTCATTCGGTTGTGGAGAAAAGCAAAACGCCCCCCAGTGGCGATAAGCACGATTACATGAGCGTGGGGCCGTACTGGTGGCCGGACTCGACAAAAGCCAACGGACTGCCGTACATCCGGAAAGATGGGCAGATAAATCCGGAGCGGTCGGCCATTGCCGACGAGACGTACCTGAAAACCCTCTGCAACGATGTGCAGACGCTGGCCGTGGCGTATTATTTTTCCGACGACGAGAAGTACGCCCGGCGGGCCGCGGAGTTGTTGCGGGTCTGGTTTCTGAATGCTGATACCCGAATGAACCCCAACCTGAACTACGGACAGGCTATTCCGGGCATCACCGACGGGCGGGGCATTGGCCTGATCGACACCCGCTCGCTGGCGAAATTAGTGGATGCCGTGCAGTTGCTGAAGCCATCGAACGCCTGGCCAGCGGCCGACCATGTTGCGTTGCAGGGGTGGTTCCGGCAGTTTCTGAATTGGATGCTGACGAGCCCCATCGGGAAGGATGAGGCCGACGAGCACAACAACCACGGTACCTATTACGACGTGCAGGTGATTGCGTTTGCGCTGTTCCTGGACGATAAAGCGCTGGCGAAAAAATGGATCGAGGAGCAGACGTACGCGCGGATTCAGAGCCAGCTGAAAGCGGATGGCAGCCAGCCGCACGAGCTGGCACGGACGCTCTCCTGGAATTATTCGGTCATGAACCTGCAGGGCTTTTTCGGGTTGGCGTCACTGGCCGAAAACGTGAACATCGACTTGTGGAATTACGAAACACCGGACGGCAAGAGTATCAAAAAAGCGTTTCTCTGGCTGCTCCCGTACGCATCCGGCCAGAAAACGTGGGCGCATAAGCAGATCAAACCCCTGCACCGCGACTTGTTCGAACCCCTCGACCTCGTTGCCCGGACCCGGTACAAACGGGCGGACGATCTGGCGGCTCCCAACCCGGCAACGGCCGAACGTAGTTTCTTTACCTTAACTCATTCCTTGTTGTAACGCGGGTGTTGCACTCCGTTACCAGGCTACCCTTACGCATGAAAAACGCATTTGCAGCGCTCCTTATTGGTTTGCTTGTTTTCCCGGCCTGGGCCCAGACGCCGGATTTGCTGAGCGGTAAATTCTCGCAGGATGAACTGAAAAAAGTTTTGATTCCGCAGGCGCAGTGGGCACCCTTTCCCAAACGCGACGACCGGGCGGGCTGGGCCAAAGCCGATCAGGCCATGATGCAGGCGTACCTTAAAAAAGCGGAGTCGTACCTGACCTATCAGTGGCCATCCATCCCCGCTACCAAATCGCTGCTCATTGAGCGCACCGGCGACCGCGACGAGTACCAGGATATTAGTTTTGAAAAACGGCAGGTGCTGGGTATGCTGCTGCTGGCAGAGATCTCACGAAAACAAAGGGCGGTTTGTGGATCAGATTATTGACGGGGTGTGGTCCATCTGCGAGGAGTCGTTCTGGGGGGCACCGGCGCACCTGCCCAAGACAAAAACCTTTTCGGGGCTGATGGATACCTCAAAACCCTTCGTCGATCTGTTTGCCGCCGAAACGGCCGCCTACCTGGCCTGGGTGGATTATTACCTTGGCGATAAACTCGATGCGGTGTCGCCCCAGATCCGGAAACGGATTTACAACGAAACCAACTACCGTATTTTTCAGCCGCTGATGAACCAGCACCACGGCTGGATGACCAAAAACGCCAACGGTCGGCCACCCAACAACTGGAACCCCTGGATTTGCTCCAACTGGCTCAACGCGGTGTTGTTGCTCGAAAAAGACGATACCAAACGCACGGCTTCCGTACACAAAATACTGACCGTGCTCGATCAGTTTGTGAATCCGTACCCGCCCGATGGCGGCTGCGACGAAGGGCCGAGCTACTGGGGGGCGGCAGCGGCTTCCCTGTTCGATAACATCGCCATGCTCAACACGGCCAGCAATAATGCGTTTGCCTACGTGTATGCCGATGAGAAATTTCGCAACATGGGCCGGTACATCTACCGTGCTCAAATCAGCGATACGTATTTTCTGAACTTCGCCGATGCCGATCCGCAACCCAGCATGAGTGGCACCATGATTTACCGCTATGGCAAGGCCATCAACGACCCCGACATGATGCGGTTTGGCGCGTACTATCACAAGCCGGGGAGTGGCGCCGTCGGAAAGTTTCATTATTTCCGGACCTTTTATGCGCTGTTCATGCAGGACGAATTGAACAGGGCCGCAAAGGGCCTGCCCCTGCCACAGAATGTATGGCTGCCCGACCTGCAGGTGTTTGCCGCCCGCGACAAGAAAGGTACAACCGATGGGTTCTACGTAGCGGCCAAAGGGGGGCACAACGACGAAAGCCACAACCACAACGACATTGGCAGCTACGTGGTGTACTACAATGGCCAGCCCGTGTTGATTGATGTGGGCCGGGGCACCTACACCCGTAAAAACTTCAGCGACAAGCGCTACGACATCTGGTACAACTGCTCCAACTACCACAACCTGCCCACCATCAACGGTAAAGATCAGCTGCCGGGTGCCGAATACAAAGCCTCGAACGTAACCTACAAACCTACCGATGCCAGCGTCCAGTTCGATCTTGATATTGCCAAAGCGTACCCCGCCGACGCGGGAGTGAAACGCTGGCAGCGCAGCATCCGGCTCAACCGGGGTAAAAACGTGCAGATCAGCGACGCCATCAGCCTAACCAGCGCCACCGACCTGACCCAGCACCTGATGACCTGCTATCCCGCCGAGGTACGTAAGCCCGGCGAGCTGCTGATTCATTACGCCCCCAAAGGAGAGGCTGCCCGCGACTTCATTATAGCCTATAATCCAAAACAAATGCAGGCGTCGGTCGAGAAAGTGAAGCTTGACGCACCCGGCGATCAGGGTATTATTGCTAAATGGGGCGATGCTATTTACCGCATCAACATTACGGTGTTGAACCCGAAACCTGTTGATACAATCAATTTCACTCTGGCTGCCAACTAAGTATGAAACCAGTTTTTTTTCGGCTCCTGGCGAGCATCCTGTTGCTTTCTCAACTGAGCCTTGCCCAGACTGATTACCTCGGCACCAGCCGAGCATGCCCGATCACCCGCGTATTCTGCTGCCAGGGGGAGCGAAAAAGCCATCCAGCAAACTATCCGCGCCGATGCTGGCCTGGAAACGGTTGAACCAGACCATCCTGACCGAGTGCGACCGGATGATCGACCTGCCCCCCGTAGAGCGGATTCAGATTGGTCGGCGACTGCTCGATAAGTCGCGGGAAGCCCTGCGCCGGCTCTTTTTTCTGTCCTACGCCTACCGGATGACCGGGATAAGCCGCTTATCTGAACCGGGCCGAAAAAGAACTGCTGGCGGTATCGACCTTCAGCGACTGGAATCCGTCGCACTTTCTGGACGTGGCCGAAATGACCATGGCCGCTGCCATTGGCTACGACTGGCTGTACACTGACCTTTCGCCCGAATCCCGCGCCACCATCCGGCAGGCCATCCTGACAAAAGGCATCCAACCCTCGCTGGAACCCCAAAACAACAGCTGGCTCAGGGCGAGCCATAACTGGAACCAGGTCTGCAATGCAGGCATGGCCTACGGGGCCATGGCCATTTACGAAGACCAGCCCGAACTGGCCAAACAGATCATAAACCGGGCCATCAACGGTGTAGCCTTACCCATGGCCGACTACGCACCGGACGGAGCCTATCCGGAAGGCTACGGCTACTGGGGCTACGGTACCAGCTTCAATGTGATGCTCATCAGCGCGCTCGACAAGCTGTTCGGCACCGATTTCGGCCTGTCGCAGAAGCCGGGGTTTCTGAAAACGGCGGGCTTCATGGAAAACATGACCGGCCCTACCGGCAACGCCTTCAATTTTTCCGATTCGGGCGAGAAAGGCAGCCTGCAACCGGCTATGTTCTGGTTTGCCGGCAAACGCAACGACCCGGGTTTGCTGTGGCAGGAGCGCAAGTACCTGAACGATGCCACCGACGCGAAACAGCAGGTACGGGAACGGCTGCTGCCGGCCGCGCTGCTCTGGAGCAACGGCCTTAAACTGGCAAATAGCGCCGCCGACAGGAACTGGTGTGGGTAGCCAATGGCAAAACGCCCGTTGCCTTGATGCGCACGTCCTGGACCGACCCCAACGCCATTTACGTAGCCATGAAAGGCGGTAGTGCCAGCACCAACCACGCGCACATGGATGTGGGCTCGTTTGTGATGGATGCCGATGGGGTACGCTGGGCCATGGACTTTGGTATGCAGAACTACAACTCGCTGGAAAGCCAGAAAGTAGACCTGTGGAACATGAAGCAGCATTCCCAGCGCTGGGACGTGTTCCGCTATACCAACCGGGTGCATAATACCCTGACGGTCAATGACAGTCTGCAGCGGGTAGCGGGCAAAGCGGTCATCACTGGTTCGTCGGCCACTCCCGCGTTTATGTACGCCACCACAGATCTGACGGAGATTTACCAGAATGGGCTGGCCGCGTGCCAATCGGGGCATTGCTGTTCTGGATAAAGTCGTATGTAGTCGTTCGGGACGAACTAACTGCATCAGCCACCCCGGCAACGGTACGCTGGACCCTGCTGACCCCGGCAACGGTGAAGCTGGTTAGCCCAACCCGGGCGGAGCTGACGTTCGGACGGCAAAACGCTGGTGCTGCAGGTGCAGGAGCCCGCCACCATTACCCTCAGAACCTGGTCGACCGAGCCTACGCACGACTACGACGCCCCCAATCCGGGCACCACGCTCGTCGGGTTCGAAACAAACGTTACCCGCCGGCACCAACGTGCCGCTCACGGTGCTGCTGCTTCCCGGTGCTGCCGCCGGACAGGCCAGGCCGGCTGTTCAGCCCCTGGCGCAGTGGGGTCATGCCCGCTGACGGGTACCTACCCCCGGCGCGACAAAAACGCCAACATTCTGTCCGGCGATAGGGATTGATGCTGCAGAAGGTAATTCGTTAAATGGGAGCTGACTGATCCCGATGTTTTTGTATTACACCAAAGAGGGGAACTTGATTTGTACGGTGGTGCCAACGTTATAACTTCGGACGATACATTGAGTACCCCACCGTGCAGTTTGATGATGTTTCTGGCCAGTGGAAGTCCGATGCCGTATCCTTCGAACCGATGGGTGTTGGAAGCCCGGAAGAACGGGTCGTAAATGAATTTGATTTCTTCGTTCGGAATGCCAATTCCTTTATCAAGAACAGCCAAAACGACCTGTTGATTACTGGCCGCAATATGAATTGTACGTATGGATTTGGTTGGTACGCCAAACTGGTACCCAGCTCCATCATTGTTGGGTTTACCATCGGCATTGCCGTTGCCACCGCGTTAACGAATCTGGAGGATATCCTGGGTATTAAATCATTCGCCAGCCTACTGGGGCAGGAGGAGGATATAAGGGGGGGCTGCTTGAAAACATACGGGCGACTTACCATAATCTGGATGGCGGTATTCTGGTTTGGGTAGCCAGCAACATGATCAAACCCACCGAAATAAGGGAGGTAAAGCATTCCGGAAGGTTTGAATCGGTCATGATGGTGTACACAGCCGTAATAGTGCCTATGACGGACTTCCTGACGGGGGTACTTTTGGCGCTGGTGATTTATTTTGTTGTCATGAAGTTTTTGACCGGTAGGAAAAAACGGGTTAAAGCAACCCCTGAACCTTCCATGAAGTACGAATAAAGCCACCGATCCGCTTCGTCCCTGAAGTAATCGTGGTAAAAATAAGGATCCCCAATGACCGGAAAGCGGTTTACTCTGCTTTCCGGTCATTGGGGATCCTTATGTACGTGCCGCCAGGGGTTTTTTAGGAGACTGTGCCGCCATTCCAGACGGCGTCGGGTGGGGCGATGAGGGCGAGTTTACCGTCGCGGTCTTCGGCCATCAGGATCATCCCCTGCGACTCGTGGCCCATCATTTTGCGGGGGGCCAGGTTGGCCAGAAACGTTACCTGTTTGCCAATGATTTCTTCAGGCGTGAAGTGTTTAGCAATACCGCTCAGAATCTGCCGCCCGCCCAGGCCATCGTCTACGTTCAGTTTTAGCAGCTTATCACTTTTGGGTACGCGTTCGGCTTCGGTGATGGTGCCAATACGAATATCCATTTTGGCAAAATCGTCGTAGGTAATCTCATCCCGAACGGCCGGGACAGTCTTAGCCGGATGGCCACTTCTAATTCATTCATGCGTTTGGCGTCCAGTAGTTTCTGAATCTGTTTGTTGATTTCGTCGTCTTCTAGTTTTGGCAAATAGCAAATCGGCTGGACCCGCCGTGCTTTACCCAGCACATGGCCTTCAACCAGCAGATCGGGCCGACCCGCATTAATCCAGGTAAAATCCTCGATGATATTTAGCTGGCTACGCAATTTCTCGGCCGTAAAGGGCAGAAAGGGTTCGCAGACGATGCTGAGGTTGGCCGAAATCTGGAGCGCAATATTCAGGATGGTTTTTGCCCGCAGCGGGTCCGTTTTGATCAACTTTCCAGGGCTCGGTTTCGGCCAGGTATTTATTGCCTAGCCGGGCCAGATCCATCAGATACCCTAGTGCCTCCCGAAACCGGTACTGCCCGATGGATTGCCCGATGCGGTCGGGAAACAGGGCCAGTTCATCCAGCACCTGCTGGTCGTATTCGGTCAGCTCTCCCAGTAGCCGGCACATGGCCATCCATAATTTTGTGCGTCAGCACCACGGCCCGGTTCACGAAGTTGCCGAAAATGCCCACCAGTTCGGCATTGTTCCGCGTCTGGAAATCCTTCCAGGTAAACTCGCTGTCTTTGGTTTCTGGCGCGTTGGCCGCCAGCACATACCGCAGTACATCCTGCTTGTCCGGGCATCTCCTCCAGGTACTCGTGCAGCCATACTGCCCAGTTGCGCGAGGTACTGATTTTGTCGCCCTCCAGGTTCATGAACTCGTTGGCGGGCACATTATCGGCCAGAATAAAACTACCCTCCGCCATGAGCATGGCCGGGAAAATGATGCAGTGGAAAACGATGTTGTCCTTGCCGATAAAATGAACCAGTTTGGTGTGTTGATCGCGCCAGTATAATTCCCAGTCGCGGCCCTGCTCTTCGGCCCATTCTTTGGTCATGGAGATGTAGCCAATGGGTGCGTCGAACCAGACATACAGCACTTTGCCATCGGCATCGGGCAACGGTACGTTGATGCCCCAGTCGAGGTCGCGGGTCATGGCGCGGGGCCGTAACCCTTCTTTCAGCCACGACTGGCACTGGCCGGCCACGTTCGTTTTCCATTCGGGGTGGCTGTTAACGTATTCCTCAATGTCGGGCTGCATCCGGTCGAGAGGCAGGAACCAGTTTTTGGTCGAGCGCAATCACGGGTTTGGAGCCGGAGAGCATGGAGTGCGGTTCGAGCAGTTCCGTTGGGCTGAGGGCCGTGCCGCAGCGTTCGCACTGGTCGCCGTACGCGTTTGGGTTGCTGCAAACGGGGCAGGTACCCACAATGTAGCGGTCGGCCAGAAACTGTTGGCTACTTCGTCGTAATACTGATCGGTCACCTCTTCGTCGAAATCACCTTTTTCATAGAGCTTCGGTGAAAAACTCCTGCGACGTTTCGTGGTGCACCGGGTTCGAGGTACGGGAGTAGATGTCGAACGAAATGCCGAACTGGTTGAACGACCTTTTATCTGGCCGTAGTATTTATCGACAACCTCCTGCGGGGTGATGCCTTCCTTTTTGGCTTTGATGGTGATGGGTACGCCGTGCTCATCGGTGCCGCTGATAAAGGCGACATCTTTGCCCGTTGAGCGGAGGTAGCGTACGTAAATGTCGGCGGGCAGGTAGCATCCGGCCAGGTGCCCAATGTGAATCGGGCCATTGGCGTAGATGAGTGCCGCCGTAACGGTATAGCGTTGGGGATTTTCCAGCATCATTTTGATGTTCGTAGGGTGAGGCCAGGCGTCAATAAGGTTGTAACGACTGGCCTCAAATTTGGGCAAAATTAGCAATTCAGGCCCGAACCTTGTTATGTTTACAAAAAGAGAAAATGGCCTGCTATGGAGAATAGGAAAGATGTTCGCTATGTCCTTTCCAAAAGCGGGCGATTTTAAATCGCCCGCTTTTGGAAAGGACAGGACTAATCGACCTCAATCAACTAAACTAGCCTACACATAAATACTATCGCCGGGCTGCCATGGAGAACACCACACCGAATACGAATAATTTCCTCAACTGGGTTGAAATCATTACCTATCAATTGACTTCATCACTATCAGCTAAATCCGTCTTTATTACCGGTGCTACCGGCTTTGTTGGCTCCCACATTGCCCGGCGTTACCTGGCTGAAGGGTATGCCGTTTCGGCTTTTTACCGGCCGGATAGTGGCTACGGGCTTGCTGGCCGATGTGGCGGACCAGATTACCTGGCATGCGGGCGATATACTGGATATTCCATCCCTGGAAACTGCTATTAGGCCCGGTATCGACGTAATTCATGCGGCTGCCATGGTTTCTTTCTTCCCAAAGACCGGGACCGGATGGAACGAATCAATGTGGAAGGCACGGCCAACATGGTGAATGTATGTCTGAAGGCGGGGGTCCGAAAACTGGGCTACATTAGCTCGGTAGCGGCCATCGGCCGGCCCGGTCGAAAGGTGGAAGCCGGACGAGCCAATGGTGATCGACTGAGAAACAGAAATGGGAAGAGTCGCCCAACAATTCGGCGTATGCCAAAACCAAGTACTGGGCCGAACTGGAGGTGTGGCGGGGCGTGGCCGAAGGACTAAATGCCGTAATGGTCAATCCGTCCATGGTGCTGGGCGTTGGCGACTGGAGCCGGAGCAGCCTGCAACTGATCAAATACGTACACGACGAAAAACCATTTTACCCGGCGGGCTAGTCAATTACGTCGACGTACTCGATGTGGCCGAGTACTCGTCGGGTTAATGCAGTCCGAGGTAACGGCCGAGCGCTTCATCCTGAACGGGGGCACCATTCCGTATCGTTCGTTGTTAGAACAGATAGCCGGTGCACTGGAAAAGCGACCGCCAACCATGCAGATTCGCCCCGGTATTGACCCGGTTGCTTTGGCCTGTTGAAGCTGTCGGGCCTGGGTAATGGGTAAGAATCCCTTATCACGCGGGAAACAGCGCGGTCGGCGAGTTCATTGTATCAGTACGATGGGCATAAAATTGAGAAGGTGCTTGATTTTCAGTATCGGGCGTTGAGCGAGACACTGAAGCGTGTGGCAACTGCCTTTGGCAGGCCCGGAAATGGTTCGTAAATTTTCGGATTCGGGGTTGGAGTTTTGCTTTTTTGAGTTTATATTTCACTGCCAAAGGATAAATCGCACCATTGGTGCGGCCCCTATCCGCCAACATTTTAAGGCAATAGCATGGAGCAAGAGTTCGAAGAACGAGAAGGCGATATTAAAGAATCAATCCGGCGTTTTGAGCAAATGCTGGATCAGCAGCAAAGTCAGTTTTTCGACCTGGATGTCTATGAACAAATGATTGAACATTACCTCAATCAGGGCGATTTAGACAAGGCGTTTAAAGCCGCCGAAGCCGGTCTGGAAAACTTTCCCTATGCGCTGGAATTGATGCTCGATAAAGCCCAGATTCTGGCTAATTTTCAACGGTTCGACGAATCGCTGGATTTGCTGGAACGGGCTTCTTTGTTTAATCCCGGCGATCTTGACGTGCCGTTTATGCAGGGCTCGGTACTGAACATGGCCGGTCGCTATGAGGAGTCGATTCAGGTGCTGGAAGAGTTGCTCGACCGGGCCGACGATAAGGACGATATCCTGTTTCAGCTGGGTCAGAGTTACCAGAACTGGGGTAAATACGATGAAGCCATCACGCAATACAAAAAGTCGATTGCGCTGAATATTAACAATGAAAATGCGCTGTATGAACTGGCTTTTTGCCTGGACGTAACCGGCGAACTGGAGAACAGTCTGTCGTATTATCAGCAACTCATCGACACGGACCCGTATTCGTATAATGCCTGGTACAACATTGGTATCGCCTATAGCAAACTGGCGCGTTATGCCGAAGCGGCTGAAGCCTACGATTATGCCGTAATTATCAAAGGTGATTTTGCATCGGCGCATTTCAACCTGGGTAATACCTACATGAACCTGGGGCTGTTCGAGAAGGCCGAAGCCTGTTATCGGGAAACGCTGAAGTACGAAGAAGCAACCGCCGATACGTACTGCCATCTGGGAGCCAGTCTGGAAAAACAGGACCGCGTTCCCGAAGCCATCAAGGAATACCGCGAAGCCATCAAGCTGGATGCGATGTGGGACGAAGCCTGGTATGGTATCGGCGTTTGCCTGAGCGAATCGGGCAAATGGTATCGAGGCTCTGCCGTTTCTGCAAAAAGCGGTTAAACTGAGCGACCAGAACGGGGAGTACTACCTTGCCATGGCCGAAACGGAATACAAGATCGGGAACGTGTTATCGAGCGTCGAAGCGTTTCGAGAAAGCCGCCGAAGTAGATGCCGAGAACCCCGATGTGTACCTGACCTGGTCATTGGTGCCGTTCGACCAGGGCGATTTCCTGCGGGCCAACGACATTATTCAGTCGGGTATTAACGATATGCCTGCCGATGCTGATTTGTATTATCGCTCGGCGGTTTATCTGATTCATGCCGGTCATTACCGCGAGTCACTTATTCAGCTGGAAGCCGCACTTTCGCTGGATTACGACGCCCACGTTCAGTTGTTTGAGTTTTTCCCGGAACTGGAAAAACAGAAGGCGCTGTACAAGATTATTCAACAGTACAAGAAGGAAGAAGAGGAAGGCGAAGAGGAATAAACGCCTGACTTCTCGCAGATACAGAACACCCATCCGGTCTGACCGGATGGGTGTTCTGTATTTAGCAGTGCTGTTTTTATGTATGGGTAGTCGTGCAACCGGGTCATCGAACAGGGTATTGATATTGGCGGGTCGGGCTCTCAGGTCGCCGTTTTGTCCGACGGTTTCGTTTGTGACTGGTCGGCTATTTTTTGCTTCAGGTCGAAGGTGCCAATTGGGAACATCAGCAAGATGTGGTTTTCATCAAAGGCGCGTTTGAGGGCCATCACGGCTTCACTTTGTGCGGACAAGGCACTGGTAGTGGCCGGATTGATCCAGAACCAGAGGATAAACTGAACACTATTGTCGCCAAAATTTCGGTAGTACAGGTCAACCGGTTTGTTCGGTACCAGAAACGGCAGGCTACCGATAGTGGCTCTGGCTACCCGCTGCACGGTAGCCAGGTTATCGAGGTACGACACCCCGGCGGTGATTTCAATGCGTCGCTGCCCCGTTCGGGAGTAGTTGGTAATGGGTTTCTGAAACACATCTTTACTGGGTATTTCAACCGTTTGCCCTTTCCCGTTATCAATCACGATAGAGCGTAGTTTGATGTCCAGCACATTACCCATAAACCCGTTTGTTTCAACCAGGTCGCCCACCTGAATTGGGCGGGCCAGGGCAATCATAGTGCCCGAGATGAAGTTGGCGGTCAGGTCCTGAAAGGCAAAGCCAACGGCCAGCGCAATAACCCCGGCACCCGCCAGCAGGGAGGTAAGCGCTTTATCCAGCCCCAGTACGCCCAATGCCACAAATAACCCCACCGTTATAATCAGGACGCGGATGAGTGCCCCCGATAGGTTTATCAGCGAGGCATTTTGGCTGAAACGGTCGAATCCGCGCACGACCTGACGACTGATGAGCCGGGCCAGAAACGTAAAGACGATCAGAATCAAAATAGCGACGGCCAGATTGGGTAAGTAACGAACGGCGGTACGAATCCAGCCAGAGAGTTGGGCGTAGATAAGGCCGGAAGCTTGCGGGAGATTCATTCTGAGCGGTAAACTAGTCGTTTTCCATAGAACGATACCAACCTGATTGTGTTTCGTCAATAAGCCGATTGGCTGTACCTTTGCACGCTATACAAACTCGATTGTTCGATGACATCTCCTGCCGCCGTTTACCTCGATAACGCTGCCACTACCCAGCTCGACCCTCAGGTGTTGGACGCCATGATGCCGCTCATGACGGCTCAGTTCGGGAATCCTTCCTCCATCCATAGCCACGGTCGGGCGGTGCGGACGGGCATCGAGAAAGCGCGTAAAACAGTAGCGTCGTTACTGAATACATCCCCTGCCGAGATCTTCTTTACCTCGGGCGGAACCGAAGCGGACAATACGGCCATCCAGTGCAGCATCCAAACCTATGGATTGACCCATGCCATCTCCTCACCGCTGGAGCACCATGCCGTTTTGCATACCCTCCAACACCTGGAAAAGCAAGGTAAGCTTCAATTGAGTCTGGTGAACATAGATGAAAAAGGCCATGTCGATCTGGCTCACCTGGAGGAGTTGCTGGCACAAAACCGGAGCGCTGGTGCATCCCGCTCGCTGGTATCGCTGATGCACGGCAACAATGAAATAGGCAACCTGCTCGATTTGACGAACGTGGGGGAGTTGTGCCGGTCATACGACGCTATTTTTCATTCCGATACGGTGCAGACGATGGGGCACTTTCGGCACGATTTGCAGAAACTGCCGGTGGATTTTATCGTGGGAGCGGGCCATAAATTTCATGGGCCCAAAGGCGTTGGGTTTTTGTACGTCAATGCCAGTAACGTAAAAATTCATCCCTACATCTACGGTGGTTCGCAGGAGCGCAACATGCGGGGAGGCACCGAGAACGTGTACGGTATCGTTGGCCTGGCGAAAGCACTCGAAATAGCGTACCGCGATATGGAAGCGCACCAGCAGCACATTACAACGCTGAAACGCCGGATGATTGACCGGTTGGTTGCAAAAATGCCGGAGGTACGATTCAACGGGGATTCTGCCGATGTCGATAACAGTTTATACACCGTGTTGAACGTGAGCCTGCCCGCGTCAGACATCAGCGATATGCTCCTGTTTAGTCTGGATATTGCCAAAATTTCGGCATCGGGCGGGTCGGCCTGTTCGAGTGGGTCCGATGTGGGGTCGCACGTGCTGGCTGCGTTACCCGGTCTGGACGCTAGCCGGGGCTACGTTCGATTCTCGTTTGGTAAGTACAATACGACCGAAGAAATTGACTACGCCGTTGATACGCTGGTGGGATTATACCAGAAAGAACTGGTTAGGTAGACACCCGGTTGCTGACGAAAGTCGCCGGCTTAGTGCCCGGTTAAAACAGGCCCTGACCCAGGAGGTGCTCCAGCGCAACGGGCTTGTTGTTCAGGATGAAGAAGTAAACTAAACCGGCCAGCACCACGTAGCTGATAGCCAGCCACTTTCTCTTCTGGGCAAATTCGGCCGGGTTGTGGTAGTAATCGTAAATCATGGAGGTGGACAGGGCCATCACCATTAGGAAGAACGAGAACACCCCGAAATCTGTTCGGTAGACACGCACCGACTGCATGAATCGGGCACCCGATACGATGTAAAGTAACCAGGCTCCAAAGCCAGCCCGGTACAGGTAGACGCTGAGTCGCCGGTCGTTTTTGAGGTCGAATATATCGTCGGTGAATTTTTCAGACATGGCTTACACACAATTGGGCAGATACGCTGCCTGAGTGAAAAGTAACGATTCTTTTCTATAAACGCAAAAAAGACAATGATTGATTCACAACCAGTTGATACGGTTCCCAACTATAAAACGATGCGGGTTGAACTTGCCCGCGTCGATGATGCCTTCCATTTTGAAGCAGTGGGAGCGTCGGGCGTGACGCAGCATATCGACGGCGCTGTCGACATTGGCGGGCATAATGCCGGAGCACGGCCCATGGAAATGCTGCTGATGGGACTGGCCGGCTGTTCGGCCATTGATATTGTTCTGATCCTGAAAAAACAGAAGCAGATCGTCACCGATTTCCGGATGAACGTGGATGGCATGCGGGAAGCGAACGCTATGCCGTCGCCCTTCAAAAAAATTCACATTACGTACCTGCTGAAAGGGCAACTGGACCCCGAAAAAGTAAAACGGGCCATTGACCTCTCCATGGATAAGTACTGCTCGGCAACCGCTCAGTTTCGCCCGTCAGCCGATATTACGTATTCGTTTGAGATAGATAGTGAAGAATGAAAAGTGTAGAATAGATAATAGGTTCGTACATCAGTATCTGTTCTTTACGCTACACTTTTCACTGTCCATTCTTCATTAAGTATATTCCATGCAGCAATACCACGACCTTCTCCGACATATTCTGGACAAGGGTACCCGCAAAACCGACCGCACCGGTACGGGTACCATCAGCGTTTTTGGCTACCAGATGCGCTTCGACCTTGCGGAGGGCTTTCCGCTCGTAACAACCAAAAAAGTGCATACTCGTTCCATTATCCACGAATTATTGTGGTTTTTCAAAGGCGATACCAATACCAAATACCTGAAAGACAACGGGGTGAGAATCTGGGATGAGTGGGCCGACGAGGAGGGCAACCTGGGGCCGGTCTACGGCAAACAATGGCGGTGCTGGTCGGCCCCGACGGGCGCAAAATCGACCAGTTGCGGGAGGTACTGGATCAGCTCAAAAAAACCCCGATTCGCGGCGGATGATCATATCGGCCTGGAATCCGGCCGATGTGCACAAGATGGCCTTACATCCCTGCCACTTGCTGTTGCAATTCTACGTGGCCGATGGTAAGCTTTCCTGCCAGCTGTACCAACGCAGCGCCGACGTATTTCTGGGGGTACCCTTCAATATTGCCAGCTATGCCCTGCTGACCATGATGATTGCGCAGGAGTGCGGTTATACGGCGCACGAGTTCATCTGGACGGGTGGCGATACGCATATCTACCTTAACCACCTGGAGCAGGTGGATACCCAACTGGCCCGTCAGCCCCGCCCATTGCCCACCATGCGACTGAATCCCGACGTGAAATCGGTTTTTGATTTCACCTACGCCGATTTCACGCTCGAAAACTACGATCCGTATCCGGCTATCAAAGCACCTGTGGCTGTATAGTTGATGGAGTATTACAAACAGGTTTTCGACCAGACGTTTCCGGCGCAATGGACAGGTCAGGATTTTGAAGAATGTACGTTCCGAAAGCTGGATCTGTCCCGAATGGCGTTCACGAACGCTAACTTCGTAAACTGCCACTTCGAGGACTGTAACCTGACGCGGGCCGAACTGAAAAATACGAAGTTGTACGATGTACGCTTTTCCGGCTGTAAGCTGGCGCATGTAGATTTCAGTCCCTGCAATGCCTTTGGGTTTTACATCAGTTGCCAGGAGTGCCAGCTCGACTATTCCCTGTTTATCGACCGCAAGCTAAAGAAAGCGCAGTTTGCCGACTGCTCACTCAAAGAAGCGCAGTTCATTAAATGCGACCTCACCGGAACGGTATTCCGGCACTGCAACCTGGAACTAGCCCGGTTTGAAGGCAATAATCTAAGTCAGGCAGACTTCACCAGTTCGTACAATCTGGAACTGAATCCGGACGATAATAAGGTGAAAAAAGCCCGGTTCTCCCTGCACAACTTACCCGGCCTTTTGACCAAATACGACCTCGTAATCAGTCAGTAAGCGGATTGTCGGATTATAAAGTACCCGGCACGCATTCAGCCAGCTTCCCTTCATCGCTGCTGATTAGCCAGTTTCTGATACTCGGCCTCAACCATGTTTCGCTCGGATTCACTCCGGTACACGCCGAAATAGTGCGATGCCAGGCCAATGCCCCAGCCAAGCAGGGGGAA
The DNA here is from genome assembly GCA_963782245.1 of uncultured Cytophagales bacterium. GTDB lineage: Bacteria > Bacteroidota > Bacteroidia > Cytophagales > Spirosomataceae > Spirosoma. The sequence goes on from CAWAJC010000038.1 coordinate 53,389, forward strand.
AATCGGCCATGGGAAAAGCCATCTGTCACTTGCTGAAGCGGAAAGAGCAACGTGGGTCAACGCCCACACAAGCCATAATCCCGCATTGACGATCAGATACGTACGCAGGTGAATTTTAAAGCCGACGCGGGCTTTGGCCTGCTTCCACAGGTGAGGGTCGCGGTTGGGAGTGGTTGGAGCGAATTCCATGGACTTTTCGTTACGTCTAAAGATTGATTGATTCCGTTCGTCGGTTGATGGGATGAAGGTATAATTACCCGTAGCCGATTTCTACTAAAATCTGACCGATTCCCTAACTTGCCGCGTAAACTGCCATTTTTTCATGACCAATGCTGATATCGTTGACCTGCTCGAACAAACGGGTCGGTTAATGGAACTCCACGAGCGTAGCGACGCGCCGTCCGACGCCTTTAAGATTAGAACCTTCCAAAGTGCTGCCTTTACCCTCGATAAATCCACCGCCGATATCGCCAACCTGTCTGTCGACGAACTGGTTAAGCTCCCTGGTATTGGAAAGTCAATTGCCCAGAAGATCCGCGAAATTATTGACACGGGCCACCTGACCGAACTCGACGAACTGCTGGCACAAACACCCGCCGGGGTATTGGATATGTTCCGTATTAAAGGGCTGGGTGTTAAAAAGGTAAAGGTACTCTGGCGGGAATCTGGTATTGACAACTTACACGACCTCCAGCGGGCGGGTGAGCAGGGCGAGATTGCGAAGATCAGAGGGTTTGGCGCCAGTACGCAGGAGAAAATTCTGGCCGCGCTGGCGTTTTTGCAGGAGCAGCAGGGCAAAGTGCGCATGGATAAAGGAGCCATGATTGCGGAACTCCTGCACGATGAACTGAAAACCCGGTTCGAGCGGGTCGAGATCAGCGGACAGGTACGCCGGAAAGCGCAGGAGGTCGACACGGTACAACTGCTTATCCAGTCCAGCGACCCTATTTCTGCCATGCTGACCATCAATCAGATGACCAATCTGGAGCAGGACGAGCCGGCATCATCGCCGTTTATGTGGCGCGGCCGGTTAACCGGTTTCGACGTACTGGTAGAGCTGTTATTGTACCCGGCCGAGCAGATAAACCGGCAATTGTTTATTCATACCGCTACCGATGCGCACCTCCAGCAGGTGAGCGACGGGGGCGCTCCGTTGATGCAGATCGCGTACACCAGCGTTGTTTCGGAAGCTGCCGATGCGCCGACCGAGGAAATAGAACAGGCTATCTACGCCCGGGCCGGTTTGCCTTACATCGTGCCCGAAATGCGGGAAGATACCTTTGCCTTCCGCTGGGCGAGTCAGCACCAAACCGACGAACTGGTGACCTGGGATGACCTGCGGGGTACCCTCCATAACCACAGCACCTGGTCGGACGGGAAAAAGTCGGTGGCGGAAATGGCTGCTTACACGCCGTGAGCTGGGTCTGACGTATTTCGGCATTGCCGACCACTCCAAAACGGCCTCCTACGCCAATGGTCTCGATGCCGACCGGGTACGCCAGCAACAGGTGGAAGTGGACCAGCTCAACGCTGGTTTCGGGGATGACTTCCGGATTTTCAAAGGCATTGAATCCGATATTCTGGGCGATGGTTCACTGGATTACGACGATGCTACCCTCGCTACCTTCGACTACGTCGTGGCGTCTGTTCACCAGACCCTGACTATGTCGCTGGAAAAAGCGACTACGCGCTTGCTACGGGCCATCGAGAATCCATATACTACCATTCTGGGTCACCCAACGGGCCGGTTGCTGCTGGCCCGCGAAGGCTATCCCATCGACCACCGCGCCATCATCGACGCCTGCGCCAAACACAACGTGGTTATCGAAATCAACGCCAGCCCCTACCGGCTCGACATCGACTGGCGCTGGATCGACTACGCCATGCAGCAGGGCGTCATGTTGAGCATCAACCCCGACGCCCACGACCTGCCCGGCTTGCTGGACATGCACTACGGGGTAGCCATCGGCCGAAAAGGCGGCTTGACAAAAGCCATGACCTTCAATGCGCTGACACTGGCAGAGATGACGGAGTATCTGCAACAGCGTCGAAAGAGAATCAAAAGTTAGAGCTATTGTGATTAGTCATCATATATTGGGTATAAAGTGGAATTTTTGAGAATTTTTCTCAAATTTTGGCGTTTATACCAATGTATCTTGTCTTCTTATTTCTTTCTTATGCTTATCGAATTCAGCGTTGGTAATTTTCTTTCGATAAAAGATCGTCAAACGTTGCGGTTGGATGCTTCGTCCATCAGTGAACATCGCGAGCAGTTGATTGATGCTGGGCGTTATAAATTGTTACGTAGTGCCGTCATTTATGGAGCCAATGCCAGCGGGAAGTCGAATGTATTAAAGGCGATGGCTGACGATGCATCGGATTGTAACAAGTCGGCAGAACGTTCCTCAACACTGGAGATAGAAGTTGAGCCTTTTCTATTAAGTACCGAAACAGAAAAAGCTCCTAGTTACTTTGAAATATTGTTTTTAATTGATAATATTCGTTATCAGATATGGTTTTGAAGTTGATCGGAAAGTGATACAAACTGAGTGGTTATTCAAGGCTGAAAAGAGCAGGAAAAATTAATTTTCGTTCGAGACAAGATAAGATTGAAGTATCAAAAGAATTTAAAGAAGGGAAAGGATTGGAAGAAAAGACGCGAGAAAATGCCCTATTTTTAGCCGTATGTGATCAGTTCAATGGCCCGTTAGCCAAAGCATATTTAGGATGGTTTAACCAATGGCTACTTATATATGGTTTGGATCATGATGACTATAGAAAAATATTGTTTAAAATGTTGGATTCTCCTCCAATACAAGACCAACTTACAAAAATTATAGACAGCTTAATTTAGGTTTTTCTAGTATAAGTTCATAAAGAGAAAATAAACGATGAATATTTATCTAAGATTCCTTTAGAGAGTCAGATAGATTCTATGAATTATTGGGTGGTCAGTTTACTACAGGTGTGAAAACTATTCACAAAAAATATGACTATGATAAAAATATAGTTGGAGAAGTGGTTTTTGACCTGAAAATTAATGAATCTGAAGGAACTAATAAGTTTTTCGATTTACTGGCTCCCATTTATTTAGCCTTAAGCAACAGGTGGTATTCTAATTGTCGACGAACTCGATGCCAAACTGCACCCACTGATGACTCAGGCAATTATCCGTCTGTTCAATCAGCCTGAACTGAATCCGAAAAATGCTCAGTTGATTTTTGCTACCCACGATACAAATCTGCTATCGGGAAAATTATTTCGACGGGACCAGATTTACTTTACCGAAAAAGACCAGTATGGTGCCACTAGTTTGTATTCACTGGTAGAGTATCAGGAGGAAGATGGGACAAAAATCCGTAAAGACCGGTCGTTTGAAGAGGATTATATCAAAGGACGCTACGGAGCTATACCGTTCATTGGCGATTTGTCGAAAATCGCATCCTGATGGCTCGAAAAGAAAAAATAGATAATGCTTTGCTAAAGCGGTTCGCTCGTCAGGAAAGCCGCCGAAAGCAGGATAACAGAGTCAAACGTCAGTACTTTCTGATTGTCTGCGAGGGAACCAAGACAGAGCCAAACTATTTTGAAGGACTTAAAAAGTACTTGAAACCGGGCGTTGTCAATACGGTAGATCTGGAGATCGAAGGAACGGGTCATAACACATTGACAGTAATCGAAGACGCCCAAAAAGCGCGAGTACGGTTGGAAACGTTTTCAGGCAGGACCTTTGATGAAGTTTGGGCCGTATTTGATCGGGATAGCTTTCTCCGGAACATTTCAACAACGCTATTTTCAAAGGACAGGCCATGGGTATTCAATGTGCCTGGACAAACGAAGCGTTCGAACTGTGGTATCTGTTGCATTTTCAACGCTACGAAAATGGGATGCCCCGGGCTGACTATAAGGGAAAGATCGAAAGTCAATTATCCCTGAAAATGGGCAAATCTTACACCTACCAAAAAAATAGCGTAGAAATGTTTCAGCTACTGCTGAGCTACGGAGATGTGAAACAGGCAATTATACGCGCCAAACAGTTGGAAGCGGTTTTCGCTGGTCGGACTGATTATGCCAGCCATAACCCCTGTACCAAAGTCCATGTATTGATCGAGAAATTACTCTTCCCTGAAGTTAATCAATGATAGATTATCTGCAACAGCGTCGAAAGAGAATACGCACCTAACGGAGTTGACAGGATAGCAGGATATTAATTATCCATTAATGAACACCGGCTGGTAGGGTAAATAAGGCTGTTTGCCCCTTTATATTATTGACTCACACTCTTACCAGCCGTTCGTGATTTACTCACTGCTCTATGCGCTTATATGGTGTACTGTTACTGTCATTTTGTTTGCTCAACGGTGTTATAGCCCAACAGAAGATAAACCCAACTGGTCCTACTTATTCCGCAACGGGTTACGTGAAGGATGCTAAAACCGGCAGACCCGTTCAGGGGGTCAACATCGTTGTACTGGGTGTGTCGAAAGGGTACATAACCGCGAAAGATGGGTTTTACGTCGTCCAGTTACCGCCCGACAACTACATCCTCCGGTTCTCTCATGTAGGATACCGCTCCCGGCAGGATACCATATCGCTGCAAAAAACACTCTTCCGCGAGATACTGATGGAAGATGATTCCAAGGATCTGGAGGAAGTCGTGGTGACGAGTGAAGCCCCGGACCGCAACGTCCGTAAAATTGAGGTTGGCGTATCGCAGCTGAGTATTCGCAGCATCCGGCGTATTCCGCCCCTGATGGGTGAGGTTGATATTATCCGCAGTTTATTGCTCCTGCCGGGGGTGACAACGGTGGGGGAGGGGGCGCCGGGTTTCAACGTTCGGGGGGGCAGTACGGATCAGAACCTGATTTTATTTGATGAGGCTCCCGTTTTCAATGCGAGTCATTTGCTGGGTTTTTTCTCCGTCTTCAACCCCGACGTCGTGCGCGACGTAACCCTGAACCGGGGGGGCGTGGCTGCTGCGTATGGTGGCCGGGCATCGTCCGTACTGGATGTGAAAATTAAAGAGCCGGATGCGGAGAAGTGGGGTATCAACGGGGGCGTTGGCATTATATCGAGCCGGCTGGGCGTTGAAGGGCCCATCATCAAAAATAAGCTGTCTTTTCTGCTGGCCGCGCGGGGTTCGTTCAACGATTTTCTGTTTAAACTGGCACCGCCTAACCTGCGGGGTACCACCGCTAACTTTTATGACCTGACCACTAAGTTTAAGTACCAGCCTAACGAAAAGAATACCATTACGTTAACGGGCTACCTCAGTACCGATGTGTTCAAGCTGGCCTCCGATTCGCTGTCGGGGCAGGAGATCAATGCCTCGTCAACGAAGTTTAATTACCAGACCATGAACGGCGTTCTGCATTGGAACTACTTCATGAGCAAGCGGGTAAACCTGGCTACTGCCCTTATCATGAGCCGTTACGGGGCCGACCTGTCTTCGCCCGATTCATCCAATGCCTTCCAGCTGGAGTCGGGGATCCTGCACCGGCAGGTAAAGTCAGACCTGACGTATACGCCCGGCGAAATGCATCAGTGGCAGGGTGGTATCAGCGCCATTGACTACCTGGTTCAACCCAACACCCGTACGCCCGGCCCCTATTCCAACGTATTGCCGGTGGACCTTGCCCGCGAACGCGCTTATGAACTGGCCGCCTACGTGCAGGATGAATGGAAACTGAGTGCCGATGTCGCTATTATTGCCGGACTGCGCTATTCGATGCTGCTCAACCGGGGACCGGCAACCGTCAGGACGTATCAGGAAAACGGACCCCGTCAGGACGAAACCGTTTCCGCTACCCAACCCTACGGAGCGGGTGCGGTTTACCATACGGCGGGCGGGCTGGAACCCCGGCTGGCCGTCCGCTGGTCGGTGGGCGAGGGCAGTGCCATCAAGGCCGGGTATAGCCGGTTGCGCCAGTATCTGCTGCAGGTAACCAACACGACGGCGGCCCTGCCCACCTCACGCTGGCACCTGAGTGATACTTACACCAAGCCCACTATTGCCGACCAATGGTCGCTGGGTTATTTCCGGAACACTGCCGATAACGCCATCGAAGCATCGGGCGAGGTGTATTACAAAACGCTGATTAACGCCATCGACTACCGCGACGGGGCCGAGCTGCAACTGGCAGAGGCCGTAGAAACCCAACTAGTGCAGGGGAGGGGCCAGGCGTACGGTTTTGAAGGGTTACTGCGGAAAAATAAAGGTCGCTGGACGGGGTTCATGAGCTATACCTACGCCCGTACGTTCCTGACCATGACCAGTCCGTACGCCGATGAGCGGGTAAATAGTGGCAACCCCTATCCGGCCAACTACGATAAACCTCATACCCTCAACGTGCTGGCTACCCACCGTCCCACAACCTGGTTCAGCCTGTCGCTCAATTTTACGTATAGCACGGGGCGGCCAGCGACTCAGCCGTCGGCCATTGCCCGCGTGGCCGGAATAGCAGTGCCCATTTACCTCGACCGGAATCAGCAGCGCGTTCCCGATTACCACCGGCTCGACTTTTCGATGACCTTCGAGCAGAATGTGCTCAAAAAGAAACGGAAAAATGAGAGTAGCTGGGTTTTCTCCATCTACAACGTCTACGCCCGGAAAAATGCGTATTCCGTCTTCTACAAGCTGAGTCCGGCTTCCTCAACGGATGCCTATAAACTATCCATTTTTGGCACGGCTTTCCCGTCTTTAACCTATAATTTCAAATTATGATGCACGGACGGAACTGGCTGTACGCCCTGGTATTTTTGTGTGGACTGCTGGTTGTTTCGTGCGTAACGGAATTTGAGCCAGGCAGCGTCAGCATTCCCCCTTCACTCATTGTAGAAGGGAGCATTACAGATGCCCCGGGTCCCTACTCGGTTAAACTGACCCGCACGGCCGACTATTCGTTTAAAAGCCTGAACCTCCTCGAAACGGGTGCTACGGTTAGTATTCTGGATAACCTGGGTAATCAGGAAACACTGAAGGAGCAGGCATCCGGCGGGATTTACCAGACCGCGTCGACGGGGCTGCGGGGCGTGGCCGGCCGCACCTACAAACTGATTATCCAGACCAAAGCGGGCAAGCGGTACGAGTCCCAGCCCGAGGTATTGCAGGCTGCCCCGCCCATTACGAATCTGTATTACGCCTACACGAAAGAGCCGGGGAATGGCAGTCTGGCAAAAAACCAGGGCTGGAATGTGTACCTGGATACCAAAGATCCGGAAACACCGGGCAACTACTACCGCTGGATCTGGACGCACTACGAGTTTACGGAGGTATGTTCCCAACGGGAGCTGCCCAATGGAACCATAACGGGTCTGGGTTGCTGCTCCAATTGCTGGGATATCTCCCGTTGTTTTAACTGCATCGACGTTAGTTCCGATGTGAACATTAACGGCCGGGCTATCAGCAGACAGTTCATTGCCCGCGTGCCCTACAAATCAAAAAGTATGTACTACATGGAAGTACAGCAACAGGCACTCAGTAAGGGTGCCTACGCCTTCTGGAAAAGCGTGAAAGGACTGGTTAACAACACCGGGGGGCTCTTCGATGCGGCTCCGGCTACCGTGCGGGGTAACCTGCGCTGCGTGAGTGATTCAACGGCTTATGTGTATGGATATTTTGGCGCAACCGGGGTATCGGAACAACATATCAACATAGACCGCATAAACGGGGAGGGAACGCCGGACCTGGACCCTCCCGTAGTGGTTCCCCAGCCATCGGCCTGCGTGGTATGCCAGAATAATATCTATCGAACACCAAATAAACCCCGATGGTGGCAGTTCTGATTTTTTTGGTGAGTTGATGTAAATGGAATAGTTTTGTATAAATGATCATACCATGAATCGCCCGGTAAAAATATTGGTTTTGCAGTTCGAATCCATCGGCGATGTGGTACTGACTACCCCGGTGTTGCGTTGCCTGAAGCGGCAAATGCCACATGCCGATCTCTACTATGGCACGAAACGGGTCTATCAGCCAATCATTGAAGCTAATCCCTACATCACGCAGGTATATTACCAGGAGGGAAGCGTGTATAAATTCATCCGCCAACTCCGGGGTGAGTCGTTCGACTACGTCATTGATCTGCAAGATTCCTTCACAACCGGCCTGATCAGGACTGCGGTGGGCAGGCGCTCGTACAGTGTCGACAAGCAAAAGCTACGGCAGTGGGCGTATATCCGGTGGAAAATAAACGCCATGCCCGATCAGCACATTGTTGACCGGTTTATGGCCGCGGTTGCTCCACTGGGCATTGAAAACGACGGACGGGGACTGGACTATTTCATTCCTTACCGGGACGAAGTAGAAACGGACTGGCTTCCCGAAACACACCGGCAGAATTTTGTTGCGTATGCCATTGGCGGGCAGAGCCTGACCCGGCGGCTACCGGTGTTGCGGATGATTGAGCTGTGCCTGAAAATAAATTACCCGATTGTACTGCTGGGGGACAAGGACGACCGTAAAACCGGCGACGAAATCCTGCGGGCCGTTGGCGAACAGTACATCTATAATGCCTGTGGCCACTACAACATCAACCAATCGGCTTCCCTGCTCCGGCGGGCGCGGATCGTGTTCACCCACGATACGGGGCTGATGCACATTGCCGCAGCTTTCCAGCGGAAGATTTACTCTATCTGGGGTAGCACCACGCCCCAGTTCGGGTTTTATCCCTACAAAACTCCGCACGTTCGGCTCGAAACACCCGGCCTGGGATGCCGACCCTGCTCCGCAACCCAGACGGGTAGTTGCCCCATGAACCACTTCAAGTGCATGAATAACCTCCCGTTCGACTTTGAAGTAAAAGAACTACGGACCAAGAAGAATTTTGACTGACCCGTTCGCTGACAGCCCGTACCCGGCTAAAAGACAATGAATCAGTGCTGGCAGGGTCATTGGGAAAACAGGTTCCTGACGTTGTCGAACAGGCGTTCGAGCACCCGGACATCCTTGGTGATCACCTCCGCGGTTCCTTCCAGTCCGTACCGAAACGGCAGCTTTTTATTCACCATCGTGGTCAGGCCCCTGGGTAACGCTACGTACAGTTTGTAGGCGGTCTGGGGCTGGCCACCCGCGTTCAGCGTCGTGCTGATGTCGGCTACGGTAGCCACTTGTCCCCGCAACATCCCAAACTCTTTTTTGCTGAAACTCAGGAGGGTGATATTAACGGCCTGCCCAACCGCTACTTTTCCTGACCCCGAGGGTTCAATGAACAACTCGCCCACGTACGGGCCAGCCAGTTCCGGCACGGCACGGCCCAGTTTACCCGTGTTGCTGTCTGGATTGGGAACAATCCCGGCTATCTCCTGCCCCGCCACCAATATGGAATTTTCGTGCAGGAAGTTGAGGAAGTTCAACCGACCGCCAATGGGCGCTTTCAGTACGTAGCTGTTTTCCCAGGCCGTAATGGCGTTCAATAAGCCCGTAAACGCATCGCGCAGACCATTGCGGGTAGCCAGTTGCCGGTCGGTCTGGTCAAAATCGTATTCCGCCTTCTGGCTGCGCAGGGAAATAATCCGGTTATCGTTTTCGGCAATAGCCGCCCGGGCAGCCTCAATGGCCTTCGACTTGTTGATCAACTCATCGCGTTTAGTTTCAAGTTGTTCAATGGATATACTACCCGACCGCTGGAGGGGTTTGTACCGGGTTTCGTAGGTTCGGAGCAGGAGTCTATACTCTTGCTCCAGTAAGTCTATCTGCCGGCTCAACCGGCTGCCAACCTGATTCAACCCGCCGATCTGCTCATTCACAATTCCTTTTCGCTGCTGGTTGCTGCTACCGCGTACCGCCAGGGCCTGCCATTCCTTCCAGCGCAGTAAGAGAACATTGTAGGGCGCCTGCAACTCGCCGAGTGCCAGCCCGTCGGGGAGCACGAGTGTGGACGATTGGTTGGACTCTAAAGCAGGCTGGAACAGGTCCAGGGCCCGCCGTAGTGCCAGTACGTCGTCATAGCGGGCTGTTCCGCCAATGGTAGCGAACACCTCATCGGCTACCAGGATGGATTTGTCTGCGCTCAGCAGGTGAATAGGGCCTCCGGTTCTGGCCACCACCGTAGCGGGCGGGGTGTTTGTCGTTATGGTGATTTTGCCTTTGATCACATCGGGGTATTTGATAAACCAGGCCAGCCCCAGCAGCAGCACGACCACACCAAAAAGCAAACTGATACCCCAGCGCAGGGGCCAGCCGGGCATCTGGGCCAGTAACTCGTCAACATCGTCGGCGTGGGCGGTAGAGGTGATCAGCTGAGGCATACTACGGTTAGTTTAAGTTACCCACCAATTGTTTGGCGTCTGCTTCAATGAGTTTGAGTGCGTACAAAGCCTGTAACTGGTTCAGCTTCGCTTCCGTGTACGCCAGTTGGACGGACCGGTACTCGATCAGATTGGAAAAGCCGTTTTGCAGCCGATTGCGGGCAATAACCAGGCTACGGGATGCATTGGTCGTCAACAGCCCCGATAGCGCTACAATCTTGGCCTGCGACCGGTACGAACTCGCCAGCAGTTCGGCTTCGATCTGCAACTGGCGTTCGATACCTTTCAGGGCTATTTCCGCTAAGCCCCGTTCCAGTTCACTCTGCCGAATGGCCCGTTTTGTTTCCCGGCTCCGCACTAACGGCATTGACACGGATAATCCCGTCAGGAGTAAATTTGTCGAGCTGCCATTGATGCGGGGACTATCGCTGAATTTTGTTCCCGTAAAACTCTGGTAGAGCGACGAATTGAGCCGCACCGAAGGGCTGAAAGCCGTTTTTTGCAATCGTATACTATTCTCCGATACCAGTAAGCCCATGCGCTGGCTTCGGAGGTCGTAGTTGAGACTCATCAGTTTACCATTCAGGTTAGCAAACGCCGGGGGCTGCGGGCCCGGCGCCAGGCTATCCGTTAGTAATAAGGGTTCGAAGCGATTCCAGCCAATGGTGGTATGGAGCTGGCTCTGCGCAACCTGAACGTCGATCTCCTGCTGGAGGTAGGTCGTCGAATCCGTCAGAAACAGGTTTTCGGCCTGTAACACATCAAAGGTACTGGCTTTGCCCAGCCGTTCCTGCTCTTTGAAGTCGGTAAACCGGGACTTGGAAAGACTGACGCCTTCTGCTCTGACCATTAACCGGGCTATCTCCACCACTACGCGGTAATAAGCGGCTACCAGCGCCCGGCTCACGCGCTGGCGTACGGCCTGTTTTTCCAGGGTTGCCTGCTGGGCCAGTTGATCGAGTCTGACCTGACTCAGGCCTACCCGACCGCCGTTGTACAGGAGCCAGCTGCCAGCTATACCACCGTTGAGTGCATTATCCTGGTATACCCCCCGTACAAAATTGGTAGGAGAATTATACTGGTTGAAGTAAGTATTCTGACCAATACTCAGGTCGAGGGAGGGTAGCCGGTCTGGTACGCCAATCTGACGGTTACTGGTGGCAATGGATTCGCGCTGGATGGCCGTTTGCAGGTCGGTATTGTAGAGCATACCCAGGCGCAGGGTTTCGGCCAGCGACAGGGAAATCTGCGCCCGACCCGGGTGCCCGGCCAGCAGTACAGTCAACAGCAACCACCACCGGCCCGTATAATACGAGCTGAAGGATGCGTATAGGTACTGACATACGCGGCTGGTTCCCGAAAAAAAGTACGTATACGCCATACCGCTAACTGCTAAGTTCCAGCTGGTTGTGTACCAGTGTATAATAGTAGCCCTGCTTGTTCACGAGGTCGAAGTGGGTGCCCGTTTCCACAATCTCGCCCTGATGCAACACCACAATCTGGTCTGCATTGCGTACGGTGCTGAGCCGGTGCGCAATCACCAGGACCGTGCGGCCCCGGGTAAACTCGGCTAGATTGTTCATGATGATTTTTTCGTTGTTGGCATCAAGTGCACTCGTCGCTTCGTCGAAAAACAAAAACGTTGGGTTTTTATAAATAGCTCTTGCCAGTAGAATCCGTTGTTTCTGCCCAACGCTCAGGCCGATACCTTCACTCCCAATTTTGGTCGACAAGCCACGGGACAGGTTCTGGATAAGGTCGGACAGGTTAGCGGCATGGATGGCGTACTCGAGCCGTTCCTCGTCGGGCGTTTCATCGCTGGCAATAATATTTTGCCGGAGGGTGTCCGAGAAAATAAATCCTTCCTGCATAACCACGCCACACTGGCCGCGCCACCAGCCGCTGTGAAGGGCCTGCAGATTCTGGCTGCCAATCAAAATCTGACCATTGCTGGGGGTATGAAACTTGAGCAGCAGTTTCATCAGCGTCGTTTTGCCACTACCACTGGCACCAACCAGGGCGGTTGTTTTGCCCCGCGGTAAAAACAGGTTGATGGATTTCAACACCGGGGGGGTACTCGGCCCACCGTAGGAAAAACTCAGATTTTGAAACGTAATACCCGGCCAGGCCCCCAGTTTGGTGACTCGATCCGATTGCACCGGGTCTTCGTCCTCCTTCTTGTTGACCTCACCCAGGCGGTCCAGGCTGATTTTGGCATCCTGGGCCGACCGCATAAAACTCAGCAGGTTACCCAGGGGCGAATTGATTTGACCCACAATGGCCTGGATGGCGAGCATCGTACCCAGCGTAATCTGTCCGTCAATGACCAGCTTGGCCGACAGGTAGGTGATCAGAATATCTTTTAGCTGGCCGATGAAGAACGTGCCCGTCTGTTGCATCTGCATCAGTTTCACATCTTCGACGTTGATTTTAAACAGCCGCGCCTGTACCTGTTCCCACTTCCACCGTTTCTGATTTTCGATGTTCTGGAGCTTGATTTCCGTAATGCCTGCCACAATTTCCAGCAGCGACCCCTGATTGTCGGCCATGCGGTCGAACCGGCGCAGGTTGATGCGTTTGCGCGCGCCCATAAAGATCCATGTCCAGGCGATGTACGCCAGGGCGCTGACGAAGAATACCATGAAAATAGCCCCGTTATACAACGCCAGTACAAGACCAAATACCAGCATGTTGAACAGGGAAAAAACTACCTTGAGCGACGAGCTGGTTAAAAAACGTTCGATGATTTCGTGGTCTTCAATGCGCTGCAGGATATCGCCGGTGTTACGCGTCTCGAAAAACGAGATGGGTAAACGCATGAGTTTAGTCAGGAAATCCGAAATCAGCCGGATGCTGATCCGGCTGCTGATATGCATCAGAATCCACTGCTCCACAAAGTCGGTAATGAGCTGGCACAGGAAGATGGTGAGCTGGCCAATAAGCAGCAGGTTCACAAAACCAATATCCTGGTATTCGATCCCCCGATCCACGATGGACTGCATGATAAAGGGAATGATGAACGTCAGGACGGCACTCAGCAGGACACCGATACCAATTTGTACCAGGTACCGACGGTAAGGGCGCAGATACCCCCAGAAATAACTCAGCTGAAGCCCCTCCTGCTGGTCGTCGGGATCGGTATAAAAGGTCTGGTCCGGTTCCAGCAGCAGCACAATACCGGGTACATCGACTTTGGTGGGTTGTCCGGTCCAGCCGTCCAGAAATTCAGCGTGCGTATACTTAACCAGCCCCTGAGCCGGATCGGCTACAAAGACGTGCTGACTGGTACTGGCGTACACCACCACAAAATGCCGCTGACGCCAGTAGGCAATCAGTGGTTTGGGGGCTTCGGTCAGCAGCGTCTGAAGGGTTATCCGGGCCGAAATGGTTCGAAACCCGATGGCCTGTGCGCCATCACTGATACCCGCAACGCTCACGCCGGTTTTTCGGATAAAACAAACGTCGCGCAGGTGCTCGAGCGAGAGCGTTTTACCGTAGTATTTGCCAATCATCCGCAGGCAGGTTGGCCCGCAGTCAACTAAATCCAACTGGCGATAAACCGGAAATTTCTTGATCACGCAAAACGGTGCCTGGACCCGGCATGTATTGTATAGCCGCCGGACCACAGCTAGTATAAGAGGTTCTTGTAAACTGCTCAGGGCAGGAATATTGCCCAATTTGCTCGCATTCCGGATGTCGGGCGTACCGTTTAGACTATTATCCAGTCTGATCGTCACCAAATTTTCGCCCGGTTTTGCCCGGTAGTCTCCCCATTCCGTGAAGACTGGAAAAACACCTTGAACTCAGACATGTGTAGGAAATGCTCTTTTTAGTGACTGTACGTTTGTTAACGTAAACATACTGTTAGCATTTCCACTATATATACATTAACCTGCCTACCGTATAATAAATATCTAATAAATAAATGGCTTCGTCATATGTCCGAATACCATGATGTACTAGCTTAGCATCATTCCAGGGAGGAATTTCTGGAATAATCTTACATATTTTTTTACCTAATCCAACTAAATGTCATGATGAATTTACAAGCATTCCAAGCACGCCTTGGCCAACTGGACATTCTGTCTGTTGCCGAAGCAAACGCAGCAATCGGTGGCGGTGGCTGCAAGTCAAAGAAGTCGAAGAAATCAAAGAAGTCGAAAAAGTCGAAGAAGTCGAACAAAGGCGGCTATTGCCCACCACCACCATGCTGGTAGTAGGTAAGTAGTTTATGTGAAATGGCAGCCAGTTGACATCAACTGGCTGCCATTTTTTTACCGTATCCCATTTTATGTCCATGGAGATTGTCTACCGCCTTGCCGCCAATATTGACTTTATAGAGCGCAACTCCCTGACGAATCCTGATTTTGAAGCGGGGTTACTCAATAAATCGTCAGGCAGCGTACTGTTGCTCAATGCCGAGCTGGCCGCTTTACTGACGTTATTCCGGGAGCCTGCTTCCGTCGCTTCGGCGGCTGCGCTTTTTGCCCGCCAGCTGGATGCGCCAATCGACGACGTACAAACGGTTATCCAGCAATCCGTGGATACGTTTGTGCAACAGGGTATTCTGGTTGACGCCGAACAACGGCAGCAAACGTCAACTCATTCTTATCCGGCCCTGCAGCCCCGCACCCGTATTGGAAACTATACCGTGCTGAAAGAGCTGTCTGTCACGCCCCCGGTAGGCATTTATCTGGTCCGGAATCAGGCGGGTAAACGATTCGTGCTGAAAAAAATAGTCAGCCATCCCGACGCGTCCCGGTCCGTAATTCGCTCCGAGGAGAAGGAGTTCGCCTATGAGTTCCGGATACTGGAGAAACTGCAGGACTGCCCCCTGGTCAGCCGGCTCGTTGAGTTCGATCCCCGCGAAGGTATTGGGGTGATTGAGTACTTTGCCGGTGTTAGTCTACGCCGTTTTATCACCGCAAACCACGACACATTGCAGACCCAGGACCGGATTGCCCTGTTCAATCAGTTGCTGGACGGCGTGGCGGGTCTGCACAGCCGGAACGTGCTCCACGGCGATCTGCATTCCAGTAATGTACTGGTGAATAAAAAGAAACGAATACTGCTCATTGATTTTGACCTGGCTTTCTTCTGGCGGGACCGCCACAAAAGGGATCTCCGGTACGGGGGCATCACGGAATTTATACCGCCCGAACGATTGACCGACGATGTATTTCACCAATCGGCTGGCCCGCCTGATTTTCGGGCTGAGGTGTATCAGGTTGGCGTCCTGGGCTATTTTATATTCCACGGAACACTGCCGTTTGATGGTCATACCTGGCGGGAACAGATTGCGGCAATCCGGCACGACGGTCCAGCCTGGAACGCTCCGGCCCCGGACCCTGTCCGGCACCTTATCGAAACGGCGCTGCACAAACTACCGGCTCAGCGGTTTGCCTCTGCCGTGGCCATGAAGGCGGCTGGTACGCAGGCTGCGTAAATGACCAGTACCAGGCCATGCCCCGTTCATCACTGCCAGTGGAGTTTCCCTGCTCCCTGAAGACCCGGTATCCGGCGGGAAGGTAATGATGGGAAATCGTTATCTTTGTTGTATGAACGAGCGATTCAAATTGTGGCTTAAACGCGTGGGGTGGCTGGGTTTTCTTTTCTTTCTCGTCAAAGGCCTGCTCTGGCTGTTGATCCCTTACCTGATTGCCAAAGGTTTTCTGTCGAAATAATCGTCAGCCAATAAACCGTTTTTGAAACAATGGTATCCGTTTTGCCGTAACATACTAGATTGGGTCGGCCCGACCAACTGTTTCATTAAGCTGCGTATAGTCAATCAAGTGTCAAGCATACGTATTGAATCCGGTACTGGTATCATGCATTCGGGGAGGAGAGGAGTTGTCTATCGGTATGGTGTGGGCCTGTTGCTGGCCATGGCCGGGCTACTCTCGCTGGAGAGTCGGGCAAATCACATTATCGGCGGTGATGTGAGCATGCGGGCTATCGGCACCACGCCGGGCCTGTTTACGCTGTCACTCAATCAATACTGGGATGCCACCAAAACGTCCGTTGGTAATCAGGATCCTACGGTAACCCTGCTGGTGTACCGGAAGAACAACCCGGTTCTGATTGAGCGGCTAACCCTGCTCCTTCGGGAAGTAGTGCCGCTCACCTTCGGGAATGCGGCCTGTGCCTCCCTGCGTCAGTTAAGTTTTACGCAGGGGCGTTACTATGCCGATTACCAGTTCGACACACGATTGTATACCGACCCCGGTGGCTATTACATGGTTTGGGAGCGGTGCTGCCGGAATGATGCGCTCACCAATGTCGACAGTTTTATTGCCAACGGGGTGGCCATGGCGTTTTACTTCGAATTTCCGGCCATGCTCAAGAATGGAACGGATTTTTATAACTCGTCGCCCAATTTCCGCCTGCCAAACGGCGACTATATCTGCCTGAATAAATCCTTTACGTTCGATGCGGGAGCAACCGATACGGATGGTGACCAGCTTCGTTATTCACTGGTAACTCCGCTGAATGGGTATACCTCCAGAACATCACCCACCGTTACGGACGAAGGACCCAGGAACACGTATCCGCCCATCAACTGGAAGCAGGGATATAGTTTAAGCAGCATTATTCCGGGAAATCCGTCCCTGAGTATCGACCCGTCAACGGGCGTTTTGCGGGTTCGGGCTACGGAGGAGGGCCTGTATCTCTTTACCGTGCAGTGCGAAGAGTTTCGAAATGGCGTCCGCATTGGCGTTGTCCGGCGGGATTTTCAACTTCCGGTAGTCGACTGCTCCAAGAATGCCCCGCCACCGGCCGTAGTGACGGCCAACGGCAAAGTGTCCAACGATGTCATCTGGTGTGCCAGCCAGCCGCTGGTGCTATCGGTCGATAAAAATCCGATCTGGGCGTACCAATGGCAAAAAGATGGGGCCAACCTGCGTGGGTCTACCAGCGATACGCTGCAGGTACGTACACCGGGTACCTATACGGTCATAAAAAGTCTGGCCAATCAATGTGCTACCGACACCGCTTCCCAAGGGGTAAAAGTAACGTTTGTTACGGCTCCGCTGGTTAGCCTGTCGCTGACCAGACCAGCCCCTTACTGCACCGGCGATACCGTTACCCTGCAGGCCAGCGAACAACCTGATTATCAATACCGCTGGCGACGTGACGGCAAGGACCTAACGGGCGAACAGCAATCGTCCCTGCGGGTGTATCAGTCGGGGGTGTACGAAGTACTGGCCCGGCCCACGCTGGCAATCTGCGACGGGCAGGATAGTGCCCGGGTGGTGATGAATCCCCGGCCGGTGGCTCAGATACAGCCCTCCTCGTTAACCTTCTGTGCTGATGAATCGGTGTCGCTGACAGCGCAGGACAGGGTCGGGAATCGGTACCGATGGGTCCGGGATGGGGTAGCCCTGAGCGATACCGTCAGGCAGGTAGTGGTAAAGCAGGGCGGTAGTTACCAGGTTACGGTGACGGGCGCCACGGGCTGTTCGGCCCTGTCGCCGGGGATTTTGCTCACGCAGGCCGCCCGACCCATCGTACAGCTGGACTCCATTGCGCCCGTCTGCCTGTCTGCGGGCGTATCGGTATCGCTGACCGGGCAGCCGGCTGGTGGCCTCTACACCGGGCCGGGCGTGCTGGGAACGCAGTTTATCCCCGACAGGGCGGGCGTGGGCAACCATCAGCTAACCTACACCGTCGTATCGAACGACGGTTGCCGGGCCGAGAAAAAACAGTGGGTCGAGGTGTTGGATTCACCCCGGCTAACCGGCTCAGCAACGTATTTTCTGGTGAAAGGCAGCCGTGTTCAGTTGGTAACCCAGGCCAGCGAACCCATCAGCGTTTACCAGTGGGCACCGCCTGCCTCGCTGAACCAGGCGGACATAGCCAGTCCGTTTGCCAGCCCGGATACCACGACTCCCTACGTCCTGACGGCTACCAATGCCGCCGGTTGCACGGCTACGCTGGCCGTGCTGGTAGAGGTAACCGAAGTGCTTTTTATACCATCCGCTTTTTCGCCCAACTCGGATGGGCTGAATGACGCCTGGATCATACCCAATATTAGCCTGTTTCCGGATAACAAAGTTTCTATTTACAACCGGTGGGGTGAGCTGGTTTTTTTCTCCCAGGGATACGCTACCCCCTGGGATGGTACCTACCGGCAGGACCGTGTTCCGCCCGGCCTGTACACCTACCAGATTCGTACGGGCAATGGCCCGCTGGACACGGTTTACCGGGGGCAGTTGATGGTCGTTCACTAACGGGGGCCGGGCCGTTCGCTCAAATTCAAACTTACAAGGCAATTTTTAGTGCCCTGACTACCGTTTAATCAATGCGATGAAGCGGTAGCTTCAGGCCCGTCGGCACGATGGGCCATATGATCCATTTAAAATAATACGCAACATGAACAGGAAATTTCGGTTAACTTCGGCACTGGCATGCGTGCTTTTTGCCGGCACGTACGTATCGGTTTCTGCCCAGAACCAGAACACCGGCACGCAAACCCCGACAAACACCAACTCAACCATGAATGCGGCCGCTCCTGCGCTCAGCACTACGGGCAAAGATCTGGCCATCAGTGCTGCCAAGTCGGCAAACCATACCATTCTGTTTCGGGCACTGCGGGTATCCGGTCTTACGGAGCAAGCCAGCGGAAAGGGCCCTTACACCGTGTTTGCCCCTACCAACGAAGCCTTTGATAAACTACCCGCCGGTGCACTGAACGACTTGCTGAAACCAGCCGCCAAAGCGAAGCTGCAGAAAATACTGGCCTACCATGTGGTGAAGGGTGAGTACACGGCCGACAAACTTCAGGATGGACAAAAGCTCAAGACCGTACTGGGTGGTACGCTGACCATTGGCAAACAGGGCGATACCCTGACAATTACGGATGGCGCCGGTACCAGCGCTACCATAAGCCCGGAGGGAGCGGAAGCAACCAATGGAATCATCCATTCGATTGACGCTGTACTGATGCCAGCCGGTAAATAGAGGCTGCACCGGGCAGAAAATGCCTGAACTGGTCACCCTGACGCGGTACGCCGGTATAAACATTTGCCTCCGTAGCGGGTTTACGTATGTATACTATACTTAAACAGGAACGTTATGGAAAACCAGGGGAAGGACGCAATTGACATGGATGAGTCGAACCGGGAAGATATAATTCGCGCCAAGCAGGCTATATCACCCGACGGACTGGAAGATCAATCCGCCGAGGGAAAGAGTGGTGTCGGGAGCGAGGTGGAAACCAAACCGCTGCCCTCCGATGAACTGGAGGACAAATACATGGATGGCGACGAAACCGCTGCCAACGTGCGGGTGAACAACCCCAATCGAAACCCGGATTCCAAGCCGGATATCGACAAACCAGCGTATAACTAATTGAAAAAGGCAGCTCTCAGGGTTGCCTTTTTCATGGATACGAGTGGCTGGGAGTTGCCCCTGCATCAAAAACAACACCCGGTCTGGCGAGTTATACTAATCAGAAAGACTGCATACACTACACATGAATAACGAGACTAAAAAGAAAATTGGCATTGGAGCGGCTATTCTGGCCGGTATAGTGATTCTATTTTTTGTTGGAAAGTGGTTCATCGCCCGGCCATCGGGTGAGCCGGTAACAACCGCTGAAAAGGAGGAGGAGAAAGTGGAACAGGCTCAGGTCAGCATTCACGCTCTTTGCCGGTACGCCGACTCACTGGGCATCGACACCACGCGCTACAGTGTTGAGTCAGGCAGTGCGGCTACTGCTATTGACGATAAGCGGGCTGCGTTACTGCTGGAGATTCGTTACGGCAAAAAACCATCGCGGTTATCGTTCAACGGGCTTAAAGAACAAGTAGACTCGGCCTGGGCCACCAAGGTAGATGCGGACAAGTCGCTGGAGTCCGCAGCGAAACTAACCACATTCGGGCCTTATGCTCAATTGATCGGTCACTACAACCGGATTCGCCGGGGAGGGCGGTCCAACCCGCTCACGACCGATTCGCTGCGGTTGATTCGGCAAACACTCAACTTCTACCGGTACACCAACCGGTTCGACGCCGACCAGTTTGTGGTGGTCAATATACCGGCGGCCGAACTGAACGTATTCGACCGGAAGGGTACCCGCTTGCTGCCTATGGACGTGATTGTGGGTAAGCCGGACCGGCAGACGCCCTGCATGACAACGTTCGTACAAAACGTAGTGGCTTATCCGTACTGGAACGTGCCCCGAAAAATAGCGCTGGAGGAAGTACTGCCCCGTATGCAAAGAAATATTTCGTACGTGTACAACCAGAATTTCCAGATTCTGGACGAGAAGGAACAGGAGGTTGATCCGGAGGAAATAGACTGGGACAGCTTATCGGCTACTAATTTTCCGTACCGTATCCGGCAGGCATCGGGTTGCGAGAATTCGCTGGGTTTGCTGAAGTTTGTGCTGGCCAATCCGCTGGCCATCTACCTGCACGACACTAACAGTCGGGACTTGTTTACGCAGTCGGCCAATCGCTGGCGCAGTCACGGGTGCGTGCGGGTGCAGAAACCGGTCGAACTGGCTAATCTGGTACTGGGAGCGCAAACCTTCACGCCCGATTTTATGAATAAGTGCCTGATTGATCAGAAACCCCGGCAACTGTCCATCCCGAAGCAATTTCCTGTGTTTATTGCTTACAACATTGCGGATGTTGATGCGGGCGGAAAGCTGACGTTTTATAAGGACGTGTATTCGCTTGACAAGTAAGCAGAACGCTTGAGGTAGTCTGAATTGGGGGCGTATACAAACAGGCAGGAACCACCCTTAACCGCCTGGATAATTCCCTTCGATTCGGCGTACGGAACGGCCGGGCAACCCTGGCTGCGACCCAAACGACCATTTTTGCGGATGAACTCCTCGCAGGCATAATCGGCACCGTGCAGAACAATGTTTCGGTTGTAGACGTTGTCGTTGAAACCCTTCTCCAGTCCTTGCAGCTGAAGGGAAAGGCCGTGCTTACCCATGTAGGTATTCAGCGTTTTGTAGAAACCCAGGCTGGTCTGAAAGGAAGACTGCGTGTTGGAAAACTGCCGGGCAACCAGATCGCCCGACTTCTGACCGTGGGCTACGTAAGTGTTGAACAGGAGTTTCTTTTTCGCCAGATCAACAACGTACAGCCGCTTGTGGGTGGAAGGCTGGCTAAAGTCGACGATGGTCAGCATCGACTTGGCAGTATCTATCTTTTGCCAGCCGTGCAGCGCATAGTCGAACACATTTTTCTTCAGACCGGCCCGCCCCAACTCCAACTGATCGTACAGCGAAGGGCGACCAACTGAACTGTCCAGCCGGGTTGCTGAGTCGGAGGAGATGATGGAAGTAACGGTTCGGGAGGCTTTATAGCCGGTGCTGGCAAAGTAAACGAAGACCAGAGCAAACAAAAGAAAAAGGACATTCTTCATACCGGCAACTACCATTGGAGGTTTAGGAGGATGTAGGTAATAAACACCCTTTCTGCTGTTTTAATTCGATGAAGATACTGGTTTTTCGCTAAAAAACAGACTCACCCATGACTCCTTACAAACAAGCCGTCCGAACGGAACTGATGCGATGGCAGCAGGCTATGCAAAAGCCACCGTCCCGATTTGGGAAGCTTTCCACGTCGATACAGCAACGGATGAACCGGTTTATTCCCAAGCGGATTCACACCGTAGTGACGGCTGCCATCAAGCAGATGACCAGGGCGGTACTTTTCGGGGCCGGGCACCTGACCGGTGCCCCTGCGGAGGGAAAAACCCTCGTTCAGCGGGATGCTGCCGTAGCCAGACGCATTGACTTTTACAAAAAAACGAGTGCTGCCGAGGGGGGCGTTACGGGCGCGGGCGGCTTTCTGCTCAGTTTGGCTGACTTCCCCATCCTGCTGAGCCTGAAAATGAAAATGCTCTTCGAGATTGCTTCGCTGTACGGTTTTGCGGTCGATGATTACCGCGAGCGGGTTTACATCCTCTACGTATTTCAGCTTGCCTTTTCGAGTCAGGAGCGCCGTCAGGTCGTGTATCAGCACGTGGCCAACTGGGAGGAGCATAGCCGCCAGTTGCCGGACGATATTAATCAGTTCGACTGGCTGACTTTCCAGCAGGAGTACCGCGATTACATCGACCTGGCCAAGATGGCACAACTGATTCCGGGCATCGGCGCGGCTGTGGGCGTGGTGGTCAATTACCGGCTGGTCAACCAACTGGGTCGTACGGCCATGAACGCCTACCGGATGCGGCTGTTGCAGGAGCAACCCTCCCTGTTTCTTGATTGAGACTGGTTAAAGGCTCTGCCTGTTCGGCAACGACAGTTTTATCTTCCTAAAGCAACCGCTTTTCCCTTACGCTAACCCGGTTAACAGAAACGGCTGCCCCATCAGGAGCAGCCGTTTCTGTTAACCGGGTATCATACAGGCTGTTATTTCTTTGCTGACGCGATCAGATCATTGGCCATTTTCACGTAATCTGCATTTTTAGCTTCGGTTGCCAGGGCAACGGTTTTCTCGGCGCTGGCAATGGCACTGGCCTTTTCGTTCATCTTTAATTCAATCCGGGACTTCAGCAACATGATCCAGAACGCTTTCGGATTCTGTTCCGTGGCTTTGGTCACCCAGCCAAGGGCCTGTTTCAAATCCCGGTTGGTATCGTAATAATAACTGGCGGCCTCAAAATAAGCTGGCTTCTCAGATGCCATTGAAGCCTCAATGTTCTTCACGATTACCGGATCGATATCGGCCGTAATCGCAACGGGAACGCGGGTTTTATCCCACATAATTTCCAGTACGGCTGAGCTGGGGAGAATATCGGCCAGGTTGATGGTGAAGTTCTCCGCTTTGTTGGCCAGGGTAGTCGGTTTCACCTGAACCCGCACCACTTCATTCTCTTTGTTATAGGCACCCACGTTGGCCCCCAGGTTCAGGTCTTTGGATAGCATGACCTCCCAGGTATTTTTTCCCGGAATGGTGAACAGCCCGTAGGTACCCGCTTTCACGTCTTTACCTTCCAGTTTTACGTCCGATGAAAACGTGATTTTGGAGGTGCTGTTGGCTCCGGTACGCCATACCTTATCGTAGGGAACCAGATCGCCGAAGATGGTCCGGCCTTTTACGGCGGGTCGGGAGTACTCAAGGGTAATGTCGCCCAGGGCGAAACTCTGTTTGGTAGTTTGCATCGGGCTGGCAGCCGGTACTTTAAGTTGCGCCTGTACGGTAGCGAGTGAGCAAAGCGTCAGCAGAATGGCCCCGGCCAATGCTGGTAGATGTAGATTCTTCATGATGAACGTACGAATTAGTCCTTACGCGTTTAGTGTTGAACCCCAAAGGTAAGGGTTATTGGGCCAGTTACGCTTTCCTGCCTTTCATCCATCCACAGAGATGTTGATTCGGATGGCCACTTAGCCTACATGTCCTGCACTTTTCGATGCTCCCGATTAGCGGGGGCAGACACGTAGGGTGTCAAACCGGCCCGGGCTAAAGTTGATCCGAAGTGCTTGTCTCTGAATCGCATAAATGGTACTTCAATATACTGATATATCAGCGTTGATACCCCGATGGTGCTGATCCAGTATACCAGGTAGGCACTGAAACGGACACTCTGGGACGCATCGGCGGGTATCACGCGTTGAACAAGGCCGATGACGAGTGAGTGGTTAATCAGATACATCGAATACGAAATCAGGCTGATGTGCGTGATTATCTTCACCAGTAACTGGCTGCGCGGCTGCCAGTAGCTCAGGGTCGGCAGCAGCAGCATGACGCCAATACTGGTCAGGGTGAAAAAAAATACGTTGGTCAGGGTAACTGAGTTAACGTAGTTGTAGCCTTCGCGAACGAACAGGAACCCGGCGTAGCTGAGCGTAAGGCCCACTGCCAGCAATAGGCCCGATCTGGCCATCCGTTTCCAGTGGGTCGGTTTGTAATAGCTGACGTAGGCCATCAGAACCCCGAAACCGATGGCGTCCAGCCGCATGACGACCACCATTCTGGTCATAGCCCAGCCCATGTGTACCTGATTGTAGGCATCCCCGTACCGCAGACTGGTAGGCACAACAATGAGAATCAGCACCGCCCATAGGATTGTTTGTTTAATGGAGAGCTTCAGGCGCAGTAAGAACATCAGCAACACTGGAAGCAGCAGATAAAACCACTCCTCAACGGACAGGCTCCAGGACTCCGGAAAAAAGGGTACGGTTAAATTGGTGAACAGGTTCTGGATAAAAAAGCAGTAGGTCCACAGGTTATCTACCCATACGATTTGCCTGATCGATGCTTTAATGGAATGAAGCCGGGTTAGTTCGATGAACAGCAGGGCCACATTCAGCAGTAAAACAAACCCGTATGCGGGCAGGGTCCGAAACCAACGTTTGAGCCAGAACACGCGCAGGTCCGTTGCCGTAAATGCTTCATTTCGCGCGACAGTCTTTATCAGAATGCCACCAATGAGATAGCCACTTAGGACGAAAAACAGATCGACTCCGTCTGGAAGAGGGATAAACGGAACCAAAAACAGGGCATGGCCATGATGAAACACGACCAGCAGAATAGCTACTGCCCGGAGCAAATCCAGGCCGGCCTTACGCTCAGATAATGGTTTGGCTACGGGCCCGGCAGGGGGAGGGGGTTGAAGGGTATGGTTCATTAAGGGAATGGTAGGTTGTTGGTAGGGAGATGAAGCAAAAATATTGACATTGTGGACAATAACCAGCGCAAACGCCTGAAATAAAGTCCTGACTGACAGTGCATATGGCTTTCAGATGCCCTGGCGCGCACCATTGCGTTCGGTAGCTTGCTGATCTTCGACAGACCCAAACACAAATGCACCGACTTGCTGACAGTTTACGGATCGGCCGGTCTCTGCCGAACTGCGCCCGACCGGTTATAAATCGTTGGCGAACGGCTTTACCCGTTACGGCTCAGTCACGCCGTCGGTTCGTGCTCAGAAACCTCCGGATGGAAAATAATAAAACGTATATCGCTGGGCTGCTATTGCTGCTGTTCAGCCCTGCGGGGAGCGGTTGGGCTCAGGCAACGCCGGGGCGCAAACCCAACGTGGTAATCATCATGGCGGATGACCTGGATAGTAAACAGCTCAGTTGCTACGGGGGACAAAACATCCAAACAACTCATATCGATGCCCTGGCGCGGGAAGGAGTGAAATTTAACCAGATCTATGCCTCCGAAGCGATGTGCGTGCCGACCCGGGCATCGCTGTTTACCGGTCTGTATCCGGTACGACACGGCTCGTTCCAGAATCATAAGCCCGTTTATACTACCATCAAAAGTGTAGGGCACTACCTGGCCAACCTGGGCTACCGGGTCGGGCTGACGGGCAAAGACCACAGTACCAAACCGACGTCGGTCTTTCCCTTCGACATCATCAAAGGCTTTGAACCGAATTGCGTGGCGGCTACGGACAACTATGACCTGACCGATGTTCGGGAATACACTACCCGCTCCAACCAGCCGTATTGCCTGTTTGTCATGAGCATCAACCCGCACATGCCCTGGACCGTGGGCGATACCACCGAATTTGACCCCGATAAACTGATACTGCCCAAAAACTGGGTCGATACGAAAGTAACCCGGCAGCAGTTTGTCCGGTACCTGGCCGAGGTACGCCGACTCGATGATCAGGTGGGCGATATTACCCGGATGCTCCGCGAAACGGGACAGGATAAAAATACCATCGTGGTATTTCTGGGCGAACAGGGCGCGCAGTTTCCCGGTGCCAAATGGAACCTGTGGGACGCCGGGCAGAAAAGCTCGATGCTGGTCAAATGGCCCGGTACCGTCAGGGCCGGTACGCAAACCGAGGCCCTGGTCCAGTACGAGGACATCACCCCGACGCTGATTGACCTGGCGGGTGGGGCGCCCATTGCCGGGCTCGATGGCAGGAGTTTTTTGCCAGTGCTGACCGGGGCCGCCAAAACCGCCCGCCCCTACGCTTATGGCATTCATAACAACATTCCGGAAGGCCGTCCTTACCCGATACGGAGCATTCGCGACACGCGCTACAAGCTGATCCTGAACCTCACGCCCGATCAGGATTATTATAACCGGTTCATGATGAACCCCGCCCAAAAAGACCGGGAATCGGTCTGGTTTTCCTGGGTTGATCAGGCATCCGGTAATCCAAAGGCCCGGCAGCTCACCGACCGGGTGGCGAAACGACCCGCGGTTGAGTTTTACGACACCCGCACCGATCCCTGGGAGTTGATCAACCTGGCTGCCGATCCCGCCCATCAGGCGCGCATCCGCCGGTACAAACAAACGCTGGCGGAGTGGATGACGCAGCAGGGCGATACCGGAGCCGCCCTCGACATCGTGTACGACAAAAAGAGCCAATAGCCGCTTACTGCTGCCGGGCGGCCCAGGCATCCATTTTGCGCTCCAGGACATCCAGCGGCATGCAGCCGTCCTTCAGAAATTCGTCGTGGAAAGCCGCCAGGCTGAACTTGCTCCCCAACTGCTGTTCGTATTTGCTGCGTAGTGCCCGAATCTTCAGCGCGCCAATCTTGTAGGAGAGGGCCTGACCGGGAATGGCCATGTACCGTTCTATTTCGGCCGTAGCGCCCTGTTCGGCAATGGGTTCATTGTCCATCATGTACTTGATGGCCTGCTCGCGGGTCATGTTTTTGGTGTGCAGGCCAACGTCCACCACCAGCCGGATGGCCCGGTGCATTTCGTCGCCCAGGGCACCAATGTACTGGTAGGGGTCGGTGTACAGCCCCAGTTCCTTTCCCAGTGATTCGCAGTAGAGCGCCCAGCCTTCGCCGTAGGCACCGTACCAGGCAAAACGCCGGAACTTGGGCAGACTGGTGTTTTCCTGCTGCAGCGACACCTGGTAATGGTGGCCCGGAATGGCTTCGTGCAGAAACAACGACTCCATGCCCGACGTGCTGTTAAACTGACTGGCATCGGGAATGGGAACGTAGAAAATGCCCGGACGGCTTCCGTCGGCCGAGGCCTGATTGTACTCGGCGCTGGCCGATGCTTCGCGGAATTTCTCGGTCTGCCGAATCTCGAACTTCGACTTAGGTGTGTTGGTGAACGCTTTTTTCAGGTTCGGCTCAATCCGGGCCAGTATGGTGTTGAACGCGGCCAGCACCTCCTTCGGGCTGTCGTAGGGGTAGAATTTTTTGTCGGTTTTGAGGTGGGTGAAGAAGGCATCCAGACTACCGGTAAAGCCGACCTGCGTTTTTACTTTCTCCATTTCACCCCGAATCCGGCTTACTTCCTTCAGGCCGATCTGGTAAATTTCGTCCGGCGTGTCGTTGGTGGTGGTGTACACCCGAACCAGGTATTTGTACAGTTCTGGTCCTTTGGGCAGGTCGTCGATTCCGGAAGTGGTCCGGGCTTTGGGCAGGTACTCGTTTTTCAGGAACGTACCCAGTTTCTGGTAGGTCGGTACGATCTGCTCCAGAATAGCTTTGTTATAGGCCGTCGTTATCCGGGCTTTGTCGGCGTCGCTGAACGTGGCCGG
>CAWAJC010000039.1:0-26962 GCA_963782245.1 uncultured Cytophagales bacterium
GCTCGTATTGAAATTCACTCAGTAAAAAGTCGTCTGTTTTAGGCATCTTCACCAGGCTTCTGAAGCAAACGAATGGGTAGGGAAACCAGAACAGCGATGAAAATAGCCGTGGTAACGGGCAGTAACCAGGCGTAGTCATACGGCTGCATGCTGCGGTCGCCCCGGTTGAGTGACGACAGCACAAACAGGCCCAATGCCAGCACGGTGTTAACGGCGGAAGCAAGCGCGCTGAACCAATTGACAATAATCTCGTTTAGTTCCGAACGGTGCGCTACCCAGCGCTCCTGAACAAAGGAAGGGAGGCTATCCATCGGGACCCAAACAAAATAGTTTGGCAACGGGCTCTCAGTAAGGTGTCGTTGATGATAAAAATTGTCCTAGCCAGATAAAATATTAGTTCACGACTCATTGTTTGCGTCGGGCCAGATCCATGTCATCGAACCGAACCGCTACCGATTCAGGATAGGGGATGAAACTGCTGAAGAGTGACAAGAAGAATCCGAGAATTGATGCGATGTGCCTTACGTGGAGGGAGAAGAGACACTGTTTCTCATTAATGCGATGAGCAAATAAGCACTCCCGGAAGATCAACACAGGGTTGTTTACAATGGGGAGTCCGTTCCACTCTATAAGAATTACTGCTGGGTTTTCAAATCAGGGCGCAAAGGTACGGCCCGATTGCCTGAAATCCGTTAGCTTAGCCAATTGTTGAGCATTTTGGTTTAAAAACACGATGAAGATTTACACAAAAACGGGTGATAAAGGTCAAACGGCACTCATTGGCGGACGACGAGTTAGTAAGGCCGATTTACGCATTGATACCTACGGAACGGTCGACGAACTGAACGCCTGGATTGGCCTGTTGCGCGACCAGCCGGTGAAGCGGCCGTAAGTTTGCTGAAAGAAATTCAGGATCGGCTGTTCACGATTGGGTCTGAACTGGCCACCGATCCGGAAAAGATAATAAAAAGAGCCCTTCCTGCCATCAAACCGGACGATGTGTTTGGCAGAACAGAATAGATGCCATGGATGCCACCTTACCCGAACTTCAGGCCTTTGTGTTGCCCGGTGGTCACGAATCGGTATCCTTCTGCCATCTGGCCCGAACGGTTTGTCGCCGTCCCGAGCGCCTGGTTATTTCACTGAACAACCAGACACCGGTTGATGAGTTGATCATTCAGTACCTTAACCGTCTTTCCGATTATCTCTTTGTACTCAGCCGAATGATGGCGCAGGAACTGACCGTTGAAGAAGTAATCTGGAAGCCAAGAGTCTAATCACAAAAAAAGTTGTCTTGACAACTAAACTTCTTCATTCTTATTTTTTAGCTTTGTTGCAGCCTGTTATTCCACGGGCTGACTCATTAAATTATACGCTGTTATGACGACGGACGCATTTCAAATTGAATTGCGGAAAGCGGAACGCTCCCGTATTCAGGAGGTGGATTTCAACCATCTGCCTTTCGGAAAACATTTCTCAGACCACATGTTCGTGGCCGATTTCATAAACGGTGAATGGCAGAATCAGATGATTATGCCGTTCGAGAATTTACTACAGTCCTGCCTGTCGTCGCTACACTACGGCCAGTCGATTTTTGAAGGCATGAAAGCCTACAAAAACGAAGCAGGTGAAGTACTTATGTTCCGGCCGCATGCCAATATGAAGCGGATGAACGAGTCGGCCCGGCGCATGTGCATGGCTACGATTCCCGAAGAGGTGTTCATGGGTGGTCTGGAAGCCTTACTGCGCGTCGACGCCGACTGGGTACCTAATACGCCCGACAGTTCGCTTTACATCCGGCCTTATATGTTCGCAACCGACGCGTCGCTGGGGGTGGCTCCGTCGAAAACGTACCGGTTTTGCATTTTCACCTGCCCGGTTGGTGCCTATTACACAAACCCGCCAAAGCTGAAAGTAGAAACCGAATACATCCGGTCGGCACCGGGTGGCGTGGGCTACGCTAAATGTGCGGGTAACTACCGGGCTCACTCTACCCGACTATGATGGCGCAGCAGCAAGGCTACGATCAGCTGATCTGGACCGATGCCCGTGAGCACAAATACATTGAGGAATCGGGTACGATGAATATCATGTTCATCATCGATGGCAAACTGATTACGCCAGCCACGTCCGATTCCATCCTGAAAGGAGTCACGCGTGACTCTATTCTGCAAATTGCCCGGAGTTGGGGGATGGAAGTGGAAGAACGGCTGGTATCTATCGATGAAGTGATTGGCGCTATCAAGAGCGGGCGCTTGACAGAAGCCTTCGGCGCAGGCACTGCAGTGGGCTCATCGCCTTACTCGCTCATTGGCTACAACGGCAAAGACCACATGCTGCCCGAATCGGCTCCTGAAGATTCGGTTGCGATGCGGGTCAGACATTATTTGAGTGATCTGCGTACGGGAAAGATTGCGGATGAATTCGCGCTGGATGTACACCGTATAGTCGTGCATCAACTGTCACTAAACGCAGCATAACCGGCTCACATGAGCCGGGGACGCTGTACGTTTAGCGAACTATATGTTATCTTATTACTTCATTGCCTCACGTCTAAAACAATGCGCTGGCAATTTTCATGACATTATCGGCTTTGCCCATCGTATAAAAGTGCAGTACCGGTGCGCCAGCCGCCATCAGTTCCCGGCCCTGCTCGATACACCACTCCACACCGACCTGCCGTGCCTGCTGGTCGTTTTCGCAGGCCTCCACCGCCCGAACAAGGTCGGCAGGCATTTCCAGATGGAATCAGCTTGGGGAGTATCTGGAGTTGCTTCCGGGTACTGAGGGGGTTCAGGCCGGGGATGATCGGTACGGTAATGCCCTCTTGTCGGCAGCGGTCCACAAAATCGAGGTATTTTTTGTTATCGAAAAACATCTGGGTCACGATGTAGTCTGCCCCTTTGTCAATCTTTTGTTTCAGGTACAGGAAATCCGTTTCGTGGTCAGCCGCTTCGAAGTGTTTTTCGGGTAGGCTGCTACGCCAATGCAGAACGAACTGGGAGCCAGTGCGGTGTCTTCTTCGTGCAGGTAGATACCCCGGTTCATATTAGCTACCTGCTCCACCAGTTCGCTGGCGTAGGTGTAGCCGTTTTCTTTGGCTTTAAAGGTGGTGAAGGGTTTGGCCGGGTCACCCCGCAACACCAGGGCATTGTCGATACCGAGGTAATGCAGGTCGATCAGAAAGTCTTCCGTTTCCTCCCGGCTGAATCCTCCGCACAGCACGTGCGGCACGGCATCCACACCAAACCGGTGCATGATGGCCGAACAGATACCAACTGTGCCGGGTCGTTTGCGGGTACTGTTTCTGAATGATCCCATCGGGCAGAGGGCGTTCGATGTATTTTTCGCGGTGGTAGGTAACATCAATAAACGGCGGTTTGAAGTCCATCAACGGCTCGATGTTATCGAGCAAACTCTTCAGGTTATCCCCTTTGATGGGAGGGATTACTTCAATGGAGAAAATGGGCCTTGCCGTTCGCGGCCCTGATATGCTCGGTAATCCTGGTCATGTTTCAGATGATACCGGGCTGAATCGGCCACCAAAGTCAATGCGAAAACACGGCCAGCCGCAGGTAAATTCCCCTGGCCTGCCCATTACTCCACGGCTGCACATCCAACCGGCGACCGAAAGCTGTTTTGTTTTTCACTTCGTGCAGTTTCGGAATGCCCCGACCCACCAGCGGGCCGAACGCAGTTCCTGCCAGCAGATCCGTCGGGTAATGCTTCCCGGC
Organism: uncultured Cytophagales bacterium; assembly: GCA_963782245.1. Lineage (GTDB taxonomy): Bacteria > Bacteroidota > Bacteroidia > Cytophagales > Spirosomataceae > Spirosoma. Next base: position 3,735 of record CAWAJC010000039.1, read on the forward strand.
TTCGTAGCGCAGCATCGCGGTGGTGGTTCCAGACCCAGCGTACCTATCCAGACGAAGGGCTTTAGTTTCGATTGCGGGAAATAGTGCTGGAACACTTCACCCGTGAAAACTGCCGTGGCGAAACTGGTGCCAGAATGGACCGAAAAAAACGATTCCCGGGCATCAAGTTCCAGTTTATCAGCCAGGGGGGCATCCGCATTGTACACAAACGGACGACTACGCTGCGTCAGCCCTTTAACGATGCCGCCAATGCCATTCATCAATAACGCCGTTTCGATGTACATAACCGCTACCGTCTTGATATCCTGCCGCATCGGTTCGGTAGCTAGTGTCAGTGCACCCAAAATGCCGGTATTGGCAATTAACGTCAGATCACTTAATCTGTCGGCCGATACCGAATAGTTGAAGGTTGCCTTCCGGTCGAACGAGTTAACATCAGCCCGGTTGAGCGCATCTACCTGCGCCGGGGTAAGCGGGTTGACGGATTTTCCAGGTGTGCCACGCGCCCAGCGACGCAGCCCCTACGCCCAGCCAGGTTACTTCCCGCCCCGTCTTTAATTCGTAAGGGGACTGAGCGTAGCCAGGGATGAATGAAGTGTAATAAATAATAACTAGTGAAACCCGTTTCAACTTTCCAGCACTTACCAAACGCTTACCTGCGCGTTTTACAGCCATTCCGGCAATCCATTTATCAGTCATCATTTTTTGTTAATCATTCGTTCCCCCACCCGAATCACGTCCGGTTCATCGGTGAGGTAGACGAGGTATCCCGCTACTTCATGATACCCCATTTCCCGGTACAGGTTGTTGAAATACTTTAACGAGTCTAAGGCATCAGCCATTGGTGGGGATACTGGACGGCCATTGGAACCGACTCGTACTGAACCAGAACGATGTTTCCTTCCGGGTAATGCACCACACGGTGGGGCGCACCGTGTATGCGCTTGCGGCTTAGAATACTACGGTCGGTATCAATCCGAAGGGCGGGGTCGAACAGGGGCACCAGGGTCGGGTGCTGCACAATGGCTACCAGGCGTTCTTTCAGTTCAGCCCATTCTGCTTTCCGAACCAGTCCCTCGCTTACCAGTTGCTGTAATACCCTGTCGATGCAGTTGGGTCCTTTAATTAAACTCAGCGCTGCCATCAGTTTTCGGTCCCGCTCGCGGGTACGCTCAAACGTCGCAACATCAAACATCCGGTCGGCCTGTCGGCGTAGCTGCAGGTCCTGACCCCGGCTGCCACTCACGATAGTATCCAGAAAAATTTCGTCCGGCACCTCATCCATTTTACGGTGGGTGAATGAATCGGTACACAAGCTAATCTCGTAACTCAGGCGGCCGTTCTCCCAGGCGCAGCCGCAAGTGCGGGCCACCTCACTAGTCCGGAGGAAAGCGTGCAGCCAGTAGCTCACGTCTTTCTGGTTGCCCGGCTTTTCAAATTCAGATGCTTTGGCAATGATGTACAGTCGGTCAGAGGGGCGGGTGAAGGCCACGTACAGCAGGTTCATGTTCTCAATGAACGTACGGGTCAACTCTTCTTCGTATTGGGCCGATATGACCGCTGGTGCCTTGCGCAGGCTGCTTGTTGTATTGGCAGGGGCCGATAGCAGTCGGGTCAGTTTCCCGGTACTGTTTTCGTGCGAGAGCAGATCCGTACGTATATCGCTCAGGTCGAGCCAGATGGTGCTGTCATTGATGGGTTCCACGCGCCAGTTGGCAAAGGGGATGATGACCACCGGAAACTCCAGCCCCTTGGATTTGTGAATCGTCTGGATATTAACGGCATTGCGGGCACTTCCTTCCACCGAAATCTTTTCCCGAACCCCGTCCCAATACACCAGAAAATCGCTCAGGTGACCGCTTCGCTTCTGATTGAACGTCAGCACTTCATCCAGAAACCGGAACAGAAAGGGGTTGTGCTCAGCCTGGTTAAACAAGCCAAACTGAGCCGTCAACCGCTCAGCCAGTTCGTACGGATTCAATTGACCTAATTCGTAGGGATTGAGCGGAAAACCAGCTTCCGTGAGGTGGGTGTAGGTGTCCAGCACATCGCCCTCTGCCACAGTCCGCAGTTTCTCCGTCAGGTGTTCATCGGGAAAAATGCCCTTTACGACCCGGTAAAACAGGTAGAGCAGTTCGTAGCGAAGCAGTTGAAGGTCGGGCCGCTGGAGCAGCCGCATCAGGGTAACGAGCCATTTGACCGGGTCAGAAAACTCCAGCGACAGCGAGTCGGCCGATACCAGCGGAATCCCCAGCGCATTCAGTTCATTGGCCAGTATGCGGGCGTGAGATTTTTTTCGGCACAGGATGGCAACGTCACCGTAGCGGTAGCCATCCGCCAGTGCTTTATTCAGGTGGGCAATGGTCGTTTCAAGCATGCGGGCCGTCAGATCCTTGTCGGCCTCTTCGTCTTTGGCTACGAAGTCGATCTGCACGTGCCCCGCCACGTTTGTTTTGGCTTGTGTTTTCTGATGAAACTTCTGCTGAGCATCGAACACATCGGCCAGCTTGGGGTGCTGGGCTTCAAACTGCCGGGCCGTAAAATCGAAGAACGTGTTGTTGAACCGGATAATTGGCTCCGCGCTTCGCCAGTTGGTATCCAGCAGTTCCGGCTCCAGATGCCCATCCAGCATATCAATACGGTCGGCCGTCCAGGATCCGGGGTTATGCGTACCTTTCAGCGTTTCTAGGTCCTGCCGGTGCAGGGACACGATCTGATCCATATCGCCCCCCCGAAACCGGTAAATCGCCTGCTTGCCATCACCCACCGCCAGGTTAAAATGAGCGCCACCCAGAGAGTTTTCGATGAGGGGTAAGAGGTTGGCAAACTGTAGTCGGGAGGTGTCCTGAAACTCGTCAATCAGGATGTGGTTGTACTTGGTCCCCAGCCGCTCGTACAGAAACGGAACGGGTTCCGAGGCCACGATGGCCAGAATCTTTTTGTTGAACTCTGAAATATGAACCCGACCATCTTTGCGAAGCAGGTCATCAAATTCCAGCCGCATCTGCTTGAGCAGAGCCAATTTCTGAAGGTGGGGCAACAGGCAGTTGAACAGCACAACCTGGCGGCTGCTCTCCTCCCGAATGACCTCAATCTGATCCAGGCAGTTGCCCAGTTCATCCACCATGCTATCAATGAGGGTCTGCACCGGAAGGGGCGTTTTTTTTGTGTACCACTCCCCCTTGTTCAGGGCATTGAACACCCGCGTACCGGCTTCTTTGGCCGCGTTTCCTTCCGCAATACTTTTCAGGTAACCACCTACTCCACTCGCTCCGTAACTAAAATCGGTTTCGTCCAGGCCGACATCGGCTATCCGTTTCCAGGCCCGTTTTCCCTGATCAACGATGGTTGTTTCAATCCGTCGGTTGTGTTCCATCAACTGCAACCGGATGGCGCGCAAATCATGCGGAGAGAGTTCCTGAGCGGCATTAACAGCCTCATAAAATTGATCGGAGGTTAGGTTGCGGCCGAACTCTTTAGCAATTCAGGGAGTTGCGTCCAGCTCTTCCCTTCGCTGGCTACGTGGTTATAGTACTCACTCAAAATGGTCGTTATCTCGCCCATTTCGTCCGTACCGGCTTTCTCGATGAGGTTGTCGATGGCCAGTTCGAGTACCTCGTCGGTTTCCAGTTCCACTTCGAAGGAATAAGGCAGCCCGAGTTCATCCGTGAACGCCATCACCACCCGTTGCGTAAACGAGTCGATGGTGGTTACACTGAAATCGGCGTAGCGGTGCAGGATGGTCTTGAAAACGGATTCGGCTTTACGCTGTAGTTCAGCTTTTCGGGTTTCAAACAGGGCGTTGTCCGGCGTTACGCCGTAAAGTTCAAGCAGCAGGTCGTCCAGTAAAGCGCTTTCTTCCCGGTTAGCCAGTTCGGAGAGCTTCTCCAGAATCCGGTTCTTCATCTCGTTGGCCGCTGCGTTGGTGAACGTAACGGCCAGGATATGCTGAAAATAATCATCCTTCCTACCGTCACCCGGCCCCAGTGCCAGTTTAAGGTACTCTTTCGTGAGCGTGTAGGTTTTACCCGACCCCGCCGAAGAACTGTATATTTTGAACATGCTGTTTTTGGTAGCAGAAGTGAGGAGTGGGGAGTTGGTGACGCGTCACTACTCACTCCTAGCGTCTACTACTTTCTAAAAATTATACCGTAATCCCAGGCCTGAGTTTAGACTGAGAAAGAAAGGTGCCTGCAATAGTTCGACATACCCGCCGGTTTCCAGAAAAAACGAATACGGTTTACCAACCGGGAACACTTCCAGACCGGCAACCGCCGACCCACCAATGGACAGAGCGTTCTCGTAGTCGCCATTGAGCCGGGGGGGATAATACCGACGATTATTAACCTGACCGCCAAAGCCATAGTAGCCCCGGATACTTTCGCTTTTGGTCAAGGCTTTATGCCACAAATAATGACCCTGAATAGTCAGGCCAACGCTTCTGTACTCACCCACCCGATAGCTGCGTTTTGTACCGTACAGCCCTCCGTAGGTACCGATATTCAGGTCGAATGCGTGATTGGTACCAAAGTACTTGCGCACATTGATGCCCGATGGTTCACCAAGGCGGAAACCAACAGACCAGTTGTTGTACTGGGCAACAGCCGTGGTCGAGAACTCAACACAGGCCAGCATAGCCAGAGATGCAATCAGAAACAATTTTCTCATGGAGCAAAGTTAGGTTCTTCCCGCCAAAGTACGCTGGTTTGACTCATCAAACGCCCTGTTCAGGAAAATCAGCCGTTAGAAACCAACTCAGGCCTGGTAGCCTCTTCGCCCGTTCCAAGGGGTAAATCAGGACTCACCGGTGCGTTGTTCATGTGCCTGAGTACCGCCAGCAGCCGCTCATTCTCTGCGCGGGTACCTACCGAAATACGCAGGCAGCCGGCACAAAGGGTCACTTTCGAACGGTCGCGGACGATGACCTGCTGGTCAATCAGGTGCTCGAAAACAGTCTTTGCATCTGGCTTTGTGTCACTCCCATCCGGGCCAAACTGAACAAGCAGGAAATTGGCATCGGACGGATGAACGACCTGAACGCCGGGCAGTGTCCGCAGATTCTCGGCCAAAAACTGCCGTTCGGCTACTATTTGCCGGACCATCCCGTTCTTGTCGGCCTCGTGAGTCAGGGCCTCCAGCGCCAGGGCCTGGGTAGGTGCGGAAATGTTGTAGGGTGGCTTTATTTTGTTCAGCACCGCAATCAGTTCGGGCGAGGCAAAACACATGCCCAGCCGCAGGCCCGCCAGCCCCCAGGCTTTGGAGAAGGTTTGCAGCACGACCAGGTTTGGATATTCGGCCAGTTTGCCCGTCCAGGAAGGCGTATCGGTAAAGTCGATGTAGGCTTCGTCCACAATGACCAGCGAATGTGTAGCCGCTTCCAGAATTGCACGAATGGCATTGGCCTGCAGCAGGTTGCCCGACGGATTGTTGGGTGAACACAACCAGATAAGTTTGGTGTGTTCGTTGATAGCGGCCAGCACAGCCTTCGTGTTTACCTGAAAATCAGCCGTAAGTGGCACTTTAACCACGGGTACATCATTCACCGCTGCCGACACTTCGTACATGCCGTACGTAGGGGGCATGATCAGGATGTTGTCGGAACCCGGCGTGCAGGTAGCCCGAACGAGCAGGTCGATGGGTTCGTCAGAGCCGTTACCCAGAAAAATCTGTTCGGGCCGTACCCCCTTTATTGGAGCCAGTTTTTCTTTTATGGCCCACTGATGCGGGTCGGGATAACGATTGTAGGCGTCCGCTTCGGTGGTTGACCCCCGGAACGCCGGAACGCCGAGCGTCGGTCCGAATGGATTTTCGTTGGCGTCCAGAAACACACCCTCTTTACCCGTGTACTCATCGCGGGCGGACGAGTAGGGCGTTAATGACTGGATGTGCGGGCGAAGTATAGCTTGTAGACTAAACATAAAATTTATTAATGCGAAAAAATACGATCATCGAATTGTAAAGGCTCAAACTCCAGCAGCTTTATCGACTGGAATGTTTCATAGTTTGGATTAATCAGGTAATTGTATTCCGATTTCACCAACGCTGAGGGTACTTTTAGGGATAAAGCCTGTTGACGAACCAGCCAGGAATCACCAACTGCCTGCGTCTGATTGTATTGCCGTCGCCAGTCCGCTGGTAGGGTTGTCTGATCAACAGAATCAATATATACTTCATCGGGAATGTACAGGACAACGATCGAATAATCATCAATTGGTTTACTACGGGATACATGAACCAGCACTTCCAGAATTGCCAGCGAACGACTTGACGCGGTGTAGAGCATGTAGTTTCCAGCCGTGTTCCAGCGCCCTCCAGCCAGATAAGCGCCTGTACCGATGATATCCTGCTGGTATAGCTTTTTGGAAACCCGAAACAATTCCATCAGGCCAGTACGCCGAAAGCAATCCGGGTGAGTTCATCCTTCACCGCCTGAACACCTGTGTTTGATGTCAGTAAGGTAATTGGTTTGTCACCCATGGGCAAACTCGGCGTATGAAGCCATGTATTAAAATAGTCTTTGCCGAGCACATGTTCCCCCCATTCAAAGAGTGAAGCCAAGGTTACAAGCCGGTCGGCAACGGTTTCGCTTAGCTTGTCAGTATCTTTATACCGTTGCAGATTGCGAGATGTTACGGGCAATAAATTAATAATTTCCTTTTCGTCAACACCCAGCGAATCAGCCAGCTTCTTTATCGCTTGCTTAGGGAGGCCGTGACTAACCAGATTAGCCAGGTCGGTACCCGTCTGCACGACCTGCGGTGAGGCATGAAGCTGCTTCCCTCCTAACCGTTGGTACACTCTTGCCGGAGTCATAGTTTGTACTGGAATTATTTCCTCAAAAATACGGACATTTTTCGTGAAGTCTATAATCTATACAGTCGCTTTTACTTCCGGCGTTGGCCGCCATCTAAAGGAATGATCATCAACAGCGCGCATGGTGCACAATACCCCATTCAAGTGATCATACTCATGCTGAATCAACTCCGACAGAGCCCAGTCCGACACGTTCCAGGTTTGTGGTTGCCAGTGTTCATCCCGGTAGGTCAAGGTCAACTGGCAATGTCGGCGGACGCGCACCAGTAGATTCGGAAAGCTCATGCAATCATCCCAGAGCTCATCGGTTGCGTCGCTTACGGACACTAACTCGGGATTGATGATGACCTTTGGTCGGTCTACATTCAGGTAGATCAGGCGCTTCATAATACCCAGTTGCGGAGCCGCAATGCCTCGTCCAAACTGGTATTTCGCCCGAATCTCCTCCATCACGTTATGCAGATCCGCTACCCAGCCGGGCACCAGAGTCAGTTCGGTTTCCAGCACCGGGTCGCAGGTTTCGTACAGGCGTGGATCACCAAGAAGGAGAAGGTCGGCAAGGTGTTTCATGAATGAATAATCTCTGCCAACGAAATGACTTTCAACCCGTCAATATTGGCAAAATCAGCAATGTTATTGGTCAGGATTGGCTGGTTGTAAATGAGTCCGCCAGCGATCGCTTACGCTGCTAACGCAGCCAAATGGCTTCGGCAATGATGCCTTCGTTAATGGGAAGAATTACAATAGAGGAAAAGAACCTCTCGAAATCATCCCTATCAACAGCCGATAATCTATAATTCCTAATACCTCCAACTGAGTTATCGATGAAACCTTCAATAGCCCAGCGTTTCGGTCTAAAAAGATAAGTAACGATTCGTAACCCGGCTGATTGGAGTAGATAAGGATATTGCTGTCGAGAATCATCCGTAACGATTAGCTAAAGGGCGATTCTCTCGGGTTTCACGCTGCCATTCGGAGGCATGGTCAAAGGATGTAAATCCACCCCGTGCAGCTATCCGCTTCAGGATTTCGACGGGTGAGTGCGGGTTCTCTACTTTTGAATTATCCCCCTTAACAACCCGCGAATTGAGCCGGGGCAATAGAGCCAGCAGGAGTTCTCTATCTTCTGGCGTGTCAACTTCAATCAGTATCCGTTCCATGCCTTTCTTTTTTAGAAAGATAACAAAATCAAGCCGGATTTACTTCGGCCAGGCTCGCCAGTCGTAGGCTCACAGCCCGTTTGTGGGCAGCTAACGACTCAGCTTCGGCCATCATTTCCACGACGGGCCCAAGTTGTTGTAAGCCTTCCGGAGTAATGTGTTGCACAGTAATTTTCTTCACGAAACTATCCAGCGAAACGCCACTGTACGCCCGGGCAAATCCATTCGTCGGCAGGGTGTGGTTCGTTCCCGAAGCATAATCACCCGCAGATTCGGGGGTATAGTTACCCAGGAAAATAGACCCTGCATTAACGATTCTATCCGCTACGGCTTCCGCATTTTCAACGCTCAAAATCAGGTGTTCAGCCGCGTAGGCATTCAGTAGGTCGATGGCCTCCTCCTGGTTATCGACCAGGATCATCTTACTGTTCCCGATGGCTTTTGCGGCCATATCCTTCCGGGGCAAGCGGCTCAACTGCGAGGACAGAGTCAGATTAACGCTGTTAAGCAGCCTTTTACTGGTCGATACCAGTACAACCTGACTGTCGGGGCCGTGCTCCGCCTGCGACAGTAAGTCGGCAGCCACGAAGGAGGGAACCGCTGAATCATCGGCATACACCGCCACTTCGCTCGGTCCGGCGGGCATATCGATGGCCATACCTTCTTTAGCCACCAGCATCTTGGCAGCTGTTACGTATTGGTTTCCCGGACCGAAGATTTTATACACCTGGGGTACTGACTCCGTTCCATACGCCATAGCGGCAATAGCCTGGGCACCACCAATCCGGAATACCTTCGTAACGCCTACCAGACTGGCGGCAAAATAGATGGCCGGGTTGTTGCTCGGCGTACACAACACAATCTCACGGCAACCCGCCAGCTGCGCCGGAATACCCAGCATCAATACCGTGCTGAATAGTGGTGCTGTGCCACCCGGAATATACAGTCCCACCTTTTCAATCCCAACGCTCTTGCGCCAGCAGGTTACGCCGGGCATGGTTTCGATTTTCTCGACGGGTTGCTTCTGCCGCTCGTGAAACAGCCGGATATTCTGATAGGCCTGCCGGATGGCGGCTTTCAGTTCGGGACTGAGCTGCGCTTCGGCGGCATCCAGTTCATCGGCACTAACGGCTAACTGACTGGCGGTCAAGTCAATTTTATCAAACTTTTTAGCCAGCTCAACCAGTGCAGCATCGCCCCCGGCGCGTACCTGCGCCAAAATGGGCGCAACGGCCGCTTCAATTTGCTGTGTCGATTGCACAGGACGAGCCAGTAGGGCAGGCCAGTCTGCCCGCCTGGGGAAAGGAATAATATTCATACTGAATGATGAATTATAAATGATGAATTATGAATGGGCTGACGCATTGTCGAAAGACCTGGACAGTCATTCATTTCTCATTCCTCATTCATCATTTATGATTAGTTTAGTAGATCATTTTTTCGATGGGGATAACCAGGATGCCTTCGGCACCTGCGGCCCGGATGGCTTCGATGTTTTCCCAGAATTCATTTTCATTCAGTACCGAATAGACCGAACTCCACCCTTCGGTAGCGAGTGGCGTAACCGTGGGGCTTTTCATGCCGGGCAGTAGGGCCACAATCGTATCCAGCGCGTGGTTAGGTGCGTTGAGCACGATGTACTTATTATTTTTGGCGGCCTGCACCGATTTGATTCGGAACAGCAGCTTCTCTACCAAGGCCTGTTTATCGGCACTGAGTTCGGGCCGGGCAATGAGAATGGCTTCGGACCGGAAAATAGTCTCTACCTCCTGTAATCCATTACTCATCAGCGTGCTTCCCGAACTAACAATATCGCAGACGGCTTCGGCCAGCCCGATACTGGGGGCGATTTCCACCGATCCACTAATTTCGTGAATATTGGCCTGAACACCCTGTTCGGCCAAATAGTTACCCAGGAGATTAGGATAGGAAGTCGCTACATTTTTACCCATTAAACTCTGAATGCCCTTCCACTCAACGCCCCGCGGAATAGCAATGGACAGGCGGCACTTCGAAAAGCCGAGTTTATGAACAGTCACCACCGGTCGGCCGGTTTCTACCGACACATTCTCGCCAACGATACCCAGATCGGCCACACCATCTTCCACGTAACCGGGAATATCGTCGTCGCGCAGAAACAGGAATTCGGCGGGGAAGTTAGAGGATACAGATTTGAGTTTACCGGTCCCGTAATCGAAACGGATCCCGCACTCTTTGAAAAGCTGGTACGAATCTTCACTCAGTCGACCGGACTTTTGCAGGGCAATACGTAATACTGATGACATTGATAGCTGTAAGGTGTATAGTACAGGATGGGTTCATGGCATCCTGACCAGAGCGAAATTTAGCAAATTAGGGGCAAAAGTACGCGAAAACAGGAAGTATTCGACGCACGGGCTTCAGCAATCGCACGAAGGGCGACGATGTCGGAAGGAAGAATAAATAGCCCGTGAAAAAATCATGGCGCAAAGGTAATCACGCGTTGGGGAGGGACCAAATCCTGCCGAGCGGAATCCTTATCCTGTAAATGGTTCGTATCTTTGCCTCATGCTTCTGGAACAAAAACAACAAACACTTGATACGACTGGCCTTCCCGTAATGGAAGCTTTTTACACGCTTCAGGGCGAAGGGGCACACACGGGCCGGGCGGCTTACTTTATCCGGCTTGGTGGGTGTGATGTGGGCTGTTTCTGGTGCGATGTGAAAGAATCCTGGGATGCGGACCTCCACCTAAAACAGTCCATTGATACGCTGGTGGGTGGTGCACTGGCGCACCCCGGCCGGATGGCAGTCATTACGGGTGGCGAACCCCTCATGCACGATCTGACGGACCTGACCTCAGCTTTACGGCAGGCTGGTTTCCAGACAAACATCGAAACATCGGGCGTATGTCAGGCGGTTACAGGATCATGGGACTGGATTTGCTTATCGCCCAAAAAATTTAAACAACCTAATCCGGCTATTTATAGCCGGGCCGACGAGCTGAAAGTTATCGTGTACAACCAGTCCGATTTTGCGTTTGCGGAGTCGTTTGTGCCTTATCTACGTCCCGACTGCAAACTCTTTTTGCAATCGGAATGGAGTCGTTCCAATGAAATGCTGCCTTTTATCGTTGATTACGTAAAAAATAATCCGCAATGGCAAATCTCGTTGCAGACGCACAAATTTCTGGATATTCCGTAGAGGTATGGCTACTGAACAATGTAAACATGGACAATGCTCCGTTCGTTTATCACTCTATTGTTCAGTGTTCATTATTCAGTGTTCATTCGTCAGTTGCCCAATCGGGTAAGGCGCAGGAATTATACGCCCAGTCGATCAGGCTGTTTGGCGAACGGCGGGCCACGGATGCGATTCCGTACATGGAACAGGCGCTGAAAGAGGACCCCAATTTTCTGGATGCCCACCTCAAACTCGGCCAGTTGTATGAGTTCACCAAACGCTACGAACCGGCACTGACGGCCTACCGAAACGCCATCAAGCTCCAGCCCGACAATCCAGCTTCGGGCGCGGCCTATCAGGCATTGAGCAATACCCTGCTCCGGCTGGGCCGCTACAGCGAGGCCCTGCCGTATCTCACAACCTACCAGACGATGTTTGCACCGGAGTCGGCGCAGGGGAAACGGATTGCCCGCCAACTCGAAACCGCCCGCTTTGGTCAGGAAGCCATAAAACACCCGCAGGCGGTAGATCCCAAGCCCATCTCGTCGGTACTGCAAACGACCCCGTCGCAGTACTTTCCGTTTTAACCGCCGATGAGCAGACCCTGGTCTTTACCGCACTCAAACCCGAAGGCGATGAAGACCTGATGACGGCCACCTTCGACGGCGAAACCTGGTCGCCCCCAGTTTCTCTTTCGCCCAATATCAATACCCCCGAAAACGAAGGAACAGCCAGCCTCTCGGCCGATGGACGTACCCTCGTGTTTACCGCCTGTCAGGGACGCAAAGGATTTGGCAGTTGCGATTTGTACATGAGCAGCAAGACCGGCAACGACTGGTCGACACCGGAAAATCTGGGCCCAACGGTCAATACCCGTTTTTATGAGTCACAACCGGCTTTGTCGGCTGATGGCCGTCAACTTTATTTCGTCTCGGACCGGCCGGGGGGCAAAGGCCGGCGCGACATCTGGCGGAGCGCACTCGGCACCGATGGTACCTGGAGCGAGCCGGTCAACCTGGGCTACCCCATCAATACCCCCTCCAATGAAGCCTCGCCGTTTATTCATCCGAATGGACAAAGTTTGTTTTTTGCGTCGGAGGGGCACATCGGCCTGGGTGGGTACGACCTGTTTGTTTCGGACAATGACCCCGTCAGTGGTCAGGCTGCCACCTGGTCTGTACCGGCCAACCTGGGCTACCCCATCAACAACTCAGAGGATCAGGCATCGCTGTTTGTATCACCCAATGGTAGCCGGGCCTATTACTCTTATGAAGAACAGAAAGATGGTGTTTCGCAGAAATCAAGGCTTTATACGTTCGATTTGCCGGAAACCCTGCGCGAACGCGTTAAGCCAGTCAGTTATCTAAAAGGCGTAGTAGCCGATGCGAAAACCAAAAAACCACTGGCGGCCACGGTTGAATTGATCGACCTGAAAACGAACCAGATGATTTCGCGCGTGCAGGCCGACGCCCAGACGGGAGCCTACACCGCCATTTTGCCCAGTGGTGGCGAATACGCCCTGTACGTGAGTGTGCCGGGGTACCTGTTCAAAAGCCTGTCGTTCGATTTCACGCAGAAGCCCAAAGAAGGACAGCTTACGGCGCGGGTATGACCTTGAGCGTTCCCCTGGAGCCAGTTGTTGATGGTACGTCGGCCAACGAAACCCTGAGCAACCTCTTCTTTGAAACCGGACAATACGCGCTGGCCGACAAATCGCGTACGGAGCTGGACCGGCTGGCTGCGTTCATGCAGGCTAATCCAACCGTTAAAATCGACATATCGGGGCACACCGACGATACGGGAGAGGCAGCCGCCAATCTGGTTCTTTCGCAGAAACGGGCGCAATCCGTCGTAACCTACCTCACCAAGGCCGGTGTGGCTACCGACCGAATCAGGGCCATCGGCTACGGAAAAACCCGCCCGCTTGTACCGAACACGACAGAAGAAAACCGGCAGCTCAACCGGCGAATTGAATGGAAAATCCGGTAGGCGGGTCTATAGGTTGGGGTGTGGGGTGTAACTAAATGCAGAAAACCGCAGCTAGCACCCTAAACCTTGTACGTTAAAACAACCTTGTTTGGATAATTCCATTGCCTTACACGGGATTTTTTTCAATTTTGTGTACGTTGTCTAATTATCCTCGCTTCCAGGGTGGGGGTATTTTTCAAATTTTAAGGCAATTCTTTTCCATTGCAATGACTCCTGAACATATCAAGTGCTTAATTATAGGGTCCGGCCCCGCAGGGTATACAGCCGCCATTTATGCGGCCCGGGCTAATATGAAACCCGTTTTGTACCAGGGTGCCCAGCCTGGCGGGCAACTGACGATTACCACCGAAGTCGAAATTTTCCGGGCTATCCCGATGGGGTGCAGGGGCCACAGATGATGCAGGACCTGGAAGCTCAGGCCCGGCGCTTTGGCACCGATATCCGCTACGGAATGGTTACCAGCGTACAGTTCAACAGCCTTCCGGGACCGGACAGTCCGCACCGGGTTATTGTTGACGATAAACACGAGCTAACGGCCGATTCGGTCATTATTTCGACGGGTGCATCGGCCAAGTGGCTCGGACTTCCCTCCGAAATGCGACTTAACGGCCGGGGTGTATCGGCCTGTGCCGTTTGTGACGGGTTCTTTTTTCGCGGGCAGGATGTGGCCATTGTTGGAGCAGGGGATACAGCTGCCGAAGAAGCCAGCTACCTCGCAAATCTTTGTAGCAAAGTGTATATGCTCGTTCGGCGCGACGAGATGCGGGCCTCTAAATTCATGCAGCACCGGGTCAAAACGGCTCATAATATCGAAATCCTCTACAATACGACGACCGAAGAAGTGCTCGGCGACGAAGATGTGTCGGGTGTTCGGGTAAAAAATACGGAAACGAACGAAGAGCGCGTTTTAGACGTGACAGGATTTTTCGTAGCCATTGGCCACAAACCGAATACCGGTATCTTTGCGGAGTTTCTTGAGTTGGATCCCAACGGGTATATCCTGACAGAAAAAGGAAGTACCCGGACCAATATACCCGGCGTTTTTGCCTGTGGCGATGCCCAGGATAATATCTACCGGCAGGCCGTTACAGCGGCCGGGACAGGCTGTATGGCAGCTCTGGATGCCGAACGTTATCTGGTTACCCTGGAGATGCAGGATGAAGAAGTTGTTCATTAACAAAGTATAAAAGGTTTTCGGTATTTGGTTTGCAGTTTACGCCGGGCCGCCGAGCGGTGAACTGGAATGTCGCGTCAGCCCACCGCATCGCGGCTACACCAAGATATACCGTAAACCGAAACTACTATGAGAGAAACCGCTATGCAGTGGCTGATAGCCATTGGGTGCCTGTTTTTTACCGTAACGGTACAGGCCCAGGAGCGCGGGCGATTTAAAAATAACCTGCGTATTACCCCAAAAAATGGAGCAAATCCCAAAGCTCCGGTCGTTGATCAGCCGCAAAAAGCGGACGACCCATTTGAGCAGGAAACTACTCAGTTACGATTCAACAGTCAGTTTGAACCGAAAAAAGAATTAAACCCCGTTGCCAGCGAGGATACCAGTCAGATTGACCTGGGCGAAACCAGTGTTGTTGAAGTCATCGACTCGGCACTGATCGGTAACGAGTGGGTCAAAATCGCGGATTATTACGCCGTTTGGGATTCCCATACGATCAACCCCTACAGCATTGACCCCCTGCAGTTCAATGAAGCCATTGACATCAAACTTTACGATCCCCCCGCCAATCACTTCTGGTCGGCTCCGCTGGACGAAGGCAAAATGACCTCCAACTTCGGGTACCGATGGGGCCGCTGGCATACCGGTGCCGACCTGGACCTTAACACGGGAGAACCCATCTACGTCGCCTTCGATGGCGTTGTCCGGGTGGTAGGCTGGGACGGTAACGGGTACGGACGGTACGTACTGGTTCGGCACTATAACGGCCTCGAAACCCTGTACGGCCACATGTCCAAGCAAACCGTTGAAACCGGACAACTGGTAAAAGCAGGCGATCAACTCGGACTGGGGGGTAGCACGGGCCGCAGTTCCGGCCCACACCTTCACTTCGAAACCCGGTTTGAAGGTAACCCATTCAGCCCCCTCAATATCTATTCGTTTCCGGAGAATACCATCAACTCCGACCATTTCCTGCTAACCGGTTCGGTTTGGGATTACCTGCGGGGGGGAAGTAATTCGTCCTCGTCAGAATCCAGTTCCAGACCGCGTTTCAAGCGGACGGTCATCCACCGGGTTCGTTCCGGCGAAACGCTGAGTACGATTGCTGAAAAATACGGCGTATCGGTTTCTACGTTGAGTCGGCATAATCATCTCTCTTCCCGCTCCCGCATCCGGCCCGGTCAAAAACTGAGGGTACACTAAAAAAGGGAGAACAGACTAAAAATTACGGTCTGTGTGTTTGAGGTTTGTGGTAAAAACAATACCTTTGCACCCTCATTTTCAATATACATCAATACACATGTACGCAATCGTAGAGATCGCAGGGCAGCAATTCAAGATCCAGAAGGGTCGCACCATCTATACCCACCGGTTAGAGGGCGATGTGGACGCTGCACTTGCCTCCGACAAGGTGAAAGTTCTCCTTGTTGATAACGAAGGGAGCATCTCCATTGGAGTTCCAACCGTCGCTGGTGCGACAATATCGGCAAAAATTGTCGAGCATCTGAAAGGCGAAAAAGTACTCGTCTTCAAGAAAAAGCGTCGGAAAGGCTACAAAAAGAAAAATGGTCATCGTCAATACCTGACGAAGGTTCTGATCGAAGATATAACATTGTAGAGACGCAATACCTTGCGTCTATATTATTCACAAGACGCAAGGTATTGCGTCTCTACGTAATTCCTTAAGAAAATGGCACACAAGAAAGGTGTAGGTAGTTCCAAAAACGGTCGTGATTCGCACAGCAAGCGTCTGGGCGTAAAGTTATTCGGTGGAGAGTCGGCCATTGCCGGCAACATCATCATTCGCCAGCGCGGCACCAAGCATCATCCTGGCAAAAACGTTGGTCTTGGTAAAGACTACACGATTTTCGCCCTGGTCGATGGTACCGTAAAATTCCGTCCCGGCCGCGATAGCCGTTCGTACGTTGATATTATTCCAGCTGGTTCGTCGGTGGTTGACGTAGCATCTTCCCCCATTGTAAGCACATCCACTGAAAAAGTAGCTGCTCCCGCAGAGAAGCCAGCCGTTAAAGCAACCGCTGCGGATGACGATAGCGTTGCGCTGAAAGTGGTTGGCACTGTTGGTGCTGCCGCCGGTGTGGTAGCCGGGGTAACAGCCAGTGCTGTCGATGCGCTAAAAAATGCGGTAAGCTCCGATGCACCAGCGTCAGAGGAAACTAAAGCGTAGTAGTAGATGCAGTTTTTACAAAAAAACCGCCTGGCCTGAGCCGGACGGTTTTTTTTTGAGTAAAAACTTAAAAAGCCCCCCCGTTGTTACCTATTAAATCATGGCATAAATCAATTGCGCACTATATGAATTCGACCCTAGATCGCCCCATATCCATTTTCACGGAGGGAAGCCCCAATCCGAACTCCATGAAATTTGTGGTAAACTTTGAACTCGTGCCCGCCGGACTCTCGTTCGATTATGCTACACCGGGCGATGCTCTGCTGGAAGAAAAAGCGTCTCCGCTGGTAGTAGCGCTGTTTGGCTTCGACTTCGTACAGCGGGTATTTATTTCGGGTAATTTCGTAACGGTCACGAAAAACGAAGAAACCGACTGGGATGATGTTTTGCTGGAAGTAAAGCTTTTTCTGAAGGATTACTTTGGTGACAAGAAACCCGTTTTTGCCCAGCGGACCATGGATGCCAATACCACAAAACTGGACATGGACTCCGAAACGGTGCAAAAAATAAAAGCGGTGCTGGATCAATACATCAAACCCGCCGTTGAATCAGACGGGGGAGCCATCAGTTTTTATTCCTTCGATGAACCGAGCGGCACGGTAAAAGTGCTGTTGCAGGGCTCATGCAGCGGTTGTCCTTCTTCTACCCTTACCCTCAAAGCGGGTATTGAAAACCTGTTGACGCGTCTGGTACCGGAAGTAAAACTGGTAGAGGCCGAAGGCGTATAAGTCCTTTTTTCCTACCAGATTTCTCCCACAAAACCGCCACTGGCTGAACACCAGTGGCGGTTTTGCATTTCGCCAGTCCTGTTCGTCTCTGGCTCTGTTTGGGTTTATCCAGTCAGGGGTTTATATTAGAAAATCCATTCCCCGGTAATGTATGCTTCCTTTTTCCCGCCTGATACCGTTCGTGCTACAGGGGCTGTTCTTACTGTCGGGCTGCCAGTTGCGGGATATAGATTCCGGGGCGGCTGGTGATAGGTATTTCCCGCTCGAAACCGGCCGTTACATTATCTACGGGGTTGAGGAGCAGCAATACACGCTGACTGCGCCCCCCGTTTCCCGAACCTATCAACTAAAAGAGCGGATTGGTCAGCCGTACACGGATGTGACCGGACAAACAGCTTACCGGCTATTCCGCTACTGGCGAACCACGGAAAACCAACCCTGGCAGGCCGATTCGATATGGGCAGTCCGGCTGGTCAACAACGAAGCGATTCGTACTGAAAACGGTAGGGATTTTGTTCGATTGGTGTTGCCAGTCTCCAACCTGTTAAGCTGGGATAGTAACCGGTACAATCAATTGGGCCGGGATGAGTATACCATGCGCAACGCGGGGCAGCCGTACCGCGTACTGGGTAAGGCATTTAATGAAACCGTTACCGTATCGAATCCGTTGGATTCGACACTAATTTCGGTAAAAAAACGTATTTATGTGTACGCCCGGCATGTGGGGCTAATTTATGCAGAACGCGTAGCCATTCATTACTGTACGGCTACACCGGCCTGTAGCGGGCGCAATCAGATTGAGTATGGCATGGAGCAAGTTTATCGAATTCAAACCTATGGCATTGAATAAAACCACGCTGGTACTCCTGCCTTTGTTGCTGGTTCAGTTCAGCAGTTTTGGGCAGGCAACCCGCAAATACCTGGTACTGCTGAAAGACAAGGCCAACTCACCGTTCAGCGTCAGTCAGCCCGACCGCTTTCTGTCTCAGCGGGCTATCCTGCGTCGGCAGAAACAGAACATTGCCCTGCTGGAACGCGACCTGCCCGTTAACCCGGCTTATGTCAGTCAGCTTCAGCAGGCGGGTGCCAAAATCTGGTTTACATCCCGCTGGCTCAATGCCGTGCTGGTCGAAACCACCGACGCTACAATGGCCACGGTGCAGAAGCTACCCATCGTGAAAGAGTTTGAATTCGGACGGTCCTTGTCCAGCGCCCGGATCACTACCGAAAGTCAGTCTCCGTTACTGGGGCCACCGGCCAGTGCCGGCAAATTTGGCGACGTGGCTCCCCTCAACTATGGGAACTCACAAAACCAGGTCTCGCAGCTTGGCGTCGATAAAATGCACCAGCAGGGTATTCATGGCGAAGGGATGCTTATTGGCGTGCTTGACGCCGGTTTTCTGAATGCCGATAGAGTGGGTTTTCTGAAACCGGTTTTCGATGAAAAGCGCGTGCTGGCTACCTACGATTTTGTCCGCAAGGAAACCAGTGTGTATGAGGACGATGCTCATGGGCTATCCTGCCTGTCGGCCATTGCCGCTACAGCCGAAAACCAACTGTATGGCACCGCCTACAAAGCCTCGTTCGTTTTGCTCCGCACCGAAGATGCCGCCAGCGAAAAGCAGATAGAAGAGGCAAACTGGCTTTTTGGTGCCGAATATGCCGACAGCGTGGGAGTTGATGTCATTAGTTCGTCGCTGGGCTACACGCAGTTCGACAATCCAGCCACCAGCTATACCTATCGGGATATGGACGGCAAAACGTCCCTTTCGTCACGGGCGGCTCAGATTGCCACCGAAACAGGTATGGTTGTGGTTGTGGCGGCTGGTAATGAGGGGAACGCCAACTGGCGTTACTTATCAGCTCCCTCCGATGCGGCCTCGGTGCTGGCCGTTGCGGCCGTTACACAGGCGGGCACACGGGCTTCGTTCAGTTCGGTTGGACCTTCGGCCGATGGCCGGGTAAAACCCGATCTGGCCGCCCAGGGTCAGGGCACCACTATCGGCACGCCCGGCGGGCAAATTATAGTGGGCAACGGCACGTCGTTTGCCACCCCGCTGATGGCTGGTCTGGCGGCTGGTTTCTGGCAGGCGCACCCGACCCTGACCGCCACGCAGGTGACCGACGCGCTTCGTCGTTCGGGGAGTCAGTACGGTGCGCCCGATGATCAGTTAGGGTACGGCATCCCGAATTTTGAGCGGGCCTCCGTGCTAGCCGATGCCTACGGTTCATTAGTTGTCTACCCAAACCCATTTACTGATACCGACTTACTGGCTGTTCAATGGGGCGAAATTGCCGTTAATACGCCCCTCGATGCTACACTAACCAACCTGGCCGGGCGGGTCATCTGGCAGAACCGGTACGTGTCGTCTGGTCTGGCGGCTTTCGTGCTCCCCCGGCTGGGTCTCTCAGCGGGTATGTACATCCTCACGCTCACCTCGGGCGACAAGAAGCGTACGCTGAAGGTGGTGAAGCAGTAGTGGATGGAGTGCTGTTGTACGCTTACCTGGACAAAAGGCGATTTAACGGCTTACACGAGATTGACGTTTTAAGAAGCAAAAGAGGATGACAGCATTTATGCTATCTTCATGGTACGGATACTTTTAACTTGTACACTACTTAATCGGATACGCGGGTGACTTCACAGGCTCAACCTGCCTTTGAGGAGGGTGTCTTACTTTACAAAGTTGATACGCTTGAGCGGCTTTCAGAAAACCCTACTCCCTTATCTATAGTCCAGATGAAGGTTTATAAAAAAGGGGAATTTGGCTCGTCAGGAAATGATCATGGTAAACGCCAGTAATCCTTCCGATACAGTACGGCTAATCGCAGATCAGAAACGCCAACGGAATTTTTATCTGTATGGAAAATGAGAAAATGGCAATTCTGATCACTTATGAAGAAGAGAAAATGGACAAAGTGAAACGGGCTGCAAACGGCCATTTAGAAACTTATAGAGTTGAGAAAACAGGTCAAAAAGTTTCATTACTAGGCATAGCAACCGAGCGGGTTCTTCTCAAAAACGCGGACGGCACCAAATCGGTTGACGCGTTGGTCAGCGCAGACCTGGATTCACCAGTAACTTTGTTTTTCGAACCGCTAAGCCAACTAAAAGGCACACCCCTTCAATTTTCGGAGCGGGAAGTAGATTGGGTCATCAGGTATACCGCAATCGCTGTTAAGCCTCAGCCAGTCGCTCCACAACTCTTTGATGATAAATCCTGATTTTATGGTGATAACCATGAAGCAGATGTTAGAAATGGGCCATTCGAAGAACTAACCCACAATATAGTTATTCGCAGGATATGGCTAGAGCCGGCATGGCTCCACTTAAGTATCAAAGTGATTTCCTGACAATCAGCTGAAATGGATTTTCGATGTGTTCGACGCTTTCAGTGAGTACTAGCCGGGCGGCCGTGCGCCCCATCTGGGCAAAATCGGTCGACATTACCGTGATACCTTCCAGCAGAAATTCCTTCAGGGGCGTATCATTGTAGGACAATACGCCCACCTCCTGCCCCAAAACGTAAGGGTGTCTGCTTAATCTTCTTGATTAACTCCACAAGGTCTTCTTCCATTAGGTTAATATAAGCCTGCTGCGGTTCGATCGACTCTTCCTGAATGTTATGAATGACTCTGGTCTGGAACCATGTTCGTAACAGAACTTATAGAATCCATTCAGAATAGCTTTCGGGTGATACGAATAAGACGGGAACAGAATACTCAGCGTTTTGTATTTTTCAGCAGCGGCAGGGCGTCGTTAAGGCTTGGTAAAGATCTTTCTCGAAGTTCTGAAATACGGCCGCATACTTCCCGGTTATTCCCTCCAGAAATTTATCCAGAATTACTAATTTATGTTTAGGCAGGCTGTTGATCAGTTCATCCGCCTTTTCGCCCCCTTCAAAAAAGTGGCCAATAATGACGTAATGCGTATGATTGCGGGCCTGCCGCTGAATAGGTCCCGAAAAAGCCGGAAATCGTTGTTATAAATAAAAAAGTCGATGGCTACGGTTGGTCCCAGAATCTCGACGAATGAATCGTAAATAATTTTCTTGTGGACACTTAACTTATTGAACAGCAAAAATATTTTCAGATTATGCCCCGTTGGCGTATAGTTGATATAAAATCCTTTTCCCTTTACGGCCCCAATAATTTCTTTCTCTTTCAGGAGTTCATAGGCCCGTTCCATTGTTCCTTTGGCGACATCGAACTCGGCGCATAATTCGTGGATAGAGGGCAGTTTATCGCCCGGCAGAATGTCGCGATTCTCAATGCCTTCCACAATCGAGTTGTAAATCTGCTGGTATTTAGGCGTGTTGGAATAATCATTGATTTTAATGTGATAAAGCATAATGGGTTGCTTGATTCGGGTTTGAACACAAAGTAAGTGAGTAACAGAAAATAACACCCATTTATCGAGGGCTCACTAGGTTCATCCAGATTCACCTATCCATTCTAAAAGAAAAGTAGATATATATTGAAAATTCTCAAGAAAATTATCCAAATAATGACAATGCTGGGTAGGTATGGGTAAGTATACAGGACAAAATTGTAATATTGGGCTATTCGATAGCCTTTTTTAAGGATGTCGTTTATCAAATTCCTATCTCTTATACTGAAACCCATGAAAAGACTCTACACGTTAGTTGCGCTAAGTATGGTAGCAGGCTCTTTCTCTGGCTTTGCCCAGGAGTTGAGCCCAAGCCTACCGCGAGGAAACGCATCTGCCAGCGGAGTCCATTAATGGCCCTGCATCTTCCCCAATCGGGGCAGTTATCTGCAAGCACCCACCAGCCGATATAACGGTTTCGGGAAAAGTAATCGATGAGAAAGGGGCCGGATTGCCGGGCGTGAGTGTGGTCGTGAAAGGCACAACGCAGGGAACCACCACCGATGGTGACGGGGAGTTATCGTAATCTGCGGTGCCAAATGCTAAGCCAGACTCGTCTTTAGTTTTGTTGGTTATCAGAAGCAGGAAATAGTCGTTGGTAGCCAAACTACGCTGACCGTTACATTAGCGCCCGACGACCAGACCCTGAACGAAGTAGTTGTTGTGGGCTATGGTTCGCAACGCAAACAGGATATTACCTCGGCGGTATCCGTCATCAACATGAGGGATATTGGCGAGCAACCGGCAAATAATCCGAACCAGATTCTTCAGGGACGGGCACCGGGGGTGGTTGTCAAACAAAAGAGTGGTACGCCGGGCGGTGTCTTTGAAGTACGGGTTCGGGGTATTGGCTCGCTGGGGGGCGGTAGTAACCCACTCTACGTTATCGATGGATTTGCCGTCGGTACGTCCGTTGGACAAAACCTAAACCCAAACGATATCGAGAGTGTCACGATCCTGAAAGATGCGGCTTCTACGGCTATTTACGGAGCCAGAGGTTCCAACGGGGTAGTCCTGATAACTACCAAAAGGCCAAAGAGGGAAAAGTAAATATCAATCTGTCGCTTGATTACGGTATCCAGAGTGTACCAAATCCCGACGGGTAACAATGTTGAACGGGGTCGAATTTGCTCAGTTCAAGAAAGATATTTTCATGGACCAGATTCGAATTCTTCAGAATCGGGAACCGCCGAGAGTGAAGTGCCGATTGGCTATCGTTTTCCGGAACAGACAAAATACTCTACAACTGGTTTGATCTGATCATGCACGATAACGCCCCTTATTCCGATCTGAACATGACGGTTTCATCGGGGCCGGGCCGATCAAAGCACTGTTATGTAGGGTATTATAAGGAAGAAGGGATTATCAAAAAAACGAATTATGACCGGATATCCGTTCGCTCCAATCTGGGTGGGCAGATTAATAAATTCGTCACCATTGGCCTGAATATCAACGGAACCTATACCCGGCAAAACCTGGCCAATACGGACGGACGTGGTGGCGCCCTGGTAGGAGGGGCTTTACTGATGGACCCACGAGCTACGCCTTATAATGCAGATGGTTCACTCGTACCCTATATCAATGGGGTCGATGGGGTATTCGGGTTTACACAAACCCGCTGTAC
>CAWAJC010000040.1:0-62902 GCA_963782245.1 uncultured Cytophagales bacterium
ACGAAGTGATTGTGGTTGGTTACGGTACGCAGCGGAAAGAAACCGTAACCGGTTCCGTGGTAGCGGTTAAAGGGGCTGATCTGGTAAAGTCGCCTACCACCAACCTATCCAACTCGCTGGCTGGTCGCCTGCCGGGTGTCACCGCCGTTAACCGCAGTGGCGAGCCTGGTTACGATGGTTCGGCTATTCGTATCCGTGGTACCAACACCCTGGGTAACAACAGTGCGCTCGTTGTGGTTGACGGTATCCCGGATCGTGCCGGTGGACTGGACCGCATCAACCCGGCTGATATCGAGAGTATTTCGGTACTGAAAGATGCGTCGGCAGCTATTTACGGGTCGCGGGCGGCCAATGGGGTCATTCTGATCACCACCAAACGGGGCAAAACGGGTAAGCCCCAGTTATCCTATACCTTCAATCAGGGCTTTGCGCAGCCAACGCTCGTGCCTAAACTGGCCAATGCAGCGCAGTACGCCACCATGCTCAATGACCTGAGTGTGTATGAACTGCCCGTTAGTGAATGGTCGGACGCCACGAAAGGCTATCAGACGGCGGGTTCCTACACCCGGCCAAATGGTACGATTCGGAAGGCTCCTTATTCGCCCGACGATATAACCAAGTATAATGATGGTTCTGACCCCTGGGGACATCCTAACACGGACTGGTACAAATCGACCCTGAAAACCTGGTCGCCCCAGACCCGGCATAACCTGCAGTTGACCGGTGGTACAGAAGATTTCAAATACCTGGCCTCGCTGGGTTACCAGAATCAGGATGCGTTCTATAAGAACTCGGCCACGGGCTACAAGCAGTACGACATGCGGATTAACATTGATGCGAACATCAATAAAAACCTCCACCTGACCCTGGGCGTACTGGGCCGCGAAGAGTTCCGTTACTACCCAACGCGGGGAGCCAATGCTATTTTCCGGATGCAGATGCGTGGTAAGCCGAACCAGCCCGCTTTCTGGCCCGATGGCCGGCCGGGCCCCGACATCGAGAACGGCGAAAATCCGGTCGTTATCACGACTAATGCAACGGGTTACGACCGCGACAAGCGGGATTATATTCAGACGAATGGCCAGTTGGATTTCAAAGTACCTGGTGTTGAGGGCCTGAAAATTTCCGGTACGGCCGCTGTCGATAAGCTCAATCAGAACAACAAGCGGTGGGAAACACCCTGGACGCTGTATGAACGGGGTACGGGAGTAGATGCCAATGGAAACCCGAACCTGATTGCCAGCGTTCGCGGACCAGCCGAACCCCGCCTGTCACTCGGCAACAACACCGAACTAAAGATTCTGTTGGGTGGTATCGCTACCTACGAACATAAATATGGCGATCATGGCCTGACCTTACTGGCCGGGGTAAACCGCGAGACGATTGCGGGCGATAACTTTAACGCCTTCCGTCGTTACTTCATCTCACCCGCCATTGATCAGATGTTTGCCGGTGGTGATCTGAGCAAAGACAACGGGGGTGGTGCCTACAACCGGGCCCGTCTGAACTATTTTGGCCGGATCGCCTACAACTACAAAGACAAGTATCTGTTTGAGTTTTTGAGCCGGTATGATGGATCCGACATCTTTCCAAAGGAAACCCGGTATGGCTTCTTCCCGGGTGTGATGGCCGGATGGGTCGTTTCGGAGGAAGGCTTCTGGAAAAACTCGGTTCCCCTCGTTAACTATTTCAAACTGCGGGCATCGTGGGGACAGCTGGGTAATGACCAGATCTATCTGCCCGGAACGAACAACTCTAGCTACTTATCAGTACCTGGGAACCTACGGGTTTAATACCTACATCATTAATGATGCCCAGCAGAAAATTCTGCAGGAAAGCCGGATACCCAACACGAATATTACCTGGGAGGTTGCCAACAACGCCAACGTTGGGCTGGAAGGTCAACTGTTCAACGGTAAAATTGCGTTTGAGTTCGATTACTTCAATAACCTGCGTACCTCCATCCTGTATCCCCGGAACGCGTCCGTTCCCCGCACAACGGGTCTGATTCTGCCCCCCGAAAACATCGGTAAAGTGCGGAACAGCGGGGTCGATGGCCAGATCAGCTACAACGGTCAGGCGGGTGCAGTGCGGTACAGCGTTGGCGTTAACGGGAGCTATGCTCAGAACAAGATCATCTTCTGGGACGAAGCCCCCGGTGCACCCGAGTGGCAGCGGTCAACGGGTCGCCCCATCAACTCCTACGTAGCGTATCAATACGATGGTGTGTTCAGAGATCAGGCCGATATCGACGCCAACAAACTCGATTATTCGGCTGTGGTTAAAACCATCCGGCCCGGCGACATGAAGTACCAGGATTTCAATGGCGATGGTAAAATAACGCCGGATGACCGGGTACGGAACAATCGGACCAATCTACCCCTGTTTCAGGGCGGCATGAATATGTCGGCTTCGTACAAAAATTTCGACCTGACCATTCTATTCCAGGGTTCGGCCGGCGCTCAGCAGTACATCAGCCTGGGCGAATCGGGTAATATTGGTAACTACCTGCAGGAAATCTATACCGACCGCTGGACGGTGGATAACCCCAGCAGTGTTCATCCCCGCATTGCCAACCGGAGCGACCAGTATTATTCCGGCGGCAATACCTACTGGCTGCGTTCTGCCGACTATATCCGGTTGAAAAACTTTGAACTGGGTTACACCATTCCGGAAACCCTTGGCAAAAAAGTAGGCATCAGCAGCCTGCGCGTGTACGTCAATGCACTGAACCTGCTGACCATTGTCAACAAACTTGGCTCTTTTGACCCGGAAGCGGACAACTCAACGGGCCAGTATTACCCCCAATCGCGCATCGTAAACACCGGTATATCCCTGCGCTTTTAATCGACTCTCAACATGATACGACAATTTAAAACAATAACCCTGGCAACGTTTCTGGCCTCCATGGCCATTACCGGGTGCAACGATGATTTCGTAAATACCCAGCCTTTAGATCAGGTAGCCAGTACGGCGGTCTGGTCTGATGCCGCGCTGGCCGAAGCTTTTGTTACCGGCATTTATACCGGCCTGGGGCAGGGCGGTTTCGACGAGCAGCAACTGGCCTCCCTCACGGACGAGACCCTGTTCACCCACCCCGGCCGGGGCATCACGACCATTACGGAAGCCCGCTCCAATCCGGCCGATGCTGGCTGGGTCAACGGGACGATTGAGTGGAACAATATGTACGGGCGGATTCGGGCGGCTAACCTCGCCCTGGAGAATCTGGCTAAACCGGGCTTTTCCAATACCAATAAGATTGTGGAACGCCTGACCGGAGAAACTAAGTTTTTGCGCGCCTACTATTACCAGCAGCTGGTGCGGTATTACGGGGGAGTTCCCATCGTTGATAAAGCCTATGGTTTAGGTGAGGCCGATTACTCCTTACCCCGCAATACAATGGAGGAGTGTATCAACTTCATCGTGAAGGATTGTGACGAGGCTGCGACTTTGCTGAAAGGCCTGTCCATGGCCAAGGGACGCGCTAATGAAGGGGCTGCACTGGCGCTGAAAGCCCGGATTCTGACTTATGCCGCCAGCGATTTGTACGATGCCGCTACGGCCAAACAGAAATCGGCGACCCACGCTGCCTTTACCAAACCCGAATTGCTGGGGTACGTAACCGGTAGCCGGACCGATCGCTGGCAGAAAGCGAAAGCAGCGGCCAAAGCCGTACTGGACCTGACAGCCTACGGCTCACAGCTTAATCTGACAGCTCCGGCTACCAAAGCCGCCGGTTCGCAGAACTACACGAACATTGCCCTTTCCAAGAATGGGGGCGAAAAGGACGTTATTTTCTCCCGGTCGTTTATCAACGGCAAGCAGGAAGCGGGTGGTCAGCAAGGCTTGTTCAATGGCCCTAATGGGTACCATAACTGGGCCGGAAATACGCCGATCTCCCTGTTGGTTGATGATTACGAGATGATTGATGGCTCCAAGTTCAGTTGGTCCGATCCGGCTACGGCCAGCATGCCCTACGCTAACCGGGATCCCCGCCTTTACAGTTCAATTCTGTACGACGGAGCCCCCTGGAAACCCCGCACGGCCGACGTAGCGGCCAAGGATCCGGCCAACCAGATTCAGACCGGACAGTACGAAGTAATTGAAGGAGGGGTTAAAGTTGTTAAGCCCGGTCTGGATACCCGCAAAAGTTCGGTGGAAGACTGGAATGGTAGTTACACGGGTTATTACATGCGTAAGTTTATCGATCCCGATCCAGCCATTGTTGACCAGAACACCTACCAGCAAATTCCCTGGCCTTTCTTCCGCTATACGGAAGCCCTTTTCAACTATGCGGAGGCCTGTATCGAACTGGGCGAAGATGCCGAAGCTAAATTATGGCTGAACAAAGTCCGGTTCCGGGCAGGTATGCCCGCCATCACCGAGTCGGGGGATGCGCTGCGCCAGCGGTACCGGAATGAACGGCGTGTAGAGATGGTCTTTGAAGAGCAGCGGTACCATGATGCCCGCCGTTGGATGATTGCTCCTACCACCCTGGGACGAAAAGCCAATTACATCAACATTACGGGTACGCTCAAACCGGGTAAGGTAGTATCCCTTTACAAATACGATCCAACCAGCTACGACTACAGCTATAAAGTAGTAGATGCGGATCCTGGTAAAGAGAACCGTACCTGGATTGACAAAATGTATTACCTGCCCATTAGCCGCGATGAAATAAATCGTAACGCTAAGCTGTTGCAAAACCCGGGCTACTAATCACCCCTTTGTAACGATTGCCGGAAAGGCCAGCTCCCGTGGAGCTGGCCTTTCCGGTGTTTACGCCCGTGGGAATCAACCCATAGGTAGTCAGGCCCGCAAATCAGTGGTAAAAGGCCGAAAATCCCTGTTGTACCGGGCAGTTCTATCAAAACAAGAACGTATCATCTGATGGCACTATACCGATTTTTAATAGGAATAAAGGTAAAAGAAAGTCAATTTTGAGTAATATCAGGTAAGTAGATAGCACTAAGCAATAGGCTTTTTGGGGTGTTACAAAAAGTTAACTCCATAAACTTATGCTAAAACAATTTACCCAACAGAGGGTCCGCACAATACGTGACGACACCTTCCTTGCAGAGCCCCGCTGGACGTACCATCGCGCTTTCTGTTTGCTTCTGTTTATGAGTCTGGTTGTGTCGGTAGGTGCAATGGCTCAGACAAAAGTTACCGGAAAAGTGATTGATGCCCAGGGGCAGTCTTTACCAGGCGTTAGCATCGTGGTAAAAGGCACCACTACCGGTACCGTCAGTTCAGCGGAAGGGGATTATGCCCTGAATGTGCCCAGCCCAAACTCGACGCTGGTATTCTCCTACATTGGCTTCAGCAGTCAGGAAATTCCGCTTAATGGCCGTAATTCAGTTAACCTGACCCTGGCATCGGATGACAAGATGCTGAGCGAGGTAATCGTGGTGGGATACGGTGAGCAGAAGAAAGAAACCGTAACCGGTTCCGTGGCTTCGGTAAAAGGGACTGAACTGATTAAGTCACCGGCGGTCAACCTGTCGAACTCCATTGCCGGCCGGATGCCGGGCGTTATTGCCACCAATGCCAGTGGTGAGCCGGGGTATGATGGGGCCGCTATCCGTATTCGGGGTTCAAACACCCTGGGTAACAACGATGCGCTGATCGTTATCGACGGTGTACCGGCACGGGCCGGGGGTATCGACCGCCTGAATCCTGCCGACATCGAGAGTATTTCGGTACTGAAAGATGCCTCGGCGGCTATTTACGGGTCGCGGGCGGCCAACGGCGTTATTCTGGTAACCACCAAGCGGGGCAAAACGGGTAAGCCTGAATTATCGTACAGCTTCAACCAGGGTTTTGGTCAGCCAACGGTCATTCCTAAAATGGCATCCGCGGCCGATTATGCCCAGTTGAACAACGAAATCAACGCCTATAATATGCCTTCGCAGTTCTGGAAGCCCGCGTTGGAGGCCTTCAACACAACGGGCACCTACACCCGCCCCGACAACGGTGCGGTTGCGAAAGCGGCTTTCACGCCCGACGACATCAAGAAGATTCAACGATGGTTCTGACCCCTGGGGCCACCCGAATACCGACTGGTTCGGTGCGGCACTGAAAACCTGGTCTCCCCAGTCGCGGCACACGATGCAACTGGTGGGCGGTCAGAAAATATCAAGTACCTGACGTCGGTGAACTATCAGAGTCAGGATGCGTACTACAAAAATTCGGCTACCGGCTACAAGCAATATGACTTCCGCCTGAATCTGGATGCCAAAGTAAGTAAGTACATCAACCTGGTAACGGGTGTGGTTGGTCGTCAGGAAAACCGCTTTTTCCCAACCGTTGGTGCCGGTGCTATTTTCCGGATGCTGATGCGGGGCTATCCCAACCGGCCTGCGTTCTGGCCCAATGGCCTGCCCGCGCCTGATATCGAGAATGGGCAGCAGCCCGTATTGGTTACCACCAGCGCTACGGGGTACGACAAGGACACGCGTTATTACCTGCAAAGCAACGCCAGCGTAAACATCACCAACCCCTGGGTACCGGGCCTGAAACTAACGGCCAGCGTTGCCCTGGACAAATACATTCAGCAGGGCAAACGGTGGCAGACCCCCTGGTTCGTGTATAGCTGGGATTATACGTCCTACGATACCAATAAGGACCCCCTGCTGAAACGGGTACAGAAAGGACCCGCCCAGGCAACCCTCAACCAGTATACGAACGACCAGTTCAACTCACTGCTGTCGGGTATTCTGAGTTACGACCATACCTTCGGGGCCGACCATGCGGTAACCTTACTGGCCGGTATTACCAAAGAGCAATCCAACTCAAGCGGCTTCTCGGGCTTCCGCCAGTACTTCAACTCTACGGCTGTTGATCAACTCTTTGCGGGTGGTAGCGCCCAGCAGGTTTCCAACACAACGGCCGCCTGGGAGCGTGCCCGGATGAGTTACTTCGGTCGGGCCGGTTATAACTTCAAAGAAAAGTACCTGGCCGAATTCCTGTGGCGGTACGATGGTTCGTATATGTTCCCCCGTTCTTCCCGCTGGGGCTTCTTCCCCGGTGTGTCGGCAGGCTGGCGCATTTCGGAAGAAAATTTCTTCAAGGAAGCACTTCCGGCGGTTAGTTCACTCAAACTACGGGCCTCGTGGGGTCAGCTGGGTAACGACCAGGTGTTCTTCAACGGTAACCTGCGGGAGTACGATTACCTGCCTACCTACGCGTATGGTGACCCCGTCAATTCAAACTGGGGGTATGTAATCAACAACCAGGTGTCTCAAACCATTTACGAGAATGGCGTACCGAACACAGCGTTAACCTGGGAGGTTGCCAATAACTCCAACATTGGTCTGGAAGGCTCCCTGCTGAATGGTAAAGTGTTCTTCGAGTTTGACGTATTCCAGAACAAACGGTCGAACATCCTGTGGCGCAAGAGTGCTTCCATCCCGCAAACGACCGGCGCTACCTTACCCGCTACCAACATTGGCCGGGTGACCAACAAGGGCTACGAGTTCAACGTTGGCTACAATGGGCAGGCGGGCGATTTCAAGTACAACATAAGCGTGAACGGTGGGTATGCCAAAAACACGATCACGTTCTGGGACGAAACGCCCGGCGCACCTGAGTGGCAGCGGTCAACGGGTAAACCCATACCTACTAACGTCAATAACCCGAACGACCAGAACGGTTCGCTGCTGTACCAGTACGACGGCATATTCAGTACCCAGGCCGAAATTGATGCCAACACGGTTAGTTACGCTGGAGTTGGTGCCAGCTTACTGCGTCCCGGCGATATGCGGCTCAAAGACATCGATGGAAATGGCAAAATTGATGCTCAGGACCGGGTACGGGCCGACCGCAACAACCAGCCCCGTTTTCAGGGTGGTTTAAACCTAGGGGCCCGCTGGAAAAATTTCGACCTGAGTATTCTTTTTCAGGGATCAGCCGGTGGACAGATATTCCTGCAAACTGAGTCGGGTACGATTGGTAACTTCCTGCAATGGAGCTATGATCACCGCTGGACGGTGGACAACCCCAGCACGGTTGATCCGCGCATTGTTGACCGCAGCAATCAGTACTTCTCCAACGGTACCAGTTACTGGCTCAAAAGCACGGATTACATCCGCCTGAAAAACCTCGAGTTTGGCTATACCCTACCGGGTAACCTTGCTAACAAAGTGGGCCTGAACAACCTGCGGGTGTATGTTAACGGCCTCAACCTGGCAACCTACGCACCCGCCATGAAAGGCCTTTTCGACCCCGAATCGACGGGTGGCAGCGCGCAGTACTACCCCCAGGCTCGGGTCATCAACACGGGTTTGACTGTTAGTTTTTAACCTTAAAATCAACCTAGTATGAACTATATAGCAAAGTGTCTATCATTCAGCCTGCTGTTGGGCACAACGATGATAGCCTGTAACACCGATTTTCTGGATACCAAACCGCTCGACAAGCTGCCGGGTAATGCCGTTTGGGCCGACCGTGCCCTCTCCGAAGCGTTTGCAACGGATGTTTACAATGGTATTCGGGATGGCTTGCTGGACCAGATGAGTTTTGACTGCCAGACTGACAATGCCCTGTATAGTTTCGGCAAGCAGGACGTGAACGAAGCCAACGTGAGTCCGTCGAATACCGGAACGGTTAAAAGCACCATGGAATGGGGAACGGTCTACGCCCGGATTCGGGCCGCCAACATTGCCCTGTCGAAATTAGCCAAGCCGGAGTTCGAGAATGGTGACAATCTGGCCGGCCGGTTGCGCGGGGAGATGTACTTTATGCGGGCCTATCTCTACAATCAGCTACTCCGCTACTACGGGGCGGTACCCCTCATCAAAACGCCTTACACGCTGGATGAGCCGGATTTCACCATTGCCCGTAATACCTACGAAGAGAACGTGAACTCCATTGTCACGGATCTGGACTCGGCCACCGCCCTGCTAAAGGGTCGTAACATGGCTGCCGGTCGCGCTACGATGGGTGCCGCTATGGCCCTCAAATCACGGGTATTGTTGTATGCCGCCAGTGACCTGCACGACATTCCAACGGCCAAAGCCAAGTCGACTGTAATTGCCGGTTTCGACAAACCCGAACTGCTGGGTTACGTCAGTGGCGACCGGACAGCCCGGTGGAAGCGAGCGCAGGATGCCGCGAAAGCCGTTATTGACCTGAACCAGTATGGCTACAAGCTGAATCTGGCGGCTCCTGTTTCGGCGGCCGAAGGGCAGCAGAACTACGTGAACCTGAGTTTGTCCCAAAACGGGGGCGAAGCGGATGGTATTTTCCTGAAATACTACATCCGGGCGTCTAATGATGACTGGGGTTCCTGGTTCCCGCGCAATAACATGCCGAATGGGTACCACGGCTGGACCTCCACCGAGCCAACCCAGCAGATGGTTGATAACTACGAGATGATGGATGGTACCAAGTTCGACTGGGCTAACCCAACTCACGCGGCTGCTCCCTACGAAAACCGCGACCCCCGCTTCTACGCGTCTATCCTCTTCGATGGTGCTCAGTGGAAACCCCGTACGCCTGATGCTGCTGGTATCGACCCTCCGGACAAATCCAGATGGGCGAGTACGAAGTAGGTACCTCGGCCGCCCAACCAAGTTTTCCGGTCTGGATACGCGTAACAGCACCATCGAAAACTGGAACGGTACCTGGACGGGCTACGCCATCCGTAAGTTCTTCAACACCGATGTATCGATTGTGGATCAGAACATCCGCCAGGAGATTCCATCCATTCAGATTCGGTTTACGGAGGTGGCACTGAACTATGCCGAAGCCAGTATGATGCTGGGGCAGGAAGCCGAAGCGAAAAAATGGATCAATGCCGTTCGGTTCCGGGTAGGGATGCCTGCCATCACCGAAACGGGTGCCGCCCTGATGGCCCGCTACCAGAATGAGCGCAACGTGGAGATGTTTCTGGAAGATCAGCGCTTCTACGATGTTCGCCGGTGGATGACCGCGCCAGCCGCCCTCGGCAGGCAGGCCCAGATTGTTATCATTACCGGGAAAACTCAAACCGGGCAAATCCGTAACGACGTACAAATACAGCAAGGACAATTACACGTATTCGTACAAGGTGCAGGATTTGGGAACGGGTAAGGAAAACCGGAAGTGGGCGGATAAACTTTACTTTTTGCCCATCAACCGCGATGAGATTAACCGGAACAGCAAGCTGGTGCAGAACCCCGGCTACTAGTCTTTCTTACCGCATACGCTTTTCAAAAATGCCGGTACCTGTGGGTACTGGCATTTTTGTTTGTATTTTTAACGTTCTGTTTTTCTACCGCATTGCCGCGCCGACAACGCACTAGAAGAATTCCGTCATAAACTCAATTCCGTGAAAACGCGTTTCCCATTCCTTCTTATTCTCCTCGCTTTAACCGGTTGCGGTTCTTCTGACAAACAGCAGGAGGAGGGTAACCCCAACGAAACCAGTAGTGGTCCTCCCCTGTTCACGCTCCTCACCCCCGAACAGACCGGCATTACCTTTGCCAATAACCTGACCGAGGGACTGAATACCAACGTGCTGATGTACGAGTATTTCTACAACGGCGGGGGCGTGGCCGTGGGTGACCTCAACGGCGATGGACTGGAGGATATTTTCTTCAGTGGCAACATGGTACCCAACCAGTTGTACCTGAACCGCTCTAAACCCGGCGCAGGGAAGCTGACCTTTGCGGACATAACAGCCACGGCGGGTGTAGCCGGACGCGAAGGTCCCTGGCGAACGGGCGTTTCCATGGCCGACGTGAACGGCGACGGTCGGCTGGATTTGCTGGTGTGTTATTCAGGCAGCTTGCCGCCCCAGAAACGCATTCCCCAGCTGTTTATCAACGACGGACCCGACGCCCAGGGAGTCCCTCACTTTTCGGATCAGGCCGATGCGTGGGGGCTGGGTAATCCCGGCCAGACGACGCAGGGCACTTTTTTTGACTACGACCGCGATGGGGACCTGGACCTATTTCTGCTCAATCATAATCCACGGCTGCTGCCCATACTGGACCCCGTACCCACGGCAGCTCTGCTTAAACAAACCAATCCGGAAATTGGCGTCCGGCTGCTGCGCAATACCGGAAAACGGTTTGACGATGTCACCGGGCAGTCCGGCCTGAGCAGCTCCGTACTTACCTACGGCCTGGGGCTTGGGGTCTCGGACCTGAACGCCGACGGCTGGCCCGACCTGTACGTATCCAACGACTACGGCGTACCCGATTACCTGTACCTCAACAACAAAAACGGCACGTTCCGGAATGTGCTCAAGAGCAGTATTGGCCATACCTCCAATTTCTCGATGGGGAATGCCGTGGCAGACATCAACAACGATGCCCGGCCCGATATTCTGACGCTCGATATGCTGCCCGAAGATAACCGTCGGCAGAAGCTGCTGATGGCACCCGACAACTACGAGAAATATGCCTTGAGCGTGGCCTCGGGCTTTCATCACCAGCACATGCGCAACATGCTGCAGGTCAACAATGGCGACGGCACATTCAGGGAAGTAGGCCAACTGGCGGGCATCTCCAACACCGACTGGAGCTGGTCTCCCCTCTTTGCCGACTATGACAACGACGGATGGAAAGACCTGTACGTTACCAACGGCTACGTTCGTGACTATACGAACCTGGATTTCCTGAAATTCATGACGGATTACATGCAGAACCGCCCCGCCAACTTCCGGCGTGAAGATGTGCTGGAACTGGTGCACAAAATACCGTCGTCCAATGTGGCTAATTACATTTTCCGGAACCGGGGAGACAACGCATCGGGCGACGTTACCTTTGCCAACGCCGGTAAGACCTGGGGGCTGACCCAAACAGCCAACAGCACCGGAGCCGCCTACGCAGACCTCGACAATGACGGAGACCTGGACCTGATTGTTAACAACACCAACCAGCCTGCCTTTATTTACCAGAACGAAACGAATAAAGAGCGCGAGCACCATTACCTCAGCCTGACCCTGGCGGGAGCTGGTCTTAACACGCAGGGCGTGGGCGCAAAAATCACCCTCTACCAAAAAGGAAAACAGCAATACCTGGAACAGATGCCGACGCGGGGCTACCAGTCGAGCATTTCGCCCCGGCTGCATTTTGG
Organism: uncultured Cytophagales bacterium; assembly: GCA_963782245.1. Taxonomy (GTDB): domain Bacteria; phylum Bacteroidota; class Bacteroidia; order Cytophagales; family Spirosomataceae; genus Spirosoma. Next base: position 12,067 of record CAWAJC010000040.1, read on the forward strand.
TTTGGGGACAAACCCGGCCATTGACTCGCTCCGGGTAGTTTGGCCAACAGGAAAGCAACAACTGCTGACAACCCTGAAAGCCGATCAGTTGCTGACGGTGCAGGAAAAAGACGCCCAGTCCTCCTACCGCGCCCCCGCTGCGGCTCCGGCGCTATTTCGGGAGATAAAATCGCCCGTTGCCTTTACGGACCCGGTTAGTACCATCAATGATTTTAAACAGCAGCCCCTGCTGGTCAACGCTCAGTCGTTCAACGGGCCGTGTATGGCCAAAGCAGATGTGAATGGCGATGGCCGCGAGGACGTGTACGTGGGGGGCAGCAGCGGAGAGGCCGGTGCTTTGTTCGTACAGCAGGCTTCCGGGCAGTTTACCCGCCTGGCGCAACCCGCTTTTGAGACCGATAAAACCAGTAACAACGCGGACGCTGTTTTCTTCGACGCCAACGCCGATGGCTTTCCTGACCTCTACGTTTGCAGTGGCGGCTACAGCGATTTACAGCCGGAAAATAGCACCGATGCCCTGGCCCGATTGCAGGACCGCCTGTACCTCAACAATGGCAAAGGCAATTTCACCAAAAGTACCGGTGCCCTGCCCGTTATGCAAACCAGTTCGAGTTGCGCCCGGGTGGCGGATGTAAACGGCGACGGGCGACCTGATTTATTTGTGGGGGGCCGGGTCGTGCCGGGTCGGTATCCCGAAGCGCCCAGGAGTTTTTTGCTGATTAACGAAAGCCGGACAAAAGGAGGTCAGCCAGCCTTTACCGACCAGACCGCCCGTCTGGCGCCCATGCTGGCCAATCTGGGTATGGTTACCGATGCCGCCTGGACAGACCTCAACGCCGACCGTAAACCCGAACTGGTGCTGGTGGGCGAGTGGATGCCTATAACCGTACTGGGGCTGGCGAGCGGAACAACGGGGCAACTGACAGACCAGACAACTACCTATTTCGGGAAAGAATACCGGGGCTGGTGGAACAAACTCCTGGTGGATGATTTCAACGGCGACGGTCGCCCGGATCTGGTCATTGGTAATCAGGGACTGAACACCCAGTGCCGCGCTAGTGAGACAGAACCCGCCGAATTAATTTACAAGGACTTCGATAACAACGGAAAAATAGACCCTATCCTGACGCTCTATGTCCAGGGCAAAAGTTACCCCCACGCCACCCGCGACGAGCTGCTCGACCAGGTAGGTATGCTGCGCCATCGGTTCACGACCTACGACAGCTATGCCAATGCCACCCTGACCGACGTGTTTACTGAAGAGGAACTGAAGGGGGCAAAAAAGTTGACCGCTACCGAGTTAAAAACGTCCTATTTTGCCAGTAGCGCGGGTGGTAAGTTCACGGAAAAGCCCCTCCCCTTGGCGGCTCAGACCTCCCCTATTTTTACGCTGACCGTCCTGGACTATAACCAGGATGGGAAGAAAGACCTGCTGCTCTGCGGCAACACCCGGCAGGCCCGGCTGCGGTTCGGTCGGTCGGATGCCAACTACGGTTTACTGTTACAGGGGGACGGCAAAGGAGGCTTCTCGGCGGTGCCGCAGCCGCAATCCGGTTTCCAGCTCATGGGCGATGTCCGGAGCGTACTACCCATCGGCAATACACTACTCTTCGGACTGAACCAGCAGGCGGTGAAGGCGTACCAGGCAGGGAGGAGATAAACAGTTTAAGGTGGTTTACGGTATTCAGTTCACGGTTTACGGTTGGCTGACGCGTCAATTTGGCTTGCGTCAGCCAACCGTAAACCGATCACCGTAAACCTAAAACTTACTTCCCGTACTTCTCCTTGTACGTGTTGTAGAGCCGCTTGTGGCGGTCGTCCAGATTCACTTTCCGGCCCTGAATGAATACGTGTTCTACTTTGTTGGTCCGCATGTCGAGCGCATCACCCGCCGACACAAACAGGGTGGCCTGTTTGCCTTTTTCCAGAGTGCCCACCAGGTTGTCGATCCCCAGAATTTTAGCGGTGTTCGATGTTACCATCTTCAGCGCTTCTTCGCGGTCGGTCACCCCAAAACCAGCGGCTGTGCCCGCCTGAAACGCCAGGTTTCGGGTCCGCCACCACTCATCAGCGTAGCTCAGGCTAACCAGTATACCCGGCATTGTGCAGAATACCCGGCATACGATATGGCATGTCTACATCCTCATCTTCGCGGTTGGGAAGCCGGTGCAAACCGCTCAGGATAACGGGTACGTTGTTTTCTTTCAGGAATGGAATGGCCCGGTTGGCTTCTTCGCCCCCTACCAGCACAAACTTCTTCACGCCCATGTCTTTGGCAAACGAGACCGCTTCAATCAGGTCTTTGGCGTAATCGGCCCGGATGTACAGGTTCTGTTTTCCGGAAAACAACCCCCGCATCGACTCCAGTTTGAGGTTTGCGGGCGTTGGATTGGTCATGGCCGCGTAGGCTCTGGCATCGGCAAACGTAGCCCGTAAAGCGGCAATGGCCGGTTCGCGTTTCTCGCTTTTTTTGATGACAGTCGTAAAGTCCTCGAAGTTGAACTCACGGGAGAAATAGGTTGGCCAGTTGAGCCAGATACCATCATCTTTTTTCAGGACCGCATCTTCCCAGTTCCAGCCATCAGCCATCATCACGCTCGAACTTCCCGAAACGGTCCCGCCCTGCGGCATAGCCTGGGTAAGCAATACGCCATTGTTACGAATGGTCGGGATAATTTCGGAGTCGGTATTGTAGGCAATCAGCGCCCGAACGTTGGGGTTCAGCACGCCAATTTCCTGTTTATCGACGGTAGACCGGACAGCACCGGTTTCCTGCAGACCCACCGTGGATGCCGGTGAAATAAAACCGGGATACACGTGCTTGCCCGATACATCAATCGTTTCAACGTTGGCCAGGTCCAGCCGGACAGTCGTACCATCAACCACGTTGGTAATAACGCCATTGGTAAACAGGACCACGCCGTTTGGAATTACCTGCCCATTTCCTACGTGGACCGTACCGCCCATGAGGGCAATGGTTTTCGTCTGCGGCTTTGCCGGAGCGGGATTCTGACCATAGCTCGTGAGCGAGGTCAGGGTAATAAATAGTATGAGTAGTTTCTTCATGTTTTTTTATGGTTTACGGTCTACGATTTTTGGTTTACGGTAGCGCAACGCGGTCTTATAACAGCCTGTAAGTGGACTTGGGAACGCACCGCGCAACCGTAAACTGAAAACCATAAACCGAATACTTACTTTTCCTCTTCCGTATACATCCCTTCCACATCCTCGCAGTGCCACATCCGCGACCGGCGGGCCGTTGGGCGTACTGCGGGGAAACCACTGGCTTTGGCGGCCAGCATCTTCTGAACCAACCGGGCGCGTTCGGCCTGCAGGGCTTCCCGTTTGGCGGCCTCGTCTTTCAGGCTAAAGTAAATAGCCCCATCAATCATCGTGATTTCGGGGCGGGCGTAAATAGCCAGCGGGTTAGCATTCCAGAGCACCAGGTCCGCATCTTTACCGACGCGAATGCTGCCCATCCGGTCGTCCAGGTGCAGGAGTTTAGCCGGATTGAGCGTCACCATTTTCCAGGCTGCCTCTTCCGTCATCCCCCCGTACTCGACTGTTTTGGCCGCTTCCTGATTCAGGCGACGGGCCATTTCGGCGTCGTCAGAATTGATGGAGACCGTTACGCCCTGGTTATGCATGAGAGCGGCATTGTACGGAATGGCATCGTGTACTTCCATTTTATAGGCCCACCAGTCGGCAAAAGACGAGCCGCCAGCGCCGTGCTTTGCCATCTTGTCGGCCAGCTTATACCCTTCCAGGATGTGCGTGAAGGTATTCACTTTGAAACCCAGTGAGTCCGCCACTTTCAGCAGCATGTTAATTTCCGACTGCACGTAGGAGTGGCAGGTAATGAAGCGTTTCTTCGCCAGAATTTCGGCCAGCGCATCCAGCTCAATGTCCCGACGCGGAGCCAGGGCCGTGGCTTTCTGTTTGGTGGGTAACTGATTGTAGTCTGCCCACGCCCTGGTGTACTCTTTAGCCCGCGTAAAGTGGTCCATAAAGACTTGCTCCACCCCCATCCGCGACTGGGGGAAGCGGGTTAGTACGCCCGGATTCGGGTAGTTGGCCTGCTTGACGTTTTCGCCCAGGGCAAACTTAATAAAGCCGTCGGCTCCTTTGATGAGCATTCCCTCCGGTGCTTCGCCCCACTTGAGTTTCACCAGCGCCGACTGACCGCCGATGGCGTTGGCCGAGCCGTGCAGGAGTTGGGAAGCCGTGACGCCCCCGGCCAGTTGCCGGTAAATATTGATGTCGTCCGGGTTGATCACGTCTGCCATCCGGACCTCCGCCGAACTCGACTGCCCACCCTTCGTTGACGGACAGCAGGGCAATGTGCGAGTGTTCGTCGATGATGCCGCTGGTCAGGAATTTACCCGTGCCATCCACGACCTTCCCATCTGCCGGTGCGGTCAGGCTTTTCCCGACTTTGGTAATTTTGCCGCCCGAAACCAGCACATCGGTATTGGTGAGTATGCCCTCCTGCTCGTTGGTCCAGACGGTCGCATTGCGAATCAGTGTTGTTTCCGGTTTGGGCTTCTGCGCATTGCCCATACCCACAAACGGGTACAGCAGCGAGCCAACCGCCGTTGTGCTGGTTGCTCCCGCAGCCACGGCCCCCGTCGTGCTGGTTGCGGAGGTAGACGGTGGCCGATGTTGAGCGGGTGCATCGCCCGTACGGGTCATGGACCAGGTCACGACTTTTCCATCGGGCGTTTCCCCCTCCCCTTTTACCGTGTTTCCGGTTCGATAACCCGTGAGCCGCGAGGTGCCGCGCCGGCGGTCCAGCTGAACCTGCATGGAGATAAAATCGTCGGACACCGTTACTTTGGGAGTTGTTTTTACGGTATCAACCACGAGTTGATACTCCGGCTTGGCGGGTGTTTTCCCCGTGATATTGAGCTTCAGGTTAGACCGATCTGCCACCGTCAGGTTCCAGGTACCGCGCAGGTCGGCGGCATTTTTATTGGCCACAATGTACTGTTTGCCCTGCATCCAGTTTTCGTAAATCACATTATCGGGGCTGAACAGATTGCCGGACGTGATGATAAAATTAGCCAATCGTCCTTTTTCTAATGTCCCCAGCAGGTCTTCCGCCTTAATGAGTTTGGCCGGAACGGTGGTCAGGGCTTCCAGGGCCTTTTGCTCCGGCAGTCCGTTCTCGATGGCTTTACGAAGATTGGGCCAGAAATCAGCTTTATTCTTCAGGTCGGCGGTAGTCAGGGCGAAGAGAATATCGGCCTTAGCCACCCGCCCGGCGTTCAGGGGAGCCATTTCCCAATGCTTCATCTCGGCCAGGGATACGTTATCGGCATCCCAGGCATCTTCTACAGTGTAGGGGGCCGGGAAGTTGAGCGGTACAATCAGCGGAGCACCCGTTGCTTTCACCTCATCCAGCCGCTGGTATTCGTCACCCGTGGTCCGAACAATGTACTGAACGCCAAACTCATCCCCAATTTTATCGGCCCGCAGGATACCCATTTTATCGTTAGCATCGAAAATGGCGGGTAGGGAGCTGGTCCGGCTCAGGGCATCCAGCGACATGTTTGCCTGCTCTTTGCTCCCCGATTTTTTGTACCAGTCGGCATCGTACAGCGCCTGCCGGAGCAGCGCCACCGACCCCATCATGGAGTTCGGGTACTGCTGCCCCGACGTCCCTTTACTGAACGAGTAGTGCGCCGTGGCGGCTGGTCTGAGCACCAGCATGTTTTCCATGTCGTCGGCCAGGGTTACGAGCGAGCCCGTTCCCCGGGCAATGCCATCGTGCGGATGGGTCAGTACCGCCCCGAAGCCCAGTTTGCGAAGTTCGTCCGCCTTTTTGGCATCGGCTTTAAACAGGACGCTGGCTTCATTTTCGGGCTGGATAGCCTGATTCCAGTAATAGGCCCCTTTTTTGTTGGATTCGTACTGGGGCACTCCGCCCCGGCCGCCCCGGCCACTGCTGCGGGCTACGTCGGGCATCCCATAGTCGGAGTCGATGTCGAGCAGAGCCGGGTAAATAGTTTTGCCTGTCAAATCCGTTACTACGGCTCCGGCGGGTACACTAACACGGGTACCAACGGCCTCTATGCGTCCGTTTCGGATGAGCAGCGTGGCATTCTGTAAAGTAGTTTGTGGGTCGACAACGATGGTGGCATTGGTGAAGGCGTAAAGCCCCGGTCGTTCATCGTAGACACCGTTTCGGGGGAAGGTAGTCTGGGCAATCGATGAGCCGAACAGGCTGAAGAAAAACAGCCCTGTCAGGAAGCGTTTTAACATGAGTTATACGAGTTGATGATTGGAATAACGGCCAAAAGTACGTAATTTAATACGCCTTACGGTGGTTTACCCAAATAAGATTTCGTATTTGCGCGAAGAATAAATAACCTATTTTTGTCGTAAATACAACTTATTATCGGGATTCAGTCAACTCTAGAACCATGCGTTTTTTATTCTTTTACCTAAGCTTCCTAGCCATCTCAACCAATACATTCTCGCAGGAGCAGGAAGCGATCATGGCGCAAAGTACCCGCGACCGGATCAACTTTACCAACCTGAGCATTCCGAATACGGGCACTCTGTGGGGTATTAAAGGTGAAGCCGGTCAGCTCATTGGTAATCCGTACCTCGATACTACCTGGCAGGCCGGTATCGTGAAATTTTACGGTAAACTGGGCATGTCGGCTACGGTAGATTCGCTGGTTGGGGTGCCGGTACGGCTGGACCTGGTCGCAAACGATGTAGAAATCCGGGCGGGTGCCAACGATATTCGATCGGCTCAGGCCAACCGGGTGCGATACGTATTGATGAACAATAGGCGGGGCACCACCAGTTTATTTATCAACGCCCGCGAATACCGGGGTGAGGCCGACGAGCTGACGGGCTTCGTTGAACTGATCACTCCCGGCAAGCTTACCCTGCTGGAACACCCTTCGATCCATATTAAGCGGGCAAATTTTAATGTTGCCATGAATACCGGCACCAAAGACGATGAACTTATCCTGCAAAAAAGCTGGTATGCTGTCCGCGATAAGAAAGCCGTGAAGTTTTCACCGGGCAAAAAAGCAGTACTGGCGCTGATGGCGGATAAAAAAGACCAGGTTGAGGCTTTCCTAAAAGCCGAAAAACCCGACCTCAAAGCCAGAGCCGGGCTGCTTTCGGTGTTTTCCTACTACAATAAACTGTAAGTGCCGATTACGGCAAGGCTAATCAACACCGCTGGCCTTTCATCTTACGCCTAACCGGCAGGCTTTATCACCAGTCCCCACCTGATACCCACTGGTTGTTTACAGGAGAGCTATCTGTTGCTGACGATGCTGGTGTATGCTTGCAGCACCATCCTACACCTTAGGCATGGACGGTTCCCACGAATTATTCGTCAGCTCGGACGAAAGGTCACAATGGTTCAATTCTGCCATTCAGCCAGTTTTGTTTCGTACCATCAATCTAGTCTGTCTCCTTTGCACACGAGTGCTAGGGCGTTTCTTGTTAAGTCTGGGTGACGGGGGTTATTTGCGGCTTTAGCCTATGGATTAGTATTTTTACTGGTGGTCTTTGGAGCTTGGCTACTATGTAACAGACTTAGGAAACGATTATCTGTTGACAAGCTCAGGAGGTGATTCTATAACGAGATTATTACAATCAAATACAAGATTATAAACGCAACAACTCGAAATACGCCCAGCTGTTCCCAGCATACAATGACAAAGGATTCTAGGATCAATAGTATGAACTATAATTCATATCAGGCTATCAAAATCAAAGATAATGGCATTATTAATCCTTAGTAGAGAGCAAGTGTCCTGATTAAAATTTCACTCTTTAGAGCGGTATTCTCGGATTACCGCTCTATAATCTGTACAATTTTCTATGCAATTAGCGTCGCTATCTAAGATAAAAATCTTATTATTCCTCAAAACTTTGGTGTGCGACTTATCTGACTTAGAAATACTATCAAATATAACTGGAACGACATCTGCACCATCCTGATTAATTAAAGCCCTTATTTATTATTCGAAGTGACTATCATAAAGTTGCCACCAAATAGATTTATTCGGATCGTAAATGAAATCAGTTAGTGGATTGCCATTTTTATTGAAAAGACTAAACCTAAGTTTCTTATTTGAATCAGCATTTCCTACCTTGTAAAATTTTGATGTAATTTCATCAATAGAAAGAAACGCAAAATTTGTAAGAACACTACCATTAATTGATAATACGCCTAATTTGTTATTTTTAACACCTATATAATTACCAGAAGAGTCAACTTTAAATATTTTATCTGCAATTATATCCGCAACGTTTCTCCACGTATTAGTTGATACAATTCTGATTTTTTTATCGTGATTTATAGAAATAAGTGTATCAGAAATTTTACTGATTACAAGTAAGCTCCTTCCTTTGGAGGAATATAAAATTTTACCATCTTTATTTAGTAGCCCATACTCGCATTCGTTTAATGGACATTCGCCGTTTTTGTCGGTATTAGATCCATAAGTATATTGATTTATAATATCATCCGGACGAACAAAAGAAATTTTACACTCAACGATCTTTTTGCCTGTGAAAGAAATCACACCCTGTGCATATTTAATATTTGGCAATAAAGTTTTGCTTGAATTCAAAGTGTATGAAAAAATACGTCTTCCTCCTAAAAAAAATACTCGGGATAAAATCGCAAACCTTCCCTTGGTTCTACAACAATGTTACCTAAATCATCATAAAGGCATTGTCCTAAAAAATTACGATAGTCGTTTTTGGATGCTATAATAAATTGTTTTACTTCATCCGTTGGAACAACCTCCTTGAGAATGAATCCACGTAGCAAAATGGATTCATAACGATCATTTGGAAAGTTTATTTCTTCAAAGATTATTGGGACAATTATTTTTCCTTGCTTATTGACTACACCAAAATTTCCCTTACTATCTTGAATTTCTGCAAAATCACGACTTTTTATTTTGCTTTTTTTATAAAATTCTTTCGTGGAATTCGCGTAATCATCTTTCGTGTCTTTTCTAAAAGTTCTACTGAAATCTTCGTTGTAAAAGGAACCAATTTTGTATATAGGCTCTAAAAGGGTTTTTCCGCTAAATGAAATGATACCTTGATTGTAAGGATATTTCTCATAGTCAGTTACTTTAACATAACAATTTAACGTATCAACAACAAACGATGTATACTTTTTCTGTATGACAATTTTTCCGTATGAATCTACCATTCCGTATTTATTTGATAGTCTGTTTCCAATCACAAAGAACTTGTCATTCATGATGGATTTTACGGAATCATATTCTGAAACAGCTCCTATCACTTTGATATTATGACTATAAATAGTTTATCTTATCATCATTCAAAGCAAGCAAATATTTATTAGAACTAGAAAATTTGTAGTCCACAAAACCGTAAGACGATTTTTCGCCTTTATTGTTTATGAAATACCATTTATCGTCATTGAAATAAGCGATTGTTTTATTGCCAAAAAGGTAAGAAAACTTTTTTATATTTTGCTCTTTTGATCTAAACTCTACTCCTTTTTTATTGACGCAATACCATCCATCCATTTTCTTAACAAATGCTGTGTCATTTACGAAAGGTTCTACGTATTGATATTTAAAACTCATAATTTCTTTTCCTTCTTCATTGATAAACCCAAACTTATTAAATTTCTTTGATCTTGCTAATCCATTAACAAATTCATCTATAAAGATGTAATTGGGATCTTTATCTATCAAGTTTCTCTGAAGCACAAAGACTTTTTGTCCAGATTCGTCAGTAACTTCTCGAACATCAAGGCTATAATCTTGTGCTAAACAAATTGTACCGCCAATTATTACTATTTCCTTTATTAGATCATTTGTTTCTTTATTTCCTGAATCACTTAAGATATATTTAATTTTATCTAGTTGAGATTTAAAAGTATTTAACTGATCCAATAAATTTTTCTCATTGTCAGCTAAATCAGCTATTTTATCTTTATCTACTTTTGCTTGAGAATTGTATTCTTTTTTTCTTTTCTTACAAATTCTTTGTTTAACGAAGTTAGTTTTTTTAGTTTATCTAAGTTTTGCGAAATAATCCTTGTGGGATATATGTATGTATTATTTACCGTTGCGTTATTTCCTACGACGATATTTCCTATAGAACCTTTATTTTGAATTGTACTTCTATTATTATTTGGAAGTATACAGACCTGAGCTAATGATGCATTGCTAACGAAAAGCAAAAGAAATATGTTTGTATAATTTAGTAATCATATTTGTTCTATTCTCTAGTTAGGGTATCGATTTGATAAGAGTTTATTTTAGTATTGTCGCCGTTTATGATGTTTCCAATTCTGACTATTTTTGTTGTCGATATTAATACTTTTGTCTGTTGACATGCTATCCCTTGACACCGAATTATCATCTAAATTTTTTTCACTACCTTTATATATCCAAGCCCCAATTCCAATAATCATTGTAAAAGAAGCAAAAAGTAGAATTTTATTAAGTAATTTTATAAGTGTCTTTTTTGCCGAGTAGAGGAAAGATTTTCATTGATAATATCCCCCTGAATACGATTACTACAACTGCTAAAGCTAATCCCCCGATTCCTGCTACACTCCCTGCTGTCTTTATAAACTCACTTTCCATGGCTGTTTTTTTAATATAAAGAAAAAAATTTTGCTTTTGGCTACTTTTCCCAACAAAGGAAATGCTTTCGAATTCACCTAGCTAAAATCTCTATGCTACAGATTACTCAATTTGTTGAGAGTGGTTGAGATAGCACTGCTCACAATAGCTTCTTGATATTATGCACCACTATTTGCAATATACTAAAAATTAGTAAATTACAAAATTCGGTCAAGTAATTATTGTAGCCTAACATTATGTTATTTCCGAAAGGTGTTTTATAATGAATCTTATGTGAAACAAAATAGAAAATTGCCATCCTCTTGTACTTATCGATTATCGATTTCTAGAGAAAATACAACATTGCCACATGATTTCCCTGTCCTAGTTCGCAGCTGTTGTCGCTAACCCGCTATCTTTTCGCCAATTGTTTCACCTGACTATCAAAGGCTGGCAACCGTTTGAGGTCATAACTCATTGAGTAATTCGTAAGCGTCACGGGCCTGCATTTTGCCAGCCAGTACGTCATTTAACTCCTCGACTGCTTCACTCAATTCGGCCAGAAACAGGGCTTTTTCATTGGATATACTCGCTGGTAGCGGCTTTGTTTTCACAAACGACAGGCTCCTTAGCAACTCCATAATGAAGCCTACTTTGCTATCAGGAATGTCTAAAACGATTTTCATACGAGCAAGATAGTAAATTCTCCTTTTTCAACATGCCTTCAGGCACTAGTTTCTCGATCCGAGAAATAGCTATTAACCTGCCCTGATACGGTGAAAAAGTATAAAACTTTCGCTCACTACAGGGCGTTCTATCAATACATATAGACGGGCTTATTCGGCGCAACAAGTATTATTTGGCCCATAGTCTGCGTTGAAACAACCAATACATGGATAGAGAAACCGACAGAATCATAGAAATGGCCTGGGAAGACCGAACTCCGTTTGAGGCTATCAAAGCCCAGTTCGACCTCAGCGAAGCGGAGGTTATCAAAGTGATGCGGAGTGAGTTGAAACGGAGTAGTTTTGACCGGTGGCGCAAACGGGTAAACAGTGGCGTGAGCCAGAAACACGCCCAAAAGAGAAACCCCGAGATAGACCGGTTCAAGTGTACCCGCCAGCAACCCATCTCGCTCAATAAAATCAGCAAGCGATAGCAATCAACCCCCTAACAAACAGGCGAATGAATAAGATATTTACGCAAAAAGAGTTGAATGACCTGGAACAGCGTTACCGGGTTACGCTCATCAATTCGCTGGCCGGGTTCAAACAGGCCGTGCTCATTGGCACCCGATCGCCGGAGGGCAATACGAACCTCGCCCTGTTCAATTCCCTGATTCACATTGGCAGCAACCCCGCTCTGTATGGCTTCATTTGCCGCCCGGACACGGTGCAGCGGGATACGCTCAGCAACATTCTGGCAACGAACGAATTCACCCTGAACTACATCAAAACATCCGACCTCGAAAAGGCCCACCAAACGTCGGCCCGCTACGAAACCGGCGTTTCTGAGTTTGCGGCAGCCGGGTTTACCGAGCAGTTTTCGGATGCCTCCGGTGCGCCCTTCGTGCAGGAAGCAGTCGTAAAAATCGCCATGACCTTTGCCGACAAAATCCCGATTCCCCTCAACGGTACGCTGCTGATTATTGGCCGTATTGAGCAGATTGAGGTGGACGATAGCGTGGTGAGTGAAGATGGCTTCGTGGACCTTGAACGGGCCGATGCACTCGCCTGCTCGGGCCTGGATGCCTATTACAGCACCCAGCTTCTGGGCCGTTTGAGTTACGCCAAACCGGATAAATGGCCGGTGTCCCTCTGACTTTCCTATAGATACGCCTGGTTTCGATGAAGAATACGAAGAAGCAACACCTGCCCCAGAAAATCTGCGTCGTTTGCCACCGGCCGTTTACCTGGCGCAAAAAATGGGAAGCCGTCTGGGACGACGTGAAGTACTGCAGCGACCGATGCCGCGCAAACAAACACACCGAACAGGCCAGGCCCGATTAGGCTGGCCGGGTAAGTTGCCGTTCACGGTCAATCCTGTGGCCAGCCTACAGTAACAGCCCCTTCAGTTCGTTCATGGCAGCCGTGGGAGCCGCCTTTTCGTAGAGGATCGAATACACGGTATCCGTAATGGGCATGTCCACCCCGTACTGGCGGTTTATCTCGTAGATGCTTTTAACGGCGTAATACCCTTCGGCAATCATGTTCATTTCGGCCTGTGCCGACTGGATGGTATACCCCCGGCCAATGAGGGTACCAAAGGTGCGGTTGCGGCTAAAGAGCGAATAGGCCGTTACGAGCAGGTCGCCCAGGTAAGCCGAGCCACTCAGGTCGCGGTGTTTGGGGTAGACGGCATCCACAAACCGTTTTATTTCCTGCATGGCATTGGATACCAGTACCGCCTGAAAATTGTCGCCGTACCCCAGCCCCCGCGTTATGCCACTCGCCAGCGCAATGATGTTTTTCATCACGGCACTGTATTCGATGCCGTATATATCATCCACGGGGGTGGTCTGAACAAACCGGCACCGCAGCAAATCCGCTACGCTGGCGGCACAGGCCGGGTCTTTCGACGCAATGGTCAGGTAGGATTGTTTTTCGAGGGCAACTTCTTCGGCGTGGCACGGTCCCGCAATAACGGCCATCTGCTCCACCGGCACCCCATACTGCTCGCTCACCCAGTCCGTTACCAGTTGGTTGGCTCCCGGAATCATGCCTTTAATGGCTGAAACCACCGATTTCCCGACGAAATGTGTGGGGTTCAGACCCGTCAGGGCGTCGCCAATGAAGGCGGCTGGCACGGCCAGGATAACGTATTCGCTGTCTTTGAATGAATCAACGATTTTGGTGCAGACCTTCACTTTGCGGGTGTTAATCTGTACATCGCTCAGGTAGCTGGGGTTATGCCCGAATTTTTTGATGTGCTCGGCATCGGATGCTTTACGAAGCCACCATTTAACGCTGACATTATTTTCGGAGAGAATTTTAACGAGGGCCGTGGCCCAGCTTCCTCCTCCCACCATCGTGAGCCGAACGGGCTGATTTACTTTCATGCCGTAAAGAAACGGATAAAGTAAGTAATGGAGTACGCCTATCTGACGGGTATCCACCATTTTGGTGCTCCACCAGCACGGCAAGCGCAATACACCGCTCGTCAAAACAAGGCTTTTTAGGTGGATAGCGGCATCACGGCTTTGTGGTCATACCCGTAGCCATCACCCTGAACGGAAACTACCAGGCCTTTACCCGTCCAGCAGTACTCTTCGCGGCTTTGTTATTACGCTTTTGTCGAGCTGTTCAACCTAAAATCATTACGCTGGCCAGTCGTGAAGCAAGCGAGATACTCGACATACTTTATACGCTCCTGCGTCATCTCGAATTTTGTAACGAAACACTGATTGAGCAGCACCATTGGGCAGAAGCGGAACGACCACCAGTGGCGCTGACAGCTTTGACGTTGCCTATGTTGCTTTGACATTACAGACTGATGGCTAGCTATGGACAGGTGATAAAAAACTGATCACACATTTGAAATCTATGGGTTTGATCGTGTCACTACAACAGCTGAACTTTATGAAAAAATAGTATAACTCCGTTATTATCTAGCCTATTATTTCACTAAATACTTTCTTTTTCACTTCTTCTATCGAATTATAGTTACATTCAAAATATTTGTTTAGCATATGTATATATAGCTCATCGGTGCAACTGACATATTTTTTTGATTGCTTTAATAATATCAAGTCAATATCTATTTTTATATTAGTTTCACAATTTGGGTTTATTTTATTGCTTCTAATAAACAGAATTCTGTTTGTTACTGGTAAAATAAAATTGTCACTATAAATATTTGGTAACACTGAGTCTTCAAATATAATAGGATTATCACTGCATAGTGATGGCAATCCCTTTGGCATTTCGTGAATATGAAGGGGGGTTTCACATTTTAAAATCTCAGGAAACAAAAGGTTGGGTAGCAAGAATTTCATTGCTTTGAATACATTAGGACTCTGTATAATCTCCCTACCTTTTTCAGAGTTATTAATTATTTCGCCACTCTGATTTTTAATTGAAAAGCCTATTTTTGTTAAGTCTGTATTCTTTAGTAAGTAGTTTAATCTACTATAGTTTTGTGGTAATCGCCAAAATAAAATCCCAACAAAATATTGAAATAATGGCATATCATCATCAGTAATACCAAAGTTTGTTCCTGGCTTTGCTAATCTTATTTTATTAAATAATTCCGCAATTTTTTGATCTATATCTTTGTAATATTTTTTTTCCAAAAAATCATCCTTTTCATTATGAATCAAAATTGCGTTACCATCCCGCTCAAAAAAGTATGATTCAGGAGAGAACCATTTTCCATCTTTAATAAACCTACTTGACTCAACATCGTATATTTTGAATAGGCCTTGCTCATTTGTGAAGCCTTGTAAATAAAATTGAGGTATATAATGATGTCTCCAAGATATATTATCCATAGAATATTTTAAAGCCCGTCATCATCGGTGTTTATGCTCTGGCTAAAACAGGCGTAACCGGATTAGGGCATGAATACTGAAAAAGCGGCCTTAACGAATATATTAGTAACACTTCTACCCCTCAGGGAAATTCCAACAATAAGTTGAATGCCGTTTACAATGGCTCTTTAGCCAGCCCGAGCTGCGTTGGCAGACCATCCAGGCTGGTCAGGTTGTTTTGCTGCACGTAATCCTGCAACCCGGCTTCGCCTTTTTTCTCGGCCCAGTCAAAGTGAACATCCCGCTCACCCGCATACTCGTATAACGGAACGCCGAATCCGCAGGACGTTTGTACCAGCGAGATATCGGCCACGATGAGTTGGCGGGTGCTGGGGTAAATGGTAAACTGGTCGGCGTACTGATTCCACAAATCGGAATCCGGCAGGGCGGTAGTCCCTTTTCCGTAGAGCCGCAAAATGTTCGGTGCGCCCTGAAACGAGCAGAACATAAACGTAATCCGACCATTTTCCAGCGTATGCGCGGAGGTTTCATTGCCGCTGCTCACCAGGTCCATGTAGGCCACTCTGTTGTCCGACAGTACCCGAAAACAATCCAGCCCTTTGGGCGACAGGTTAATATGCCCATCCGCGCTCAGGGGCGCCGTACTAACGAAGAAAATGTGCTGTTCCCTGATAAATGTCCGGTGAGCCGGCTTAATGGATTCGTGGAATTTGCCCATGACAGTGGTTAAATACGAAGCGGTTCAAACTTTTTGCAATAACGGTAAAATGCGTGTGCGTTTGTCATTCTGTTCTTTTCACGGTTTCGCTCCTGACAAACGCAGGTACAAACAGGTAAGTTATCCCAGTTTTGCCGCTTTAGTAGGGAAACTGAACCCTGGCCTTATACTCACCATTGTCCCTTTCCCCTATGAGACTTAGTCCGTTTTTGCTGGTCGGCCTGCTGGCCACTGCCGCCACTACCGCCCTCCTGCCGGGTGCGTTTCCCGGTGCCAGGTCAGACGATACCTCAATAATCCTCACCGCCCCCCCCGTCCGCCAGCCGAATATCATTTTGATTCTGGTTGATGACATGGGCATTGCTGATGTGGGTTGCTACCGGAATCGTAATGGAGCCATGGCCAGCAATCTCGTCCCCACTCCCAACATTGACCGGCTGGCAGCCGAGGGGATCAGGTTTACCAATTACTACAGTGGCGCCCCCATCTGTTCGCCCTCGCGGGTGGCCCTGACCACCGGTATGGCTCCGGGCAACTGGAACATCACCTCGTATCTGGATAACCGAAAACACAACCGCACCTGCGAACAGGCCGACTTTCTGGATTCCTCCGCCCCGTCGGTAGCCCGTGCCCTCAAAACGGCGAGGTTACGCCACCGCCCATTTTGGCAAGTGGCACATGGGCGGTGGCCGCGACGTAACGGATGCGCCCGGTATCACCACCTACGGCTTCGATGAATATGCCAGCACCTACGAAAGCCCCGACCCCGACCCGCTGCTGACTTCTACCAACTGGATATGGGCCAAAACGGACAGCATCAAACGCTGGAAACGTACCGAATACTTCGTTGATAAAACCCTCGATTTCCTGAAGCGCCACCCCGACCAGCCCTGTTACATCAACCTATGGCCCGACGATGTGCATACGCCCTGGGTACCGGACGAACAGACGCTGGACGAATTCCCCAAAGGCACCGAAAAACCCCGCGAGTTCAACGGTGTTCTGGCCGAGCTGGACAAACAGATTGGCCGATTGATGGCAGGTCTGAAAGCACAGGGCATTAATGAGAATACGCTGATCATTTTCACCAGTGACAACGGCCCGCTACCCAGTTTCGAGGGGAGTCGGGCAGCTCCCTACCGGGGATCTAAGTTGTCGCTGTACGAAGGGGGCATCCGGATGCCTTTTCTGGTCCACTACCCGGCCAGAACACCAAAGGGGCAGGTAGATACCCGGTCTGTGCTGTCCGCTACGGATTTGTTTCCAACTTTCCTCAGCCTGGCGGGGCAACCAGCAACGGGGGCTACCTACGGAGAAAACGTAGCCTCCGCTTTTGTGGGCAAACCCTACTTTCGCAAAAAAGCCCTTTTCTGGGAATATGGCCGCAACAATGAATCATTCCGATATCCGCAGGGGCAAGACCGCAGTCCGAATCTGGCGATGCGACAGGGTAACTGGAAACTACTGATCAATGACAACGGCTCAGGCGTTGAATTGTATGACCTGAACAATGACCCGTCAGAAACGAACAACGTGGCCGAAAAACAATTGATAATGACTGGCCAGATGCGCACTCAACTCCTCGCCTGGCGGAAGGAACTCCCCCAACTACCCGTAGTAAATTCCAGTAAGCCATGAAATCTATCCTGCTGAGCGGTTTAGCCGCTCTGACCGGGCTGATTGGGTGCAGTTTATTCGCCCCGCCAGCCACCCGCAACACAAACCACCGGACAGCGGCTCCATCGCCCCTTGTGGTGCGGGTATTACCCAACCAGACTTATCAGACCCTGCACAGCTTCGGGGCGTCGGATTGCTGGTCGGCCCAGTTTATCGGCCGGAACTATCCACTGGCCAAACGCGAGCAGATTGCCGACTGGCTGTTCAGTCTGGATACCGATACCGACGGAAACCCGAAAGGCATCGGGCTGTCGCTGTGGCGGTTCAACATTGGCGCGGGCAGTACCGAGCAGGGGGATTCGAGTGGGATTAAAAGCCCGTGGCGACGCTCAGAATGTTTCCAGCGGCCCGATGGCACCTACGACTGGAGCAAGCAGGCGGGCCAGCAGTGGTTTGTGGAAGCCGCCCACCAGCGTAACGTGCCCTACCTGCTCGGTTTTACCAACTCACCGCCCGTCCAGTTTACGGCCAATGGCAAAGCGTACGCATCCGGTAAGCTGGGCGATTACAATTTTAATCGGCAGAAGCTGACGGACTACGCCCGTTTTCTGGCCGATGTAGCCAGTTACTTCAACCGGAAAGGCTGGCCCATGCACTACCTGAGCCCGTTCAACGAACCGCAGTGGGATTGGGGTATCAAGAAAGGACAAACGATGGCAACGCAGGAGGGAACCCCCGCTACCAACGCCGACATGGCCGAACTGACCCGCGCCCTGAGTCAGGAATTGACCGACCCGAAAGATACCAACCCGCCTGATTGTTGGTGAAGCCGCCCAGTTGAACTACCTCTCCCAGAGCGGTACCAACCGCAGTCAAACCCACCAGGATAATGTGATCCACGCGCTCTTTGGACCCGGCAGTCCGGCGTTTATCGGAAACCTGCCCGCCGTTGAACCGGTGGCGAGTGGGCACAGTTATTTTACCACATCGCCTGCCAACAGACTGAAAAGCGTGCGACAAGACCTGGCCGCGGCACTTCAGAAAGAAAAAGTAGCTTTCTGGCAATCAGAATACTGCGTACTGGGCGACAACGACGGGGAGATTAACGGTAGTGGCCGGGACCTGGGCATGACAACCGCGCTGTATGTAGCCCGCGTCATCCATACGGACATCACCCTGGCGAATGCCACCTCATGGCAATGGTGGCTGGCACTCAGCCCGAGCAATTACAAAGACGGGTTGATTTATGTCGAGAATAACGGCAAGATGGGCGAGAATCCGGCAAACGCCCAAAATGGCGACATCATGACATCCAAAACGCTGTGGGCACTGGGCAACTACGCCCGGTTTGTACGGCCCGGCATGGTGCGGATAGCCCTGCAAACCGATTCAGATACCGCATCCGATGCCCCACTCCTGTCGGCCTACCGAAGTGAGGATGGGAAACAGCTGGTGCTGGTGGTGGTCAATCCTGGCCCTGAACGTCCCCTGCAACTCGATGGCCTGCCTGCCTCAGTTAAAAAAGTGGCTATCTACGAAACGTCCGCTACGGCCAATCTGCGCAAACGAACGGTAACTGCCAAAAACCTGACTCTGGCGGCCCAATCCGTTACCACCATCACAACTTCCCTGTAATTATTGACAGAACAACGGTAAAATCATAGGTTGACAACCCTATGTCAGTAATAGAATCATTGACTGTTTGTATCCTGGACGTCCAAGTCCGGGTGAATTAGAATGATTTCCAGACCCGGCCGTGGACGTTCAGGATACAAACATCTCCTCAAAAACGTGTTTGCCTGAAAAGCAGTCCGCGCATTATCTGGTACGGTTACGGCAAACATTTTTTTTAAACGGCTGTTTTGGAAAACAACCCGATACCGGCGATTTTCACTGTATTTTTTTTGTACCCGTTTGGACTCCCCTGCTGCCACCAAAACCCTCGAATGCCATGAGCAACTGAATGCTTTTTACGGCGTTCAGGCTATTTACGGCCGGGCAGACCCAATGCACGAACTGGTTGGCACTATTTTATCGCACCGTACCAACTTCGCGAACGAAGAAAAAGCGTACCACACCATGCGCGAACGGTTTCCGACCTGGGAGCAGGTACGCGACGCGCCGTTGCCGGAGTTGATCGAAGCCATCCAGACCGCCACCTATCCGGAAGTAAAAGCCCCCTACATAAAAAATTTGCTGGCGTATCTTTTCCGGGAAACAGGCGCAGCGTCGGTCGATTTCCTGGCCGATATGCCAACGGAAGAGGCTATGAAGTGGCTAACTGCTTTACCGGGCATCGGGCAGAAAACGGCTACGCTGCTATTGCTGTTCAACTTTCAGAAGCCGGTTCTTCCTGTTGACACCCATGTGCACCGGGTTACGCAGCGGTTGGGTCTGATCGGGCCAAAAGTCAGTGCCGAGAAGGCCCATGCTCTATTGCTTTCTTATCTACCAGTTGATGCCACGCAGCTATTCAATTTTCACAAGCATTTCTTCTGGCATGGTCAGCGCGTTTGTAGCTGGTATTCTCCCAAATGTAGTGCATGCGTGCTGCAACCCCAATGCGACTATTACCAATCGGGTCAGACAACCGTTCTGAGCAGCACGCCCAAACGGAAGTAAATCGGTTGATAAACCGGATTCAGAAAGAAGTAAATGAGCTGTTGTTTGATAAACGCGTGTACCTGCGCGTTTGCAGTCTTCTTTGCCCGACCAGGTAGTAGCAATTACGGGCAATGGTGCGTTGGAAAGAAGCAGTGAGGTCAACTAAAATAAAAAAAGCAGGCTAATATAATCGGCCTGCTTTCCTGTTTCTATCCACACCATAAAGGTAGATTTGGGGTCTACCCTTTGATTCTGTCAAATATACGGTAAATTTTTATTTCCAGGTTACCGTTAGCTGGTTTTGCTGGTTAAAATTCCCTTACAATTTCGATTTTTAGAAAATATATTGGTAGAAAATTGAGTTTTCTTAATCTTTTAGTAACACCTGGTTAACTATAATTGATTTTATATAGACTTCTACCAACAGAAGTAGCGAATTCAGAACCGTGATATCATCGGTTTTATCGGTCTACATGTCAGTTGTACCAGATCAGTACCCGCCGTAAAACTTCCGTAATCCCCACTCAACCGAAGCCAGCAGGAGCACGACAAAAAACAGCCACCGCCAGTTGATAAGCTCGTTCATTTCTTCGGTACTCGTTAGGCGGGACGGGGTGTGGCTTGGTGGTTAGCGTCCTGACGAGTTCGTCCGTTTGGCTGGCGTTGTAAAACTGACCGCCCGTTTGCTGCGCCAGTTGCCGAAGCAGCCCATGATCGGCCGTGGTGTTGATGGCTTCCAGTTGCAGGTCGCGCACCACAAACTGCCCCGACGATTGCTCGGCCTTGTTGTTGACCGTTACACTGGCCCGGAACCGGTAGGCCCCTTCGGGCAGGCGACTGATCTCAAACCGGCTGTTGTTGGCCGTGGGCGTGTAGTTAAACGAACGGGTTATCCCTTTTTCGTCGCTGATGTCGAGCCGAACGGGTTTGTCGTACAGGCGTTCGTAGATGTCATTGTAGAGTTCCGTTTCAAAAATAACTTTTTCACCCGCCACAAACTCATTCCGAATGGGATACACGCGGAGCTTACGCCGGTCTTCTTTCACCGAAATCAGCTGAATCACTTTCTGAATCAGTTCATCCACCACCTCCTGTTTGTCGGTCAGGGCAAATTCTTCCAGTCGCCAGCCCCATAATCCTTCTCCGGCCAGTACGGCCGTTTTGCGGGGGCTGGTCACGTTGATGGCCAGCAGTGGTTTTGTGGTACGTACGCTGCCCACCTGCTGCCAGAGCACAACTTCGCTACCGGCCTGCAGCCTGAATTCGCCGTAGGGAACCAGCATAGGCGGCAGTTTGGCCAGTATATCGAGCCGGGCCGGGTCAAAGGTTAAGCTGTTTGAATTCAGGATTCAGAACGCCCGTCACCTTATCGCTCTGGTTGGGCTGGGCCGCTATCTGCATCACCGGATTTGACGTATTGAACGGCCCCATTGCCGACTGATTCCCCAGCACAAACAAAACAGGCGTATTTTTGGCCAGGTACTTCTGCAGCAAGCGCGTTGCCCACTCCCCCGTTGTCGGGAATCTGATGCAGAATAATCAAATCGTACTGTTTGTCGGCTGGTGCGGTGGCTTCGGCGGCGGTGCCCGTCAGGATACGGACGTCGAGTTCGTAGTTCTGATTTTTCTCCAGAATGCTCCGCAGTGCTTTTATATCCGGGTGGGGTGCCAGGGCCAGCAGCAGCACTTTTTCTTTCCCGTCAATGACATCCAGATACACATCCTGCCGGTTGTTGCGCGTACTGAATTCGCCGGGCTGGGGCAGCACCTCAACCACGTAATGCTGAACGCCTTTCTGGGTAGCCGTAGTTTGAAACGTCAGTTGGTTGAACGATCGAAGCTCGGCTGTCCGGTGCTCCATTCCGTTTCGAGAAATTAATCGATTGCCGACCCAGCTCTTTGCCGTTCTGCCGCAATACCACCGTACCGCTACGTCCCTGAAAGCCATTGCTCACTACTTCGGCCTGCACCGGAAACTGATTGCCCAGGTACGCAATGCGGTTGGCAATAATGCCTTTAAGCTGAATATCTTTCTTGGGAATCGTATCGCCCAGTCCAACGGTTTGCACCGAAAAGGGATACTGCCCAAACGTTGGCGATAGGCCCTGATTGAAAATACCATCCGACACCAGCACCACATCGGTCAGGTTGCGCCCTTCGTAGTCCGACCGGATACCCGACAGCAAACCCGACAAATCGGTTGTGCGCTGGGTAAACGGAATCTGGGTCAGGTCCGCGCTGCCGTAGTAGTATCGCTCAAAGGTGCGAATGGCCACATCCAGCCCTTTGTCGGTTAGTTGCTGGCGAAGCGTTTGCAGACTGGCCAGGGACCTGCTCAGCGCGGGCCGGCCCGCTGCCGCTACCGACTCCGAATTGTCGATAGCCAGTACCACTTTAGGTTTTTCGGTCAGCGTCCGCAGGCTGCGGATAAGCGGATTCAGCAGCAGAAAGCACAGAAAGCTAACCACCACAAACCGCAGGGCCGCCAGGCCGTAGGTCGTTCGTTTATCGAAGCCACCCACGGTTGTGCCACTCCCACCAACGGCTGACCCGGCCAGGCGGGGTAGTGGCTGATACATGGCAAACGCATAAACCGCTCCAACGAGCAGGCACACCAAAATCCACCAGGGTGAGGATTGAAAAATAACGTTCAGAGAGTTTTTAGGAGCGAAGAGGAGTAGTGAGAAGTGAGGAGCCATCCGGCCTAAATAAAAGAATACAGCTGCTTCGCAAGTTCTCACTTCTACATTCCTAATACTTCATTCTACATTAGGTTAACATGCCCCCATCCACCTGCAGCACCTGACCGGTGATGTAGCGGGAGAGGTCGGAAGCCAGGAAAACAGCGCAGTCGGCTACTTCTTCGGGCTGGCCACCCCGTTTCATCGGGATTTGCTGCTTCCAGTCTTCAAGGGCTTTTTCATTGATTTCGCCGGTCATTTCGGTTTCGATAAAGCCCGGTGCAATGGCGTTGGAGCGGACATTTCGCGAACCCAGTTCCAGCGCAACCGATTTGGTGAACCCAATGATACCCGCTTTGGAAGCTGCGTAGTTGGCCTGCCCCGCATTGCCCCGAATGCCCACTACAGATGTCAGGTTGATGATAGAACCCGATTTGGCTTTCATCATGGTTTTGATGGCCGCTTTCGTCAGGTTAAAGACCGACTTTAAGATTAACGTTGATAACGGTATCCCATTGTTCTTCCGACATCCGCATCAGCAAACCATCTTTGGTGATACCGGCATTATTGACCAGTACATCGAGTTTACCAAAGTCGGCCAGTACCTGAGTGATGAGTTCTTCGGCGGCTTTATGGTCCGACGCATCGGAGCGGTAGCCTTTCACCTGACCGCCAAACGCCCGGAGTTCTGCTTCCAGTGCCTGCGCCTTTTCAACACTCGACAGATAGGTAAAGGCAACAGCGGCTCCTTCCTGCGCAAATTTCTGCGCCATGGCCCGCCCAATTCCGCGCGATGCGCCGGTAATCAGGGCAACTTTTCCTTTCAGTAAATCCATTTTTACAGTAAATGCCCGCTTTACAGTACAACGAGCTTTGATAAACAAAAACAAGGCCTGTGTTTAACCAGCCCCCAATAAAGCAACCATTTGCGTCCTTCTTCTGTATGAGCCAACAGAGCCACCGGGTCACTACCGGTCAGGTATTGTCAACCCTCGCTCCTACTTGTGGCATATATCCGGAATACCAATCCGTGCAACACCAGCCTGTGCTCATTTAGCAGCAACCTCCCCCATCGTAGAAGTAGGTAGAGGGCGAAATAAAGATATCATTGCGGTTCAACCGGGCGAGGGCACCGGCCGTTTTGTCGCATACAGACAAGGGCTGGTTCGGCATCAGCACGTGGCCTTTGCCATCGTCGAAATAAGCCTCATCGCCGTAATAGATGGCCGTTTTGCCGGTAAAGACACAGGGACCATCGGCGGGCATCGGGTCTTTGATGGCGCAGACTTCCACACTTTCAATATACAGTAGCTCATTGGTAGCGTAGTGCCGGGGCGACAAAACCCGGTACGCCCGTTTGGCCCGGATCTCGACCGTACCAAAACCAACACCCGTCACAAAATCCAGGTACGCCTGCAGGGGAACAGAACCGGTGAGACACAAGGCCCGCAGCCGTTCGTCGTTACGCAGTTCGTCGGACATGGGCTGCTCACAAACGGGGTCCGACATGACCAGCCGCCCGTGCGGTTTCAGCACGCGGTACGTTTCTTCCAGCGCCCGTTTCAGGTCGTCGGCTTTAAAGATGTTGAACAGGCAGTTCTGCGCGGCCACGTCCACGCTGTTATCTTCCAGCGGCAAATCCAGCGCGCTACCCAGCCGCAGGTCTATAAAATCGCGGTGAAACCAGTCGTTCTGCGCTTCGGCCTCAACCAGGTTCTGCCGACAGGCGTCAATCATTTCCGGCACCACATCGACCCCGATAACGGAACCCGGCCGACGGCTGAAGTAGGAAAACTGCAGCAACTCCATCCCACCGCCCACGCCCACGTACAGCACGGTTGGGTTATTGACCAGATCGCGCGGATTGACGGTGCTGCCACAGCCGTAGTTCATTTCCAGCATCCGCTTCGGCATACTCAGACCCGGCAACTGCCAGACCGGATTCGTCGTGCAGCATAACCCAATCTGAGGGTCTTCGGCGGCCTGCCGGTACACGTCTACAGTGGTTTCCAGGTAACTCATCCAGCAAAATTAAACAAGAGCAAAAGTAGCAATTTAGGCGCAAACGGCAAGGTAAGCAACTGGTTTTGGTTTCGTGGACGAGCGGCAGTACCTTGTCAAAAAATAAGCCATTTGTTATGCGTCCCTACCTCCTACCCGCCTTGCTGTGGTTGAACACCGCACAATCACGCTGGCCCAGAAAATTCATGCTCATAATGACTACGAAAAACCCCGCCCCTTCGTGAATGCCTACGAGCAACGGGCCGATTACATCGAAGCCGACGTATGGCTGCAAAATGGCCAGTTGGTGGTATCGCACAACAAGCCTAAAGCCAATGCCCCCACGCTCGACTCCCTGTACATCAAGCCCATTGTGCCCTGTTCGAGCAGAACAAGGATAAACCCAGCCCCGACCGGGACTACACGTTTAGCCTGGTAATCGACATTAAAGAGAATCAGGCGGAGGTGTTGCCCATCTTGCTGGCCACCTTATCCAAACACCTGACTTACTTTAACCGGGGGGCCAACAGCAAAGCGGTGCAGGTAATCATCAGCGGTGAGCGTCCCAGAATCACGGCGTATCTCGATTATCCGCTGCTCCAGTTCGACGGCCGCCCCAGCGAAGTGTACGATGAGGAGACACTGCGAAAAATAGCCCTCATCAGCGATAATTTCCGGTCCTACTCCCAGTGGGATGGTACCGGTGAGATTCCCAAAGAGGACCGGGACAAACTTAAACGGGTCATCAAACGGGCGCACAGTGACAATAAGCCCTTTCGTTTCTGGGCCATTCCCGACACTCCCAACAGCTGGAAACAACTAAAAAAAGCGGGCGTCGATATTATCAATACAGATAAAGTAGCCGAAGCTGTGCAGGCAATGCGGTAACGGCTCGTTTGGAGGTTCCTGAAACGGGCCGGGGTTTGAATGGGGGATACAAAAAAGCACGACAGGCGATTCGTGTGTTCAGGAGAAAGCAAATGCCCTTTCACGTCAAGCAATTCTAACCGAAACGTTGACCAAAAAGCGAATGAGGTTTTCGAAAAGTGATAAACAGCCAGGCAGATGATCAGGAAACATTCAGTCGCGCTATGCATAGCTATCTCCGTGATTTTACTGATAATAGCCTCCTCGCTTTATCCAGGCGGTTCATTGTTCGACAAAAATTCTGCAGGATTTGACTGGTCAAAAAATTTCGTCAGCAATCTATTTGCCGCAAAAGCGCTGAATGGTGCCGGGAACACAGCCAGAATCTGGGCAATCATTGGGATGGCGTTCTACTCGGCTGGTAACGGTTTTTTTTTGTCAACATGTCAAAAAAGATGCCATCCAGGCACGCGGCTACTGTCTTAAGAATTGTTGGTGTTGCCGAAATTATAGTCAATTTCCTGCTTGTAACACCCTTGCACGACTTAATGGTAGTACTGTCAAGTACATTTACCTTGATTGGTTTGTTCTACATCACCGTCTATATCCTGAAGACAAAGCTTCATTGGCTTAAATTGGCCTGTATTGTTTGCCTGTTAATGTTTTACTATACGATATACCTGTATGGTTCAGGCAATTGGGGCTTGCTGGCCATAATGCAGAAAGTATCCTTCACCAGTGTAATGCTATTGATTTTAGGCCTGGAGTACCTGTCCAGGGCTGATGACTTTGAACAGAGCGCATAAGGTGATAAAACGTAAGCAATAGACTGTCAACGAAGGGTTTGCGTCGTATAGGGCGTGCTACTCGAGCGCTTGGCGTCAGGTACACCGTTATGCAACTAACGCCAAGCGGTAAAAAGCGGCCTGGGTCTAAACGCTACTGTGAACGCGGCTGTATGGGGTGCGGGGCTTGCCTTGGGTGTGAAAACCGGCAACAGCTATAGCGTAGAACCGACCATACCCCTTACCCCTACGTCTATTGGAGCCGATTCCGTCATAAGGCAGCTCCATTCAACCCCCGCCCTGCTCCTTTTCAAAGGTTGGAAGGCGGATGCGGTACCGAACGGCCAAAACCCGGATAATAATGACCACACCAGCGGCAATGATCTTTGTCAGGGTGAGCAATAGCCCCTAGATGGAAGCAAAGGGCGTAGGCAATGCCCCCGGCCACACAGGCCAGCGCGTAAATATCTCTTCGGAAAAGCAGCGGCACCTCGTTTACGAGTACATCGCGGATAACCCCGCCCACCGAACCGGTAATCATGCCCATGGTAATGGCCACCCAAAACGGAAAACCGGCAGCCAGCGTTTTCTCGATACCCACCACAACGAATAACCCCAGTCCCACCGCGTCGAAAACAAAGAACGCCCTGCTCAGGTACCTGAACTTGCTGGAAAGCAACAGGCTGGCCAGCAGGGCCACACCGGTTATGATGAGGTAGGAAGGCTGGGTCATCCAGAAGGGTCTGACGCCAAGCAGGATGTCGCGCAGGGTTTCGCCACCGGTTGCGGTCACCAGTCCTATACGTAGGCCCCAAATAAATCAAAATCCTTACCGCCGGCAGCCCGAATCCCGCTGATGGCAAAGGCGAACTGTTCCCAGATAGTCAATGACGATGGTAAACTGGGGCAGGTCAATCATTTTTCAACCGGCCCCTGGTCATGGCTGCGTCAACGCTTGCCCGCCCGCCACCGGCAATCAGCGCGATGATGGCCAAACCGAAAAGCAGAATGAAGAACTCCAGCCCTTCTCCCTTGTCCGGCTGTTTGTACCAGTTCATGAAGAAGCCGTTTTCCAGGTGCGAGGTAACGACTACGCCAATGAAATTGCCGATGATGCCGATAGCCGCTAACCGGGTAAGAAAGCCGGCAATAAGCAACAGGGCCCCGAAAAATTCAATGAGTATGACCAGTAAGGCAATGATGTAGGGTAACCCGGCGGCACCGGTAAGAAAGCCCATGGTTCCATCAAACCCATTACCGCCGAACCAGCCCAACAACTTTTGAGCACCATGCGGAAAAACAACAATACCCAATGCAAGCCTGGCTATTAGAGCGGTGGTATTTTCGGAGTTGGTTGCGAGTAACTTGTTCATGTTGTTTTTATGTTGAGTTGTTAACGAATTGCAGCATTCCCAGCCTGTTGTTGACCTCTGAGTAAGTTCGTGCCAACGTAGATGATGTTCAAAACGTTGTCAGAGATTTACCTTACAGACCAATTCATGGGTTAATAACAATTTTGACTCTATTTCGTCTTTATCCTAAAAGCAAAAGCTGTCTGTTTCCCACCATTCTTCTCAGATCACTACTGTGCGGGCCCGCTAAACACTCTTTCCCGTTTATCTGGTGGAAGATGAAGCAGACCCATCATACACTGCCCGGCAGGGGTATCCGGTTCAGCCAGGCTCTTACCAAAGCAGAAACGCCGTCCGTTTTTATACCTATCCATCAATCAGTATACTAAGGCTGAAATTAGCTTATTAAGCCAACTAGTACGACTGATTACAGAAATGGATATACCTCAACTCAAAAAAGCCCCGCTTACCTACGACGTTGTTATTGTTGGCTCCGGTGCCGGGGGCGGCATGGCTGCCTATACCTTAGCCAAAGCCGGTGCTAAAGTGATGCTGCTCGAAGCGGGTGGCTATTACGACCCGGCCGACCCGAAATACATTACCCAACTGAAGTGGCCCTGGGAATCGCCCCGGCGGGGAGCCTCTACCGACGCCCGTTCGGGAGGGGATTTCGACGCAGCCTGGGGTGGCTGGGACATTGACGGCGAGCCTTATTCTTCCAAAGCCGGGGGTGAGTTTCACTGGTTCCGGTCCCGGATGCTTGGCGGGCGTACCAACCACTGGGGGCGTATCTCCCTGCGGTTTGGTCCCGACGATTTCAGGCGGCACAGCATGACCGGCGTAGGGGAAGACTGGCCCATCGGCTACGACGACTTGAAGCCATATCTACGACCGGGTCGACAAACTGATTGGGGTGTTTGGTTCCGTCGAGAATTTCCCGAACGAGCCCGACGGTATTTTTCTGCCCCCACCCAAACCCCGCCTGCACGAACTGATGATTCGAAAAGGGGCCCGGAGCATCGGTATTCCGGTTATTCCCTCCCGGCTCAGTATCCTGACCAAACCCATCAACAGCGAGCGGGGCTCCTGTTTTTACTGCCACCAGTGCAACCGGGGCTGCCAGGCCTACGCCGATTTCTCGGCCTCGTCGGTACTATGCATTCCGGCCGTAAAAACCGGCAACGTAACCCTGGTAAACGGGGCCATGGTCCGCGAAGTGCTGACCGACCCCCAAACCGGACTGGCCACGGGCGTGAGTTACGTCAACAAAGCCAACATGGAAGAAATAACCGTTCGGGCCAAAACCGTCATGCTGGGAGCCAGCACCTGCGAAACCGCCCGGATTCTACTCAATTCCAAGTCGTCCCGCTTCCCCAACGGGCTGGCAAACAGCAGCGGTGTGGTGGGCAAATACCTCAACGACTCCACCGGGGCCAGCCGGTCGGCGTTTATTCCGGCCCTGATGGACCGCAAACGCTACAACGAAGATGGCGTGGGCGGCATGCACGTCTTTACGCCCTGGTGGCTGGACAACAAAAAACTGGATTTCCCCCGTGGCTACCACATCGAATACGGGGGCGGTATGGGTATGCCGGGCTACGGATTTGGCAGTGGCATCGAATCCATGAACGGCACCATTCCCGGTCGCGATGGTCAGATGAAGCCCGGTGGCGGCTACGGTGCCAGCCTGAAAGATGATTACCGGCGCTTTTACGGAGCCTACATTGGCATGGCGGGCCGGGGTGAGCCGGTTCCCCTCGAGAGTAACTACTGCGAAATTGACCCGAACAAGGTTGACAAGTTTGGCATTCCGACGCTTCGTTTTCACTACAAATGGTCGGATTACGAGGTGAAACAGGCCAAACATATGCAGGACACGTTTGAGGAAATCATTCACGCCATGGGCGGTATTGCCCTGGGTCCCAAGCCCGGCCCCAATACGGCACACGGCTATGGCCTGGCGGCTCCCGGCCGGATCATTCACGAAGTAGGCACCGTTCGGATGGGGAGTGACCCGCAGAAGTCGGCACTGAACAAATACCAGCAGGCGCACGACGTGAAAAACCTGTTCGTCGTCGATGCTGCTGCGTTCCCGTCGCAGGGGGACAAGAATGTTACCTGGACCATTCTGGCCAGTTCCATGCGCACGAGTGAGTATTTAATTGACCAGGTCAAGAAGAAGAATTTGTAGCCTTATTCCGGAACGGGCGGCCTTTCCGAAAGAAACAGCCTAACAGGGTAGCCGATTGCTTATATTGCCGTGTATCTAACAATTGATGAGGACACCTTTATGAAACGTGAAATTGCAGAGAACCCCCTGAAAGGGTTAGCCCTGGCTGTAGGTGCCGGTATGTTGGCCGGCCTTGCCGGAACAGTGGCCATTACGGTCTCCCAGCTGATTGAAATGAAACTCACCGATCGGGCACCCAGCACAACCCCCGTAAAGGCCGTGTCTAAAGTGCTCGACATCAAGCCAACCAATAAGACCAACCGCGAGAAGGTATCGCAGGAAATCCACTGGACCTACGGAACCGTGTGGGGTATCCCCCGGGGTATCATGTCGATGGTCGGGCTGCAGGGGTGGCCTGCTACCCTGCTTCATTTTACCACCATTATGGGTACTGCCATGACGTTGCTACCCAAGCTGGATGTAGCCCCGCCCGTTACGGAGCAGGAGCCCAAGGCCATTGCCATTGATGCACTGCACCACGCCGTTTACGCCCTAGCTGCCGGTTTGGCCTACGATGCCATCGATGAACTGGACTGAGTTTTTTAGTGATGATTACTGGTAGTGAGTACCCAGCCGGATTCATCGGCTTAACCACTGGTAATCAATCGATAAAAAACAGGAGAGCCGGTGGGTTACTTTTCTGATTGTCTTGAATTAATGGTGAACAAACCGTTTTAATCCAGTACAGCCATGAAAAAATCAGCGTTCTTCCTTCTATCCGTGTTAGCACTGGCCACGGCCTGTTCCAGCACTAAAACCGAATCCACCGAATCATCGGCCACCGTAACCGATGCGACTGCGACGACGAGCGACTCGACTACCATGATGAGCGATTCTGCTTCCATGATGGGCGACTCTGCTACGATGATGAGTGACACCGCCATGAAAGATACTATCAAGTAGGTGTCCTTTCCAGCCAGTCTGTAAACCAAAAAGCCCCTCCGTTTGGAGGGGCTTTTTCGTTTACAGACTCCCGTTAGCGCCTGTCGGGAAAGCTCCCCTGGCTTTGTCGGAAGGTTGTTTTCTGCCTGCCAGATGACCAGTCTTTGCGCAAACCGATGTATACTCCAGTGGAGTTAGGCAACAAAGCGCCCTGATCAGTTGCAACCGTGGCATTCAGTCGCACAAGGCCAACAACCGGTAGCTGTACCGGGGCCGATACCTTCAGCAAACCCGAAAACTGGTTGGGTGACCCGGGTAACGGGGCATTATAGGTGCCTAAATTTTGGCTATACGACAGTTTGAGCAGCCACTGGGCCTCCTCTCCTACCCGGCCGCTCAGGCCTGCGTGTACCATTGATACCCGGTTGTTCACCACAGGACCGTAGGGTATGGATGGGTTTATGTCACCCTCCGGCGTGAGAAATGGTGTGCCGATGGTGTGAGCGCGGGTTGTCCAGCCGTCAATGTATTGTGAATTATTAAAGTAATCGACTTTTCCCCGGCGTTGTGGGTCTTCGATAACGAATTCACTCCCGCCCTGGTCGGCCGTGTACAGGTACTCGACCAGGCCCCGGTCTACCGAAATAAACCCGGTTCCCCGCGTCTTCCGGCGAATACTGAGGCCATTTAATCCATCGGCAATCGTGGTCAGGTACCAGATGGCACCCGTTTCATACGGATTCTGTCGATAAACAAGGATGGTGCAGTTACCTACGTCAAGCTCTGCTCCTATATCGAGCGAACCCAGATGGTTCCCTATCCGGTTGGTTTCATCGAATGACGTAACGTTTCCATCGACTGACGCATTGGAATTGGGGAGCGACGTTATAGCATACAAATAAGCCTTGAAACTGGAAGGCAACTGCCCGTTGTTCGATATGCCCGATGCTATGAAAGGTGAGTAGCCGTTCCAGGTCACCTGATGATTGATACCCCCGTACAGGCGAATCGCCCCGGATGGCCTGCCAATGCGGATGTACAACGTGGACTGCTGCATCAACGTTTGGTAAACCTTTCGGTTTTCGGTTTCGAACCAGGCGTTGTCAAACGTTGCGTTGACGCTGACGGCCCCTTTTGTGAACGGGAGCGGAACATAGCCCCGGGTTCCGAGTTGAATGGTGGGTAGGGGAGCGCATTGCCCGACATGGCATAGGCCCCCGACGTAAGTAACGTATCCACCAGACCCGCAATGGTTTTCCGGCGACCGGCGTATATCTCCAGCTGACGCCAGCGGGCTTTGACGTACGCTTCGGGCAGAAATACCTGCTGATTGGCTGGAACAGGACCGATATTTCCAACAACCTCAAACCCATAGCCCCAGTCTACCCGCCGGTTTTGCCAGGGCCGATAGTCGGACGAAACGCCAACCCGCACGGGCACAAATGAGTTGGCCAGCGGGACCATGCCATATTGATTGGCCCGTTGCCAGAAGGGAACTGCTCGGACCGGACTTACCAAGGCACCGGCTTCAACAAAAGCCTGTGTGGTTCTTTCCAGCGAATCCGACTGCCAAGCCGCTTCGTGGTAGGCAACGATGAGTGCTGCAATCAGCCAGTAATTAGGGATAAAACGCATCGGCAATAGTGTAAGCAGAAACAGTAATCAGTTAAAGATAGTGGCTGTAGAAGGATTAGGACTAGTGCTGGTGAGCAATGGATCAGTGAGTCAGTTTCCCTGCCGCTCTCTCATCGACTAGCCAGACTAGTTCGCCCGTTTCCGGCTTGATTTCCTGGGAGGGATAATTATCCGGATTGTATGCTCCTTCTAACACTTCCAGTAGCGGCTCCGCCTTTTTGGGCCCTGCCACCAGAAACAGCACACAGGATGGCCCGGTTCACGATGGGGGCCGTCAGGGTTAGTCGAAACATGTTTGCTGCGTCAGAAAATAAGCCTTCGTCCAGGCTTTTTGTTCGTGAACAACCTCCGTGCCGGGAAACAGCGAAAGCGTATGCCCATCATCGCCCATACCCAGCAAAACCAGATCGAAGGTGGGGCCGGGCGACGCTTCGCCCGACGATAACTCATGTGAGAATCCGGTCATAGTCGGCAGCAGCAGCATCGGGTTCCAGATCGGTACGCCAGACGTGAATCTGGTCTTCGGGGGTGTAAACGTGACCAAGCAGGGTATCATAGGCCATACCGGCATTACTCTGCTCATCCTCAATAGGTACATACCGCTCATCGCCCCAGAAAACGTGCAGCTGCGCCCACGGAATTTGCTCCACGTAGGGTGGTTTGGCCAGCAGCTCATGCAAGGCTTTGGGCGTACTTCCTCCCGATAGCGCAATCGTAAACCGATCCTGCGTTTTAAGCACATCGTTGATGCGTTTCGTAATGAAATTCGGCCGCTGCTTTGGCCAGTTCAGTCGGGTTTTTTTTAATAATCAGTTGCATGAACAATTACTTACACAAAGTCCTCACGCATGGGCGTAAAAATCCACCAGTTCACCGGCTTCCACACAAACGGCCCCATGCCGAACATTGGGTGGAATATAATAGGCATCGCCCGTCCGTACGGTCCGGGTTTCGTCGGCAATGGTAATGGCAAAGGCCCCACTGGCTACATAACTCATCTGCGTATGCAATGGCTGTGAGCCGCCCCAATACCACCCGTTTCAAAACGCACTTTCACCATCATCAGGTTGGCATCGTAGGTCATGATTTTACGTTGTCACACCATCCGCCACCGTTTCCCACGGCAGGCCTTCATCATCGACAAACAGAGCCCCCAGTTGCGTTGTCATGGTTTACAGTATTCGGTTTACGGTTCTCGGTTTGTTTGAAGCATGAGGTATATGGTGTATGACATACTGATACAGGAGGATGGTGTAACGCATCAGCCAACCGCATTGGCGACCCGGCGTAAACTATAAACCGTAAACCGGATACCTTTATTCTGCTGTCCAGTCAAATCCGTCTTTCTCAACCAGCTGCGCAGCGGCATCCGGTCCCCACGAACCGGGGGTATAGTTCGGGAAGTCGGGCGCGTTGCTTTCCCATGCCTCCAGAATTGGCGTTACCACTTTCCAGGCCGCTTCAACCTGATCGGCCCGCATAAACAGCGTAGCATCGCCCGTCATGACGTCGAGCAACAGCGTTTCGTAGGCTTCCGGCTCCTGCCGTGGTAGGCATCTTTATAGCTGAACACCATCTCTACCGGATCGATGGCCAGCGTTTGTCCGGGCCGCTTCGCCTGAAACCGAAGGCGAATGTCCAGATCGGGCTGAATATCGATGGTGAGCCGGTTCGACTGCCAGTTCTCGGTGGCTTCGTTCGGAAACGCGTAGGACGGTGCGGGTTTGAACTGAATGGTAATAACGGTGGCTTTTTCGGGCAGGGCTTTACCCGTGCGGAGGTAGAACGGCACATCCTCCCACCGCCAGTTGTCGACGAATAATTTAACGGCGGCAAAGGTTTCGGTTGCCGAATCGGGTTTAACGCCTTCCTCTTCCCGATACCCGGCAATTTCTTTTCCTTCCTTCGGGCCGGGACCATACTGCCCCCGAACGGCCACCTCTTTCACCTGCTCGGGCTTGAATCCGGCGAATGGCGTTCAGTACATCTACTTTTTTATTCCGTACTTCGTTGGCATCGAACGAGATAGGCGCTTCGGTTGCCACCATGCACAGCATCTGCAGCAGGTGATTCTGGATCATGTCCCGCAGGGCGCCCGAGCCTTCATAATAGCCTCCCCGACCTTCCAGTCCCACCGTTTCGGCCGCCGTAATCTGCACGTACTCAACGTACCGGCGGTTCCAGATCGGTTCAAACAGGGAGTTGGCAAACCGCAGCGCCAGAATATTCTGTACCGTTTCTTTACCCAGGTAATGGTCGATCCGATAAATCTGCTCTTCGGCAAAAAGGCCACCCAGCAGTTCATTCAGCTCCTGAGCCGTTTTGAGGTTATGCCCAAACGGTTTTTCAACCACAATCCGAACCCGCGATTTATCGCCACAAAGCGGAAGTTTACCGAGGTTCGTGGCAATATCGGGCACCAGTTGCGGGGCTACGGCGAGGTAAAATACAACGTTTGCCGCCACGCCCCACTCCTTTTCTTTGCCGGCAACAAAATCAGCCAGTTTTGAGTAAGCTTTATCATTGCTGACATCCATCGGCAGGTACGAAATAGCCGGCGAAAACGACGACCAATGCGTATCTCTGTCGTCTTTTCGCCTTGAAAACGATGCAATTCCCTCCTCCAGACGCTCCCGAAATGACTCATCGGTGTACTTGGTGCGGCCTAATCCAACCACGGCAAATTGATTGGACAGGTACTTATCGAGGTACAGATTATAGAGCGCAGGAGTCAGTTTACGAAGGTTCAGGTCACCACTGCCGCCGAAAATAAACAGGACAGTGGCAACGGGTTTTTGATTGGTAGCTGGTATCATGAGTTGGTTGTATTGGGAGGGTGCAAATTACCGTCCGTCTGATTTCCGAACAAGTTTAGGTCCATAAGGTTTCATCATGCACCCCGATTCCACTACTTTTGAGCGTTGTTCTTACTTCGTTTAAATACATGAAAATAGCTATTGGTTCCGACCACGCAGGTTTCCACTACAAGGAAGCCATCAAACAGTTTTTGACCAGCCTCGGTCACGAAGTCATTGATAAAGGCACGTATGCCGAATCGCCATCCGTCGATTACCCCCTTTTTATCCGGCCTGTAGCCGAAGCCGTAGCGGCCGGTGATGTAGACCGGGGTGTGGTACTGGGTGGGTCGGGCAATGGGGAAGCCATAGCCGCTAACCGGGTAAAGGGCGTGCGCTGCGGTTTATGCTGGAACGAAGAGTCGGCCCGGTTGTGTCGGCAGCATAACGATGCCAACGTCATCTCCCTCGGCGAACGAATGATGAACGAAGAAACCGCCCTGAAACTGGTAAAAATCTGGCTCGATACGCCGTTTGAAGGGGGCCGCCATCTGGCCCGTATTCAGGAATTGGACCGATAGTGAATGGGCCTGACCGTCGGTGAGCCGGTTATTTTCGCGTCTGCAGCTAACCAACTCACTGACGTCCTGAATGCCTGCCTGAATCAACCATGAACAAACGCGCCCGACAAGTCAGCTATTTCCTGTTCGGTCAGTATTTTACTGACGGGCTGCGAACAACGCTTTCTATTCTGTTACCCTCGCTGGTATGGGTGCAGTTCGGGACGCTTCAAACGGGATTGGCCATGTCGCTGGGAGCGCTGAACGTAAGTTTGAGCGATGCCCCCGGTCCGGTCATGCACCGCCGGAATGCCATGGTGGCTACGGCCCTGATTGGGTGTGTGGTTACGCTCATCACGGGTTTTGCCCAGATGAATCCTTATCTTCTGGCGGTAGAGATCCTGCTGTTCAGCTTTTTCTTCTCCATGTTTGCCATCTGGGGAAACCGGGCCGCTTCGGTTGGGACGGCGGCTTTGCTCATCATGATTCTGATGCTCGACCGCCCCCTCAATCCGGAGGGGGTAATCAGAGAAAGCCTGCTGGTGCTGGCGGGGAGCATATGGTACACCATCATTAGCTTGCTCATCTCGCAGCTGCGGCCTTACCTGCTGGCAAAACAGGCCCTGGGTAAGTGCATCCATGAGATTGCCAAACTCATGGCCATCAAAGCTGATTTTTACTCCACCGCTACGCAGCTGGATGACGATTACCGGCGCTTTATTGCCCAGCAGGTGGTAGTGATCGAAAACCAGGATGCCACGCGGGAAGTGCTGTTCAAAAGCAGGCGTATCGTGGCAGAATCGACCCAAACCGGCCGGTTGCTCCTGCTGACATTTACCGATGTCATTGACCTGTATGAGCAGATTATTGCCATGTACTACGATTACCTGGAGTTGCGCGACCGCTTTGGCAAAACCGGCGTACTGGAGAAGATCACCCATCTTATCAGGCAGCTGGCCATCGAACTCGACCACATTGGGCTGGCAGTCCAGTCGCCCATTCCGCCCGGCAAACCCCAGCCCCTCGACCCATTGCTCCAGGCCCTGAAACAGGACATTGACGCGCTGGGCGATGAGGAAGGAAGCACGCTGGTACTTAAGAAAGTCCTGGTTAGTCTGCGCACCGTCCGACAGCGTATCACCACCATTCAGGGCAACCTGTCGGGAGCCAACATTGATTCCCCATCCGACCGAGACCCCGAATACGGCCGTTTTGTATCGCATCAGGTCATCACGGCCGCTTCGTTCCGGGATAGTTTAACGCTCAACTCCTCCGCTTTCCGGCATTCGGCCCGCGTGGCAATTGCCATGCTGCTGGGCTTCGTCCTAACCAAACTACTCCCCTACGGCCACCATAGCTACTGGGTTCTGCTCACTATTTCGGTCATTCTGAAACCGGCTTTCAGCCTAACCAAGCAACGGAATATCGAGCGGATTGGTGGTACGCTGATTGGCGGTATCATCGGCGTGTTGATTCTCACCTTCATCCCCAACAAAACGGCTCAGTTTGGTTTTATGACCCTGCTCATGCTGGGCACCTACAGTGCTCAGCGGGTCAACTACCAGGTAATGGTTATCTGCCTGACACCCTTTGTCCTGATTCTGTTTAGTTTTTTGGGCGTCAATTACCTGGGTGCTGCCGAAGAGCGGTTTCTGGACACGCTCATCGGCGGTGCCATTGCACTGGTTGCCGGATACGCTTTTTTCCCCAAATGGGAGTCCGAACAGCTGGTAAGTCCGATGCAGGCGGTACTGAGGGCTAACGTCCGCTACGTTCAGTTACTGCTCGATAGCTTGTTGGGCAGGGGCATTGGTCTGGTCGACTACAAACTGGCCCGAAAAGAAGTGTTCGTGACATCGGCCAACCTGGGTGCCACCTTCGACCGGATGGTTTCGGAGCCCAAAAACAAGCAGCGTAACGAGAAGACCATTTACCAGTTTGTGGTATTGAATTACGTTCTGTCGGCCAACGTGGCTACCATTATGTCTGCCCGGCTGGCTGGTGAGCCGGTCTTTTATCCGGCATCGTACCTGCGGCCCGTCAAACGGGCGTTGTTTACGCTTACGGAAAGCCTGCAGAAGCTGGACAAAACAGCCGGTAAAGCGGAGCCGGAAACCGGTGTTCAGGAAGCCTACTGCCCGGTGGTAATTACGGAAGATGCCTCCCTGCTGGAACATCTCCGGTTTATCCAGCAAATCAGCGGTGACATTATCAAACTGGTTGAGCAGGTAAGCTAGCAAACAGCCAACTAACTAAAGATATCCGGTCAATTTTGCCCAGCCTGTTCCCACTTTGCGTATAGTTCTTTATTTTCAGGCATTTATAACCCACTTGCTTTATCGAATGACCTATTTCTCCCCCCTTTTTCTGCTGGTCTGCCTGGTCAGTACGTATTCCGGACTCGCTCAGGCGCCCACCATCGACCAGTCCATAGCCATGAAAAGCGTATCCAATCCACAGCTTTCGCCCGATGGCCGGTGGGTGGCCTATACGCTCACCCGGACCAACTGGGAGGATAACGCCTACGATACCGACATCTGGATTGCCAACACGGCCACCGGCGATAAATTCCAGTTGACGCACTCTAAAAAATCCAACAGCAACCCGGCCTGGTCGCCGGACGGGAAATGGCTGGCTTTTCTGTCCACCCGCGATGATAAGGCGCAACTGTACGTGATTAGCCCAACGGGCGGAGAAGCCCGGCCCGTGTCGAAATTTGAGACGGGCGTAACGGCCTTCAAATGGTCGCCAACGGGCAGACAGCTCCTTTTTTCGGCTACCGTCCCCGAGGCAAAAACCGACAAGGAACGCAAGGAAAAATACAGTGATTACGAGGTGGTCCGCGACGATTACAAGATGGTTCACCTGTACCTGCTCGATAGTCTGGACAAGGAGAAACCCGCCGTAGCCAAAGCCCTGACCAAAGGCATCGGGTTTTCGGTAGGCAGCTTCGTGGTATCCCCGGATGGAAAAAAGATTGCTTTCGATGCGTCGAAAAATCCGGACCTCATCAACGGCCACACATCGGATTTATACGTTCTGACGCTGGGCGATACCCTAACCCGCAGGATTGTTTCGCTGAAAGGGCCGGACCAGAACCCGGTATGGTCGCCGGACGGCCAGCAGATTGCCTTCACGACCGCCAACGAAAACGAGTTTTATTTCTACAGCAACCGACTCATTGCTACCGTACCCGCCACCGGTGGAACGCCTAAAATTCTGACCGATACGTTCGATG
Organism: uncultured Cytophagales bacterium; assembly: GCA_963782245.1. Lineage (GTDB taxonomy): Bacteria > Bacteroidota > Bacteroidia > Cytophagales > Spirosomataceae > Spirosoma. Next base: position 51,119 of record CAWAJC010000040.1, read on the forward strand.
AAAACGCGAGTTTACTGGAGTGGACCGCCGACGGAATTCTGTTCAGCGGGTACCAGAAAACGTCGGCCCATTTGTTCAGGCTTGATCCTGCTTCCCTGAAAATAGACCGCCTGACCAAACCCGACAACCTGATTGCCACGCAGTTTTCGTTTAGTAAAGATGGCCGTCAGATGACCTTCGTGGGGGCCATGCCGAACCAGTATCCGGAAATTCAGACGTCAGCCATATCTGTTTTTACCCCTAAAACACTGACGGATATGGGCACGCAGCTCGCTTCGTACAAAACAGCCACCCGTGAGGTAGTGAGTTGGAAATCGGTCGATGGTAACCTAATTGAAGGTATTTTGATCAAGCCGGTCAACTATAACCCGGCCCGCAAATATCCCTTACTGGTCGTGATACACGGTGGTCCTACGGGCATCGACCTCCCCTCCATAACGGCCGACCGCTATTACCCCGTTGAGCAGTTTACCGCCAAAGGGGCACTGGTGTTGCGGCCCAACTACCGGGGATCGGCAGGGTATGGCAGCAAATTCCGGGCGTTGAACGTTAAAAACCTGGGCCTGGGCGACTATGACGATGTGATTTCGGGCGTCGATTACCTGATTGGGAAAGGCATGGTTGATAAAGATAAAGTGGGGGCAATGGGCTGGAGCCAGGGAGGCTACATTTCAGCTTTTATCACGACCTACAGCGACCGGTTCAAAGCAACGTCGGTCGGGGCCGGTATATCGAACTGGGCTACCTACTACCAGAATACCGACATTACGCCCTTCACCCGCCAATACCTGCAGGGCACTCCCTGGGATAACGCCGAACTGTACCAGAAAACCTCGCCCATCAGCTACATTAGCCGGGCAAAAACGCCCACGCTTATCCAGCACGGCGAATTGGACAGGCGCGTTCCCATCGCCAATGCGTATGAATTGCGACTGGCGCTGGAAGATAAAGGCGTACCCGTAAAAATGGTTGTGTACAAAGGGTTCGGCCACGGCATTACCAAGCCAAAGTCCATGCGGCAGGTGATGGAGGAAAATTACCGGTGGTTCAGCAAATACATCTGGGGTGAAACTCTTTGAAGTTCATTGTCCCCGAATCCAGCAGTGTCGAAACGGCATTACGCAAAAAGTCCCGGCAGTTGGGCTGTCGGGACTTTGCTGGCGGGTATAGTAGTAAAACCCCGAATAGTCTCTTTTTATTGCCCGACTGAAAAATTAGTTGATTATTTTTCAGTTTAGTTATCAAAAATAAATCCGTCACCCCTTTTCGCTTTATCGCAAACATCCGTTCCAATGCCTTTTTTAGTCCTTGACCTCGAAATGACCGGCCCGGAGCCGGACTACAATGAAATTATTCAGATTGGTGCCGTACTCTTCGACGATAGCTGGGTTGAAAAGGGGCAGTACCTCACCAATGTGTACCCGGAGAACAAAGAAGCCTTTTCGTCCTCCTCCGAAAAGATTCATAACCTCTCCCTGGCCGAGCTGGAGGATGCGCCCATGATCTATGATGTACTGCCGGAACTGGAAGAATGGATCTGTACAACACTGGGCCTGCGCGTTCCGAAAGGGCAACTGGACCGAACGCCTTTCCTGCGGGATGTCATCATCTGCGGGCAGAGCGTTATCAACGATATCAACTTTTTGAAAGAAGCGTACCGGTACGAGAAGCTGAAATGGCCTTACTCCCGCGTGCTGCTCGATTTGCACACGCTGGGTTATTTCAGCTTCCGGGTGCTGAAAGCCAACGGCCAGAAAGTACCGGATCGGTTGAGTCTGACCGCCATTGCCAGCCACTTCGGTTTTGCCCGCGAAGATGGCTTTCATAACGCGCTGGAAGATGCCGTACTGACTGCTAAATGCCTGAAAGAGGTGTTTGCGCTGAGTGAGCGCCTGAAACTCCCCGCCTAGCTGTTTTCAGTTACGAAATAAGAAACGGACGGGGGCTAAAGCACAGAACAAAAACAAGCAGGGCGAACCAGCCCAGCACTTGCCGTTTTAGGTCGAGTGGTTCTTCCAGTTCCGTTTCCGGGTGGTAGATACCCAAAAAACGCCCCAACACGAAAACGAAAACCAGAAAGCCGGAGTATCCCTCCACGTCGGGGTTGACCCAGGATACAACCAGTTGGGTAGCCACCACACTGAGCGTTACCAGTAGCGATGTCATCCGGTTTTCGCTGATGCGCGCGAAGGCCAGAAACAGGAAACCTACATACAGCGCGAAATTGCCCAGTTCAGCGAAGAATTCCTCGTTGGTCGGTACAGCAAAATCGGCCGGTTTATAGATTCCTAACCCGGCAAAAAAAGCAAAAGCCGTAAACAGCGCAGGGGCCACTACCTGAAATCGTTTGCGCCCAATGAGGGCGTAGAGTATGTGACCACCGTCGAGCTGCCCAACGGGAATCAGGTTGAGCGACGTGAAGAATAAAGACAGGTATCCCGCCAATACAAACGGGTAATGCGTCATTTCGTTGGGGTGGGGCAACCGGGCGGGGTCGGCCACGTAGGTCTTGAAGAAACTGAACAGGAGATTATCGCCTAGTGCCAATGACGCCCCTTCGGGCATGTTCTGATACGCATACTTACCGTAATCCAGCCCCCATTTCTGGTACTCGGGATGAATGGTGAAGATATACTCCGGCGGTGGCAGGTGCGAAAACGCGTACCAGAGCACAATCAGCGCCAGCACAAATCCGGCCAATGGTCCGGCAATGCCGATATCGAAGTATTTCTGGCGGCTATTGATGTAGTCCTTGATGCGGATGAAGGCTCCCAGCGTGCCAATGCTCTGGCCAATACCAAACCAGATGGGAATATAATAGGGGAGCGTCACCTTTACGCGGTTTGCCTTCGCCGTAAAGTAGTGTCCAAACTCATGAACGGTCAGGATAGCCAGGAACGGCACGGAAAATTGAAAGCCTGCTAAAAACTCCTTCCAGCCAAGCGGCTGCGTCCCCTCGAATGGAATGAATATCCGTCCGTACATCCACTCCGCTCCCGCCAGTGTGGTGGTAACGAGGGTAACTAAAAAAAGACCTCCGTGCAGGAGGTACGATTTAACGCGTTGATTCATAATTGAACGATGAACGACGAACGATAAAAGATGACCTGTCAGACTCAGCCAGCTTTATCATTCATCACTCATCCTTTATAATCCTTCAGGTAGTCAAGTATGGTTTTGGGTGGTTGCACGTGTACAGCCTGAATACCTAACCGGGCAGCCGCCTGTATGTTTGCCGCGTTATCATCAAAAAAAGCCGTTTCTTCCGCTAGCAGCCCTGCTTCGGTCAGCACGTGCTCGTAGATGGCGGACGACGGTTTGGCCATCCGAACGTCATACGAATAGAAAACCCGCTCGAACAGGTCTTCCAGGGTCGGCTGGTTCAGATTGGTCAGCAGTTGGTTTACCTGCCGAATGTGAATGGGACTGGTATTGCTGAGTAGAAACAGCCGGTAATCGGGCGTAAGCTCCTTGATACGCTCCACCCGTTCGAGGGGTAAATCGAGTAATACGCTATTCCAGGCCGTGTCGATGACTTCATCCGCCCAGTCTGCATTGCCCGAGCAGTTGCCGGACATGGTCCCGGAACGCTTTATCATCAACCAGACCCGTTTCGTACCGATTCCAGATGTCGTGCTGTTTCCAGATGGCCCGCACTTCGTCTTCGGGCATATTGGCCAGCATGGCGAAGTTCCGGACGGGAGCCGTCAGGTCAATCGGGATGATCACATCCCCCAGGTCGAAAATGAGGTTTTTCAGCGTTGATTTGTCAGGCATAACGAATATCAGCGGGTTCGTTTCGGGACGGGTACGAACCGAAAGCCAAAGATAAGGTTAGATTTGCAGACAAACGGCGAAGCAATATGGCAAAGACGAAATTGGAGTTGCTCTGCACTACGATAATTTTAGACGTTTTACATAAATAAGGCCGTTGGGATTTTCCCAGCGGCCTTATTTATGTAAAACGTTTACCGTTTAGTAATCGGACGCTTGCTCCAGCACAACGCCCATGTCGCAGAATTTCTCGATGCGCTGATTGATTCGTTCCTGTGGATCGAGGGCATTGAGCTCTGCCAGCGTGTTCAGGATAACCTCTTTCAAATGATTGGCCATTTCCTGATGATCGTTATGCGCTCCACCAATTGGCTCCTCTACAATATCGTCAATCAATTTATTAGCTTTCATGTCGCGGGCCGTTAGTTTCATGGCTTCGGCCGCCTGCTCCTTGAAATCCCAACTGCGCCAGAGGATCGTAGAGCAGTTTTCGGGCGAAATGACCGAATACCAGGTATTTTCCAGCATCATAACCCGGTCGCCGATGGCTATGCCCAGGGCTCCGCCCGATGCACCTTCGCCAATGATGATGCAGATAACCGGCACCGTCAGCATAAACATTTCTTTCAGGTTGCGGGCAATGGCTTCTCCCTGCCCGCGCTCCTCCGCTTCGAGTCCCGGAAACGCACCCGGCGTATCAATCATGGTGATGATGGGCTTATTGAATTTTTCGGCCAGCTTCATTAACCGCAGCGCTTTACGGTATCCTTCGGGGTTGGGCATCCCAAAGTTACGGTACTGTCGCTGTTTGGTGTTGCGGCCTTTCTGCTGCCCAATAATCATGACAGTCTGACCCGGTTCGCCGTTGCGACCCAGTTCGCAGAAACCGCCCACCATGGCAGGGTCATCCCGAACGGTTCGGTCGCCGTGCAATTCGATAAACTGATTGCACATAAGCGAAATATAATCGAGGGTGTAGGGCCGGTCGGGGTGCCGGGAAAGCTGTACCCGCTGCCAGCGCGTCAGGTTCTGAAAAATCTCCCGGCGCAGCCTGTCAATACTCTGCTCCAGTATGGAAACCGCTTCGCTTACATCGACATTGCTGGTTTGGGCCAGTTTTTTCGTTTCTTCCAGCCGTGCTTCGAGGTCAGCAATCGGTTTCTCAAAATCCAGGTATGTTCGCATATTGAATGATGAATGATGAATGATGAATGATGAACTGGTTGACGAAAGTATAGCTCACATCAACCAGTTCATCATTCATCATTCATCATTCATAATTGGTTTACCATCATTTATAACTCAAAGCTCTCGCCTTTTCTCGGGATAATCACCTGCGGATACCCTTCTTCGGCCAGGGTCACCTTGAACGATTCCATACTCTCGTACTCGCCGTGGACGAGAAAAATAGAGCGGAGCGTTTCGGGTGACTGCATCTGTACAAAGTTAATCAGATCGTTACGATCTCCGTGTCCACTAAACACGTCTATTTTCTTCACATTGGCCAAAACCTGATGTTCTTTCCCTTTGATGGTGAGCGTCGATTGTCCGTTCATTAACCGCCATCCCAATGTCCCTTCGGCGCAATAGCCGATTAGAAGTATGGTGGCATAGGGATTACTGATGTTTTCGGCTACGTGGTACTCAACCCGGCCGCCCTGCACCATCCCCGACGATGAGATAATGATACAGGGCTCTCCGTAATTGGAGACGGCTTTGCTGGCCTTGGATGATTCCAGAAACTGAAAGTTCTCAAAGTCGAACAGCGATTCGTTCTCTTTGTAAAATTCGCGGGCTTCCCCATTCAGCATTTTTATGTGCTGCATGTATACCTTGGTGCTTTCGTAGCCCATGGGGCTATCCGAGAAAACCTTGATGGGCGGAAACCCCCGTTCGGTGTACAGCCGGTTCAGGGTGTATAGCAGCGCCTGGGTGCGGCCAACGCTGAAGGATGGGATGATGAGTCGCCCCGGAATGTCGATGCAGGCCTGCTGAATAATATCAGCCAGTGCATCTTCCGGCGACATCATATTTTCGTGAAGCCGGTTGCCGTAGGTGCTTTCACACACCAGGTAATCGACGGGCGGAACGGGAGCCGGATCAACCAGCAGCGGGTAGTTTTTGCGGCCAATGTCGCCCGAAAAACAAATGCTTTTGCGTTCACCATTTTCCACGACGTTGATCAGAATGTGCGCTGCGCCCAGCAGGTGACCGGCAGGCATAAACGTAACATCCACGTTATCCGTTATTCTGAACTTTCGGTTAAAGGCAATGGGAACAACGTTTTCCATCGTTTCCCGAACCTGCAGGTCCAGATACAGATCTTTCTGCATCTGCCCCTGTCGTTCCTTGACGCGTTGTTTCTTGCTCGCGTTCAGCTCATTTATACGCTTCTGATTCAGCGAAGCCGCATCTCTAAGCAGTACATTGGCCAGCGCAAACGTAGGTTCGGTACACAAAATCTGCCCTTCGTATCCTTCACGAAACAGGTTTGGTAAATTTCCCGAATGGTCCATGTGCGCGTGCGTCAGCAGAACCAGATTAATACTCGAAGCCTCGAAGGGAAACAGGCCGGGGTGCGTAACAACAGGGGCTGCCTGCCCATTCGAACCGGCCTCTCGTGGCCCGGCCTCGCGTGGCCCGGACCGCTCCATGTCAGAACCACAGTCAATCAGGATGCGGTAGTCATCCTCTAACTCCAGCAGGTACATACTACCTGTTACTTGCCGGGCTGCCCCCAAAAATGATAATTTCATGCGTACAACTTTAACTAATCAACATCCTCTATCCGAAGTATACTGAAAGGAGCATCATTTCAAGGCAAGTAGGATAGTACACTTTTCGTAAGTTTGCAAAAGTACGAAATACCCTCCGAATCGCCTAACTGTTCCCCAATGCGCTTTATTCCCCGTTTTTGCCCGTTACCCGTCTTCTTCCTACTTACCTGCTCACTCGTTTTTCACGCACCGGTCAGCGCCTGGCCGCAAGCCGAACCACCGGCCGATTCTGCGGGGGTTCAGCGACTTATCCGACTAGTAGAAGCGTTTCAGGCTGGTCCGGCAGCCCGTTTTGGAACGGTTGCCCTCTCGGTTCGTCGGGTGCGCGACGGGCAGGAATTTGTTAGTTACAACGCCCGGCATGAGTCTGCCTTCGGCGTCCACCCTCAAACTCATTACCACCGCCACGGCCTTATCAGTGCTGGGTGGTCAAGTACACGTACACCACGTCGCTGGAATACGACGGTACAATAAACGACAGTGTGCTAACGGGTAACCTGTATATTCGCGGTACCGGCGACCCCTCATTGGGGAGCTGGCGATTTACTAATTTCGCCGACTTATCCGGGCTGCTCACCAGCTGGTCTGCCGCCGTTCGGGCAGCGGGCATCCGCCGGATTCAGGGTATGGTAGTGGGCGATGCCAGTTTGTACAGTGACCTGACTACCCCCGATACCTGGCCCTTCGGCGATCTGGGTAATTATTACGGAGCCAGTCTGAGTGCCCTGAATATCAACGAGAACCTGTTTCGGGTCTTTTTCCGGCCGGGCCGAAGTATAAACGCCCCGGCCACCGTACTGCGCACTGACCCGCTCCTACCCTATCTTATCTTTAATAATACCGTTACGACCGATGCGCCACGTACGGGTGATCAGGTCGTTATCTACGGTGCCCCCTTCACAAACCAGCAATGGCTAACGGGTAAAGTACCTCTGGGCGCACCAGCCAACGAATTCAGCGTGAAAGGCTCCCTGCCCGATCCGGCTTATTTTGCCGCCTACGCCCTGCAAAACCAGCTTATCCAGGATAATGTATCGATCAGTAATCCGGCGGTTTCAATAGGGGGTGGCCTGTCTGCTTCCGTCCCGTCCAATGGCAAACGGACGCTGCTGAATCAGTACCGATCCCCCGTATTAACTAACCTGATCCAGCAAACGAACTATCAGAGTATCAATCTATACGCGGAAGCCCTCCTGCGGACAACAGCCCTTGCGCTCGATAAAACGACCCGGACAACGGAGGCCAGTATAGAGATATTGACGCAGTTCTGGAAAAATAAAGGGGTCAATCTGGATGGGTTTCGCATTAAGGATGGTAGTGGCCTGTCGGCGGTGGGAGCACTCACGGCCGATAACATGACGGGTATTCTGAGTGCGGTAGGCCGGGAGAAAACATTTTCACAGTTTTACGAAACGATTCCCGTAGTGGGCCAGACGGGTACGGTACGGGGCCTGGCCCGTGGCACGGCCGCAGCGGGTAACATCCGGGCCAAAAGCGGTTCTATTGAGAGTGTTAGAGCGTATGCCGGTTATTTCAAAGCCGATGATGGTGAGCCGATGAGTTTCTGCGTGCTGGTCAATAAATATACCCCCGGCCAAAACCGCACCGTAACCAGCGAACTGGAAAAGATTTTTGTGGGATTGGTGGCGCTAAAAGGAAAATAGGTCGACTGGTTGATGGCTTCTGCGCTCCCTACGACTCCTCCTGGTGTTCGCAGACGGTAACCACACTGAACCAGTACTGGCCAATGGCTTTGGTAACCTCACTCAGCCGCTGGAACGTTGGCGGCTTGGTAATGAAGCTGTTGGCTCCGTTAAAATAAGATGTCTCTATGTCGTCTTTCGCGTCGGAAGTGGTCAGTACCACAATGGGAATGTGCCGGAACTGATCGCTCTTTTTGATTTCGCGCAGTACCTCCCGTCCGTCCTTACGGGGCATATTCAGATCGAGCAGAATAAGCTCCGGTAAGGTATGGGCAGCCCCGGCATAGCGCCCCTTATAGTTCAGAAAATCCAGCAGATCTTCGCCATCTTCGGCAAAAGAAATACGGCTGGACGGGTAATGCTGATGAAATGCTTCCCGCGTCAGGTAGCGGTCATCTTCGTCGTCATCAACCAGCAGGATATGAATGGGCTTCGGTTGAAGTTGATCTGTCATAAGGTTGAATAAATTGATTTTCCGGTAAAACCACGATAAAGGTTGTCCCTTCATTAGGCTGGCTGTGGGCTGTTATGTACCCATGATGGCTCATAACCACCCGCTTGCAGATAGCAAGTCCTATGCCCGTACCCTCAAAAGCGGTTTTGCCGTGTAATCGTTGAAAAACTTTAAAAATGTGGTCCAAATACTTCACATCAAACCCAATTCCGTTATCAGTTATAGTAATCTCGAAATAAGACCGGTTGGGATGCAAACCAGCGTACGTTTCCCCGCTTACCAACCGTGACTGGATGCGCAGCAAAGGCTGAACCCCCGCCCTAGTAAACTTCAGTGCGTTGGAAATCAAGTTGTTAAACAGATGATCCATCTGACTGGCAACGGCCTGAACGACGGGCAGGTCGCCCACCTCCAACTGTACATCCAGCCCTTTGATCCGTAATTCCTGATCGTCCAGAATACGTCGGACAATGGCATTTAGTTCAACCGGCCTGAATACTTCCTGGTGGTTGGAGATGCGTGAAAAGTTGAGCAAATCTTTGATCAACTTGGACATCCGCCGGGCAGACCCCGATATCTTGCCCATAAACAGCATACTATCCTCGTCGAACAGGTTACTGTAGCGGTCGGTAATCAGGTCGGAAAACGATTGAATTTTTCGCAACGGCTCCTGTAAATCATGGCTGGCCACAAACGCAAATCGCTCCAGTTCTTCATTGGATGTTTCCAGTTGCCGAATCTGCCCTTTCAACTGGTCCTCGTACGTCCGAAGCTGATCCAGCGTTTTTTGCCGCCGGGTCAACTCCAGTTCCAGGAGCCGGTGAGAAACGGCCAGACTCATGAATGTTAGCAGAGACAGCGCAAAAATAATGATGAGTGTGTTTCGAAACGAGCGGGTCGCCTGGCGATTCCGGATATCCATCAGGGCATTCTCCGTATCGATCATCGAGGCTACGTGCCTGCGCAAAGCGTCCATCCGGCGCTTCCCTTCCGCCCGTGCGGCCAGACTGTTTTTGTCAGTGGGTCTGACATTCAGCTGGGCCCTGGTTATGGCCAATTTATCGGCAACGAGTTTTTCGAGGAGCTTACGACGCCTGATCTGAACCCGATTATCGTTGGTCAGGATTCGCAAACGGGTAATCTCACCCGGCAGCAGTTTGAGCGCCTTGTGGTAGGGTGCCAGATAGGTAGTATCATGGGTGATAACATACCCTCTGGACCCCGTTTCAACATCTTTTACCAGCGATAAAATTCGCTCCAGGGTGCCCGTCACTTCGTACGTGTGCCTGATCCGGCCGGTATCCTCGCTGTATTGATTATAACTATAGAACGATATGGCAAATCCTGATGCTATCAGCACCATGGCACTGATAAATCCCAGCGCGATGCGCCGGTTCATTAGTCTGGGAGCAAATTGAGCCGTGAGATTCATGTGCAGGAAGAGCAGGTTTCGGCAGCAAATGTAAAAACGGATACCTAATCAACGCAATTAAGCCCGGGTTAGCCACTTACCCGACTCATCCTTATAACGTTTCAACAACCAGATTATGGTTTGTGTAAATGCATACGTCGGCGGCAATGTGCAAACTTTCACGAACCATATCCGTAGCGGACAGCTCGGCCGCGTGTTTTTTCAGGGCCAGCGCGGCCGACTGGGCGTACATGCCGCCGGACCCAATAGCCGCTACATCGCTGTCGGGTTCAATAACATCACCCGTACCCGATACCAGCAGCAAATCGTCCTTTGAGGCTACAATCAGCATGGCCTCCAGCTTTCGCAGGTAGCGGTCTGTTCGCCAATCCTTGGCTAGTTCAATGGCGGCCCGTTTGAGGTTACCCCCGTAGGCATTCAGTTTTTCTTCGAAGCGCTCTATGAGCGTAAACGCATCGGCAGTGGAACCGGCAAAACCCGCCAGTACTTTACCGTTCATGAGCACGCGCACTTTCCGAACGTTACTTTTGGCAACGGTATTGCCCATTGTAGCCTGACCATCGGCACCGAGGGCCACCTGACCATTGTGCCGAATACCGACTACCGTTGTTGCATGAATTATAGGTTGCATGAAATTGAGATGTTATTGGTAGGTATAACGCACCATAACCGGTTTACGGTTCACGGTAGTTGGGTGTTCGGTTTACGGGGGTTAACGCGGTAGCGGTAGACGTGTCAGCCCACCGTAAACTGTAAACCGAGTACTGTAAACTAACATTAAATTAACTTTCCGAAAATGGTATGGGTCGGTTGACGCTTTCTTCGAGCGAAATAAACGTTTCGGTGCGCTGAATGCCGTTTACTTTCTGAATCTTATCGTGGAGTACTTCGCGCAGGTGCTGAGTGTCTCGGCATACGATTTTGGCGAAGATACTGTAAATGCCCGTTGTATAGTGAACATTAACTACTTCGGGAATCTTTTCCAGCTGGCCTGATACGTCTCCATACACGAGCTTTTCTCCAGGTAGATGCCCAGAAAAGCACTGATATCCCAGCCCAACTTGGCGTGGTCGATTACCAACTGAGAGCCGCAAACAATACCCATCTGCTTCAATTTATTCATGCGGACATGCACTGTTCCACCCGATACGAAAATACGTTTCCCGATTTCGGTATAGGCCATATTGGCATCCTGCATCAATAAATTGAGGATTTTAAGGTCTGTATTGTCAATTTCTAAATTTTTTTCGCTCATTTTAGTTTGATTTTCGATGAATGGCAACAAAAATACATATATTATGATACCATTGTAAATTTTTAGAAATTTTTATGCAAAATTTGCAATGACTGTAGCTGCTATACTATATTTGTATCGTCAAGTTGATCGAGCGGGGTCACACGCCGGTCTTCTTGATTTTTTCCTCACACTGTAGGATGTCGAAATTGGCAGACGTGCCCTCCTGTCTCGGGGGTGGTGATAAAGGATAAACGCAGTATAATGCCGCCCTCGTGGCGACTGGGGTTGACCACCAGAGTTGTACTGTAGCTAACTGCACCGTGGGCGGTTCGAGTCCCCCTCCTACAGCAATTGGTCGCCCTGGCGGTCAGAAAGAGTTTAGTTTGTTGATGAAGTGTAATTAGACA
>CAWAJC010000041.1:0-66153 GCA_963782245.1 uncultured Cytophagales bacterium
TGCTTACCGTGACGAAAGCAGCTACGCTGTACCGGAAGAGGCCAACCTGCTGTCGGATTTGAATCTTGATAGCTGGACTGAGGACGAGAAAGCAAACGAGATGGTTATTGCGTTAGTGAAAAACTACAATAACCGTCGGAGTGAAATCACCGGTAAGTTCAAGCGTGAGCGGTTTACGCTCGAAGTAGGCGATGAACTGCCAGCCGGTATTGTGAAGCTAGCTAAAGTATACATTGCCAAAAAGCGTAAGCTGAAAGTGGGTGATAAAATGGCCGGTCGTCACGGTAACAAAGGTGTCGTAGCGCGGATTGTACGAGATGAAGACATGCCTTTCCTGGAAGATGGAACGAAAGTCGACATCGTGCTGAACCCTCTTGGCGTACCAAGCCGGATGAACCTTGGCCAGATTTACGAAACCGTACTGGCTTGGGCTGGTCAGAAACTTAACCGCAAGTATGCTACGCCAATTTTTGACGGAGCAACGGAGCAGCAAGTGGCCGACGAACTGAATGAGGCTGAGTTGCCCTCCTTCGGTAGGACGTACCTTTACAACGGACTAACCGGTGAGCGTTTTGACCAACCTGTTACGGTGGGTATCATTTACATGCTCAAACTTGGCCACTTAGTGGACGACAAGATGCACGCCCGTTCAATCGGACCCTATTCGCTCATCACACAGCAGCCGCTGGGTGGTAAGGCGCAGTTTGGTGGTCAGCGGTTTGGTGAGATGGAAGTGTGGGCATTGGAGGCTTTCGGAGCGTCTAACATCCTGCAGGAAATTCTGACCGTTAAATCTGATGACGTGGTTGGTCGTGCGAAGGCATACGAAGCTATTGTGAAAGGTGAAAACCTGCCGAAGCCGAATATTCCGGAATCGTTCAACGTACTCGTTCACGAGTTGCGTGGTCTTGCCCTTGAAATTACATTAGAGTAAAAGTTGGTTGTCGGTTCAGTCTGTGTTACGTTGCGTACGCGTTAGCTACTCTGTCTACCGTGGACTGACCAACTGCTCAACCTGAAAATTTAACTGTCTAATCTCCAACCAATGTCGTTCAAAAAGAACAAGAAGCTCAACAGCGACTTCCAGAGCGTAACAATCAGCCTGGCATCGCCGGAGTCTATTTTGGAGAGTTCCTACGGCGAAGTGACACAGCCGGAGACTATCAATTACCGGACCTACAAACCCGAAATGGGCGGCTTATTCTGTGAGCGCATTTTCGGGCCAGTAAAGGACTGGGAATGCCACTGTGGCAAGTACAAGCGGATACGCTATAAAGGCATTATTTGTGACCGCTGTGGGGTAGAAGTAACCGAGAAGAAAGTTCGCCGGGAGCGGATGGGACACATCGAACTGGTGGTTCCTGTGGCTCACATCTGGTATTTCCGTAGTCTGCCAAATAAAATTGGTTATCTGCTGGGACTTTCTACCAAGAAACTCGATCAGGTTATTTATTATGAGCGGTATGTCGTTGTTCAGCCCGGTGTGAAGGCTGAGGACGGTATCAATCAACTCGATTTCCTGACGGAAGACGAGTATTTGGACATCATTGACAAACTGCCGGGTACCAACCAGCACCTTGACGACAAAGACCCGAACAAATTCATCGCCAAGATGGGGGCTGAAGCGCTGGAGATGTTGTTATCGCGGGTAGAATTAGACGAACTGTCCTATTCACTGCGTCACGCAGCGGCTACGGATACGTCGCAGCAGCGGAAAGCGGAAGCGCTGAAACGGCTGAAAGTTGTTGAAGCATTCCGGGAGGCAAACGGCCGCATTGAGAATCGTCCTGAGTGGATGGTCATCAAGATGGTCCCTGTTATTCCACCCGAACTGCGCCCACTCGTCCCCCTGGATGGCGGTCGTTTTGCTACGTCCGATTTGAATGACCTGTATCGCCGGGTTATCATCCGGAACAATCGTTTGAAGCGGCTTATCGAAATCAAAGCGCCGGAAGTAATTCTGCGTAATGAGAAGCGGATGTTGCAGGAAGCCGTCGATTCGCTGTTCGATAACTCACGGAAAGTAAACGCCGTTCGTTCGGAAGGGAACCGGGCGCTGAAATCGCTGTCTGACATGCTGAAAGGCAAGCAGGGGCGTTTCCGGCAGAACCTGCTGGGTAAGCGTGTCGACTATTCCGGTCGTTCGGTTATCGTGGTTGGTCCTGAATTGAAGCTGCACGAATGTGGTTTGCCAAAAGACATGGCGGCTGAGTTATTCAAGCCGTTCGTTATTCGCAAACTCATTGAGCGGGGTATCGTAAAAACGGTAAAGTCGGCCAAGAAAATCGTTGACCGGAAAGACCCCGTTATCTGGGACATTCTGGAAAACGTACTGAAAGGTCACCCTGTTCTGCTGAACCGGGCTCCAACGCTTCACCGGTTAGGTATTCAGGCGTTCCAGCCGAAACTGATCGAGGGTAAGGCTATTCAGTTGCACCCACTCGTTTGTACCGCGTTCAACGCTGACTTTGATGGTGATCAGATGGCGGTTCACGTTCCACTGGGACAGGAAGCCGTACTGGAAGCCTCTCTGCTCATGCTGGCGTCGCACAACATCCTGAACCCTGCCAACGGTGCGCCAATTACGGTACCATCGCAGGACATGGTGTTGGGTCTATATTACGTGACTAAAGGCCGTAAGAGCATTCCTGAGTACCCAATTGCGGGCGAAGGCATGACGTTTTACGGTACTGAGGAAGTTGTCATCGGTATAAACGAAGGCAAAGTATCCAAGCACGCCAATATCAAATGCCGGGTTAAGGTCCGGGATGAGAGCGGTGAGCTTGTCTATAAAGTTATTGATACGGTGGCGGGTCGGTTGTTGTTCAACCAGGCCGTTCCCGAAGAGGTTGGTTACATCAACGAGTTGCTGACGAAGAAGAAACTTCAGCAAATCATCGCGCTGATCTTCAAAATTTCGGGTGGTGCCCGGACGGCTCAGTTCCTGGACGAAATTAAGGAACTTGGTTTCCAGATGGCGTTTAAGGGTGGTCTTTCCATCGGTCTTAGCGACGTTATGATTCCTGAAGCGAAGCAGGGTTTGGTTGACGAAGCGAAGGCGGAAGTACAGACGGTGTGGGATAACTACCTGATGGGTCTGATTACGGAGAACGAGCGTTACAACCAGGTTATTGATATCTGGACCCGTGTAAACTCCCGTCTGACCGAGACGCTGATGAAGCAGCTCGAAGCGGATCAGGGTGGTTTCAACTCCATCTATATGATGATGCACTCCGGCGCCCGTGGTTCCAGAGAGCAGATTCGTCAGTTAGGAGGTATGCGGGGTCTGATGGCTAAGCCACAGAAAAACCTGCAGGGTTCGGTTGGTGAGATTATTGAAAACCCAATTCTGTCGAACTTCAAAGAGGGACTCGACGTACTGGAGTACTTCATCTCGACACACGGTGCTCGTAAAGGTCTGGCCGATACGGCGCTGAAAACGGCCGATGCCGGTTACCTGACCCGTCGTTTGCACGACGTAGCCCAGGATGTTATTATCAGTGAGGACGACTGCGGCACGTTGCGTGGTCTGCAGGTGTCAGCATTGAAAGATAATGAAGATATCGTTGAGCCGCTGTCAGAGCGTATTTTGGGCCGTACAACGGTTCACGACATTTATGATCCGCTCTCGAAAGAGTTGATCATGGAAGCCGGTGAACTGGTAACGGAAGAAGTAGCCGCTCGGATTGACGAAACAAGCATCGAAACGGTAGAAATCCGGTCGGTACTGACGTGCGAATCTCGTCAGGGTGTTTGTGCAAAATGTTACGGGCGTAATCTGGCATCGGGCCGCATGGTCGACATTGGTGAAGCTGTAGGCGTAATTGCCTCGCAATCCATTGGTGAACCAGGTACCCAGTTGACACTTCGTACCTTCCACGTGGGTGGTACAGCATCTAACATTGCGGTTGATGCGTCGATCAAAGCAAAATTCGACGGACTCATTGAGTTAGAGGAAATGCGGACGGTATCTTCGGAAGATGCTGAAGGTAATCCTCAAACCATTGTAATGGGTCGTTCGGGTGAGGTTCGGATTGTGAATCCTAACGACCGTAACGTCATACTCATCAGCAATAACGTTCCTTACGGCGCGTTCCTGCGGGTGAAAGATGGTGATATGGTGAAAAAAGGTGACGACATATGCGCCTGGGATCCTTACAACGCCGTTATCCTGTCGGAATTGACGGGCACCCTGAACTTCGATGCCATTGAAGATGGTATCACCTATCGTGAAGAATTTGATGAGCAAACCGGCTTCCAGGAGAAGGTAATCATCGAAACCCGCGATAAGGCGAAGAACCCGGCCATTGTTGTACAGGGAACCACAACGCTGACGCTTCACCTACCCGATAATGACGGAGGTCCATTGCAGAAGAGTTATAACCTACCCGTTGGCTCACGTCTGGTCGTGAAGGAAGGGCAAAAAATCAAGGCTGGTCAACCGCTGGCGAAGATTCCGCGTAACGTAGGTAAAACCCGCGACATTACGGGTGGTCTGCCACGGGTAACGGAATTGTTTGAAGCCCGGAACCCATCCAACCCAGCCGTGGTGAGCGAAATTGACGGTGTAGTAACCTATGGTGCCATTAAGCGTGGTAACCGGGAAATTTTCATCGAGTCGAGAGACGGAACGAAGAAGAAGTACCTGGTTCCCCTGTCGAAGTTTATCCTGGTTCAGGACAATGACTTCGTACGGGCTGGTGCACCGCTGTCTGACGGAGCCATTACGCCGAGCGACATTCTGGCCATCAAAGGTCCAACGGCGGTTCAGGAGTATCTGGTGAACGAGATTCAGGAAGTTTACCGTCTGCAGGGGGTGAAAATCAACGATAAGCACATCGAAGCCATTGTGCGGCAAATGATGCAGAAAGTTGAGATTATCGACTCCGGCGACACCAACTTCCTCGAAGGTCAGGTTGTTGACAAGTGGGCGTTCCGGGAAGAAAACGACAAAGTACTTGATGCTAAAGTTGTTATGGAGCCTGGCGAGTCACCTAATTTCAAACCAGGTATGATTGTCACGAGCCGTCAGCTTCGGGATGAGAACTCAGGCCTGAAACGCCGTGACATGGCACTGGTAACCGTTCGTGATGCAATGGCGGCTGTTTCGCAACCAACGCTGATGGGTATCACTCAGTCATCGTTAGGTACGGATAGTTTCATCTCGGCTGCTTCCTTCCAGGAAACGACGAAAGTATTGAGTGAAGCATCGATTCGTGGTAAGCGCGATACGCTCGATGGCCTGAAAGAGAACGTAATTGTTGGTCACCTGATTCCGGCTGGTACGGGTCTTCGTCACTATCAGAATGCCATTGTCGGTTCTAAAGAAGAACTGGAAGTCGTTACCGAATCGCGTGAGTCGTTTGCCCGCAGTAAGAAACGGGCGACGGTTTAAACGTCGGAGTAGTAATAAACAAAAGATGCCCCGGTCAGCAATGGTCGGGGCATCTTTTGTTTGTGTAGTTCGGCAACTCTACTTCATCAACTCATCAAACGTGATACTCAGATAGTAAAGTCCGCCAATTTGCGCCAGTCCATAGCCCTGAGCGTAGTATTTATTGAGAATGTTCGTACCGCCTACTTTTATCACTGATTTCAGAAGAGGCATTTTGTAAGATGCCTGCGCATCCAAACTACTCCAGGAAGGCAGCCAGGCATCCCCCGCCGTCGTTCCCTGCTCATACCACATTTTGTCTGTCCATCGAAAAACGATGGAAGCCCCAAGCCGGGCAGTCAATCGCGGATTACCCAATGAAACGGTGTACCTATTTTCGGGTGAATTAAAGTAGTTACGGCCTCCTTTCACTACCTCACTATCACTCATTTTACGTTTAATAATGGGGTTTCCAGCATTATCATTGAGTATGGTCCCCTGGAATCACGCAGCGTAACGGTACCAACCTGATAGGCATAATTACCACTCAGAGTAAAACCCCGACCCATGGGGTATGTTCCTCCCATTGCCCAGCCATCAACAAAAATATCGTTCGAACTGTTGGTACTGATTTGCAGTGTACGATAGGCATTCGTCGATAAAATCGGTTAGCTGTCCATTGGCAGGTTGGTACACCGTTTGAGTCGATATGAAACCAGCATAATAGCTATGAAAGTAAAGCGCATCTACCGATAGCTTATTCCAAAGCAGTGCCTTATACCCCACCTCCCAGGTTTTAAGCTGCTCCGTTTGGATAGGTGATGGTGTATAACTACGGTTTTGAAGTTGCTCTGCCGAAATACGCCCTTCCTTGAAAGCAATCACATCACTGTCCAGATAGGCCGGATTCAAGAACAACATAGCTGCCTCTGATGCAACGGGCAGACCACCAACTTCACCCGACCTACCCATCTGGAGAAGCGAAAAGCTGCCCCGGCACGGGATTATGAAAGGCGGATTGCCAGGATACCCGAAAGTGATGTTGTTTTATACTGACTACTGCCGACGCTCTGGGGGAAAAAACACCTTTCAGATATTGGTTTTTGTCGTATCGCACCACTACCGTAGGCTTCACCGTTAAGGAGGGCCAACGGCAATTTCTTTCGAAGCCTGTACGTAGCCGCCATATTCGTTCATCCTATATTCCGTTCCATCAGGCATTAGGGCAAAAAGCGTTCCACCCGTATTAAGCGCATACTGTCGTATACTTCCGCCTACTACAACATCAGCGACCTGAATGATATTGGTTATGTTATACATGCCCTCGTAGTGCCAGAGAGCGGAATTATCCCGAAAACGCGTTCCTCGAACACTTCCAAAACCCGGAACGGAATCGGTGTTGTAAGTAGTTGAAAATAGATCGCGAACAAAATTGAACTGTCCTGAACCCGGTACATAGCGGTTCCGGTCGGCGGTGGCGCGGGATTCACCCACGGTCACTTTATTCTCCACGTAAACCTGCCCAAACTCCGTTGCCCACTGACCCAGCGATTTCCAGCTATTGTTGATAGCAACAGCCGTAAGGCCTATATTCCAGCCTTCTGCTTTCTGTTGGGTCGTATAAGCCCGAAGGAAGAAATTGTCACCACGCAGTTCGGCTTTGACCTGATGCCGTTGGTAATCGGGGATATAATCCCTGAAATTTGCCGTACGAATAAGATTGCCGTTACCATAGTACCAGCCCACAGATGCCTCTATATTACCCGGTAACCGGTAGTGCAACGACACATCGGCCCGGTTGTTGAACGTCTTACCATTCTGCCCAATCAACTCAACTTCGGCATACCCTGTCCTGGTTACCAGCCTGTTTTGTAAAAGTACGTTCGCGTAGTTACCGGGAAAAGTGTACGCGCTACCCGTACCCGTGAATTCATCGCCGTACCGATTGACGCCATCATATTGAAAGTTCGCGTTGGAGTTGTTGTTGGGTGCGTAGCCCGCACTCCGGTCACGCGTTAGCCGATCATTGTAATTATCAGCAATAAAATCTGTGGCATCCAACCGCTGGAAGTTCACTTTGAATGCCAGCCGGTCGTTTATTTCCCGGGCATACCTTATAGAGAAGTCGCTGTAAGGTTTAGGGTCGAATCCCGCTTTCCCAATGCTGTTAACCCCGCCTGTTATACGTACACTGAGCCCCTGGTGCGTAAACGGGTTTTTGCTTGAGGTAAGCATAACCCCCTGCTCAGCGTCGGGTCCGTACAGAGCCGATGCTGCGCCCGCAACCAGTTCGATATGATCGACATCCAAATCAGGAATTCCCGCTACAGTACCGAATCCAAACCCCAGGCCCGGCGAGCGGTTATCCATGCCGTCATTCAACTGCAGAAAACGACTGTTGCCAGTGGACCCAAATCCCCGCAAATTCACGGATTGAAAGGAAAGACTTTGGGTTATTAAATCAACCCCTTTGACGTATTGGAGGGTGCCAAACGGAGTAGCTGCCGGGAGTTGCTGAAACTGAGTAACATCCAGTTTTTCAACCGTTACGGGGGCCTTCTGAACGTCTTCCTCTGTTCGGGTGGCAACCACTACAACCTCATTTTTGCGGGCCTGATCAATTTTCTGACTGAGTACTACAACAATTTGGCGAAAGTTATTCCCCCTTACCTGCACGTTTTTTTGCTGATACCCGATAAACGACACGCTGATTGTTAGTGGAAGCTCCCCAGTAGCCTGCAAGGTAAATTGCCCGTCATCAGCTGTTGTAGTGCCAACATTCGTATTTTGAATAACGATGGTGGCTCCTGCCAGAGGCTGCTCTTTTTCATCAGTGACAACCCCGGCAAGGTTTATCTGTGCCTGGGTATGTTGAAGACTCAGCCACGCAAAAAAGAGCAACAGAGGGATACGTCTGCACATAAATTGATCATTAATTCAGTAATGTACCAGGTAGCACCAAGCTAACTACCGTATAAACGGAGAAACTGTCCGCAACTATTTCATAACGCAAACAGTTTCTACAAATTCAAAAAACTTTCGCCTGCTCCTCGACTCAGTTAGTATCTTCTTATTACCAGGACTGGTATTAGTGATGGTTGCTCCCATCAGGTCAGAGTTGTACTACTCATAAACGGGTCACATCCCAGGTTACGGCGAGGTAGTATAACCCGCCGATAGTGGGACCGGCCGCGTACTGAACGTAGCGGTTGTTCAAGACATTGGATCCGCCCAGTTTGAAGGTCAGCTTCGGTTGGGATACCCGGTACGTTGCCTGGGCATCAACCGTCTGATACGCAGGGATAACTCCGTCGGCCAGCGGACTTTGCCAGAGAAAACTGTTCTGCCAACGCCACACAACGTTGAACCCTACATTTCTGGCAATTTCACGATTACCAAAACTAACGTTCGTTACGTATCGGGGGGTGTTAAAACCGGTCACAAAAACGTCGGGGCTGTCATTAGCGATCATGTTGTTATAATTGGCGTTGCCCGACAAAACGTACTTCCGGTAAAAATTATACGTCAGTCCTATCGAAGCTCCGTAACTGTGATATACCTGGCGGGCATTGGTATAAACCCGGTAACGGACCTGCTTCGTGCGGGTCAGCATATCCAGAACGGCGACGTCTGAACCTACGTCACCACTGGTGGGTACAGCTACCTCAACCTGACCTAGCAAATTCCTGTAACTGTTGTAGTAGGCATCCGCGTCAATAGCCAGTTTGTTATTGGCCAGTACACTCTTATAGCCTACTTCCAGGGAGTTGATATGCTCCGGCTGTTCGGCGGGCAGATTGGCAACAGCCAGCTGCGCCCGGTTATTTAGAGCAGCTTCCTTTTGTGATAAACCACTGGCAACATCCAAATTAACGGCAGAAACAAACTTGTTGATCGAGGTCAGCGTGTAGGAATTTTCCAGGTAACCCAGCCCCTGGTTCACCCGGGCCAGTCCACCAACGCGCCGGACCCCGGCATTATTGACGTACGACAGCGCTTCGAACAGCGACGGGAATCGAAAACCGTTCTGGTACGTGAAGCGAATATTGTGTTTCTGCGCAACGGTATAAACCAGCGCCAGTCTGGGGTTCACTTTAGTTGAAAACTCCGGATTATTATCAACACGTAAGGAAGCAGACGTTTTTAGTTTATCGCCGAAAAATAGTTTAGTGACTGACACGAACGCACCGTATTTTGTATAAATCTGATGCTTACCACCCGGTGTAGTACGCTGCTCGATGGGTTTCGAGAAATCGACAAAATTATTGCCATCGGGAATTACTTCATACCGCCGGTAATCGGCACCTACCAATACATCCGCAAACCGGATATAGCGACGCAGGTTTAATTGCCCATCGGCGTGGTAGGTGTTGCTACGCTGCCAGAGTGCCGCTCCACCGGTGGCGGTGGCACCGGGGGTATTTACCGCTGTATCCCAGTTGTTGATACCAACAATAGTATTCTTCAACTCATTGAAGGCTACCGTTCCCGGTTGTAAGCGTCCCTGGTCGGCAGTAGAGCGGGCCAGGTTCATTGCCGTTGCCAGATCTGTTCCAGCGTCGACCTGAGATTGCAGCTCTTTCTGAAATTTCCCCGCCCAACTACCGTTGGACCCATTGTTCAAATCAAGGTTGTAGGCCAGTGGATTCAGGTTGTAGGAGTTTCCCGTATTTTCTATCAGGGTATAGCCGCGAAGGGTAAAATCCGTTGCACGCAGCTCCAGTTTATGATTCTGCACGGTTACGTCTTTCAACTGAATTTTGTTTCCCCGCTGAAAAATGCCATCCATTAACCCGTAGCGATACCCATACGATAGTTCAACCTTATCAGTTATTTTGTAGAACAACCCACCATCGAATTTCAAATTCCGAACCGCTGGGTTGACGAGATCTTTTTCATAGTAGCCCGTTCGGCTCACGTTGAACGTTTCTGTTTTACCTTTGTACTGTATGGCAATAGCTGATCGTGAACTGCCATCATCACCGTATCGATTCCATAAATCGGCCGCCGGATTGTTGGCACCCGCTAACTCCAAAAAACGAGGATTGGCTGACGCTAAAGTTTGAGGGTTTTGGTCCGTTTGTGTATTGGCCAACCAATCTACCCCCTGTAAATAACTCAGATTCAACTTGAAAGCAAACTTGTTCCCAAACGCTTTTGCTATTCGAATGGCCGATTCGGTCAACAGAGCCGGGTTTCGATGAATACCATCGACGTGATTGATACCTGTTTTGTGGTACAAACTCACGCCCTGATACTGAAAAGCACTCTTGGTCTGGAGGTTGGCCAGCCCGTTGATGGCGTTCATACCGTACAGAGCCGAAGCCGCTCCGGGCGTAATTTCAATGCTTTCGATATCGAGTTCAGTCGGGCCAATGGCGTTGCCCAGCGGTACACCTAACGTAGCCGCCTGCATATCAACTCCGTCGACCAGTTGCATAAACCGGAAGTTATTCGGGATATTGAAGCCCCGCGTGTTGGGTACCTTGAAGGTCAGGCTGGAGGTGGTCATCTGCACCCCTTTCACATTTTCGAGGGCATCGTAGAAACTAGGGGCCGGGCTTTCTTTCAACACCCGCAAATTTAGTTTCTCGATAGCAACCGGCGACTTGAGGATATCCTCCTCTATCCGGGATGCCGTCACTACTACTTCTTTCCCCAGAATGGCCTGCGTGTTGAGCGATACGGCAATCTTATCGCCCGGCCGCTCCACGGTCAACTCCTTGGGAGCATAGCCTATCACCTGAAACACCAGGGTAAAAGGAAATCGCACTTTTGTCCTCAGAGTAAACTCCCCCAACTCGTTTGTAATGGTTCCGGTTAGCGTGTTCTTCAGTAACACTCCCGCTCCCGGAATGGGTTGATGCGTTTCGTTATCATCCACCCGGCCGGATAGCAACACCAGATCATCCTGGGCTATTAGGGGTAGCGAACCAAGCAGGCTCAATAGAATGAATGGCAAAGCAAAATATCGCTGTTTCATGCGTTAAATACGGTTTCAGGTTTATTACTCCCTATACTCCCGGTTGTCGGTAGACTTTTAGTAGTTATAATCTATTGATTATATAGATTATACAAAACAGCTGTATTTGCTTTTTATTTCCAAATTGAAATAAGGGAATAAGGCTATTTCATCCATTATTCCTGTTTACACACAAATCACCCTACGAATAAGTCATAAAAGAATCCGCCAACGTACAGAGCAGTATGCGTTGGCGGATTACTAGTAGTACTACGAAGAGGCTATACGTTGCCGAGAAGCTCCTTTACTGTGCTGCACAGCGTGAGTGCTGTGGAAGTATTATTGAAAGTAACCCGTCAACTCGCCGTATCCGAGAACGTGCCCTTCCATAGCAGCGAGTACAGCCTGCTTATCGGGTACACTGGTGAAGGAGAGCAGTTGATCGAGCGCGTATACACGAAACACATACGCATGGCGGCCTAGCGGAGGGCACGGACCAATAAATGTTACTTTACCGAGCGAGTTCTTACCGAATTTACCCCCTAATGCAGTCATTTGAACCGGCGTGACACCATCGGGCAGACTTCGCACTGCTGTAGGTACGTTGTAAACGACCCAATGAGACAGATTAAAAATCGGGAAAGCGGGCGTGGGTACATCGTAATCGGTAACCAGGATAACGAACGATGTGGCCGTAATAGGAACATTATCCCAGGAGATTTCGGGTGAGCGCTCCTCCCCCTTGCAACTGCAACTGATGGGCATATCGCCATCAGGTGGGAAAGAACGGCTCGAAACACGAATATATTTATTGAGGGCCACCAGTTTTTGTTCTTCCTGCCCCCGTTTGTTTGCAGCCCAAAAGTGCATGCCGACAAGCGTAACAATTATGAGCAATACGAATCCTAGTAAGATCCGCCACATAGTACGCATAAAGAAGCCGGTTAAGTACGTTTACGTATCTAACCGGCTTACTATTCATTAGTTTCGTATGGCTGGGTTAATCTTTCGTAACACAGCTGACTCCGCTATCCTCAGGCGGCCCGGCTACTCTGCGGACGGCGCAAAATGGTTGAACGAATAGGCTGAGTACTGCGGGCTTCTTCCAGCACCTGTTCCGACACCATCCCAAGGTGGTTGGCCCGTTTCAAAACGTAATCGAACGGGAGGTTATAGTAATTGACCACTTCGCTACGGAAACTGTCGGGAAAACGGGTTAGGCGTAATCCAAAAAATTTACGTACTTCCGCTTCGGGCAACATCGCTTCCAGCGCTACGCGTTCGGCTTCGGCCAGCAATTCCTTTTTGGCAGGATACAAGTGCTCAAGTCCTACGGAAGCCGCCAGTATGTTCAAAAACAGATTTTTGTACATAGCGGATAATTCGGCGGGTAAAATAACCCAGCCCTGCTCCCGAAACCGGGCCGAAAAGCCAGTCAGCCCCTGTTCTCCTCTGATTTCGCCAGCAATAAACTCACTGGGAAACCGCAACCGCTCCTGCCCTTTTTCCTGTTCCAGCTTCTGCAACCGGAAAACAACGGCCTCAATGGGGCTTTTCTGGAAAAGCAGGTTTGCCGGAATGACGCGGGCGTTCTCCCACTGGTCCGTCATGCGCATAAACAGGCTTTCGTTGACGGGTAGGTTTTCGGGATTCCCCAGGCTAATAAGCATCTGGCGGAAAGCCGCCAGAAAATCAATCTGGAGCTGGTTTGGATTCAAGCGTGCTTTTTTCATGCGAATCGAATGCCGGGCAGTGCGTTCAGGACAAAACCCGGCTCATTAGTATGGTTGTCTGTCGAAAATTGGGGAGATAAAAATACAAAATAACTACCTGATTTCAAAGAGATAACGCAAACATACCTGAAAGAAAGACAGCCCTTTCAGGCATCGTATGTAGCCCTAGAAGAAACAAGGCTGGAAATCTCCTTTTTCTATCACTATGGCTTATTTCCCGGTGGATAAGCAGGATTATTTTACCAACTGAACGGTATGCCGAATGAACATCCACCAAATTTCCACTCATTGGCTTACAACAACGTGGAAATCGTATTTTTACCAACTAATTACACGTCCCGACACATTGTATGCAACAACGTCTCCGTATCATTCATCTGATATACAGGTACGCTTTTTTGCTGTTACTGCATTCCGGCTGGTTAGTTTCCGTTGGGGCACAGCCACGGCCAACTACCCCTCCTGCCCCCGCCTTTCAAGTAGTCGAATCGACTATCAGCGACATACATCGGGCCTTCCGGACGGGTTCATTAACGAGCGAACAATTGGTTAATGAGTACCTTAAGCGAATTCAAACCTACGACCAGCCTACCAAATTGAATTCCATCATACTGGTCAATCCAGACGCTATAGCAACAGCCAGAGCACTGGATGCTGAGTTCAAAAAAACCGGCAAACTCCGCCCCCTGCATGGTATTCCGGTCATCGTAAAGGATAATTTCAACACGAAGGGCCTACAAACAACGGGCGGTTCCATTGCCCTGAAAGGCTTTGAGCCAACGGAAGATGCCTGGCAGGTTCGGAAACTGCGGGAGGCCGGTGCCATTATTCTGGCCAAATCGAACATGGCGGAGTGGGCATTTACGCCCATGCATTCTCAAAGTTCGATGGCGGGCGAAACGCGGAATCCGTACAATCTGGCTTATGTACCTGCCGGGTCGAGCGGAGGAACGGCCGCAGCGGTGGCGGCTAACCTAGGCACAGTAGGGCTTGGTTCCGATACCGGAAACTCCATTCGGGGTCCGTCATCGCACAATGCGCTGGTGGGTTTCAGAACGTCACTGGGTCTGGTTAGCCGGTATGGTATTATTCCGCTTTACATCCGTAATGATGTGGGTGGCCCTATGTGCCGCACGGTAGAAGATGCCGTACGGCTACTGGAGGTTACGGCGGGCTACGACCCCAACGATCCGATTACTAAAAACAGTCAGGGGAAAGTCCCCCAAAATTATACTCAGTTTTTGCGGAAAGACGGGCTGAAAGGCACCCGTATTGGCGTGATGCGCCAGCTGACCGATACGAATATCCACCCCGAAATCAAGCAGTTGTTCGAACAAGCACTGGTGGACATGACTCAGGCGGGGGCGCAGTTGGTTGATGTGACCATTACGGATTTCGATTCATTGCGCACCAACCAATGGTGCGCCGACTTTAGAACCGACGTAGAGGATTACCTCCGTACTTTTGTGAAACGGGATACCCTGAAAACGCTGGAGGATATTATCCGGGTGGGCGGTTATTCGGATATTGTGCGGGACCGGCTTACGTACCAGCAAACCCACACGGGGCGGCCCACTCACCCCGAAATTCCCTGTGGTGATGCCTTTACCGACCCACTCCGTATCCGATACCGGCAGGCAATAGAAGCCGAAATGGACCGACTGCATGTTGATGCCCTGGTGTATCCAAGCTGGAATTATCCACCCGCCCTGGTGGGTGACGCTAAAGGCTACAAGGGCGATAACAGCCAACTGATTGCTCCCGCCACGGGCCAGCCCGCCTTTACCGTTCCGATGGGATTCACAACGGGCAATCTTCCCGCTGGCCTTCAGTTTCTGGGTCGTATGTTCGATGAGCCAACACTGATTCGCCTGGTTTACAGCTATGAACAAAAAACGCACCGCCGTGTAGCACCCAGCCAATTTCCGGTCATTGGTCAGTGATGACTAAACCTTGTATCACCTTTATTTTTTTTCATCAAAGCTACCCTCAATGAATCGTCCCATTACCCCATTTACCAGTTTACTTCTTAGTCTGCTTCTTTTCCTGAGCGTAAACCTGACGCACGCTCAGCCGTTCGCCAAAGCAGATATAGCCCGCTGGCAGCAACGGGCGAAACAGGTCACCATTACCCGCGACACCTGGGGTGTGCCACACATCTACGGAAAAACCGATGCCGACGTGGTCTTTGGTTTACTGTTTACGCAGTGCGAAGACGATTTCGACCGCGTCGAGATGAATTACCTGGATGCTATTGGTCGGCTGGCCGAAGTAGAAGGGGAATCGGCTCTGTACCATGATTTGCGGGCCCGACTATTTATGGACACAACGCAGGCAGTTGCACTTTACAAGAAAAGCCCGGTCTGGATGAAAAGCCTGCTGGATGCCTTCGCCGATGGCACCAATTACTACCTGTATACGCACCCGACGGTAAAACCCAAACTCCTGACCCGGTTTCGGCCCTGGATGCCGCTTATGTTCAGTGAAGGCAGCATTGGTGGCAATATCAGCGTGGTCCCCACTGGCCGACTACAGGATTTTTACGAGCAGCGGAAAACGTCGATGATGAATCGGCACGACAATACGGACCTGTACGAACGCGAATCAGTCGGATCGAACGGATTTGCCATTGCCCCTGCCAAAAGCGCAACCAAAAATGCGCTGCTACTCATTAACCCCCATACGTCGTTCTATTTCCGGTCGGAAGTACAGATGGTGAGTCAACAGGGGCTCAACGCCTACGGAGCGGTAACGTGGGGGCAGTTTTTTGTGTATCAGGGCTTTAACGAGCATTGCGGCTGGATGCACACCTCCAGCTATGCCGACTCGATGGATGAGTACCTGGAAACCATCGAGAAGAAGAACGGAGCGCTCTTTTATCGGCATGGTAACCAGCTAAAGCCCCTTCGGAGCCAAAAAGTGAGGTCTGCCGTACAAAACGGATAATGGTATTCATCGCAAAGAGTTTACCATGTACTGGACGCAACACGGACCGATTGTAGGCGAGAAAAATGGCAAATGGATTGCGGTTGCAATGATGAATACGCCCCTAAACGCCCTGGAACAGTCGTACCTGCGCACGAAAGCGACTAACTACGCTGGTTTTAAGGACGTGATGAAGCTAAACGGTAATGCCTCAAACAACACTGTATATGCCGATGCCGACGGCACAATTGCGTACTGGCACGGCAATTTCATGCCGAAACGCGACTCAAAGTTTGACTGGAGTCAGCCTATAGAGGGTAGCGATCCCGAAACCGACTGGAAAGGATTGCATACGACCGATGAGATTGTACAGGTAAAGAATCCGGCTAGCGGCTGGATTCAGAATTGTAACGCAACGCCCTTTACGGTATCGGGCGGCAGCAGCCCCGACAAAAGTAAGTTTCCTGCTTACATGGCCCCCGACGCCGAAAATTATCGGGGTATCAATGCGGCCCGCGTTTTGAGTCAGAAATCAATCTTTACACTCGATACGCTCATTTCAGCGGCCAATGATCCACATCTGGCAGCCTTCGACGATTTAATTCCTGCGTTGCAGAAAGCGTGGCAAACGGTTTCCGGTGAGTCGGTCAACCAGGCCAGCGATTTACAGGAAGCCATGCAGATACTGACCGACTGGAAGCGGAACTACGGCACTCAATCCGTTGGGATGACGCTGGGCATTGTTTGGGGAGAAACCATCCAGAAACTGGCCCGTAGCCGCGTCCAGCCCGGTCAGCCCCTCGATAACCTGAGCTTTACGGCCTTCACCATCAGCAGTACTTCCCCGCAGGAGAAAGTAACTGCCCTCACCGACGCGCTGGCTAGCCTCACCCGTGACTTTGGCACCTGGAAAACGCCCTGGGGCGATATCAACCGCTATCAGCGATTGACGGGCAAGATTCAGGAAACTTTCGACGACCAGAAACCGAGCATTCCGGTAGGCTTTACGTCCTCAAACTGGGGTTCCCTGGCCGCATTTGGGGCGCGTACCCATCCCAATACCAAAAAACGATACGGCTACGTTGGCAATAGTTTCGTGGCCGTGGTGGAGTTCGGGAAGCGCATAAAAGCACGTTCTGTGGTTACGGGCGGGCAGAGCAGCCAACCCGGCACGAAGCATTTCACGGATCAGGCCCCGCTGTACTGCGAGGGGAAATTTAAAGATGTCCTCTTCTATCCGGAGGATGTGCAGAAGCACGTAGAACGTACATACCATCCCGGAGAATAATCGACTGTGCAGACAGTAAAAAGAGAAAAGGGGAACATGACTGTTCCCCTTTTCTCTTTTTACTGTCTGCACAGATACGCACGAAAGGGTGCAAGTCTTACAAACCAATTGGGACGGCAACCATCGTATTGTCCCAGCCCATGTACATAGTGGTCATCTTAGGGTCTTTCTTGGCGAACTGAATCGAGAAGTTTTCCAGCGGAGCACTGGTTTTCTCTACCGGTACACTGATGCGGGCCACATCCATTGATTCATTATAACTGTAGGCACCCCACTGGTCAACGTCAGAACTGAGGATGATTGTCCACTCCTTTTCGTTGGGAATGGTCAGCAATGCATAATTTCCGGCTGGTATTTTTTTACCACCGAACGTCACGTCCTGGTAAAATTTAATCTCCGGTGCTTCGTTGGCACCAGCCCGCCATACCTTACCGTACGGCACTAGCTTGCCGAATACTTCCCGGTCATTTTTGGCCGGACGGGTGTACGTTACCCGTACCATAGCCTTATCCGTACCGATTTTGGCGGGGGCAAACTTACGGTCGTGGGCATAATCATCAGGATAATAGGCCATATCCATCGGCGATTTGTCAAGCCCCCGGAAGGTTTGGGCATTGGCTCCGGCAAGTGCGAAGCAAAAGAAGGCAAGCAGTAAACTGATTTTTTTCATACGAATCATGCAGAGTTAACAGAGTACAGTCAGGTTAAGTACGCTGCCAGGTTAAATGATTCAGGCAAGTTATAACGGATGTGTCATCAAAAAAAGAGATTCCTGCCGGCAAGTTCACCGTTTAACAAACAACAATACGCTGTCTGGGTATCAACAGAAGTCGTTTCTGCTAATTTTATGCCGCTTTCTCTGATTGATTGCTTTTTATCAGCCAATAATTACCCCCGGAATGAATCTGTTTCAAATTAGCTGGAGTAACCTGCGCGATAAACCTCTGACCAGTTTTTTGAGTGGGCTGCTCATGACGTTTGGCATCACCATTATTTCCCTGCTATTGCTGCTCAACAAGCAGTTGGACGATCAGTTTCGTAAAAACATCAGGGGTATCGATATGGTGCTGGGTGCTAAAGGAAGCCCGTTGCAACTGATTTTGTCCAGTATATACCAGATCGATTCCCCAACGGGCAATATTCCGCTCGATGAAGCCGAGCGGCTCACCCGTAACCCGATGATCAAGACGGCCATTCCGCTGGCCATTGGCGATAATTACCGGTCGTTTCGTATTGTGGGGACGAACAAAAAATACCTCGATCATTTTGGGGCTACCATTGCCCAGGGAAAACTATTTCAGCAGAATCTGGAAACGGTCATAGGCCCCCGCGTAGCCGCGGTAGCGGGCCTGAAAATTGGCGATACCTTTGCCAGTTCGCACGGACTGGATAAGGAAGGCGAAGCCCACGCTAACTCGCTTTATAAAGTAGTGGGAATCATGACCTCCACCAACACCGTTGCTGATCAGCTCATTCTCACGTCCATCTCGAGCATTTGGTCCATTCATGACCACGAACACGACGCCAAAACGCCATCCATAGACGGGCCGGGTGGTGACGAATCGGATGAAGAGCCCCGCGAAATTACCAGTATGCTCATCAAATTTCGAAACCCGATGGGAATGATGCTAAAGCGAGGCATCGACAGCAACTCCAAACTACAGGCAGCGTTGCCTAACATCGAAATAAACCGACTGTTCACCCTGCTGGGTGTGGGGGTTGAAACATTACGCGGACTAGCCATTGTGATTATGCTCATTTCGGGTATCAGCGTCTTTGTTTCGCTCTACAACTCATTGAAGGAACGACGGTACGAAATGGCGCTGATGCTTTCTATGGGTGCCACCCGGGCACAGTTGTTTGGCATGCTGCTGCTCGAAGGCCTGGTGCTGGCTCTGATTGGTTTTGGCCTGGGTATCCTGTTCAGTCGCGTTGGCCTCTGGCTGTTCTCCAGCAGCGTTTCCGAAGATTATCACTACAACCTGGCGGCATTTGGGATACTGCCCGAAGAATGGATGTTGCTGGGTGTTGCCCTGCTGATTGGCCTGCTGGCCGCTGCCCTTCCCGCACTGGGTGTTTATCGGATGAACATCTCTCAAACTCTGGCGGAGGACTAATCTCTTTATCGAAACAAGTTTTCTGAAGAGTGGGTTACGTTCGGGTGTTTTCTGAATAAAGGACATCGAACATTCATCCATTATGCCATGAAGACAGTCCTGGTGGCGGGAAAATTGGCAGGGGTAATCTTCATCCCTCTCTTGATTGCCATAGCTCCACTGGCTCTGTTCCTCTATTTGAGCCAGCGCAAGTCAATTAAGCAATCGGCTGGTCTTGTCGGGCTGTCGGCCGTTGCTTCCATTCTGACCGGTTTGGTTACCCCTATCCTTGCTTTTTGGACCTGTGCCGCATCGATGGGTATCGGAGAAATGACCAATGAGCCAAGATGCGTTACGGGAGCATCGGCATTTCTGGCGTTGGGCTATCTATTCACAGCTATTACGCTGGTCGTCAGCCTTGTTTCCACAATTCAACTGATTCTAAGTCAACGCAGGAAATTAGGCTATTAAGCCACTTCTCCTCATTTTATAACGTTATAGATTACTACTGGCTCTGCTTTATTTTTAAGCGTTACCTCACCAATGCGTTCGCAGGTAAAGGATTCGGCTATTTCCTGCTGGGCCGATTCGAGAATAATGATCTGGCCGGGTTGCGCTACGGATTGTAGCCGCTGGGCCGTATTGACAGCATCACCAATTACGGTATAGTCCAGCCGACGAAGCGTGGCCGAGCCGATGTTTCCCGATACCATTTCGCCCGTGTTGATACCGATAGAAACTTGTGGGTGGTAGTTGGGGTTATTGTGCAAATTGTCTTCCAAAGCAGAAATCTGTGCCCTTACCGCCAGTGCAGCCTCAACGGCCCGATCAAAATTGTACTCCCCCCGGAAAACGGCCATCACGGCATCACCCATAAATTTATCGACGTAGCCCCCCTGCCCAATAATTTCCTTGACCATGACATCGAAATAGCGATTCACCAACCGAACCACTGTGTCGGGCGATTCGCGTTCGGAAATACTCGTAAACCCGCAGATGTCGATAAATAGCACGGTAGCCACGACGGTTTCACTGGCCGACAGTGATTTTTCAAATTCGGGCTTATTCATGAACGTCAGCACCGACTCATCCACGTACATCCGCAGAATATCGTTCTCTTTGATAGCCTGCAGGGTTTTACGGAGTTGCATAACGTACTCCATCGTTTTATGCATTGTCAACTCCAGGTCCTCGAAGTTGACGGGCTTGGTTACGAAATCGAATGCACCCCGGTTCATGGCCGTACGAATATTGTCCATATCGCCGTAGGCCGACACGATTACGGCTTTAAGCATGGGATTATTTTCGTGCAGCTTGATTAACAGCGTAAGGCCATCCATGCCGGGCATATTGATATCGGTCAGCACCATATCCGTATCGGGTTGCCGGGATAGCACTTCCAGCGCTTCGACCCCATCGTGGGCAAACGAAAATTCGTATTTCTTCTCCCGAATCTGCCGTCGAAACTTTTGTTTAATCAGCAATTCAAGGTCCGTTTCGTCATCAACTACCAGTATTTTGGCATTCATGGTAAATCGTAAAGTTTTTGTTTTAGAACTGCGAAGTCGAGCGGCTTAGTCAGAAAATCATTGGCTCCCAGCTGAATGGCCTGTTGCTGTGAGTCAGGGTCGCCGTAGGCCGTTATCATCATCACTACGGGTGGTGGAGGGGTCTGGAAATCATCCCGAATGTGGCGCAGCAACTCAAAACCACTCATACCCGGCATATTGATGTCGGATAGTATCAGTATAACTTCCGACGTATGGCCAGCCAGATAAGTCAGCGCTTCTTCGCCGGAGTTGGCGAAGTCCAATTGAAATTCGGCATTGCGAATCTCGCGACGGAACCGCTGGAGAAACAGGGCTTTTACGTCTACTTCGTCATCAACGACTAATATTTTCTTCATAGTAGAGGAAGGGAGCAAACCAAAGATAGAAAATTTGCCATAGGCATCTACATACGAAGGTAATCTCCCACTGCATACGAGCGATTTTCATTTTTTGCCGATAGAAGGCTGCGCCTTGGTTGAGTACTGTTCCGGCACGGTCGCCTTTCTGCCCGATGCAATAGAATACGTCTGACTAGATTTGTAAACGTACTGGTAAATAAGTCGCTGTCAACGACTCCGCTACAACCAGAAATCCGGCTCAACCCAGGAGAAGGCCCCCCTACGGGTGGACCTGACCCGGAAGCTCCCCGACCCAGGAAGGAAAAAAAAGAGAAAAAAAGAAAACTGGCAGAGGTGTGGAAACATTGTTTCGGACAACAATGTCGACGCACACAAAACTCCGCGAGATGGCAGACCGCAAGGCAAACATGGTGATTTCCATCAATACCGTTGTTATCTCGGTCATACTCTCCGCCTACGTTCGTAAAATTGATACGCCTGCTCACCTGACTATTTCCAGCGTTTTATTACTGGTGATATGCTTAACTACCATCCTCGTTTCATTGATTGCCACCAATCCAACGATTTCATCCCAAAAGAAACAGTTGAGTAACCCCAGCACACCGGCCGTCGATCTTGGTTATTACAGCCAGCTCACGGCCAACGAGTATAGTCACAATGTGCGTCAACTGCTCACCAGTGCGGAAGCCATCTACCAGCCTGATTGACAATATACATACGCAGGGATTGGTACTGAGCCGAAAATATCGACTGCTCAAATTCGCCTACCAGTTTTTCATGGTTGGCCTTTCGGTGGTTATCATTTTGGCAGCAATAATCCTGATAATCAGTCACTAACTCATTTTAAACCCTTAACAACTACGCTATTTTTAGCGTCTTCACTAAACAAAAGCCGTGCCGTTGCTGGTTTGTTAATCAGCGTATAGAACTCATCGAGGTACCTCAGCGTCCGTTTCACATAGCCTTTGTTCAGATGACTGTTGTGCTGATACAGGGCATAAAACCGCGGTTTTACGGTATTGAACTGGTCAAACACCCGCTGAAACAGCCCAACAGAATAAACAGGCCCCCGATACATCCGCTCCCGAACTGATTGAATACCCAACTGCTTCGGTGGAATGGCGTAACTGGCCTCGATAATACCCGAATAATCAAAATCGTACGGCACAGGCAATGAACCGACCTGCCCATTATCGAACATACGGATATTGTGCCGGTACGGTACCGACCAATCGGTATTACCAATCATGTACTCAAACACCGCAATGGTGGCCATACTGAGCGAGTCAGCATAGTCCATGGTTGAATAGTTTACGTTACTGATTTTTATCCCGTTTCGTTCAGCTACCTCATTATCGTCTTCCAGCATAAAACCCCAATGTGCCTCATCCGCCTGCTTTCCCAAAGAATCGGCATAGACAACGTGAGCCAGCCGGGCACGGAAACTGAGGTTGGTGAGTAAATTATACAGTTTATAGACCAGGTATTCCCGCACTACCCATTCATCGGTTTGGCAGTGCGTAACCAGTTTCAGTTTGTTCTGCCGGGCAAACAGGGTATTTTTGGTTTTCTTTTTGGGAAAGTCCATCAACAGAGGTGGAAACGCACAATTGGCCTTACTACGCCGGAAGTTCCCCCGTACTTTCAGCGTCAATGGAAGCGTATCTATCTCTTCAGCGTCGGAATAAGTCAGGACAGCAGCATGTTCGACCGGCTGATCTCCTCTGTCTCTGGCTAGTGCCCGCACGTTGGCAGTCAACGTAAACGACACGACAGAATCACTATCAAAGAGGGTTGCAGCCTCACCGGCGACAGTCCGTTTGTTTACGAGTGAATCGGTCGGTGTATCTTGAGACGTAGCTGCGTGGGGCATAGCCCCAAAAGCAACTCCCAGAAGAAGGACGACGAGGTACTGTTGTTTCATGATGCTGATACGGATGATGCCCCCGTAAACTTACACGGAATTGCCTCATTTCCACTGCATAACATTCAGTACATTCGGGCAAAAATCGTATTCCTCGGGCTGGTTGGAGCCAATCAGTAAGAGGGGGGCTTCGGCGTCCGCCGGGTTCAGCAGTTCCCGTACCTGTTCCTGATACCAGGCGGTTCCCTGCCGGTCGAGGTTAGCGGTTGGCTCATCCAGAATAACAACAGACGAGCGGGAAAAGAAGGCCAGTCCAAGCTTCACCCGCTGCTTCATGCCGGATGAAAAGTACTTGATTTCTTTATGTCGGGCGTGGGTCAGCAGCAGGCGTTCAATAATATGGTCGGGTGTCAGGCCCGATCTGTAGGGTTTGAATACCTGGTGAAACGTCAGCAGTTCGGTCAGGGTCAGTTCTTCAACCAGTTCCAGATAAGGCGCAGCTATACTGACCTGCCGAAACCAGTTATCCGGATCCAATTCCGTGTTGTTGAGTCGGTACGTCAACTCTCCTTCGGTAAGGGGCAAACTTCCGGCAAGCAGCTGTAGTAAGGTTGATTTTCCGCTTCCGTTGGGTCCAACAAAGGTGTAGCTGTTGCTACTGGAGAGGGTCAGGTCTACCCGTCGAAAAATCCATTCTTTTCGGTATTTTTTCCCTACCTGTCCGGCTTCAATGGTTATCATAACGTCCTATCCC
This sequence comes from uncultured Cytophagales bacterium, assembly GCA_963782245.1. Classification (GTDB taxonomy): domain Bacteria; phylum Bacteroidota; class Bacteroidia; order Cytophagales; family Spirosomataceae; genus Spirosoma. The sequence continues at coordinate 23,906 of CAWAJC010000041.1, forward strand.
TGCAGGCTGTGGATACATCACGGCACTCACGCTGTAGTACCATACGAAAGGGGAATACCTGACGGTGGTTATTCTTTTTCCCCGTTGGATGATGGCCCCCGCATAATACCCCGTTCGGAGCTACGGATAAAATTTACAATTTCATCGCGTTCATCGGAGGGTGGTAACTCAAGCTCGATATTTGTCAGCGCGTCGGCATTATTCAATCCCCGCATGTAGATGTAGCGGTAGATTTCCTGAATCTGATTGATTTTATCATTTTCAAACCCCCGCCGACGCAGCCCAATGGAGTTAATACCCGTATAAGCCAGCGGTTCGCGGGCAGCTTTCGTGAAAGGGGGAACATCTTTGCGCACCAGCGAACCGCCCGAAATCATGGCGTGTGCCCCAATTTTCACCCACTGATGCACAGAACTCGATCCGCCTATGATTGACCAGTCGCCCATGTGAACGTGGCCCGCCATCTGCACATTATTGATGATAATGCAATGATTCCCGATGCGGCAATCGTGCGCTACGTGCGCGTAGGCCATAACCAGACAGTCGGCACCAATTTCGGTTTTCCAGTGCTCCTCCGTACCCCGACTGATGGTTGCGTACTCACGGATGGTGGTATTGTCCCCGATATAGGTTCGGGTATATTCATTATTGAATTTTAAATCCTGTGGTGTCGATGAAATAACGGCACCCGGATAAATCTTGCAGTTTCGGCCAATGCGTGCACCTTCGTTAATAACCGCGTGCGAACCAATCCAGGTCCCTTCGGCAATTTCAACGTCTTTATGAATAATAGCAAACGGCTCAATCACCACGTTTTGTGCAATTTTTGCTTCGGGTGAAATGTAGGCTAAGGATTGAATCATTATGTTTTAGGTCATTAATTGTCATTGATTGTCATTAGTAGTCATTTCTTGCGGCAACAGATAACCGCGAATAACAATCAATGACAAGTAGTGACTATTTCTTTTTCACGAGGCTGGCAATCATATCGGCCTCGCACACCAGTTGGTTAGCCACATAGCCACGGCCCTGCATTTTAACAATACCCCGTTTCATGGGCGATGTGAACTCACACCTGAAAATGACCGTATCGCCGGGTAAAACGTTGCGTCTAAACCGGCAGTTTTCAATTCCCACCAAAAATGGCCAGTAGTTTTCGGGGTCCGGCACGGTACTCAGCACCAGAATACCACCTGTTTGCGCCATAGATTCCAGTTGCATAACGCCCGGCATGACTGGATTTCCCGGAAAATGGCCCGGAAAAAAGGGCTCATTCATGGTCACGTTTTTGATGCCAACTACGCTGTTCTCATCCAGGGCAATGATTTTATCAATCATCTGGAATGGATAGCGATGGGGCAGCAATTGCGAAATACGATTAATGTCCAGTACGGGCGGCTGGGTTGGGTCGTACTGGGGCACCTGATTGGCCGCGTTTTTCTGAATGAGCTTTTTTATCTTTTTGGCAAAGGCAACGTTAGCTGCGTGACCGGGCCGGGCCGCCAGAATCTGCGCTTTGATGGGTCGGCCAATCAGGGCCAGGTCCCCCACCACGTCGAGCAGTTTATGGCGGGCCATTTCATTCGGGTAGTGTAACTTGATGTTGTTCAGGATTCCCTCCTGCCTGTTTACGCTAACCTTGGGTTTTTTGAGCAGGTCGGCCAGGTAATCCAGTTCACCATCTTTCACATCCCGATCTACGATAACAATAGCGTTCGTCAGGTCCCCCCCTTTTATGAGGTCCTGCTTGTACAGCATCTCCAGTTCGTGCAGGAATACAAAGGTCCGGCAGTTGGCAATCTGCTCCGGAAACTGACTAATATCATTCAGGTAGGCGTGCTGACTGCTGATAACCCGCGAGTTATAATCAACCATCACCGTCAGGCGGTAATCATTCAGGGGCAGTGCGGCCAGTTCGATGTCCTTTTCGGGATTTCGATAATGAACGTACTCGCTTACCTCAAAGTAATTACGGGTCGCATTTTGCTCCTCAATACCGGCGTCGCGCAGGGCATCAATGAACTGGATTGAAGAGCCGTCCATGATGGGCGGTTCCGGTCCATCCAGCTGAATGAGTATGTTATCCAGCTGAAGCCCCACAAGGGCCGCCAGGGTATGCTCAACCGTATGCACCCGGGCACCACTCTGTTCGATGGTTGTACCGCGCGATAGGTCTACTACGTTATCTACATCGGCATCCACAATAGGCTGACCCGGCAGGTCTATGCGCTGGAATTTGTATCCATGGTTCGTAGGAGCAGGCAAAAAAGTCATCGTAGCCTGTACACCCGTGTGTAGTCCCACTCCCGATACGGATACGGATTTTAGAATCGTCTGTTGTTTGGTATTCATTAGTGTCGGTTCACAGTTTATGGTTTAAGGTTTACGGTTACGCAAAGCGGCCTTATTATTCCGTAGTAGAATTAACAAGACCGCTTTGCGCAACAATAAATCGTAAACTATAACCCGTAAACTTATTATTCATTTTTCTTTTCCAGTTTAGTCAATCGCTGATCCAGTTCGGGAAGCCGACGAAAAACGGCCAGAGAGCGCATGCTTTCTTTCAAACCGAAAGCGGGCGAACTGTTAATAGCGGTACCTTCTTCGTAAATATTTTTTCCTACCCCCGACTGCGCACCCACTTTGGTGCCGTTGGCAATCGAGAGGTGTCCGGCAAAGCCAACCTGACCGGCAATAACGCAGTTATCACCCAGTTTCGTTGACCCCGAGATACCCGTTTGAGCCGCAATTACCGTGTTTTGGCCAATCTCGACGTTATGACCAATCTGAATCAGGTTATCCAGTTTGGCACCCTTCCGGATAATGGTCGATCCTAAGGTGGCACAGTCAATGGTTGTTCCGGAGCCAATGTTCACGTTATCTTCCAGAATAACGTTGCCCAGTTGGGGAATGGTTTTGTACGTTCCATCAGGTTGAGGAGCGAAGCCAAACCCTTCACTGCCAATAACAGCGTTGGGATGAACCACGCAGTACTGCCCAATCACACAATTATCCAGTACCCGCGCTCCGGGATGGATAATGGTATTATCGCCAATACGCACATTATTGCCGATGTAAGCATGAGGGAATATTTTCACATTTTCCCCAATCTGGCAATTACGGCCAATGTAAGAAAAAGCACCCCGGTAAATCTGTTCGCCCGTCTGGCAGCCATCGCCCATATAGCACGGCTGCTCTACGCCAACTCTGGAAAAAAGTAGTTGCTTATGGTACTCTTCCAGCAATTGAGTAAAAGCAGAGTAGGAGTTTTCTACAAAAATCAGTGTGGGCAACACGGGCTTTTTAGGCTCGAAGGAACGGTCAACAATTACGGCCGACACCTGTGTAGTATAGAGGTGTGGTTCGTACTTGAGGTTCGACAGAAACGAAATATCGCCTGATTTCCCTTCTTCAATTTTTGCTAATCCAGTGATTGCCAGCATCTCATTTCCGGCGATTTCGCCCCCTAGCAGTGTGGCAATCTGCTTGACTGTAAACTTCATATGCGTATAATTGCCGTCACAAAATACCTGTTATCAGCGGGAAATATAGCTGCTAAGGTAGCTAACAAATTGCACTTTTCTATAATTGGCGCGGGAAGTGACCAGCGTACTACCCCTGGGCAGGCGCTTCTCCAATTGCCAGATTTCTTGCCCAGCAAACGTAATATCGGCGAACAATATTGGTTAGTACCTGAATGTTTGATAAGTCGGAAGCATCAGCGATGTCAATTACTTTACCCGTTTTCAGTTTAATAGCAATCCGGTCGCCGGAGGGTAGGTAGGCAGCATTGGTTGCCTGTCCCTCTACCAGAAAGTAAGTAAGCCAGTCGTTGGGCAGGCCACTTTGCCGGAGCTGTTCTTCAATCTGGGTTACCAGATCACTCGCAAACGGTTCCGTCGAAAGCATAATCTTGAACAACTTACGGTCGAGCAGCATCCGGCAAAGCGTCGACAAAACCGGGTCGGAATGGATGGCTCCCTGCTTGATAAATGCCCAGACATCGAAGTCATCCAGTTTTATAAACGTGTCCAGATACCGGCGGTCGGTTTGGAAATCGGCTAATGTTACGTGTTCGCGCAGAAATAGCCGGAATACATCCGACACCACGATGGTATCTGATTCCGACTGCCGGATCAGAAAGCGCGCCCGGCGCAGAATCTGAACCAGCATCGACTCGCAGCATAGCGATGTTTTATGCAGATACACCTGCCAGTACATCAGCCGGCGGGCGTTGAGAAAATTTTCTACGCTCAGCACTCCCTTCTCTTCTACTACCAGATGGTCATCGGCCAGGTCTAGCATCTTAATAATGCGTTCGGCACCGATAGCGCCCTCCGCCACACCCGTATAATACCCATCGCGGTTGAGGTAATCCATCCGGTCCATATCCAGTTGACTCGAGATGAGCTGGTGGAAAAAGGGCCGTTCGTAGGTTCCCTCAAACATTCGGATGGCCAGTGCCAGTGCCCCATCAAACTGCCGGTTAAGGTCGTGCATGAGCATGAGCGAAATCTGCTCGTGCGACACATTATCCATCAGACTGTATTCCAGCACGTGGGAGAACGGTCCATGGCCAATATCATGCAACAAAATAGCGATTTGTGCCGCTTCACATTCAGCATCGCTGATGTAATGGCCCTTGCTTTGCAGCGTATTCATAGCCTGACCCATCAGGTGCATGGCCCCCAGCGCGTGATGAAAACGGGTATGCAGCGCCCCTGGATATACGTATTCCGATAGACCCAGCTGTTTGATGCGCCGAAGCCGCTGAAAATACGGATGCTCGACCAGGTCGTAGAGCAGTTCCGTAGGGATTGTGATAAACCCGTAGACGGGGTCGTTCAGAATTTTTTTCTTATTCGGCGTTGCCATCAGGCAAAGATAACTTACGGCCAGGTTGCGACTGCGGCCTGCTAAGGCTAATCGGCTGTTTTTCCGTGTGGAATTTTACGAATTCCACACTTCTATCGAAAAAAACCGTAAATTTGCATCGCTGAATTTGAGCAATCAACCAGCAACGGGCTTGTAACTCAGTTGGTTAGAGTGCCTGACTCATAATCAGTAAGTCGCAGGTTCGAGCCCTGCCTGGCCCACAAAAAACCTCCATACCTTTACCGTATGGAGGTTTTTCTTTGTCGTTTCACTTTTGTAAGCCAATCTACTCGTCTATTTTCAGGGCCGTTTTCACCACTCCAGCTACCTTATACGCCAAGTGTGCCGCCAAGCGTAGCATCGGGAGTATGGGCAGAGTGCCTCCCCTCATGGTGACTACCGGGATGCGCTTCCTCTTCGGCTTTTGAACGACTGTTAATGAATGATTCCGCCAGCCGGGTCAGTTTACGGTCGGTTTCTTTTTCTTCTTCCAGCGATCGGGACAGTAGCTCTGCCGACTGCGTGAAATCCAGCACATGCGCCAGCGTCAGTAGCGATCCGTAGATGGCGATTTCGTAGTGTTCTACTTTCTGGGCTGAGATGATCAGGCCCGCGTCCCGCGTCAGCGATCCGGTTTCGGTGTCGGCGATTACCCGTTTTGCGTCCTCCACGAGTCCATCAATGGCATCGGCTGGTCGCTCTTCCGTTTTTATACCGATGATTCGGAAAATATCATCGAGCCGCTCCTGCTGCAAACGACTTTCTTCCTGGTGTTGCAGGAATGCCTGTTTTACCTCGTCGGTTGTGCAGGCTTCCGCCTGTTCGCCCAATGCCTTTGTTATCTGCTTCTCCGTATAATAAACGCTTTTCAATTCACTGATAAACAAATCGCGTAATCCCTCATCTGTATTTGTATCGTTACCTCCGAAGAAGTTTTCTATCTGTTCTAGTAAGGTTGCCATAATATTAAATGATCTACTGTAAACGGTTCATTTACAGCTACACTGCCAAATCTATGCCAACTACTGACTCTTAGTTACTTACGAACTTTGTCTAATTAATATGTTTATGTTTCTCCACAAGTTCTGTGGAGTATTATCACTATAAAAAGCGGATGCACCAGTCAGTAGATAAGATTTCGGGCTATGCATTAGTCCCCTTTACTCACTAACAGCCCCGGCAATTTACTGTTATTCGCTAATAACCAGCCGCTTGCCCGTCTTTACGCATCTCAGAAGCGCCTTGATAAACTCGGTTTATAGCATCCCATTGGATGGCCTGATAGCCCCCGAAAAAATCGGTTAGCGACATCCGGTGACCTCGTTTTTCCAACTCCGTTCGTACATCGCGGCTAATGCCGCTCTCCAGTGCCAGCTTCCCACCATCCGTCATGCCTGTGCCAGTCGGTTCGCTGCTGCCTGAGTGGCTGAATCGGGCGGCATCACCGGCCTCCTGCACGTTCATGCCAAAGTCGATTATGTTGCAAAGTACCTGTAAATGGCCCTGTGGCTGCATGGCACCACCCATTACCCCAAAACTAAGAAAAGGAGTCCCGTTCTTCGTCACAAAGCCGGGAATGATGGTCGTAAATGGACGCTTACCGGGGGCATATACGTTGGCATGATTGGGTTGCATACTAAAGCTGGTACCCCGGTTGTGCAGCACAAACCCCAATCCATCTGGTACCATCCCGCTGCCAAACTCCAGCATGTTACTTTGAATAAGCGAAACGATATTTCCCTGATCATCGGCTACGGTCAGGTAAACGGTATCGCCGGTACGGAGGGCTGGCTCACTGGCATCAATGCGTTCCTGTGCTTTTTGGGGATTGATCAATTGTCGGCGTTTGGCTGCGTATTCTTTGGATAGTAGCCAGTTGAGGGGAGTTTTGGCAAAACTCAGGATCGGCATAGTAACGAGCCCGATCCTCGAAGGCCAGCTTTTTTGCTTCTACCAATAAGTGCAGGTAGCCGGCACTGTTATGACCCAGGCTTTTCAAATCAAATCCTTCTACAATGTTCAGCATTTGTAAAACGGCCAGACCCTGGCCGTTGGGCGGCAACTCAAACACATCGTACCCCCGGTAACTAACTGATATGGGTTCAATCCACGTACTGGTGTGTGCTGCCAGATCCGCTTTACGAAGGTACAGACCGGTCCGCCGGGCATACCGGTCAAGAGCATCGGCAAGTACGCCCTTATAGAACGTATCACGTCCGCCATTGGCGATGATCGAGTAGGTATTGGCCAGATCAGGATTGCGAAACACCTGCCCTTCACGAGGGGCTTTACCATCAATCAGGAAGGTTTTCCGGAAGTTATCGAACTCCTTCACCATAATTTCACTCCCCGCCAACCTATTGGCGGCTACCTGCCAGGAATAGGCGATCACCTGCGGAACCGGAACACCCTCCCGGCCATAGCGGATACTGGGGGCCAGCAAACTACGCATAGGTAGTTTACCAAAACGACGGTGCAACTGAAACCAGCCATCTACTGTACCGGGCACCGAAACCGACAGTGGTCCGTAGAGCGGGAGTAGGGCCTGGTCCCCCAGTTTCCTTTTCAGACTATCGTATGTCAGTCCTTTGGGTGAGCGGCCACTGGCGTTTAGCCCGTACAGTTTTTTTTCCTTCGCCGACCAGACGAGGGCGAACAGATCCCCCCCGATACCGCCGTTATTCGGTTCTACAACGCCGAGAGCGGCATTGGCCGCAATGGCGGCATCTACCGCCGTCCCCCCTGTTTCAGTACATCAAGCCCAATCTGCGTAGCCAGCGGATGACTGGTTGCCACCATGCCATGTTGCCCCAGTACCGGACTTCGGGTGGCGAAAGCAGCCCCCGCAATCCGGTCACCCTGGCCGGTTTGACCGTACAGATGGGAAGCAACCAGCCAAAGCAGACTCAAAAAGTAGCGAACGCGCAAATCAATCATACCGTATCAATTGTTTTATCTTACGTAATTACCCAGTTAACCGCCATCACGCCCACCAAACCAGAAACAGAGACCAGCGTTTCCATAATGGACCAGGTCTTGAGGGTATCAACCATGGAAAGCTGAAAATACTCGCGAAACAGCCAAAACCCCGTATCATTAACGTGGGAGAACATCATACTGCCGGCCCCGATACTCAATACCATCAGGTTTGGCTCCACTCCAGACGAAGCCAGCAGCGGGGCTACAAACCCGGCAGTTGTAATGCCTGATACCGTTGACGACCCTACACACACGCGGATGAGCGCAGCCATACCCCAGGCCAGTATGTACGGATGTACGGTCGAGTTGTTCATCATATCGGCAATGGACTGGTTGACCCCGCCGTCGGTTAGCACCTGTTTTAATGCCCCGGCCCCGCCAAAAATCAGGAACAGCATCGCCACATCTTTTACGGAATCGGCCAGTAGAGCTGTCACCTCGGGCATTGTTTTCCGCTGACGCAGTCCCAGGGTATAGATGGCCACCAGCACCGCGATAAACATACTAACGATGGGTTCACCTAAAAACAGGATAAGTTGCTGACCAACGGATTTATTGGGCAAAAAGGGGCTGATCAGTGTGCTGAGACCAATGAGCAGAATGGGTAGCAAAACAGTCAGAAAACTGACACGGCTGGACGGCATTTCCTCTGCTTTCAGGTCGGGGGAGATAAAAGCAGGATTGGGCTGGGTGGTGTAGCGTTTCAGGGTGGACCCGAACAGAGCCCCCGACACCAGAATGGCCGGTATGGAGATGATGATGCCGTAAAAAAGAGTTAGCCCCATGCTGGCGTCAAACTGCTTTAAAATAGCCAGTGGAGCGGGATGTGGGGGCAGGTACCCCTGCGTAACCGACAGCGAGGCCAGCATGGGTAACGCTATATACAATGCAGGTAATTTGTACCGGTGCGCCACCGTAATAACCAGTGGAGACAGCAACATGAACCCGACCGAGTAGAAGAGGGGCAACCCCACAATGAACCCCGTTATCATAAACGCCCAGCGGGCGCGTGGAGTACCCACCAGCTCCATCATACTGACCGCAATACGCTGGGCAGCACCACTTTGAGCAACCAGTTTCCCCAGCATAGCACCCAGCGCAATAATGGCCGTGATAGACCCGAGCGTGCTGCCAATGCCGGTTTGAATGGCATCAACAATGACCAGTGGCTTTAAACCCAGCGCCAGACCAACACCGAGCGAAACGGCCATGAACGCCAGGAACGCGTGCAGGCGTACCACTGAAATAAGTACAATCAGAGCCAGAATCCCAAGAAGCGTAATGGTTAGGGGCATGAGTATGCGGTACCAATTCGGAAAGTTAACTTTTTTTACCGCCTGCCACCGGTCTATTTATCCAGGCATCCAGTTTGGCGTCAACCAGTTGTAACGGTACGGCATCAGCCCCCGTCTGCGAAAACTGAACCAAAAAATCGCTCATTTGGCCAATAGGTGTTAGGTGCGTTGGCCAGTTGAACCCTTCCAGATTCTGCTGCAGGTCGTACCGGAAAATATGATGATCCAACTTATCCCGTGTTGAAAGCTGGTTTCCCAGGTATCGCTTCAGGAAATACGAGTACTGCGTATACAGTTGTTTGATGGTTGCCCGGTGGGGCTGACTATTGGACTTGTTGAGCCGGTCGTTGTAGCAATCATTATCCTTGCCAGAGGCAACGGAGGGGTTCAATACCAGGAATTTTTCGCAACAGAAATCCAGCATCCTGCCAAATCCAGCGTTCGTCTGCCCGGCGGGAAAGGTTGCCGAAGTCAGTAAAAGAAAAAGAAAGAAACAGTACATGGTATCAGGTAGTTTGTAGCGGCTAAAACAAAGAACAGTCTCTTGACTGATACCTAATTGAGGGCCGAATAACGGCTGAAAGAACGATTAACCCCTTGTTAATAGTAAGCGATTTTTCGCGTTTGTAACGAAGTATCCATACGGATATAGTTAGTTTTTTTAAGCCCCATTTAAACCGGATTGGAGCGGTTATTACCAATTTTCGCGTCCAGAATAAGACGGAGTCCAAATATGATTTCATCAGAACTTTTTAACACAAGAAAAGAAATGAGATACTATAAAAATAGTTTTCATCATTTACGTTTATTTTTCGTAACATTCGGGTATAAATCATGTTAGAAAAGGCCAAATACATTTATAGTTATGAACAACATCAATCAACTTCTTTACTTCGTCTCGCAGTCGTACCGGCAGGTTCAGCTTTCCGTTGAGAAGGGTACGCAAAGCTATCCCTACAGTGAATTCTCTGCTCAGTTTGCCCGGCTGATGAAAGCTTCGGGTGATGAAGCCTACTCCCGACAGCTTACAATAGAATTGGTGGAAGAAACAGCCCGGTACAAACAAACTACCGATTATCTGCGTCAGGAGATGGCTTTCGAAATACAGGCCTCAACGCTGGGCGACTGGGCTATGGCACTCGAACTGGATGCCACAGGTCTGGTGAACAGTGATTTGTACACCCGGCGTACCAACCGCCACACCACCCATACCAACCACTTTATGGACGAATGGGCTTAGTGTCATACTTTCTGGAGTAGATTCAGCAGCTTACGGTCCAGTTTATGGCCGTACCAGTCTTCGTACGCCACATCAGCACGGCCCGAGTTCAGGATACCAAACGAGCCGGCAAACTCCCAGAGGGCAAAGCCAATACCGTTGGTTGACAGGATGTCGAGCACATCGCCAAACCAGGCCAGGAAAACGTCGTGGGGCGTTTTGTTCCAGCAGCCGCATTCGCCACAGTGCACGCCAACGCCTTTATTGACCAGATCGATCCAGGGCTGATAGAAAGTGTCGAGCATGGCCCGGCTGAGGTACTTGTCCCCCACCTGCCCCGGCCATTTGGGTTCGGGTAAGTGCTCCGGGTCTTTGTTAGCCCACGGTGCTTTATAATGGGATATAATGCCCGGCGTATAGCCCCGGCAGCTTTGAGCAATGTCGAGGTCGGTAATTTCGGGAATGACCGAGCTACCGGTATTATTGCCATCGGCGATAACCAGGTGGTTTGGGTTTTCTTTACGAATGGCCTCGAAGGCCGCTTTCGCTACCTTTCGGTACACATCTCCCGGCACCGTGCTCCGTGCCGAATGTTGCTCGTTCATATTGGCCCGCATACTAGGCTCGTTCAACAAATCGAAACTGATTTTTTTGGAGGACACATTTTTATACCGCTTTGCCCACATGCCCCAGTGAAAGCAGAACGCGTCGAGTGCGGCCTGGTCGGTCCAGAGATTGTAGGGTTCGTGGAAACCAGCGTTAACACAGTAGCCCGGTGCCCGGTGCAGATTCAGGCTTACGTGCAGGTTATGCTTATGGGCCATCGCTATCAGCGCGTCGATCCGGTCAACGGCCTGCGCATTAATCTGGTATACTGCTTCAGGGGTGATATGACGACTACGATCAAATGTCAGGTAGGCCGGATAAGCCATCGGCAGCCGGACAAAGTCGAACCCCCAGTCCTGCATCCAGCTGAAATAATCCTCCTGCGTAGCCGGACGACTGCTGGCGGGGTCGGGCGAGAAAAAATCAAGCAGGTTAAACCCTTTCCATTTCGGCAGTTTATTTTTGGCCGGCAGGGTTGGTTTCGCAGCGGCTAGAAGTTCGGATCCAGCCGTACCCAACGCAGCCGTAAACAAACCTGTGTTTTGAATAAACGTCCTTCGTTGCATAACAGACAGAGTTTTTGCGACAGGCAATCTACTCAAAACGAGTTGGGGCTATAAGTAAAAAATACCCCGAAATAACCTTATACCCCAACGAAAAATAAACCAATAGCGATGAAAAAAATACGTATCCCGTTCTGCTTAATCATCCTGGTAGCCCTGAGCCTGACAAACAGCTTGGCGCAAAAAGGAAAGCCACTTTATACCTTTCCACTTGGCGTTCAGGCTTATACTTACCGGGCTAGCTTTCCTAAGAGCGTGGTGGCTACCCTGGATACGATTCAGGCACTGGGAATTACGGAAATGGAAGGTGGTGCACCTAAAGGCATGACGCCCGAAGAGTTCAGGAAAATGTGTGATGCCCGCGGTATCAAAATTGTAGGAACCGGCGCTGGCTACGAGCAAATCGTAAAAGACCCCGAAGCGGTGGTGAAAACGGCGAAAGCTCTGGGCGCTTCCTTTGTGATGGTCGCCTGGATTCCGCATCAGAAAGGTAATTTCAACCTGGAAAACGCAAAACAGGCCGTTGCTGATTTCAACCGGGTGGGTAAAGTGTTAAGGGAAAATGGCCTGACGTTCTGTTACCACAACCACGGCTATGAATTTCATCCGTACGAGGATGGTACCCTATTCGACTACATGGTCAAAAATACCAATCCGCAGGATGTGTCGTTTGAGATGGATATCCTCTGGACACAACATGGTGGAGCGGACCCGGTAGCCTTGCTGAAAAAATACGGCAGCCGCTTTAAGCTGATGCACCTGAAAGACCTCAAAAAAGGCGTGAAAGGCGATTTGACCGGCGGCACACCCGCCGAGAACGATGTAACCCTGGGCGATGGACAAATTAACATTCCGGAAATTATTCGCCTGGGCAAAAAAGCGGGGGTTAAGCATTATTTCATCGAGGATGAAAGCAATAAAGAATACGAGCAGATGCCGAAAAGCATTGCGTATCTGAAGAGCTTGAAACAGTAAAAAGGCCCCTACGATTTCCTCTCTCTGGTGGCAGCCCCCTCAACCCTGCCACCAGAATTGTTCTGCCAGAAGAAAGCCCTGAACGATGAAGTATCTGATTTGTCTGGTAACGGTAGTTGGTATGGCTACCCGCTTTGCGGTTCCGCCAGTCGTACCGGATACCAACTGGGCCGAGTACAATGGCGACGGAGCCAGAAGTCACTATTCGCCCCTGAGCCAGATAAACCCCACTAACGTGCGGCAGTTGAAGGTGGCCTGGACGTATGCCTCGGGCGGGGCAGATACGCTCCGAAACCGGACGCAGATCCAATGCAACCCCCTGGTTATTGACGGCGTACTGTACGGCGTGGCGGCCAACACCCAGGCTTTTGCTTTGCATGCGGCCACCGGGCAGCCAATCTGGAAAACAACCCTGAGCGACAATGGTGGCACCACGAGCCGGGGGGTTACGTACTGGGCCGATGGAACGGATAAGCGAATCCTGTTCGGGGCAGGAAAATGGCTGTATGCGTTCGAAGCCAAAACAGGATTACCCGTCAAATCATTTGGGCAGAATGGAAGAATCGACCTGAAAGCAGGCATCGAGCGGCCCGGTGGTGATGACTACGTACAGCCCAATACTCCCAATACCATTTATAAGAACCTGATCATCGTGGGGGTGCGACTGTCGGAAGGAGAAACGGCTTTACTCGGCGATGTGCGGGCGTATGATGTGCGTACCGGCCGGAATGTATGGGCATTTCACACGATTCCGCAACCCGGCGAGTACGGCTACAATACCTGGTTTCCCACTAGTCCGCGTCAGCATCTGGGTGGTGCCAACCCCTGGGCGGGTATGGCCATCGACCGGCAGCGGGGCATTGTGTACGTGCCAACGGGCTCAGCCGCCTATGATTTTTATGGCGGCAATCGGAAAGGGCAGAATTTGTTCGCCAACTGCCTGCTGGCTCTGGATGCCGCTACAGGCAAACGACTCTGGCATTTTCAGTTCGTACACCACGATATCTGGGACCGCGATCCGCCCGCACCACCCAACCTGCTGACTGTGCTACACAAGGGTCCTGACGGGAAGCGCAGACGGGTGGATGCCGTTGCGCAGACGACCAAGCAGGGATTTGTTTTTGTGTTTGACCGGGTAACGGGAAAACCGTTGTTCCCCATTGACGAAAAGCCTTTCCCAACCGATGGGATAGCCGGTGAACAGCCCTACCCTACCCAGCCTGTTCCGCGCCAACCCGCTCCCTTTACCAGACAGGCGTTTACCGAAGCCGACGTAAATCCCTGGGCTGCCGACCGGGAATCAATCGTGGCTACTCTGCGGAAAGCACGTACCGGCAGCCCCTATATTCCGCTCACAGAACAGATGACCGTTTTCTATCCGGGAACAGACGGGGGAGCACAGTGGGGTGGCTCGGCAACGGACACGGAGGGAATCATCTACATTCCGGCCAAACAAAACCCCTGCTACTCATCCCTGGTAAGCCGGGAACCAACGGCTGAAAACGTACTGGCCGGCAATGCCCAACTCTATACCCTGCGTTGTGCATCCTGCCACGGCACCAACCGGCAGGGCAGCCATGACGGCGCTTACCCTTCGTTGGTTGGTATTGAAAAACGGCTGTCGGCCAACGCCGTCCGGCAGGTGATGCAGAATGGGCGCGGCCTGATGCCCTCGTTTTCGCACCTGCCCGATACCGAGCGCGAAGCCATCGTCGATTTCCTGTTCAACAAAAACGGCGCGTCAACAACGGTCAGTGTTCAAAAGGGAATCATTCCGTATCAGCACACGGGTTACAACCGCTGGTACGACCGCAGTGGGTACCCGGTCAGCACACCGCCCTGGGGCACCCTCACCGCCATTGATCTAAACACGGGCGAACATCGCTGGCAGGTACCATTGGGCGAATACCCCGAACTTACCGCCAAAGGTATCCCCCCTACCGGAACCGATAATTATGGCGGTCCGCTGGTGACCGGAGCCGGATTGGTTTTTATAGCTGCCAGCAAAGACGGACAGTTTAGAGCTTTCGACAAAAAAACGGGCCACCTTCTCTGGCAAACTGCCTTACCTGCAGCTGGTTATGCCTCCCCCAGTACCTATGCCGTTGGTGGAAAGCAGTACATCGTCATTGCCTGTGGCGGAGGTAAACTCCAAACCAAATCGGGGGATTCCTACGTATCGTTTACCCTGAACTGATAACAATCTTCAATTTTCGGGGGTTGTAAGAGAGTAAGTATTGAACACACAACTCAACGAAACCATGAACACAGACAAGCAATTACAGGGTAAAAAAGTCGCTATTTTATTGACAGATGGCTTTGAGCAGGTCGAGATGATCGAGCCGCGCAAAGCACTTACAGGATGCAGGTGCCACCACCCACCTGATTGCCCCAAAGGGGGGTGAGGTGAAGGGGTGGGACGAAACCGAATGGGGTGATACCTTTCCGGTCGACCTTCCGCTGGCCGGTGCGGACCCCGCTCAATACGACGCACTCCTGCTACCGGGCGGTGTAATGAACCCCGATAAACTCAGAACCGAACAAAAAGCGGTGCAGTTTGTCCGCCATTTCTTCGAAGCGAAAAAACCGGTAGCGGCCATTTGTCATGCTCCCCTTATGCTCATCGAGGCAGATGTAGTAAGAGGTCGTAAAGTAACCTCCTACCCGTCCATTCAGACGGATCTAAAAAACGCCGGTGCCAACTGGGTCGACGAAGAAGTAGTGACGGATCAGGGACTGGTAACCAGCCGCAAGCCCGACGATATTCCGGCCTTCAACAGGAAAATGATTGAAGAAATCCGGGAAGGCAAACACGAACGTCAGCACGCGTAAGTGTATACATTCCTTATTGAGAATCCCCGCTTGCAGCCTCGTAAGCGGGGATTCCTGCTTTAGGGGTACGTCCTTGCTGTTCGACGCATTTGGGACGCCGATAGCCAGTCATCACCACTGATAACGTTTGAACCGTTACCAGCGGGCGGAACCATTAATCGGGTTAGACTAGAAGCGTGCATCAGAAAGAGCGGAAAAAACTGTAATTTCGCAAAAGACCTGACGTATTCTCTGTGCTTACCGACACCCAGCAACAACCCCTTATTGACCGCATTCGCGACATTGACCACCCCGAGGCTATCCGGCGGTTCTTTGGGTTATTGAAGGAGTTGATTGACATCGTTAACCTGCCCAATGGCGATGCCCGGCTGGCGTTTACCGTCCGGAAAGATCAGAAAGCGATAACGGCTAACATCAACTTTTTCTGGGCGCTACGGCTGGTAAAACCCCACCGGGGCGAACCGGAATACTGGCTCACGATCAAGAAATCCTGTCAGGAGCAACTGGCGCATTTCGACGAAATTGACTTTGGGCGGATCAGCGAAAAATCGAACTACGTCGCCGTGGTTATTGGCCAGTCCAATGCCCACCTGTTATACCAGCCTGCGGTACAGAAATGCTGGCAGGATTGCCTGGCCGAACTGGTCGAAACGGCCAAACGGGGTCCGCATTCCGCCCGCCACAATGGGGAGGTATATCAGGCGGCTGAAGATGAAGCCTTTTTAAGCGACCTCATCCGCCTGGCCGATGACCCCTCATTGGGTGAACGGCTGGCAAATGACAACCAGGTCGAAGAGCCGGAAGGCGAATACGACTCAATACCTGAATTACCCAATCAGCCTCATAATCTAATTCTGTTTGGCCCGCCCGGTACGGGAAAAACCTTCGCGTTGCAACCCTACCTGCGCGACAAAAATTCGACGCTCATTACGTTCCACCCCTCGTATAGCTACGAGGAATTTATTGAAGGTATCCGGCCCGAAGTGGTCAGTGGGCAAATTACGTATCGAATTCGAAAAGGTATTTTCTACCGGGCCTGCCTGACGGCCATTCAACAGGCTGGGTACGGCACCCTGGCCGACTGCCTGAATGACTCCCCGGAGAACCGCAGCCAGAAACTACGACGCGCGCCCGCCCACTACCTGCTCATTGATGAGGTAAACCGGGCTAACGTCGCCAGCGTATTTGGCGACTTGATTACTTTGCTCGAATCGGACAAACGACTGGGAGCCGAACATGAACTCTGGATAACTCTCCCCTACTCGCAGGAACGGTTTGGCGTGCCGGCTAACCTGTTCGTTATCGGAACCATGAACACGACCGACCGGTCCATTGCGCTACTGGACGTAGCCCTGCGCCGACGTTTTTCATTCCGGGAGATGTCTCCCAACCCGTCTCTGCTGGGTGACGTTGATGGCGTTGATCTGGCCCAGCTCCTGCGAATCATCAACGAACGGATTGAATGCCTGCTCGACCGCGACCATCAGGTTGGTCATGCTTACCTGACAAACGTACGGACACATGCCGACCTGTGTGAAGCGTTTCGCGACCGGATCATCCCGCTGTTGCAGGAGTACTTCTTCAATGACTGGGCCAAAATCCAGCTGGTTCTCGGCGATAATCAGGCCTGGGGGAAAGAACCGGAGCAACGCCTAGTCCGGGTAAAAAAGAAATATACGGCGAATGCTGCCGGCAAACTTTTTGGTGAGTTACCCGATTTGATGGATGAGGTCATAACGTATGAGATAAACCCGCAGCTACAGCGAAATGAGTACGACCAGGTACCGACAGAAACATTTGTCAGGATTTATAGTAAATAGTTTTCCGTTTACGGTATTCAGTGGTCCGTCGCTACAGAAGCATAGTACGCTTTCGAGCCACTCATATACCAGCTACAAGACCGCAACACCGTAAACCAGAAACGTTAGACCGAAAACCATAAACAATATGAAAGCCCTCGTTCTTACCGACTACAATCACCTGGAAATACAGAACTTACCCAGGCCGACGATCAGCCCCGATGAGGTGCTGGTACGGGTGAAAGCCGTTGGCATTTGCGGCTCCGACGTGCATGGCATGGACGGCAGCAGCGGCCGTCGGGTTCCGCCCATTGTGATGGGGCACGAAGCCAGTGGCATCATTGCCGAAGTAGGCAGTAATGTCCGGCACTGGGCCACCGGCGACCGCGTTACCTTCGACTCTACTGTATATAAACTGGACGACTGGTATAGCCGCCGGGGGCAGTATAACCTGAGCGACGGCCGGGAAGTAGTGGGCGTCTCGACCGGAACGGGTAAGGATGGCTTTAAACGGAATGGTGCTTTTGCCGAGTTTGTCACCGTACCGCAGCACATCCTGTACGCCATTCCGGACAACGTTAGTTTTACCCAGGCGGCCCTGGTGGAGCCAGTTGCCGTGGCCCTGCATGCCGTGAGCCTGACTCCCATTCAGGTCAATGATTCGGCCGTTGTAGTGGGGGCGGGTATGATTGGTCTGTTCGTGATTCAGGCCTTGAAGCTGGCGGGTTGTGGTACCATTATCGCCATCGACCTGGACGATGACCGGCTCGCGCTGGCAAAAACCCTCGGTGCTACGCATACCCTCAATGCCGGAACGGGAAACATGACCCAGGAAGTGCAGGCTCTCACGCACGGGCGCGGAGCTGATGTGTCGTTTGAGGTAGTCGGAGCTGGTCCAACCGTAAAAACCGCTGTTGACTGCGTACGGAAAGGAGCCACCGTTACGCTGGTGGGTAATCTGGCACCAACCGTCGAGATACCGCTGCAGGCCATCGTTACCCGGCAGTTGCGGTTGCAGGGTTCCTGCGCCATCAATGGCGAGTACGAAGCCGCCCTGAGCCTGATTTCGTCGGGCCGGATAAATGTGGAGGCCATCCTGAGTGCGGAGGTACCACTGGAGGAAGGAGCCGACTGGTTTAAGCGCCTGTATAACAAAGAGAAAGGGCTGATAAAAGTGGTGCTCAAGCCGTGAGAAGTGATGGTCAGCATCTGGGCAATAACCGGATTAATGGCCGCAGTGAGCGGCTCCCCTGTCGACTCGGTTCGTAAGGAAATCGGCGTTCAGATTCACACCGGGTTCATAATTCCCCATGCCGACGATTTAGTGGCTATTTCGCAGTCGTCGCCCGTTGGTATCACAGCGGAGTATAGCCGTACGAACCTGCGACGCAGTGCATTTGAGCGTTGTAATTGTTTTGCCCGAATTGGTGCCTATGCCCACTACATAGCGTTCAACAACCCAGCGGAATTAGGCCGGACTGTTGGTGCGGGCGCTTTTTTCGAGCCCCTCATCCGGTACGGAAAACCCCTGTCTTTCTCCATCAGAACAACGGCAGGACTGGCCTATCTGACCCGCGTTTTCGACCCGCAAACCAATCCCCGAAATACCTTTTTCGGGGCTGCGCTAAACGGCTGGCTCGGGCTATCAGCAGCGGCACACGTTCGGGTTAGGAGGCAACTTCAGGTTAGCGTGTCGGCCAATTACAACCATATCTCCAACGGCGGTAGCCGCCAGCCAAACCGGGGCATGAATTTTCCGACGGTAGCCGTTGGAATGATCTATACCGCAAAGCCCTTTCCCTTTCCTGATCCCCGTAGCTGGTCCAAACCACGGCTAACAAAACGGCTTGTAGTACGCTTACTACCCTTCGCATCCATCAGAACATTGCCTAAAACGGACTTATTTCCAGAAAAGGCAACCTGGCTGCTGGGCATAACGGCCACCGCAGGCTGGCGGCTGAACCGATTTCACACCCTGTCGGGCGGAACGGAACTCGTTCATGACGGATACATTCGGGAACAACGCCGACGCGACAATCGCCCGCCTGATGGCTGGCAGGCAGCGTTGCTGGGTGGCTATGAACTATGGCTGGGTCGTTATGTTTTTGCGGCCCACCTCGGCTGGAACGCTTATCAGCCGGATTCTATTCTGGACGGCCGCGTTTTCCAGCGTTACCAGTTACTTTACGCCCTCAGTGACCGCGTTCGGCTGGGCGTGGGACTAAAATCCAAGTTGCAGGTTGCGGAAGGATTCGATGTGCGGGCCGGGCTTGCCTTTTAACGATTTTACGGCTTCGCCGGTGTGTACTGCATGATGGTGTTGCCCTGCTGAAGCTCAAGTACGTTTTCTGCCAGAATAGTAATCAGACTGGTGCTGGGAGAGGAACAGCGCACTAAAGGACACGATGGAAAATCGAGATATTCAATCGTAACACCACTCCGCTTGTAACGATTAGCCACACAACAGGATGATGGTTTGACAACCCCATCTTTTCGGTGTATCAGCGTACCGTCCGGCCGGTACTCCGTGTCGTAATAACCATCCGTATCATACGAGATCCAGGCATTGTCGCCAATACGTTTTACCCGGTCGAGATGCCAGCGCTGATATAAGAAACCAGCCGGACTTACTGAAGTATCGCTTTGACAGGCACTGATCAGAAGAATGAGAATAACGGTAATCAGATGGCTTTTCATACCGCACCAGTTAAGGTTGAGCGTCAAAAACTAATACCGTTTCCCCACTAGTAAACACCAGCGATGTGTTGGTTAGCGTCGTAATTTGCCACGTTACGCCCCCGGATAATGGATTTATCAAGCAAAGCACAGTAGCACAGCCCGATGCAGGAGCAACCCAGATAAATTTAATAGTAGTATTGGTTCCTTCAAAAGCAACGGGCGAACAGCATGAGCCTCTACTAATTGGGGACTGACTGCCCAAGAAATTACCGTCACGCGGAAACGTGACCACGAATTCGTTTCGTGAGTAATCCATGGTTTGATCGTCGCGCACAACTTGCGACAGTCGCCACGTTTTGTACAGTGCATCGTCCGACGGTAACGAGGGGTCAATGGCCTTTTTTTGACAACCCACGAGGGAAGTTATCAGCAGAAAGAGCAAAATTTGTTTCATTTGTCGAACCGTTTTTAAGTAGATGACCCCGTTCTTATCCGTTTAGTTGGAATACGATTAAACTAATTATGCCTGCTCTCCTCCGAATTGCCGTTATCGGCCCCGGCAAAGTAGCCCATTTGCATGCCAAAGCTGCTTTGCAAACACCCAACACCCAGTTAGTAGCGGTGTATGGCCGCACGTTTCACAAAGCCGACGATTTCGCCCGGCAGTATGGTATCAAGGCGTACACCGATGTGCGCGAAATGGTGGAGCGGGAAAAGGTAGACCTTTGCCTCGTATGCACGACCCACCCCGCCCACCGCGAACCCACCGTTGCCGCGCTGGAAGCCGGTTCGCATGTGCTGGTCGAGAAGCCTTTAGCCTCCACGCTGGAGGATTGCGACGCGATGATTGAAGCGGCTCAGCGCAGCAACCGGTACCTGGGGGTGATCAGTCAGCGTCGGTTCTACGCGCCATCCATGCGGATTCGGGACGCCATTGATGCGGGCAAGATTGGCAAGCCTATACTGGGCACCATTCAGATGCTTGGCTGGCGTGATGAAGAATACTACAAAAGCGATGCCTGGCGCGGCACCTGGGCAGACGAGGGCGGGGGCGTTCTGGTCAACCAGTCCCCCCACCAGCTTGATTTGCTTTGCTGGTACATGGGCGATATTGACGAGGTTTATGGAGTCTGGAGCAACCTGAACCACCCGTATATTGAAGTAGACGATACGGCACTGGCCATTGTCAAGTTCAAGAATGGCGGACTAGGCAACATCATCGTCAGTAATTCACAGAAGCCCGGCATATTCGGAAAGGTACACGTGCATGGACAGAACGGCGCGTCGGTGGGGGTGCAGACGGATGGTGGTGCCCTGTTTATTGCCGGTCGGTCGAGTATTACTGATCCCCCCGTCAATGATTTATGGACGATTCCCGGTGAAGAAAAAAAACTGGCCCAGTTTATCGAAGAGGACACAGCTTTCTTCAATACCATCGACGCCACGGTGTACTACTTTGGTCTGCAAATCGCTGAATTCCGGGATGCTATCCGCCAGAAACGCCCCCCCATGGTAACGGGCGAAGATGGTCGTAAGGTAGTAGCCCTCTTTCAGGCCATTTACGAATCCACCCGAACGGGAATGCCGGTAAAACTATAAACCTACTCAGCCAGCATATGGTTGTATTGATTATAACAAATACCTGTTGGTTAACTCGTTATGAAAAACACGTTTGTGCTCTTTTTTTTAATGATAACACCTATAACATTGCTGGCCCAAACGGCGAATGAAGATATTGAAGAGGATACAGAATTGACCGCAATAGCCTCTGATAACAGTTCAGCTAAAACCCCTCCCAAAATTTTCATAAACTGCGTTCACACGAATTGCTACACTGATTTCCTACGCACACAACTCGCCTTCTTCGATTTTGTGCGGGATCGTTACGTATCCGACATTGAAATTTTGGTTACTTCTCTGCATATCGGAACGGGTGGGCAGCAATACACACTATCTTTTTACGGCCATAACCGGTTTGACGGATTAAACGATACGTTACGATTCGCTACGAATCAATCGGACTCTGACGACCAGATCCGAACCCAGCTTGTCAGAACCTGTAAGCAGGGGTTGATTCGGTATCTGCTCGACAGCGATTTTATGCAGCAGGTGAACATTGGCCTGCCAGCCAGACAAACTGTTGCTCAGCGGGCAACGCAACCAAAAGATCCCTGGAAGCTGTGGGTATTTCGCATTGGTGGCGACGGCTCAGCACGAGGGGAAAGTAATAAAAAGTACCTGTCCTTCTCCACGTACCTGCGAATCAATCGAATTTCTACCCGCTCAAAATTCAGTTTCCGTACGTATTACAACGATAACCGAAGCAATTATACCGTCGATGGTGAAAACATTCGGGTACAAACAGTCGATTACGGCCTAACCTCGTTGTACGTCAAGAGTATATCACAGCATTGGTCGGTGGGAGGTTTCTACCGGGTATACCATTCCATTTATCGAAATACGGATGTCTCGCAGAGTGTTGCTCCCGCGCTGGAGTACAGTTTTTTTCCGGTTTCGCAGGTTACCCGCCATCAGTTTCGTGCTGTTTATCAGGTTGGCCTACGATCACTACGGTATATCGAACCTACCATTTACGACAAGATGCAGGAGCTGCTTCCCTACCATCAGCTAACGGGCGTTTTTGGCGTTACGCAACCGTGGGGTACACTCAGTGCACACATAACGCTCTATCAATACCTGCATGATCCTAGCAAAAACAGACTGAGCGTTAACATAAACGCTTCCTGGCGTATTGTTCAGGGGCTATCGATCCGCATAAACGGGCGGGCTAGTTTAATTAATAATCAGATCTCCCTGGCCCGGTCAACCATTGATCCTGATCAGGCTCTACTCAATGGTCGTCAGCTACCAACTAATTTTAATTATTATACATCCATGGGCCTTAACTATACGTTTGGCTCAATTAATAACTCGGTTATAAACCCACGCTTTTCCAACGTAGATTAGCCAACTGATGCATGTCGCTACAAAAGGACATAACGCCCTGACTTCAAACGAATTAAAAACAAACGCTGTTCATCTCGAACAATTGTTTATTGGCTGTCGAATAAATACCTTTCTTCCCTGAAGAAAATCAACGGGCAGGCATGAAAAAGCACTCTATTTTACTCAGTTTTGGGCTGGCGATGCTGGCCATAGTCACGCAG
The DNA here is from genome assembly GCA_963782245.1 of uncultured Cytophagales bacterium. GTDB lineage: Bacteria > Bacteroidota > Bacteroidia > Cytophagales > Spirosomataceae > Spirosoma. Next base: position 46,895 of record CAWAJC010000041.1, read on the forward strand.
GCGCAGGACATTATACCCAGTTTACCCACCGCCAAAAAGCCGCGTTCAACGGAGTCGACGCTCACATACCGGCTGGGTAGGCAGGGTGTCTCGATGGAGGGATTAAACCAGGTTCTCCAACAGACGGGTTACCCTAACCTGGCCAATCAGTTCACGGTAATCGGTATTGCTCAGGAAATGAGCCGCGTGGATAAACCACTGGCATTTATTACGCAATTCGATGTCGGTTTAAAATCGGGCGGTGCCGCCAATCAGGCGGTAACGAACGGCACCAATACCGTGCGGGCTACCTACTTTCAGTACGGCATTGGCGCTGGGTACCGACTCATACACACCACTAAGTTCACGCTGACCCCTAAAGTGACGCTATCGCCGACGTTCTTTACCCTGAACATCACCAGCAACAATGCACCAGCTCCATCCGTAGCAGCTGCTTTGGTCAATCCGGGCAGCCAGCAAACGGCTACGTTCACAAGCAGTACCTTTGTCGGAGACCTCGGCCTGAGTGGGCAGTACCGGTTTCCGTACAGCTCCCGAACTAAGGAGATTACCAGCGATTGTGGCACAACAACGATCACCCGCGAACGGTCATTGGTGCTCGGCTTCGACGCCGGATACCGTTTCGGTGCCAGTACCCGGTTAAATCAGTCTGTAAACGATCAGGCCAGGAACGGTAGCGATAATCCTGCCATCAACCTGTCGGGCTGGTATGTAACTGCCCGGTTTGGGTTCGGTACCCGCTACAGTCGTTAAACGCCTATACCACAGAAAAGCCCGATGCAGAAGTTGCACCGGGCTTTTTTATTAAAAACAGACCTGTCTAAATGGCCGGGTCGGCGGGCGTACTCGTGTTGTTATTCCGCTCTGTCAGCGGATAAGGAAAGAAATTACGGTTGCGCTCCGCACCGGCCGCACCCGGCCCCGGCCGATTGAACCGGCGACTGTCTTCCAGCCGGAATCCCTGATAGGCCAGTTCGATCTGGCGATTCCGGTAAATCTCCGTCAGGATCGCATCGGCCGTTTGGGCACCGGCATAGGCGGGCAAACCCGCCCCAATCCCAAACGCATCCTGAGCCGCTGTTTTGGTTAGCACTTTATTGAGGGCCGCTACCGCATTGACTAAATCCCCTTTCCGGGCGTAGGCCTCCGCCTGAATCAGCAGCATTTCGCCCGGCAGGTAAACAGGCACAGCCGTATTGTTGGCCGTATAAAAAGCCGTAGCAATGACCGGGGCTACAGCGGGGTTGGTACTCGGTTTCGTTAGAAAAGCAATTCGTCTGTCGCCCGCATCGGGGGTCAGCGCGCCCGTCAGGCCAAGGTTAGCGTTGGTAGGCTGGAACACATTCAGGTTGCCAAACGTAACTTCGAACAACGGGTTACGGGTGTTGTCGTCAAAGTTAAAGACCGATCTTTTCGTCAGGTCAACCTTAGCAGCAGCGGCCAGCGCTTTGTCGTAATCGCCCGAAAACAGCGCATAGCGGGCAATTAGCGCCTGAATGGTATTGGAAATATCGATACCCGGCACGATTTTACCCGTGAAGTTGGTCGATACTGGGGTGGTTGCTACCTGGGTTGCGGCCGATTCGAGCGTACTGATTGCCTCTTTGAATACCTGCACTCTGGGTACAAACGGAACATTGTCGCCGGTGGTAACGGGCGACTGTTCAAAGAACAACCCCAGCGTACCGAGCGACAGTCCCCGAAAAATGGACGCGTACCCGACAATCCCGCTTTTGGTACCGGCTTCGGCCACAACGCCCGTATTTGCCAGAATCAGTTCGGCATTTGACCGCACCAGATGGCTCTGCGTCCACAGATTACGTACTACGCTGTTGATATTGCTGACATTAGACGCCCCCAGGGCCAGATTAGCCTCGTCGAGGTTACCTACGTTGAGCACGAACTCTTCGCGGGTGGTCAGACCCGCTCCTGCCGTTCGGGCGTAGAGTACGCTCAGCGCACCACCGGTAGTGTATCGGTGTTGTAACCCGTTCGATAGGGTCATTAATCCATCGGGCGAGCTAACTGCCTGCGACTGACTGATGGTACTGGGGTTTAGGTATTCCTTATTGCTACAGGCAAACTGCGAGAGGATCAGGCCTGTCAGGATGGCTATTGGTAGTTTTTTCATCTTTATGGTCATTAGGTAGTCGTTGATTGCCATTTGTGGTCATGTGCTGCGTTCTGTTAGTCGTTTTTACAGCATACGTAGCTGCTGTATTCAGTAAACGACCACTCAGTGACCCGTAGCAGATGATCAGGAATGGCTTTTCTTTAAAATGTGGCCGACAGTTTGAACTGGTAGGTGCGGGGGATGGGAACATTACCGAAGTCGATACCGCGCAACAGGTCGTTATTACCACCCGCGTTGGTTTCCGGGTCGAAACCGGTGTACTTATCCCACGAGTACAGGTTGCGCCCTACTACGCCTACCGTCAGCCGGCTGATGGCTTTCGTAAAGGTAGGCAAGGTATAATTCAGCGATACTTCGCGCAGTTTAGTGTACGAACCCGGGTCGACGCGAAATTCCTGTGTGTTATAAATACCGAAGATATACCCGCGCTTCAATTCGCCCCGCAACTCCTGTTCGGCGAAGTCGCCCAGACCAACTCCCTGCCGGGTACGCTTATCTGCATTGAACACATCCGAGCCCTGAACCATGTCCAGCAACATATGAAGGGCCAGTTTCTTATACGTCAGATTTGTGCTGAAGGACCCGGTCCATTTGGGGTTTGGGTTGCCGATAATGACGTTAGCTGTGGGTTTGGAAACATCCACAGTCCCATCTCCACTGCGGGCGGGTACGTAGTCGATAGCCCCATTGGCCTGCGACAGAGCGCGTTCGGACAGGGGGAAACCAGATGATGTCAGTAGTAATGATCCATCCGGATTACGGGCGTACGCCGTACCGTAGAAAACCCCCACCGGCTGGCCCACAATCAGATTCACCGGTGTTCCTGAAGCCGAGGAAGCATCGGGACTGATGATAGGCTGACCACCCAGATTGAGTACTTTGTTGCGGTTTTGGTTGTAAATAAAGGTGACATCCCAACTCAGGTTATTGGTTTTGATGGGCGTGGCATCAAGCACAACCTCAAACCCTTTATTTTCCATCGCCCCCACGTTGTTTACAATGCTGGTTCCTCCGGTAGTGGGTGCTACCGTCCGGTTTACGACCAGGTTGCTGATCTGCTGATTGTAGGCGGTTGCCCCCAACGTTATCCGACCATTTAAAAAGGCCAGATCGACCCCTGCTTCCAGTTCACGCATCCGTTCGGGCTGCACATTGGGGTTTGCCAGCTGCGTACCCGGCACAACCGTATTTCTGCCCAGGAAGCCAACCGGGCTGAACTGATAAAAACGGGCGTATGAACCAATACCGGACAGGTTACCCGCTTCGCCGTAACTGGCCCGTAGTTTCAGGCTGTTGAAGGCATTGCTGAACGAGAGATTTTTCCAGAAATCCAAATCCGACACAATGAACGACCCGCTTACTTTGGGGTAGTACTGGTTGGTCTGGGTAGGGGAGAATTTAGACGACTGATCCCGTCGAACGGCTCCCGTAAGGAAGGCCAGATTGCGGTAGCCAAGGGTTGCCTGCGCAAATAGTCCACTCAGGCTAAAGCGGTCCAGATCATAGCGTACCTGATACGTCGTGTTGCTGGTTCCGTTAACGGTTTCGATAAACGGCGACAGATTCTGCCCACTATTGGCCGAATAATCGGACTGGAAATACTGGTAGCTGTACCCGACAGCGGCATTCAGTTTGAATTTCTCATTGAACTGCCGCTCATACTGGGCATTCAGGTCGTTGTTGAATTGCAATACCTGATTGGTAGCCGTAGCCGCATATCCATTCGGATAACGGGCTGCGGGTAAACCGGCAACGGCCTGATAGGGATACGGTCGGATGTAATTCTTCCCAAACTGTGAGTATGCATCCACGCCCACGATGTAATCCACCGTCAGACCGCTCAGTGGAGTCAGGTTCAACTGAAAACTATTGATGGTACGGCTCACCGACTGCGAAAACTTCATGTCTTCGATGGTGGATAGCGGGTTCACGCGCGTGGGCTCCACCGCCTGCAGGTTCCCGGCCGCATCGCGCTGGGTAATGTCGTAGATATTGTTGGTGATATTGATCGAATTAATCGGGCTGTAGAACACGTTGCCGTTTGCTTTCTCGTTCGATAAACTATTCGCGTAGCTCAACCCAACCGACAGTTTGGCCCAGTTCGTCAGGCGCTGGTCGACGCGGGCGCGGATGTTGTACCGGGTAAAATCGGTGTCTTTGATGATACCCTGATTTTTAAGGTAGCCGAGTGATACGTAATACTGCGTATTGTCTCGTCCGCCGGAGATGGACAGGTTATTATCCGTTCCGGAGCCCGTTCTGAAAATCTGATCGAAGTAATTGTACCGCTGCACGTCTACCAGGTTTGTGGCTAACTGGGTAGTAGCCCCGTCCCGATAAACACCGGTTGTTGTAACGCCTGGATTGGCCGCAATCTGCGCGGCCGAGATGCCGCCGATGGGATAAAGCCGAAGGGCGGCAAAGCCAAATTGTTTGCCGTAGGTATTGACCGGCACCCCTTTCCGCAACTCATTGATGTTAAACGAGGTAGTAAAGGTGACCTGTGGTTTGCCCGTTTGGCCCCGTTTGGTCGTAATAATAACGACTCCATTGGCCGCCCGCGACCCGTATTGAGCAGCGGCAGCGGCCCCGTTCACCACGTTTATGGTCGCAATATCGTCCGGGTTGATGTCCGATAACCGGTTCTGCCCCACGTTGGCGTTACCCACATCATTGACCAGGGCAATCTGCGATACGTTGGTACTGGCGTTGCTCACAATTACCCCATCTATTACGTATAACGGGTCCGACGAGCCAACCAGTGATTTGATACCCCGCAGCCGGATGCTGATTCCGCCCGCCGGATCGCCGGAATTTTGGGTGATCTGCGCGCCCGGTACTTTTCCCTGCAAGGAGTTGATCAGGTTACCCGAGCCGGTCTGTTTCAACGCATCCGCTTTTATGGTGCTGATCGCGTTTCCCAGTTCCCGTTTCGGAGCGGACAAGGTGGACCCGGTTATAACCACCTCATCGAGGTTAGTCGTTGCGGCTACCATTTCGGCATTCACGACGAGTTGCTCAACGGTACCAACGTTAATTACTTTCCGCAGTGTTTCGTACCCAATGGCCGTGAAGACCAGCGTAACGGGGCCGGGTTTGACCGAGAGGGGCAGCGTGTAATTGCCATCAGCGTCTGTAGTGGTGCCAATTGTGGTGCCCACCACAACCACCGTAGTACCCGGCAGTGACTGTTTTTCCGGATCTGTCACTTGCCCCTTGATGACGTATTGAGTGCCTTGTGCCAATACGCTGGACCACAGCATACTTATCAACCCAATCAGGCATGGCTTCCGAATAATGGATAGGTATTTGTTTAGCATAGGGAATGAATTTTTACGAAAGATGGGAAACAATTAATCGCTTCAATAATGAAAGTTACGATTAAAACAGGAATAATTGCTTGCTCTTCAGCTGGGTTGACCAGCTATTGAAAAACAGCAGCCAGCTACCACCAGATCCCCCTGGTCTAACTGCCTCAAGGCTTATAATTGATAAAGAATAGGTGGAAGGAACCGCCCGAAGGTGGATTGGCTGGATGCCTGTTCGTTTAAGCCAATGACAAACCGGCAATCACTGGTCCGGGATAGCATCCAGGTGCACTGCAAGCAAAAAGGAGAAGAATCAGTTGCCGATAAGGTCGCCGTGCCCTACAACTCAACCATGGCCTTGATAACGCCATTGGCCGGGTCCAGCCAGCCCGCGAAATCGTCGCGTACCTGCCCGAAGGCTACCCGGTGGGTAATGAACGTCTCTGGCTTTATGTCACCCCGTTTTATGGCGGCAATGACGTGCTCAAAATCAGGCCGGGTGGCGTTACGGCTACTCATCAATGTGCCTTCCCGCTTATGAAAATCGGGGTGGCTAAACGACACATCGCCTTTTTGCAAACCCACCAAAACATACCGTGCTCCATGGGCCATGTATTGAAATGCATAGTTGATGGCCCGCTGACTGCCCGTTGCATCAATAACGACGGTTGGCATATCGCCACCGGTAATAGCAGCCAGTTGCTCGACTACATCCGGATCGGTGGCCAAAACAGTGTGCCCGACATGTAGTTTGTTGCGGCAAAAAGCTAAGCGAGACTCATTGACATCCAGCGCGATAACGTTACCCCCGGCAATGTGGGCAAACGCCATTATCCCCAAACCAATGGGCCCTGCCCCCACGACGAGTACCCACTCGCCGGGCTGTACATCGGCCCGACGAACGCCGTGGGCACCAATGGCCAGAGGTTCTACAAGGGCCAGTTCATCGACGCTCAGCCCATTACCGTGTACCAGTGCGTAAGTGGGTACCGACAAATACTCCACCATACCACCATCCATATGAATACCGGACACCTGCAGGCTGAGGCAGCAGTTTGTTTTGCCAGCCCGACAGGCAACGCAGTGGCCGCAGTTGAAATACGGGATGAAGGTCACTACTTCGCCGGGCTTGAAATCCGGAGCTGCCGCTTCGTCAATTTCCACAATTTCACCCGCCAGTTCATGCCCCAGAATGCGGGGGTAGGTGAAGAAGGGTTGCGTTCCCTCGAACGCGTGGAGGTCGGTGCCACAAATACCAATGCGCCGGATGCGCAGGATAGCATGGTTGGGCGTGAGCGCCGGCTTTGTACCAACCCGATAATCGAACTGACCCGGCGTTGTACAGACTAATGTTTTCATGAGTTTTTCGCGGAAAATGACTAGGAAGCGTTGGCCAAAGCGCGGTCGAGGTGTACGTACCCACCATCCACGTACAGGAGCTGCCCGGTCGTATGGCTGGAGCGGCTCGACAACAGAAAAGCTGCGGTATTGGCAATTTCTTCCGCGGTTGTCATGCGGTTTTCGAGGGGAATGTGTGCCACGATAGATGCCAGTTTTTCCTCCGGGTTGGGTAACGTTTTAATCCAACGTTCGTAAAGAGGTGTCCAGCACTCGGCTACTACAATGGCATTGACCCGAATGCCGTATTTTAGTAACTCAACGGCCCACTCGCGGGTTAGGGCGTTACGCCCCCCGTTGGCAGCTGCGTAGGCTGACGTGCCGCCCTGTCCGGTATCAGCGGTCTTGGAGGTTATGTTGACAATAGCTCCTTTCGATTCCTTCAGGGCGGGCAGTGCATGGTGAACTATCAGGTAATAGTGAACCAGGTTTTTGTGCAGAGACGCCACAAACGCATCATAATTACCTGTTTCGAGCCCTACCCCATCGTTCACCCCCGCGTTGTTCACAACCCCATCTATCCGACCGTGTTGCTGCAACACAGCCTTAACTGCTTTTTCCGATTCTTCGGGTATGGTCAATTCCGCAACGACCTGAAAAGCCTGTTGCCCGGCGGCTTTGATCTCGTCTACGACTTTCTGATTGTCGGCTTCGTCTCGCCCAACAATGACGGGAATAGCGCCTTCGGCGGCCAGTACCTTTACAATACCTTCGCCAATCCCTTTGGCGCCACCGGTAACAATGATAACTTTATTCTGCAAGTGTAAATTCATACCTATTCGTAAAAAAGTAACCTCTGTTAAAGAATAAAAAGCCCCCACTCAAGCCGGTGAGGGCTTTCCGAACTACTAACCTATGATAAAAATCATTGTCTTTGTCTGTTAATTACTCCTGTTGACCAATAAGACATCAATGGGAAGCCGTCAACTGCACATTTTTAACCGAGAAGTTCTTAACGGCGAAGTATAAAATCGGCAAAAAACAGACAGCAGGTACCAGGTAGGCCGTTTGCATGCTGCTCAGGTCAGATACGCGCCCCATAATTACCGGGAACACCGCCCCCCCGGCAATGGCCATAATAACCAGCGAAGAGCCCAGCTTGGTCTTGGAGCCCAGCCCCCTGATGCTCAATGCGAAGATAGTGGGAAACATAATGGACATAAAAAACTCGACACCAATCAGCGCGTAGACCGGCACCAGTCCATGCCCGAATACCGCTATGGCCAGCAGACCGACATTCATCAGACTGTACAGGGCCAAAAGGCGGGGCGGGGCTACGTATTTCATTAAAAAGGTACCGAAGAAACGGCCAACCATGAAGCCCAGCAACGCACCGGACAACATGTAGGCCGCTGTTTTCTCCCCAATGCCGGCCACCTGCTCCACAAACCGGATAAAAAAACTGCTCACGCACACCTGCGCACCCACGTAGAAAAACTGAGCGATTACTCCCACAATCAGATTCGTTTCGCCCAGAATGGAGCCCTTCGCGTTTGGCGAAGTAAGCGGGTCTTCTTCGTCAATGATGGGCAGTGCCGTCCGGCTGATGAGCAGGGCTACCAACAGCACAATGCCCCCAATAATCAGAAAAGGAACCTGTACCGAGGAGGCTTCTTCCTGCAGGTAGGCTTGAAATTCTCCGGTAGACATGGCCTGCTGCTCCGTAGCGGACACGTTGCGTCCCGATAGTATGAAGGCCCCACCAGCCAAAGGGGCCAGGAATGCGGCCAGCCCATTAAACGACTGGGCAAAGTTGAGCCGCTGCGTAGCGGATTCCTCATCACCCAGAACCGTGATGTACGGATTCGCGGCTGTTTCGAGTAATGTCAGACCCGTAGCAATGATGAACAGCGCCACCAGAAAGAAGTTGAATTGCCGGGTTTCTGCAGCCGGATAGAAAAGAAACGTGCCGCCCGCAAACAGTAATAGCCCCAGCGTGATACCAGCTTTATAGCCATACCGCTTCATAAACAGCCCAGCCGGCAGGGCCATCAGGAAATAAGCAACGTACGAAGCCGAATCAATCAGGGCCGATTGCACATCACTCAGTTGACAGGCTTTTTTCAGGTGAGGAATCAGGATGGGGTTCAGATTCAGCGCAAATCCCCACAGAAAAAATAGTACCGTGATTAAAACGACGGCGTATCGGGTAGTTGGTTTAGACACGTAAAAAAGTACCGTTTAGGAAAATAGCTTACAATTGATGTAACCGTAATCAAGAAGTAAAACAATGTCCTTATTTACCCGGCAGCAGCTAATCTCCCCTTCATTCCTCCTTCCTGATCGGTTACGATAGAGCTGATGACCCATAAAAACCGTTGGTGGATTTTGCGGACCGCTCCTCTAGTTTGTAAAGAACCAGTGTAGCAATATACTATCATTGTGCTATCAAAATGATAGTAAATGACTGATAATAAACATCTACGAACATGAAAGAAAAACCACTTACTTCGCTGTCTGGCTATGGAATCTTAGTCATGGCGGTATTGTGCTTACTCCTGGCTGGCGGGGCGGTTGCTGCCCGATTTGGGCTATTATTAGCGGCCCTGCTTCTGTTAATATCACTTGTGCTGTTTATCGGCATAACCGTTATCAATCCTAATGAAGCCATGGTATGTACCCTTTTTGGGGACTACGTCGGTACCATGAAGCAGGGTGGCCTCCGCTGGGTGAATCCGCTCTACAGCAAAACCAGAATCAGCTTGCGCGCCCGTAACCTGAATGGGCAAACCATTAAAGTAAACGATAAGATGGGTAATCCCATCGAGATTGCGGCCGTAGTGGTTTGGCAAGTGACCGATACGGCCAAGGCGTTATTCGATGTGGATAACTACGTAAATTTTGTGCAGATTCAGTCCGAGGCAGCCGTGCGTTTTCTGACCAGTTCGCACTCCTACGACAATATGGAAGACGAACATGAAGCCGTAACGCTGCGGGATAATACAGGGCAGATCAACAAGTTTCTGGAGCAGGAACTGGACGAACGCCTTGGTCAGGCGGGGGTACAGGTCATGGAAGCCCGAATTAGCCACCTGGCCTACGCGCCCGAAATTGCGGGAGCTATGTTACAGCGTCAGCAGGCAACGGCGGTCGTTTCGGCCCGAAAGCAGATTGTGGAAGGAGCCGTTGGTATGGTAGAGATGGCACTGGCCCGGCTGGCCGAGAAAGACGTGGTGCAACTGGATGAGGAACGAAAGGCAGCTATGGTCAGCAATCTGCTGGTTGTTTTATGCGGAGAGAAATCCGTTAGCCCCGTAGTCAACGCAGGCACGCTGTATAATTAGCATTGGGAGTGAGGAGCAAGTTGCGACCGGGTAGCTCCTCACTCTTTATTCTTTACAAATAACTATGGCTGCTGAAAAAAAGGCGTTTGCCTTACGTATCCAACCCGAAACCCTGAAAGAACTGGAACGCTGGGCGCAGGAAGAGTTTCGGAGCGTAAACGGGCAAATTGAATTTTTGCTCAACGATGCCCTTCGAAAACGAAAAAAACGCGGGCAAACCTCCAACTACGAGCCGCCTGAAAGTCCAGACACGGCATAACAAAATATAAGCACTAGGGAGAAGAAACAAGTCCTTTAACAGAAGCCATCCTGGCCTCCTGCCGAACCATTGTATTGTACTGGTCAATCAATACCAAACGTCCCAGGAGTGTCCGGTTGTTCAGGTTATGAACCTGTACGTAGTGGTCTAGTTTCGCCTTGTAGGCGGTCATCAGGGGTTCGTACACATCGGTATAAAACCGGTCCACTGCCCGTAGGCGCCCGGCGTCATACACGAAGTAATCAAAGAAATCAGTGTTTTGTGATAGAGCTGGCTTATCCGCAAAATAAGCCGGATGACTGAACAGGTGTTTCCGCAAGCCACGCAGCGGTTTCAACTGCCGTATCACCGTTAGCGGACCATCCATACACACCTCAAAAAATGCCTGGCTTGACCGGTCACCGGCAACCTGATGGTTTAGTACCCGAAAGTCCCGGTACGTATTGGTGGTAAAATCGAACCAGCCAAACTGGCTAACCTGATTAGCCGAAAAAGACCTTATTCGCCCATCCGCCTGCCGAAACAATACGGTTTTCATTAGCCAGTTGTAATATAGGTCTCCAATCAAAATTGTTTTGTCCCAGCGGGTTATCTGCCCTGAGTGCCAATTAGGCTTGGGTAAAGCAGCGAAAATAGGAGAAACACAAAAGAGAGTGATTAACAGCGGGAAAATAATGGCAAACCGGAGTTTCATACAACCTGATGTAAAGTGAGATAAATGGCGTTAGGCATGCTGGGATCATAAAACCAACAGCTTACCCGCATTGATACATCAATTTACAAATGGCTTAACTAGCTTGTTTTCAGCAAATTTTGCGTCCTATTTATTGTTTTTTGACTATAGATAGAACAAATTGAACAAGCACCGGAAAAGAATGGAAAGTGTCTATTTTTCACCGGATAGATGAAATATGACCATAGCTAACTATTTATTAAACGGTCGTAAAATTATTTCACCCAATTGATGAAAATTGAAATAATACAATAAAAATACCGAATGGCCTGTATGTTCTACTGGCTACCCGGCATCCTTCAAAAGAAAATAAGGTATTTACTGACTATACGATATTTAACCGGGATGTAACGAATTCGCCAATCAGGCGAACGCCTTCTAACGTCAATGATGGAACAATGTCGACGAATACATCCTGCAGGGCTGGAATACGGCTCGACAAGCCGCCTGTAGCCACAGCAATGCAGTCTCCCCCCAATTCGGACTGAATCCGGCTGACCAGCGAGCGAACCAACCCCTCGTATCCCAGCATTACCCCGGCCTGAATAGCATGCGTTGTACTCGTGCCAAGGGCCGACTCAGGAACTTCAATGGGTACTTCGGGTAGTTGGGCAGTGTTGGCAAACAGCGAGCGAATAGCTGTTTTGAGGCCCGGTGCAATGGCGATACCCAGAATTTTACCCTCGGCAGAAACGGTGGTGAATGTAAGAGCGGTACCGAAATCTACCACCACACAGGTTTTCCTGTAGCGCGTGTGTGCAGCCAGAGCATTGGCAACCAGGTCGGCCCCGATCTCGTGCGGGCGCAGTACTTCGATGGGTAGCAGGGGATAAATACCCGGTCCAACAACGATGGATTCGAAGCCAAACAACTCGTTCAGCATGGCCCGCATGGTAGGCGTAAGATCAGGAACAACACTGCTGAGAACCGTCACCTTAACGTCACTGAGCGAAATACTGGCTTCCAGCAGCCAGAGTCTTAACTTTCCTTCGTACGATTCAGCGGGTGCATCTTTTCGGGCGGGGGTGCGCCAGATGTGTTGCCATGTATTCTGGCTGTAAAGCCCGAAAACGGCATCCGTATTACCAATATCAACGATTATCTGCACAGGACCAGGGAATAGACGGTTTCCGGGGCGAAGTAAGGAGAAAAACCGCAGATTACTGTACAATCAGGCGCACACAGCAAGGCTTTTCGGCGAATGCTACAGCCACGGCTGTCATTTTTACGGTGTACTTAAACCAACTTTCTGGGCTGCGTGGTCATAAAATCCTTGAGATAGAACGGTTCAAACGTAGCCAGATTCTCAAACTGACCTTCGTTAAAAGCCACTGTCGCCAACTGCCCGATCGTTCGGGCAGAAGGGACTACATTCGTATCGGGAAAAAACGCGTTTGGGTGCTTACTCAATACGGCCCGGCATTTGACAGCTCCATCGCCGAAGAAGACTACCGGTCCCCGTTCCAGCCAGTTACTGAATGAATTTTCGTCGATAATCTGGGCCGATGTGGGCTGAACTTCTTGTCCACTGGACTGGTAAAGAGCACAATATACTTCCATACGCCGGGCATCAATCATGGGGCATAGAAGCTGTTCCTCCGAAAAAAAAGCCTGTACCTGAGTCGCCATTGCCTGTAGTGTATTGATGGCTAGCAGAGGCTTATCCAGGGCAAAACACAGGCCTTTGGCCGTCGAGACAGCAATGCGAAGGCCTGTGTACGACCCCGGTCCTTTGGCTACAGCGATGGCATCGAGTTGGGTAAGCTCGCAACCCGCCTGGGTAACAACGTCCCGAACGAGCGTTGTGAGCATAGCCGCCGAGGTGCGCTCGGTGAAAAGTTCGTAACAGCCCAGCAAAAGGCCATCCTGATGCAGCGCTACGGAACAACAGGCAGTAGAGGTGTCTATAGAGAGAATCACTCGGTAAGGAGTGAGGAATGAAGCATGGGGAGTGAAGACTAAGTCATTAAAGATCATTCTTCACTCTCCATGCTTCATTCCTCACTTACTTTTTAAGATGGTATTGTACCGCCCCATATCCTTGAATAGATCGAGAGCGGCTTTCATTTCGGGGTCGGTGGCGAAGGAGGCTTCCTTAATACCGCGCTGCAGGTAATAATGCCCGGCTATTTCCTGTTCCAGGAGAGTTTTGAGTTCGGTTTTGAACGTATTCAGGTCAGCATCTTTACTGTGCGACATTTTAGTCTTGAGCGACTTCAACTGGTCCTGAATCTGATCGAAATATTTTTCTTTTTTAGCCGACGCTTCCAGTGCTCCCAAATCTTTTTCTACCTGCGTTGTGTAGTCGTATTCCTTGTTGCTCAGCCATTTGGCAAACTCTGCATATTCTGCATCGGTCAGGCGAAACTCGCGGGCAGGTTTGATGGTCGGGTGGTCGTAGTGGTATTTAACGGCGTAGTCAAAAATTAACCCTTTGTTGGTCAGGCTGAGTGCTACCGGTGCGGGAGGCAGGGCTTCTACAATTACGTCGGGCAACACGCCACCACCGTCGTACACGGTCCGGCCCGCTTTTGTTTTAAAAGCCGTTTTGAGCGAATCCGGAATTTTGCCCACGCTGCCATCGGGGTTGCGGTGGCTGTAGTCGATAGCCTGAATACAGCGTCCGCTAGGAATATAGTATTTGGCGGTGGTTATTTTTAGCTTGGTGTTGAATGACAACTCCCGGGTGGTTTGCACCAGCCCTTTGCCATACGTCCGCTGACCAACCAGTACCCCCCGGTCGTAATCCTGAATAACGCCCGACACAATTTCGGCGGCTGATGCACTATGACTGTTAGCCAGTACAATCATGGGCATTTCCAGGTCCATAGGTGGATTCATGGCCGTGTAGGTCTTGTTCCACTCAGTCACTTTTCCCTTCGTGGTTACTACCTCCGAATCCTTCGGGATAAAAATATTAGAAATGTCGATGGCCATGTTCAACAGTCCACCCGGATTCTCCCGAACATCAAGAATGAGTTTTTTCATTCCTTTCGTTTTCAATTCCTGAAAAGCTGAACGGACCTCCCGGGAAGCCGTTGCCGTAAAATCTTTGAGATCGATATAACCGACATCCTCCGAAATCATGCCGTAGTAAGGAACATTGGTCATCTTTACTACATCGCGGATAACACTAAGCTCAACCGGTGCTTTCTGGCCGTACCGAATCACCGTCAGTTTTACGGCGGTGTTGTTCTGTCCTTTCAGCAGCTTGCCGGGGTCGAGCGGTCCGCCGTTGCGGTCCCTGCGGGTTATATCAACCCCATCAATCTGGACTACCTCATCCCCAATGCGCAGCCCCGATTTTTCGGCGGGCGTGCCCTCATACACCATCAGCACAATATTTTTATCCTGGCGGTGACCAATGAGAGCGCCTATGCCATTGTACCGGCCGGTAGTCATAGTCATGTAGTCCTCAATTTCATCTTCCGCAAAAAAATTCGTGTACGGGTCGAGGGCCTTCAGCATGGCGTCTATGCTGGTTTTAACCATCCGGTTCGGATTTACCTCATCCACATAATACAGGTTCAACTCCTTGAACAGCGTCGCGTAGATATCGAGGTTACGGGCGATTTCAAAGAATCGGTCGTCATTTTTAAACGAAAAGAAGCCGATACCACCCGCTATGATTGCTGATGAGGCCAGAAGGGTGAAGCGTTTAGAGAAGCGCATAAGCGGATTCAATATGAAGAGTGAGGCATGTACAGTGACGAAGGAAGGACCTGAAAAGAGCCGCTTCATGGCGTATTCTTCACCGCACATTTTGCTATTGCTAATTTCATACCTTTTTCTATCTCTTCAAACGAAATTATCTGTTTGGCCGTATAAAGAAAAGCAATAGACGATGGTGGGGAGACAGCGGCAGCAAATTGGTGTTTATGAATCCGGTACGCTTCCCGTACCCGCCGACGAATGAGATTCCGGTCGACAGCCCGTTTGAAAAGTCGTTTCGGTACCGTGATAACAATAGCAGGCAGCGCACTACTGCCTTCGGGCTGGGGCATATAGAGAACCCGAAACGGAAAAAGGTAGAACGTCCCCACAGACGCACTACCCTTCTTAAATAAATCGCCAAGAATTTTCTTACTGCAAAGCCGTTCCGATTTGGTGAAGGTTTGCAGCATATCGGTTGGTCAGTTGGTTAGTCAATGAATCAATCAGTAACGGCTACAGGATGACTGATCGACTGGTTAACTGCCTTCCCGATTAAACTTTAAAGCGTTCGCCTTTTTTCTCGTCCGAGACGGTTAGTTTGTGGCGCCCTTTGGCACGACGGCGTGCCAACACCTGACGGCCGTTGGCAGTAGCCATCCGCTCGCGGAAACCGTGCTTGTTTTTCCGCTTCCGATTCGATGGTTGGTACGTTCTTTTCATGATCTATAATTGCCTAAAACCTGTATTTTTCCAAATGAGTCCGCAAAGATAGGAGAATGACACCAGTTTACCAAGTGGCGGTTTTATAAAATCAGGCCAAATCCGTATACAGAACAAATTAATGGAGTCGGCAAAGCAATACACACCAGAAAGCCAGGCATCTGCCCCAGCCATAGTTTGGTTTCTGACTCCCCCGACACATTTTTTTCTGCATTCCCCCGCCAACGGTCATTCATTGAATTCAATCATTGCTTACTTTTGCGCAGTGACAACCCGCCAGCCGTATGAATCAACCTTACCGATATAACCGCGACAATGCCACCCGTGTTGCCGGAACCACGACCCTGAAGGATGCTATTGGGCAATTACTAAAAACCTACCAACTCCAGACCCGCTTCAACGAGACGTATCTGGAGGCTTTCTGGGGCCGTATGATGGGCCCGGCCATCGCTTCCCGCACCAACCGACTCTATGTCCGTGACCGTAAATTATACATCGATATTGCGTCGGCTCCACTCCGCAATGAACTCGTCAATGCCAAACAAAAACTTGTCCAGTTAGTCAATAAGGACATGGGGACGGAAGTGATTGACGATGTCATATTTATTTGATATTCCTCCTGCAGGGTAGTTAGAATTGAATCAACAGGTTCATCCGCTCCTGCTGCAAGGTAAGTGGTTCATCCACAAAATGAGCCTGAATGCCTACCCGTTTGGCAATATCCAGCCACTCCTGCCGAGACAGCACAAGAAAGCCATTTTCTTTACGAACGGTATAGTAAGGAGAGAAGCGCAACCGAACCAACAACCTCAGCATCGACAGTAGTTGCCCCTGCCTGAGCGAACGCCCCACGATGCTCAGAATATCGCCGAGAACACTCCCCCCCACCATCAGATCGCAAATAAGGGCTTTGGCTCCGGGAGCTGCCACCTGTTTAATTGCGTTGAGCAACGTTTCTACTTCGGCTGCACTCTTATAGTACTGCACAACACTCATCACGATGATCACGTCGAACCGCTGATTGGCGACCATGCTAAAGTTCAGATAGTCGTCGGCGGGTAAATCATGGAAGTAAATACCCGGATGAGCAGCATGTTTGCTGCGGGCTATTTCGTTGTAGCGGGTTGAGATATCCAGTCCGTGCATTTCGGCAACCCGGTCAAACCAGGCATCCTCCAGGTTACCCGGTCCTGACCCAATGTCCAGCACTCTTTGGGTCTTCGATAACGGAATGTATTTTTCGACCCGCGCCAGAAAATACGCGTAGTTCATCGACATCGAGTCGTCGAACTCATTTTCTTTCTGCCAGAAATCCAGCCAGGTTTGTTTGGCCATACCTATCGTTCAGTTGAGTTTTTTATTCGTGTGTTGTTAAACCCTGTTCTCCATTGAGAAGGCACTTCTGGCGGAATGTAGGCATAATAGAAAGAAGCCGCAGCCGTTGGGTCGTGGTGGTGATAGCTGGGATATCGAAACGGGTAAAGCAACGCAAAAGAAAATTAGGGCGTATTGGTTTTGAGTTGCTGTACAAAAGAGCCCATTGTGTTAAAATCCCCCATCGGCTTTAAGTAGCGTAGCAGATGCTCCACCCGATCGAGTAACACATTCCGGGAATGCCGTCGTACGTAAGCGGGAATTTTTCCGTACGCCGATAAATCCGTAAACTCCCAGGGGTGGACGTAAAGATTCAGAAACCCGTCGGCCTCCAGCGTCTGGCGACAGAGTAGTTTATAATAGGCAAACGGAAAATTTTTCAAGCTCAGCCAGAACAGGGGCAACCGCAGGGTAGGCGTTACCGAAGCTGGAATTTGCCAGACATCCAGCTCCCGAAACGGGTGCCGGGACTCACCCCAGTGGTTGTAGCGGCCCGGGAGCCAGGTTGGATGAAGGGATGAGTTGTATTCGTAGCCAGCCTGCTGCACATCTCCCGGATCGACGAAGCCCATCCGGGCCCGCCGGAATCCCGTTACCGGCCGGTTCAGCAACGCTTCCAGTGCCAGCCGGGATTTAAGCAGGTCAGCGGGCTCGAACGTGGTATGAAAGTAGCCATGCGAGGCAATCTCATGCTTTTGGGCCAGCGTCACGTATCAATTCGGGTTCATGCAGCGCGTAGTTGGCCGTTGTAAACAGCGTGACCGGAATATCAAGCACATCGAAACGTTCGCTCAGTAACGACAAGCCCTTTCGTCGAAACCGACACTTGCTCCTCCAGCGAAATGGCATGTCCGAACTCAAGGGCCGTATCAAACTCTTCTACATCAACGGTGAATAAAATACTTCTTTGTTTCTCGCTGAAACCTGAATTTACCATGTTGTTACTGACTCTTCTATCTCGCTGGTATCGCTGATGATGTAAGCCGGTCGGCCTTTCACCTCAACAAATGTTTTTCCCAAATAAACACCAATAATACCAATCATAATAAACTGAACACCGCCAATCAGCACGGAAAGTACAACCAGCGTTGTCCAGCCCGACACCGTAGCGTTGGTAAAGAAATACTCGAACATGGCTTCAGCACCGAATAAAAGGGCAAACAAGGACATGCCAAAACCCAGCAGTACGGATAAGTACAGGGGCCGGGTGGAAAAGGAAGTGATACCCATAGCGGCCAGCTTGAGCATTTTACGAAACGAGTATTTGGACCGCCCCGCGTACCGGGCAGCCGGTTCGTACAATATTCGACACTGCCGGAACCCGATCCAGGAGATAGCTCCCCGCAGGAACAGGTCATTTTCTTTAAACTCCTTCAGCGTATTCACCACTTTACGGTCCAGCAACCGAAAGTCGGCCGCTCCATCTTCAATGTTGAGATTTGATACCGTACGCAGCAACTTGTAGAAGTACTTGGACGTGGTTCGTTTGTAAAGGGATAAGGTCGGGTCTGGTTGCCGAACGGTATAGACGACTTCGTACCCCTGCCGCCATTTATCCACCAAAGCAGGAATCAGTTCGGGGGGGTGCTGCAAATCGGCATCCAGACAGATAACCGCTTCCCCGCGTGCATTGTCGTAACCAGCCCGCAAGGCCATCTGATGACCAAAGTTTCGGGAAAATGACAAATAACGAACAACTGAATATTGCTGACTCAGCTGCCGGAGAACGTAGCGGGTCTGGTCGGAACTACCGTCATCCACAAGCAATATTTCATACGAATCATATTGATCCATGACGGCCATAAGCCGGTGGACAAGGGTGGGTAAGTTTTCCTCTTCGTTAAACGCTGGTATTACCAGACTAATCATACCCGGATGAACACTTGTATGCTGCAAACCGATCTAGCTGTTGATGCGTGAATAATCCTTAAATTGGGGCTAAATATAAGTATATTTACTTATTTTAGTCCTAAAAATTATCCTATATATCCTTCATTAAGGATTTTCATACCCGGGCGTCCTTCAGGGTAGACTGAAGTTTCGGGTACAGTCCCCCTGGTGTATAGCGTAGGCTGGCTGAGCGAAGGCTGAGCACATTCGGGTTATGAATTCTGTTCTAAGCCATTTTCCATTCAGCCGGTCATTCCTGCGTTTCCTGCTGAGAACCATTTGCTCAATACCAGCCAATTTAAGCTAAAGTCGAGTTACAGGTTTGTGCTGTCGGGTATACCAGGCCACGACCACTTGCCGTATCGGCTGGATTCATGAGGAAACGGAATGGAGAGCGAAATGAGTTACCTACCAGACAGCCCGGCAAATTTGCTATAACTTTGTACGCTGACCTATCGTTGACACCTAATTAATTGTCGAGCTTCCTGCTATGAATACTAAAAAG
>CAWAJC010000042.1:0-9507 GCA_963782245.1 uncultured Cytophagales bacterium
GTTCGAAATAGACATTGGTGGTATTATAGAGCCGGTGTTCCCGGTTACCATTGATGCGGGTGCCAGGAATGGTGAGCAGGGCGTTTTCGAGTTGGTCCCGTAGCGCTGTTATCCGCTGCGTTTCAGGTTGTTGCTGACGAGCCTGTAGAGCCGCAATACCTTGCGGCTTACTTCCGGATGGGTTTTGCTGACGCACAGGAGCCGCAAGGTATTGCGGCTCTACTAATCCGGCGGCCGCTCCCATGCCCACAATACCGGGCACGTTGAGGGTGCCGCTGCGTAAACCGCGCTCGTGCCCGCCACCGTGTAACAGTGCTTCCAGCTTTCACTTTGTTTGGTCGTCGTTGCCGAATGAAGAGACCCCCAACGCCCTTGGGGCCATAAAATTTGTGGGCCGAAAAGGCCAGCAGGTCGATGTTGGCTTCGTCGATATCAATCGGTATCTTACCTACGGCCTGCGTCGCGTCGGTCATGAACAGGGCACCCGCTTCATGGGCTAGTCGAGCAATTTCGTCGATGGGTTGAATAACCCCTGTTTCGTTGTTGACCAGCATCACCGACACCAGAATAGTATCAGGTCGGATGGTTTCTTTTACAACGTTCAAATCTAATAACCCGTCGGGTTGAACAGGCAGATACGTCACGGCAAAGCCACGGGTCTCCAAATATTGACACACATCAAGAACGGCTTTGTGCTCAGTTTGCACCGTTACGATGTGCTTACCCCGGTGGCTGTAGTTCTCGGCTACTCCTTTGATGGCCAGATTGATAGCCTCCGTTGCGCCCGACGTGAACACCAGTTCATGGGTTTCGCAACCCAGCAAATCGGCCACCTGCTGCCGGGCTACCTTGACGGCCTCATGGGCCGACACGCCAAACGGGTGCGTACTGGCCGCATTGGCGTAGGTGTCGGTCAGGAAGGGCATCATCGTGTCCAGCACCCTTGGGTCAAGCCGGGTAGTAGCGTTGTTGTCGAGGTAGATCATACAGTAAAGATACAAGGGATATGGCCTCCTTTACAAGCTGACTGATTGGTCAATGGCCCGCTTTCTTTGCTTGTTCCCTTTGGTGGTTAAGAGCCGTGCCCTACTAGCTAAAGCTGAGTAGCGCTTGCGTTTATAATTGGCAGAAGGGGTGTCCTGTTGTTGAAACAAGGGGATAGTCTGCTTCTACGTTGAATGGCATTATGCACGGTAAGAGTGAAACTACGCCTACTTTTGTGCTACAATTGGTTTGTTTATCAATGGGCTGTTTCGTGGAGCGATACCCGGATAAAGGGCTTCGCTCAGTTGTCGAAAACGGAAACCAGGCTTGTTGAGTACATGAACTTCTACTGGTTATACGAACGTGTTTGCTTTTAAACAATTTACCATTCATCAGACCCGTACGGCCATGAAGGTCTGCACGGATGCCTGCGTCCTGGGGGCTGGCGCCGATGTGGGCACCGGCGGGCGGGTGCTGGATATTGGTACGGGCACCGGCCTGCTGGCACTTATGGCTGCTCAGCGCAATGCAATGGCCCGGGTCGATGCCGTTGAGGTCGATGCTGCTGCTTATCAGCAAGCGATGGAGAACGTGGCCAACAGTCCTTTTGCCGAACGGGTAACTGTTCATCAAATCCGTATTCAGGATTTTCGTCCGGATACCAGCTACGACCGTATCATCACCAATCCTCCGTTTTACACCAACCACCTGCGCTCGCCCGATGCGGCCACCAACCGCGCCCTGCATACCGGCGAACTCCCGTTTCCAGACCTGCTGGACGCCGTTGTCCGACTGTTGGAACCGGATGGGCAGTGGTGGGTACTTTTGCCCCCTTACGAAACGGACAGAGTAGCGGAGTTGGCCGCAGAACGGGCCTTATTGCCATTCCAGCGACTAACGCTCCGGCACCACGCCCAAAAACCAGTTTTTCGGGTAATTACGGGATTTTCGTTTCAGCAACGGCCCGCTCTGGAAGAAGAGCTGACTATCTATGAAACGGATAACCGGACGTACACGCCAGAATTTCGCACGTTGCTGGGAGACTTTTACCTGATTTTCTGAAAACTCTGCGACCTTTGTGCTGATTCAAGTTGATTCAACTATGGAAAAGAAACAGATTGTTCAGACAATTCAGCAGTATTTTGCGGATAAACCGGTCGAACGAGCGTGGTTATTTGGATCGTTTGCCCGGAATGAGCAACAGTCAGATAGTGACATAGATGTGTTAATAGAACTTGATTTTTCGTGCCCAATTGGTCTTGAATATGTTCATTGGTGGATGGATCTGGAGCGTACGTTAGCGCGTAAAGTCGATCTGGTTTGTGAGGGTACTCTATCTAAATACATTGTCCCACTGGTCAATCAGGATAAACAATTAATCTATGAAAGGCAGATTGCCTGATAAAATTCGCCTAGAACATATTCTGGATGCGCTGAAAACGATTGATTCATTTATTGAGGGGTTGACATTTGACGAGTTTGCGTCAGACTTGAAAACCATATTTGCGGTAGTAAAAGTACTGGAGATAGTGGGAGAAGCTGCTAATCATGTAGCCGCCGACACTCAGGCATTAGAACCCGCCATTGATTGGAGTGCTATAATTGGCCTTCGTCACATAGTAGTTCATGAGTACTATGGTATCCGGTCTGAAATTCTCTGGCGAATTATTACAACCCACACGGCTGAACTGAAACCTAAAATTCAGGCGTTAATTACTCAGCTAACGGAGCCTTGAGTCAATGTCCGAATCACGTCAACTAACCATACTAATCCCGCTCTACAACGAAGATGAGTCGCTGCCTGAGCTGCACGACTGGATTGTGCGGGTCGTAACGGAAAATCGCTATACCTACGAAATCCTGTTTATCGACGACGGGAGCACGGATTCGTCCTGGGATGTTATCGAGCAGCTGGCCCGCCGGAACCCGCACGTACGGGGTATCCGGTTTAACCGGAACTATGGCAAAACCGCGGCTCTGCAAGCCGGTTTCCAGGCAGTACGCGGCCAGGTGGTGATCACGATGGATGCCGACTTACAGGACAGCCCCGACGAGATACCCGAACTGTACCGGATGATTACCGAGGATCGATACGACCTTGTATCGGGCTGGAAACAAAAACGCTACGACCCGGTCACTAAAACGCTGCCCACCAAGCTGTTCAATGCCGTGTCGCGCTGGGTGTCGGGCGTGCCGCTGCACGATTTCAACTGCGGACTGAAAGCCTACCGGCAGAAGGTAGTAAAAACCATTGCCCCGGCTCTGTATGGCGACATGCACCGGAACCTGCCCATCGTGGCCAACTGGAACGGTTTCAGCCGCATCGGCGAGAAAGTGGTGCAGCACCGCGCCCGCAAATACGGTACCACCAAATTTGGACTGGAGCGATTCGTGAATGGATTTCTGGATGTATTGGTCATCGGTTTCGTTCACCGGTTCAGTAAGCGGCCCATGCACTTTTTTGGTACGTTCGGCACGCTGTCGTTCTTCATCGGCTCGGTACTGGCCATCTGGCTGATCGTGGAGAAGCTGATAAACATCGCGCAGGGGGTCAAATTCCGCAATGTGACCGATAATCCCCTGTTTTTTTTCGGTCTGGTCGCCATCATTCTGGGTGTTCAGTTATTTTTGGCGGGCTTTCTGGGCGAAATGCTCGTACGGCAGTCGCTGGGTAAATCCAGTGATACACTCATTGCCGAGCGGGTTGGGTTCCTGGAGAACAAAGTACCGATGTAGTGGCCGCCTGGCTACCCATCCGCAGACACAGAACGGTAAGGGCCGTTCATAAAAAACGTACACAACTAATTTTCATAGTACCATCTAATAAACATTCAATGAAGAGCAATTTTAAAGCGCACCCCTGGCACGGCATTTCAATTGGCGATATGGCTCCCAAACAGGTAACGGTTTTTATTGAAATCGTGCCAACCGATACGGTGAAATACGAAATCGACAAAACAACGGGCTACCTCAAAATCGACCGGCCCCAGCAGTATTCCAACGTGTTGCCCGCGCTCTATGGTTTCATTCCCCAAACCTACTGTGGCGATCAGATTGCCAAGCTGGCCACCGAAAAATCGGGGCGCGTGGTGGAGATGGGCGACGGTGACCCGCTCGATATCTGCGTACTGACCGAACGGGAAATTACCCACGGTGACCTGATCCTGCAGGCCATTCCCATCGGCGGTTTTCGCATGATTGACAAAGGCGAAGCCGACGATAAAATTATTGCCGTGCTGAAAGGGGATGCCATGTACGGGCAGTACACCGAACTGGCCCAACTGCCCGAAGCCGTAGTGAAGCGCCTGCGCCATTACTTTCTGACCTACAAGAATTTACCGGAAGAGCCCGCCGTAATGGAGCTGGCCAATGTATATGGTCAGGCCGAAGCCTTCGAAGTGATTCAGGCGTCCGTCGGCGATTATAAGTTGATGTAATACTGCGAAAAGAGCCGCGACGTAGGGGAAAGATGCCCATAGCAGCCTTTCTGCCTGCGTCTTTTCATCTATTTTCTTTTCCAACCATTCGTCCGCTCTTTTCATACACTCAACACTTTTATAACCCGGCAGTTTGCGTCCGGGTTATATTTGTAATAGCCCGTTACCAAAGGCACTAATTATCGGTTTATTCATGCGACAGTTTCTTAAGTATGTGCTGGCCACCATTGTTGGCCTGTTGTTATTTTCGTTTGTGGGTTTTTTACTGCTGGTAGGCATTGGAGCCGCTTTTTCCACGTCAGACAGCAAAAGTAGTGTCAGTGCCAATTCCGTACTGAAAATTGATCTGGACGAACCCGTGGAAGAACGGAGCAGCGAAAATCCGTTCAGTAGTTTCGGCCCATTCGAGCAGCAAGGCGATGCCATGGGTTTAGTGGAGATAAAACGGAGCCTGAAAGCGGCTAAAGAGGACGACAACATCAAGGGTATCTACCTGAAAGCAGAAAGCCCGATGGCAGGTTGGGCCTCACTCGAAGAAATTCGGAACGCCCTGATCGACTTCAAGCAGTCCAAAAAGTTTGTGTACGCCTACGCCGAAGGCATGACCGAAAAAGGCTACTATCTTGCCTCAATAGCCGATAAAATTTACCTCAACCCGGCGGGCGATCTGGAATGGAACGGCCTCAACGCCGAACTTTCGTTTTTCAAGGGAACGCTCGACAAGCTGGAAATCAAGCCCGAAATTTTTAAGGTGGGCGACTTCAAAAGTGCGGTAGAGCCGTTTATTCGGAATGACATGAGTGAGCCAAACCGCCTGCAGGTAAACTCGTTCCTGAACTCGATAAACAACCACATGCTGGTAGGCATCGCTCAGAGCCGGAACCTGCGCGTCGATTCGCTCAACCGCTACGCCGATAACCTGACCATTCAGAAGCCGGAAGATGCCCTGCGGACGAAAATGATTACCAACGTGGGGTACGAGGATGAGGTGCAAAGCCTGATCCGGAAGGAGCTGAAGCTGGATGAGAAGAAGAAAATCAATTACGTATCCCTCACCAAATACGATAAGTCGGAGAAGGACGATAGCGAAGGCAGCAGTGCCAACCGCATTGCGGTCATCATTGCATCCGGCGACATTCAGAGCGGGAAAAGTGAAAGTAACAGCATCGGCTCCGAAACCATTGCCGCCGAGATTCGGAAAGCGCGGCTGGATGATAAAGTGAAAGCCATCGTGTTGCGCGTTAACTCCGGCGGGGGTAGCGCCCTGGCCTCCGATGTGATGTACCGGGAAGTAGAGCTGGCCAAAAAAACCAAGCCGGTCATTGGCTCTATGTCCGATTATGCCGCGTCGGGCGGGTATTACATGCTTATGGGCTGCAACAAAATTGTGGCCCAGCCCAATACCATTACGGGGTCCATCGGGGTATTTGGCATGATGTTCAATACCGAAACGTTCTTCAAAGACAAACTGGGGATTACCTACGACCGCGTAAAAACGAATGTGAATGCTGACTTCCCAACGGCAACGCACGAAATGACTCCGTTCCAGAAGCAGACGATACAACGCGGTGTCGAACGGGTTTACGCACAGTTCACGGGAAAGGCCGCAGCTGGGCGTAAATTGCCCATCGATAGCCTGCGGGCCATTGCCGGGGGGCGCGTCTGGACGGGTAGTCAGGGCAAAGCCATCGGCCTGGTCGACCAGCTTGGTGGGCTGGATGACGCCATTAAACTGGCCGCTCAGTCGGCTAAACTGAAAACCGGCGATTACAAACTGAAGTACCAACCGTTCAAGAAGCCTTTTTTCGAGCAACTCATGAGTTCCATCTCCGGCGACGATGAGACCCGGATGCAGGCTCAGCTGGGCGAACTGGCACCGTACGTAAAGTACCTGAAAAAGCTGAAGACGATGGAAGGTATTCAGATGCGTTTGCCTTTCGAAATGGAGATTCGATAGTATGTTGCCTGGTGCACGGGTGGCAGCCCCGTATGGTTTCAAAACCGTACGGGGCTTTCTTTTACTGTGCAACCCCTAAATCAGCGCTCATGCAACCACTCCCGATACACCTCAACCTGTTTACTGCGGCTTCACAATCCGGTCGGCGAGGGGGAGGTGCTGGTCTCTGATAGCGGCTAGTACGAGCTGAGCCATTTTGCGGGCACCGAGTTCGCTGAAGTGGGTGTTGTCTTCTTTGCCGGCCGGGTAGTTGGGGTGCTCGCCGGGAGCCAGTTGCAGAAAGAGAAGCCGGGAGTTTTCGACCCCGAATTGCTGCAACAACGCCTGACTGTCTTTGTCGAGATCGATCAGGGGTATTTTGTACTCGTTGGCCACTGCCCGCACCAGACCCGAGTAAACTTCGTGGGTTTCTTTGACCTGGCCTCCCGCATCAAACTGCCGCCGGGCAACGGGCGTAATGAGGATAGGATTTGCTTTTTTATCCCGGCTTTCTCTGATGAACCGAATCAGATTGGCCCGAAACTCAGCTTCGGGCGTGTACGTTTTTTTTGTTTCCACTTCGTCATTGTGTCCGAACTGAATGAGCACGTAGTCGCCATCATGCAGGGTTGTCAGCACCGATTGCCAGCGGTTTTCTTCGATGAATGACCGGGTACTGCGCCCGTTCATCGCCCGGTTGTCGACCGTTACGGTGGTATCGAAAAAATGGGAGAAAGGCATCCCCCAGCCCGTTTCCGGATAGGCTTTCACCTGCTTGATAGCCAGGGTTGAGTCGCCAATCAGATAGACCGTTATCGGGTCGGCAGGGCGGGTGAATCCCAGTAAAATCAGCAGGCTCAGACAACTGAAAACGGGGCGTACATGAGTTCGGTAGGTAGGCATGGTTCGTGAAGCTTTGGCCCTGATGTAAACGGAGCATGAGTCAAATACAGTCTCTGTACTACTATCGGTATCTTTTCCGACTGTTTTCAACGGGTTTGGCTGTACCTTAAACCAACGTGCTCTTTTTGGCATCACTTCATTGTCAGCGCATTAGTCGGCGCACCGGCCGACGTTTCGCTGGCTTTTTTGCTGTGGGAAGTATCCGTATTCAGGAGATGGATACCTTTGGTACGGCTCCCCGAAACGCGCATCAGCAGGTCGGTGTTATTGGCATACCGGAGGTTGTCGATGGTTACGTTTCGGCTGTTTTGTACCTGTACCACGGGCGGCTGACCGGCCGTTCCGGTGGGTGTGAGCAGGGTTACATTTTTCAGCCGGATGTTCTCTGCCTCGATGCAAACCAGGCCTTTATTGCTTTGCAGCACGGCATTTTCAATCAGAATATCTTTAACGGCCATCTCGGGTAGTCCCCGGATCAGGATACCGGTTTCGGCTCCTTTGCAGGTTACGTTTCTAATCTGAAACGACCGGAACTGGGGCGTTCCTTCGGAGAGGGGCTGGGCCGGAATTTCGGGCAGGTCATTGCTTTCACCATGTTGGGGTACCGGGTCTTTGGCCGCGTAGTACATATCGAACAGAATGGCCTCACCCGCAATATTAGTCATATCGACCCCATCCACGAACACGTTCTCGACGATGCCACCCCGGCCACGGGCGGTTTTGAATCGTAATCCTACATCGGTACCCATGAATGTACAGTTGGATACGTACAGGTTTTTTACCCCTCCCGACATTTCACTACCGATAACAAAGCCGCCGTGCGCGTGGTATACCCGGCAACCCCGCACCACGATGTTTTCGGTAGGTACGCCCCGCTTGCGCCCCTGCTCATCCCGACCGGATTTGATGCAGATACCGTCATCGCCCACGTCGAACAGGCAGTCTTCGATCAGGCCGTTCCGGCACGACTCCAGGTCGAGGCCGTCACCGTTCTGGGCGTACCAGGGGTTTTTAGCGGTTACGTTACGCAGGGTAATATCTTCGCACAGAAGCGGGTGCAGACACCAGGCGGGTGAGTTCTGAAACGTAACACCCTCCAGCAGGATGCGCCTGCAGCGTGTCAGGCTCAGCATGTTCGGGCGCAGGAAGTCCTTGATGTCGGTATAGTAGCTCATTGGCTGACCGGGCTTGATGGTCATTTCTGCCCCTTTGAGCGATTGAGCCGATGGGTACCAGGTATCCTGTTTCTGGTTGAGTACCCCCCCCGACGCTACTAATTTCTTCCAGTGGTCGGCCGTTAGTTTACTTTTTTTAACCATCCGCCACGCATCACCGGCCCCGTCCAGAATGCCCTCGCCCGTGATGGCTACATTCTCCAGGTCAGTACCGGAGACGGGTGCCTGATTCCGAATAGCTTCTTCACCTTCCCAGGTCGTCTGCACCAATGGATACAGCGCCCGCTGGTCGGTAAACTGAATCAGCGCATCCCGATTCAGCCGCAGGTTGACGTTGCTTTTCAGGACAATAGGCCCCGTCAGCCACAGGCCGCGCGGCACCAGCACGACGCCCCCGCCCGCACGGCTGCACTGATCGATGGCTTTGTTGATGGCGCTGGTATTGAGGGTTAATCCATCCGGTATGGCCCCGAACGTCGTGATGGTGAGGGTATCGGTTTTGAATACAGGCGACTTTACCGTTGGTAGGGTAGACGGGCTTTGGGCGAAAGCCTGAAAAGCGGTTAGCAGGCAAAAAAGGGTCAGACAAGCGGATCGTTTCATTTGATCAATAGCTATTTACAGAAGATGCCCCAGGGCATTTATCACTAAATAGACTATATAATCGGTGTTTTTTCAAGAAAAGCTTCTCCTTTTTTTATGCAATCGTTGCCGGTAACGCTTGCGTAAAAAAGGTACTGCCTACCCGAACCAGCGCAGTGGCTGTATTGATTCAGGCAGGCAGAAACTATACCAACGTCAGATCGGCTACAGCGCCACGAAATTTGCCACAACGGGCTGTAGCTTGGGCAGGATTTCTTCAAGCTGCGCTTTTTCTTCGTCGGTCCACTGGCGCGGCTGGCCAAAAACGCAGGGTTGTAAAATTCCCCACAGCTTTCCGTCGCCATGAATGGGGGCATGAATCAGGGCACGATGGCCGAACGTTTTATGCTCAAAAGCTTCATTCAGCACACCGGGACCGGCGGTTTTTACGTCGTCCACATACACGACTTTTGTACTGTCCAGGGCCGAC
>CAWAJC010000043.1:0-23501 GCA_963782245.1 uncultured Cytophagales bacterium
ACCGGGTCGTGCTGACGGTAAATCCGCGTATTCAGCCGGAGTCTACCTTTCTGAACAACACCCTCGATTTACCCCTGTTTGTGCAGCCTGATACCTTTGGCCCGCTACTGGATGTTGCCTTCGACGGGGCACGCATTACGGATGGTGCGGTGGTTTCGGCCCGACCGTTGATCGACATGTTAGTAGCCGATGAGAACCGCTCCCTCATCCGGCAGGATACTACGGGGCTGGCTTTGTACCTGCAATGTCCGGGCAGGAATACGCCATTCGAACGGCTCAACTGGCAAAAAGCAACTATACAGCCTATGGGAGTTGATAAAGCCTTTCGGATACGGTATCCCTTACCGCCGTTAGCGGAGGGCACGTATCAACTGCTGGTTACCGCCCAGGATGGGGTTGGCAACCCGGCCGTGCCGTATCAGGTACACTTTCGGGTGGTAAATGACTAAAGAACTAACGGCACTACAGGTATACCCAAACCCCGCTCAGGCCCCCATCCGGTTTGCCTTCACCCTGACGGGAGCCCAGGTTCCGGCATCGGTAACGCTCCTGCTCACCGACCTGGCCGGACGCCGGGTACGGCACCTGAGTCCCACCGTTCGCATTGGGCTGAACGAATGGGCCTGGGATGGTCGCTCCGATTCCGGTGCCCCCGTCCCGGCTGGCACCTACGTCTACACACTCGTGATTACTGACCCTACTGAATGGCCCCTGGCAACCAGCCTGCCCCCTCGGTTAAGCGGCCGAATTATTCTGATTCGCTGATGTTGTTCGAGACAAAGAATCCAGCCCAATCGCGTAAGGTATCTACGCCCGTTCGTTATGTTCCGGCCCTGACGGGCTTGCGGGCCGTGGCGGCCTATCTGGTCTTTCTGCACCATTATAACCCAGCGTCACCCGGCAGCGTTGCCCATCGGCTGTTTAACCAGGGCTACATGGGGGTATCCGTTTTCTTTGTGTTGAGTGGCTTCCTTCTGTATCATCAGTACGCCGATGCTTACCTGGACAATACCAACTGGTCGTGGCAGCGGTACTTAAAAAACCGCTTTGCCCGCATTTATCCACTCTACGCCCTGCTGCTCGTTTTAACGGTTGGTGCGCATTGGCTAGCGGACCACCCGATGGGCATTGGGCTGTTTGTGCTCAACCTCACGTTGCTGAAAGGCTTTTTCGACAGTTATAAATTTAGTGGTATTGCCCAAAGCTGGAGCCTGACGGTTGAGGGTTGCTTTTACCTGACTGCCCCGCTCCTTTTTGGCTTTTTAAGGCGCTGGGGGGCTTTTTGGGTTACGGCAGGGTTAATTGGCGGTGGTTTAGGTATATGGGCAGCACTCGGTCTTTTGTTGGGAAACGACCAGGTGGCTCCCCTACCCTTTGTCTTGTTTTATACGGCCATTGGGCGGGCGTTTGAGTTTGTCCTGGGTATGTGGCTGGCCCGGCAGTGGCATCAACAGCAACTACCGGCCGTGCGGTATCCGGTACCTATTGGTCTGGCTCATTATAGTGGGTTGTGTTAGCTGGCAGGCCGGTTTGTTCACGTCCACTATGGCCCCGGCTGCGTTGGTCTGGCGGGAAGTAGTGGCTTACACATTGGGCTTCCCATAGGCATTGGCTTTATTTTTCTGGCGGTGCTCAGCCCAAAAAGGATTGAGGTACCGGTACTGGATTACCCGGTTATGCAGGCACTGGGCCGCAGTTCGTACGCCTTTTACCTCATCCATGTGGGCGTGGTTGCCAGTGGATTACAGAAGATAGGCGTTACAAACTACGGTCTGCTGTTCGTTCTGCTGGTGGCTATTGCCCATGCGTTATATCGCTTCGTCGAAAAGCCACTGCAACAGCGTTTACGAGCTAACTGAATAAGCCCTGTATGTTGGCTGGTTAGCTGATTCCGGCTCAGGCTCTCGTCCAGGAACGCACAGTCGGGTAAGGAATAAAGGTAAAACTGATGCAAAAAATGCTTCCTATCCTACCAGTCGAAAATGGCTACCCCTCAAAACGTATGTCTTTACCCTCGTTCTATGAAAACCAGCTTTATACTCTTTAGTGCCGCCTGGCTGGTGGCCATCCTGACCAATCCGGTTTTAGCCCAGGAAACCGCCAGTGACAAAAAGCGCATTGCTGCCGAGATGGAGAAATCGATCCAGACCGAAATGCTGAATGCCTGGTATCCACTGGCCGTCGATAAGGAGTACGGCGGTTTCCTGAGCACGTTTACCTACGATTTTAAGCCGACGGGGCCACAGGATAAAATGATTGTAACCCAGGCCCGCCATACCTGGACAACCGCTAAAGCCGCCGAACGATACCCGGCCGTGACGTACTACAAGGACAACTCCCGGCACGGTTTCCTGTTCCTGCGGGACAAGATGTGGGATAAGCAGTACGGCGGTTTTTACAACCTGGTCGACCGGCAGGGCAACCCAAAAGGCACAGCCGCCAAAGAAGCCTACGGCAACGCGTTTGGCCTGTATGCCCTCAGTGCCTACTACCACATGTCGGGCGATACGGCCGCGCTGAATCTGGCTAAAAAGACGTTTATGTGGCTGGAACAGCACAGCCACGACCCCATTCATAAAGGGTATTTCCAGAACCTGAACCGGGATGGCACGCCCATTAAACGGGACGCATCCGTACCGTCCACCGCTACCGACGGGGTATAAAGACCAGAATAGCTCAATCCACCTGCTGGAAGCCCTGACCGAACTATACGCCGTTTGGCCCGACCCGCTGGTACGGGAACGCCTGGACGAAATGCTTCGGCTCATCCGCGATGTGATTACCACACCCAAAGGCAATCTGGTCCTGTTTCTGCAGCCCGACTGGACACCCGTTTCGTTTCGGGATTCGTCGGAAGCAGTGGTGCTCAAACACCGCTATGTTGACCACGTTTCGTTCGGTCATGATGTGGAAACGGCTTATCTGATGCTGGAAGCATCGCACGCACTGGGGCTGAAAGAACGATACCAAAACGCTGGAAGTGGGCAAACGAATGGTTGACCATGCCCTGGCCAACGGCTGGGACAAACAGGTGGGCGGCTTCTACGACCAGGGATATTATTTCAAAGACAAACCCGGCATGTCGATTATCAATGAAAGCAAAAACTGGTGGTCGCAGGCGGAGGGGCTCAATACGCTGCTCATGATGGCGGACAAATACCCCAACGACCCGATGCAGTATTTGGCCAACTACAAACTGCTTTGGCAATACTGCCAGACCTACCTAATTGATCACCAGCACGGTAGCTGGTATGAGGAAGGGCTGGATAAAAACCCCGAACGCCGAACCGGCAATAAGGGCCATATCTGGAAATCGGCCTACCATACCTACCGGGCCCTGTCCAGCTGCGTCGACCGCTCAAATGGAAAAGAGGCAGGGCATTCCTCGGGCAAGCATTAACTTATTGGCCGAGAAAGAACTCAAAGTAGATGGATATACTTTTTAGCCCATAATAAACCCAACGGGCACGGCCCGGTTATCAAAAGTGATAACCGGGCCGTGCCCGTTGAAAACAGACCAAATCTCTTTACAAAAACGCCAGGATTTTCTCCGCTGTTTGGGCCAGTTCTTCCTGAGTCAGCTTGAGTTTGTGGCTGAAATCCATGTCGGCCATCGAATTCAGCGGTATCAGGTGGATATGCGCGTGGGGCACTTCCAGACCTACTACGGCCACACCAATGCGCTGGCAGGGGATTGCCTTTTCGATGGCGGGAGCTACCTTTTTGGCAAACGCCATCAGGCCCAGGTACAGGTCATCGTTCAGGTCGAAGAGGTAATCCACTTCCTTTTTCGGGATTACCAGCGTGTGACCGGTGGCCGTAGGCATCACGTCCAGAAAAGCCAGATAGTCGTCGGTTTCGGCGATTTTGTGGGCGGGAATTTCACCAGCCACAATGCGGGAGAAGATAGAGGGCATAAACGTAGTGAAGAGTGAAGAATAACAGGCAAATTATAGTTATACTGTTTTGACGCTTTATTCATAATGTCTACTTATCAAATTTGCCCGACCCGGGCACTTCCTTTATCTTAGGTTGTCCTCCTCCCCTAAGGCGTAACCAATTGATGCTGGAATCGCTCCCTGCAGATTCAAGTTGTAGCCAGTTGACCTTTATAGACCTATGCACTCCACAAATAAAAAATCAACGATTTTTACCTCAAAATCAACTGATTAAGTGGTATATACTGCACGTTTCAGAACGAAATTTTGGCCTTTGAGAACAGAGTAACGCAGCCCCGTTTTACTGCCCGGCCAGTTTACTTTTTCGGAAGCCGTACGAGAAATAGATAACCAGCCCAATCACCAGCCAGATACCGAAAATCTGCCAGTTACTGGCCCCTAATTCCGTCATCAGGTACAGGTTAGTCAGCACGCCAATTACCGGCAGCAACGAGAAATTGTGCCGGAAGCCTTGCACGGCCAATATGGCCCATACGCCCCAGAAAACAATCAGGAGGGGCTTGCTTTCCAGCGTATCAATCAGGTTTCCCGTCGTCAGAGCATAGCTCAGGGCGGCCAGCAGCACCGCTCCAATGATGTATTTGCCATTAACATAAGGCACCTTAAACTTCGACTGCGCCGTCAGCCCTTTGGCATCCAGGTAGAAAATACCTGCGCAGACGAGAATAAACGCGAAGAACGTTCCCACGCTGGTGAGGTCCACAAAGAACTTCAAATCCATAAACAGCGATGGTATGGCAACCAGAAAACCCGTAACAATGGTAGCAAACGAAGGCGTTTTATACTTGGGGTGAATTCTGGAGAAGCGTTTCCAGAGCAGGCCGTCGCGGCTCATGGTCATCCAGATGCGCGGTTGCCCTAGCTGATACACCAACAGGGCACTGGTAATAGCCACGACCGCACTCACCGAAATGACACCCGCGACAAAATTCAGGTTTACCTTCTGAAACACATAGGCCAGCGGATCGCTAACGCCTAACTCCTTGTAGTTGACCATACCCGTCAGCACGAGCGTAATCAGGACGTACAGGACCGTACAAATGGCCAGGCAGTACAGCATGGCGCGGGGTAAATCGCGCTGGGGATTCTTGCACTCCTCGGCCGTGGTGGAAATGGAGTCGAAGCCAATAAAGGCAAAAAAGACCGATGCCACACCACTCAGCACACCCTATATGCCATTCGGCGCAAACGGCGACCAGTTTGCCGGTTTCACATAAAAAGCCCCAACACCAATGACCAGCCCGATAACCGCCAGTTTGAGCACAACCAGGATATTACTCGCCGTGCGCGACTCCTTGATACCAATGTACACCAGGGCCGTAATCAGCACCGTTATGGCTCCGGCAGGCAAGTTGGCAATCAGTTTGAAATCGCCGATCATCGGGGCATTGGCCTAGGCATCAGCCAGTACCCGCGTATTTTCAGGTAAGGTAGTCAGCGCCGTACCCGCCTGCTTGGTTTGCTGCACCAGGTCAAAGGCCCGGGATGCCGAGCCATAGTCCGTAGCAAAATACTTGGGGAAAGTAATTCCGAATCCACTCAGCATGGAGGTAAAATACTCGGACCATGAAATAGCTACTACCATATTACTAACGGCATATTCGAGAATGAGCGCCCAGCCAATGACCCAGGCAAAAATTTCCCCGAACGCCACATAGGCATACGTGTAGGCACTGCCACTCACGGGAACCGTACTGGCAAACTGGGCGTAACTGAGTGCCGTAAATACGCAGGCAATGGCCGTAAAAACAAATAGCAGCGACACCGCCGGACCACCATTATAGCTGGCTAGACCAATGGTACTGAAAATACCAGCCCCAATAATAGCGGCAATGCCAAACGAGGTCAGGTCACGGACACCCAGCGTCTTTACTAGTTTACTGGATTCACCTTCGGCGGCATCACTCAGAATTTGCGTTACGGTCTTTTTGCGAAAAAGCGACATAGGCGAACTGAAGAAAAACGGTGATATATTGATGTTAAACCGCTAAAAATAGAAATTCTTTCCGGTTTTTTGTCGGTTAAGCGTCACATAGGACGTGTTCACAAGGCGCTGTTCGTCGTTTATAGGTCAGTAATTCATAGTTGTATGTCCATCCGGGTTCAGAACCTCACCAAAGAATACAAGCAGCAACGGGCCGTCAATCAGATTTCGCTGACGGTGCAGCCGGGCGAAATTGTTGGCTTTCTGGGGCCCAATGGGGCGGGTAAATCCACAACCATGAAGATTGCTACGGGCTACCTCCCCCCTACGGAGGGCACCGTAGAAGTCAATGGATTCGATGTTCGGACGCAATCTATGGAGGTTCGCCGGAGCGTTGGCTATTTGCCAGAGCATAACCCGCTTTATCTCGATTTATACGTGAAAGAATACCTGCGCTTTGCCGGCTCTTTGCACGGCATGCGTGGGGCTGAGCTGAGCCGCCGGATTACGGATATGATTGACCTGGTTGGTCTGGGACGGGAGCAGCAGAAGCGGATCGGGCAACTCTCCAAAGGCTATCGGCAGCGGGTAGGACTGGCCCAGGCCCTGCTGCACAATCCACCCGTATTGATTCTGGATGAACCGACAACCGGCCTCGACCCCAATCAGCTGGCTGAAATCAGGCAGGTAATCCGGGAAGCCGGGCGCGACAAAACCGTGCTGTTCTCTACCCACATCATGCAGGAAGTAGAAGCCATCTGCGACCGCGTTGTTATCATCAACCAGGGCAAAATTGTCGCGGATGGTCCGCTGAGCCAGTTGAGAAGAGCTCAGCTGGAACGGGATGTAGTGGTTGTGGCAGAATTTGAAAGCGAATTGGCAGACCCGGCCGTACTGGATGCCCTTCCGGGTGTGGAGCTGGTTGAGCCATTGGGTGGTGGCCGGTACCGCATTGCCGCTACGTCCAAACACGGATTTGCGGGCGACCATCTTCCGTCTTGCTGCCGACCAGCAATTAACCCTGGTGGGACTGAGGCAGCAGGAAAACTCGCTGGAAACAATTTTTAAAGAGTTAACAAAGTAAAGCAGGTGAAATTAACCCCATCAGAATCCTGAAAATAGCAGAAGGCCAGACTAACATCTGGCCTTCTGCCGTAATAACCCACGCTACTCATTAGTATTACTTACCGCGCGGTTGCCATGAGCGGATACTGGTCGAAAATGGATCGAACAATGCCTTTAAAGTAATTATTCTTGAAGTTCTGATTGCGCATCATTTTAGAAGCATAGCCTTTCCAGATTACCTGATACGACTCGGCATCAATGAGCGAAATCATCAGCGTACCTTCATCCAGGTTATAGTCAATACGTTTGTAGGTAGCATCATCATCTTCCCGCAGTACCCAGTCCTTGATAACCGGCTGCTGATAGCCCCGGAACCGCAGGTCGGAACGGAAAATATTGTAGGAGATTAGCAGATTTGGGCTTCGGTTGCTCACCCGATAGCCCCGGGCTTCCATCTGATGCCGGATAGCATCCTGAATATCGGAGCAAAGAAGAGTTGAGTCGACAAATTCGCACTCCAGGAAATTGAATGATTCGTAGTTTTTAAAATGGCCTTCGTAGCTATAATCATGCTCCACAAACAACCTACTTGGTGAACAGCCCGCCATAGCAACAATGGCCAGCATAAACAGAACTCCGATGCACTTTTTCATACCCACGCTTGTAAAGAGTTTTCAATAGATAAATTGTGGTTAATAAATAATTAGTGACTAACACGGGTTGAACCCAAATATAAATGTAATTGTTTGGCAAACAATAGGCTACGGACCAAATTATCTATTATTTATTCAGGCCCCGGTAAAACTCCAGTCCCCGGCGCATTTCAGCAGCGGAAACCGGGATATCGAAACCGCAACTTCCCGGCTCCGTCAAGCAAGGCCATCCGCACTTCACGGCCCCGATTTTTCTTATCCTGCAAGGTTAGGGCCAGAATGGGTTCGGTGTCCTCTTCCGATAAGACGCACATTTCCATATACGGCAAAGATGTATTCTTCGATTTGCGTCAGCAGCAGTTTGATCGATCATCTTTTTCTGATACGCAATATAAGCTTCGGCAACCATACCGACTGCAATGGCTTCGCCGTGCAGTAGACGCTTTCGCGGGGCTGCGTCAGAAAGTAGGTTTCGACTGCGTGGCCCAGCGTATGCCCAAAGTTCAGAATCTTGCGCAATCCCTTCTCGGTTGGGTCCTGCGTTACGACGCGCTGCTTTACCGCTACGGAATGGGCAACCAGCGCGGGCCAGTCCTGCTCGTCGAGATCGCGCCGACGAATTTCATCCCACATGGCCGCATCGGCAATCAGGCAGTGCTTGATCACTTCGGCAAAACCCGACCGCAGTTCGCGCTCGGGCAGTGTTGCCAGAAAAGCCGTGTCAATCAAGTACCGTGTTGGGTTGCTGAAACACGCCAATGTGATTTTTAAAGCCCCGAAAATCAATACCTAGTTTCCCGCCCACACTGGCATCTACCTGCGACAGTAAGGTAGTGGGTACTTGAGCAAAGGCAATACCCCGCTTGTAGGTAGCCGCGCAGAAACCGCCCATATCGCCAATAACCCCCCCCCAAGGTTAAGCACCAGCGCATGCCGGTCGAAATTGGCGCGGGTAAGCGCATCCCAGATCAATTCGCAGGTAGCGATGTGCTTCTGCTCCTCGCCCGATTTGATCCGAACAAGGGTATGTTTCGGCAGAAATGCTTTCAGTTCGGGGTAGCAGAAACGAAACGTATGGTTATCGGCAATAACGGCAATGGCCGAAAAATCATGAGAATCCAGAAAAGCAGGCAGGCTTTCGGTAAGTGGGGCAATCGTTACAGTAGACATACCGTAAAAGTACATCAGCCAGGTTGGGTAAAGGAGAATACCGAGATTTTTTGAGAGCGTCGTTGGGTCATAAAAGGTACAGAATAAGTGCCCTAATAAGTACATCTGTTGTTTTTCGCAGACTTATCTTTACCCTACTCCTTTTCCTATTCGCTCATCCTTTATGAACGTCCGCTACCGCGTGCTGGCCGGTTTATTTCTGCTCTCGACCATTACCTACCTCGACCGCGTTTGCATGAACGTAGTCAGTAAATACGTAAAGGCGGATCTCCAGCTCGACAATCAGCAATTTGGCTGGATACTGGGGGCTTTCTCGCTGTCGTATGCCCTGTTCGAAATTCCTACCGGCTCCTTAGGCGACAAAATTGGCCCCCGGCGGGTACTGACGCGGGTGGTGTTCTGGTGGTCGGGCTTTACGGCCCTTACGGGCACGGCCTTTAATTTTACTGTACCTGCTGATTGTCCGGTTTCTGTTTGGCACGGGAGAAGCCGGAGCTTACCCCAATGCCTCCATCGTGATTGCCCGCTGGTTTCCGGCAGTGGAGGTTGGCCGGGCGCAGTCGGTTATCTGGGCGGCTGGCCGGTTGGGTGGTGCTCTCACGCCCCTCCTGGTGATTCCGCTGGTGCATTGGGCGGGCTGGCGCTGGGCCTTTGGCTTACTGGGCATACTGGGCGTGCTATGGGCCATTGGCTGGTACGCGTGGTTCCGGGATGAACCAGCCGACCAGCCCGGCATTACAGCCGCTGAGGTGCAGGAAATTGAATCGGGCCGTAACCTTAAACCAACCGACCACCGCATTCCCTGGACAACCATTATCCGCAACCCCGATTTATGGGCGCTGATGCTGATGTGCCATTTGTTTTTCTACGGGTCTTATTTTTTCACAAACTGGTCATCGGTGTATTTTCAGGAAGGGCGCGGACTGAGCGAGGACCAGACCAAAAACTTTATTTCGCTCTCGTACTTTCTGGGGGCCATTGGCTGTTTGGTGGGCGGACTGTTGAGTGATGTCCTGACCAGGCGCTACGGCCTGAAAATTGGCCGACGGGCGGTGGGTGTGGGTGGCCTGGGCCTGTCGAGTTTATTTTTTTTGCTGGCCGGCCTCACTACGGATAATGAGCTGGCGGGTTATTTACTGGCTACCTGCGTGCTGATGAAAGACCTGGCCCTGCCGGTTGCCTTTGCCGTATGTGTTGACATTGGCCAGCGGAATGCCGGAACGGTTGCCGGATCGATGAATTTTGCCGGGCAGCTGGGTGGCTTTTTCATCACCATTCTGTTCGGCATCATTGTGGAACAAACCAAAAATTTCAACTACCCCCTGTTTATGATTGCCGGTTGCTTACTGGCTAGTGCCCTACTCTGGTTTCGCATTGACCCTACCAAACCAGTGACCGTCAAATAAAGATAAAATAAAATTTATTCAGTTGTATTACAGTTACTTACCAACGCTGCTATATTCATACGTTGCGCTGTTCCGACAGCCAACTTTTGCTTTTTATGGCAGCCATAACTACTAGTAGTTTATTTCTGGACCACTCCCTCATTAGGTAGAACAATTTTCCTATTTTTTTGTACATTTAGTAGGATACATACCCAAAATTGTTTGATTATGGAAACGTTAATTTTACGGGTATTGCTGGTTGACGACGACTACGAGGATCGGCAGATGATTCGTGATGCGCTGACGGATGGAATCAGGCGTTTAGTGATCAAAGAGATGGGAACGGGTCAGGAGTTAATCAACTGGCTTGCCCATCAGCGAAGTCTGGCATTGAGCGGACGGGCCAAAGACAGCTCATATGTAACCGTAATTCTTCTGGACATGCACATGCCTGAACTGTCCGGCCTGGAAACGCTGCAATCATTGGGTGACCTGAGCGATCTTGGTTATATGCCGGTGGTTATGCTTACTACAGCGGTAAGCGACCAGATCAAGCAGCTTGCTTATGAGAAGGGCCTCCACTTATACATGGTTAAACCATCTTCTTATCGGGGTTTTTACCGGGTCGTTGAAGCAGTGAAACTTTGCTACCGGGATGCGCTACGCATGCGGGACCAACTGGGAACGCTCTAAGCTGCTTTATACAACTTCCCCCTCTCGTTGACTTTTCTTCCTGATACAATCCCCTATTGATTTCACATCGTCGCTGATTCTGGTTACGTTATTTAACCAGCAATGCTTTCCCCATAGCGGTATGGCTTACCGAGTCGGCCCAGGTAGCCATGCCCCCGGTCATATTTTTGATGTTCGTGAAGCCATGTACGATTAACAGGTAGCTGGCGCGGGGGCTGCGGTGATTGTGGGAACAGTAGACAATGATTTCCTTATTTTTAGCCTCGTTCAGCTCTGTCAACCGGCTCTCCAGTTCCTGAACCGGGATATTGACGGCGTTTTTTAGGTGGCCAAATTTCTCCTCCGCCTGCCCCGTAAATTCTTCGGGGGTTCGTACATCCAATAACAATACATCTGGTCGTTCAGCCACAATTTCGCATAGTTCGGCTGGCGTGATATTTTTGAAAACCACCGTCGATTTGCGTACTAAAGGCATATGGCAATGTAAACAGGTGCCGGGCTCATTTAACACGGCGTGGTCGCAATCAGACCCGCAGGGTAAACAGACGTACTGTTCAGTAGCCTGAACCGGAGCTTTATCCTGCCCGTATACCTGCTTAAACAGGCCACACAGCAAAAGTACCAGAAAGGGTAAATGTTTCATTAGGTTGCTTTTTTCAGCAACATTACATCCTTGCTGCATTCGGCCACAGAGATTATGATAAACGGTGATTTTCAACTACGTAGCACAAAAAACGGTTTAAAATGACGCAGCCGTGTCATTCTAAACCGTTAAAAAATTACGGTGGGTTATGCTGTTTTACGAAATCACTTTCAGGCCATCGGCAAAGGCCTGCATCTGGGGCATGGTACCCAGACTAACACGGCACCAGTACTGTCCATCAAATTTCCACTGACGAATACTCACGCCCTGGTCCATCATGCGGGTAACGAAATCTTCCCCCTTCATCCGAATGGGGAACATCACGAAATTGGCACCCGATGGCAATGGCTCATAATTATGCTGCTTGAGTACTCCGTACAGATAATCCTTCGACTCCTGCGTTTTACCCAGCGAGTAGTTGACAAAGTCGGTGTCCTGTAAGCTCACCATAGCGGCCCGCAGGGTAGTCATGCTCAACCCGCTACCACCGGTGGAGAAAAGGGCGATCTGCTCCAGGATTTCGGGTTTGGCAATCATGTAACCCATCCGAAACCCAGCAAACCCGTGTACTTTCGAGAAGGTCTTCGTCACGATTACATTGCTCCCCTTTTTCACCATGTCCACCATCGAGTACGCCTTTGGATCGGCGTATAATCGATATAGGCTTCATCGACTAAAATGGGCGTTTTAGCCCCAACGGCTTCGCAGAAAGCGCGGAGTTTGGCCGGGTCGACGGTTATAGCCGTAGGATTATTCGGGTTGCAGAGGTACACCATGCCCGTCTGGCTCCCTACGCGCTCATTGAGTTTGTTCAGGTTAATGTCGTAGCCATCGGCCGCTACCAGCGGTACACGATCCATGGTAATGCCGTGTTTAAGCGCGGTGCGCGGCAAGGGCGTCGAAGGTTGGGTCAGGTGCCACAATGGTCCGTCCGGCATTGGCCCGGTAAGCAGCCCACAGGGAAGCTGCCGTCAGCAGTTCGCCCGAACCAGCGCCCAACAGTACGTATTCTTCGGGAACACCTTCCGTTTCGGCCACCAGCTTGCGGAATTTCCGGGCGTATTCCATGGCGTAGAGATACCCGTCGGGTGCTGCTTCCGTAATGGTTTTAAGCGCTTTTGGTGATGGGCCGTAGGGGTTTTCATTGGCAGATAACCGGGCTTTCAGCGTACCTCCCTTCCGAAAGGTGTAGCCAGCAGGCATTTCGGGTTCCGGTTCGCAAAAAGCTGCCGGGGCAGCGGCTAAACTTAAACCGGATAACAGACTGGCCCGAAGCCAGTCACGACGATTAATAGCCATAAAATGGGGTGTTTATTGCCTGAATAAATGAAGTGATATTTACATTTTCAAGAGAGCGGCCCCTAAGGCAAGCCGACTGTTTTGTTGTACTACCGCTAACAGAACAAATATAGCCCCTGTAGGCCTAAATAGGTTTATTATTTTACTATTTACCTGATGTATTTTAATAAAATTTTATAAAATTCAATTTATTCAGAATAAAGTTCAAGTAGAAGAGGCTGAGTTAGTTTAAGGCTGATAATTCATCCACCCCAATACCCCAGGCACACCGAAAATGCCCCAGCGGACAGGCCTTTCGTCCGTGCAGGTTACAGGGCTTGCAGTCGAGCTGTTCCGGCGTTTGTACCACCCGTGACACGTCGGCCAGCGGTCCAAAGCCAAACTCAGGAACGGTCGAACAGAAAATAGCAGTTGTCGGTGCATTCATGGCCGAGCAGAGATGCAACGGGGCCGAATCGTTCACATAGTTCATGACGGCTCCCTGCTGTAACGCAGCCGATTGCAACAGGCTTAATTTACCCGCCAGATTCACCACGTTCCCGTACGGCCAGCCAACACCCCGATCGCCTCACAGGCCTCGGTATCAGTTGGGGCTCCTAGTAAATAGACCGTCAGGGATTCTGGCAAAGCCTGAATCAGTTCTACCCAGCGTTCAGCCGGATATTGTTTGGTAAACCAGACCGACATAGGTGCCATGCATACATACGACTGGCCCTGATAGGTTTTGATAGCTTCATAATCTGCCGATGACGGGTACAGTTTGGGCCGCACTCCATGAGGTAGCTGTTCGCTCTATTCCCAGTGCTCGCAGCAAAGCCAGTATTCCGATCAACCTCATGCACACCCGGCTCAAACCGGTGTTCGACCTGGTGCGTAAATAACCGCGAAAATGGATTCTTGTCAAAGCCAACGGTAGTTTTGGCGCCCGACAAGGCCGTCAGCAGGCCCATGGTCCCATAGCGTTGCAAATTCAGTACCGCATCATACTTACGGGCGCGGATAGTACGTAACAGCCGCCATAAATCCCGATATTTTGTTTCCTTTTTATGCCAGATCAGCACCTCGTTCAGAAAGGGGTGATTAGCCAGCAGACCCTCATTACCTTTGCGCACAAGCACATCCAGCACGGCATCAGGGA
The DNA here is from genome assembly GCA_963782245.1 of uncultured Cytophagales bacterium. Taxonomy (GTDB): domain Bacteria; phylum Bacteroidota; class Bacteroidia; order Cytophagales; family Spirosomataceae; genus Spirosoma. The sequence goes on from CAWAJC010000043.1 coordinate 13,930, forward strand.
AGGCCAGATGCAGTTGCTCAAGCAGGGCCGTAGCCAGAATAACATCGCCAATGAAAGCGGTTTGAATAATCAGGAACCGGGGCGGATTGGTTGCGGTTATCATCAGTACGCCTGGTGCGTAAATAGGTACGAATGGAAGATTACGAAGTTTATACTCTGCCCAACGGAATTCGGATTGCACACAAACAAATACCGCATACGCAGATTGCCCACTGTGGCATCATGCTCGATATTGGTAGCCGCGACGAACAACCCCATCAGCAGGGACTGGCCCACTTCTGGGAGCATATGGCTTTCAAAGGTACGGAGAAACGAAAACCCTACCACATCATTACCCGGCTCGAAATCGTTGGCGGTGAGTTGAATGCCTACACCACGAAAGAAAAAGTATGTTTTCATGCATCGGTACTGGATGCTCATTTCGAAAAAGCCGCCGAATTACTGGCCGACATTACGTTTCACTCGGTTTTTCCTGAAGAGCAAATCGAGCGCGAACGGGGAGTGATTCTGGAAGAGATGGCGATGTATTACGACTCGCCCGAAGATGCCATTCAGGATGATTTCGATGAACTGGTGTTTCCGAATCACGCCCTGGGCGGTAATATTCTCGGCACTACCGAAACAGTCAGTTCATTTCGGCGGGAAGACCTGCAGCGATTCATTGCCGAGAACTACGATACGAGCCGGATTGTATTTGCATCCGTTAGTAAACTACCGTTTAAGCAGGTCGTGAAAGTGGCCGAAAAATATTTCAGGGATGTACCCGCGCAGCATTCGGCCCGTAAGCGCCAAACCCCAACGGACTATGTACCGCGCCAAACCCGGGTAGAACGGCCTATTACGCAGGCCCAATGCGCTCTTGGTCGGCCTGCCTACGGCCTGACCGACCCGCGACGGCTTCCGTTTTTTATGCTGGTCAACCTGCTTGGCGGACCGGGCATGAACTCCCGGCTCAACCTGAATCTGCGCGAAAAGTATGGTCTGGTCTATTCCATCGACGCCAGCTATACCCCTTATCTGGATACGGGTTTTCTGGGCATCTACTTCGGCACTGATCCCAAAAAGGTAGATAAGGCGCAGTCACTGATCATGAAGGAGTTGAAGCGGCTGCGCGAACAGCCACTAACCACCCTGCAACTGCACCAGACGAAAGAACAACTGATCGGGCAGTTGGCCATGGCCGAAGAAAGCAACAATAGCTTCATGCTGATGATGGCCAAAAGCCTGCTCGACATTAACCGGGTTGAAGCGTTGAATGATATTTTCAACGATATAAAATCCGTAACCTCCGAACAATTACAACGTCTCGCTCAGGAGACATTCGACGAAAATCAGTTCAGTTCGCTAACGTTTGTACCGGAGAAATAAGTTGCGTTGAGTCACTGAGTCGTCAGTCAATAGTATAGTCATGCTGATGACTACCGATGACGACATCATCCTTAACTTATGACTCTCAAAGACGCCCAAACCACCGTTGACGACTGGATTAAAACCGTTGGCGTTCGGTATTTTAACGAACTGACCAACATGGCTCAACTGACCGAAGAAGTTGGTGAAGTGGCCCGTATTATTGCCCGGCGTTATGGCGAACAGTCTGAAAAAGAATCCGATAAGAATAAAGACCTCGGCGACGAACTGGCCGATGTACTCTGGGTACTTATTTGTCTCGCCAACCAGACTGGCGTTGATCTAACGGAAGCTTTCCAGAAAAATCTGGATAAGAAGAACGGACGCGATGCCACCCGGCATCTGAAGAATGAGAAGTTGTTGTAGACCGATTCAATGTAAAGGGAGCAACGCCGGAGCGGGTCCGAAAAAATACCAGTATGTACTTCATATTTCACGCTTTCATTTCTCTAAACCTGCTGCGTTACTTGACTGTGTCAGATTTGCCTTCTACCAATACGCCATAGTTTGTACCAGGCTCCTATGAAATCACTTTTCCTCTTTACATGGGCACTCACACTGGTATGCCTCACATTTATTGTTGGATACGCGCAAACCCACGTTCCTAAATGCGCGACCAGTCCATTATCCGATGAGTTCTTGCAACTCGTTCGTAACGCTGCTCAAACGAATAAACCTGGCTCAGCCCGACTAAGGGCCGCCCCCACCCGGATCGCCATCAAAGCAACGTTGTTAGTTGGTTCAACCGGCACACCACCCCAGCAGGCCATACTGGACACCGCTCTGGTGTACCTCAATAACTACTTTATGCCCCTCGACATTCGTTTCTATTGGCTCGGCCAAGCCAATGTAGTTCGGGACGACAAATATGCTAACACGTTCGATCTGAACGCCTTAAGCGCCACACGAGCGATCTACGATGTCGATAATGCTATAAATCTTTATTTTGGTCTTGTTAGCGCCAATGGGAATGGGAGGAGCTTTGCTTCCTCCCTCTCTCTTACGGTAGCAGTAACTATGTATACATTAATACACTTTTCTCGAACGCATATTACTTTAGGGAGTATGTGTTTCAGGACACTTTACCTCACGAGTTTGGGCATTATTTCGGTTTACAACATACGTTTCTTAATAGTAATAGCTCGGTGATTAGTGACCGGGAACTAGTTACCCGTGGACCGAACGATAACTGTACGCTTAAAGGGGATTATATCTGCGACACGCCTGCTGACCCATATGACCGCTTAATTACAGGGCAACCTGGCTCCTGGTCTATTGATGGTAAAAATTGCCGTTTAGTCTCCTCATTGGTCGATGCTAACGGTGGTGGTTTACAATCCTGATATTAAAAATTTCATGTCCTATTACAGTCCGCTGGATTGCGCTGGTAACATGCACTTCACCGCTGGACAATATGAACAGATGCATTTAGGCCTGACTCTCAGATTGACGAACACATGTTTTGGTAATAAAACCTATTCAATAACGGGATTGGAGCCTACCCCGCCCCGGGTATCAATTGACAGGATAGGTAGGTATAGACAATGGAGAGGTGACCACGACTAATGTTCAGTACATTTGCCTGGTGCTACAGCGCGCATTGCCTACTCTACTTCCGGCTCGTTTCAACCAAATGAGACTTTTCAGGTAGAGAGTGCAAGAAGTCCATTCTTGAATGGAATGCTAACAGCTTCTTTTTTTAGAATACCTTCTAAACCGGTACCTGGATCACCCAATCAGTTAGCCATTCAATTTACAGACAGTTCATTACTCAGTGGGGGGGGCGACTTGACCTATATTCGGATCGACCATCCGTCACACCAGCCATTCAGTGCCTGGGTCTCAGTATTTTTCTGTTGTAAAGCCGGGTACTGTGCGGGTATCGTTCAATACCATATCAACTGATACCCTTACCGTTGACTTTGGTCAGCAGGTGGCCGTGCGGGTGGGGCTGACCAAAAACCCTACGAACAGGCATACGGACGCGGACATTATTGGGAATAATCAGTAATTCCGTATCAGACGATGGGCTACGCGAACGGGCAGCTTCTTAATCTGACGGTTTATAAAAAACAGCCGTATTCGCCTGCTGGACGGGTCAGTCGGCTGCGGAAATGTCAATCTGGCTGGTAATCTGACTGCTGTCGTAAGGCCCCCTGTTCTGCGATACAACAGCCGATGAGGCTGGACGTTTGCGCCGGTACTTCCTGACTTTACCTTTTACTCCTCTGGCAACCAGCGTGGGGACAGAATACCGCGCGCAGCTTTCCAATGCGAACGGGCAATTCATGACGACTCGACGGCGATTATAGGCGTAGCTCAGCAAAGCTCGGTATTACTTCGTTTTCCGGCATCGTTGCCGGGGGGAAGCGGGCGGACAAAATTCGCTTGCAGGTAAATACGCCCCAGGGATGGGTTTGGGCCTGTGGGTGGGCCAGTTAACGTTAGCGCACTCCCCACAGGAACCCTGCAAACGGATCCGTCAACAATAATGGCCGGTGATAGTATCCGACTCACCATTCAATTGACGGGCCGGAGTCCGTGGAGGACAACCATAAGTAGCGGACAGGTATAGATTTCCTTCCTTCACAGATCAGCAGGGAACGGCTTTCGTTAAGCCGATCAAAACAACCGTTTACCAGCTGATAGGCGTACAGGACGGGCTGGCAGGCGGGCTGCCAGTAAGTGGCTCTACAACCATCACCGTTCTTAAGCCACTCGCTACGGATCCGCCATACGCCGGAAACGAATTGCGCCTGTGGCCTAATCCAGCGGAGAGTAACGCTACCGTGGAGTTTGGGGTACCAATCAATCAATCCGCTACCCTCCAAATTACCGACACGTCGGGACGAACTGTTTAAAACAGTGTTAACAAAAGGAAGTGGGCAGAAACTGCGCCATAGCTTGAGTCTGCATCACTTACCTGCGGGTATCTATCAGCTTTCTCTTGAGTGGTCGGATGGTAGTCAAATGCTACGTTTTCTTAAAAAATAGTCCATTGAAGATGTGCCAATCAACGACGATTTGCACAAAAATTCCCCTCAACATTGATAAAGCCGGGGAATTTTTGTGATCGTATATATCCATTTTTACTTCTGAAACGAGTTGAAGATATAGTCCCACATAGGCGACGATACCCCGTAATTACTTTCCGGATTTTTATAGTGATGGACGCTGTGATTCACCCAAAGCTGCTTTAAAAAATTCTTTGGCGGAGCATAGGCGTGAACAATGAAATGCACCGACAGATAGCCCGTGTAGCCAACCAGAAAGCCCGGAAAAAACGCGTAAGCCGATTCACCCATCAGCATAAAAAATAGTCCAAAAAAGCCAGCCGCCATAAAAATAGCGACCGCCGGAGGCATAGCCAGGCGCGTTTTATCTTTTGGGTATTCGTGGTGAACACCATGCAGGGTATATTGCAGTTTGGCCCGCTTCTCTGTCTTGGGCGCAATGTGGTATAAATACCGGTGCAGTACGTACTCAAACAGCGTAAATACCAGCAGACCAGCAATGAACAGGACAGCAATTGTTGAGTTGCCCATATCCGTATGCGTAAAGGCATACCAACCTAAAAACACGGACAGGGTCATCCACATCGAGATAGGAATCATAATGTGGGTACGCGACAGTGCTTCCAGAATTGGGTTATCAAACAGCTTTTTGCTACCGGAATGTTTAGGACGGGTTTTCCCATGTCCAGCTAATGTGTGTAGCTTCTCAATAGTTGATTCCATAGAGTTGTATTCTGTTAATAAGGCGAAAATACGACGAAATTTTGATTCTTAGGCCGTATAGGGTAAATCTGGTTCACCGGATACGGCTCATGTTTTACTGATTTCCAGCTGATCGGATAACTTTTCCTTCATGGCCTCTATATTACCTTTGGGGAGTTTGGGCCGGATAATCAACCGCAGTGAATTGTTGTAGGTGAGGTAATTAAACATCCAGTTCAGAAAAATGGATAGTCGGTTCTTCACGCCGACAATGGACATCAGGTGTACAAATAACCAGGTTAGCCACGCAAAAAATCCCTGAAACTTTAAAAAGGGTAAATCTACGACCGCCAAGCCCCGGCCAATAGTAGCCATAGTCCCCAGGTCATGGTAGGTAAACTCTTCGGGCTGTTCATTCCGCAGCCAGTGCAGCATATTTTTGGCCAGTAGCTTACCCTGCTGAATAGCGGGCTGGGCCACCTGCGGGTGGCCATTGGGCCATTTCTCTTCGGTCATTAGTGCTACATCACCAATGGCAAACACATCCGTAAAGCCCTCCACCTGGCTATAGCGATTCACCAGTACCCGCCCACCCCGGCCAAGCACCTCTGGCGGTAAACCGGCCAGCGGATTAGCCTTGACGCCAGCCGCCCAGATGAGGTTGTTGGTACGGAGCGTTGACCCGTCATTCATGGTTACAATGCGCCCGTCGAAGTCTTTTACGCGGGTATTCAGGCGTACGTTGACGCCCAGATCCAGCAAGTATTTCAGGGAGTGTTCCTGCGAAGCCACCGACATGGGGCCCAGCACCTCAGCGCCGGATTCGATGAGGAAAATATCCATCATCTTGAAATCCAGTTCCGGGTAGTCGCGGGGCAGCACGGTCCGGCGCATCTCGGCCAGGGTACCGCATAACTCAACCCCCGTTGGTCCCCCGCCTACCACCACTACATCCATAAAGCCCTCTTTCTCATCGACAGTCTCCACACTCAGCGCATCCTCGAAGTTTTGCAGCATTCGGTTACGAAGCGCAATAGCCTCGGCCACGGACTTCATGGGCAGGGCCTTCTCAATAATGTTCTGCTGATTAAAGAAGTTTGTGTCGGCTCCGGTGGCCATCACCAGATAATCGTAGGTAACGGGCCCCAGTTCCGTATCAACCGCTTTATCAGCCGGGCGGATTCCGGTTACATTCGTAACCCGAATGTGTACATTCTTGCAGTTGCTAAATACCGACCGAAGGGGAAACAAAACAGCATTGGCCTCCAGTCCTGCCGTAGCTACCTGATAATAAAGCGGTTGAAATTCGTGATAATTCTGTTTATTCAATAAAACAACCTGAAACTCCTTTCGGCCCGCCAGTTTCCGGGCTAGTTTCAGCCCGCCAAATCCTGCGCCAACAATCACAACTCGTTTACGGTCTGTTTGTGGTATGTTTGGGTTCATAAGAGCGTTTTAGGTACACGGTATATACTGTCTGGTTAACGGAGCGTTGATGCATGAATGGCTTGCGTCAGCTTACCGTAAACCAGATACTGTAAACCGCACTAACTTACCAGGGACCGGGACTCCTGCAACACCCGCTCGTAATGAGCTTCGTAGAGAGGCAAGATACGGGATAACTCGAATTCTTTGGCCCTTGCCAGTGCATTTTCTTTAAATGTGGGCAAATTAGCGTCGTCCAACACGTAGAGTGCATTCTTAACCATATCATCCACGTCGCCAACCGGGCTCATGAATCCCGTAACCCCCTGAATATTCAGTTCGGGCAACCCACCGGCGTTGGAGGTAATGATGGGCACCTCGCAGGCAAGAGCTTCCAGCGCGGCCAGGCCAAAACTCTCGTTTTCTGACGGCATAACGAACAGATCGGCTACCGACAGCACCTCTTCCACCGCATCCATCTTACCCAGAAACCGCACCTCATCGCAGATATTGAGGTCACGGACAAGGCGCTCGATCCGGGCCCGTTCGGGGCCATCGCCCACCAATAAAAGTTTGGCAGGTGTTTGCTTCTGAACATGGTAAAACATCATTACGGCGTCGTCAATGCGCTTTACCCGCCTGAAATTCGAGGTATGCACAATCAGTTTTTCGCCATTGGGGCAGATGGCTTTTTTGAAGTGCTCCTTTTTCTGCCGGTTGAAACGGCTCAGGTCAATGAAGTTGGGGATTACTTCAATTTCGCGGTGAACGTTGAAATGCTTATAGGTATCCTGACGTAAGTTTTCCGACACGGCCGTAACCCCATCAGATTCGTTGATACTAAACGTAACGACCGGTTCGTAGGATGCATCCTTACCTACCAGCGTAATATCGGTACCGTGGAGCGTTGTAACAACCGGTACATTACGCCCCTGCGACCGCAGAATCATCTTGGCCATGTAGGCCGCTGATGCGTGCGGAATAGCATAGTGAACGTGCAGTAAATCAACGTTTTCGTTCAGCACTACGTTAACCATTTCACTGGCTAGTGCGGATTCGTAAGGTGCATATTGAAAGAGTGGATAAGTCGGTATATTTACTTCGTGATAGAAGACATTTTCGTTGAAAAAATCGAGCCGGGGCGGTTGCTGATAGGTAATGAAGTGAATCTGGTGACCATTCTTAGCCAGTCCTTTACCAAGTTCGGTTGCTACAACACCACTACCACCAAAAGTTGGGTAGCACACTATGCCAATTTTCATGCGTGAGAGAACAAGTTTGTCTCTCAACAACAAACGAATACAAAAAGAATCCCTGAAATAAGGAGAAAAGCGCGTAAGGGTCTGAAAACCTACCCATCATTTTGGGGCCACCGGGTCACTTTACCTTTCCTGTCCTGTTCAAAACTCTATTTTTGACAAAAAATTAGCCATGGTTGTGCGCCAGTCAATTCCTTTCTCAGCGTTTACAGTTGGCTTTCTGCGGCTTATCCGGGTGCAGAATCTGCTGATTGTTGTACTGACGCAGCTATTGGCCCGCCTGTACATTATAGGCCCCCGACCGGATAACCTGCATCTGCTCGTTGACCGAAGATTCTGGCTGCTTACCTTGTCAACGGTGTGCATTGCAGCGGCTGGCTATATTATCAATGACTACTTCGATGTAAAAATAGACCTGATCAACAAGCCCGACCGGGTTATTATTGGGCGGTATCTGAAGCGCCGGATTGCCATGGGCGTGCATCAGGTGCTGAATGTGGCTGGTTGCCTGATTGGTCTGTATCTGAGCAAATGGGTCTTTCTGGCCGATGTGCTTGCGGTTACCCTGCTCTGGTTCTATTCGGCCCAGTTTAAGCGTCAGCCGCTAATTGGCAATGTCGTTATCTCGTTGCTAACGGCCCTTTCGCTGATTGTTCTGGCCATCTACTACCGGCAGAATGCCGATATGCTGCTCATCTATGCGTTGTTCTCTTTCGGTATTTCATTGATTCGGGAAATAATCAAGGACATGCAGGACATCCGGGGCGATGCTCGTTTTGGTTGTCGGACCATTCCAATCATCTGGGGACTACGCCGAACAAAATACCTGTTATAGGGCTTCTGGTGGCCTTTATCGCCTCACTTTTCCTTATTGCCGATTCGCTCAATAACGGTCGGCTTATCTTCATTTTCCTGTTATTGCTCCTCCCCATTGGATGGCTTATCTACCAGCTTGTGCTGGCCGACACCCGGCGCGATTTTGGGCACCTGAGTAATCTCTGCAAAATCATTATGCTTATGGGTATTGCCAGTATGATTTGGGCATAGTGAGTTTCCCACCCGTTCCCTCAAAATTTTCATTGTCATCTTGAGGTACGCTTTACTTTAGCGTCATATTAACCAACTTACGTTTGTCTGCATGAAAACGCTTATTTATTTACTGCTCATGGGGGTAGTTACATTGGGCAAAAGCTACGCTCAGGACTGCCTGGGTATGACCTTAAAGACGGGAATGACTTTTGAACTCACCCACTTCAATGCGAAGGAGAAGCCCATTGGCAAGGTTAACTATCAGGTTAAGGATGTTCATAAAGAAGGGAGTTTGACCATAATGGATATCACGGCACAGTTTGAAGATGAGAAAGGAAATCAGCGCCCACCCTACCAGATTCACTATACCTGCACGGGCAATGAGTTGGTTGCCGACATGTCGGGGATGCTCCAGGGCATGCAGAACGGGGGCTTGAAAGACATGGAAATGAAGCTCAAAACCAACAAGCTTGTTTATCCGGATAAACTCAGCGCAGGCCAGAAACTAAGTGATGGGCAAATAGAAGCCGAAATGAGCAGTAAGGGCAGCACCATGATGAATATGAACATGACGATGGTTAATCGACAGGTTGAGGGGAAAGAATCCGTAACGACCCCGGCCGGGACATTTGATGCCTACAAAATATCGTCTGATGTAAACTTCGAAAACCGGGTTATGGGTATTCCCATGCGCAATGCCATGCGCGTAATTAGCTACCGAACTGACAATCAAATC
>CAWAJC010000044.1:0-14323 GCA_963782245.1 uncultured Cytophagales bacterium
CGAGTGGAACAAAGCCCGTCTGGTTATCAATAATGGAAAGGCAGAACAATACCTGAACGGTAAGAAAACGGCCGAATACCCAACCAGTGGCCCCGAGTGGGATAAAATGGTTTCGGAGAGTAAATTTAAGGGGTGGGAAGGCTTTGGTAAGTACGACAAAGGCCATATTGCCCTGCAGGATCACGGGAACAAGGTCTGGTTTCGTAACATCAAGATACGCGAATTATAACGCATTGTAGAGACGCAATACCTTGCGTCTTGTACCCGGATGGTTTCACTAACGCATAGGATACGTAATACCTTACGTGTCTTGTGCGAACGGTTTCGCTGACGCACAGAAGACGCAAGGTATTGCGTCTCTACAAACCTTTACCTAAATGATACGCCGAACGGCTCTCAAAACCCTGACAGGTACCGCCCTAACGATACCCGCCCTGACTGAATCCCTAGCCAGTCCAATGACCCAGTCCGACCCTATGTCTGCTCCGCTGAAGGGGCGAATCAACCACTCCGTTTGTAAGTGGTGCTACGCGAAAATTCCGCTCGATGATTTCTGCAAATCAATCAAAGCGATGGGTATCACCTCGGTTGATCTGACGGGGCCGGAGGAGTGGCCCACCCTGAAAAAATACGGGCTGACCTGTGCCATGGCGCAGGGAGCCGGAAAGGGAATCAACGATGGGTTCAACAACCCCAAACTGCACGATGAACTGGTGGCCAGTTACGAAGCTATTTTCCCAAGATGAAAGAAGCGGGCCTGAATAACGTCATTTGTTTTTCGGGAAACCGCAAGGGTATGAGCGACGAAGAAGGGTTGAAAAACTGCGCTGTTGGCCTTAAACGCCTGATGCCCAGTGCCGAAAAGCACGGTATAGTGATGGTGATGGAGTTGCTGAACAGCAAAGTGAATCACAAGGATTACATGTGCGACCACTCCGCCTGGGGTGTCGATTTGTGCAAGGCGGTGGGGTCAGAGAACTTCAAACTGCTGTACGATATTTACCACATGCAGATTATGGAGGGCGACATCATCCGTACCATCCAGGAGAGTAATAAGTACTTTGCCCACTACCATACGGGCGGTAATCCGGGCCGGAACGAGATTGACGAAACGCAGGAACTCTACTATCCGGCCATCATGAAAGCCATTGTGGATACCGGTTTTAAAGGGTACGTGGCGCAGGAGTTCATTCCCAAGCGCGACCCGCTGACGAGCCTGAAAGAAAGTATCGTGATCTGTGATGTGTAGCAGCTAATCCCGGAAGTATCAAAACCGACAAGTGGCGGATTGATGACTAACGCTCATCAATCCGCCACTTGTCGGTTTTTGCCCTTGCTGATCTATTTCAGCAATTTGTAGTTTTTGTACTCGCCCACGCGCCGGTTTGTCAGTTTATCCGCCAGGTAAGCCAACTTCATTTTGAGGGTTAGTTTCCCGGTAAGGTTTGCCGGGTCAAATTCGTAGTTGCCGTTTTTGACCCACTCTGCCATAACCGCCGGATGGGTTCCCCGGAAGGGTATCACCCGTTCAATGCCGTAATAGTCGTGAGTTTTTCGGTTTTCGAAAACTTTAGTGTGCTGGTTCTCATCCATGTAGTAATGGGCGAAAATCTGCGATTTCTTCAGCATCTCGTCGGGTGGGCGAACGTAGCTGTAGTGGTACACCGGCACACCCGCTTGCCATACATTTAGCTTCGTGCCTTTGTGCCCGCTCAGCCGTTGCTGTTCGCTGGTGTAACGCCGGAAACCCTGCGAATCCCGGTAGGAGAAAACGTCGAGGCCCCGCCGAAAAATCCGTATCTCCTTCGTATGCTGATAACGACTTCCGTTCAGGTAATTGTAACTGCCGTAAAAATTCAGGAAGTCGAACAGAAGCCCTTCTACCGCCGGGTTGGTATTGGCCCGTTCGAGCAGGGATTGGATGGTAGGCAGGTCATTTTCGTGAATTACTTCATCGGCCTGAATGTGAAAGAGCCAGTCGCCGGTGCAGGCCGCGAGGGCCAGGTTCGTTTGCTGGGCAAATATTTTACCGCCCGCCCGCATGTCGTCGTCCCATACGGTATCAATAATGCGAATTTTGGGACTGTTCAGGGCCAGAATAGCCTCCCGCGTTCCGTCCTGCGAGTCGCCAACGGCAATCACAAATTCGTCGCACATGGGCAAAATGGACTGGATTGAGGCCAGAAAAGGATATTGATACTGGATGCCGTTCCGGACGTAGGAGAAGCCGCTGATGGTCATAAGCAACGTTGTTTTAGAAATTGATTCTGCCCATCCTACGGCTACGAGCGTGGTAGTAGCTGTACTGCTGGCGGGGTGGGCCTGTGCATTAAGTATATAACTCTAAACCAGATAAGCACGCAGGGCAGGGCTTTGAGCACATAGGGTTTTACCAGCTGCTCCCGCAGAAAGGTCGGAAAAATATCACTCGGCGACAAAACCGTAAACACGAAACAGGCAATGAGCAAACTTCGGTCAAGCCAGTTTTGCGGGCAGCACAACCCACCAGCACATCACGCCCGTAACGGCGGTAATGTAGGTTGGTGATTCGGAAACGGGGTTGAAGATAACCTGAAACAACAACACCGACGCCACCAGTAACAGCCGGAATACCGGCTCCGTAAACCGGCGAATGTGCAGGTAGATGGTACAGAAAAGCAACACCCCGGCCCCGATGATAGCCGATGTTGCTACATCGGGCGAGATGGTCTGATGCACCAGCCGGTGAATGGACAGGTTGACCCATTTGTCCACATCAGATTTGATGAGCAGTTGCTGCACCCACAGGTCATACTGCCAGAGCAGTTTGTCGGGCGGGGTAAGCAGGAGCGGTACCAGGGCCAACACAACACCCCAGCCCAGGGCGTAGGCCAGAAACCGGCCTTTTTGTGGGTAGAGTAAAAACAGCGCTCCGGCTACCAGGCTGTATATTTTTATGTTGAAGCCCAGCACGATAAAGAAGGCGGCCCAAAGTGGTTGCCGGCGCTCAAAACTCAGGAACGTAAACAGCGAAAGAGCGGCAATGAGCGGATTGGTCTGACTGTTGACCAGCGACGTGAATAACTCCTGCACACAGAACCAGTAGGCAAATACTTTTTGCCGGTGGGTAAACGGCATCCGGTAGATGGCGTAGAACCAGACGGCCGTAAACAGAGGTTGCCAGATGAATAGTCCTACGGAATAGGGGAGCGCAAAAATGGGGGCAAACAGGGCCGCAAACGTGGGGGCGTAGTGGTAATGATCGACGTATTCGGCCGGATAGGCTGCGTACAGACTTTTACCATCCAGGAGATGAGACAGCGAATAGTAAAAGATACTGTACACCCCGGACCCCTCAAAAAACACGAGCTTAACGCTTGCCAGTGCGGCAAGGACCGCATAAATGCCTATAATAAAACGGATATTGCTGAAAAGGGGGTGCCTGTAAAACAGAGTCATAATGTATTCGACCGTCATGCGGGTAGCCGGTAGCCGAAACCAGCCCGTTCATCCGGCAAAGATACACGCACATTTTTTCTTCTCCCTTTACTGACAAACTACAAACCGACGCCGACACTGGTTTTGGGTAGAGAGTCTACCGGAGGGTTAGCGGTCGCATAAAGGCTTATGACTACGAAGTGATAGGCCTTTATCAGGACAAGGTGTTGCGTAACAAAACCGCCATTTTATGAAAGAAAATAGTTGGGCACCATACCCACAAAAAAAGCTTCGGTTGGCCAACCGAAGCTTTTTTTGTGGGTACTACAGGACACATATGCCCGATGTTACACGCCTGGTAAATTACATACCCTGGGTATCGAACTGAACCTTATCAACCGCAAACAGCGGTTTTTGACCGGCCGTTGGATTGACGAAAACGAGGTAGAGTTTATGCACACCCGACACCGGCTTGCGGAACGGCAAATCAACGGGTCCCATCGTGCCCTGTTTTACGTCGGCTTCGCCCAGCAGCGGGCCCGTGGGGGAGTCCAGCCGGGCTTCGAGTTTGCCACCCGCTACCTGATCGTTGGCCGCAAACACCGATGGTGTAATGCCTGAATGCCCGTCAGGTCAATATCGTTGAAAGTCCAGGTAACTGCCCGACTTAGTGCCAATGGCGGCCGGCCCAATTTTAGGAATATCGTACTGAAAAATATCCTGCTTCACATCCGCCGAAACGGCTTTCACCATCGGCGACCGTAGCGCTACACTCGATGAACCGGTAATGGGTCCAATGGCACCATTGCCCCGGTCGGTATAGGTGGCCGTCAGGATGTATGAACCATCTTTCTTCTGCGCTGCCGTTACATAATCACCCGCCAGTGGCTGACGATCTGCTTTTTTCTGATCGGCCAGCGACAGAATGTAACGTACCATATCGGTTGCTTCACTTTCTTTAAGTTGTGGGTGGGCACTCATGGCCTGTTCGCCCCAAACACCACCACCACCGGAAATGACCTTTGTGGCTAGTTTGCCTTCAGCCTGAAAGTGCCTTTGTACTTCTTGGCTACGTCGATATAAGCAGGTCCAATAGACTTCTTGTCGATAGCATGGCAGGCTTTGCAGTCGCTCAGCTCGATCAGTCGCTTGCCCGTCGAGAAGCCGGTGTTGGCCTGGTGGCCCTGTGCCAGCATCGTTTTATCGAATCCTTCGAGGTAATCAATCGTCATGGTCACATCTTCGGGGTCTGATTCCTTTCTGCAATGTTCCGTCCTCTTTATCGGCTACTTTAACGGCGTATTTGACCGGTTTGTCAGGGAAATAAAACGTTTTGTTTCCGGCCACGGCTACTTCCACTTTAGGCTCGTCGTTACCCACTTTGATGTCCATTGTTTTGGTCGCTACGTTTCCGGCGGCATCAGTCACTTTGAGCGTAGCCGGGTAAACGCCGGGCTTTGTAAAGGTAACCGTTGGGTTAGCCGTCGTCTGTTTCGGCATGCCGGGGCCAAATGACCATTCGTATTTCAGCGCGTCGCCATCATAATCCATGGATTCTTTGGCGTCGAATTTCACCGTCAGGGGAGCCGCACCAACCATTTTGCTGGCATTGGCTACAGCTACGGGCTTGCGGTTGCCGGCATTGTACGTAATGCGCGACAGGCGGGCATCGGCGTTGGCGGCAAACCATTGCTGTCCGTATTCGAGGGTGTACAGCGAACCGTCATTGGCAAACTGCATGTCGATCACGTGCGAGAATTTCGTGCTGGGCATGAACGTTTCCATCTTCACAAAATCGCCGTTTTCTTTCATCGTAACCGGGTGAATCCAGTCGCGCATCCAGTCGTAGGCAAAGAATTTTCCGTCGTAGGCCTTCGGGAATTTTACGGACGATTCCGGATAGTCATCGTAGTAATAAACTGGTCCACCCATGGCATTACGGCCGCCTTTGCCCACAATTGGACCAAACTCCGGCGAGTCGGCGTAGGGGTAATAGATAAATGCTTTCTGCGCCGGGGGTAGCTGCTGTAAACCCGTGTTGTTGGGCGAATCGTTGATGGGCTTCATGGGGTCGAACAGGGGGCCGGTGGTGCTGTCGGCAAAATTGACGTGCGTGGTACGGGACGGTTATCCGCTACGAACAGCGGCCAGCCGTAATAACCCTGCTTTCCGGGCCTGATTCATTTCGTCGTGCCCACGGGGCCCGTATTTTTCGCTGTTCTCACCCGCATCCGGGCCTACTTCGCCCCAGTACAGGAAACCCGTACGCTGGTCGACCGAAATCCGGTAGGGGTTACGGTTACCCATCACGTAAATTTCGGGCCGGGTTTTATCGGTTCCTTTCGGAAACAGGTTTCCTTCGGGAATGGTATACGTACCATCGGCTTCGGGGTGGATACGCATGATTTTTCCGCGCAGGTCGTTGGTGTTGCTCGACGTAGCGCGGGCATCCCAGCCCCGCGACCCGGCCGCTCATCGATAGGAGCAAAGCCATTGGAGTTGAACGGGTTCGTATCATCACCCGCCGAGAGGTACAGGTTACCTTTCCGATCCCAGGCAATCGAACCGCCCGTATGGCAGCAACCATCGCGCTTAACGGGAATGGTCAGCAGGACTTTTTCGGTATTCAGCAGCAGGGTATCCTTCACATCGTCATACACAAAGCGCGACAGATGTTGGGCGGTATCGGCAACCGTTTTGCCCGTCAGGGGCGAGTAATAGGCATACACCCATTTGTTCTGTTTGAAGTTAGGATCAATATTCAGACCCATCAGGCCGTACTCAAACTTGGTGAATACCGGGAAGTTAGCCACCACTTTCACCGATTTTTTGTCGGGGTCGTACAGTTTCAGAGCGCCTTTGCGCTCGGAAAAAAGTACTTTACCATTGTCCAGAACCACCAGTTCTGTCGGCTCGTCGAGCCCGGCGGTAAGAATCTGGCGGTCGAAGCGGTTTTCTTCGGGGTAGGGCTGCGTTTTGGCCTGTCCGAACTTCAGGCTGGTGGCCATAACGGATTTGATGCCACCCAGAATATGCTGCAAAAACATCTGGATCGCTGTACGACTCATCGGTATGGCCGGCACCGGTATAAAACGCCTTGCCCCCCTCGAAATCGTGGTACCAGATAAACGGGTGATTATCCCCGTTTTTACCGCCTTCGTAGGTTTTCTCGTCCAGCTTGCCCAGCACTTTCAGGTCGGGCGAAATGCTTTTGTAGCTATACCACTCGTCGAACCGTTTCCAGACGGTCGGGCAGCATTTTGGTAGCCGGATGGCTTTTGTCGATAATGTCAATTTCGGCATTCTGCTGTTTGGGGTGATTCAGGAAGTAGGCACCCGCCAGCTGGTTATACCAGGGCCAGTCGTATTCCGTATCGGCAGCCGCGTGGATACCCATGTAGCCGCCACCCGCCTGAATATACCGCTCAAACTGCGGCCTGCTGGGCTTCGTCGAGTACATTGCCGGTTGTGCTGAGCCAGATAACGGCACTGTACTGCTTCAGGTTGTTTTCCGTGAACTTACCGGCATCCTCTGTCGTGTCGACGGCAAACCCATTTTCCTTACCGAGTTTCATAATGGCCAGCTTACCAACGTTAATGGAGGCATGGCGATAGCCCGCGGTTTTGGAGAAAACCAGGACTTTGTTCAGGGCAAGGGGTGCCTGACCCGTAACCGATTTGGCCGGAGTCGTTCGCCGGGCTGCCGTTTGCGACCAGGCAGGGCTATCTGCCCCAGAGACCACCGTTGCCAGCACGCCCGCCAGCAGCCATAGGCGGGAGGAAAATTTACTGTTAATCATAGAGTTTTGAGATTTATACGAATTGTTGGGCACCCACTAATCGAAGGTAAAATGCTTAACTTATTTTAGGATTCGATTGGCTTTTAGTAAGAAACAAAAGTAACGAAAAAGCCAATGCCATGCCGTAGTCAGCCGCTTAAATAACGCCTGAATCTGAATTTAATCGACTTTTGTGAAGGTTAGGACGGACTTCCCCTGCCGAAACAGCGTTAATGTACGCGCATCGATCCGGTAAGTTAGTGGCTGGCTCAGCAGAGCCAGAAACTGAGGCTCTACCGTACCATCCGAAATCAGACAGGCCATTTTTGTGGTGACGAGCGGCCCAAACAGAATCTGACGGGTGTCTGCCAGTACGGGCCCATTCAGCTGGTTACAGCCGGTGGTGCCGGTTACGCGGCCCTGGGTCAGTGAAATATCCAGGCGGGGTACCGTTTTTGCGGGCCCGTTGCCATCAATCGAGTCCCCCTGCATCCGGGTCAATACCCAGCTGTCCTGCAACAACGCTAACTGGCGGAGTGAAGCGCCACAGCCCGACACATTTTGACCCTGGCTTATCACGTTCACGCGGTAATCATACCGCTGGCCGGAAAGCCTGTCGGTACAACTATCGGGTCGGAACAATACCTTGATCTGGCCATCCCGCGACTGATATCCGATGGTACCATTGGCCGAATCGGTCGTGCGGCTAATCTGATTGGTGGATAGCGACACGATGCTGCTATCGCCGTGCCGGGGTTTAAAGAGCAACATGCCTTTGGAGGGGTTTACCGTTAGTGACCAGGCGGGGTCACTACCTACCGCCACCAGTTCGTCACCAGCTTTCAGGTAGCGGGTATAATCGTCGGGCTGGTTGACGGGGGTGAGCATGGCCGAGAACTGCGTAGACGGACGGCGGCAGGCAACCGTCAGGAGCAAAAAGCCAATCAGCAGCGTTCGCATAGATATAGTAGGGTTGTATGTGAGAATAAGACCGGCGCCAGCCAAAAAGGTTTAAGAATCAGCCTGGGTATCAACGGAAACCGAAAGCCAGCCCGACGGCCTGAGCAGAATCCGCCTTTGGGGCAGGCCACAACGCAGCCATTGCTGCCCCAACATGCCCGGCGGCACAGCCGATTAACGCATCGTCGCTGATGAACAGGCTAACGAATCTGCGGCCAATGGACACAGCCAACTTGCCGGGACAGGTCATGAGTCCGGTAATGACGCATTGAACGAGTATTTGCTGTAAATTAGGCGCTTGCAGTAACGGTTGCCCTAACGTTACAACTCCTGGGGAATTATGCGGTACGCGCTCACTACGCTTTGTTTCCTGTTTGCCTGTCTGACGCATGCTCAGCAGGTCAGTAAGTCAATCCGGTTGAGTGGGTCTGAGCAGCAGGATGAGTTAATAACGTTCGAGCACTACGGGCAGGAAAGTGGCCTGTCGCAGGGAACCATCAACGCGATTACGGCTCATGATGGCTTCCGGTGGTTTGCTACGCAGGATGGGCTCAATCGGTTTGATGGCTACGGATTCCGGGTGTATCGAGTGGGGGATGGACTGAATAGTAACCTGGTGCAGGCCCTGCTGACTGATTCCCGCCAGCGACTCTGGATTGGCACGGGAGCCGGGCTGAACCTGTTCGACCGGGCAGAGGGCCGGATACGGCGATTCACGGAAACATTCGGCATCCGGCACCCAATCGACAGCCTGCCCATCGCCCGGTTGGTGGAGGACAAACGGGGGCGTATCTGGATTCAGACGGTGGCGCAGGGGCTGTTTTGCTTCGACCCGGCCCGAAAAAAAATCAGGCACTACTTCCCCGGTGATAACACCATTCGTACTTGCAGCCTGGCCCCCGACGGGCAATTGTGGGTGCTGACACTCAATGAACTGTACTGCAACGACGCGAAACGGGATACGTTTGTGGCTGTCCCCATCCGTCAGCACCTGACAACGGCCTCCCTGTTTCAAAATCTCCTGTTCGACAAACGCGGATATTTGTGGCTGGGTACCGCCGATGATGGCGCCTTTCGGCTGGAAAATCCGGCCCGCCCGCAGGCACGTATTACGCACTTTGTGCAGGGGAGTACGGCGCGGCACCTGAGCGGCAATGATGTGGAGTCGCTGCTGTGCGACAAAACCGGCAATATCTGGATTGGCACCCGTACGGGCGGCATTGCCATTTACCACCCGGATACCGACCGGTTTACCTACGTTCGTCACTCCCCGCTGAATCACCGGAGCCTGCGCGAAAACTTCGTGTGGCTGCTCTATCAGGATCAGCAGGACATTGTCTGGGTGGGTAGCAGTAGCCAGGGTATCGACAAATATGACCCCCACCGGCTCCCGTTCGGACTGATTCAGCAGCAGGCCGATACGCCAACGCAGGGCCTGCCCGATAACGTGGTGTTCCGGCTGTTCGGTCTGGAAAACGAACTGTACATCGGCACCGAAGCCGGTGGATTTGCCCGCTATTCGATACCAGACGGAACCATCACATCCTTTCCCGAAACGGCCGTTCCAACGGCTAGTGCCCTGCACGGGGAGGTGCGGGTAATTGACGCCGATTACAAAGGCAACCTCTGGTTTGCCAACTGGCACGAACTAACGCAGTATGACCCTCGCCAGCACAGGGCGCGCGTGTATCCAATGCCGGGGCCGCGCAAACAAAAATACGCCTATGCAGCCCACATGCTTTCCGACAGCAGCGGACGAACCAGCGAAATATGGGTGGCCGGTGATGGCGGGCTTACGCGCTTCGACTGGCCAACGAAGCGGTGGAAAGACTGGCAGGATTTGCCCGGCATGGCCGCTATTTCGGCGTACAACATTCGATTGGTCTACCAGCAGGAGCAGGACGTAATCTGGTTCGGAACGTTGGGGAACGGGCTGTTTCGCTACAACCGCCGTACGCAGCAACGGACTGTATTCGGGCCTGCCAATGGCCTGGCCTGTTTTAACATCCGCTCGTTGCTGCAGGATGGCTCTACCCTCTGGATTGGTACTGATTGTGGTTTGTTTGCGCTCGACCTAACCCGTAATGCGATTACGCGCCGGTTTTCGAGTAGCCATGGGCCGGTGGCGTTTCGGTTGCCCAACGATGTGATTTACGGTATCCTCAAAGACAACGAAGGATACTTGTGGCTGAGCAGCAATCAGGGGTTAACCCGTTTCTCGCCCACGCAGGGCGTAGTCAAAAACTATGACGTATCGGACGGGCTGCAAAGCAATGAGTTCAACACCAACGTGGCGTACAAACATACCGACGGTACGCTGTTTTTTGGCGGTGTCAACGGGGTTACCTACGTCAGAACCGGGCAGATGCAGCGTAATACGTTTGTGCCGCCGGTGCGTATCACCGCCCTGACTGTGCTGGACAGTGCGTATAATCCGAACCAGACCCACCTGACGCTCAACCCCAACCAGAATTTCATTGAGTTTTCTTTTGCGGCCCTTAACTTCTCCAACACACAAAAAAACCGGTATCAGTATACGCTCGAGGGCATTGATGCAGCCTGGGTGCAGGCGCAGCACCGCCGAACGGCCAACTACACCAACCTGCCACCGGGCAGCTATGTGTTTCGGGTGAAGGGCAGTAATGACGACGGCCTCTGGAATGAACAGGGGGCTTCGGTAAACATCCTGATTAAACCGCCCGTCTGGGCCACGCGCTGGTTTCAGATAGCCATGCTCCTGCTGCTGGCGGGCGGGCTGTACGGCGGCTACCGGTACCGGATTGCCACTCTGAAAAACCGGCAGGCCCACGAGTTGAGCGTAGCCATCCGGACGCAGGAACTGGAACGGCACCGGTTTGCCAAGGAACTGCACGATGGCGTAGGGGCCAACCTGGCCGTGCTGAAAATGTATCTCTCCTCGCTCGGCTCGTCCAGCCTGCCCGTCGATGAGGTCAGGAACCGTTCCCTGTCCGTGCTCAAAGCATCCATTGCAGACATACGCAGCATTATTCACGACATGCACCCGCGGAGTCTGGCCGAGTTTGGACTGGTGCACACCATCAACGATGTGGTGGCGCTGATGAACGAGAGCCACCGGCTGAACGTGACGTTTACCAGCCGACAGGTGCCCCAGAAACTACCCGAAAGCATCGAAATCAATGTGTTCCGGATTGTGCAGGAACTGCTCCAGAACGCGGCCAAACACGCCGGAGCTACGCACGTGCTGATTGGTCTGAATTACGAAGCGGACACGCTGTTACTGACCTACCGCGACGATGGGCGCGGCTTCGACCCGGCACGCGTTCACAAGCATTCCCTGGCGGGGCATGGTCTGGTGAACATCGACCAGCGGGTTATGCTCGTAAAAGGAACCTATCAGCTCACATCGGCCGATAGCCAGGGGACCTCCGTCCAGATATCCGTTCCGGTTACCTGACCGGTAAGCAGCCCGGTTCGGGTATGAACACTTGGCGTGGTTTGGGGGTTTACTAGCCCAACACATACACGTGACACTACACAATGAAAAAAGGCTGGATTATTGCGCTTGGACTGCTGTTTATCGGTATCCTGGGAGCCTACCTCTACTACAATCGGTTAAAAAATAATGCCGAAGCCGAAGGCGGAGCCTATGACGGAACCCTCAAACCCCGCGTGGAACTAAGCCGGTTTGACTTCGAGAACATCACCGACGAGGAAATTTCGATGAACATGTACATTCTCCTCGACAATCCGCTACCCGTTGGGCTGACAGGCCGCAATGTCGACTACTCGTTCTACATCAACGATCAGGAAATGGTAAAGGAGTCGTACGAGAAGACGGTGACCGTGAACGCCCAGGACAGCACGACCCTGACCCTGCCTGCCAAACTGGATGCGAAGAAACTGACCGGCGTACTCGAAGACCTGGAACGACGCGATGTAGATAGTGCCAACTACCGGCTTCGCATTTCGTTCGATACGGACGTGCCGATTCTGGGTGAAAAGAAAATCAACATCGACCAGACCCGCCGACTCCCGGCCTACCATCTTCTGCAGATCAAGGTGGAGGACATCGATTACGGCAAGCTGAGTCTGAAAGCGATGGATGTAGCGGCAAAAGTCAATATCATCAACAAAAACAAGCTTCCCTACAACATTATCGATACGCACTACAGCGTGGTGATTGACGGGAAAGAAATTGCCGAAGGGGAGCAGACCGAGCCCATTCTGATAGACAAAGAGTCAACTACCGCCGTAGTGTTTCCAATGACCGTGAAGCCGGGGAAGGTGCTCGGTTTACTGCCCAAAGCCCTGTTCGACAAGAAAGATACGCCCTATGCCATAACCTTCCGGTGCAAGATTCTGGACAAGAATAACAATCCCATGTTTCAGCAGAGCAAGTTTGTGACGACCATAAAGGGAACACTGCTGGATTTCAAAAAGAACAAGTAAGCTATACAATCAACTAGTTCATGAAACAGTACGACGTTCTCGTTATTGGTGCCGGATCGGCAGGGCTCAGCGTGGGTATATCCATGAAACGGCTGGGTTTTAGTGTGCTGATCGTAGAAAAAAGCGATCACCGCATCGGGGGCGACTGCCTGAATGACGGCTGCGTGCCGAGTAAGGCGCTTATCCACATCAGCAAACAGGTCCACCACGCCCGGAGCGTAGACCGGTTTGGCGTAAAAGCCACCGGAGAAGTCGACATGGCGGAGGTAATGCAGTACGTACGGGAGCGGCAGGACATTATCCGGGCGCACGAAAGTGCCCACTATCTGCGTGAAACGGAAGGAATCGATGTAGCCCTGGGAGTAGCCCATTTTGTAAGCGAAACCGAAATTGAGGTGGCGCTCAATGACGGAGAAACGATGCGGGCAACCGCTAAAAATATCGTGCTCTGTACGGGTTCCGTACCCCGTCAGCTCGAGGCCGACGGGCTGGATGCCGTCGCGAACGTGCCGGGTAAACTGCATACCAACCAAACCATTTTTTCGCTGAAAACCCTGCCCAACCAGTTGCTGATTGTGGGCGCAGGACCCATTGGTATCGAGATGGCTCAGGCGTTCAGTCGGTTGGGTAGTGCCGTAACCGTAGTAGGCTCCGAGGAGCGTATTCTGGACAAAGAACTGCCGGCCGTATCCGAACTGCTGCAAAAACGGCTGGAAAAGGAAGGAATCACGTTTAAATTGAATCAAAAGGTTACCGCCTTTCCCGATGTGGATACGGCGGAGATAAAGACCGAAAATGGGCAAACGGATACCGTTCCGTTCGATGTGGTGCTGGTTGCCATCGGCCGCACGTTTCAGTACGATGCCCTGAAGCTATCCGCTGCCGGAATTGAGCTGGATGATAAAGGCCGCCTTAAAATCAACGACTACCTACAGACGACCAACAAGCACGTTTTTGCTGTTGGCGATGCAGCCGCCGGTGCCCCGGCCGGGCAACGCCTGTTCTCGCATGGGGCCGAACTACAGGCATCCGTTGTGGTGGGTAATTTTATAACGCCCGGCGTGTTCGAGAAAAAACTTACGTACGATCATTTTTCGTGGGTCACCTTCACCGATCCCGAAGTAGCCACGTTTGGGTTTTCGGAAGAGGAACTGAAAACGCAGGGCAAGGAGTATGAACGCATCGAGTATGATTTCGCCCACGACGACCGGGCGGTCATTGAAGACTACGAATACGCCCAAATGATTTTATTGGTCAGCCCGTCGGGCATAAATCCCTTCAGTCCAAAAATTTTGGGTGGCACCGTTATTGCACCAAAGGCGGGTGAGTTGATCCAGGAGCTTATCCTGGCGCAGCAAAAAGGCCTGACGGCGGGCGATTTCTTCAACAAAATATACCCGTATCCAACGGCTGGTCGGGTCAATAAATCCATCTGGGTCGATAAGATTGGCGGGCACCTGCCCGACCTGGTCAAGAAAGGGGCTAAGTGGTTGTATTCGTGAGCCTAAGGGTTCCTGATTTACCGTTTGAACAAAAAGAGATGGCCCATTTATAGAACGGGCCATCTGCCGGACTCACCTAATTAACAAAACCCATACAGTACCCGTCCAAAGAAAAAATTTGGACGGGTACTGTACGTACGCGCAAAAAAAACATCCGGTTTTGTTTGCGCGGTAAGTTCGCGTATCTGTGTGGCCCGATTTGTGCGTTTTTTACCCTAGTAACTTTAAGGCGAA
>CAWAJC010000045.1:0-27787 GCA_963782245.1 uncultured Cytophagales bacterium
CAGACCCCGAACCCCGCCGATTTTCCGGGCGTTCCGGTGGAGCAACTGGTGCCGGGGTCGGCGGTTTTTGCCCCTACAGTCCAGGCGGTATCGCTCGATAATCCGCTGCAATGGTGGGCCTACGTGAAAGGGGCCGACTGGCAGCATCCCAACGGCCCGGAAAGTAATTTGAAAGGCCGCGAAAACGAACCCGTCGTTCACGTCAGTTTCACCGATGCTGCGGCCTACGCCAACTGGGCCGGGAAACGCCTGCCAACCGAAGCTGAATGGGAGTTTGCTGCCCGGGGCGGCAAAGAAAATCAGACTTACTACTGGGGTAATGAGCTGAAGCCCGGTGGTAAATGGATTGCCAACATCTACCAGGGGCATTTTCCGGATAAGAACACAAAAGAGGATGGGTTTGCCGATGTTGCCCCCGTTCAATCATTTGCGCCCAACCCGTACGGCCTTTACGACATGGATGGCAACGTATGGGAGTGGTGCCAGGACTTTTACCGCCCGGACTATTACACCAAACTGGTCATAAACGACCCACAGGGGCCTGCCGACAGCTACGACCCGGATGAGCCGGGGGCCGTGAAGCGGGTGCAGCGGGGCGGCTCATTCCTATGCAGCGACGACTATTGCATTCGCTACAAAGCGGGTAGCCGGGGTAAGGGCGAGATAAACAGTGGCAGCAATAATCTGGGCTTTCGCTGCGTGCGCGACAAGTATGGATTGGGGTTTGTCTGGGATGCTGCCCCGAATTTTCACTAAAATTTCGTACCTTTGCGGTTCAATCTGAACAGCAAATCACACAATGGTATCGGTACAAAACGTCTCCCTCCGCTATGGAAAGCGGGTACTTTTTGATGATGTCACTATAAAATTCACCTCCGGCAACTGCTACGGCGTTATCGGAGCCAATGGAGCGGGCAAATCAACTTTTTTGAAAATACTATCGGGCGAAATTGAAGCCCAGACGGGTTCGGTGAGTATGACTCCCGGCGAACGGATGTCGGTGCTGAACCAGAACCAGGCCGCTTTCGATGAGTTTCCCGTGCTGCAAACGGTTATTATGGGCAATAAGCGCCTGTACGACATTATGCAGGAGAAAGATATCCTCTACGCCAAAGAAGATTTTACGGATGCCGACGGCGAAAAAGCCGCTGAACTTGAGTCCGAATTTGCCGAGATGAATGGCTGGGATGCCGAGTCGGATGCGGCTAGCCTGCTGTCTGGTCTGGGCATTAAAGAAGGTCTGCACTATTCGCTGATGGGCGACCTCAACGGTTCTGAAAAAGTGCGGGTATTGCTGGCGCAGGCGCTGTTTGGTAACCCCGATGTTCTGCTGCTCGACGAGCCGACCAACAACCTCGATGTGGAGTCGGTGGGTTGGCTCGAAAACTTCCTGGCTAACTTCAACAATACCGTTATTGTCGTGTCCCACGACCGCCACTTCCTGGATCAGGTGTGTACGCAGATTGTGGATGTCGACTTCAGCAAAGTGAAGCTCTTCGCCGGAAATTACTCGTTCTGGTACGAATCGAGCCAACTGGCGCTGAAACAACGGCAGGATCAGAATAAGAAAACGGAAGATAAGCGTAAAGAACTGGAGGAATTCATTCGTCGTTTTTCGGCCAATGCCTCCAAATCCAAGCAGGCAACGAGCCGGGGCAAACTGCTCGAAAAACTCACGCTGGAAGATATTCAACCGTCATCCCGCAAATACCCCTACGTTAATTTCAAACCCGAACGCGAACCCGGCGACCAGATTCTGACCGTCGAAAACCTGACCTATACGGCCGAGGACGGCACGAAGCTGTTTGAAAACCTGTCGTTTACGGTTAACAAACAGGATAAGATTTTCCTGTTCAGCCGCGACGGTCTGGCCGTTTCGGCGTTGCTGGACATACTGGCGGGTGAGCGCAAAGCCGATTCGGGTACGTTCCGCTGGGGCATCACCATCACCTCGGCGTATTTCCCGACGGATGCCGAGAAAGAGAAATATTTTGAGACGGACCTAAACCTGGTAGACTGGCTCCGGCAGTATTCGGAGGAGAAAGACGAGAGTTTTATCCGGGGATTCCTGGGTCGGATGCTGTTCTCGGGCGAAGAATCGCTGAAGAAAGCGACCGTGTTGAGCGGGGGCGAAAAGGTGCGGTGTATGTTGTCGAAAATGATGCTGTCGGGTGCCAATACCCTGATGCTCGATGAACCAACCAACCACCTCGACCTCGAATCCATCGAGTCACTGAACAACGGTATGATTGACTTCAAAGGTCCAATTCTGTTCACCAGCCACGACCATCAGTTCGTGCAAACGGTAGCCAACCGCATCATCGAAATCACCCCGGCGGGCATCCTCGACAAGCTGATGACCTACGACGAATACCTCACCGACGACCGCGTGAAAGCACAGCGCGAGGAGTTGTACGAAGCCGTAGCGTAAGCAACGAAAAAAAGATAAAAGCCGCGTCAGTTAAGTCTGAACGCGGCTTTTTTGTATCCGCTTTACATCTCCCGGACCTAGTAAGCAGCAATTAAGCTTTCAGCCGGAATGTGTAGTGTGGCGTGGAGTTTACGAATCATCGCCAGGCTAAGTTTACGTTTGCCACTCAATATTTCAGACTGGCGGGCACGGGTGCCCAGAATTTTAGCCAGTTCGCTCTTTTCTTTTCCTAACTGCTCCAGCCGGAACGTAATCGCTTCGATAGGAGTTGGAGCCGTGATCGGATAGTGTTTACGCTCGTAAGCCTCAACGAATAGAACTAATGCCTCTAACTCGTCCGATTCTAGCGAGTCGTCTATCAGGTCCAGTTGCATGAGGGCATAAACGCGGGCCAAAGCGTCTTCGTACTCCCGTTCATTCTTAATCACTTTTAACATAGTTGATAGTCTTTACATCGATCTTACTGTATTGGGCGTGGGTACCAATCCAGACGATAAACACGAGTTTCTTTTTGAATTCTATATCGGCTACCAGTCGGTAAGAATTGCCTTTGATGTTGAAAACAAACCTTCTGCCTGTTATAACATCAGCACTGGGGTAAGCCTCAATAACATCACTGGGCTTATCCCAATCCGTGGTTTCAACTTCTGCATAGAAAGCTTGCAGACTTGCTTTAGCGGCAGCATGGGTGTTGTAAAAACTAACAATGGTTTTCTTAGCGATTACTCTCATGGTGATACCTGAGTTTTCCCGAGGTTTGGTCGGATTTCTCCTATGAAGTAATCTTTTTTTTCATGGGGTATTAAAAGCCTCAGCTTGCTCCCAATATGGGAACGTATGACCATCAAGAAAGTTCCTATTCAATGTATTTTCTGATGGGTCAGATTACACTTAAATCACTTCTCCGATTGAAGCCTATCTGTATATCCAATGAACAGGCAGAATAAAGTCCGCCGTTCCCCGAAAAATATTCTTCAGGAAGGACGGCGAACGGTATGGGTACAAATCAAGACTCAATTTTTGTGATACTACTGCGGAATGTCCAGTACCAGCAACACGGCATCAGTTGACAGGGCTTCGAAATCGACTTTGCCACCCTGTATGTTCGTCAGGCTCAGGCCATCCCGCTGGTGTAATAGCCGGTTCTGCACTTCAAAAACACCGCTTAGTATAAACACGAACACACCGTTTTGGCGCTGTCGGGGACGGAAACTATCCTCCGACCGACCAGCGTATCGACCAATGAACCCATGGCCCTGGGAACTAGTATCGTAGGGTGGAAAGAGGGGCAGGAGTGTGTTCGCAGCGGATAAGTCAATGGGCATCCGGACCATGGTGGGCGTAAGTGCGGGAACGGGTAAGCCAGATTTCCAGATAGTTAATGGATTCTGTTTCGAAGGGGTTGTTAATAGTGTAGTCCATGCCTCTACTCAACGAAAAAAGCTGCGCCTGTCCGGTTTCCAGAAAGCCGTTGCCCACCTCGCTTTTGTATTCCAACCCACCCAGTAGCGGTAGAATAAATACATCCGTAGGCTGCTCCACCCGCATCGTTACCCCACGCCCGGCTGCTAGGGTGTTATCATTTAATACCCGCAACGCACCGAAGGGTTCGCGGGCCTCGGCGGTGTACGGCCCAAAGTTGAACACATGATAACTGCGAAAAAAGTCCGTTTGTGAATACCCGCGCTGGTCGGAGAGATAAAGTTGGGCCTGCGTTGATGTATCCATTTTTGTCGTTGGTTTCTCCTGTACCGGCACGGCACTTGCTACGGGTTCAGCGTACCTGGTTCCGGAACGGGTAGTTAATGGTTCGGCTGAAAACTGGACAGACTCAGCATCAACGAATTAACGGGCAAACTGACGTAGTCAGAACTGGTTTACTTCCGGGTGATACCGCCCGGAAGTCGATTGAGTTGACCATCGAAAGCTGACGCCATTGCTGCAGAAAAGATATTCACCCGGGAATGATGCGTTCAATAAGGTGCGACAGCGAAAAGAAAAAGCCGTTTTTATAACCTGTCCGTTTAATCGCTGGTTATAAGGCTGACGATTCACTACGTATTATTGAACATGCAATCATTCGATCTTATAGTTATCGGCACGGGCTCAGCCGGAAAAACAGTGGCCCAAACCGTTCGGAAAGCGGGGAAAACCGTGGCAATTGTTGATAAACTACCCTTTGGGGGTACCTGCTCCCAGCGGGGCTGCGACCCCAAAAAGGTATTGGTGGGAGCCGCCGAACTGGTAGATCGGGTGGAGCAGATGCTCGGAAAGGGTCTTAAATCCAAAGCAGTCATTAACTGGTCAGACCTGATGCAGTTTAAACGCACCTTCACGGACAGTATACCGGAAGCTACCGAAGCTAAATTTGCCGAACAGGACATCATAACGTTTCATGGAACGGCTACGTTCCGGTCCAAAAATACCATCAGTGTAGGGGACGAAATTTTGCAGGCGCGCCACATCGTTATTGCCACCGGTCAGCGGCCGCTACCGCTTGCTATTCCGGGCGAAGAGTTGCTCACGGATAGTGCCGGTTTTCTGGATTTAACCCAGTTGCCGAAAAAAATTGTTTTGATTGGTGGGGGATACATTTCGATGGAGTTTGCCCACATTGCCGCCCGGGCGGGGTCTAAAGTGACCATCATTCATCGGGGTAAGCGGCCACTCGAAAATTTTGAGGCTGATTTGGTCGATTTGCTGGTGAAAGCACTGAAAGCCGTTGGTGTCAAATTCATATTCAATGCTGAAGTAACGGCTGTAGAAGGAGAAGAAGGCGAACTGACCATTCACTACAAGCAGAAAGAGAAAGCTCATTCGATTTCGACTATGCTGGCGGTTCACGGGGCCGGCCGCGTGGCAAACGTGGCGGATCTGGCGTTGGAGAAAGCAGATGTTACCGTCGATAAAAAAGGAGTTGTAGTCAATAAATACCTGCAAAGTGAGTCGAATCCGGCCGTTTACGCCTGTGGCGATGTTGCCGATAAGGGACTCCCCCTCACCCCCTTAGCCTCTTACGAAGGCAGCATCGTGGCCGAAAATATTCTCAATGGAAACAAGCAGCTATTTGCCGATAACCCCATTCCATCGGCCGTATTCACAGTGCCAACGCTGGCCTCTGTTGGCTTGACGGAAAAGCAGGCCAAAAAGGAAAAACTCTCCGTTACGGTGACGTTTCAGGAGACGTCCGATTGGTATACCAGCCGACGGATTAATGAACCGTTTAGCGGATTCAAAACGCTCGTCGACAAAAAAAGCGGGCAACTCGTGGGGGCCCATCTGCTGGGAACGGGTAGTGATGAACTTATCAACCTGTTCACGCTGGCCATAAAGTACCAGATTCCAGCTCAGGAATTGTCCGACACACTATTTGCCTATCCCACGCGTGGCTCAGATGTTAGCTCCATGCTTCCAAAATGATAATCAGCTGATGAGTTCAATGCTGCTGCTGGCTCCCAGCCGGGCATCATCGACCAGAATGGTGTCAAAATCAATGGGCCGTTGCAAAACCCTATGGATAGGGCAACGATCGGCTATTTCGAGCAAACGGGCGCGCTGTTCCTGGTCGAGGTCACCGTTCAGAATGAGTTGGATTGAAAACAACGACCGCTTCGCGACCGGGTCATGGGTATAGTCGATGTGGACAACGGCCGAATCAAGCGGCCAGTTTTTTCGGTCGGCATACATACGCAGGGTCATGACCGTACAAGCCGCCAGCGAACCCGCCAGCAACTCGCCTGGTTTCATTCCTTTGTCTCCGCCACCCACATCGGCCGGTTCGTCGGCAACGATGACCTGCGTACCCGTTGTCAGGTGTGTTTGGTAAGGGGTACGTTCAATGCGGGCGGTTACGGTAGCCATGGTGTAGTTTTCAGTGAATGGTGAACAGGTATTAATCAGCAACCAAATACAGAGATGGCCAATCATGGATTGCTGATAACTGGCTGCTACTTCCCCCAGTCGGCCGGGTTTTCGCGCCAGGAAGCCAGCGATTGCATGGTGTTGGCCGAGATGTAATTAAGCGCCTGGGCTTCGGTTAACAGAATTTCGTAATTACTCAGGCAGGCCAGCGGCACGTTTTTGGCCGCAAAATTTTCGTCGGCAACGGGGAATCCGTACGTAAATATGGCCGCCATACCAATAACGTCGGCACCAGCCGCCCGCAATGCATCCACCACTTTAAGCGAACTGCCCCCCGTCGAAATAAGATCTTCAATAACCACTACCTTTTGGGGTCCCAGAGGACCACCGTGGGGTAGGTGACCTTCAATTTGTTTCCCCATGCCATGGGCCTTGGGCTCCGGCCGGACGTAGCAGTAGGGGAGGCCGAGGGCATCGGCCACCAGGGCACCCTGCGGAATACCCGCCGTAGCGACGCCGGCAATCACCTCGACCTGCGGAAACTGATACTGGATCAGTTCGGCCAGGGCATTTTTGATGAAATTGCGTACCTCCGGATACGCCAGCGTAACCCGGTTATCGCAGTAGATGGGCGATTTCCACCCCGAACTCCAGGTGAAAGGGTCCTCCGGCCGGAGTTGCACTGCTTTTACGGCCAGTAAATGCTGGGCTACTGCCTGTTGAATGGTTGTTGCGTCCACAGAAATTTGGATTAGGTTCTTACTCTTTTTCGGGGTCGAGCTGCACCTTCACGGTGTCGATGCGCGTACCGTCCATAGAAACAATTGTAAACGTAAAGGGAGATACATCCACAACTTCTCCCACTTTGGGCACGTCTTCATGCATGGCCAGAATGAGCCCACCGAGGGTGTCGTAACGGGCCGACGTGCGGCTTCCTTCGGGTATCTGCCAGCCGTAGGTTTTGTTCAGGTCGTCAATCTCATGGCGGGCACTGAGCAACCAGGTATTCTCGTCAATCTGCTGTTCGGTCCAGTCTTCGTTGGTATCGTACTCATCCTGAATCTCCCCGAAAATCTGCTCGACCATATCTTCCATACTGACAATACCGGCCGTTCCGCCAAACTCATCGACGACCAGGGCCAGACTTTTCCGTTCGGCCATGAATCGTAGAAACAGGCCCTGAGCGGGCATTGTGGGCGGAATGGTAATAATGGGCGTAATGATCTCTTCTACGGTGGCCGGTTTTCGAAACAGAGCCAGGGCATGACAATAACCAATGACGTTGTCGATAGTGTCGCGGTACACCAAAATTTTGGAATGTCCGCTGTCCTGAAAGGCCTGCCGCAAGTCTTCCACGGAATCCTTCACGTCGATGGCCGTAATGTCGGTACGGGGAACCAGACAGTCACGCACCCGCACGTCGCGAAACTCAATGGCGTTGTTGAATATCTGGGTATCTACGTCAACATCCTTCTCCGTATCGGTTTTCTGATTCAGTTGCTGGAGGTAATGATTCAGATCCGTCAGTCCGAAAACGGGCCGGATTTCCGGATTTTTTTTTCTCAGCACATACCGGATAAAAAACCGGGAGGTACCTACCAGTAGCCGGACGATAGGGGCAATCGCTTTGTAGATAACCCAGATCGGGATGGCCAGCGCTTCCAGAAAGCGGTCGGGATGAATCAGGGCCAGGCTTTTCGGAACGTAATCGGCCAGGGGCAGAAAAACCAGCGTCAGAATAAGGGTTTCGAGGGAAATCACGACAAATTCACTCGCAGCCCAGTTGGGCGGAAGCACAGTAAGCAGGAGTGGATTCAGCACCATCACGCCCAGTACGGTGTACAGCACCAGGAAAAGGGTGTTGCCCGTAAGTGTGGTGCCCACAAAAAGAATGGGATTTTTCAGGAATCCGGATACCAGTTTCTCCCCGAGTGGTCCCTGTTTGCTGTGTAGTTCAAAGTAAAGCCGGTTGACGGATACGTAAGCCATCTCGACCGCCGAGAAAAAGCCGGCCAGCACAAGGGCAAGTAAGGCCCCAAACAACAGAACGTAGGGTTCCAACAGGTTTATGGTTTAGCGTTTCTTGTTCATAACTGGCGGACCAACACAGGTAATTATAAGCCTTAACCTGTAAGCTATTTCTTTTTCTTCTTTTCCACCGGTTGTTTGACGGGGGGAGCCATGGATTTTTCTTTTTCCTGCTCGATACGTTTGTTGCGAACGTACTGGAACGCCAGCAAAAAACCAAGAAACAGCATCAGCAGCCAGTAACTATCACCAAAGGTGGTGCGCTGGTATTCGGCTATCCAGATAACCAGAAAACCCGCGGCAGCGGCCAGAAGCAGTATTTCGGGGAGTTTCATAAATGAGTTGATCCGTTCGGCAGTCGATGCGTTGAGGAGTGTCGGGGAGCCGATGCGTCCATATCTAATGTTCCCATCAGGAACGAACCGACTCCCTAACCGCTAACTAACTGGCCAGCTGCCTGACTTTCTTTCCTTCCCGATACCGCCGTACAGTGGCGATGATGAAGCCGATAATAACCACCAACGTGCCAATCCACAGGATGTTGATAAGCGGTTTCTCGAACGCTTTCATCACAATGTAATCGCGCTGGGTCCGGTTTACGGCGAAGGTAAACTTACCCGTTTGTGGGTCGATTTCGTTGAGCTGGATGCGTACGCCCAGTTCATCACTCATTTCGGCCGGGTGGGCCACCATCCGGTTTTTAATGACGAACGCCGGGTTGAGCACATGCTCGCCATTCTTGTCCAGCACCCGCACTACGGCCCGGACGGCCGCATCGTTGGGCCCTACTTCAATACCATCTACCTCATTTGTTCTTACAACGTTATCCAGAATAGCCACGTAGTCATTGAGGAAGAACGTGTCTTTAACGGCAACGGAAAAGGTTTCGGTTTTCTCCCATTTACTCTCCTCCATAGGGTCAGGAGCCGTGGCTATGTACGTGTAAACATCCCGTCCGAGGGTATGGCGGCTATCCGGCGACAGGATAACGCCCATGCGGGGGTTTACCTGAATTCGGGGATAAAGGGTGAAAATCTGACCGCTCGGCTCCCGGTATTCAACGGCATAGTGAACGTTTTCGGGATATAATGCCAGCGTATCGCCTTTCTTGTGGTACACTTTACCGTTTTGCTCAATGTTGCGCTGGGCAATACCGTGGAAGTCGCCTTCAATCGGCATTACGTCCTGACGGGGTACGTAGCCCGGTACATCGCGCACCTCAACCCACTGGCCCCGGTAGGTAATCTGGTACTGATCCATGCGCTCGGGCTGGTTGAGCCACAATAGTACGTTCTCCTTGTTTTCCTTGTTGCCGTTCTTGGTGAAGTCGTCCGAGTTGGATATCATCAGGCCGCTGTTATTCATCGAAATGATGCGCGAGTAGCCGGAGGAATAGAGAATGCCAATCAGCATGAGCGCCAGACCAAGGTGCGCTATGGCCCCTCCCGACATGCGGTAATTCCCCTGAATGATACCCAGTAAAATGGTGCCATTGGTAGTCAGGGCAAAAACTGATGCGACCAATAAAGCCATATAAACTGGATTTTTGACGGAGCCAAACGTAATTATACCCGCACTGATGAGCAGCGTCAGGATAGCGGGTGTAATGAGGGCGTCCCACTTTTTGTTTTCCAGCTTACGCCACCACATAAATTGCCCGATGCCGGTCAGGAGCGCGATGGCTACGAAAAACCAGATCTGAAATTTCGAGTAGTGAGCAGCCTGATCGGCGGGCAGGGCCATGTTGGATACTTTGCCAAACGCTTCCAGTACTTTGTTATAGACTGGTATGGACGTGGTAGCGATAACCTGAAAAGC
The DNA here is from genome assembly GCA_963782245.1 of uncultured Cytophagales bacterium. Classification (GTDB taxonomy): domain Bacteria; phylum Bacteroidota; class Bacteroidia; order Cytophagales; family Spirosomataceae; genus Spirosoma. Next base: position 10,139 of record CAWAJC010000045.1, read on the forward strand.
AGCCAGACAGACAACTACTGCGCCAATAAACAGCCAGAACTCTTTGGTGTAAACCGACGCTTCCTGCTCGTCGCTCGGAATCGTTTTCCACTTAACGGTTGCCAGCAGTATGGCTAGGGCCACGAACACCAGCAGATAAACCAGCAGTTGCCCAGACAAGCCCAGGTCCGTGAAAGAGTGTACGGAAGCGTTTCCCAGAATACCACTCCGCGTCAGGAACGTGGCGTACAGGACAAGGAGGAAGGTGCTGATGGTTAGTATGATGGCCGATTTGAGGCCGGTTGAACTACGTTTGGCAATCAGCATCGTGTGCAACGCGGCCACCATGACCAGCCAGGGAACGTACACCGCATTTTCGACGGGGTCCCAATTCCAGTAACCGCCAAAATTGAGCGTTTCGTAGGCCCAGTAACCGCCCATCATAATACCGATACCCAGCACCATGGCACCGAACAAGGTCCAGGGCAGGGCCGGGCGAATCCATTCGAGGGGCTGATTGCGCCAGAGACCGGCCACACAGTAGGCGAAGGGAACCAGCGTGAGGGCGAAACCAAGAAACAGGGTAGGCGGGTGGATAACCATCCAGTAATTCTGCAATAAAGGATTCAACCCGTTCCCGTCTTTAGGAATGAAGTTTGGGTCGGTAGCGAAAATTGGTGCATCGGGCATCGCATCCCGCAACAGCAGGAAAGGCGAAGAACCCAGTTTAAATGTCTCACCGAAGACAACGCCCAGAATCATGGAGGCAAGAAACACCTGCACCAGGGCAAAAACGGTCATAACGGGGGCTTCCCATTTTGAGCCGCTAGTCCGTATCAAAACGGCGCCTAACACCGCATTCCAGAACAGCCAGAGCAGGAACGAGCCTTCCTGACTTTCCCAGAAACAGGCAATCATGTACTGAATCGGCAACGCCAGCGAGGAGTGACTCCAGGCGTAGTGGTACTCGAAATAGTGATTGAAGATGATATAGAACAGGCTCGCTGCTACCCCAACCACGGCGGCCCCGTGCAGGTAGAAGGACCAGCGGGCCAGCGTCCGCCAGTCGTCTTTCGATTCGGTCGAAGATGCCTGGACTACTTTTTTTGGTGGACTTTTTCGTTTTGCCGTTTTGCCGTTGAATGTCGACTCCCCGGCGTAAGCCAGCTGCAGTTCTTCCACCGTTTCGGCCTGGGCACCTTTCCCTTTTCCCAGGGCCGACAGCAGATAGGCAACCGTTGCGACGAGTGCCGTAACAAAGGAAAGAATAACAAAAAAATGGCCGAGTTGACCGACTGTTTCGTGTATCATGTTAGTTAATCAATCTATCGTACTCGGAGTGATGACCGATCCAAACCAAAGTAAGTCACCTCCGTCTTCAGTTGCTAAAGCCGGTATTTTAGTCCTATCCGTACCGACCATAGACCTTCTTTTACTTCCTTGAAATGTAAGGATGGATGAAAAGTGTCTACTTTGAACAGGGCGTAATTCTTATCAGCTAACTTTTGAATACTTCTTGGAAGGGCATTATAGCATTCCCAATAATCAGGAGTCGTTTTATAGATCAAAGCGGTCGGGTTAAGCCCTGACGATTTTGTTCCTTTGCCCGACCAGTAAGCGCATCTAGTCGTCCTGCCTTTGCATCTTCTTCAATTTGCTTGTCCCATAACTGACCACGGGGTTCATCCAGCCAATCAGCTAACTCGTGTATCTCCTTAGGAGGAAGACTTGCTATGACTACTTCAATTTCCTGTAGGCTCATCGCTGTGCTGTTTTTGCCGTGTATTCAGTCGTTTCCAGTTTGCCATCCTGGTACTTGGATGGGCATTTGAGCAAAATTTTGTTGCACTGGAAATGATCCCCTTCCATAGCGCCGATCACGACAATCTGCTCCGAACGCTCGAAATCCTGCGGCTTGGGACTGTTGTACACGACTTTCTGGGCCCGGTTGTCATTGTCGATGAGCGTAAACTCGAAGTGGTTCGGGTCAATGGCCGGGTTGTAGAGCATGTCGGCAATTTTGCCTTGCGCGTCTTTGTTCACCTTACCAACGACGTGAATCATTTTGTCGTCGCCACTCTGGGCCATCTGTTGTGCTTTTGTAAACGTCGTGTACACACTGGCATCCCCCGCCGTACTGGCAATGACACCAATGGCGACGGCAATAACGATAATGCCGATTATATGAGAGAGTTTCATGTTGATTGGGTTATGGGGTTAAGAAACGACAGCTAGTTGAGGTCACTTGTTTTTTGCCTTGCGTCTTTTTTCTGATTCTGTACTTCTTTCTCCAGCTTACCAATCTGACGGTCCAGCCGGATCAGGTAAACAACGATACCCGCAAAAACCGTTGCAATGACGGCTACGACCACCCATATCTTGCCATCGGCCCGGAGCTGGTCGGCCATTTCAACGCTATCGGTTACGGGTTGCTGCGCCATTATCCGTTGACTTAGCAGAAGAAGGGCCAGCAGGGACGATTTAAAAAAGGGAGTTCGTTGCATTGGGAATATGAATAACTATAAAAATAACGTAAAAAGGACGGGAAACATTCCGGGAAATTGATGGACTTTAGTCATCCAGCGCGACCCGTACCCGCCGTAGCCGTACCCGCAACTGCGTCATCCAGACACCCATGAGCGTCAGACCAATAACGGCCGGATACATCACCAGGCGTAAGCTGTTGTCCATATCGTATTTACCAAATGCCGGATTACCTCCGTTGCCGGGGTGCAGGGAATCGGTCATGCGGGGGAGAATGAATATAAGCGGAATGAAGACCGCGAAGACGAAAATGTTATAAACGGCTGATATGCGGGCGCGTCGCTGCTCATCGTCGAAGGAGCCGCGCAGAATAAGGTAGGCCAGGTACATAAGCATACCCACAGCTACGCTGTTCAGCTTAGGGTCATTGGGCCACGGGTCCCCCCAGGTAAAATTAGCCCAGATCGCTCCCGTCAGGCAGCCCAGTATACCAAACAGGATAGCCGTATTGGCAAACTCAACGGCAATCAGATCATCGTCCATCCGTCCCTTACGCAGATAGCGAACCGAGTAGATGACCGATGCAATCAGCAATAGGATCATAGCAAACCAGAGCGGCACGTGAAACGACACGTTGCGGATACTCTCGTTCAGAATCGGCTGGCGCGGTACGGGGCCAAGCAAGCCCCAGATGATAACATACGTCATAATAACGACCGCGAGGGCTTTCCACCAATTGTTTTTCATTCGGTTAATGGTTGATGTTTACGGTATTCAGGTATTCGGTTCACGATAGTTAGCCGCTACAGTTCGTCCTGAAATGAGTGCCAATTTCAACTCCGCCATAAAAACGGAAATAGCAGCCAGGACAGTACCAGTACAATAGCATCGATGGCCAATACAGTTCCAACTTCTTTCCAGCTAACACTCCGGTCGAGGCCATCGAGGGCATTCTTCGATATTTTTAACAACTCCAGCAGTAGCGGCAACATGGTTGGGAAACTCAGTACGGCCATCAGCGTCGATGGGTTTTCGGCTTTGCTGGCGATGCCGGACACCAGGGTCAGCGAGGCCGAAAAACCAATGGCACCCAGTACCAGGGTTGCCAGATACAAAGGCACATCCTGAACCGGATTACCCAGCACAAACGCATAAACGCTGAAACCTAACAGGGCCAGGGCCAGCATCAGGACGGTATTATACAGAATTTTCGACAGGATAATCTGTTGCGGACTGGCCAGGGTATAGTAGTACAACTGCCGCCCGGCCCGCTCCTGAACGAAACTTTTGGCAATGGCATTGATGGCGGTAAACAACAGGATAATCCAGAAAAGGGCATTCCAGACGATGGGTGTCAACTGGCCACGCCGGGCGCTGAAGCTCAGGTAACAGACAAATACCGCACTCACAATGTACAGCAGCATGCCATTGAGGGCGTAGCGCTGCCGCCACTCCAGCAGGAACTCCTTCCGCATCAATGCACCCATTTGCCGTACCGATTCTGCCATATTCTTTTCCTGATGCTACAAATTTACGGTACGCTGCCGACGCGAAAAAGAAATAGTTTTGTGTTCTGATGCACTTCATGAACGACTATTCTGTTTTTATTCTCTGCGGATTCTCCTTTCTGGCGGGTTTTATCGATGCCATTATTGGCGGGGGCGGGTTGATCCAAACACCGGCCATCCTGTTTACTCTGCCGCAATACCCCGTCCCAACGCTCATTGGAACCACGAAGATTCCCTCGCTGGGCGGCAGTTTGATGGGCGCGTTTCAGTACAGCCGACGCGTAGCCGTGGTGGGAAAGTTCATTGCCCCGATGATGGCTATCGCCTTCGCAGCCTCGTGGCTGGGTGCCTGGACGCTGACCCGCGTACCGAACAGCTTCATGAAACCATTCGCACTGGTCATTCTGACTGCTGTGTTTATCTATACGCTCACCCAAAAAGGATTCGGGCAGGTGTCGCAGCGGCTCGTCACGGCGGAACAACAGCGGATGCGTATGTGGCTGATGGGCGCCGTAATTGGTTTCTACGACGGCTTTTTTGGGCCGGGAACCGGAAGTTTTCTCGTGCTGGGTTTTATTGGCCTGATCGGGTTCGATTTTCTGAAGGCCAGTGCCCACGCCAAACTGGTTAATGCCGCCACGAATTTGTCCTGCACCCTGTTTTTTGCCAATAAAGGCTACGTGCTGTACGCGTTGGCCTTTCCCATGGCAGTGGCCAATCTGTCGGGCGCGTTTCTGGGAGCACGCCTAGCTATCCTGAAAGGCAACCGTTTTATCCGGGTATTCTTCCTGGTGGTCATTGCCGCCACCATTCTGCGGTTCGGCTGGGATTTGATGCCCTAACGGAAAATGAATTAAATAGGCAGGTAGTAATCAACAGGCGTGACCGACGATCATGGCCCGAATTATTAACGAATCAGCCAGACCGGGAACGCTGATATTTTTACGGATCGTTCTTGCATAGAACAACTTTCCGTCGTAATCTTGCGTTAATTAAATTGAATCTAAATAAAAACAGCCGCCTTAAACTGGCACCCGGGATATGAGCAAACGTAGCGTAGCTGATCTGAAAATTGGAGAACGGGCCACCATTCTGTCGTTCAACAATCAGTTAATGTCGTTAAAGTTGCTCGAAATGGGCTGTTTACCCGGTGCTGAGGTATGCCTCCACAGCAAAGCACCCCTGGGTGATCCCATTTGCCTGAAGGTCGGTGGCTACTGCCTGGCTATGCGTAAATCCGAAGCGTCCACCATGCTCATTGAAAATTAAGAGTGAAGAATGACGAGTGAAGAATAGCTATTCTTCACTCGTCATTCTTCACTCGTCACTCTTAGTGTCGAGTTGAAGTCCCCTATCATTGCCCTTATCGGTAACCCAAACGCCGGTAAATCATCGCTCTTCAATCAACTGACCGGCCTGCGTCAGAAAACGGGTAACTTTCCCGGTGTCACGGTAGATAAGAAATCCGGTACGTGGCCCCTCGGTGCCCAGACTTCGGCAACCGTCGTTGATCTCCCTGGCGTTTATTCCATTTACCCCAAATCACTGGACGAGCAGGTCGTAACGGATATCCTGGCCAACCCTGCTCATCCCGATTATCCTACTGTTGCCATTGTTGTTGTCGATGCGTCGAACCTGCACCGAAACCTGCTCCTGTTTACGCAGGTTGCCGATTTGGGTGTGCCGGTGGTGCTGGCCCTGAACATGCTCGACGTAGCTCAGAAACAGGGTAAAGAGGTTAACGCCGTCCGATTGGCTATGCGCCTGGGTATTCCCATTGTTCGGATCAATGCCCGCACCGGCGAAGGACTGGATAAGCTCAAGCAGGCCGTACTGGGGCAGATGAAAGAGCCGGTATTACCACCCAGCCTCTTCTTCGACCCTGCCGACGGGGCTACCGAACTGATTGCGGCAACAAGAAAAGACTACGCCCTCAACAGCAACTACCTCGCTCTGCAGTATCTGATTCAGCACGACGGTTTTTCTTTCCTGAACCAGGCCCAGCGGATTGCGCTTGATGCCCTCATCGACCGGCACGGGTTTAGTGAACAGACGTTTCAGGCCGACGAAACCATTACCCGCTACAAACGCATTGCTCCCCTGGTGGCGGAGGCCGTTACCGAACAACGGGCTGCCGATGCGCCAACCTGGAGCCAGCGACTGGATCGTTTTCTTCTCCATCCGGTTTGGGGCTACGCCATTTTTACCCTTGTGCTGTTGCTGATATTTCAGGCCATTTTTGCCTGGGCACAACCTTTCATGGATGGTATTGACACGGGCGTTGCCTGGCTTAATGGGCAATTAAAGGCAAGTCTGCCTGCCGGACCGCTCACGGATTTACTGACCGATGGGGTACTGGCTGGTGTTGGGGGTGTGCTGGTATTCATTCCCCAAATCGCTTTTTTGTTTTTGCTGATAGCCCTGCTCGAAGAGTCGGGGTATATGTCGCGGGTGATGGTGATTATGGACCGGATCATGCGAAAATTCGGCCTGAACGGCCGCAGTGTAGTACCCCTTATTTCGGGCGTAGCCTGCGCAGTGCCGGCCATTATGGCTACCCGAAGTATTGGCACCCGGCGCGACCGGCTCATCACGATTCTGGTGACGCCCCTCATGAGCTGCGCGGCCCGGTTGCCCATCTACACCATTCTGATTGCGCTGGTAGTGCCAGACCGCCGTGTTCTCGGTCTGTTCAACTTACAGGGCCTGGCCCTGATGAGCTTATACCTGCTGGGTTTGGTCAGTGCCGTAGCGTCGGCGGCCCTGTTGAAGCTTTTTCTTCGCACCAAAGAGACCAGCTTTTTTATTATGGAGCTGCCCACCTTTAAGCTACCCCGCTGGAACCACGTTGCCCTGACGGTTTGGGAGAGTGTGCGTTCGTTCGTCTGGGAAGCGGGGCGGGTAATTCTGGCCATTTCCATCATACTCTGGGTACTAGCCAGCTACGGCCCCGGCGATTCGCTGGAACGGGCGGAGGCTCGGGCGCGTACACAAGGCACCACGCTTGCGGACGATGCATTACAGAATCGGATTGCTTCCGAACGACTTGAAGCCTCGTATGCCGGGCAGTTCGGCCATTTTATCGAACCCGCCATTCGGCCACTGGGTTACGACTGGAAAATTGGTATTGCCCTGCTGAGTTCCTTCGCGGCCCGCGAAGTATTCGTCGGCACGATGTCGACCATCTACAGCATTGGCGGGGGAGATGGGGAGGATGATGCCGGTGTTACCATTCGCGAGCGGCTCCGGCAGGAGCGAAACCCGGCCACCGGCAGGCCGATGTACACCCCGGCGCTGGCCTGGTCTCTGCTGGTCTTTTATGTATTCGCCATGATGTGTATGAGCACCCTTGCCGCTACACAACGCGAAACAAAAAGCTGGAAGTGGCCCGCTGTACAGTTAGGCTACATGATGGCGCTGGCTTACCTGGCCGCTTTTGCTACCTATCAGCTTATGAAATAGTAGTAGCAATTCGGGGCATCCCTGCACCGTCAACTACCACAGCAAACCTTTGGAAACCAGCGGGTAAATGTGGTAGATGATATAGACCAGCAAAGCGGCTGCCAGGCTGCCTAAAGCGGTTGTGTAGTTGACGCTAAAACGGCTTCTGCGCGAAGGGGTTTCAGGTTGCCAGTCTCGATGCGTTCCGTATTTCATGGTGTGTCAATATGAGCGTTTATGCCGATACAAATTTCGGGAACGGTCTATTGCGAAAACAGGGGAGAAACCCCGGTTTTCGTTACAGCGTAGAAATACGTTATCTGGCCAAAAATTGACCCGCTCAAACCAGACGTGTACACCCGGCTTTAGTCCCACCGGAGTGCTTCAACAACATCCGAAGCAATCATACCGGTTTGACCGCGTTGTTCGGCTACCCGATCCCCCGCCAGCCCGTGTGCGTACACCCCCAGCACGGCTGCTTCAATAGGGTCGTAACCCTGGGCCAGCAGGGCCGTAAGTACACCGGTCAGTACATCCCCCGTTCCGCCCGTGCTCAGACCCGGATTGCCCGTTGAGTTGAAATGAATGTCGCCACCGGGCGTAGCAACGGCCGTGTGCGCTCCTTTCAAAACAACGACAACTTTGTGGGTTTGGGCAAATTGCCGCAGCATATCCAGCTTCTGGTAGTCGTCATCCCACTTTTGTGTTAACCGCTCAAACTCTTTGGGGTGTGGAGTGAGGATGCTGTCGGGAGGGAGCTTCGTTAGTAAGTCCCGGTTTTCGGCAAGCAGGTTCAACGCGTCGGCGTCGATAATCATGGGTTTTTTCACCCCTTCCAGTAGTTTCTTCAGCATGGCCAGCGTTTCGGGCGCTTTGCCAATGCCGGGGCCAATACCTACGGTGGTGTAACTGGCCGGGTCAGGATTTTCTGCTTTTTCCGAACTGGTTTCCAGTTGGCCGGTCAGCAAATGGGGATGGCTATCGGGCAGGCACATCGCTTCCGGCACCGCTGTTTGCAGGATAGGGTATCCACACTGCGGAACCTGTACCGTCAGCAGCCCCACCCCCGACCGTATACAGGCTTTGGCTGCCAGCACGGCGGCTCCTATTTTCCCGTAGCTGCCTGCCAGGAGTAACGCATGGCCAAACGTTCCTTTGTGGGCGTACCGGTTTCTTTTCTTTAGCAAAAGGCGGGCATCCTGCGCCTGCGTAAAATAATAAGGGGTGGGTGCCTTATCAATAAATCGTTTGTGCAGGCGAATGTCAACGAACTGCCAGTCACCAACATAACGGCCGTTGTTGGGGAGCATGAAAGCCAGTTTGGGCAACTGAAAGGTAACCGTATAGTCGGGCTCGATGATGACGTCGTTCGGGGCATTAGGCCTGTCCGTGTAGAGCCCACTGGCAATATCAACCGAAATAACCGTAGCCGGTGATCGGTTTATCTGTTCAATTACCTGTTGAACAATACCATCCGCCGGGCGCGATAAACCCGAACCCAGAATGGCATCAATAATCACCTCGTTGTGGCGAAGGGCCGGAATGTCCTGACTTGATTCGATGTACCGGACTGTTTCGGTGATGAGTTTGAGCCGCCGGTGGTTGTGCATAAAGTCATCAGATTCGCGGGGGGCGTAGCGGACAACGCACACCTCAATGGCGTACTCCCGCTCCAGCAGCAGTCGGGCAATGGCCAGTCCATCACCCCCGTTGTTGCCCAGTCCGCAAAAAACTTTGATGGGGGTTGTAACGGGAAAACGCTCGGCCAGCCAGTCAACGAATGTAAGGGCTGCCCGCTCCATCAAATTGATGGGTGCGATGGGTTCTTTTTCGATGGTTGCCTGATCAAGTGCCTTTATCTGGTCAACGTTAAGTATTTTCATAAGCCTGGTGGCGGGGTAAACGAGGTAATTTTACAAAAGTATTTTCTACAGCCGAGAAATTTACTATCTTTGCGGCTCATTTCGCAAATAGTTATCTGGCGATTTATATACGGTCATGAGCGAGTTAATAAAATTAGTAGAGGCAGACAACGCGCAGCGTCGCACAGAGTTGCCCACATTCCGGGCGGGTGATACGGTGAACGTTCACGTCAAAATCCGCGAAGGAAACAAAGAGCGTATCCAGGTCTTCACGGGCACGGTTATTCAGCGCCGTAATCCAAGTAGCGGTGGTGAAACCTTCACTGTTCGCAAGATATCGAATGGCATTGGTGTGGAGCGTATCTTCCCGCTGCTGTCGCCCAACGTCGATAAAGTTGAGGTCGTCCGCATGGGTAAAGTCCGTCGGGCCCGTCTGTTTTATCTACGTGGCCGCCAGGGTAAGGCTGCTCGTGTTAAAGAGCGGAAGCCAAAGGTGGTAGCAGCAGCGTAGGTACCTGCCTGTCAGAAAGAAACAAAAGCTGCCCGAAAGGGTGGCTTTTTTCATTAAACGGTATGAACTTCTTTAAATATCAGGGTACGGGAAACGATTTTATCATGATCGATGATCGGGCCAGGCCAGGCCGGGCCACGCCATTCCCTGCCGATGATCAGGCCTTGATCAGGCAACTTTGTCACCGCCGGTTTGGCATCGGGGCTGACGGACTCATTCTGCTCCAGAACGATGATGAGTATGATTTTCGGATGGTGTATTTCAACGCCGACGGGGCCGAAGGCAGTATGTGTGGTAACGGCGGGCGGTGCATCGTCCGGTTTGCCCATGACCTGGGGCTGTTCACCGAAAAAACCCGCTTCCGGGCTGTCGATGGCGAACACCTGGCCGAAGTACACGGGGACGAAATCTTTTTGAAGATGAGCGACGTACCGGGCATCGAAGATCGGAGCGGCCTGACTTTTCTGCATACCGGCTCTCCGCACGTTGTTCACTTCGTTGCAGATCTGGATAATACGGACGTGGTGAACGTAGTTGCCGACGGGCGGCAAGTAAGGTACGATGACCGTTTTGCACCCGGTGGTACGAATGTTAATTATGTGCAGGTTATGGATAACAATGGCTTGTATGTCAGAACGTACGAGCGGGGAGTGGAAGACGAAACCTACTCCTGCGGCACCGGCGTAACGGCGGTTGCGCTGGTCGCCTATCAGCAGGAGGGTATTCGTAGTCCGGCCGTTATCAAAACCCTGGGTGGTCACCTGCGGGTATCGTTCAATTCCTTACCCGATGGTGGCTTCGATAACATTTACCTGATTGGACCGGCCCGACGGGTTTTTGCCGGTGAAATGCCCGTTTAGCTGTAGATCTGTACTAAACAATGCGATATGGGCAGCCCGTTAGTAGTTGAGTTTACTCGTGTCATGATTATTTATAAAAAGAAAGACTGGTTTTCGGCTATCTGGCATTTTCACACCGGCCCCACGGCAAAGGCTCTGATACGGCGATTGATCGTCGTCTTCATTTACGTGCTGATCGTTACGGTCGTTGAATTGAATTACGTAGATCTTCGACTGAAAGATACGCCTGCTTCTTTTTGGGGGGCAATGGGTATTCTGCTGAGTTTGCTTCTGCTTTTTCGGACCAACACCGCTTATGACCGATTTTATGAAGGACGTCGCAGCTGGGGCGTTCTGGTAAACAACTGCCGAAATTTAGCTATCTATTTCAACGCCGTTTTCCCAGCAGATGATACTGAGAATCGACTCTTTTTTGCCCGGACGATTGCCAATTTTCCTTTTGCCCTGCGCAATCACCTGCGCGATGTAAAAACGCTGGACGACCTGGAAGTGACGGAAGAAGTGGCAGGTAATCAACCCTGGAAGAGTTTGACCACAAGCCGGCTGGGCGTATCGAGCCAACTCAGAATGCGTACCGAAGATCTTTATCGGAACGGTTATCTGTCCAACTCGCAGCACATCAACATGAATGGGTATCTGACAGCCTGATGGACGTTTGTGGTATTTGCGAACGCATCAAAAGTACGCCCATCCCGTTTTCGTACCAGCTGTTTATCCGGCTGTTTATTTTGCTTTATGTGGCGATATTGCCCTTCACCGTCATTGACGTGTATGGCTATCTGACCATTCCGGCCGTGGTACTGACATCCTATATTCTGGTTGGGCTGGAAATGATTGGCGAAGAGATTGAAGACCCGTTTGGGCTTGGAACGAAACGACCTGCCACTCAGTCAGCTATCGCAGTTGATCCGGGTCAACGTCCACGATATTTTGCAGATACACCTGCCACACGTCGAAAAACAAGCCGCCAAACCGGGTTTCACCGTTGTGAGTTAGTCTACCGCTTCTACCAGGCCGCCGTGCAGGTGGTAAATAGTTTTGTGCTGCAACTCCGGCTGGCGCAGGAAATCTTTGGCCGCTACCCGGCTCCGAACGCCGTTGGTGCAGATAACAATCAGCATACTGGTAGGGGAGGAGTTCATCTTTTCGGGCGCGGATATCGGGCAAAGGAATGTTTAGTCCGCCGATATTGAACTCATCAAACTCCCATTCATCACGCACATCCACCACGGCGGTGTCGGGTTGCTGACGCAGCGTATCAAGGTCGGGTAGAGAATGTCAGTGTAGGTGTAGTGTTGTCATATAAGAGGAGTAACAACCATTGGCAAATCCCTGTTCATCACTGGTTGCTACCCGTTGATCGGTAAAACTTCTTTCGTGAGAAGAGCTTAGGTGCGTGCTCATACGCCGGGATGATTAGCGGTTTCCGCTATCAGGTTCAGGCCATCATAACGCCGAAACCGTAAAGAGTCCGTATTTTAGCCTTTCCGATTTACTATGGAAAAGCTTTCACTCAATCACCTCAAGCAGTATTTATCGCGCGCTGCCTGGATTCTGAAAGGACCCGTCGATGCCGCCGATTTTAAGGTATACATCTTTCCGCTGCTGTTTTTCAAGCGTATCTCCGATGTCTATGATGAAGAGTATCAGGTCGCTCTTACCGAATCGGCGGGCGATGCTGACTATGCCTCCCTGGCGGAATTACACCGCTTTATAATTCCCGCCGGTTGCCACTGGAACGATGTCCGGCAGGTAAGCACCAATGTTGGCGAGGCGCTGCAACGGGCCTTCCGGGAAATTGAAACGGCCAATCAGCACCTGCTCTACGGCATTTTCGGCGACGCGCCCTGGACCAATAAAGAAAAACTGCCCGACTCGCTGCTGACAGACCTGCTCGAACACTTCTCGCGGTACAGTTTGTCCAATGAGGCCGTAGAAGCCGGATATTCTGGGCCAGTCGTACGAATACCTCATCAAGGATTTTGCCGACCTGACCAATAAAAAAGCGGGTGAATTTTACACGCCCCGGTCGGTGGTTCACCTGATTGGGCTGGTCGTTGATGCGCAGGAAGGCGAATCTATTTACGACCCTACCTGCGGCACGGGTGGCATGCTGCTGGAGTGCATCGAACACCTGCGGCAGGCCGGGCGCGACTACCGGACGCTGCGGATGTACGGCCAGGAGAAAAACCTGACGACTTCCACCATTGCCCGGATGAACATGTTTCTGCATGGCATCGAAGACTTCGACATTGCCCGGGGTGACACGTTACGGTATCCGGCGTTTTTGCGGGATGATCAGCTTCGGCAGTTCGATTGCGTGGTGGCCAATCCGCCGTTCTCGCTTAAAGAGTGGGGTGCCGAGAATTGGGTGAACGATCCCTATGGGCGCAACATTGCCGGGGTGCCGCCCAAAGGCAATGGCGATATGGCGTGGGTGCAGCACATGATCCGGTCCATGCGTCCCGACACCGGACGAATGGCCGTGGTGTTACCCCACGGGGCACTGTTTCGAAAGGGAGCCGAGGGTAAAATCCGGCAAACACTCATTGAGGCCGATTTGCTCGAAGCGGTAATTGGTATGGGGCCAAACATCTTTTACGGCACCACACTGGCGGCTTGTATTCTGGTGTTTCGGGCCAAAAAGCAGGTTGACCGTGCCGGTAAGGTATTATTTATCGACGGCTCTGATCAGATTCGGGTGGGGCGGGCGCAGAATTTTCTGGAGCCACAACACGTCGAAACGATTTACGGCTGGTACAATGCCTTTGCCGATGAACCCAACCGGGCGAAGGTGGTTGACTGGACGAGCTGCGGGCAAAAGAGTTTAACCTCAATATTCCGCTGTACATCGAAAAGGAGGCTACCGACGAACTACCGACGCTGGAACATGCCCTGCATCAGCTTGACGAAGCCGCACAGGCCGCCTGGCAGGCCGAAGACCGGTTTAAGGCGTTGCTCAAAACGTTCGATTTGTTATAACGCTACTCTGAAAATTACGGACGTTCAAACTGGACTGATAAACGGTTATCTTTGTTAAACGCTGTTTTTATGCAAGCTGCCGAACTGAAAATTCATGTTGTCAAGGAAATCGCGGAGCTATCCGACGAACAGTTTATGCGGGTCTATAATGATCTGATCCGCTTGCTGCATCCGTCCGAACGCAAACCCCGCTTTGGGAGTGCCAGGGGATTAGTCACGTTTATGGCTGATGATTTCGACGCGCCCCTGGATGATTTCAACGAGTATATGCCATGAACTTACTCTGGATACGCATACCCTGATTCGACAGTTTAGTGCCTATCCAGTTACCGTTGTCTGGTAATTGTCTCTGCTTTACTCACATGACCCAAAAACAACTCGAATCCTACCTCTGGGGAGCCGCTACCTACCTGCGCGGCCACATCGACGCGGGCGATTATAAACAGTACATTTTTCCGCTGCTGTTTTTCAAACGCATCTGCGATGTGTATGACGAAGAACACGAGCAGGCCCTGGCCGATAGCGACGGCGATCTGGATTATGCCGCCTTTGCCGAAAATCACCGGTTTCAGGTGCCTGCCGGTGCGCACTGGCGCGATGTGCGGGCCGTAACGCAGCACGTGGGCTCGGCCCTGCAACACGCCATGCGCGAACTCGAAAAGGCGAACCCCGACCAGCTTTACGGCATCTTTGGCGATGCCACCTGGACCAACAAGGACCGGCTTAACGACGAAACGCTGCTCAACCTGATCGAGCATTTCAGCCGCCATAGCCTGAGCATTGCCAACGTGGCGCAGGATGAACTGGGCAACGCCTACGAATACCTCATCAAGCAGTTTGCCGACGATAGCGGGCATACGGCTGCCGAGTTTTACACCAACCGCACGGTGGTGCGACTGATGACGCTCATTGCCGACCCGCAGCCGGGCGAGAGCGTGTATGACCCTACCTGCGGCTCGGGCGGGTTGCTGCTCAACGGGGCACTGCAACTCAAAACTGCCGGACAGGAATACCGGACGCTGAAACTCTACGGGCAGGAAATCAACCTCATTACCTCCTCCATTGCCCGGATGAATATGTTTCTGCACGGCATCGAGGACTTTAGCGTGGTGCGGGGCAATACGCTGAGCCACCCGGCTTTTCTGGAAAACGACGAACTCAAAACCTTCAACGTCATTCTGGCCAACCCGCCCTACAGCATCAAGAGCTGGGACCAGAAAACGTTCATCAACGATCCCTACGGCCGCAATATCTGGGGAACACCCCCGCAGGGCTGCGCCGACTACGCCTTCCAGCAGCACATCCACAAAAGCCTCGACCCCACCAACGGCCGCTGCGTAGTGCTGTGGCCGCACGGCATATTGTTTCGGGAAAGCGAAGCCGATATGCGCCGACGCATGATTGCGGCCGATCTGGTCGATTGTGTAATTGGGCTGGGGCCAAACCTGTTTTATAACTCACCGATGGAAAGCTGCCTGCTCATTTGCCGCACCAGCAAACCCGCCGAACGACGGGGCAGAATTCTATTCATCAATGCGGTGGGTGAGATCAGGACGGAGAAAACAACCAGCCAGTTAGACGAAACCAATATCCAGCGGATTGCGCAGGCCTATCATGCGTTTGCCGACATTGACGGATTTGCAAAGGTGGTACCGATAGAGGAAGTGCTGGCCAACAAAGCCAATTTGAGCATGGCCCGCTACGTTGTCTAACGTGCATAAAGCCGTTGGAGAGCGGGTACCGCTGGAATCAATCATCGAAACCTGGGCGGCTCAATCCGATCCACTTCGTCAGTCGGTGGCGACCCTTTTAACCGAATTAAGATAATGACAGCCACACGACCAGTTAGACTTGCGCCAGATTGACCGCTCAGACTGGAAAACCTACCGGTTCAGCCAATTGCCCGTAGTATTTCGGAGCGCATTGAACCGCAACAAACCAACCTTATACTGTACGTGGGGCTGGAACATATCGACGCTGAATACATCCACATCAAACGATTTGGGAAGACCGACCGACGTGGAAGGGACCAAACTCCGGGTGTATCCGGGCGACGTAATTTTTGGCAAACGACGCGCCTATCAGCGCAAAGCCGCCATTGCTGAATTCGATGGTATCTGCTCGGCCCACACAATGGTGTTGCGGGCTAATCTATGCCGTGATTGAGCCGCGACTGTTTCCCTTTTTTCTGCACTCCGACCTGTTCATGCACCGGGCCATCGACATATCGGTGGGGTCACTTTCGCCTACCATCAACTGGGGAACGTTGAAAGATCAGGAATTCCTGCTCCCACCCCTCGACCAGCAGGCGAAACTGGCCGAATTACTCTGGGCCGCTGATGAGGTGGTGGAACGGTATGGGGAGTTGGAAAATTCCACAAAAACTTGGCAAGAGATATTTTCCGTGACAAATTAGTTACGGGGGGTAGATTCAAAAATCTAGAGGAATGGAAAGAGTATACTATCAACGAACTTTGTTCAAAAGTTACTGATGGAGAACATTTATCACCGGTTTGTCTACCAGTCGGTTTGCCAATTTTGTCTGCTAAGGATATCCAAGAAAATGAAATTGCTTTTGAGGATGCAAATATATTTCACCTGAAGCCTTTGAGTTATCTTTAAATAGATGCAATCCTGAGTTAAATGATGTACTTATTGTAAGTCGTGGTGCTACAATTGGGAGAACTACATTAAACACTCTTAAAACTCCTTTTGCTTTAATGGGTAGTGTTATTCTATTAAAGCCAAACAAAAATTTTGTTATAGGAGAATATCTAGTACAGTTGGTTAGAAAAAGGAAAGAATTTCAAAGTACGCTGCTAGGCTTATTCTGGTCCATCTGCACAACAAGCTATTTACCTTCAAGACTTGAAGAAATGTAAACTGCTTATTCCACCTCTATTGCAACAAAAGGAGATTGTTGAAAGCTTGCTAAAGATTGAAAGCAGGAG
Source organism: uncultured Cytophagales bacterium (assembly GCA_963782245.1). Lineage (GTDB taxonomy): Bacteria > Bacteroidota > Bacteroidia > Cytophagales > Spirosomataceae > Spirosoma. The sequence continues at coordinate 26,717 of CAWAJC010000045.1, forward strand.
GATAGAAATTCAAGGATTACGTTTGTCAGTAACAACGCTCAAAAACGCCCTCATCAATCAACTTTTCTCCCCTGAATCGGTCGTTGTGACGGAGGGGGTATGAAGGTGTAAAGCCCTGTGGTGTTTCGGGTTGGTCAGTCCTAAACACCACAGGGTCAATAATCAGGCATGGGCCATTTCAGCAGTCGGGGACTTGGCAGCCCTTTCTGTCACCCACCATGCCGCTTCCTCTTTAAAAAGTGTGGACGCCTGCGCCGTACCAGTCGTCACCGCAGTCGGCTCCGTATCTTTGTTGGGGGAAGGTTCTTTTGGCTCCCCCTGTTTGCTGGCCTGCTCAATCTCTTTTGGCTTTTTATACGATTCGAGAACCTGCCGGGTCATCAACTGCACAAATGGCAGCGAGTGACTACCGTATTCCAGTTCGCTCATGGCAGTACGCATCAACAGAATCACGCTCCACGGGGTCGCCCGGTTCGGTATTCGGAAAATACAGATCGACCAGCGCGTTTGTAACCCGGATGTTTAGGTCTTCTTTCGTTTTGGCGCTGTCTACCAGCTTCTTAATGGCTTCGAGCAACTGCGTAGCTAAAGTTAGTTTGATGGGATTGAGCAGCGTGTCCATGCGTGAATACATGCAAAACGACGACCGCACCCGCGTGAGCAGGGCCAAGTTAAAGTGAGCATACACCAACTCATCGGGTGGGCTGGCATATTTCTGGTAGGCGTCCACCAATTTGTTATACACGACGCTATTCATAGGCTCGAAGGCTACAATGACAAATACGTCGATAGAGGCATCCGTATTGGTTTCAAACAACTGCCGGGCCACATCGTCAATGTATCCCTGAAAATCGGGAGCATTGATGTCCATTTCTTTCAGGCCAACTGTATTAGACAGCGCACGAGCTCAGTCCCGCTGGTTCTTCGGTCCAGAGGGCGTATTGCTGGCCTACAGTGCTGTTACCAAACATGGCCGTTCTGCACCGTTGTTCTTAACCAAGGTACAGAATTCATTGCGGGCTTCTATCATTTCCTGCAACGAACCAGCAGGCACTATGTGGTTTTTGCGCC
>CAWAJC010000046.1:0-41324 GCA_963782245.1 uncultured Cytophagales bacterium
TATTGACCATAAAATAAACGGATGTTGCCCGTACGGTCTATGGTACCCAGTAAAAGAACGGAAGGCTATCGGAGCAGTTTTTGAATGGACCCCATCCTCACCACAACTTATAGCCTAAAATTCCATTGCTCTACCTACAGAGCGGAAGACGGGTCTCGAACCCGCAACCTATAGCTTGGAAGGCTATCGCTCTACCAATTGAGCTACTTCCGCATTCTTATTTGGTGGGGAGTGGAGGATTCGAACCTCCGAAGGCGTACGCCAGCAGATTTACAGTCTGATCCATTTGGCCACTCTGGAAACTCCCCGAAAAAGTTAAGATAAAGAACATTTCCAAGCCCGCTTCCGGTTTTGGAGTTGCAAAATTACATGTTTTTGCGGTGTTGTCAACAGATGCTCCAAAAATAATTTAAATAGAGCGGCCTTATTTAAGTATTTTCGTCAATTGCTGGTCGTTGGGGTAGTTAATCTCTGTTATGCCCCACCTTCCTGCTATCTTCTGCATATCAATTTTGACTTCTTCGGGTTTGTCTTTGTTCGTGAATGTTACGTACACAATAGCCCGTGTACCGCCAACAGCAGCCGGCTCCACCCACATCTTTTTTATGTTGTTATCAGGCGCGTTGTAGAGCAGGTTTATTTTAGTCCTATTCACCTTGGCTGATGATCTCTGCGCATCGTCCCAGATGATATCAGCGGTGGATTTTGTGAAAAACTCGTCGATCAACGCCCGATTTTTCTTCTCCCGAAAGGGGTTCTCTTTTTTGTTGTGCTCAAAATAAAGAGCCCTTACCAGGCGATCCGGTACGGTTCGGGGGGCATCGGGACCGGGTCGCTTGGCTAATGTGGCGGCACTATCATCGACTACGACCGTTTTGTCTTCGTTCTTCTCCTGTTTGGGTTTCGTTTGGCAGGCTAAAAAAGAAACGAGTAGAAAGAAGGTCAGATAAGTGGTTTTCATGGGCTGGGATTTAGGCATTCAGGAGAATCGAGTAAACGAATTGATTACACGATATGTCAACTAGTAATTCGGTGAAATACACTCATATTCATAAAAGCCGCATCCAGGTAATGGAACGCGGCTTTTGTGAATATTATAATCGCATAATTTTTACCACACTTTAATTCGGTCTTCCGGCTTCTTGTACATTTTGTCGCCCGGTTTGACATCAAATGCTTGGTACCAGGCCGTGATATTTGACAAAGGACCATTGCAACGGTACTGGCCCGGGGCGTGCGGATCAACCATAATCAATTGAGCTTGTGTTTCAGGCAGAACGTTGATACGCCAAACCTGCGCCCAGGATAAAAAGAATCGCTGGTCGGGGCTGAAGCCATCAATCATGCTTTTCTTGCCAGTTGATTTGCCCTGGGGAGTTTTTTTGAACGCATCATAGGCAATGGATAAACCGCCCAGGTCCGCCAGATTTTCACCTAGGGTTAGCTGACCGTTTACTTTAATGGTGTCGAGCACTCTGAAGCCGGAGAACTGGTCGCGTACCTGATCGGCCCGCTTTTTAAAGTTGTCGGCATCGGCTTTTGTCCACCAATCGCGCAGGGTACCGTCAGCATCATACTGGCGACCAGAATCATCGAAACCGTGGGTCATCTCGTGGCCAATTACGGCACCAATACCCCCGTAATTGACGGCATCGTCAGCCGCGGCATCGAAAAAAGGGAATTGGAGAATGGCGGCCGGGAAAGCAATTTCGTTGTTGACCGGGCTATAATAGGCATTTACCGTAGGTGGCGTCATACCCCATTCCGTCCGGTCGACGGGTTTGCCCAATCGGTTAATCATGTAGTTATATTGCCACTTGCCTGCCGACTCCACATTGCCGTAAAAATCAGTACGACTAACAGTAACGCCCTCGTAGTTTTTCCATTTGTCGGGATAACCGATTTTACGCTTGAACGCCAGCAATTTGTTAAGTGCTTTTGCCTTGGTATCCTCACTCATCCAATCCAGCTTTTTGATGTGCTCCTTGTAGGATGCTTCCAGATTGTCGACTAGTGCCAGCATGCGTTGTTTTGCTTCTGGTTTAAAGTATTTCTGTACGTAGAGTTGCCCCAACAAATCTCCCAGCGATCCATCAATAAGGCCACTTACCCGCTGCCAGCGGACAGTCTGCTCTTTTTGGCCGGACAACACTTTTGAAAAAGCAAAGTTTTGATTGACAAACGGACTGCTCATGTACGGGGCTGCTCCTTTGAGAATATTCCAGCGCATGTACGTCTGCCATTCTTCAATGGGCGTGGCTGCTACCAGGCTATCTACCGAACGGTAAAATGATGGGCTTTGCACTAGTACTGTATCCTGTCCTTTCACGCCTAACTTTGCCATGTGCTCCATCCAGTTGATGCCGGGCGTTTGCTGACTGAATTGAGCAACGGTGAATTTGTTATAGGTCTTGTACGGGTCGCGGAGGTCGACACGGGGCATTTGAGCTTTCGCCAACGCGGTTTCTACCCGAATGATAACATCGGCATCCTGCGAAGACTTTGTTGGCTCTTCGCCAATTAACCCAAACATTTTGGTGAGGTGATCGCGATAAGCGTCACGTATTTTCTGGCTCCGGGTATCATTTTTCAGGTAGTAGTCGCGGTCGGGTAGTGTGGTACCCCCCTGGCTAAACTGCGGCAGGTATTTGTTGACGTTTTTGCGGTCCTGTCCCACAAAAAAGCCAAACAGCATGCCGTTACTCTGGGTCCGCTGATAAGCCAGTTCATTCAGAAAAGCGGCTTTATTCGTTACTTTCTCAATCCGGTCAAGGTCCGGCTTAATGGGATCAAAACCGCGTTTCTCAATTGTCAGGCTGTCCATACCACTTTCGTAGAAATCGCCTACCATCTGGTACAGACGTCCTTTCGTCGTTGTTTTCGACGCGTCTTCGAGTAAGGTCTTCATGGCATCAAGACTCTTTTCCCGCAGTTCGTTAAAACTGCCCCACGATGTTTTAGAGGCCGGAATTTCATTTTTCTTCAGCCAGTTACCATTGGCATACTCGTAAAAATTGTCACCCGGTTTCACGGACATATCCATGTTTTGCGGGTCGATAAATTTGCGGTTGTCAGCGGCTATAAACCCAATGGTTATGGCTAACACCACAAGAAAAGACACTTGTTTAGTCATGTTTTGTTTGTTGGGGGTTGATGAAAGAAAACAAAATTAACAAAAAAAAAGGAACGCGGACCGCGAGTGACCATACAGCCGTGTTCGTCCCCACTCCTTCCTGATATAATTTGTTTACTTACTGGCTGTCAGGGCCGATTGAAAGTTTCTGTAGGTTGTTGTCTTGTATTGGTCGAAAGGTTCTTTCTTATGATAGTTTTGACCGAAGTAGGTGATAATCTGGTGAAAGGTGCGGGGTTCAAGGTATCCGGGAATGGGCTGAATGAGGTTGAACTTTTCATCCATGAATACGGTCGTGGGATAGCTCATCTGGTTTTTCAACAAAGCAGCGGCCAGCTCGTGAACGCCCCGACTACCTCCCCTGACAAACTTGAACGTTTGCCCTCCCAGTCTTACGTCGGCAGTTTGCTCGGCATTGAACCGAACCGGGTAGTAGTTCTCGTTAACGTAATCAATAATAGCCGGTTTGGAGAACGTTTCCCGGTCCATCACTTTGCACCACCCGCACCAGTTTGTGTACACATCTACCACAAACTTTCGGGGTTTTTTCTGCGTCAGCGCATAGGCCTCCTCGATGCTCAGCCAGTTAATATGTCTACGCTCGTCGGCCGGTTTGCGCAAGTTCGATGTCGCTGTCAGCCGACTGGTCGGTAAACTGGTCCGAAACGCACAAATCGTCAGCAAGACAAAGGCGGCAAAAAAGAAAAAAAGACGGTTCATACAAATGATTGGTTCTTCAGGTGAATTCGTTTTACGGATAACGACCGATGGTCAATAAAATTCGCGGAACGGCGGGTTAGGTGATTAAATTTTAATGGCTCGTATGGTATTCCGTTGGTGAGTAGGGCTTGGAGCGCCTTTCAACCGTAAGCCCCAACATACAGCTACTGTATGCCGCATATAACTTCGTGAACCAGGGGCCTACACCTGGCCGGGCGACCCTGACGCACACCCGGTTGCCCGGAATAAAAGCACACTCTCGTAGTTCAGGGTAGAGCAGTCAGGGCGGTTGCTTCATCCTGAATCAGGTCAAAACGGCCGGTAGTTTTCCATGCCTGCAATGAGTGCTCCATAAACCCCTTAGGATTCCTGCCAGGCTGTATGAATTAAGGCCCCCCATTTATAGAATTCGTTACTGGCAGCCGTGTGTGAACCATTGGCAGACGGCAACAGACGAACATCCGCTTTTTTTAGGCTATTTTTGCGGGTCAAAAAACATCATTACGCATGATTCAACGCGTTCAAACACTGTTTCTATTTCTTATTGCCGTGGCCATGGGGGTTGCATTGGCTAATCCACTCTGGGAAAAAGTTGGTAAGCAGCCAACAGAAATGGCGCATTTATCCGCGCTCCAGTACAATTATCAACAGGGTATCACAACGTTTGTGGATAGTGTCTGGTATCTGGCTCTATTAATCGTCCTGGTCGGGCTTGTGTCTCTTTACGCCATTTTTCAGTATAGAAATCGCCTGACGCAAACCGCTTTATGTGCCGTAAATGCCTTAATGCTTACGGCTATCATGGGTATTATATTGTACAAGACTCTATACGCAGGAAAAGAGTACGGCGATCCTGGTGATCAGGGAGATTTTCTTACCGGTTTCTATGCCATTATTGTGGCCCTTGTGATGAATGCATTGGCCAATCGGTTTATTCGGCGGGATGAGAAGCTCGTTCGGGGGTCGGAGCGATTACGGTAGATTTGGCGGATTGAAAAAAAGTGAACAAAGGGCGCTCAACGCCCTTTGTTCGTTTCTGTAGACGACGTTTGTTTGAATTTGATCCCGAAAAAGTCGCCGTCGTTCCAGACGGGACGGTTGTCGGCCTGGGCAGTCAAATAGCCAATCAGAAACTGTAACTGTACATGGCGACCAGCCGCGTTCCAGTCGAAGGGTTGGTTTATATCATCCTGCGGGGTGTGATAGGTAGTGGCCCGCCAGGCCAGATTCAATTTGGTCCCATCGCGGGAGTCGCCGGTAGTAGAGCCGCTTTTAACGTAAATAGCCGGGATGCCCTGCCGAACAAAACTGAAATGATCGGAACGCATAAAAACGGACTGTTCGGGTATGGGGTCTTTCGCAATCTCCACTCCTACAAACTTTGCGGCTGCCCGTACGGCCCCCGACATGCTGGAATGCTCAACGCCGTAGGGTACAATATCCAACAGAGGGTGGAAGAAGAACGGCATATCCAAACAAAGGTTCGCCACTATACTTTCTTTCGGCACGGTTGGATTGCTGGCAAAATAATCGGAACCCAGCAAACCCATTTCTTCGGCCGTAACGGCAACAAACAGGACAGACCGGCGGGTTGCTTTGGGGAGTAACGTATATAATCGGGCAGCTTCCAGATTGATAGCCACGCCGGAGGCATTGTCGTGAGCGCCGTTGTTGATAGAATCGTTCCTGACGGGTTTTGTGATGCCAAGGTGGTCAAGATGAGAGACGTACACGACGTATTCGTTTTTTAGGCCCGGGTCGGAGCCGGGTAGCAGCCCCACTAGGTTTTCGCCTACCAGATCATTGTTCAATTCCGTTTGGGTAATTGCCTGTATGGACAGGTTTAGTGGGAATGCCTGGGGTCGATTCTGGCGGGCCGCTATCCGGGCATCGTCAAACGATTTGCTGGCACCGGCAAACAGGGTGCGGGCGGTGGAGTCACCCAGCGAAGCAATTACTTTAAGGGCCGGAAAGGTTCGTTGCACCTGTCCCTGCGGATCGACCCAGCGGTAGGTAGCCTGTCGATTGCGGGGGGCATTGGATTCGATGCGGGCGAACATATCGGCCGGTAAACTGAATGTAATGATTCCTACAGCCCCGTGTTTGGCGGCTACTTCCTGCTTGGCAGAGTTTGAGTAAGCGCGTTGGTTGGACGGAAACGAGGTGGGCGCACCATTGAAGCAGGCTACAATTTTACCCCGTACATCAATGTTAGCATAATCATCATACCCTAACTCTGGCGCGGATACCCCAAAGCCGACAAACACAACCGGAGCGGATACCTGACTCGTTGCCTGGCTAAATTGTGGGCTGAAAATGTAGTTCTTCCCATAAGTCATGCGTTCTGAAGCGCCTACTATTCCATCACTGCTCTGCCGGGTCAGAATCATCGAACTGCCCGCATCCCGCACTATCGCCCGGCGCAGCGGCACTTTTTGCCGGTAGGTGCCTCCCTGCCCCATTGGTTTGAATCCAAGTGTCCGAAATTGTTTTTCAACGTACCGGGCGGCCAGTTCATAGCCACGCGTACCGGGTTTACGGCCTTCGAGTTTATCATCGGCCAGGTAGCGCATGTGTGCCTCAATGTTGACTACTTGTACGGCTTTCGCTGTCTTCTGTGCTTCTGCGGGGATGACCGGTACGGGTGTTGATGAACTGGCTGCCGGATTGGACTGAGCCGAAGTAGTAAAAAATGGAGTAATACAGACGAGGATGATAACGAAGTAATTCAACGCAGTAGCAGGGGGTATGATTGACTACACAAGGTAATCTATATTTGCCAATTACTCGAAATGACCAATGAATATAATGATTTCTAGAACTGCCCATACAAAGTAGTTTGGCGAAATCACACTATCAATTCATTTGCCGTATCTTGAGCCTTTATTACAACCCAATTTACTATGCAAAAACACGTATTTACACTTCTCTGCTTACTGCTCTCCACTAAACTTTTACTTGCCCAGCCAGCCCCCGCCGGTAGCATTGCTGCCTTCACATCGGGTATGGAACGCAATCCCGGTTTTATGACCTATTACTGGGATGTTAAAAAAGGTAAGATATGGCTCGAAATTGCCTCCCTGGATACCGAACTGTTGTATTATCCGACGCTGGCAGAAGGCGTTGGCTCTAATGATATCGGCCTTGACCGTGGCCGGTTGGGACAGGAACACATCGTGAAGTTTCAGCGTAGCGGCAACAAGGTGTTGATGCTGGAGCCGAACTACGCCTACCGCGCTATTAGCAATGACCCGCTCGAGCGCCAGGCGGTAGAGGAGTCATTTGCCAAATCGATTCATGCCGGTTTCGAGATTGTGGCTGAGGATAAAGGCAGCGTACTGGTCGACCTGACACCGTTTCTGATGCAGGATGCCGTAGGTGCTGGGCAGGCCATTGCCCGCACCAAACAGGGTACATTTAAACTTGACCAAACGCGCAGTGCCATGTATATGCCCCGTACCAGAGCATTCCCGCAGAATACGGAGTTCGAAACAATTATTACCCTGACGGGCGATAACCCCGGTTCTTTTTTACGCGATGTGGTGCCTACGCCTACGGCAATTACTATGCATCAGCACCACTCATTTGTTCAACTTCCGGATACTAATTACAAGCCCCGTTTGTTCGACCCCCGCATTGGGTACGGGGGGATTGAGTTCTTTGACTACGCAACACCCGTTAGTCAGCCAATCATGAAACGGTATATCTCGCGGCATCGACTGGAGAAAAAAGACCCATCAGCCGCTATGAGTGAAGCGGTCAAACCCATTGTTTACTACATTGATCCCGGTACTCCCGAACCAATCCGGTCGGCTCTGATGGAAGGCACCGCCTGGTGGAATCAGGCATTCGAAGCGGCTGGGTACAAAGACGCCTTTCAGGTTAAATTGCTCCCGGCTGATGCTGATCCGATGGATATTCGGTATAATCTGGTGCAGTGGGTACACCGCTCCACGCGGGGCTGGAGTTACGGGGGTAGTGTCAATGATCCCCGCACGGGCGAAATCATCAAAGGAAAAGTTACCCTCGGCTCGCTGCGGGTCCGGCAGGATTATTTGATTGCACAGGGCTTAACAGGGGATTACTCTGGCGCGGCTGCTCCGTCGTCGGACCCAATGATGCAGATGTCTATTGAGCGGCTTCGGCAACTGGCGGCTCACGAAGTGGGGCATACACTTGGCTTACCTCATAACTACATCTCCAGTACGCAGGGCGGTTCGACGTTCGGGCGGGCTTCTGTCATGGATTACCCGACGATGCTGGTTAAAGTGAAAGGAAACAGTATTGACCTGAGTGATGCGTATGCCAAAGGAATCGGTATATACGATAAATGGAGCATTCGCTATGGGTACGAGCAGTTCCCGACCGGAGCAGATGAAATGAAGGCTCTGGAAAAGATCGTAACGGATATGCACAAAACTGGCTTAACGTTTCTGACCGATAAAGATGCACGACCCGAAGGATCGGTCCATCCCGGTACGCACTTATGGGATAATGGGGCGGATGCCATTGACGAGCTACAGCGCGTATCAGAGGTTCGACGGGTGGCACTGGCCAATTTCACCGAGAGAAAAATTCCGATGGGAACACCAATGGCTACGCTCGAGGAAATATTGGTGCCGGTATATATGTTTCACCGTTACCAGGTAGAGGCTGCGGCTAAAGTGGTAGCGGGGCAAATTTATACCAATGCGCTGCGGGGCGATGGCCAGCCCGTAGTGTCAACGGTTCCGGTGCAGGAGCAAAAGCGGGCGTTGAATGCGTTGGTAGCTACCATTGATCCTGCTTTTCTGACGCTTCCCAAGTCGATAGTAGCGTTAATTCCTCCCCATCCGTTCCGCTTTAATCCGAATCCGCGGGAGGTTTTCAAACGCCGGACCGGATTATCCTTTGATCCAATGGCGGCACCCGAAGCTGCTGCCGGTATGACGATTCAGATGCTGCTGAACCCAGAGCGCGTTAGTCGGCTGGTAATCCAGTCGGCGCTCGATCCGGCCCAGCTCAATCTGGAGTCGATGCTTGATCAATTGCTAACCGCCACCTGGTACAAAGCGGAGCCCACTGACAGTTACCAGGCAGAGGTGAAACGATTGACGGACAAACTGCTCCTGCAAAAACTTATTGACGTAGCTAATAATACGGAGATAACACCGCAAGGTCGGGCAATTGCCGGGCTAAAACTTAATCAGTTGAAGAGTAAGCTCACGGCTACAGCCGCCAATCCAAAAGTAGCCGCTCATCACCTGTTTGCGCTCGACCAGCTTCGTCGGGCCGAGGGCAATGTTGACGATATTCGGCCAACCAGCCCGCAGACTCCTCCCGACGGAATGCCGATTGACCCCGGCCAGGAATGGCTGGCACCGGCCTGTAACTGGCGATAAAGAGTACAAAAAATAACTCCCCGCCAGGCGCCTGGCGGGGAGTTATTTTTGTAAACCAGTACTGGGCAAGCTACACACCAATGTTCAGCGTGCTCAACACGTTGTTCATGTTCCGGACCGCATCGGCCGATTTGTTGAATGCAGCCTGCTCTTCGTCGTTAAGTTTGTAGTCAATAATTTCTTCCCAGCCGTTGCGGCCCAGTACGACTGGTACACCCATACAAATATCGGACTGGCCATATTCACCTTCGAGCAGTACGCAGGAGGGAATTACCCGCTTCTGGTCGCGTACGATAGCTTCCACCATGTAGGCTCCGGCTGCACCCGGTGCGTACCAGGCAGAAGTGCCAATCAGGCCCGTGAGGGTGGCGCCACCCACCATCGTGTCGGCAGCTACTTTCTTCAGCGTTTCATCGTCCAGGAAATTAGCCACGGGTACACCCGCTTTGGTAGCCAGACGCGTGAGTGGAATCATCGTTGTGTCGCCATGACCACCAATGACCGAAGCCTGCAAATCATTGGGCGAGCATTTTAACGCCAGTGATAGGTACGTTTTAAAGCGGGCCGAATCCAGCGCACCGCCCAAACCAATTACCCGATTTTTGGGAAGACCCGAAGATTTCAGAGCCAGATACGTCATGGTATCCATCGGGTTCGAGATGATGATGAAAATGGCATCGGGCGAGTGCTTCAGAATGTTTTCTGTAACTCCTTTCACAATACCGGCGTTGATACCAATCAGATCTTCGCGGGTCATGCCCGGCTTACGTGGCAGGCCCGACGTGATTACAACTACATCCGAACCGGCGGTTTTTTCGTAATCGTTGGTAGAACCGGTCAGCTTAATGTCGCAGTCGAGCAGCGTCGAAGCCTGTAGCATATCAAGTGATTTGCCTTCGCTGATACCTTCCTTTATGTCCAGAAGAACAACTTCATGGGCGAGTTCCCGGCGGGCGATGTTATCGGCACAGGTAGCTCCAACGGCCCCGGCACCTACTACAGTAACTTTCATATGGTATTCAGAATTATAGGATTAACAAGCAGTCGCAAAAGTACTGCCCCCGCGTAAGACAACCCAATCTCGTTAGAATAAAACTTATGGGGTTAATTAATAGTTTATCTGTCAAGTAGCAGATAAACCGTTAGATAGTGACTCCTTACTACTTTAGTTAGACAGTAAGTAGGCTGGCAGTCGATAAACCCGATGATGAACAAAAGTCTGATAACGCGAATCTTGTCCTCGATTTTCTTTAAAAAAGCGAATGCGGGGGCTGCCCGCTATGCCCGAGACAAACGAAGTCTCTTTGAGTTAGTGCGGGAAGCGCTGGCCAAAAGTGGTAGTCTGTCAGGGGCCAATTTCGCTACATTTCGGGACCAGTTAAGCATTGTTACGCGTTTGGTAAGAGCGTACGCATCCGGAGAATACCGGGAATTGCCCTGGAAAACATTGCTCCGGATTATTGCGGTACTAGTCTATTTTGTATCGCCTATTGATATCTTACCCGATTTCTTACCTATAGTGGGCCTTAGCGACGATATTGCCCTGATGTTGTGGTTATTCAGTGGTGTAAAAGACGATATTGAAAAGTTCAGGCAGTGGGAGTATACGGCATCTAATCAAAACCAGACGACTCCCGAGCGGATGAAAACCATAAAGATTGGTTGATTTGCACGTTTTTTACTTCGATTTTCACCGCTCAAGTTTTGTTCCTACAGCGAAAAAATGGTGGAGGTTCTGAGGGTAGGGTCGAAAACTTTAACGGAGAGGCCTAAAACTAAACGGCTGGTTAGCGCGTAAGTTTCACTAAGGTTTAGTAGATTGTACAAGAGAGTTTTGTTAATTTTGCATACATTCAAATCACAGACGATATGATTTCGGCAACCATTTTTGCATTTATGGGTATGGGTGGCCAGGAAATGATCCTCATTTTCCTCGCTCTGCTCCTGCTGTTCGGCGCTAAGAAGATCCCTGAACTGGCACGTGGCCTGGGTAAAGGCATTAAAGAGTTCAAGGATGCTACCAAAGATGTTCGCGAGAATATTGAAGATAGTCTGAAAGAAGACAAGTAATAGATATGATAGTCAGCAGACAATCAGGCGGTTCTACTCAGAGCCGCCTGATTGTCTGTTTTTATTAGTTCGCATGAGATATCTGAGCGAAGATGTGTACCATACGGAGTCTTTTAACTCGAAAGTAACTACGCACACTACGCACCTTACTTCGAATATCCTGCCTCATACCTCCGTCCGTGTCTCCTTACCGTAACTATACATCCATCCAGTCTGATCTTGAAGCGGGCACTGTCACCTGCCGCCAACTGGTGGAGCAATACCTCGTTCGAATCCGGGAAAACCAACACCTCAACGTTTTTACGGAAGTTTACGCCGATGAAAGTCTGGCCCAGGCTGATAGCATTGATCAGAAGTTGGCATCTGGCACAGCCGGCCGCTTGGCAGGTATGGTTATTGGCCTGAAAGACGTATTGAGTTACGCCGGGCACAGTGTTCGGGCCGGTAGCAAAATACTGGATACTTTCACCGCTCAGTTCACCGCTACGGCCGTGCAGCGACTGCTGGATGAGGATGTTATTATTATTGGCCGTCAAAACTGCGACGAGTTTGCCATGGGCTCGTCTAACGAAAACTCCTTTTTTGGGCCCGTTCGGAACGCGGCTGACGCGAGCCGGGTGCCCGGTGGGTCGAGTGGGGGTTCGGCCGTAGCAGTACAGGCAGGGTTGTGCCTGGCCAGCATTGGTTCCGATACGGGCGGTTCTGTTCGTCAGCCGGCTGCTTTTTGCGGTGTAGTCGGATTGAAACCTACGTATGGTCGTATCAGCCGCTGGGGTCTAATCGCCTATGCTTCCTCCTTTGATTGCATCGGACCCATTGCTAATACGGTTGACGATGCGGCACTTCTACTCGAAATCATGGCAGGTTCCGATGAATACGATAGTACTGTATCAAGCCAACCGGTTGCTGTTTATTCCAAAGCTACGCTGCCAGAGACTCCCCTTCGAATTGCTTATTTACAGGATGGCGTGACCAGTGAGGGCGTTGATAAATCTATTCAGGAAGCTACCCAGCGCAAAATAGATGCCCTCAAAGCAGCGGGCCATGTGGTAGAACCCGTTAATATTTCCCTTTCAGATTATTTATTGCCAACGTATTACATTCTGACTACTGCCGAAGCATCCTCAAACCTATCTCGTTTTGATGGCGTACGGTATGGGCACAGAAGCAAACCAACGGCTGATACATCAGTAATGAATCTTCTGTCGTTGTACAAAAAAAGTCGTACGGAAGGGTTTGGCAATGAGGTGCGTCGGCGAATCCTGCTGGGGACGTTTGTGTTGAGTGCCAGTTATTACGATGCGTACTATACGAAAGCGCAGCAGGTACGACGATTGATTCGGGATGAAGCCGAACGCCTGTTTGAGCAATATGATTTTCTGCTCTCACCCACAACGCCAACAACAGCGTTTCGGCTGGGAGAAAAAACTGACCGGGGCGCCGGAGCGAGCCCGCTTCAAATGTACCTGGCCGATATTTTTACGGTGCAGGCCAATGTAGTAGGATACCCGGCCATATCGATTCCAAACGGGGCCGACCCCAGTGGTTTACCAATTGGGTTGCAACTAATGGCTCCGGTTTTTGCCGAAGACAAACTAGTGGCAATGGCAAAGTTATTGCAGGCATTATAGTGCTATAAATCAGCATGCTGAGTAGTAAAGGACAGTATGCGCATGAAAACCGTACATAAACCTAAAATTTAGTATGACTTACCTGAACCGTAGCCTGTTTACGTTGGGGCTGATGAGTATGGTGGTGGGAATGATAACCGTATCCCGCGCCGAGACTACGATTCACAAGGACACTACAATTGTTGGCAGGGATACGGTGGTGCTGGTTACCACCGTCCCTGATAGCTTAATTCGGGAAAGACTGGCAAAATTGCAGAAAGCTGTCCCGCTGAATTATCATACGGCTGTTCAGGGTTACATTGATCTCTTCGTTTTTCGTCGGCCTGCCTACGCGCAAACCATGCTGGAGCGTATGCCGCTCTTTTTTCCATTATACGAGCGGATGCTGAAAGAATACGGCTTGCCCGATGAACTAAAATACCTGTCTATCGTGGAATCGGCCCTGGACCCACGGGCTGTTTCCCGATCGGGGGCTGGTGGGCTATGGCAGTTTATGCCCGGCACCGGACGCGAAATGCGTTTGTACCAGGATGATTATATAGACGAGCGAATGGATCCGGTAAAAGCCACCGAAGCCGCCTGTAAATACCTGCGGGATTTATACAACATTTTTGAGGACTGGGAGCTGGCTATGGCCGCTTACAACTGCGGCCCAGGTGCTGTAAAGCGGGCTATGCGTCGTTCTGGAGGGGATTCATTCTATACCATTTACGATGCACTGCCTAAGGAAACCCGGGGCTATGTGCCGCTGTTTGTTACGTTCACGTACATGATGAATTACGCGGGCGAACACGACATAGTAGCCCAAAAGTACGAGTACCCCATTCCGCACGACACCATTCAGATAACGGGCTATTTTAACCTCGAAACATTTGCCAGACACAGCACAATGCCATTGACAGATCTGCGCAAAATGAACCCCGCCATCACCACTACCATTCTGCCCGATTATACAAATCATTATCCGTTGCGAATCCCCCGACAGCAGTACAATTACTTTGCTGCCCGTCGCCGGGCTATTATGGATTCGGCTAGTCGCCTGCCTTATCTGATGGATCACGTCTTGCTGGCACATGCTGAAGATGTGCGGTACGGGACCGATTCAATGGGGGTATGGACATCGCTTAATCAGAACCCACTGGCCAACGCACGAATGGAACAGGCGATTTTAGCCTCATCGTACGCCGAAAATGATGATGACGAAGAGGAAACCAGACCGGTTATAAGCCGGAAGTCGCGTCGGCAAACGTACACAGTTAGAAAGGGGGATAACCTCGGCGATATTGCTGATCGCTACGAGGTTGATATGGACGATATCAAACGATGGAATCAACTGAGTTCCACTACTATTCAGCCGGGGCAGGAACTGGTTATTGGTGGAGAGACGGAAGCCCGGTCCGAACGATTAGCCGGTGAGCGTAAGGAACAGACGACCAAAACCAAGGAAGTAGCCGTCAAAACCAAGCAGTACAAACCCCGCTATCATCAGGTACAGCGTGGCGATACACTCTGGAACATTGTCCGTCGGTACGATCTGACCGTTGAGCAGCTCAAAAAGATGAATCATATCAAAAGTAATGAACTTAGGCCAGGGCAAAAGTTGATTGTTGGGTAAAGAAATCCCGATCAACCGCGATTTGAATTGAACTGCCAGCTACCGAAAACAGAACCCACACTTTGCCAGAAAAGTCGTGGGTTTTTTGTATCTTTACCTATACTTAACAAGCTTATTAGTAAGCTTTTCCAACGTTCGAATGATTGCTTATTTAGACGGGATTTTGTCCTACAAAGAACCTACACACATAATTATTGATGTAAATGGAGTAGGTTACATGGTTCATATTTCACTACAGACTTACTCTATTTTACCTGGCGGTGGTGACCGGATAAAACTATTCATCCACCATCTTTTCCGTGAGGATAATCAATTGCTATACGGCTTTGCCAACGCTGACGAGAAATCGCTCTTTCTGGATTTGATTGGAGTTTCCGGAGTAGGGCCCAATACCGCTCTGGGAATGCTGTCTGCCATGCAGCCCGGCGATTTGCGCCTGGCCATTCTGGGGGAAAACGTTCGGGCGGTGCAGGCTATCAAAGGTATTGGTGCTAAAACCGCACAACGCATCATCCTCGAACTCCGCGACAAGATGAAGCGGGCAGGCGTAGTGCCGGGTGGCCCAACCTACAAGCAGCAACCGGCCAGTAATGTGGTTTGGGATGAATCTTTGGCAGCCTTGATGGCCTTAGGGTTTCCTAAAGCAACGGCTGAGAAAAGTGTGAGCGACGCCTTACAGGCTGACTCTGCCCTGACAGTAGAGGAAGTGATTAGGCGGGCGTTGCGCTCAACTTAGGTTGTGACATTAGTGGACATCGCTGTACTGCGTGATCGGGTTCGTAAACCTGATCGCGCAGTACAGCGATGTTTTTTGCGGTTCAATCTACTGGTTACCCTAAAATCGTGGTAGTCAGTGAATTAAAAATTGATAATCAAGTGGTTACGTTGCGAATCAACGAATCGCACTTCGTGACATAACGCCAGTAGCACCCCTCCCAGGAACCATAGTCCGTTGTTATTTTTGCGACGGCCGCCAGACCGGCTGGCAACCCGATTAGAATTTACCTTCCAAGTGCCCTCATTGGTTCCGGCAATGAGTTGCGAATTGTCGGGGTTTACTATTCCGGGGGTCCAGATTACCTCCAGGGATTGCCCCGGATGGCTGAATGTATAGCCTGGATAAGACTGATAATGGTCCTGTTCGGTCGGAGACATGACCTTCAAATCATTATACCGCTTGTTGGGGTCCCAGACCGATTATACAAACGTATCGCCCTCATAAATGAACTTGAACCCGATAACGGGTATCCAGATGCCTTCTAAGTCGTCAGACCAAGCCAATGATCCACCAATTGATTCGGGTGTCATCCATTTTGATCAGCACCTAGGTATATATTCACCAGTTTATGGTTCATATGTGGCCGGATGACCATCGAGCTAATAATCCTGCTCTGCCGGAATGAAAATGGTACGGGCTAATCTGGACAGCTTTTCTGTAGAACTGATAGCAGGTACGTCAAAAATACCTGCCCTTCGAGTATGACAATCGAACGGGATAAAGGAAGACCTTATTCCTGTCGGTTTTCAACTGAACCTCGGGGAACTATACCCTGAGTTAGGTACCTGGAATGTACAGCCGAGGGGTAGACTGGGGTGAGGACTTTGGATAATGTATTTTCATGCTCCCTACAATACTTCATAAAAAAACAGAGTAGTCAGAGGGGGTACCGCTGCTACTCTGTTGTCTTATGGACGATGTAAGTAAATCCGTCGACTGGTACTAGTGTACTCCGGCTGCTTTCTTCTTCTTCGCTTTAGCGAGAGCTTTTATTTCCTTCGAATCGGCCTTCATTTCCTTCTTTTCGGCCTTATCCATTTTCTTTTCAGCTTTAGCCACTCTGGTTTCAGGATCCGAGATGCCTTTTACTTCCAATCCTTTGCCCGTAGCTGCGTTGGATTTTAGCTCCTTGGCTTTAGCTACTTTTTTGTCGGCTTTCATTTCTTTCTTTGCGGCTTTCCCTTCCTGTACAGCCTGAGCAAATCCGGTTTGAGCGAAGGTAAGTGCAGCGCAGATGGATGCAGCAATCAGTGCGTTTTTCATAATGAACGTTTATTTTAGTGAATGTATACCTACTATCAGGTAGGTGTTACTAGCATCTATAAACAGACCGGGTTCATGTTTGTTTAAAAAAATAATTTAAAGCGTGAGCACGTCCTCAGCGCATTAGCCTCTGACGTTACAAGCTGTTTCTGAGAGCGTAGTTAAACGTCAACAGACTGGTTTCTTCGCTTAGGCCCCGGGTCATTTCGAGCGGACTGATCAGCAGAATATAACACTGATGCCCCTTTGCAAGTACCCGCTGTATGATGGCATCACGAGCGATACGGGTGAAGAAAATACCCTACAGCATCCAGTACACTACTCTGACCTGAGTAGTAAATCGTTTGGGGGTTTACGAGCAGTTCACTCGTAGCAACAGCCTGACTTACTGTACATATATGATCAGGCAGCAATGACCGGGTAATAACTGACCCTTGCTCGTACAGGGCTCAGTAGAACTGGTCGGAGCGTAGAAGAGGATACTTTTTATAAGCATTCTGGTTAGTTTTGTGCTTAGGCATCTGATAGGGAAACGTTTTGCGGTATGGTCACTACAAAATTTCCATTTAATCGGATGCTTTTTCTGTGTTTACAGAATTTAGAGGGCGTTTCCATGAATTCAGGGGCAGTACCGGAAGCTCTTTCCCATAACGACCTGATACGGTACGGTCTAAATATGACTGCCGTTTCTGACTTAGGCAATTGATAAGCAGCTGCTGTTCTACTGATAGGCTCAGTCTTTGTGGGGGGATCTAGAGCTAAAACCGATTTTGGGGTGACAATGAAGACGAACTTTAAGGCTTTCAGACCAAAAATTAACGACACAAAACAGATTTGCCAGTTACCCTGCATGGCGATTGAAAAGGGTGATGGGTCAACGCCTGCCAACGGATGTTTAACCTCGCGTTGACGGTGTTTATCTGATTTTTCATCAGGTATTATAAATAATTTATTTTTTTTATTAACTACTGGTTACAATTTATTCTTCTGCTTCGACTTACAAACGTTAATCATTGTGCAGACAGTTAAAAGTTTCTCCGATGCTGAATTAATCACAGCCATAAAAACGGGGATTGATATTGACAATGCTGTTGGATTTATCTATCGGAACCACTACCGTGTGTTAGAGAATTTTGTGCTAACAAACAGTGGAAACGAGATGGATGCTGAAGATATTATTCAGGAAGTTCTGGTTGTATTTATTGACATCATTCAGACAAAACGGTACAGAAATGAAGCCAGCGTTCGCTCTTTTTTATACACCCTTACCCGAAATCTCTGGATTTCGGAGTTGCGAAAGCGGGGTAGCGATTCCAAGAGAAATGTGTTTTTTGAAGCTGGTAGAGAAAAGGAAGAAGAAGATATATCAACCCTCTTAATTTATAAAGAGGCTCAGGTGCTTATCGTTGAGCTTTTCGAGCGAATGGGCGAGAAGTGCAAACAGATTCTGACACTCTTTTACTACGAAAATTTACCGATGAAAGAAATTCTAAAACAGACTAATTACGAAAACGAACAGGTACTTCGAAATAGAAAATACAAATGCCTCAAAGAACTAACTGATATTATTCAACAATCGCCCGCCATTACCAATAACGTTAAATCAGCCCTACAACGATCAAAATAATATGGCAACTATCGAGCTCCTCGACCAATACATCGACAATCAATTAGTTCCAGAACAAATAGAGCAACTGGAGAAAGACTTGCGGCAGGATGCTGACTTACAGCGGCTGCTCGACAGCGTTATTGTTTCTCGCGAAGCCATCCGGTATAGGGGCCTGACAACTAAAGTTAAAGGCCTTCACCAGCAATACATAAACGAAGTTAGAGCCAATCCTGGTCAGGAGTATGACCAGGATATTGTACGGCCGATGCCTGTTAATCGGGACTACTCATGGGTGCTTCGCATTGCGGCCAGCGTGTTGATTGCTCTGTTCGGATACAGTAGTTACCAGTACACTATTCTGGACAAATCGCAGGTTTATACCAACAAATTCATTTCTTACCAATTGCTTACCACGCGCGGTAGTGCCGATCAGTTTTCTCCCCTGCGTTCTGCGTACCTGTTGGGGAACTACGGGTCCGTTATACAGCAGTTTAATGCTCTACCTGTCAAGGCATCCATTGACTATTTTCTGACGGGAGTTGCCTGCCTACAGCAACACGAATACAACCAGGCTGTTAACCGGTTTACTGAACTGCGGGCCGTCAATAAATACCAGAAGGAGGTCTATTTCAACGAAGAAACGGATTATTACCTTGCTTTAGCCTACCTGGGGGCGGGCAGGTTGGATGAATCTTACCTTCTCTTTAAGTCTATTCATGACGCCCCCCAACATTTGTTTCATGAATCGGTATCGAATCTTGACCTTCTGAAACTCAATGTACTGCGCCTGAAAGAAGTACCTGATTCTGCGCAGTAAACCGGCAGGCAGTACTTTTTACGAAAAATTCGTCACCTGCCGATTACATTTTGACGCTTTGCTACGACTTATGTACGTTACTGGCAAAAGCAATTGCTTTGGTAAACTCAGAGAACAACAGAATACTACTTGAACTGGACGATACCCATTCTTGGCGTTATAGGACGAGTGTCGCCAATTAGTCAACATCTTAAGAATCTGTACTATGAAAAGTAGCCCATCGAAACACGTTACGACAACCTCAGAAGTTAATGCGACTATTTTAGAATGGATACAGGCAACTGAGGAGTTCCACTGTTACCACAATAAAATCAACGCGATTTTACGGGACAGGAGTTGCAACAGGTACAGGTTTGCAGATTCGACAAGAACTTCGTCTGTAGACAAGTTAGGCCGTATGCGTAGCTTGAACAAGTTACGACAACACATGAACCACGTACTGGAAATACTGATGGCTGATATGAACAACTCATCGCAGGGTTCTCAGTATACCGGCAATTATAGCAATTCATCACTGGCAGGTAGGCTGGTAACGCACGCACGATTGCTCAAAGAGATTAACCGGAAGATTGCTCAGGAATTATTACTCTTTAGTGAGTACCAGGCCTGATGGTATGTAAATTCCTCGAAAAGAAATCCCTGACTGGTTACCGGTCAGGGATTTCTTTTTGTCAAAAAAAGATAAGCTGTTCAGGGGTTATCTGTCAACTGTTCTGACTCGTTTATTGACCGCTTTTGTAGCGCCACCAGTAGAACACAATAAGACTGATTACCAGCGTGTAACTGATCCAAAACCAGTGAATAGGAATAATTGTCGTCTCATCGGGTATGCCAACAAATACCAGATGGGACCAGTACTGGGGCGCATGAAACTGAGCATATCGTCCATCGTGCAACAGGCTAAGCTTCGCTTTTCGTAAGGCCTCGGGGAAATTGTTGCCTTGTTTTACGTAAGCGTAAAACTTACTGCTGATGTAAGCTGTAGCGTAATCTTCGGCTCTCCAGAGTGAGGTAACTACATTGGAACATCCAGCAGCGGAGAAGGCTCTTGATAAACTCATGACTCCTTCACCACTGATAAGCTTGCCACTGGCTGTCTCGCAGGCACTAAGAAAGATAAGGTGCACACCCGATAATGTTTCGTTACGCAACTCATGTGCGTACAGCTTGCTCTCGCCCTCCCTATTGGCATAAAATGCGATGTAAGACTGGGATGGGTTACGATTGTCGGGTACAGCGTGCGTTGCCAGGTGAATAGCGGACGATCGGCTGGCGTATTTCAAAAAGTTCGCTTTGGTAGCCTCCCAGGCCTTTAACTTCATACCATCCAGGTCACTTATCTCCATATTCGAAGCCGGCAGAAAGGCGAATTCCGGATGGTCAGCTTTCCCCGCCAAATCGAAAGGAGCCATGGCCAGCATACGGTCAAGATTAATTTCCCCTTTCTGTTCATCCTGCAAAAAAGAGGCTGCGTATTGATACGTTATGTCGAATTTTTCGAGTAGGTATCGCTCATCATTATCCACTAAAATGTCGAAAGAAAGCAAACTGAGCTCATTGTGCGGAATAATAATCAGGGAGGATACGGATCGTAGTTCGCGTTTAGCCGGATCAATCAACCGGTTATACAGAAAGCGGGCATTAGCATATCCCTGATAAGCCAGACCAGGTGTTAGGTTACGTAGTTGAGCATTGAGGGTACGCAGTGCAGTACGATAAGCGTTATCCCTGGGCGCAGTGAAGTAACGAATGCCACCCTGAGTCAGCACGAAACAATACACAGCTTCACTGGTCTGAAAGTAGGAGAGGATGGCCCTGTTTTGCCTGAGCAGGTTTTTTCGCAGGTAGGGTACGTCAATTCGGTCTAAACTGAATTTTCTGCGTCGGTAATCAGGATAATCGAGGAGTTTATTAGCCAGCCGGGATAGGGCCAGTTCGTTCTCCGCCATTTCTGCAGTCAGGGCGGATAGTTGCTGATGGGTAACCGATTTCTCAATTTTTATCAGCAGTCGCGATAGGTTAAATTTTAGATTTCGTTCTTTTTTGAGTAAGGAGTCTGGAATATTTGCCGATAGTTTTATTTCATTCTCTTTTAAATTGATGTGAAGGGAAATAGCCTTACTTTTTTCGGCCAGTCGAAAAGCTTCTTCCAGATACGCTTCGTTTTTAGTCTGCTCAAACGAACGGATCATAAACGCGACGGCTTCCTGATAAACAGGAAATATCTTTTGAACGATAAAGAGCTGGGCATCTTCTGTATCAAATGATTTTTCGATATAGTCAGCTAACCGGAGTGTGGCCTGATATGTATCGATGGTAATTGCCCGGTACTGATCGGTAGGTTTCACAGCATACAACTTCCTCATGCAAGTTGCTTTGGCTGCTAAGCTTTCAAACAGTGCGTAGTTTCTAAATCCACCCGTAGCTGTGGAGGGATTATGAAAAATTACTGGATCGTTAAATGCATAATCCAGTTGAATAATTGATCGATGATAATACCCTAATGCCGTCGATAAATTATTTTGTCGGTAAGCTACATCAGCTAGCAATTTATAGGTTATACCGACGTATTTGTTTTTTCTGGGTGAGGTGCTTTTTTGCTGATCTTTTCTATAAAAACCAAGGGCTGTATTCAAATGAACCGAAGCCTGTTTAAGTTGATTTTTTTGCAAAAAAACGTTTCCAAGTGTATTTTCCAGAATAATGCGATTATTTCCCTCTGCATTCTCTACTTTTGATAAGAAGTGAAATGCACTGTCAGGTTGGTTTTTCTCCAGGTAAATTGCTCCTAAATTAATAAATACCTCATTGACGTTTACGGTAAGTGGAATTAAGCTTTTATACATGGAGAGAGCTGCATTGTAATCCCCCATTCGGCGAAGTGCAGACGCAATATTGCTCTTATAGCTGTAGGTTAATCCCTTTTTTTCGGGGTGGCTATTTTGCAAATTCAGCTGAACTGCCTTTCGAAAATAATTGATGCTCTGCGAATAATTTCCTGACTCATAATATAACGCGCCGAAGGAATTGTACAAACGCTGAGAGCCCTGCTGAGCCGGGAACCTGAGTAGAACCGCTTCCGCTTTTTTAAGGTAGTATAAAGAGGAGTCGAAGAGATTCAGCACATAGCAGGCAGACCCGCAGTAGAGGTAAGGTTTGAAATGGAGCGAGTCAGATAAATTATAGGCAGAACGGCAGGCAATCGCTTGTTTATAAAGTGCTATTGCCTGCCGCTGAAAACCGTATGTTTGTTTTATGACTCCGGCCTTCTCGTAACTATTAGAGAGAACCGGTGCGTTTTTTTGTTCTGCCTTAACTGCTTTAATTACCTGTAAAAACTTATAAAGGGCTATGCTATCCGTATGCGGGCTGGGGTTTGGCTGATTAAACAACAATAAGGCTTCATTATACGTACCAAGTTCCTCATTATTGTTACACGCTTCCTGAGCTAACGCACTGAATATTTTTAGATTAAAGGCAAATACAAAAAAAAGGCTAAACTGTCTCTTCATAGCAGTACGAGTTTTCAAATATAAAAGAAAACTTGTAGTACTATGTGCCAGGGCTCATTATTAGCCTACAATAACAATCTCTGGCGGACGAGGCTTGGCACCACCCCCCCCACCATCGTCTGCGGCCGACCGGGCACCAGCAGTGGATTGCGTAATAGGCACACCTATTTTTTCCAGCAAACGGGCTGGCACATCGCTTATCTTCCTGTAATACGTGAAGCGAAGGTCAAGATGGTTGAGTGCACCCTGACTGGCATCATTGATTCTGTAGTACAGGCGGACGGTAACCGAAGCTCCATTGGCGGGTTTGATACCCAGGATTCCACTTTGTAGTGTCTTCTTCAAATTGATTGAACCCGTTTTGGAATCGATAGCGATGCCCTGACTTTGTAACGTCACGCTATTTGTCAGTCCACTTGCTACGTCGAAACTCAAATTGCTGCCACCGAGCATGGATGGCGCAACACCCCTGAAGGTGGGAGTAGCCAGCGTGTCGTTCTGACTCATAACATACAGCGAATTGGCAAAGTCGATCCCTGCAATGGTTACACTGTGTGTGCAGGTATCAGTCGTACCGGTTCTTACGTAAAAAACGCGATACGTCAGTCCGGTCTCGCTCGCATTAACGTTGATAGCACCCGTAGCCGGATCAATGATGAGTCCGTACGGTGTAGCGCCATAGGTACCTACCAGTGCTTTTTTGGGGTTAACAATGTAGTTTTTTACCTTATTTTTAAGGTAAAAAACAGCGTCATCATAAGCAAACTCCGAACAGACGGAAGTACGCAGGCCACGATCACTTCCGGTCAGCGGCCCATCAGCGGGGATGACATCTTTTTCGCAACTGCTGAGTATAAATAACAACAGGCAACCCGTAAGTAATTTTGTAATACGCATGAGCAATTGTTTTTTATAATTATTGATTAGTAACAACAGGGGAGACTTTTTATAGAGTCGAAGTGAACACAGTGTTTGTAATCCCTACCACCAAATTATTTTTTTATAATTTGGTAGCTGTGAGGTTTACGTGCTTTCTCCTACACACCAATCATTACCAAGCCGACAACAAGTCGGGTATTATGATCCATAACAAAATTCGTTCCTTTTATCAATACTGGTGGTCTGCCGTTTGAATTGAGAACCAGGCTATGCGTGGCTGATTGCCGAATTTTAGGCGTTAAGTTGGTAGGACAGAAAGGATCATTCAGTAAGAAATGACTGCCTGATTAAATTGCCTAAACGCTTATTGCCCATGTCCGAATGTGTACTAACCTATACGATTTCGGACATAAGAAAGCCAGTGAATAAACGTAACTAGTTGATAGGTAATGTTTTTTCCTGCTGGCATGACTTTGGTTATTTTCCTGATTGTACTTTTGGAGCACCCTCAGTCATGCTGATCAGCTACCTGAAAATTGCCTTCAGAAATCTTGTCAAAAACAAAGTTTTTCTGTTCATCAATATTGTTGGACTGGCGGCCGGACTTTCCTGTTGTATGCTTATTTGCCTATATATCTACGCCGAACTCAGCTACGATACCCACCATGCAGATGTTGAGCAACTTTACCAGATAGGGACTGTGTTTGTGAAACCCGACGGCGAAGAAAAAAGGGCGGGTTCGCCCTATGCGCTTGCCGACGCATTGAAGTTGGAGTATCCCGAAATTAGGAATACAACCCGGTTCGTTGGTCTTTTTGTCGACGACAAAACATTGCTTCGCAGGAATGGGGGAGCTGGTAAACAAACGGGTTTTTACGAAACAAATGGTTATCTGGCAGATTCTGCTTTCTTCTCATTCTTCAACTATGATTTTACCGAAGGAAACGGAGAACGAGCGCTGAGTAGCCCTAATTCTATTGATTTATCGGAGCCTGTTGCCCATAAATTATTCGGTAGCCAGCCAGCAATCAACAAAATTGTTCATGTAGAAAGCAACACAAATGGGAATGGAGACTATACCGTTACGGGGGTATTTCGACCCAGCGTCGTGCCATCGCACATCGATGGCAAATTTTTCATGTCATTTGACGGGGGCGCCATGACGCAATACGTAAAAAGTCAGACTGGTATGGCAGTTCCTGAGCGAGTCGGTGCTGTTCAGTTGTTTCGCGTTCGTCCCTGCCATTGGGTGTCTGTTTCTTTTAGTGCCGCTGTTTGAGCAGGTATCCGGTAAAACAGTACAGTTTTCTCCCAATCAGAATCTGGCGATATTTGGGGCTTTTTTACGAACCGGATCGATATGGATTATCTGACAACCTTATCCATTAAGTCCGTAGCCGGTCGGCTGTTTTCCCGGGCCTTCCCCGCGGATAGTAGTCAGCGTATCATCGTGAACGAACGGGCAATAAAGGCAATAGGTTACCAGTCGGCGGAGGCAGCTATCGGCAAAAAAGTGTCTGTAAACCGGGGGGGAGAGCGTGCCGGATTTACTATTGTTGGGGTGGTCCAGGATTTTCACTTCGAAGACCTGCACCTGCCTATAACGCCCTACGGTTTTAGGCTAAACGATAGCCTCCAGTATAACTACGTAGTCGCTCATGCCGAAGCGGGAGTTATCCCGGTCACAATACAAGCCATCGAAGCCATTTGGCGAAAGTATAATCCAGGCGAACCGTTTGAATACAGTTTTCTGGATGACGACTTCCAGAAGAACTACCTGGCAGGGAGCCGAATGTCGGCCATTATGCGCTAGTTTACCATCATTGCCATCCTGATTTCCTGCCTGGGTTTGTTTGGCCTGGTTTCCTTCAGCGTTGAGCAGCGGACCAAAGAAATTGAGGTCCATAAAGTGCTGGGAGCGTCGGTGGATAGTATCGTAACTCTATTATCGAAAGATTTTCTGAGACTAGTGCTCATCGCCATTGTCATTGCCAGTCCCCTGGCCTGGTACGTCATGAGTCAGTGGCTGAAGGATTTCGCTTACAAGATTGACATTGCCTGGTGGATGTTTGCCGGGGCGGGTTTGCTGGCCATTGGCATTGCCTTGCTGACGGTAAGTTTTCAGAGCGTCAAGGCCGCTCTGATGAATCCCGTGAAATACTTGGAAGCGAATAAAATGAGAACACTACAGGCATGGCTGCTTATCGCATTTATAGCGGGTAGCCTGTTCCCGTTACAGGCGCAACAGACCGACGTGCCGGCTACGCCATTACCATCTGTTGTGCTCCCGCCCGACCTGGACCGCGTATTGCGGGATTATGAACGAGCGTGGCAGGCCCGCAATACCGAAGCGCTGGTTTCGCTGTTTGTAGCCGATGGGTTTGTAATGCAACCACAGCACCCACCCGTGCGGGGGCAGGCCGGGTTGCGTCAGGCGTATCAGGGAGCGGGCGGACCCCTGTATTTGCGAGCGCTGGCTTTCGCCCAGAGTGGCTCGGTCGGATACATCATCGGTGCCTACCGCTATCAGAGCGTGGGTAACGATGTCGGTAAGTTTGTGCTGGCGTTGCGCCGGGACGACGGAAAACGCTGGTTAATTGCCGCCGACATAGATAACTCGATAAAATAGGGCCTAATTCTTCGAACGTATTGTAGCCCCTATCCGAGACCTTAAAAGACTGATAAATGGTACAGTTTGACCAATAGAACAGGAGGCATGAGCTACGTTCGATTCCAATTTGCGATGTACTCCTGAAACGCCGGTTCTGCACGGATGAGAGTCGAAATCAGCGTCATTATTTATTTTCTCAACGGTTGCGCCAGTATCAACCTCACGCCATTTATTCAAGAAACGAATAGTCTCGTCAATATTCCTTTGCAGCGCATAAACGCATGCAATATTGAAAAAGACAAGATGAATCGTCTGGTTTAATCCGTAAAGCCTGCTCATACTTCTGGATAGCCTCCTCATACCGATTGAGCTTACCCAAAGCAGTCCCCCAGTTATTGAGAGCCTCTGAGAGGTCCGGATTTGATCAGTACAGCTTGCTCATACTTCTGGATAGCCTCCTCATGCCGATTGAGCTTATACAAAGCATTTCCCCAGTTGTTGAGAGCCCCTGAATAGTCAGGTTTGATCCGTAAAGCCTGCTCATACTTCTGGATAGCCTCCTCATACCGATTGAGCTTACCCAAAGCATTTCCCCAGTTATTGAGAGCCTCAGAGAGGTCTGGTTTGATCAGTACAGCCTGCTCATACTTCTGGATAGCCTCCTCATACCGATTGAGATTACCCAAAGCATTTCCCCAGTTGTAGAGAGCCTCTGAGAAGTTAGGCCTGAGTTGTACAGCCATTTCATAGAGTCGACACTGTTCGTCTAAATCTTCGCTTTCGTACGCTTGCTCGAATAATGTGCTGGCTTGCAAAAAATTTTGTAGTTCTTCCTTCTCTTCTGACGGCAAATCGGCATCATCTACCTGCGTACGCAGTTGCGCGTAATAGGAGTCAATCTCTCGCTGCCGTTCTTTTGCTTTCTCTTCAATCTGTACGGGCTTTAACTGTAAGGCCTGATGCAACTGGAGCATGATTACATCGAAATTTTCGATTTGAAGAAAGAAATTATTGGGTGTCGTGTCAAGCAGGTGTCTGACCCGCCAATGCAACTGGTCCAGTGGTTTTCGGTCAGTCCAGATTAATCGGAACGGGCTTTGTGGGTTTCGGAGTTTAGCGGTCAGCAGTTGGTTCAGAATAGAGACGTCAGCCCCGCCATACCCCATAACAACCAGATTGAAGCAGGGGGTTTCGGATAAGGCATCCGCCAGTTTTTCAGACAGTCGGTTTCGGGTTTCGTCAATTTCAAATGATGTATTCCGGATATCCTGATACCGGAAATCGCCGTGCAGTTTGATAATGTTTGGCTTCTTATCGCGGAGGTTCAAAAAGTCACTCAGATCAGAATGGGCATACACCTTCACGCGTTCGTTGAAAAACAACATCAGGGCATCGTGCAACAGGTCATCAAAATTGGTGGTAAACACATTTCGCACGTAACCCTCAGCCATTAAACTGGCTAATGTTACGTAGCCATAACCCGTATCTTTTCCATCGATAACCCGTTCTACAAAGCGTTGCCGGTCGCTGGCATTTTCACTATATCGGCTAAACCAGTACTCATACTGGGCATCCTGATAAAACTCTTTCTTTTTATCCTCAAAAAAAGCCGTTTGCTCTTCCGGCTTTAACTTCTGAACCTGTATTGGTAGTTTGCTCCGTCTTATCTCAGAGGAGAGTTTATCAATCTGCTGCTGGATTTTCCGTTCACCCTCGCTACAAAATGTGTTATATGTATCCCGAAGTTTTTTTGTGTCAATGTGCGTGTCAAACAGTTTTTTGTAGTCCTCTGCCTTATCCAATGGCCATGCTGTTGACTCAACTACATGATGCTGCCGGAAAGATTCCATCTTCAGCAACTCGATGATACCACCCCCAAGCGGGATTTTAGAATTATAGGAGCAGCCCGCACCAATGAGAATGCAACAACGCGATACATTGGTGCCGTCAAATTTTTCGCGTAATTGGTTTACAAGTTGAGGTAGGGTAGCTAATTGAGCAGGCATAAAAAAGGGTATCAATGCGGTGTGAGCAGATCAATGCTCTAAACTACAAAAACCTTTCACTATGTTGGTTTTACTCCAGCCCGAACCCCACTCGTAGCTGGCGATAGGCAGTTGGTGTCATACCTTCCAGCATCTTGAACAGACGGGAGAAGTAGTGGAGGTTATTGAAACCTGCCTGATAACACACGTCGCTAACCGTAGTGGCCGGATTCATTAGCAGCCGTTTCGCCAGGTTGATCCGCTCCCGGATGACAAACTCCATGGGCGACAGGCCGAAGGTTTCCTTGAAGGAGCGAAAAAAGCCGGATTTGCTCATGCACGCTTTCCGGCAAAGCGTGTCGATACCAATCTTTTCCGTCAGGTGTTCTTTAATGTACTCCACTACCGTGGCAAACCGGTTATTGATGGGTAGCCCATCTTCTGCCAACGCCATGTTCTGGGTTTGAATCACCCGAATCAGCAGCGATTTTAGCGTCAGGTCGGCCAGGGCATCCTTGGCCAGATCGTCCTCCATGCTGATGCTGATCAGCCTGTTCATGACGTTGGCCAGTTCCCGGTTGTTGTAAAAGTGATACTGATTGAAATTCAGCTTCCACTCATCCGAATCATCATCTACCCGACGGGGATACGTTTCATTCAGGAAATCCAGCATATCAGTCACCACAGACCAGTTCAGGGCAATGGTAGCGCACTGAACCGGATGGCGGTCGTCGGCCTCCGGGAAGTCTACTTTCATGGATACCCCTTCGGGCAGAATGATGGTTTCGCCGGGCAGAAAGTCGAAACCCGGATTTTGGGACAGGTACATCACCTTTTTTCCGCGCAGCATACTGGTAACGACCAACCCATCGTAGGATAACACCACATCGGAACACTGTCGGTAAGTCTCAAAAATATTCAGCTCACATTGGTTTAAGGTAAACACCCGTCGATGCTCGACCAGCGAGTCCAGTTCCCGCGTGTCGGACAAGTTGATGCTCTGTAAGGGATAGCCGTTGGTCATTAGTTTGTCGATTACTCTCTATGAAACGCAATCCGGCTATGATGGTTACTGACCCGTTCCGAAAAGTTGGACAATCGTAGTATTTCTTAGTATTATTGTGCAAATGCAGCCACCCTGTATTTCTTAGTTTTGCTCCCGGACTCTACACAAGAGTCCTGTTTACCGAACATCTTACCCCAAAAACACATGAGCATTACATTAGAACAAGCCGAAACGGCTGTACAGGCGGCCAAAGCGAAAGCAGCTGAAATTGATACCCTGATGAATATTGCCATTGTTGACGCCGGTGCCAATCTGGTAGCGTTTGCCCGCATGGATGGCGCCTGGTTAGGCTCGCTCGATATTGCCCAGAAGAAGGCCCGTACGGCCCGCTACTTCGATATGCCCACGGGCGAAATCGGCAACTTGTCGCAGCCCGGCGGTCCGTTGTTCAACATCGAGCACTCCAACGGCGGACTGATTACCTTTCCCGGTGGTATTCCGATAAAAAATGCATCGGGCGAAATCATCGGTGCCATCGGCGTATCGGGTAGTTCCGTCGAAAATGACCACACGGTTGCCCAGGCTGGCGTGGATTCCCTTGGCTAGTAAACTCTCTAAACCCCTAAAAGTATGTGTCAAAATCATGGTGTTGCTTATATCAGCCCCGGCGTGGTTGAAGTACAGGAGATTGAGTACCCTAAACTGGCCCTCGGCGACCGTAAATGCGAGCATGGGGTTATTCTGCAAATCGTTTCGACCAACATCTGCGGCAGCGATCAGCACATGGTTCGGGGCCGGACAACGGCACCCGCCGGGCTGGTGCTGGGCCACGAAATAACCGGGCTGGTCATTGAAGCCGGGCGCGATGTGGAGTTCATTAAAGAAGGTGACCTGGTATCGGTACCGTTTAACATTGCCTGCGGCCGATGCCGGAATTGCAAGGTCGGCCAAACCGGTATTTGCCTGAATGTTAACCCCGCCCGTCCCGGTGCCGCTTATGGCTACGTGGATATGGGCGGCTGGGTTGGCGGTCAGGCCGAGTACGTGATGGTCCCCTACGCTGATTTTAACCTGCTGAAATTCCCCGATAAAGACCAGGCAATGGCCAAAATCCGGGACCTGACGCTGCTCTCTGATATTTTCCCCACGGGCTACCACGGAGCCGTTACGGCGGGTGTTGGTCCGGGTTCCATTGTGTACGTAGCGGGTGCGGGTCCGGTAGGGCTGGCCTGTGCCGTTTCCTGCCATTTGCTGGGTGCCGCCGTCGTTATTGTGGGCGACATGATTCCGGAGCGGCTGGAGCAGGCCAGAAGCTTTGGCTGCGAGACCGTCGACCTGCGTAAGGATACACCACTGGCCGACCAGATTGCTGAAATCATTGGCGTTCCCGAAGTGGACTGCGCGGTTGACTGCGTGGGCTTTGAGGCCCGTGGCCACGGGGCCGATGCTGGTACTGAACAACCCGCTACGGTGCTCAATGCGGCCATGACCGTTACCCGGGCGGGCGGTGCCATTGGTATTCCCGGCCTGTACGTCACCGGCGACCCCGGTGCGTCTACAGAAGCGGCCAAGGAAGGTAATCTGTCCATCCGTATCGGGTTAGGCTGGGCCAAATCGCACTCCTTCTACACCGGTCAGTGTCCGGTCATGAAATACCACCGGCAGTTGATGAACGCGATTCTATACGACAAAGTACAGATTGCCAAAGCTGTAAACGTGGAAGTTATCAGCCTGGATAAAGCCCCGAAAGGCTACCAGGATTTCGACAAAGGGGCCGCCAAAAAATTCGTCATCGACCCACACGGGTTAATTATGAATTAAGGCTGGTTCACGGTCGTAATGGAAAAATCGGTGCTGAAACGGACGTGTTTCAGCACCGATTTTTTTTACGCTGACCTTTTCGACTTTGACCACGTACTAATTGGCAAACATAGTAAGCCTTCCGCCCTGCTCATCTGCTGGTGTCCGGATCGCCAAATCACCGGATTAATTCCCGAAGAGCTTGTCCGCAAACGGTCAGGCAAACCGTCCGTTTGCGGACAGCAGGTCGAGATGAAAAACCTAAAGCTGCTGACTATCAGATTAAAAATTAATTGGTACGGCATTTGGGCATTGCTCAGGAATGGAGTAAATACCAGAGTAGTTTACGGCTTCTGTATCTACACTTCGCTGACTATGCTACGTAACTATCTCAAAATCGCCCTCCGTACCCTGCGTTTGCAACGCAGTTATACGCTGCTGAATATCATCGGCTTATCGGTGGGCATGGCGGGTGCACTACTTATTTTCCTGTTTCTGGGGCATCACCTCAGCACCGACCGCCACCACGCCAACTTCGACCGTATCGTTCGCATTGATACGGATCTCCACCTCGAGGACGGCTCTATTGAGTGGAATGCAGAAGCACCACCGCCCTTGGCGGCAGCATTACGAACCAGCTACCCGCAAGTAGAGCAAGCCGCATTTACGCTAGGTATGCGCGACATTACAATTAGTGCGCAACGCGCTAAAGCACCACCCACCCGTTTTTTCGAACATGAAGGTGTTGGCTTTGTGGAACCTGAATGGTTCGATGTACTCACCTATAACTGGCTACAGGGTAATGCCAAGGAGGCTCTCCGTGCTCCCAACCGCGCCGTTTTAACCGAATCCTGGGCCAACCGCTATTTTGGAACGACAAATGCCCTGGGCCAAACCCTGACCCTCGACAACAAGGCTGTCGTTACGGTGGCGGGCATCGTGGCTGACCCGCCCGGTCCCACCGACACCAATCAAGGGCTGTTTGTATCGCTGTCAACGATACGCCAGCTTATACCCACGATTGATCTCAACGACTGGAGCTTACTTAACAGCGCAAATCGGGTCTATGCCAGACTCAAATCGCCTGCGGCTATCAGCAGCCTGCAAAAAGCCCTCCCTGCACGCTCTAAACTACAGTATGGCGAAATGGCGCACATTTACCAGTTTGTGGCACAGCCGCTGGCCGATCTCCATTTCGACGTGGCGCGTGACCCTGCCCACGCTATTCAACCCCGGCTGTTGTGGTCATTAGGGATAGTGGGTTTACTGCTAATTGTGGCCGCCTGCATTAACTTTATTAACCTGGCCACGGCACAGGCACTCCGGCGGATTAAGGAAGTTGGCATTCGGAAAACGCTGGGTAGCACCCGCTATCAGTTGATTGGACAGTTTATGCTCGAAACAACATTAATCGTCATAACGGCTGCCTGCCTGGCCTTACTGCTGGTCTGGCAAACGCTCCCCGTTTTCAACAATTGGGTGCAGTTGGGCCTTTCGCTCCGACTCGACAAGCCAACGGTGGGCTTCATAATTTTGCTTTTAGCCGGTATTATTTTACTGGCGGGGGCCTATCCGGCTGCGTTGCTGTCGGGATTTTCGCCCTGGCTGGCCTTGCGGGGATTAAAGTCAACGCGGTTAGCGGGTGGGATTACCGTAAGGCGTGCGCTGGTAATTACGCAGTTTACGGTCTGTCAGACGCTGATTCTGAGTGCGCTGGTCGTAGCTAACCAGATTCGGTATATGCAGACGGCTGATCTAGGGTTTTCGCAGGACAATGTACTAACTGTGGACCTTCCGTATGGCCAGAAGGCGAGGCAGGATGCCTTTAAGCAGCAACTCTTACCCTACGCCGACATACGGTCGGTTAGCCTGACCGTTTTGCCGCCTTCCAGTGCCCTGGGTTATGGGGGATCGTTCAAATTTGACGGACGGGCCAACTGGGAAAAATTTCCCGTTAGTGATCGACTGGCCGATGCGGATTACATAAAAACGTATGGCTTGAGGCTGCTGGCTGGCCGAAACATTAGCCCTGGAGACACCATTCGGGACTACCTGATCAACGAAACGCTACTCTATAAACTTGGTTTCAGGAATCCACAACAGGCTCTGGGGCGAAAACTTCAGTATTATCTCTCGGCGGTGCCACTACCGATTGTCGGAGTAGTCAGCGATTTTCACCAGAAATCGCTGCAAAGCGAAATAGACCCCTGCCTGATTGCTAATTGGGCTCCCTGGTATCGGCGGGCGGGCATTCGCATTACCGGCACTAGTCCGGCGAAAACACTGGGGAATATCCGGGCGGTTTGGGAACGCGTTTTTCCGGATGAAGTATTTAGCTACCAATTTCTGGACGCACAGGTAGCTAACTTATATGAAACCGAAATGCTGACAGCCCGGCTTATCAATGTCTTTACGGGTCTGGCTATTCTAATCTGTTGCCTGGGCTTATACGGCCTGGTAGCTTATGCGACAACACAGCGCATCAAAGAAATTGGGATTCGTAAAGTGCTCGGTGCCAGTGTAACCAGTATCGTCACGCTACTTTCTAAAGACTTTCTAAAGCTAATATTGATAGCTATCGTAGTCGCATCGCCCATTGCCGGATATGCGATGAATCGGTGGTTGCAGGACTTCGCCTATAAGATCACGATTGAATGGTGGATGTTTGCCGGGGCGGGTTTACTGGCTATTGGCATTGCCCTGCTGACGGTCAGCTTCCAGAGCGTAAAAGCCGCCCTAAAGAACCCGGTAAGAGTTTACGGAACGAGTGATTGGTCAGATAGGAACTGGTCATGCGCCGTAATTATTGATAGCTTTAGTGCAGTGGATCGAACAGCGTAAAAAGGTTATGTTCTGCTCCTGTAGCTTGCGGATAAAACCATAACCAACGCAGAAACTACATACCCAATGAGAGCAACACTACAAGATGCCTGGCCTTACCAAAAGGATAAAATGAAGTTACCCGTCGAAAATCTGGATACGGCTATTCCTTTCTACGAAACGGTCATGGGCTTTCGCGTCGTGTCCCGAACCGATGCACCCTAAAGTCAGCTACTATAGAGCGGGATAACATGCAGCTTGGACTGGCCGAAAACGGCGGTGATCCCACGCAGGACGGTTGTTTTTTTGAGGTCGACGATGTAGAAAAGGCATTTGTCGAACTGAGGGCCAATGGTTTCGATAGAGAGACCCCGATTATGGTTACCAGAAATACGGAGAAACCAAGTGGAAAGTCTTCTTCGTGGCAGCGCCAGATGGTCTTTGTTACTGCTACGGCGAACGGCAAAACTGATGCAATGGATTGATACCACACCATCGCCCGAGCTAATCTTTTATTGCAAAGATTAGCTGTTCATAGATACAGTTCGGTAACTGCCTGCGTACCGGTGTCGATAAGCAGGATTCCTTCGCGGGCATCGTCCAACTGACCGGCTAGTGCGCCTGTACTGCTCCAGATGGCGGATTGTCCGGCTCCCACAAAATTGTCGCACGGGCCGAGGCAGTTGGCCATCAAAACGATCAACGACTTCTGGCGGGCAATAGCTGCCAGGCGTTCGCTGGCTTTCTCAACGCCTTCGCCGGATTTGGCCACGCTGGCCAGGTATATCGCTGCGCCATTTTTACAGGCATTCGCCAGATGTTCAGGGATGGACAACTCGTAGCATATGGCCAGGGCAATACTGGCTTCGGGACCCACTAAACCTGCGAAACGCGGGCCTTTCACAAAAAAAGGTTTTTCGTCCGGGTGCAGGTACTCCTTCGAGTAGATCTGCCGGGCTTTGTCTGGCTGGAAAATGAGCAGGCTTATGCAGATGCCGGTATCACTTCGTGTGGGTGCCCCGACGCCTATCATGAGGGAATGGGTGTCGGCAAGCTGCTGAAAAGCATCAAATAGACTATCGTCCTGTTCGGCTGCCAGTTGATGGGCCAGGGTGGGTTCGTACCCCGTTAGAGACAATTCCGGGAAAACAACAACATCGGCACCCTGCGTAACGGCCAGGGTCAATAGTTTTTTGTGCTGGTCGATGTTGCGCTGAACAGCACCCGATAGGGGCTTTATTTGAGCTACACAAACGTTCATTCCGTTTTTTGTTCTGATAAACAGCATCAAACCGGTCGTATCGCCCAGCGGGGTCTTCTTTTTCCGACCAGTTCGTTTCCTGTTCGAATATCAACCCATCCTGAAAGAGGACGGTTGTGCCTGACCCGTCAACAATCCGGCTGTTTACCGGTTAAATAAATAAACTACAACGAAAAATACATGAAATACAACCCGCTTGGAAATACTGGCGTTTTAGTCTCTGAAATCTGCCTCGGTACCATGACCTTCGGCGGTAACGGCTACTGGAAAGCAATGGGCGAACTTCAGCAAAATGCGGTGAACGACATCCTAAAAACCGCCATCGACAATGGAATCAATTTTATCGATACCGCCAATGTTTATTCATTTGGTGAATCAGAACGCCTACTGGGTCAGTCGATGAAATCGCTCGGCCTAACGCGTAGTGAACTGATTATTGCCACCAAAGTTCGTGGCCGCATGGGCGAGGGGAAAAATCAGGTCGGGCTGGGTCGGCTGCAAATTATGCAACAGCTGGAAGACAGCCTGAAGCGCCTGCAAATGGACCACGTGGATCTCTACCAGATTCACGGCTTCGATCCCATCACGCCCCTGGAAGAAACGATGCGGGGCCTGGAAGATGTGGTCAGGAGTGGAAAAGTACGCTACATCGGTTGCTCCAACCTGGCGGCCTGGCAGGTGATGAAAGCCAACGGTATTGCCGAGAAGAATGGCTGGACTAAATTCGTTTCGACCCAGAATTACTACTCCATTGCCGGGCGCGACCTGGAAAATGAACTGGTGCCCATGGTGCAGGACCAGCAGATGGCTATTTTACCCTGGAGTCCGCTGGCAGGAGGCTTTCTGTCGGGGAAATATACCCGCAACAACCAGCCGGAAGGTGATTCGCGCCGACTCAATTTTGATTTCCCACCGGTCAATCAGGAGAGGGCATACGATATTATTGATGTGATGGAAACCATTGCCGAAGCGCACGGGGTGTCGGTGGCCCGTATTGCACTGGCCTGGGTATTGGCCAAGCCCGGCGTAACCAGCATGATTATCGGAGCGAAGAATACAGACCAGTTGATGGATAATATCAAGGCGGTAGACCTCAGTCTGACCACGGAGCAGCTGGAGCAACTGGATGAAGTGAGCAACACTACCAAACCGTATCCGCAGTGGATGATTCAACGGCAAAGCAGCGACCGGCTGGGAGCGTATAATTTTTCGCCCAATCAACCGGCAGCGGCCACCGCATCTAAATAAGGTGGGTGCCTGGCTAAGCAACGGATTAAAGACCGATCAACCGGCCGTACTGTTTGCAAATTCGGTAGCGGCTACCGTATTTTGTGCATATTCTAGTTAATCTCCGACAATGACTTTTCCAACAGAACTAAGCTATACAGAGGATCACGAGTGGATTCGGATAGAAGAAGACGGTACTGCCGTAGTGGGCATAACCGAGTTTGCCCAGCATGAACTGGGCGACATTATTTTTATCGATGTTAACACCGTCGGACAATCGCTGGGTAAAGGCGATGTGTTTGGTGCTGTTGAAGCCGTTAAGACTGTGTCGGACCTCTTTTTGCCAATGGAAGGCGAAGTGCTTGAGCTAAACCCGGCTATTGAAAAAAAACCGGAACTGCTCAACAGCGACCCATACGGTGAAGGCTGGATCGTTCGTCTGAAACCGGCTAGTGCCGGGCAACAGGATGGCCTGTTATCGGCTGATGCCTACCGCGAGTTGGTAGGGGCCTGATTTATGTAGTTTGATTAGTGAAAGGCTCCGAAAGGGGCTTTTTTTTAGATAAATACACTGCCCAAAACCCTTCCAGCAAAACGAAGGATGTTTTCTATGCAATTTCTGATCCGTTCGGCCCATGTTATTGATGCTGCTTCATCGTTTGATGGGCAAGTAGTGGACATCCTCGTCGAAAACGGGTTGATACAGCAAATTGGCCAAAACCTGGCCGCTTCTGCCGAAAGCCGGGTCATTGAATCCGCCAATCTGCACGTATCACCGGGTTGGGTCGATATGCGCGTACTGGCACAGGACCCGGGGTATGAGCACAAAGAAGACATAAGCAGTGCTTGCCGGGCCGCTGCCGCCGGTGGCTTCACAGACATTGCCTTGTTGCCCAATACGCAGCCCGTAATAGATGATAAAGGAACGCTCGGCTATGTACGGCGTATGGCCGAAGGGCAACCCGTAAGTGTTCATGTTATTGCCGCTGTCACGAAAAAGACGGCTGGTGAGGATTTTACGGAAATGCTCGATCTGCACCATGCCGGAGCCGTTGCTTTCTCCGATGGAACGCATCCCCTCCAGAATCCCGACTTACTACTCAAAACCCTGCAATACCTCCAGCCAATTAACGGTTTACTCATCAATCGACCCGAGGAGCAGTTGCTGACCCGTTTCGGCCAGATGCACGAGGGGGTACAGAGTACGTTGCTCGGCCTGAAGGGCATACCGGCCCTGGCCGAAGAACTCATCGTAGAGCGTGATATCCGGCTACTGCACTACGTGCTGAGCGAAGGAACCGGAGCAGCGGATTGGGGGGCTAGGGTACGTGCTGAGGTTGAACCAGTTGGCACACCCCCCGACGCATTGCTCCATTTTGCCACCATTTCTACCGCCCGTTCGGTTGAGTTAATTCGGCAGGCGAAAGCGGCTGGTTTGCCAGTGAGTTGTGATGTTGCCATTCACCAGCTTGTTTTTGATGACTCGGCGCTGGCTGGTTTTGACACGAATTTAAAAGTTAACCCGCCATTCCGGCTGCCTGATGATGTAACTGCGCTGTGGGCAGGCCTTGCCGACGATACGATTGATGCCATCGTATCGGACCATTCACCCCAGGATGCAGAAAGCAAAAATCTGGAGTTCGATCAGGCTGAATTCGGCATGATAGGGCTGGAAACGGCCTTTGCCGCTGCTGTTACCTACAACCGGATGTTGCCATTACCGAAACTAATTGGGAAATTTACCACCCGACCCCGACAAATTTTACGGATTCCATCCTGCCATATCGCCGAGGGACAGGTAGCCACCATGACCCTTTTTGATCCGACGCATGAATGGACGTACGAACGAACCTTTTCGAAATCGAAAAACTCACCGTTTCTGGGCCAATCATTTACGGGGCGCGTGGTGGGAACAATCCATCGCGGCTTATTTAACCCGACTACATGAAAAGTATCATTGACTATTTTAGTCACCCGTTGTTGAAAATTCCTCTGCTGGCTGGACTCGCAGCGGGCGTCTTATGCTTTCTGTATTTTCTGGCACTTTATGCTATCGGTGTACCGGCGTTAGGCAACATTCGGGTACTGGATTTTGGGATTCATATTATTGTTATGGTTGCCGCAGTCTGGTATTATCGGAAGTACATTGGTCAGGGCCACCTGCATTTGTGGGAGGGATTAACCATTGGCTACGTCTTGAACACTATAGCGGCTTTGGTAACGAGCTGGCTCGTGTACCTGTTTGTGACGCAGGTCGATCCGGGCGTGTTTGCCGAATATGTCGTTAACTCGAAGAAACTATTACTGGATGGCAAAGCGCAGATTACGGATCAGTTTGGACCAGAAACCTTTGCCGAGCAGTGGAATAAAGTAAATACGATGCAGCCCGGCGTGTTACTTCCCGATGAACTGACCAAAAAAACAGCGCTGGCGGTTTTGCCTGTGCTCATCATTTCACTTATTTTCCGTAAACAGGATTACAGTGTTTTGCGGTAGTGTTGCGCATTCAAATCACTTACTAGCATGGATAATCAGACGACAACCGCCCGTACGGCGCTGAAATGGGGACTCATAACCGGTATAACGCTGATTGTGTATTCAATCATCCTTTACACGCTTAATCAAACGACCAATGGAGCACTCAGCCTGATCATTTATGGTCTCCTGATTGGCGGCCTGGTAGTGGGTATGCGCGAATATCGAGCCAGCAACGGCGGCTACATGACCTATGGTGAAGGCATGGGCTTAGGAGCACTGCTGTCCGCCATCGCTGGCTTACTATCATCTGCGTTTACCGTTTTCTATACCCAGGTAATCGATCCGGGTTTTCAGGAGCGGCTGGTTGGGCAGGTTCGTGATCAGATGGAGGAGCAGGGGAAGATGTCTGACGAACAGATCGATCAGACCGTTGAGTTGATGCAAAAATTCCAGTCGCCCGGTTTACAGTTTATGTTAGGCCTGCTCGGTACCATTCTGATTGGCGTGGTTCTCTCTCTGATTATTGCCGCTTTTATACGCCGAAACAAAACCAATCCGTTTGAATAGGACCTGGGTTAGCGTTAGTGGTTCAGGGTTTACTGCTCCTACGGCACGATAGGACCGGAAGCCCCGAACTGCCAACCACAAAACCAACCCCGATTACTTTAAACTGCCGCCATGCTGGCCATTTTTCGCAAAGAAATCAATCAGTTTTTCTCGTCGCCTATCGCCTATATTATCATGGGGGTATTCCTCACGGCTATGGGGCTGATATTGTGGCTGTTCCCGGATACCAGCCTGCTCGAAAGTGGGTACGCCGACATGGGAGCTTTTTTTGCTCTAACCCCTTACCTGTTGCTGTTTCTGGTGCCAGCCATCACTATGCGCTCCATCGCCGATGAAGTTCGTGCGGGAACGTTGGAATGGTTGTTGAGCAAGCCCATTAGCCGTTGGGGTATAGTGGCGGGAAGTTTCTGGCAAGCTGGCTGCTGGTTGTTCTTACGCTACTGCCAACGCTGCTGTATTATGGTACGCTGTATCAGCTTGGGTTCACCCGTTGGCAACATCGACTCGGCGGGCGTTTTTGGGGCCTATATTGGCTTGTTGCTGTTGGCGGGCGTGTTTGTGGCCGTTGGGCTTGTGGGCCTCGTCGCTTCAACGAAAACCAGGTGGTTGCTTTCGTACTGGGGGTATTTTTCTGTTTTCTGTTTTACGTCGGCCTCGGCGCGCTGGCGGGTTTACTGCACTGGGCGGATAGCCTATTACCTCTCATTGCTGGCACTGGATGAGCAATACCGGGCGTTGGGCCGGGGTGTAATCGACAGTCGGAATGTAAT
Source organism: uncultured Cytophagales bacterium (assembly GCA_963782245.1). Classification (GTDB taxonomy): domain Bacteria; phylum Bacteroidota; class Bacteroidia; order Cytophagales; family Spirosomataceae; genus Spirosoma. The sequence continues at coordinate 39,934 of CAWAJC010000046.1, forward strand.
TTACTTACTCAGCCTGGTCGTTTTATTCCTGATTTTAACCACCAATCGGTTGAAAACAAGTTTATGAGAATTCCCCATACTGTATGGCGACTGCTGGCGGTTGCCTGGACGATTATTATGCTGGTTGGCTGTCTGACTCCGCACAGCCAGATACCGAGCGAAATAAATACCTGGAACGATAAATCCCTGCACGTTCTCATATTCGCTCCGTTCACCCTCCTGTGGATGCTGACGGGTTTGCGCACGGGCTACGCGCTGGCAGCCGGATTGCTTTTTGGGTTACTGATTGAAACCCTACAGTATGCGTTACCCATTAACCGTAGTGCCGACTGGAAAGATGTAGTAGCGGATTGCATTGGAGCGGCCCTTGGTGCTGGGCTAGCCATTTTCTGGCAGCGGTTTTTCCCGAATAACCTGTCCTAGCACTGTGTTGTTGAATGTTACGCTCTTGCTACTCGTTTTACCAATTGGTAGTAAGAGAGAAGGGGGGGCTTCGAGGGGATGAGAGGGTAAAATAGTTGGCGCGCTCAGAAAATATATTTAGCTATATAGGGTAGTTGGTCAGTCCAATTCATTTTTTTTCGTTAGTATTACACGAAGGTTCAGACAGTTTCGATTGTCACTAGTAAAATCGAAACTGTATGAGCCTTTTTCTTTTTCTCAACACTGTACACCTACATGAAGGTACTGAGCACAATCCAGGATCCCACGTTTACGGGGCGTGACTATAGCCGCCTTGATAAGTTTTTTCTTCAGTACATCAAAGACGAGCGTGACCTGCCTTTTATTTACCTTACCATCCAAATCAGTCTGACCGTTATACCACTCAGCGTATTGCTGTTTATGCCTTTCGTTGTGGGTTGGGCCTGGTGGGCGGTGGCGGCTGTCCATCTCTTTATTACGAACTTCCGATTCAAAGGCCCTTTTGGGCTTATGCTTCATTGTACCAGTCACCGGCAGTTTTTCAAGTCGGAATATGATTGGATGAATAAGTTTATACCCTGGATAGTAGCCCCATTTTTCGGCCATACGCCCGAAACCTACTATAGCCACCATATTGGGATGCACCACCCGGAAAATAATCTCGAAGACGACGACAGCAGTACCATGGCGTTCCAGCGGGATAGCTTTCGGAGTTTTCTGGCTTATTTCGGTCGCTTTTTTGTAGTGGGCGTACGAAATCTGTTGGCTGATTTGCGGCTGAAAAATCGCCCTAAACTGGCGACTCGCGCACTGGCCGGAGAAATTGTATTCGGGATTGTTTGCATTGGGTTGTGGTTTGTAAGCTGGCCTGCCACAATAATGGTTTTCCTGTTACCACTAGTTATTTACCGCCTTATTGCCATGCTGGGCAACTGGACGCAGCACGCCTTTGTGGATGCCAATGATCC
>CAWAJC010000047.1:0-11461 GCA_963782245.1 uncultured Cytophagales bacterium
GTAACAAGGCTGAACAATAAGAAATCTTCATTATTATTGTTCAGCCTCGCACAAGATACCACTTCAACCTGACCATATTAATTCCTCTAATCTCGTGAACGAATGAACCGTAAGCCACCAACACCTGACGTTGATTCTGTCCCGGAACGGGTATGTTTCCTGTGATCTTCAGAAGTTGGCTCGAATCAATATCAGGACGCGGTTTTACACTTCGTTGGTGAAAGTAATCGGTGAAATTTGCCACGTTGGGCTGGGTATTGATCCATTCGTACTCGCTGGTAATTTCTACCACCTTTGCCCAAGGTTTCCCCGCGTCGATAATGACAAGGTCACCGACAGTCAGCGTATGGCACATATTCCATAAGTTCTTGGACCGCCGATGTTTGCATTTGGGGCATTGTCATAATGCTCTCTTATAGCTTCACCGATAGATGCTTTTGAGTCATATTGATTGAGATCACCAATATTACCCCAACCTATGGCTATACACTGATTGTCAATGAAATTCTGAGCAGTTCGTTGCTTCGAAGCTTCTTCGTGGAAAGATATTAATCGCCAGATCGTCATAAGGGTTTATTAGTTAGAATTAAATAATGCAAAAAAGCACTTACATTTCATGATAAGTGCTTGATTTTCAGTGGTGGGAGTTGAGGGGTTCGAACCCCCGACCCTCTGCTTGTAAGGCAGATGCTCTGAACCAGCTGAGCTAAACTCCCTTTTAGTTTTCCTTCTGCCGTAGCGTTTGGGAGTGCAAATATAATAGCCTCACGCAGTTTCATGCAAACTTACGGCGGAAAAAAGGCGAAGTTTTTTACAAGTGGCTGACAACCAATGCCCCTTTTTTACTCAAAATTGAGGTACAACGTTACCGAATGGCTGGTTAGCTTGTTAATTCCTACACTGGCCGCGTTGGTGCCGGGGTTGTAAAGATTAACGAGTCCGTGTGAGAAGCGCAATTCGGGGGCGAACTTAAAAAATTCGAAGAACTGCTCGAACCCGATGCCATATTCCAGGGCAAAATCCGTGGTGCCAGTGCTGAGTTTGCTGGCCCCAACAAGTTCTTTCTTGCGTACGTTACTCTCGACGCTGAAGGTGCCGCCCGCCAGTAGATACATCCGGCTGTTGTTCCGCCGGGTAGATTTGTACTTGAGAAGCACCGGAAAATCGATCCAGGTCGACTCGCGGGTTTCTTTTTTCGAGGTTCCACCTGGGTAGTCATACTGCACCTCCCGGCTGAAGAGCGATACGGAAGGAGTCAGACGTAGATCGAATCGATCGTTCAGAAAAGTATTCACCACAAAACCAACCCGGAAAGCCGGTCGGTTGGGCGAGTAGATTCGGCGGGCCGAATCGGCGGTCAGGAAGGCCGGGCTGTACGTTACGCTGAAACGGGTAACAGGCATGGCAAAGAAAAAGCCGTAATGGATAGTTTTGTCGTCGTACCGTTCCAGGTGCTTGCGTACGTATTTGTACGACGTCTGGGCGGATACCTGACTGCAAACGAGCATACTGATGAGAAGCACTATGCTCAGGTGAAGCCCTGCCTGCGTAAACCGGTTGATCATGGCTGGGCCAGCTTGTGGCCTATGTAAATTGAGGCAACGCCGAAGGTAAGCGGTATCCATTTGGTATGTTTGAATCCGGCTGTTTCGTAGATACGCAGGAAGTCGGGACCGTCGGGGAACGCCTGCACGGATTCGGGCAGGTAGGTATAAGCCGATGCGTCTTTGCTTACCATACGCCCAATGAGCGGCAGGATAGTCCGGGAGTAAAAACCGTATAATTGTTTAAACGGAAACTGACGCGGATTCGAGAATTCCAGTACCACGCATACCCCACCGGGGCGGGTAACGCGGTGCATATCGGTTAAGCCCTTGAGCAGGTTCTCGAAGTTACGTACACCAAATGCAACGATGACAGCATCGAAATCATTGTTTGGCAGGGGTAAACCTTCTGAATCCCCCGACCGCATTTCGATAACCTGATCGACGCCCCGTTTCTTCATCTTCTCGCGCCCAACGGATAGCATACCCTCCGAAATATCCATGCCAACAATCTTGTCGGGTTTCAGCGCGAGCGCTTCCAGGGCGAAATCACCCGTTCCGGTAGCAATATCCAGAATCCGTTTCGGTGATTTGGGCGCCATCGCTTTACGGAGTTCCCGGATGGCCCGCTTGCGCCAGAGGATGTCGATACCACCACTCAATACGTGATTGAGCAGGTCATATTTGGGCGAAATAGTGTCAAACATCTCCGCAACCTGTTCGCGTTTGGAGGTGTCTTTATCTTTATATGGAACAACAGCCATGTTTCAATGAGTGAATTAGTGAACGATTGAATTAGTGAATGACAGGACCGTCAGGGCGGGGAATAAGTGATGCACCAGCAATTTATTCATTCTTCACTCATTCGCTCATTCACTACGTTGTTTAACCCCGCGTCGATTCTGAAAGTTTGCCATTATGCCGGGCAATGCGTAGTTTCGACAAATACCACTTTTTATACAATCTGACGAACGATGCTCTCTTTCTTTTTATCAACCCTGCTAACCCTCAATACACTGATTAGCCAGGTGTCTGGCTCCGACGATCCGATTGCCCAGAAAGGCCCGTAAAATTCACCAGCGCATACTAACGCTCGATACCCACGCTGATGCCCCCATCATGATGCAGAAGCCCGGATTCGACGTAGGTGTATCGCACGATACCAAACGTGATGGCTCCCAGATCGACTTTCCACGCATGAAAAAGGGGGGGATGGACGCCATGTTTTTTGCCGTGTACACCGCGCAGGGACCCCGTACCGATTCGGGCCATGCCGAAGCCAAACGCAATGCGCTGAATCAGTTCGACTTAATTCATCAGGCCCTGAAAAAATACCCCGATCTGGCCGAATTAGCCACATCCCCCGCCGATGCGTACCGGATTCAGAAAGCGGGCAAGCGGGCCGTTTTTATCGGAATGGAAAATGGCTATCCCATCGGTAAAGATTTGTCCATGCTCAAAACCTACTACGACCTGGGTTGCCGCTACATTACCCTTACCCACTTTGCCAACAACCTCATCGGCGATTCCTCCACCGATCCCGACGGCCCTATTTACGGGGGTTTGAGCGATTTTGGGAAACAAGTCGTGCCCGAGATGAACCGACTGGGGATTCTAATTGATGTGTCGCACGTGGCCGATAGTACATTTTATGACGCTTTGGCCCTCTCAAAAGCCCCCGTCATTGCGTCGCATTCCAATTGCCGCGCCCTGTGCGATTTTCCGCGCAATATGACCGACGACATGATTAAGGCGATTGCGGCCAAAGGGGGCGTGGTCCAAGTGAATTTTGTGAGTGATTACCTCAAAAAACCATCGGATGCCCACCGGGCGGCCAAAACCAAAATCCGGATGGCAGGGGTAGGTAAAATACTGTCGGGCGACATGAAAGCGCGGCTGGAAGCCCAGAGCGATTCGGTAGCGAAAACGTACGCATCCGAGCGGGCCAGCCTGTCGGACATCGTTGATCATATCGACCACATCGTTAAACTGGTGGGTATCGATCACGTAGGCATTGGCTCCGACTTTGACGGGGGTGGGGGCGTAAATGGCCTGGAAGACGTAAGTGAAATTGAGAACCTGACCGCCGAACTCGTTCGGCGCAACTACTCGGGAGGCCGATATTGCCAAAATATGGGGTGGTAATCTGCTGCGGGTGCTGGGTCAGGCGAAGGTGGAATAAGTTTACGGCAGTTTGGTTTGATGGTTTAAGCTGGCGCGTCGCAGTTCCGTAAGCCGGCCCGATGGACTAAGATTTTATCAGGCAACCCAATAAACCATAAACCAAATACTATCAACAGGTTATGTCGCCCGAAACCGTTTTTCAGCTGGTCAACGCGTTGTGCTGCCGCAGTGGTTGCTGATGATCGTAGCACCGCGCTGGGGCGTGACGAAGTGGCTGATGAATTCGTACCTGATTCCGGTAGGGCTGGCCGTTATTTACGTGATTTATCTGTTCAGCGGAGGCCCGGTTGACTTCGGGTCATTTGGTTCGCTGTCGGGTATAAAAGGATTGTTTGCCAACGGGGGCGATGGCGTAATGCTGGCGGGGTGGATACATTACCTCGCCTTCGACCTGGTAGCCGGGACATTCGTTGTGCGCGATTCGGAAGAAAAAGCCATTCCACACTGGCTGATTATTGTTCCCCTGTTTTTCTGCTTCATGCTGGGGCCGGTTGGTTTGTTGTTGTATTGGGTCATTCGCATCGTGCGTACCCGAATGGTGTAGACCAAGCATTAATGATTCTAGTAGCAACAATGGGTATTTTGTTCGTCACGGCTTTACTATGGTAGGCAATAGCCGTTAAACTGGTACTGGCCGGGCCGATACATTGACGGTAAAAAAACGGATGGATTCTCTTTGATACCTGATAGAGCAATCGAAGAAAAGCCACTCAGAGTCATACCTAAATCCGTACGTTACCCAATGAATCGCACTGATTTTATTAAAACATCAGCCCGGGCCACGCTTGGTTTGGCCGGCGCTGCCCTTGTTACCGACCCACTCGAAGTTCGCGCGTTTATCACGCCAAAAAAAGCCCAGAAATACCGTACGGCTGTGGTTGGAACCGGCTGGTGGGGTGGTAATATTCTGCTCAATGCCGTGCAGGCCGGCGAATCCAAAATAGTAGCCCTCTGCGATGTCGATACGCGTCAACTCAAAAAGACCAGCGATGATCTGGCTAAGCTAACGTCCGATAAACCCAAACTCTACCGCGATTACCGGGAGATGCTGGCCACCGAAAAGCCGGAGATTGTCATCGTTGCTACCCCCGACCACTGGCACCCGCTCATTGCCATCGCTGCCATGCAGGCAGGAGCGCACGTGTACGTCGAAAAACCTATTTCGCACACCATCAATGAAGGCAAGGCAATGGTGAAAACCGCCCGGCAAACGGGGCGCATCTGTCAGGTGGGTACGCACCGGCGGGTGTCGCCCCATAACGTGTCGGGTATGGAATTTATAAGGTCGGGAAAGGTGGGGAAAATCGGGATGGCCCGCGCCTTTGTGTACTATGCCGGTGGAGCCGGTCAGCCAACGCCCGATACCGAACCTCCCAAAGAACTGGACTGGAACATGTGGTGCGGCCCGGCCCCGCTACGGGCCTTTAACCCAACAATGCACCCACGGGGCTGGCGCAATTTTCTGGATTATGGCAATGGTACACTCGGCGATTGGGGCATTCACTGGCTCGACCAGATTTTGTGGTGGACGGAAGAAAAACACCCGCGAAAAATTTATTCAACGGGTGGCCGGGCTATTGTGCAGAACAGTAACGACGCACCCGACCATCAGGTGGCTACTTATGAATTTGAGGACTTTACCGCTATCTGGGAGCAGCGCACTTTTGCGGGAAATAACGCCGAAAAAACGCATCCGCAACAGGCCGTAGGTGTCTATTTTTACGGTACAGAAGGCACATTCCACATGGGATGGCTCGATGGCTGGACATTCTATCCGGCCGACCCTAAAAAGCCCGTCATCCATCAGGATGCCCAACTCAATAAACCCGACGACCAGAATATCGCCCAGCTTTGGGCCAATTTTCTGGATAGCATCAAAACGAATAAACTCCCTATCTGCGATATTGAAATTGGCCACCGTTCTACCAATATGGCCTTGCTGGGTATGCTCTCCATGAAACTTGGCCGGAGCGTAGCCTGGGATGGGAGTCAGATTCCGAACGATCCGGAAGCAAACAAACTCCTCAGCCGGGCTTATCGGGGCGACTGGCAATATCCGGCCTGATATCACTGAAGTATGCTGCAAAAAAAAACGGCTTATCCTGCGTAGGATGAGCCGTTTTACTGGTATCAGAAAACGCTTATGACTTTTTAGTCGTCTTACTTGACTTCGTCGTCGTTTTCTTGGTAGAACTTTTCTTCGATGTTGCCTTTTTGTCACCATCCAGCGAATTAATCCAGACGGCTAGTTTCATGGCATCGTCTTTAGGAACCTGCTTCATGGCCATCATTGGCGGATAACCCGGCCAGTGGGATGGAATTGGATTGTAAATTAGGTTGACAATTTCCTCATTTGAATAATTCCGTTTCGCTACATCAGCATAAGCAGGACCAACCAGCCGCTGATTGGGACGATGGCAGGCAATACAGGTGTATTTGCTCATTAAAGCGTTCATATCTGCCGGAATATCGGCACTGGTGGCTTGTGCCTTTGCGTCGAAAGAGGCTACGGCCAATGAAGCCGAAGCAATGAGAATACCAAGCAATTTTTTCATGAGAATCGGGTAAACAGTAAATGAAAAAATAAAATAACGGAGGGTGTTAGGTCACCACACAAAAATAGATGCTTTCAACAGATAACCCAATTTTGCGCTGGTATTCCTAATAACCCAATTATTAGACAGTTGTTAACCGAAAACGTTTAAAATTGTGCAAGAAAAAAATATGCAACCTATTGATCGCTTCTCCAGCCACGCCGATTTATACGCCCAATATCGGATCGACTACCCGCCCGAGTTATACGATTTTATAGGCTCAATGACCAAAAATAGGCATATCGCCTGGGACTGTGCTACGGGGAATGGACAGGTGGCTGGCGCATTAGCCCATTTTTTTGAGCGGGTCGAGGCAACGGACATCAGCGAAACGCAACTCATCCTGGCTGTGCAGAAACCCAACATTCACTACCAGTTGGGTGCTGCTGAACAAGCCCCTTTCGCCGACAATACGTTCGACCTGATCACGGTAGCTCAGGCAATTCATTGGTTTGATATCGATGCCTTTCATCGCGAAGTTCGCCGGGTAGCAAAGCCCGGTAGCATCATTGCCGAATGGGGCTACGGGCTGGTGCAACTCGGACCCGACCTCGATGGAATCATGCTCGACTTTTATCGAAATCGTATTGGGCCCTACTGGGACCCGCAGCGGGTTCACATCGATGACGCGTATGCTACGCTTCCTTTTCCATTCCTGGATGAGCAGCAGGCCCGCTTCACGGCTCGAAGGAACTGGACGCTGGACCGGTTTCTGAACTACCTGCGCACCTGGTCGGCCGTGCGGCAGTACCTATACGAAAATGAGAGCGATCCCGTAACGGAATTGGGAGAGGAGCTAAAACCCATCTGGGGAGAGCAGGAACGCGAAGTCCAATTTCCTATATTTCTGCGCGTAGGCAGGGCGTAGAGACGCAATACCTTGCGTCTTATATGCGTCAGCAACTTTACTCTACAATTCCCAGATTACCCGAATCACTTTACCCCGAACCCCGATGGTCTGGAAGAACTCCAGCCAGTGCAGTTGTTGCGGGCCGAGGTGGTCGGTAGGGGATTTGACCTCCACAAATTCATAGTCGCCCTGTTCGTTCCAGATGAGCAGATCCGGGAAGCCACGGGTGTGCTCGCGGACATTGCGGGCCATTTCGAGCAGGATTAGCCGGAGTTGCTCAATATCCAGCAAATCAATGATGCGCTGCACCAGGGTTAGCAGCTCATCCGACCAGTCGACCAATACGTTTGTGATGCCGTATTTGGCGTTAAACATCCGCCCGGTATGCCGTCGCCAGTCGTCTTTGGTGGCCAGTTCGGTCAGGCGGTTCTTTAGTAGCGCTTCACGCTTCAGGTAAAAATTGGGCAGGTAAAAGTCCGACGGGGCGCGCTGCAACGGGTGGTGAATGGCGGACACGTTGGCATCATAAATAATATCCCAGAACACCAGTCCGAACAGCCCCCGCCAGGGATAGTTCTCCGTGAAAGCCGCGTCATAGTCCTGCTCCAGGTAATAATTCATCACCCCCGCTTCAACGTGGTGGCGGTAAGCGGCTGGTATGTTTACACTCCCGGCATCGAGCAGGAAGCGGGTTGTGGCTTTTCGGGTGCGTTTTTCTCGCCCGCGCTCATAATTTTCTCGCGGAAGTCATTGGCGAAGTACCGCTCTTCGGCATTGAGCGGGCTAACGGCAATCTCGTCGCACAGAGCCAGTGCTTCGTCCACGGCCCCGTTCCGGAACAGGAGCCGAACCCGCCGTTCGCGGGCGGGCACCCGGTCGGATAGCTCGTAGACTGATAAGGCCTGTTCGGGAAGTTTCTGGCGTTCCAGGTACGCCCCAACCCGGCACACCAGTTTCTGGTAGCCTGGAATGGCAATTTCAGTCAGTTCGGGGCGGGTTTCGTTCCAGTTTAAAAACCAGTTGTAAATATCGTCAGCGGGGGCTTCTGCTTCTTTCAGGCCGTAAAACTCCTCGTTCGTGAGCGAAATGAGAAGTTTGTCTTCTACTTCTTTACGGGTACGGAAGCGGGCGGTTAGTTTACTTTCGTCGTACCGCTCAAAATTGACCATACCGAGGTCGCGCACCACAAATTCGGTCATGCTACCGCCCCGATTACCGAAAAACAGGTACTTTACCATCATATCTTCGGCTGCGAAATTCAGCTTTACCACCACTTCGTGCGTTGTGAGGCTGGTAACGATCTCGCCAAAGTCAAGCTCGTTCAGGGCGTACCGGACCACCTGTTCTTTTTTTTCCTTACCCAGCGCCCTGGTTTCTTCCGGCTCCAGGGGCAACAGGTCCAGTAGTTCGGGCTTGGTGAAAACGCTGAGGGCTTCGTTGCCCAGCGAAACATGATGGGCCGATAGCTGATCAATAAAACCAGTGCGCAGTAATTCGGCCGTTGCTGCCGGCAGGTCAGTTATTTCGGTATATTGTAGTTTGTTGACGCGAAAAAAGAGTCCTTTGCGGTTGCTGAAGCGTACGTAGAGGCATTGGGCATCGAGGGACAATCCCTCAAACCGATGTACGAAACCCCACTCGGTATCGGTCAGTAAATTGCCGTACAGGCGCTTGACAAAGTCCAGCACGTAGCGGAAATTGTCGAGGTAATAACGCGGGGTGAGAATGATTTTCTGCTGTCCGACCATGCTGGAATAATAACACTAAAAACGCCGTTTATGTCCCCAAACCATGTCCTGAACGAACTGGGAAGGCAAGGTATTTTTTCCCCCGAACAACAGGCCGCTATCGCTGAAGCAGAGCAACGGAGGTTGTTTTCGCTCCACTGGGAGTTGCGGGCCATGCTGTACATCGGCATTTTGCTGCTGAGTTCGGGCCTGGGTCTGTTGGTTTATGATAACTTCGACCGCATTGGGCACGGAGCCTTACTGGTAGCTATTGCCATCGCCTGCGCTGGTAGTTTTGTGTTTGCCTGGCGAAATCGTCCCGAATGGACCATTAATCAGGCGAAGAGTCGGTCTGCCTTCGGCGACTACGCGCTGATTCTGGCCTGCCTGCTATTTCTGACGCTGGAAGGCTACGCGCAGTATGCGTACAACGTGTTTGGTGAGCGGTACGGGCTGGTTACGCTACTGCCCGCCCTGTCGTTTTTGCCGCTGGCCTACCGGTTCGATCATCGGGGCGTGTTGGGTATGGCCCTGACGGCGCTTGTTTCGTGGGTGGGTGTAACCGTCCGCCCGCTTGAACTGTATTTTAAAACCAACTTTTTTAACCGGGTCACGGTCTTTTCCGCCATCGGCCTGGCGCTTGTTCTGATCGGGGCGGCCTTGTTTCTGGATCGGAAACGAGTTAAACCCCATTTTACCTATACTTACCTGACCCTGGCCGGAAACCTGCTGATGGTGGCATTGCTGGGAGGCTTATTCAACTTCGGCGAAATCAGACTATGGTTTGCCGGGGGGCTGGCCATCGCCTGTTTTGTGCTGGATGTATATGCCCGCCGGGAGGGGTTTTTCGTCTTTTTACTGATGAGTGTGGTGTACGGGTATATTGGCATCACATACCTATTTTTTCACTACCTGAACCCTGCCAGTGACGACATTTATTACTGGTACTTTATCATTACGGGTATTGCCGCCGTGTATTACCTGATGAGTCAGCTACCCAAACAGAACCGTGCGGATGAAAGCCTATAACGAACAGTGGATTTATAACCGGACGGTTCTGGAACAGGCCGGGCGGTGGCACCGACAAAAAGTACTGACCGATGAACAGATGAAATCGGTACTAAGAACGTACCCGGTCGAGTTTCGGCAGACGAACGGATTTCTGGAAATTGGCCTGTTTCTGTTTACTACGGTTGCCATCATGGCCTGCTACCTGTTGCCGGCCAGTCTATTTCTGGCGCTGTCCGAATCGTCTGTCATTTACGGTTTATTCAACATGGCCACGGGTGTTATTATTGGTTTGGTCGGTAATCTGCTCATTAACCGGCGACTCCTGTATCGGAATGGTATCGATAATGCCTTTGTAGTGATGATGGCGGGATTTCTGGCCTTCGGTTTTAACCAGCTGGTCTCTACCGAGCTGTCCATTGCGGCCCACTGCTTTCTGACCCTACCACTGCTGTTGGTTATTTTGTGGTACTACGGCGATACATTAGTTGCTTTCTTTGTTGTCGCAACGGTTTATGCGGGCGTTTTTGATGGGTTATTATCGTACGGGTGGGGGAAAGACGCACTGCCTTTTGTGATGATGGCGCTTTCGCTGGTCCTGTACTTGGGTACTCGCCGGATCCAGCGAAGCAACCCTACAGACACGTACTATACCGACCCCCTCAATCTGGTGCAGTGGATCTCCCTGATTGTGCTGGTTGCCAGTGGTAACTATTTTGTGGTACGCGAACTCAATGGGGTATTACTGGAACGCACACCCGGTATTCCGCTACCGAAAGAGGCTCCCGAAATTTCCCTGGCCGCGTTGTTCTGGTTGCTTACCTTCCTCATCCCCGGTAGCTACGTTGGGCGGGGATTCTCAAAGAAAGACCGGATGCTGCTGGTGCTGGGCTTTTTAGGGTTGATTGGGGCTACAGCAACGGTTCATGAGTATGCCGCACTGGTACCCCTCAACGTGGCCCTGACGCTGGGAGGGGGTATTCTGATTGGGCTGGCCGTAGTGGGTATTCGTTACGTAGCTCAGCCAAAGCACGGGTTTACGGATGAACCGGACGATGATTCCCCTAATGAGTTCTTCACCCATGCCGCTACTGTTGCCATCGTTCAGGCAACGGGTACGGCTACGCAGGAACACAAAGATACCCTGCGTTTTGGCAAAGGTGATTTCGGGGGTGGGGGCGCGGAAGGGAAGTATTGATGTGTGTGAAATAGCGTATATTTACTAAAAAAGCCTCATATGAAAACGAATATAAAACTGGATGATAAGCTACTACAGAAGGCGTTGAAATTAAGTCAATTGACGGATAAGAAGGCGGTGATTGAGTTGGCCTTGCAGGAGTATATCAACCAGAAGCACCGTGAAGATTTAATGGCTTTACGTGGTCAGGTTCAATGGGATGGTGACCTAAATCAAATGCGAACAGATACTAGGCCAAATAGTTGGGATGAATGATTGTTGATCCTGCATAATGATAATGACTTTGAGCAAATCGCGCTCCATTCTTCCCTCAAAGTTGCCATTCCCTAAATACGAATAGTACAGTGTGCGTTCGC
>CAWAJC010000048.1:0-55030 GCA_963782245.1 uncultured Cytophagales bacterium
AGACCAGAAGATACCTGAAATAAGATATTGTTTGGCGATCGTCTTATGATCTTCCGAGAAAATGTATGTACGCCAGAAACTTTGCGGCTCGTGATGGTCCTGCTCTACAGCATGAGCCACAGTGGCCGAATTAGTTGTTACAGTGGACATAGTATTTTGTTGTTGTAACGTGTGTTGTTTGTAAAATTAACGAAGTGTTGAACTGGCAACTGTTGCTCCATTTTTGAGGACAGAAGCGGTAGCACTATCAGACGGAGCTGCTGCGTCGGCAGGCAAATACTTAGCTGCTTTTGCCTTTAAGTTTGCCGGGATGCGAGCCGCTAATTCAGGGGTTGCAGTTAACAGAGGTATCTGCTCTCTGCACCAGGCAAGCCACGATGCCTCGTCTTCTACTATTAACCGGATTCGCATCGAGAAGTGACCTTGGCCACACACTTCCGTACAAGCAATTTCATAAGTGAAATCTGGATTGCCGGTCAGGTTTCTCATTTCATCGGTCGTTTTATCAGCAGTAAACTGAAAACGAGTCGGCATACCGGGAACAGCATCCATCTTTACCCGTAAGTGCGGAATGAATACGCTGTGTAAGACATCCCGGGCACGGATCTTTAACAAGATCGGTTTGTTCGCCGGGATATGCAACTCGGTCGTTGAAGTAAAATCGTCGAATGATGCCTCGTCCGCATAATCTATCCCAGTGTCGTTACTATTATCAATCAATTTGTAGTTAAATGACCCCAGTTTGTTGTTGTCAACACCCGGATAGCGAACTATCCAGTTAAACTGCTTTCCAACAATCTCAAACACTTGTGCGTTTTCCGGGGCCTCGGCCATGATATCACGCCATGCTCTCCACCCTGTGAAAACTAACAAAGCCATTATAACTGCTGGAATCACGGTCCAGATTAATTCCAGTTTGTGATTTTCCGGGTAGTAAGACGCTTTGTGACCCTCCTTATGCTGGTAGCGCCAAGCAAAACCAAACAGCAACGCATTCGTTACAACGAAAGCGATGGTAATGATGCTCATACCAAGCCAAAACAAGAAATCTGTGTGACGACCATGTGGTGATGCAGCTTCGGGTAAAAAGTACTGCTTCGCATATAAGAAAGACCAAACGGCTCCAATCAAGCCAAATACAAAGAAGGCCAAAAACAGCACGCCGTTAATTTTGTTGCTCATGCCTATCTCCCCCTCTTCAGTAGAGACACTCGTGCTCTTGACAACCTTAGCCATTCTGGAAACCACTAATGCAGCAAGTCCCAGAAATATTATCGATAACAGTGCGACTATATAAACCATTGTCTTTTACGGTTATTGTTAAATATCGTGATGCAGGCTTTCCTCCAGCATCGGGTGATTTTTCGGAATCAGATTGGTCTTTGCTAGTTGAGCGTAAATCGTCCAAATAAAACCACAGGCAAAAATCAAAATCATTCCAAACTCCATTGGGCCAAATCCACCATGTTCCCCTACTGTTCCTGGCATGATGTTAACATAGAAGTCAAAGTAATGGCCGATTATTATACACCAGGCAGCTAACTTCAGGATACTGTAAGTGCGTTTTGCATCTCTAGTCATTAAAATCAGGAAGGGAGCAACGAAACACAGAAATATGGTTACCAGAAACGGAGTTTTATAGATACCCCCATAACCACTAAAACGCTCACGGTAGTAAATAGTTTCCTCTGGAAGGTTTGCGTAATAAATAAGCATAAACTGCGCAAACCACACATAAGTCCAGAAGATGGTGAAGGCAAACATGAACTTACCAAGGTCGTGCAAATGGCTCTCATTTACCCATTGCATGTATCCCCGCTCTTTGAGTGTAACCACCGTTAGAGTAATTATCGCTAGCCCCGTAACGTGCCAGCTGGCCAGCGTATACCAACCAAACATAGTACTAAACCAGTGCGTGTCGATAGACATGACAAAGTCCCACGCCGATGTGGATGATGTTACACCAAAAACCAACAGAAAGGCGGTACCAAACTTCACACTCTTCTCATAGTACTCCGTTCCGCCGTGTAAATCTTCCTGTAATGAGAAGTTACGTAGCATCCTCCACAGACCATACCACAAAACAAAATACAGGATTATACGGGTTACGTAAAAGGGTGTATTCAAGAAGCCGGATTTCCCGGCAATGATTGGGTCGTACTCAGGACTTGCTGTGTCATACAATCCCGGATTCGTCCAGTGAAACAAGTCGTGACCTGCGACAAAGAAAGTTGCTACTATAACAAGCCCCATGATTGGGAGATAAGCGGGTAGGGCCTCAGAAACACGTTTAAATGCAACAGACCATCCAGCTTGTGCCAAGTAGTTATATGACATAAAGAACATGCCAATAACGGATGCTCCGGTAAAGTATACGCCATTCAACCAGACGTTAGCCCATAAGCGGTTAGTCCACTTATAAGCGTGGTGTCCTGCTTCCTGGGCACCGCCTTCATGAGCAACCGCCGTTGCTTCGTGAGAGCCGACACCCGAAGCCAGTAGGAAGGCCCCAATGGCAACCAGCGCAACTCCAGTGCCAATACCGATCAACAGTCGGCGCTTGGTACCTGCGTTAAATTCAAATTCTTCGTCTAGGGAAACTACTGCGTGAGCGGATGCCATTCTTAACAGTTTTCAGTTAATAGTTATCTGTCTAGGCTCGATACGTCTACTCGAAGGCCTTCAACCAAGAACTAAATTTATCCTTGTTGTAATTTGTGTACGTACTGCACAATTCTCCACCGGTCATCTGGTGTGATCTGTGAACCATGAGGCCACATACGCCCTTTGCCATGCGTGATCACGTGAAAAATATGACCATCATTCATTGTCTTATAGGCATCCGCAGAGTAACTCGGAACGCCTTTGTACTGCTTGGCTACTAGTCCATCTCCTTTCCCGGTAGCTCCGTGGCAATGGCTGCAGTAACGGGTATACAGAACTTGCCCTTCGGCCAGCGCTTTTTCGGAATCTGGTATTGGATTAGTCAACACGCGCTCAGCAATTCCTATGCTATCCGCCGGAATATTGTACATCATCATATCAGTCGTTTCGAAATCGCCCTCACCAAACGTTGTACGATAGTTTGGTCGGGCAACCGTCCCCCTGGCAGGAAGACGCATGTTCAGACCCTTCGGATTTACCGGGTTTGGCCTAATCTGCCGGTAAGGCTCGTAGCCTATAGCATCGTACATTTGAGGGGCGTATTCAAGGCCAGTATCATTATGACCTTTCTTACAGGATACTCCTCCAAGCATCAACCCGATCAATGCCAGTACCGTTAGACCCGTATGTTTATTAATCGTTCCCATCCTTGCTTTTAAAACTGCTTAACGTTTACTTCTGCCGCCCCTGAATCTTTCAATATCTGTTCAATGTCACCTTCAACGATATTGTTCTTGCTCAAATCAATCGCCATTGCAAACTTGTTGTCAGTCGTCCGCAAATCATACATCAGCGGCTTCACCGTTGGCCCCATTCCGTTTGATATAAGAAACGTACCTACCATCCCAAGCGCACAAAAAAGCACCGTCAATTCAAATATGATTGGAACATAAATAATCGGCGAATAGGGGTCTTTACCTCCTACAATCATTGGCCAGTCGAAACCTTCTGTGTAGTACGTCAGTGCTAAGGCCGTAAGTGTTCCTGATAAAGCGAACATAAACGCGGCTATTCCCAAGCGGCTACGCGGGTGCCCAAGCGCAATGTCAAGTCCATGGATTGGAAACGGTGAATAAACTTCATGAATCCGCACGCCTGCATCTTTCACTTCTCTGACAGCTTGTAACACTACGTCGTCATCATCGAAAATGCCGACCAGGAATTTACCGCCACTGTGTACGTCTGACATACTTTCTATTATTTATCTCAGTTTGACCTGAAACTTTTATTGTTTTTTATTCTACGTCTTTGTTGAATGTTGGATTAGCTACTCGCTCTCCCTTGGCAACGCCCGAAACCGAAACAGGTAACCGCTCCGAAGAAGATTTAATGATGGTTTTTACTTCAGCCATGTTCACTACTGGCAAAAACTTGGCGAACAGCAGGAACAGCGTGAAGAAGAAGCCAAAAGAAAAGATGTAGTCGCTGATGTCAAACAGGGTCGGGTGAAACATCGCCCAACTTGATGGTAGGTAATCCCGGTGCAGTGAGGTTACGATAATTACAAACCGCTCAAACCACATACCAATGTTAACAACAACCGACAATACGAACGTCCAGACGATGCTCCGGCGAATTGCCCTGGACCAGAAGAGTTGGGGTGTGATTACATTGCAGGTCATCATCGTCCAGTAAGCCCACCAATACGGACCAGTTGCCCGGTTGATAAACGCGTAACTTTCAAATTCTACTCCTGAATACCAGGCAATGAAAAACTCGGTCAGGTAAGCAACACCCACAATTGATCCCGTCAAGGTAATAACCTTGTTCATCGATTCAATGTGTTCAATCGTAATGTAATCCTCCAGTTTAAAAACAACCCGGATAATTAACACCAGATTTTGTACCATCGCAAAGCCAGAGAAGATAGCTCCAGCAACGAAGTAAGGCGGAAAGATAGTCGTGTGCCAGCCAGGAATGACCGATGTGGCAAAGTCCATACTCACAATTGTGTGTACAGAAAGTACAAGTGGAGTCGACAAACCAGCCAGAATAAGACTCATATACTCATAACGTGCCCAGGTCTTGGCCGAACCGTTCCAGCCCATGGCAAATGCACCATATATATACCTTGACACTTTGCTTCTTGCGCGGTCTCTGATCGTAGCCAAGTCAGGAATAAGCCCCATGTACCAGAATACAAGCGAAACAGTGAAATAGGTGCTTATAGCAAATACGTCCCACACGAGTGGAGACTTGAAATTAACCCAAAGGGAGCCGAAGGTATTAGGTAACGGTAATGCCCAGTAAGCCAGCCAAGGGCGCCCCATGTGCATCAGAATGAAGCTTGCGGCACACAACACAGCAAAAATGGTCATAGCCTCAGCCGCCCGGTTAACGGCAGTTCTCCACTTCTGACGGAACAGCAACAGAATGGCGGAAATAAGCGTACCAGCATGACCAATACCAACCCACCAAACGAAGTTCGTGATGTCCCACGCCCAGCCAACGGTTTTGTTCAGTCCCCAAACACCCAGTCCCTCCCACCACGTCCAAAAGACGCAGGCAGTTCCGTAGATGAGCACAACTACCGCAATGGTAAAAGCAATGGTCCACTCTCGGGTGGGAGCGCCTTCAACCTGTCGGCTAATATCCTCCGTAACGTCGGCATAAGTCTTGCCACCGGTAACGAGAGGAGGTCTTACGGCTGATGTAACATGCGACATATATCTACAATAGTTATTATTTAGAAACTTACGAATTGTGGAAAAATAATGTTTTGTTCATTACGATTCCGTTTCGCACATCCTGATTAATTTATGCGTGTACTTCTTCTTTTTCCTTCCTTTGAAGGCTCTTCGTCTTTGTTCCGAATTTTCGTGAGGTACGAAATCTGCGGCCGAACGTTAATTTCTTCCAATACGTGGAAGGCACGCCCTTGCTGCTCGACCATCAGCACTTTTGAAATAGTGCTTTCCGGATTGTTCATATCCCCAAACGTAATTGCCTCTGTTGGGCAAGACTGTGAACAGGCGGTTTGTACTTCATCGGGCTCCAGTCGACGGCGCTCTTTCTTGGCCGTCAGCTTACCTTCCTGAATCCGCTGAACACAGAATGAACATTTCTCAATTACCCCACGTGACCGGACAGTCACGTCAGGATTGATACTCATCTTACCCAGATCGTTGTTGTAGTGATAATCGAAGTTGTCGTTATCAGTGTACTTGAACCAGTTAAACCGTCGCACTTTATAGGGGCAGTTATTGGCACAATAACGGGTACCAACACAACGGTTATACGTCATCTGGTTCAGTCCTTCTGTACTGTGAGTGGTAGCCAAAACCGGGCATACTGTCTCACAGGGAGCATTACTGCAATGCTGGCAAAGCATTGGCTGGAATGTTACTTCCGGATTGGCCGACGCCACTTCCAATGCGGAGAAATCTTCTGCTTCTGCGTCACTGCTGTAATAGCGATCGATCCGCATCCAGTGCATTTCACGCCGATTGATTACTTCCTGACGGCCAACTACCTGAATGTTGTTTTCTGCATTACAGGCAACTACGCAGGTACCACAGCCAATACAGGAGTTAAGGTCAATGATCATACCCCAGGAGTGGTTCGGTTTTCCGTAACCATCCCAGAGTGTAATGTTGGTAGCATCGGTAGCACCTTTCGATGTCTGCACTTTAGGCTCATGCCGACCCGCTTTAGGATTCTTCTGGTACGAGGCCAGACGAGATTCCTGCAATACGGCCGTACGACCCATCACAGTATCGTGCGTTTGCGTTTGAGCGATAATATGCGTACCACTAGCCTTCTCCACCTTGACGTCGAAAGCACTGTACATAATGAACCCATTAGCTACCGTAGCAAGTGGGTAAGCATTCTTACCAACACCATTAGCGGATCGACCACCTTTCTCACGGCCATATCCGATAGCGATTGAAACAGTGTTATCTGCCTGACCAGGTTGAACCAGTACCGGCAAGTCAATTGACTTTCCATTCACAGATACGGTAACCATGTCATTTTGAGCAAGCCCCATATCATGGGCCGTCTTCTGCGAAAGTGCCGCGTAATTGTCCCAGCAAGCTTTTGAAACAGGATCGGGCAGTTCCTGAAGCAGAGGGTTATTAGCCATTGCCCCCGTACCAATACCAACCGATTCGTAGAGCGCTAACTCCATGCCCGTAGTTGGCTTGTAGCGTTGAGCAATGGCAGCACCAGCAGCAGCAACATTACCAGCAAAAGAAGCACTGCTACTCGTAGCCTGACCTTTATTTGGCTCAAATACCCCAGCGTTTAAGCTCTGTACCCAAAACTTTTCGAAAGAGCTGAACCCAGTATCCTCTGTGAAGAAGTTATCCTGCCAATAGGCTTTCAGGTATTCCTGATAGTCATTTGGTTTGCCAGCCCAAGTTAGCAAGCTGGATTGAAACTGGCGTGTCTTATAGATATTCGTAATGGCTGGCTGGGTGAGGCTGTAATAGCCTTGCTTTGGCTCGGCATCATTCCAACACTCCAGATAATGAGGAGCAGGAGTAATGTATTTAACCAGAGCAGCCGTTTCATCAACTTTGTCGGCAAATGAAACAGATAAGGCCATTTTAGGTAAAGCCTCAGCCAACTCTGCACCGCGAGGGTGATCATAAACGGGGTTCGCTCCAAAAAACAGGACGGCACCAACTCGACCCGCTTTTGCCTCACTAATGAAGGCATTCATTTGCTGGTCGCTACCCTGACGATAATTAACCGGGGTATCAATATCAATTGTTGTTCCGTAACTACCTAACAAGCCATTCAGCGCATTAACGATAGTCTGCACATTTGGGTCATTAGAGCCAGCCACAACCAGTGCCTTACCACGTGAGGTCGCCAGATCTGAAGCTGCTTTGTCCAGATTCGCCACATCAACTGATGCCGTACCAATGCTGGTACCTCCTAATTTAGCGGCTACTTTATTGTACAGGGCAGCAACAACCAATCCCTCCTGGGAAGGTTTGATAGCTGTACGATAATCGGCATTGGAACCAGTCATTGAGAGCCCCGTCTCGAACTGATAGTGCCGGGACATCGTCTTCTTACCTCCACCGACAGCACCAATTTTGCGCCCTTGCGCATAAGCGCTCATGAATTCAATAGGCGCAATCCAAGATCCTAAGAAATCAGCGTTGATGCTTACAATGGTATCTGCTTTGCTGAAATCATAGGCGGGAACAACTGCTTTACCGAAAGAACTTTGGTTGGCCTGTATCAAGCCAGCGACCGAATAGGCATCATACGTTATATGACGGGCTGTCGGGTATTTGGCAACGAAGTCGGCCACAACGGCTTTCGTCGTAGGACTCAGAATTGTCGACGTAATTATACGGATTGCCCCGTTCTTACCAGCGACCGAGTTGAGTTGGTTAACAATCTCCCGGTCTGCCGTTGCCCAGTCAATATCAGCATCGCCCCGCTTGGGACCTTTCAGTTTATCGATATCATACAGGGAAAGAACGGATGCCTGAACACGGGCGGTTGTGCTTCCCTTCGATATACTCGATTGCCTGTTACCTTCAATCTTGATGGGTCTACCTTCACGGGTTTCTACTAGTACCGCGGCATAATCTCCCCCTTCACTGAAGGTTGATGCGTAATAGTCGGATATTGACGGAAAGGTATACTCTGGCTTATTGATGTACGGTATCGCCTTATGAACAGGCGTTTCGCAGGCAGCTAGTGTAACGGCTGCCATACCAAAGCCCATTACCTTCAGAAAGTCACGGCGTTGGGTGTTTGAACCCCCGAGCAGACCATCCAGGTCATCCGACGATTCACTCGGATCAGGATTAGCAAATTCGCTGTTAGCGTTTTTTACAAACGTCGCGTCATTACGTAATTCCTCAACCCCTTTCCAATACCGTTTAGATGTATTTTCCATGCGTGTTGTATGCGGCAATGGTTAAGATAAAATGTATATTCTTTGATAAGTACTGTTCAATGACCGACTTACCCGCCATTATACATTGCTTATTATTCGGTAGATTAATAGTGACATTTTGAACACTCGAGACCACCAATGTTGGCGACTTTGAGTGGTTCTTTGCTCTCTCTCCGGTGAATGGCAACTAGCTTGTCGTAGTAGGCATTGTCTTTAGTATTTACCTCCGTACGACGGTGGCAGTCAATACACCAACCCATTGTTAGGGACGACCGCTGCTCGACAACTTCCATTTTCTCAATCTCGCCGTGGCAAGTCTGGCATTGTACGTTACCTACGTTTACGTGCTGAGCGTGGTTGAAATAAGCGAGGTCCGGCAGGTTATGAACCCGTATCCATTCAATCGGCTGATTATTTTCGATGGCTGCGTAAATTTTCTGAATCTCGGGAGATTCCTTCTTTATTACACCATGGCAATTCATGCAAATGTTTGCCGCCGGAATTGTAGCACTTTTCCCTTTCTGAACGCCTGTATGACAGTAATTACAGTCAATTTTGTACTGACCAGCGTGCAGCTTGTGCGAATAGGCAATGGGCTGTTTTGGAGCATACCCTTTTTGAATACCAATGCTGTACGCACCGTCAATCGTTTCTTTTGTTGCTACCAGCAAAAACAACACGATGACAATTGAGCGAAGGGTCGGGTTATTGAATGCGTCCGACATTCCCGTTTTAAGCCGTTGACCAAAGGACGAAGTCTGGATATTTTCCGTTGCAACAGGAGACACGGCTTTCGACAGTATCGTTACGATAACCAGTAGAACGCCCAGCACCAGAAGCATAACGATCAGCAGTGCAACCAGAACAAACGTGAACAGTTCTGACGGGCCAGAAGCCCCCGTCGAAGCAGCCGCAGTTGTTGTGCCAGCTGATGTAGCACCCGCAGTTCCTGTAGCAGCAGTGATAGGCTTGTTAGCCTGATCGATGTAAGTGAGTATGCCATCAATGTCGGCATCCGACAAACTTGGGAAGTTTGGCATCTGCACTTTACCATTGGCATTGAATACCTGGTTGGCATACGGATCGCCCGTAGCAACTAGTGCCGATGAATTCCGGATCCACTTGTACAGCCAATCCCTGCTGGGTGCCCGCTCTTCAATTCCTTTCAACCCGGGCCCTACAATTTTCTCACCCGTTACGGCGTGACACTGGGCGCAGTTATTAGTGAACAGGGTTTTTCCTTTATCAGCATCTCCACCACCTGCTGGAGCCGCAGCGGCAGTTGCGCCACTAGCGGTTGAGTCCTGTGCTTTCACCTGGTTACTGGAAATCAGCAACGTTAAACAGAGAAAGACAGCAACGCTGAGCTTATATACATAACTCATTTTACGAACTACATTAATTGAGTGAATCAACATAATCACTACTGCTTTTTTATTAGCCCTCAAAAGTACGACACGATTGCTGTATAGGCAAAAAATGGGGTTTAGTTATTTTTAAGGCTATTTTATTTATATTGTTTCTAATTAAACAAATAGCTATAGTCTCTTTTGTAATTGCATCCAGTTATCTGGTAAGCTTTCAACCACAAAAAATGCCATTTTGCAGCCTCAACAGAGTAGCAGCAAAATGGCAAATAATAACTTGAGGGAGGTTCCGAGCGGATTCGAACCGCTGTACGAGGTTTTGCAGACCACTGCCTAGCCACTCGGCCACGGAACCTTATTTAATCCAAACACATGAGCAACTATGTATTTGGGAGTGCAAACATACGATTTAATCCGATACCGGGAAAAGGTATCGACAAAAAAAGCCCCTGAACGTCAAAATTCAGGGGCTTCATCACGTTTAGAGAGGAAGTATTAGTTACGACCTTCCAATTGCTCTTTCAGTGCAGCCAGTGCATCCAGGTCACCTAACGTAGCACCACGCTCAGGAGTCGATGGGGTTGCTTTGGCCGTTGAGGCCTTAGCAGCTTTCTGCTCTTTCACGGGCTCATTCTGTTCCTGCCATGTTTTAGAATGCGACAGCATGATACGCTTCTCATCCTTCGAGAACTCGGTTACTCTGAAATCCAGGGATTCGCCAACCTCAGCAAATGAACCGTCCTCTTTGGACAGATTTTTTAGGGATGAGAAACCTTCGATACCATAGGGTAGTTCAAGGGTTGCCATTTTATCATTCTTACTCAGGATAGTAGACTTGTGGACTGTACCCACAGCAAATACGGTCTCAAAGGTATCCCATGGGTTTTCTTCGAGCTGCTTGTGGCCCAACGCCAGACGACGGTTGTCTACATCTAGCTCCAGAACAACTACTTCCAGTTCATCGCTAACTTTGATGAAATCGGAAGGATGTTTAATCTTCTTTGTCCAGGAAAGATCGGACACGTGTACAAGCCCGTCAATACCCTCTTCCAGTTCGAGGAACAAGCCAAAGTTGGTCAGATTACGAACCGTGCCTTTGTGTTTCGTACCAACGGCATACTTGGCCCGTAGTTCTGGACGAGTCCAGGGATCCTCGGTGAGCTGTTTGATACCAAGCGACATTTTGCGGTCGTTCCGATCAAGCGTAAGCACTTGAGCCTCCACTTCATCGCCTACTTTCAGGAATTCCTGTGGGTTGCGCAGGTGCTGCGACCACGACATCTCCGATACGTGAATCAGTCCTTCAACACCAGGTTGAATTTCAAGGAATGCGCCGTAATCAGCCACATTCACGATTTTGCCTTTCACTTTCGAACCAACCTGAATTTCTTCAGCCAAAGCATCCCAGGGATGAGCCTGTAGTTGCTTCATGCCCAGCGAAATCCGTTTTTTGTCTTCGTCGAAGTCAAGCACAACAACATTGACTTTCTGGTCGAGGTTGAGCACTTCGGATGGGTGACTGATGCGGCCCCACGAAATATCCGTGATGTGCAACAGACCATCTACACCACCAAGGTCGATAAACACACCGAAGTTGGTCATGTTCTTGATAACACCTTCCAGTACCTGACCTTTCTCAAGGTTGTTCAGGATTTGAGCACGCTGTGCTTCAAGATCTTTCTCGATCAGGACTTTATGCGACACAACAACGTTGTCGTTAGCATAATTGATCTTGACCACTTTCACTTCCATTTTCTTACCAACGAAGATATCAAAATCCCGAATTGGCTTCACATCGATTTGTGAACCTGGCAAGAAAGCTTCAACGCTATAAATATCAACGATCAGACCACCTTTCGTCCGGCGTTTCACGAAGCCATCAATAACGAGGTCTTCATCCAGCGCCTTCTGAATTTTCTGCCAGGCAGTGATTACTTTCGCTTTTTTGCGCGATAGAACCAACTGACCGTTGGGGTCTTCCTGGTTCTCTACGTACACTTCAACTTCGTCACCCATCTTCAGATCCGGAATGTCCCGAAATTCAGAAGCAGGTACTAATCCATCCGACTTGAAGCCGATATTAAGCAGTACTTCCCGATCTGTTATCCCAACGACGGTGCCCATTACTACTTCCTTCTCTTTAACCTCCGACAACGTGTTGTCGTACAGTTCTAACATCCGGTTGCGCTCCGCATCCGAATACCCAGTCCCAAATCCTTTGTTGTCTGCCCGATCCCAGTCGAATGCCGGCAGTTCGCGTTGCTGCGTTTTGCTCATAAAAAAGTTTCCTGACCCACTCAGTACATCAGCCCGTAGGTCATTGGCAGGCTGACTTTTAGTTATAAAAAATAATCGTCCCAAAAAAGGACTGCAAAGATAGTAATTGCTATCCAGAAAAGTCTCGAAATTCAGAATACTATTGAAATTGAGTGAGTAAGGGTTCATAAATTTTAAGCGGTCGGGGGGCACACTCACAAGTGTGCCCCCCGACCGCTTAAAATTTATCAATCTAATTGAAGGCTTTTTCTTTCTTTGCCAGAAAAGGCATCCAGCTTTGCTCGATAGTACCGGAAAATTCGCGTAAAAAAACCAGAAACGTGGGTTTGAACGGTTTCTGGCGCAGCTTTATATTGGCTTCTTCAGGCGTAAAATCTCCTTTCCTGGAATTACACCGTTTACATGCCGTTGCCAGGTTATCCCAACTGGTTTTCCCTCCCCTCGACTTTGGCATTACATGATCTAGTGTCAGGTCGTCGGCAGTGCCGCAGTACTGACAATGATAGCCATCGCGTTTGAAAATATTCTGCCGGGTAAGCATTACACCTTTGTATGGTAAATTGATGTAGCGATGGAGCCGAATGACCGTCGGCATCGGAAACTCGGCAGTTACGGTTCGAAGCATGAATTGCTCCGATTCAGCCACAAGTTCAGCTTTGTTCAAATAAACCAGCAGGAATGCTTTTGGAACGGAGCAAATGCTGAGCGCACTGTAATCTTGATTTAAGACTAATACTTTCCTGCCCATGTTACGTTTAGATGCCACTGTACGGTAGCAAGTTACAGAGTTATCCACATAAGGCCAAGGATTGCGGAAAATTTATCAGTACCGCTCACGCTGCATATCCCGCTCCACTTCGCGCTCCTTGATGCTGTCGCGTTTGTCGTATAGTTTCTTACCTTTTGCCAGCGCAATATCCACTTTGGCAAATCCCCGTTCGTTGGTAAATAAACGGGTTGGCACAATGGTTAGCCCCTGGTCTTTCAGTTTTTCGTTCAGCTTCCGTATCTCCCGTTTGGTGAGCAAAAGTTTACGATCCCGAAGGGGTTCGTGATTGTAATGCGTTCCTTCCGTATACACCGCAATACTCATTTGCCGGATAAACAGCTCATCATTAAGAATAAGGCAGTAAGCATCCTGCAAATTCACCTTCCCTTGCCGAATGGATTTGATTTCGGTACCGGTAAGTACAATACCAGCCGTATACGTCTCCAGAAATGCGTATTCGAATGAGGCCCGACGGTTTCGTATATCAACTTGTTTAACAATAGAGGCAGAAGCCATAATAATTAGTTTTTTAGTAAGCAGCAGGTGCTTGTCAACCAAATGCCTAGCGTAACCGCCTTAGTAGGCTCTCTCCCAATATCAACACAGCTAACCCTGGCAAAAGTATGGCACCTGCCCGAAAACCAGCCCCGGTCAGCTTGTAAATGCCCGTGTTGTATTGCGTAAAACTCTGAAACACATAATATACTGCACCAGCCAACAGGACAACAGTGATACCAATGCACAATGGTCGGCTCAGTTGCCGAACTCCCCAGGCGATTAACGCTAGTACGATTACGACAAGTGAAACCGTTCCTAGTGCTTTAGGAAACGTTTCGATGGCACTGTAGTCAAAAAAGAATATGCCAGCCCGGCCAATTACATTGGGGTGCGCCAGAAGCCAGGCGTCGAGAACAACAAACACTACAAGGAATATATAAAGGGCGGGATTGCGCATGAAATTAAATTTCGTATTGTGGCCTAGTCAACGCCATCTAGATTTACGTATTGTTGGCAGTCATTTCCATCTTCAGAAACTTGCCGGTATAACTTCCCTTTACATTAGCCACTTTCTCCGGCGTTCCTTCGGCAATGATGTAACCACCTTTGTTACCACCTTCAGGACCAAGGTCGATGAGATAATCCGACACTTTAATCACGTCCAGGTTGTGCTCGATAATGAGGACTGTATTGCCTTTGTCAGCCAGTTTATTCAACACATCGAGCAAGTGCGCAATGTCCTGAAAATGCAGTCCGGTAGTAGGTTCGTCAAGGATATAAAGTGTTTTGCCGGTATCTTTTTTCGAAAGCTCTTCGGCTAGTTTCACCCGTTGCGCTTCCCCACCCGATAAGGTTGTGGCGTGCTGACCGAGCGTGATATAGCCCAGCCCGACATCATTCAGGGTTGTTACTTTACGCAGAATTTTTGGCTGACTGGCAAAGAAGTCCAGCGCTTGCTCAACAGTCATGTCCAGCACATCGGCAATGGATTTGCCTTTGAAGCGAACTTCCAGCGTTTCGCGGTTGAACCGTTTACCTTTGCAGGTTTCGCACAATACATGGACATCGGGTAGAAATTCCATTTCGATTTTCTTCATACCCGCCCCTTCGCAGTCTTCACAACGCCCCCCCTTGACATTGAAGGAGAACCGACCGGGTTTATACCCCCGGATCTTGGCCTCGGGCAGTTCAGAGAAGAGCGCCCTTATCTCCGAAAACATACCTGTGTACGTGGCCGGATTCGAGCGGGGCGTCCGGCCAATGGGCGACTGGTCCACCTCAATTACTTTATCCAGATACTCCAGTCCTTCCACCGTTTTAAACGGCAATGGCTCGCGCTTCGACTTGTAAAAGTGTCGATTCAGCACTGGAAACAGAGTTTCATGGATGAGTGACGACTTACCGCTACCTGACACCCCCGTTATAGTAACCATTCGGCCAAGCGGGAGTTTTAACGTTATGTTCTTCAGGTTGTGGCCCGTAGCATTTTTTATAACCAAAAATTTACCACTGCCTTTCCGCCGTTCGGCAGGTACGTCAATGGCTCGCCGACCACTCAGGTAATCGGCTGTGGTGCCGCCGTTGCGGATGAATTCTTCCGGGGTTCCAATGCCGACCAGCTGCCCCCCGTGCCGACCTGCCCCGGGGCCAATATCCAGAATAAAGTCCGATTCGAGCATCATGTCTTTATCGTGCTCAACCACAAGTACCGTATTGCCCAGATCGCGCAGATTTTTCAATGAGTCAATCAACTTGACATTATCGCGCTGGTGCAGGCCGATACTGGGTTCATCCATGATATACAGAACTCCCACTAGCTGCGTACCAATCTGGGTAGCCAGTCTTATCCGCTGGGCTTCCCCCCCGGATAAGGTACGCAAAGGCCGGTCGAGGGTGAGGTAATCAAGGCCAATATCCATCAGGAAACCGATACGCTTGCGAATTTCTTTCAGAATCTCCTTGGCAATTATATTCTGTCGATCTGTCAGGCGACTCTCCAACCCATCGAACCATTCCGACAGTTCAGAGATATCCATCCGGGCCAGTTCGGATATATTTTTCTGGGCAATTTTAAAATTGAGCGACTCCTTTTTAAGCCGGGCCCCCTCGCATTCAGGACAGGTTTTCACGACCATAAAGTCCTTCAGCCATTCCTGAATTTTATCCGTACTATTTTCCTGTTGCCGCTTCAGAAAATGGACAATTCCCTCAAACTTGAAGCTGTGCGTTTCAGTAGTTGCTTTTTCATCCGGTGCACCTTCCGTCGGGTCTCCTGTGCCATACAGGAGCGCATGGAGCAAATCCGCCGGGAATTTGACCACAGGCGTGGTGAGGTTGAGTTTATACTTTTTCAGAATAGCCTCGATCTCCTTAAAGATCCACAATTCGCGGTACTCCCCCAGGGGCGCAATAGCCCCCCGGCTTATACTAAGTGATCTATCCGGAATAACCGACTCCTCCGTTATTTCTTCCACCACACCCAGCCCGTTACAAACCGGGCAGGCACCGTAAGGCGAGTTGAAAGAAAACGAATTGGGCGATGGCTCATCGTAACTAATGCCCGATTCAGGATCCATCAGGTTCTGGGAAAAGTAGATTAACAGCCCCGAGCCATCCAGCATCTGCATCGCCCCTTTTCCCTGCTTCAGCGCTGTTTGAACGGACTGGCTCAACCGATACCGGTCATCTGACTTGGGAACAAGCCGGTCAATTACGATTTCTATATCGTGAATTTTGTAGCGATCCAGCTGCATCTTGGGCACAATATCCTGCACTGTGCCATCTACCCGAACTTTAGTGTAGCCGGTTTTCGCAATCTGCACGAACAATTCCCGGTAATGCCCTTTGCGGCTTTTGATAACCGGAGCCAGCAAAGTCAGTTTCTGCCCGGCATACTGTTCCAGAATGGTATCGATAATCTGATCCTGCGACTGACGTTCCATTTTTCGGCCTGTCAGGTAGGAAAAGGCTTCGCCGGATCGGGCATAGAGTAACCGAAGAAAGTCATAAATCTCGGTGGTGGTACCTACTGTAGAGCGGGGGTTTTTGGATGTCGTTTTTTGTTCGATAGAAATCACCGGACTCAGCCCGTTGATTTTATCCACATCGGGCCGCTCCATGTTGCCGATAAACGAGCGGGCATAGGCCGAAAAACTCTCCATGTACCGCCGTTGCCCTTCTGCATAAATCGTATCGAAAGCCAGCGATGATTTGCCACTACCACTAATACCCGTCACTACCACCAGCTTGTTGCGGGGAATGGTAACGTCGATGTTCTTGAGGTTGTGTTCGCGGGCACCCAGCACTTCAATCTGGTCGTGTCCCGTCAGGTCTATGTCTGTAAGGCCAGATGGCCGGGTTGTAAGCTTTTCTTCTGTTGTCACGCAGCGTTGGGTTATTCTAAACAACAACGCAAGGGAGGGGGGTAGAGTTTCCCTGGAACTGGATGGATTTGTGCGTATAGCCCCTTATCATTTTCCAATAAAGAAAGGTCCAGACAGAACATTGTCGTTCTGCCTGGACCTTTCTTTTACCTGTTTTTTCTGTCTAAACCTCCTCAGAAGAAGGACAGCCTCAGCACGAATGGGCTACCGTAAATAGTCCGGGCCAGATTATTATCGCTGTAATTCAGATTGTACAGCGCCGTTAAATTAACCCCAAATCGTCTCGAGATCGGTTGTGAGTACGTTACACCAACTAACGGAGCAGTCAAAGCAGCACTCGTCGTCAAACCTGTTTGATTTTCGGTCTGTCGAACCGTTGTGCTTTCCAGTTCACCATGCAAATACAGATTAGGTAAAATGGAGGGGATAAATTCGTACATTATAAAGCCACGACCACCATACTGGTTATAAGTCAAATAAGGAACGGTTGCCCCTGTATTCGTAAAGGCTTTATACCGCGTATACGTATAACTACCACCAACACCAACAATCATCCGCTCCGTGGCCTGATAGGCAATAACCGGCGAAACACCCAAGCTAAATGGATTACCAAAACGAAATCCATTGATGCCACCGCCAAAACGAAGTCGCTGGCTAAACGGCAACGGACGCCCCTCCGGTGTTTGGGTTTTAAGAGGGTCACGGCCTTGCTCCCGGCGATCTTCCGGATCTTCGGTCAGTTGTCCAAAGGCCAGACTACTACTTAATAAAGCCGTGATAAACAGTAACTTTCGGATATAATTCATAGTATCTTTTGACAAAAAACAAACGTATACACCTTAACGAAATCAAAAGGTAAATTCTTTTACTTCGGGGTCATTCAGCAGACGTTTAATGCATTTTTCATGATTTTTCTCGGACCCATCAACCCGCCAGTGTCCAATAATTTCGTACCAATTCGCTGTTGCTGATTGCGGGTTGGCGACAGATCAAATTCTTCAAAAAGTTTTCGTATTGCTTCAGCGTCTTGTTATGAAAAGCAGTTACAATCTTATAGTCACGCGTTTGATTCAACTTTTGAATCCAACCGTCCAGCCGGACCAGTAGCAGCAGCGATCCCAGAATAAAGACAAACCCCACTATGGCCATTTCGTACTGACCAGCGCCTACACACATACCTAACGCAGATACGGCCCAAACCGTTGCGGCCGTTGTCAGCCCTTTGACCCGATTGTCTTCCCGAAAAATGATACCCGCCCCCAGAAAACCGATACCATTGACAATATTGGCCGCAATCCGGTCGCCAGAACCACCAATACTTTCAGACAGCATTGTAAACAGGGCCGAACCGACACAAATCATGATCATGGTCCGTAAGCCGGCCGCCTTTGCCGTGGTATTCCCGCTCGGCACCAACGAGTCCGCCAATTAGTAAGCGCAACACTTAATCGAACAATATCCTCTTCTGCAAAATACCATTATCCGTAACTAGTACGGCATGTAGTCGATGACGGAATCAGCCTTGAAACCTTATCATTTTATCGAGAAACCATATCCTGAAATAAACCGTTAAAATCTAGATAGAGTTTACCCTCATTACCAACGAATGACTCAGACCACGGAAACCGGCCATGCCGGTACAATACCTTCTGTTGACAATCTAGACCCCAAACAGTTTATCATCATTAAAGGGGCGAAAGTACATAATCTAAAAGGAATTGACGTTGCTATTCCCCGCAACAAATTGGTCGTGCTAACGGGCCTGTCAGGCTCCGGTAAGTCATCGCTGGCATTCGATACCCTATTTGCCGAAGGCCAGCGAATGTATGTCGAAAGTCTCAGCAGTTATGCCCGGCAGTTTCTGGGGCGGATGGAAAAGCCCGAGGTTGAATACATCAAAGGAGTGTCGCCCGCCATCGCCATCGAGCAGAAAGTGTCGACCCGCAATCCGCGCTCTACGGTTGGCACCTCTACCGAAATCTATGATTACCTGAAATTGCTCTTTGCCCGGGTAGGCGTCACCTACTCGCCCGTTTCGGGCCATGAGGTACGAAAGATACCGTTACGGATGTTGTCAATTTCATGTACGATTTTGAGGCTGGTCAGCGGGTGATGATTATGGCCCCGCTTCACGTTCGGGAAGGGCGAACGCTGGCGTACGAACTGAACATACTACTCCAGAAGGGCTACACGCGAATTGTGGCCGATGGCGGTCCGGCGGGTCGGCAGGTACTTTTATTGAGGAGTTGATAGGCAGCAGTGACGGATAACGGTGAATGCTACTGACATCGCTATCTACGTCCACAAATCTGGAAATCCTGGTCGACCGGGGTACGGTATTATACGATGAAAACGGCCAGCCGGACGAAGACAACCAATATCGCTTTTCCGACTCCGTACAAACGGCCTTTAGCGAAGGCGAAGGTACCTGCCGGGTGGATATTGTCGGGAACGAGTCGCGGGTTTTCTCGGACAAATTTGAGCTGGATGGCATTATGTTCGAGGAGCCGAGCGTAAACCTGTTCACGTTCAACAATCCGTACGGTGCCTGCCGCCGGTGCGACGGATTTGGAAAAGTACTGGGCATCGACCCGGATCTGGTTATTCCGGACAAAAATCTGTCCGTTTTTGAAGGGGCTATTGCTCCCTGGCGCAGCGAGAAAATGAGTGAGGAGTTTTTGAAGACCACTGCTCAAAAACGGCATTCGATTCGACTTCCCGATTCATCGGCCTTATAAAGACCTGACACCGCCGAACAGGAGCTGCTCTGGACCGGCAACAAGTACTTCGACGGGATGAATGCATTTTTTAACTTCGTCGAAAGCCAGACATTCAAAGTGCAATACCGGGTGATGCTGTCGCGCTATCGGGGCAAAACAACCTGTCCGGAGTGCCGGGGTTCGCGACTGCGTAAAGATGCGGGCTACGTGAAAGTAGGCGGAAAGTCCATTACCGATCTGGTGCTGATGCCGATGACGCAGGTTACGACTTTCTTTCACGACCTGGAATTACCCGCTCACCAGCAGCAGATAGCCAATCGTATCCTGATTGAAATTCGCAATCGACTGGATTACATGGAGCGGGTGGGCCTGGGCTACCTAACCCTCAACCGCCTGACCAATACATTGTCGGGTGGCGAATACCAGCGCATTAAACTGGCCACTTCGCTTGGCTCGGCCCTGGTTGGCTCGATGTATATTCTGGACGAACCCAGCATTGGTCTGCATCCGCGCGATACCAAGCGGCTGGTGAGTGTACTGGAATCGCTGCGCGACATGGGCAATACGGTTATTGTTGTGGAGCACGAAGAAGAAGTGATGCGCGCGGCCGATCAGCTTATCGACATTGGCCCCGATGCCGGTTCGCTGGGTGGTCATCTGGTGTTTCCAGGGAACATGGGCTGATATTGAAGACCTGGGACAGAATCAGATCTAGCACTAGCTCTTCAAGACACCCCATCCATCGCATACCATCGATTTTCTGACGGGTCGCGAAACGGTTCCGGTGCCGACTTTCCGGCGAAAGGCTACCAATTTCATCGAACTGAAAGGGGCCCGGGAGAATAATCTTAAAGATGTAGACGTCCGGTTTCCGCTTAATACGCTTACGGTGGTAACGGGCGTTTCGGGTTCGGGAAAAAGCACCTTGATTCGGAAAGTACTGTACCCGGCCCTGATGCGGCAACGGGGCGAAGGCACCGAAGAAGCGGGGAAATATGATTCACTGGAGGGATCGCTCGACCGGATTTCGGCCGTTGAAATGATTGACCAGAACCCAATTGGCAAATCGAGCCGCTCCAATCCGGTCACGTATATTAAAGCGTACGATTACCTCCGGCAGGTCATGGCCGACCAGCCCGTGTCGAAAGCGAGGGGATACAAGCCAAGCCATTTCTCATTCAATGTGGATGGCGGCCGCTGCGAGGTGTGCCAGGGCGAAGGCGAGGTGAAAATCGAGATGCAGTTTATGGCCGACATTTACCTCAAATGTGAGGGATGTGGTGGTAAACGGTTCAAGCAGGAAGTACTGGAGGTAACCCTGCACGATAAAAATATGGCCGATATTCTGGATATGACTGTTGATGAAGCCATCGACGTTCTTCCGTCCGGTAGAGCCCAAAATGGCCGACAAGCTGCAGCCCTTGCAGGATGTGGGGCTGGGCTATATCGGTCTGGGGCAGTCGGCCAATACGCTGTCGGGTGGCGAAGCGCAACGGGTAAAACTGGCTTCTTTTCTGGGAAAGGGAAATCCAAACAAAGGAGGAACGCTGTTTATTTTCGACGAACCCACAACCGGGCTGCACTTCCACGACATCCGTAAACTTCTCTCCGCCATCAATGCACTGGTCGATCAGGGGGATTCGGTCATCATCATCGAGCACAACATGGAAGTCATCAAAAACGCCGACCATATCATCGACCTCGGCCCCGAAGGGGGCGAAACGGGAGGATACGTAACCTTCACCGGAACACCGGAAGAGATGGTAAAGCTAACGGACGGTAACTACACGGCAGAGTACCTGAAGGGAAAGGTGTAGGTAGTCTGGAAGGACCACCAAAATAACAAAGGTTGTAAGAACGAACAGTCCTTCATACTTCTAATCAACTTCTGACGTATTTTTGCCTGAATCAACGTATTAGGCTGTTTCATGTCCACCTCCATCAAATGGGTCTTTCTTCTTCTGTGCTGGCCAGTTATGGCCGTTGCTCAGCTCCAGATTTCGCATCCAGGAACCCGTTTTGTGGTGCAGCGCGGGATTGATGGAAACGGACAATTGTATGTATCTGGCCGATTCGCGGGTTTGGCAGACCGGGTGGAAGCTCAACTTACACCGGTTGTAGTCGGTCAGGGCATAGCTACGGGCTGGCAGATGGTGCAGAATAGTCCAGCCAACAACATTTTTCTGGGGGCTATCACCGGTACCGGGGGCTGGTACATACTAACCGTCCGTACCCTTGCTGAACGCACGGTAGTGGAGCAGACCACTGTTCAGCCGGTTGGAATTGGCGAAGTGTTCATTACCGCCGGGCAGTCGAACTCGCGTGGCCTGGGTATTGGTGACAATGATCTGGGCACCAATACCGACCGGGTAAACGCAATAGACTCCATCAACCACTATTACCCAGCCGGGAAATGCACCCTCTTTTTTCCTCGGGTGAGCCTTCGCCTGTACCCCGCTTTAAAGCGTTGACCGCTGCCCGACGCATATTTCCCATGGCCGAAAGTTCGTGGGCCTGGGGAGAACTGGGCGATTACATTGTTAACCGCTATAATGTGCCCGTTGCTTTCTACGTAGCGGGCTGGGATGGCTCCACCATTGAAAACTGGTATAAAACGGCTAATGGGCAATCAACCTGTAACCGATACAACTGCTCGGCAGGTGACTGGCCTAACCTACAGCCGTACACCAACCTCAAAAATGTGTATGCAGTATTACCTGTCGGTAGCCGGCGTCCGGGCCGTTTTCTGGCACCAGGGGGAGTCCGAAATTGAATTTACTGGCCACGCAGCATACCTCCGTACGCAGATTATCTAACGAACGTAATCCAGAAATCGCGGCAGGATTTTGGCGGCCGGAAACTACCCTGGGTAGTAGCCAGGGCCTCTTTCGACGGTAGTGTAGTCCGCCCAGCGGTTATTGAAAAACAAGATCAGGTCATAAATACGCCCGGCCTCAATGTATTTCCGGGGCCGAACAACGACAAT
Source organism: uncultured Cytophagales bacterium (assembly GCA_963782245.1). Classification (GTDB taxonomy): domain Bacteria; phylum Bacteroidota; class Bacteroidia; order Cytophagales; family Spirosomataceae; genus Spirosoma. The sequence goes on from CAWAJC010000048.1 coordinate 22,531, forward strand.
TTTACGCTTCGCAATGCGGGTTCAACTGACGTACACTTCCGCAACAGTAGCCGACCTTCCCCAAATCCACAGTATTATCTGAACAACAATACGATACCGCAGAATATGGGTTTGTCGATACTGGCCCGTAGCTGGAATAACAGCCTGGATAACGCTTTTTTTCAGAATGCCCAGCCAATTACCCCTACGCAGTTTGCCGTAACGGGAAACATTGCGAACTACGTATTACCCGGTGCTACCCTTGCCATATCTTTTGCTACCACGGGATCGTTCAATGGGGGTAATCAGTGGCAGGTGCAGTTACTCGATTCGTTGGGGCAGTACTTAAGTGTTCTGGGTAGTGGAATTACGAGTCCCATTCAGGCCACGTTGCCCGGAAACCTGCAAAGCGGTCGTTTCCGGATTCGGGTAGTGGCCTCATCTCCGGCCCTACCTGCTGTACCCTCTAACTTGTTTGAGCTAACGAACCGGGCAGATGTTAGTCTGGGAATGGCGGTTGACCAGCGCATTCCGGACATTAATACACCCGTTACAGTAAGCGTTTCCGTCCGGAATGATGGCATTGGTCAGGCAACGGGAGTAGTAGTCAGAAACCGGCTCCCGCCTAATCTGGCTTTCATTTCCTCACCCGACTTTTCTGCCAACGAAGGTGTATTGACCAGTTCGGCTCTTGCCCTCAATGTCGGTGAAGTCAAAGTGCTTACGCTTTATAGCGCAGCCGACAGCTCCGGGTGGCTATCAGAACGCGGCCGAAGTGATTCAACAAACTACTACAGATACCGATAGCCAGCCCAATTCCGGCACGGGCGATGGTCAGGACGATGCGGCTCAGATAGATTTCAGAACCCGTCAGAGTGGTAATTCACTGTTTGTATCGCCCAACCCGAATCAGGTTCCGCTACCCGCCGTTATCAGCAATCAACCTACGCCTGATCCTAACAAAGCGGACATCAGTATAAGCCTGACAGTCAGCACCCGAACACCCAAAATAAATGATGTAGTTACGTACACACTGACAATAAAAAATCAGGGCGGTTTATCGGCGACGGGTCTATTCGTAACGGCTTACCTGCCCGCCGGTCAAACGTTCGTGCCAGGTAATGATTTTGGCCTGTCAGGGGAAACCCGGTTAGTGGCATAAGTAATTTAGCGGCCGGCAATAGTATTTCGCTGCAGTTCCGGACTACCGTCACCACAACGGGCGATAGTACCTGTAGGGCTCAGGTAACCGCCGTAAACGAGGCCGACCCGGACTCTACGCCCGGCAATGGCATAACTAATGGCGAGGACGATACCGCCCAGGTTGACATACGGTGTGCCTTAAGGGCGGTGTGACAGCCGTACAAACACTCTCAGGCGAGAAGTAAAGTAATGGCGGTTGGGCTGACTATACCACAATGGTGATTATCGGTTGCATAACTTACCTGGCCACCCCGAGCCAGTCTTTTCTGGCCTTAAAAAACCCTGCTTTTCAATACGACTAGGAGGAAAACAGGTAGTAGCCTGTTCTTTATGAACGGTTTAGGCTAAACTGTACGTTAGTTTTACAACAATCCTTACTTTTCTTAGTGCAACACGCCCTTATCCTGCTTTTGGGATCGGAAGGTGGTGGTCATATAAATCGCATGAAAACGCAGTGGATTTTTATTGGCGTAGCAGGCATCGGCGTTGCTTTACTGCTGTCGTCGTTTCTCGGCATTTTCGAGAAACGGGTAGACTATAACACCCAGATAAAGCCGCTGCTCAACAAAAACTGCATTGTTTGTCACGGTGGGGTAAAAAAAGCGGCCGGTTTTTCTCTGCTCTTTAAACAGGAAGCACTGGCACCTGCCAAATCGGGCAAGCTGGCTATTATTCCCGGCGATGCCGATGCCAGCGAGATGATTCGCCGACTAACCCTGACGGACCCCGACGAACGGATGCCCCTGGACCATCCGGCCCTGAAACCCGACGAAATTGATTTGCTCCGCAAATGGATTGATCAGGGTGCCGAGTGGGGCGACCATTGGGCTTACCAACCCGTTCAAAAGCCCGAAGTGCCCGGGATCGGGACGTTCTGGAGCCGGATTGGGCTTTGGCCGAGACGTGACGAAGACAGCTGGGCAAAAAACGAAATCGACCATTTTATTCTCGACAAATTAGAGCAGGACGAACTTGACTCCCTCGCCCGAAGCCGACCGGGCTACGCTAATCCGGCGGCTGTCGCTTGATTTGACCGGGCTTCCGCCCACGGAAAAGGAAGCCGCCGATTTTGTGACGGACAAATCGTCCGACGCCTACGAAAAAGTGGTTGACCGGTTGCTGACATCGCCTGCTTATGGCGAACGATGGGCGGGTATGTGGCTCGATCTGGCCCGTTATGCCGACACCAAAGGCTACGAACGCGATCCCGGCCGTAAAATATGGCGATACCGCGACTGGTTGATCAAGGCATTCAATGACGACAAACCATTCGATCAAGTTCACCGTTGAGCAACTGGCGGGTGATTTGCTACCCGACGCCTACTGATGACCAGCTCGTGGCAACCGGTTTTCACCGGAATACCATGACCAATGATGAGGGCGGGACGCAGGATGAAGAGTTTCGGGTGGCGGCCGTTATTGACCGGGTCAATACGACCTGGGATGTATTGCAGGGCACGACCTTTGCGTGCATTCAGTGCCACAGCCACCCTTATGATCCTTTTACCCACGAAGAATATTACAAGTACCTGGCGTTTTTCAACAACACCCGCGACGAAGATGTAACGAGTGACACCCCAACGCTCCGCTTCTACAAACCGGCCGACTCGCTCAAGGTAGTTGCACTGCAGCACTACATCACGGCGACCGTTTCCAAACCCGAAACAGGCACAGGCAAACGCTGAACCAGGTTACGCAACTTCGTCCGAACGGTCGAGCCCAAAATCAACTCCCACGATTTCGACCAGTACGTCAATGCATCGTTGCTGGATGCTAAATATTTCGGCTTTCAGGACAAGGGCTCAGCCCGTATCAAAAACGTAACCCTAACGGGCGCCCCCGTCTGTTGATAGCCTGGGGAACAAAAGCGACCAACGCCACCGTCACCATCCGGCAAGACAAACTCGATGGCCCGGTTTTGGCGCGTGTTCCCGTACCTAAAACCGGTAGCCAGGGAAAGATACGATCCAGATGATTCCATTGCCTGAAGTTCAGGGTAAACACAACCTTTATTTGTCATTGAACAGCCCGACAAAGCCTAAGGAATGGGTCCAGATAAAGTGGGTGTCCTTCCAGCCCAGACTTTGCCGGGACAACCGCACGAATGCATTGGGGGAAAAAGACCGGCTTTTACTGGACCATACTGAATGCGGATGCCGAGCAAACGCCTATCATGCTGGATGGCACGGGCGATCTGGCCCGCGAAACGCACGTTTTTGAGCGGGGCAACTGGCTGGTGAAGGGAAAAAAAGTGTTACCCGATGTACCGAAATCGTTTCCAGCTATGGATCGCCGAAATTTACCCAAAAATCGGCTTGGGATGGCTCGCTGGATGGTGAACCGGGCTAACCCGCTTACAGCCCGCGTTGCCGTGAATCGCTTCTGGGAGCAGCTATTTGGAACGGGTATTGTTGAAACAATAGAGGATATGGGTACGCAGGGTATTCCACCCACCCACCGCGAACTACTGGACTATTTAGCCGTTGAGTTCATGGAAACCGACCGATGGAGCATGAAAAAGCTTCTTAAGAGGATGGTCATGTCGGCTACTTACCGGCAGCAATCCAGTGCATCGCCCGCATTACTGGCCAAAGACCCTTACAACAGGCTGCTGGCCCGCGGGCCACGCGTTCGCTTATCGGCCGAAGCAGTGCATGACCAGGCACTGGCGGTAAGCGAGTTACTGAGTCAGAAAATGTACGGTCCCAGCGTCATGCCCAGTCAGCCGGACGGTATCTGGCAATCACCCTACGATGGGGACAAATGGACGCTGAGCACGGGCGAAGACCGCCACCGGCGCGCCTTGTACACGTACTGGAAACGCACGGCCCCCTACCCATCAATGGTCACGTTCGACAGTCCCAGCCGGGAGTTTTGTCAACTTCGCCGGTTACGCACCAACACGCCATTGCAGGCGTTAGTGACGCTCAACGACCCGGTTTACGTGGAGGCAGCCCAGCATCTGGCCGACTACATGAGCAATCATGGTAAGTCGCCGGAAGGGAAAATTCAGGCCGGTTTCCAGCAGATTATGCTGCGCGACCTTCCCTCCAAAAAACTGGCCGTTCTGGTTCAGCTTTACCGATCAACGGAGCAATACTACCGGGAGAAGCCGGGAGAAGCCGAAAACTTGCTGGACAGACCTGGATTTGACTGTGCGAAGGTGTCACCCCAATTAGCGGCCCTGACCGTAACGGCCAATACCATGTTGAATCTGGATGAAGTGCTGACGAAGGAATAGAACGCAAACGCTATGAACAAACTCCTGCAAGAATTACAGCAAGCCGCTGCCGAGCGCGAAACCCGGCGGCATTTTCTGCATACCTGCTCAACGGGCCTGGGCGCGATGGCATTCGGTTCGCTCCTGCAGGGGTGTAACTTTCTGACTAACAACGACCAGAAAAATAACACGGTGGGGTCTACGACGCAATCTGATGAACCAACGGCTCCCCACCCATCGCGCTTATTTACCTAAGGCCCGGCGTGTCATTTACATTCATATGGCCGGTTCGCCAAGTCAGCTGGAGTTATTTGACTACAAACCGGAACTGGCGAAGTACAATGGAAAAGACTGCCCACAGGAATTACTGACGGGTAAAAAATTTGCGTTTATCCGGGGTGTTCCCAAAATGCTGGGTCCCCAGGGTAAGTTCGCCCAGCACGGCGATTCGGGGGCGTGGGTATCAGATTACCTACCCCACTTGCAGGGCGTAGTCGATGATGTAACGTTCCTGAAAGCCATGCATACCGACCAGTTCAACCACGCCCCGGCGCAGTTGTTGATGCATACGGGCAGCGCCCGGCTGGGACGTCCTAGCATGGGGTCCTGGGTGACGTATGGGTTGGGTACCGAGAATGATAATTTACCGGGTTATATTGTTCTGGCTTCGGGAGGGAAGCAACCGGATGCGGGAAAATCAATTTGGGGCAGCGGATTCCTACCAACTGTTTACCAGGGTGTGCAGTGCCGTACCGATGGCGACCCGGTCCTTTTTGCCTCCGATCCGTCGGGTATGAACCGGGATATTCGCAAACAAACCATCGACGCCATTAGTGACATTAATCAGCAACAGTACGACGATGTTAAAGACCCTGAAATTCTGACCCGTATTGCTCAGTACGAATTAGCCTTTCGGATGCAGATGTCGGTGCCGGATGCAATGGCCATCAAAAATGAACCGCAGTATATACTGGACAGCTACGGAGTTGATCCGGATAAAGGGTCGTTTGCCAGAAACTGCCTGCTGGCCCGGCGGCTGGTGGAGCGGGGTGTTCGCTTCGTCCAGCTTTTCGATTGGGGCTGGGATACCCACGGCACCAGCGCCGACGGGTCCGTTGACGTAGGGCTGAAAAACAAATGCCGCGAATCAGACCAGGCCGTTGCTGCGTTGCTGAAAGACCTCAAACAGCGGGGATTGCTGGACGATACGCTGGTGGTTTGGGGTGGCGAATTTGGCCGGACACCCATGCAGGAAAATCGGGATGGCCAGGTACTGCCCTTCATGGGCCGCGATCATCACCTCGAAGCGTTCACTGTCTGGCTGGCGGGTGGTGGTGTAAAAAAGGGATTTTCATACGGTGAAACCGATGATATTGGCTACTACGGCGTAAAGGATAAAGTACATATCCATGACTTGCAGGCCACTATACTGCACCTGCTTGGTTTCGACCACACCAAATTGACCTATCAGTTTCAGGGTCGCCCTTTCCGCCTTACCGATGTGGCAGGAAAGATTATCAAGCCCATTCTGGGCTAAACGCTATCGTGCACATTTTCTTTGATCCAGATCAAACAATCACGAAAGTCATCGAAAATAAGCGCTTCCGGGATCAAGTCTGGAATAAGGTTTATTTTCTCAAACATTAGTCGGGGTTGTTGCTGAATTTCCGCTATCAAAACGGTTTTACCACTATTTACTAAATTAGTCAGCACTTCCTCCATGGCGTACAAACCGGACTGGTCTACGTATGGAACCCGGCCCATGCGAATGATAACACTATTGGCGGTAGCGGGAATCTGTTTGGCCAACTGCTGAAAGCCCGAGGTAGAGCCAAAAAACAGCGGTCCATTGATCCGCTTGATAGAGACTTCCTCCTTTAATTCCACCGGGAAATCAAATTCATCGGTCCAGATTTCGTCGGCCAGTGGGGTAACGCCCGAATTTCTTGCGGTAAGGTCGCCAATTTTCTTCATGAACATCAGCGAGGCAATTACCAGACCGATACCTACGGCGTACACCAAATTCCAGAACGTCGATAAGATCAGTACAACCAGCATGATAATAACTTCACTCTTCGGCATGTATGGAATAGCTCGTAGCCCCCGGTAATCCATGACCCCAATTCCTACCGTTATCAGGATACCGGACAGCACAGCCGCGGGAATCTGTGAGGCCACCGGACTTAGAACCAGCAGAATCAGAAGCACCAGAACGGCCGACAGCATACCCGACAGCCGGGTTTTCCCACCCGAATTAATGTTGACTACCGTCCGGATGGTAGCGCCTGCCCCCGGCAATCCGCCAAAAATAGCGGCTATGCTGTTGCCAATACCTTGACCTACCAGTTCGCGGTTAGGGTTGTGGCGGGTTTTAGTCATATTGTCGGCTACTACGGAGGTGAGCAGCGAGTCAATACTACCCAGTAGTGCCAAAGAAAGCGCCGTAAAAACATACGGACTTAAACTGGCTAGACTAAATTCAGTAAAAATTCCGAACACCGGTTGCGGTAAGCCCGATGGAATGGCCTCGATGGGTTTGTAGGACAGACCAAATCCATACGCAATGCCAGACATAACCAGCAGGGCCACCAACGTACTGGGGACCTTAGTGGTTATCCGTTTAAAACCGTATATAACAATGATAGTACCCGCAGCCAGCAACACCTCCAGCCAATTGATATTTTTGATAGCACGGGGTACCATTTTTACAGCGCCAATAACACCACTGCTTTCTTTGGCCGCCAGTGATTGCGACTCCTGATGTATCTGTTCGGGCGTTACCAGTTTAGCTTTTCGAATCGTTTCCGTGAAATCCTCAATAACGTTTATGTTTTCCCCAGCTTCCTCTTTCAAAATATCATCTACGATAGCCTCCTCTGCCCTGGGTTTGAACTGATTGACAAAGGCAGTATCTTCTTTCGGGTAGTAGCCCAGTGAGGGAATAATCTGGGTAATGATGATGATGACGCCGATAGCCGTCATAAACCCTGATACTACCGGATAGGGTATATATTTGATGTATTGACCCATACCTAGGCTACCCAACACTACCTGGATAAGGCCGGATAACAGAAAAACGCTCATTATAAGCGGTAGCGCTCTGGCGATGTCCCCTTCGTTGGCCGCTACGATGTTGGTAATAACAACCATGCTAATAGCCGTCATAGGGGCTGTCGGACCAGATATCTGCGTGTTCGTACCGCCGAGTAGAGCGGCAAAAAAGCAGATAAAAATAGCACCATACAGTCCGGCGCTAGGCCCTAGTCCTGAGCTTACACCAAAGGCCAGGGCAAGTGGTAAGGCTACAATACCGGCCGTAATACCACCGAAAAAATCGCCTTTAATGTGAGTGAAATCGAACAATTTTGCCATTGAAATTAGGAGGGTTTAGCCAAGGGAGTATTCCAATATTCCTGGAACCGGGATTAGCAGATGTACCTTTCTCTCAAAACCAGAAAAGTGCAATATCAGTTAAAATAATACAAAAACAACCATTCAGTGCGGAAATTTGACTGGCACCAGTGCACTAACACAATTTGTTAATACCCTTCTGGAGCATTTAATTTCCAGTGGTACGTTAGGATTTGTTTCCTTTGCACCAATGGATTAACCTTGCTTACTATGGTACCTCATACTATGCTTTCGTGGCTATACTTAACCGGAGCGGCTGTGTGTCAGACGGGGTGGGCCTATTCAATAAAATACATTCAGTGGGAGGCCTTAAAAGCGCTGCGCTGGAATACGTTCTACCAACCGAGTGTTGGTTTACCTGCCTTATTACCCTGGGTAGGTTACGTAGTGTTTGGCATTGTCAACACAGTATTGCTGGCAGCGGCCATGCGCACCATTCCAACCACAACTGCCTTTGCGGTATGGATGGCACTGACGCTGATTTTCCTGAAAGCTGCGGATGTGATGTGGTTGAAACTGAGCTGGTCGTGGAGTGAGCTTCTTTTCATTCTGCTCATTACAATCAGTATCGTTGGCCTGAAATTATCCGGGCCAGCGGAATAAAGTGAAACAATAGAACCTACCCTATTCCATGACTTTGGGCACTTCAAAAAACTGGCCATCGTGCTGAGGAGCGTTTGCCAGTGCCTGTTCTCGGAGCAGTTGGTTTTTTACTTCATCTTCCCGGAGCACGTTCGTCTCATCAGAAATATGGGTTAGTGGCTCAATGCCGGTTGTATCCACCTCGTTCAGTTGCTCCATCCAGGTGAGTACTTCGTTCAGGCTGTTCAGCAGGTCGGCTTCTTCTTCGGGCCGAACTTCCAGCCGGGCCAGATGGGCTATTTTCTGTAATGCTTCTTTATCCACTTGCATAGTTTATCAGGGAGAGAATAGGGTCAGGAAACTAGTTTCTTTTCGCCCATCAATTCATTGTCAATCACTTTATACGTTTTCTGCTTCAGGTCGTTCAGATTATTCTGCGTCATGCCCGCCGTTTCTATTGGTGGATGGATAACTGCTCGTAATGGATACCAGTGAAACCGAACCGGACTTTTATCGGGCAGTATACGATGGTTGTTCAACAGCGTGACGGGCACAATCGGTACCTGCTGCTGAATGGCCATCGTGAAAGCACCGTCTTTGAACGCAATCATTTGCGGTGGATTCGTTGTATGAATCCCTCCCTCCGGAAAAATCATTATACTCCGGCCCGACGCCAGTGTACGAATGGACTTTGCCAGTGAGTAGGCCCGACTGTTTGACCGGTTACGATCTACCTGAACGTGCAAGTTGGCAAACATGTACCCCACCAATGGAATACGTTTTACCTCGCTTTTCCCGATAAAGGCGTAGTAGTTATCCACAACAACACCCATGACGGCAATATCCAGATAAGAGAAGTGGTTCGCGCAAAAAACGTAAACCCCTTTTGGATCAGGTCGAAACCGGTACTCTACCCGAATGGGCATTCCGGCACAAATGAAAAACAGTTTCCCCCAGATGCGATTGATTTGGTGCGCCATCGGTTTCCAGCTATCACGCTGTAAAAACACAAACTGGATTGGAAACAACAATATGTACAGAACGCAAACCAACCAATGCACCAGATCGTGTACAGCCTGGTGAGAACCGCGTTAGCAGTCATGATTAATGCTTAAAATGCCGAATACCCGTGTTCACCATTGCCAGGCCATGCGCGTTGCAGTAGTCGACAGAATCTTTGTCGCGAATGGAGCCCCCCGGCTGAACAACGGCTGAGATACCCGCATCTCTGGCAATTTCAACGCAGTCGGGGAAAGGGAAGAATGCATCCGACGCCATAACGGCTCCATTCAGGTCGAACCCGAATGCATGGGCTTTTTCGATAGCCTGCCGAAGTGCATCGACCCGCGAGGTCTGTCCTACCCCGCTAGCCAGCAACTGACCCTCTTTTGCCAGAATGATTGTGTTCGACTTGGTATGTTTGCAAACTTTCAGTGCAAACGCCATTGCCCGGTTCTCACTGTCCGTTGGTGCTTTTTCGGTAACAGTCCTGAACTGGTCAATCCCTTCGGTTTTGTTGTCCTTATCCTGTTCCAGCACCCCGTTCAGGATAGTTTTAAACATGACAGCCGGTAGCTCGATGGTATTTCTTTTCAGCAGAATCCGGTTCTTCTTCGACTGTAGCAGTTCCAATGCGGCCGGTTCGTACTCCGGGGCAATCAAAATTTCCATGAACAACTTGTTCAGCTCTTCGGCCGTGGCCACATCCACAGGTTTGTTCGTGATAACTACACCACCAAAAGCCGAAACTGGATCGCACGAGAGCGCATTCAGGTACGCTTCTTTAGCCGTTGAGGCCGTGGCAATCCCACAGGCGTTAGTATGTTTGATGATGGCAAACGCAGCCATGTCGTCCGACTGAAATTCGTCAATCAAACTCACGCAGGCATCTACGTCGACCAGATTATTATAGGAAAGTTCCTTGCCGTGGAGTTTGGTAAACATCGCATCCAGATCACCGTAAAAGGTAGCCTGCTGGTGCGGGTTCTCACCATATCGAAGGTGATTGGCGGGCAACTCCTTGAAATTGTAAATGGGACCGGGAGCTTCAGCTTCCTCACTGTTCGCTTCGGCTTCAGAGAAGTAAGCCTGTATAGCCGTATCATAATGCGACGTCACGGCAAAAGCCTCACCGGCATAACGCCGACGGTCGTTTAAATCGGAAGCTCCTTTTTTCTCGGTCAATAGATCAACCACGTCGGCATACTGACTTCTCGACGAAACGATTAATACATCATTGTAATTCTTGGCGGCTGCCCGAATCAGCGAGATACCGCCAATGTCGATTTTCTCGATGATGTCCTCATCCGACGCACCCGATGCTACAGTTTCCTCAAAGGGATATAGATCCACAACTACCAGATCAATCGGTGGAATACGGTGCCGCTCAGCCTGTGCAACGTCTTCGGGCAACGCTCGCCTGTATAAGATACCACCCATAACGGCGGGGTGCAGGGTTTTGACCCGGCCGCCGAAAATAGATGGGTACCCCGTCAGGTCTTCTACGGCCGTAACCGGAATGCCTAGTTGCTCGATAAAGGCCTGCGTTCCACCCGTTGAGTAGAGTTTAACGTTTTTCTCGTGCAACAACCGGACTAATGGCTCGAGACCGTCTTTATAAAAGACGGAGATTAATGCGGAGGAGATTAGTTGGGACATGGAATATGCCGAAACAGGCGTCGACTGTTTCAGTCAAAGGTGACAAGTTACCCGAAACAGCCGACGCCTGTTTCAGCCTGAAGCGCAAAGATAGCCAAACGTCTTAACTTTGCACTTCAGGCTGAAACCTGAAGACCTCAACGGTCAAAACCAATTCAGGTTAGCCATTTTACGAGTCAATGAGTGCGTTCAAAAAATTAGCGGGCGATACCGCTCTGTACGGGGTAAGTACTATTCTGGGGCGGCTGCTGAATTATATCCTGGTACCCATTCAAACGTATGCGTTCGATCAACCGAAAGAACTCTCCTCAAACGTTACATTTTACAGTTACATCGCGTTACTGCTGGTCATCTACACATTTGGTCTGGAAACGGCTTTTTTTCGTTTCGCGGCCCGTAAACCCGAGTCTCTGACCAAAACATTTAGTGAAACACTGAGTCTGGTTTTACTTATTACGCTTCCGTCAACGGCTCTGCTCCTGTATCTGGCGCCGGATATTGCAGTATGGCTTAATTACCCTGGCCAGATAACTTTTATTCGATGGTCGGCCCTCATTGTGGCGATTGATGCCATTACGGCAATCCCCTTTGCCCGACTACGGGTTCAGAACAAGGCACGGCAGTTTGTGAAAGTAAAGATGCTCAACGTGGGATTGGTAGTGCTGTTCAACATTTTTTTCCTCGTCATCTGCCCCGATATCAGTCGCGGTAAATACCTGGCCGGACTTCAGCCATTTATCAATCTGGTGTACAATCCGGCCATTGGTCCCGGTTATATCTTCCTGGCCAACCTGTTGGCTAATGCCTGCTATTTTATCCTGTTGCGCGATGCCTTTCGGGGATTTCAGTTTCGGTTCAACTGGCCCGATGCCCGGGTGCTGTTCGTGTATGCTTACCCAATTATGCTGACCGGTCTGGCAAACGTTATCAATATCCTGACCGACCGCCTGTTTTTGAGGCATTACCTGCCCGAAGGTTTTTACACAAGTGCCAGCGGAGCCGCGCTTACGAATGAAGATGCCCTGGGTATTTATGGTAACTGCTTCAAGCTATCGGTGTTTATGGCCCTGGCGACGCAGTCATTCCGGTTTGCTGCCGACCCCTTCTTTTTCTCCCGTGCCGACGACAAAAACTCGCCCGAGCTACTGGCCCGCGTAACCAAGTGGTTTATCATTGTGTGCGTACTGATTTGGGTAGGGGTTAGTTTGAACGTCGATATCATTGGAGTAGCTATGCTGGCTCCCGCTTATCGGCAAGGGCTGATTATCGTTCCTTTCTTGCTGCTGGGCAATCTCTTTCTGGGCGTTTATCAGAACATTGGCTTGTGGTTTAAACTCACCGACAAAACGAAGTTCGGGACGATCTTCACCGTTATTGGCGCGGCCATCACGATAACGGGGAATATTCTCCTGATTCCCATTATGGGGTATATGGGCTGCGTCATCGCCTTTCTGACGTCCAGTTTTGTGATGCTGGCGCTGTGTTATGCCTTTGGCAACCGGTACTACCCTGTCCCCTATAATGTCCGGTCGGCAGCGCTTTACGTGCTGGGGGCAGGCCTGCTCATCCTCGGCGTCTGGCTGTTTCCGATTGCCAACTTATGGATCGCCGTACCCGTTCACATGGCCCTTTTCGGTTTGTTTACCGTGCTGGTTCTGCTTTCCGAACGGAACACGCTTCAACCCTTGTTAATCAGGTTCCAGAAAAGGCGGGCCAAGGAGTAGCCTGTATAGCCTTTTATCGGTAAATTTGTAGATTATTCTCCGTAAAATGTACGTTTATCCCCTATGAAACTGTCTTTCCGAAACGGTGCGTGGTTGTTGCCCGCTGCGTTTTTGCTCATACTGACCTCCTGCCGGGAAAAAACACTGTTCGACCGGCTCGACTCCTCCGATACGGGTATCACCTTTGCCAATACTATTACGGATACCGATACCCTTAACATCCTCAACTATCAGTATATCTATAACGGGGGCGGGGTTGGTATTGGCGACTTCAACGGCGACCAGAAACCCGATATCTTTTTCGCGGGCAACCAGGTCCCGAATCGACTGTACCTTAACGATACCGAAGCCGAAAGTGGAAAACTCCATTTTAACGATATTACTCAGCCAGCGGGCGTTGGCGGGAGTGGCCGCTGGTGCTCCGGCGTGTCGGTCGTTGATATCAATGCCGATGGAAAGCAGGATATCTACGTGTCCACAACGCTTCATAAAAGGGCGGCTCAACGTACCAACCTGCTGTACGTCAATCAGGGAAACGGGGCCGACGGGCAACCGACGTTCCGGGAGATGGCGACCGAATACGGAATTGCTGACACAACTTACGCAACACATTCGGCCTTTTTCGATTACGATAATGACGGCGATCTGGACCTTTTTGTGTTGGTCGATCAGATTGATGACCCCAAAAACCCAACCAACCTGCGCGCTCGGGTCAACGACGGCACCTCTCCCAATACCGACCGCCTTTATCGCAATGATTTCGACGCCAAACGGGGGCACGCCTATTTTACCGACGTAACAAAGCAAGCTGGTACGCTGGCAGAGGGATTTGGCCTGGGCGTGAATATCTGCGATATCAACCGCGATGGCTGGAAAGACATTTACGTAACCAACGATTTTGCTACGAGCGATGTGCTCTACATCAATAATCGCAATGGGACGTTTACCAATCATGCTCACGATGCGTTCAAACACACCAGTTCGTCGGCGATGGGTAATGATGTGGCAGATATAAATGGGGACGGGCTGGCCGATATCATCGCAATGGATATGCTACCCGAAGACAATCTGCGGAAAAAGAGCCTGATGGGGCCAAGCAGCTATTTTGCCTACCAGGAGTGGGATCGCATGGGGTATGAACATCAGTACGCCCGTAACACGTTGCAACTCAATAAGGGCGTACACCCACTGGATACTTCCGGCGTTGGCATGCCAATTTTCAGTGACATCAGTATGCTGGCCGGGGTTGCCGAAACGGAGTGGAGCTGGGCACCGCTACTGGCCGATTTCGACCAGGATGGTTACCGTGACCTCTTGGTGACCAACGGTTTTCCACGCGACATTACCGACCGGGATTTCACAAACTACTACAGCTCCGTAAACACTTACCTGACGGATGCCCTTCGCAAGGACCTGACAACCAAAATGCCGCAGGTAAAGGTGAGTAATTACGCTTACCGAAATAAGGGCAACGCAACTTTTGAGGATGCTACGGCCCGCTGGGGGATGAGCGAGCCAAGCTTCTCGAACGGTGCTGCTTACGCCGATTTTGATGGCGACGGCGATTTGGATTACGTAGTTAACAATATCAACGACGAAGCCTTCGTCTACCGCAATAACCTGACCGACCTGAAGTCGGAAACGGCTCACTCGCTACGCATCAAATTTGAGGGAGATGGGGCTAATCCAATGGGACTCGGCGCCATTGTTGAGTACGAGCTTTCCGACGGTCGTAAAGAATTTTATGAGCATACACCTTACCGGGGCTTCCTCTCCAGCGTTGACCCAATCGCTCATTTTGGCCTTGGCAAATTCACCACGGTTAAAAACCTGAAAATAACCTGGCCTGGAGGACGGACACAGACCTTACCGGCCGTCAACGCCGACCAAACCATTACTCTCAGGGCAAAGAATGCCCGCTCAGGCAACGCCACTCCGGTGGCTATCGCTTCCAATTCGTTATTTCAGGACGTGACCACCGAACTCGGTATTACCTACAAACACGAAGAGACGGACATCATTGACTTCAATTTGCAAAAGACGCTGCTGCATAAACTGACTGAATACGGTCCGGCGCTGGCTGTGGGCGATGTGAATGGCGATGGGTTGGCAGACATGGTTATTGGCGGCAGTTCGAAATTTGCGACAGATATGCTGTTACAGCAGCCTTCAGGAAGATTTATTCTGAAATCGATGCCGACAAAACTATCAGAAGATGCGGGTCTGCTCCTGTTTGATGCCGATGGCGATGGTGACCTGGACTTATACGCAACTAGTGGCAGCCCGGAGTTTGGCGCCAATGAGTTGGCCGAAGCCCTGCGCCACCGCCTTTATACAAACGATGGAAAAGGTAATTTTACCCTGGCAGCCAGTGCACTGCCAAACGTTAGCCTGAACGGGTCATGCGTAAAAGCGGCTGATGTTGATGGCGATGGTGACCTCGATTTGTTTGTTGGAGGCCGGGTGGAACCATACAAGTACCCAATGGGCGTACCGAGTTACCTGCTCCGCAATGATAGCAAAAAAGGAGAGCCTCGTTTTACAAACGTTACAGCGCAGATGGCCCCCCATCTGGCTAAAGGGGGTCTTACCTGCGATGCTCTCTGGACCGATTACGACAAGGATGGTGACCCCGATTTACTACTGGCCAGCGAATGGGCACCGCTCACGATGCTTCGAAATGATAAAGGGCAGCTGCAGCCGGTAGACAACAGTGGCTTAGCAGACAAGGTTGGCTTCTGGAACTCTATCACCCCCGGTGATTTCGACAATGATGGCGATATAGATTATCTGGCTGGTAATATCGGGCAAAACAACCTCCTCCGTGCCAGCACCGAGCGGCCCGTCCGGATTTATGCCGGAGACTTCGACAACAATGGTTTCTACGATGCTTTCCCTTCGGTTTATTTCAAAAACGCCAAAGGACAATACGAAGAATATCCTTATTTCGGTTGGGACGACATGGTAAAGCAAATGATCGGTATAAAAAAACGCTACCTGGAATACGCCCCATTTGGTCAGGCAACCATGAACCAGATTTTAACGGAAGAAGAACGAAATCAGGCCCTGAAACTCTCCGCCAATTATCTCTCCAGCAGCTACATTGAAAACAAAGGGAATGGACAATTTGAGATAAGGCCGCTACCCGTAATGGCCCAAACGGCACCAATTTTCGGGATGCTGGCTCAGGATATAGATGGTGATGGCAACCTGGATGCCGTTTTGGTGGGAAATGAACATGGTAGCGACATGGTGGGCGGACGCATGGACGCTTTTGATGGACTGGTGTTGAAAGGGGATGGAAAAGGGAACTTCACTCCATTATCCATTCGTCAGAGCGGCTTTTATGTGCCCGGCAATGCGAAAGCTATTGCCAGTTGGCCCGATGCCAAAGGCAGTTTACACATGGCTGTTACGCAGAACCGGGGGGCACTAAGGGTATTCGCGGTTCGCCAGCCGCAAATGTTCGTGCCGGTTGACGCGCAGACAACAGCAGTAACTATCCGGCTGAAAAACGGGCGCACCCGTCGGCAGGAGATTCCCTTTGGAACCTCATTTTACAGCCAATCAGCACGGGGCGTGTGGCTGTTGCCGGGTGAGTCAATAGTGAAGTAAACTAATCCGCCCGCAAACGAATATTGGCCTCCGATACGCTGGCCGTTCGGCTGCTCACGGCAGACGTTATAAAGAAGCCTGTAGCTGGCTGGCCGCTGGCGTTTGTGTTGATGATATTGGTTGGTACGTTAGCAGGCGGGGTAGCAAAAAGCCCCCCGTTCGTTACCTGCGTTTGGACCTGCTGCCAGAATAGAAAAGCGTCGGCCGTTAGGGAGTGGACTTCCACCTTTACAATATCTTTCAGTGCGTACAGGCTATCCGGATTGATAGACCGCCGGATAGGCACAATAAACGTCAGGCCATCTGCCACGGATGAATTACCCCCAAATACACCATCCTGCGACGTAATGATGTTACCCGGCTGGTTCTGTAACATTCCGTTACGGGCAAACCGAATCCGGTAAAAATTTACTTCTCTGGGAATATCGACCGCATAAAACTCGGCCCGGTAGCCCTGGGTTGTAGACAACGGGTTGAGTGCCCGCTTCACAAAAATAAGTGAATCAACGGGCGGTACCGGGTTTATTCTTGATGTGGCCCGGAACGTATCCCCACCGTATAGAATAGTCAGTTGGTACGTCCGGCCGATGCGTCCCAGCGTATCGTTCCCAATCGGTTTCCAGGTGTAGTAACCCGTGTTTGTTGAGTCTGCGAACCGGTACGTTTTCCCCGTGTTGTCAATAACAGTAACGGTGGCACCAGTAGCGGCTGGTGGTGCACTACTGTCAAAGTAGCCCGCTGTTTTAGTTAGCCGTATTGTTTGCGAGCCCGGTTCATTGGTAAGCAACGCATCCACAGAGAGCTGGCTGGGGCCCGTATCAAGCCTGGCATCAATAACGGTTGTGCAACTGCTCAGCCCAACCAATCCCCCCAGCATAAAATACAAAAAGATATAACGCTTCATGACGGAATGACTAGAATTTAAAGTTGTAGGTAACTGATGGAATAATTGTAGCAAAAACGGAATACCTGATCGCTTCCGTTACGCGCGAGTTGCTGGCATCACCCGCATTATCCGTATTGGGTTGAAAATAGACGGAAAAGGCATTTTTTCGAGCATACACATTATAGACTGAGAACACCCAGTTATCGTCTTTACGCTTACCCGGCCGCTTTCGACCCTGCAACGTAGCCGCCAAATCGAGCCGGTGATAGGCCGGGATACGGTAGTTGTTGCGCGTGTTACCGTAGTTTTGCGGTACCACAATGCCATCGTACTCAAACCGGTTCGTAGGAAAGGTAGCTGGTGTGCCACTTGCCAGCGTGAACGTAGCCGAAAAATTCCAGCGATTTGCCGTTCCGTTGTCACGGCCAGGCGGGTCGAACAACAGTACGGACGTCAACACATGCCGTTTGTCAAACCGGGTGGGGTACCAGTTCCCACTGTTGATACTGGCCACCTGTCGTTCCGTTTTAGCCAGTGTGTAACTAATCCAGCCGTTTACGACGCCCGTGTTGCGTTTTATGTAGAACTCAGTTCCATAAGCTCTGCCTTTGCCCGGCAGCAAATCGCCTTCCAGGTACTTATTCAGAATCAGGCGTGCCCCGTCAACGTAGTCAATCTGGTTCTGTAACCATTTGTAGTATACCTCTACGGATGCTTCAAATTCACTGCCGGTTCCGGTGGAGCGCCCAAAGTTTTTGAAATAGCCCCCGGCAATCTGGTCGGCCAGCTGCGGCTTAATATTATTGGTAGAGGGGGTCCAGATGTCCAGTGGTGTGGAGGCCGATGTATTGGATATCAGGTGAACGTACTGCGCCAACCGATTGTAACTGGCTTTGAGTGAACTGGTGTTGTCGAGTTCATATTTGGCCGAAAAGCGGGGCTCCCAGTTACCATAGGTTGTAATAATCTGGTTTCGTTTGTAGGTACTGGTCGATGTCACAGCCCGGGATTGGCCGACCGGTCCATCGGTTGCGAACGTATAGGCCTCCCCTGGACCAATGTAGTTGAACAACGAGTAGCGGAGCCCATATTGCACTTGCAATTTAGACGTCAGTTGTTGCTCATTGCCCACGTAAAGGGCACTTTCGATTGAGTACTTGTTCTCCAGACCGAACGTACGTATACTTCCTGAACTAGCCGCCGTGGCCGTGCCGGGCTGGAAATTATGAAAAATCGCCTGCCCACCAAAGGTAATGGTGCTCTTTCCCAGAAAGAGCGAAAAATCGGGCTTCAGACTGTAATCGACAATGCGGGAGTCGGTACGAAAATAGTCATTCGGATTTTTCTGTTTCAGGTCAGTATTGAGCGAGTAGTCGTAATTACTGTAATAAGCGGTTGTGTTCAGAAACAATCTATTACTGAATACGTGGTTCCAGCGGGTTGAAAGGGTCGTGCTACCCCAGTTGAACCCAAAATCGGCTCCGAATACATCACGCCCCAGGTAACCAGATATAAACACCGTATTTTTATCGTTGATTCGATAATTGGCTTTGGCCGTCAGATCGTAAAAATAGAATTTTGAGCCCTTCAGGTCGTTTTTCAGGAATGGCTGAGCCAAAATATCGGCGTACGAACGCCGGGCAGCCACAATGAACGACCCTTTCCCTTTGAAGAGAGGTCGCTCATACGATAATCGACTGAATATAAGACCAATACCCCCGTTGAGCTCAGCCTTTTTGGCATTTCCTTCCTTCAGCCGGACGTCCAGAATAGAAGCGATCCTTCCTCCGTAGTTAGATGGAATACCCCCCTTAATCAATTTCACATCTTTAACCGCATCGGGATTGAAAACGGAAAAGAAACCAAACAGGTGTGATGAATTATAAACCGGCGCTTCATCCAGCAATACCAGGTTCTGATCGATGCTGCCCCCCCGGACGTTGAAACCCGTTGCTCCTTCGCCCACAGTCGAAACGCCGGGTAAAAGCTGAATGCTTCTGACTACATCAACCTCGCCTAGCAGGGCTGGTATACGTTTCAGGGTTTTTACATCGATCTGATTGACACTCATCTCGATATTTTTAACATTGTCGTCCTCCCGCCTGGTCGACACCACCACTTCCTGAAGTTGTTCACCTTCCTGTTTCAGTTCCAGGTTCAGGCGCACATCCCCCCCGGTCAACTCAACCAATTTCGACTGCCTGGCGTAACCTACATAGCTAACAATCAGGTTGTAGCTTCCGGCGGGGAGCGTAACGGCGTAGTATCCATAACTATTCGTCACGGCACCAGTACCCGTTTCTTTGACGTAAACTGAAACGCCAATCAGGCCCTCTCCATTAGCGGCATCTTTGATGTAGCCACTAACGGAAAAGGTGGCTCCCGATTGATTTTTGTTAATGAGGCTGTTCTGCGTCTGTTGCGCCCTGCTTGCCAGGGGAGTGAGGGCAGCAAAAAAGAGACAGAAAAGCCCGTAGGGTATATAGTATTTCATTACGTTATCAATAGCACTCATTGCAAATGAGCACTCAGGTTGTTTTCATGATAACGCAAAAGTAAGGTGGTGTTTGTTCAGCTTTGCCGGAAATTAGATGAACCGGCGGAATGACGCGTTGAACGGTATACGGCTGGTGATAGGCTGTCCAGCTACAGCTTTGTTTCCAGTGAAACTGACGAGTCTTTTTTTTGCTATTGTGCCTTGATAATCGGGATGAGTTTCTGCAAAGCTACAAAACGGTCTACATCTGGTTTCTCTTCAGAGATAGGCAATTTTTCCAATACCTCTACCAGGATTTTCCCTACTGTCAAACGCATATTTTTCTTATCATCGGCCGGAATCACGTACCAGGGAGCGTGTTCGGTAGCCGTTTCGTTGATAGCATCTTCATAGGCTTGCTGGTACACATCCCAGAATTCGCGCTCTTTTATATCGCCCTCCTCAAACTTCCAGTTTTTATCGGCTTCTTCGATCCGATCAATCAACCGGTCGGTCTGTTCTTCCTTCGACACATGCAGGTAAAATTTTACGACCACAAAGCCATTCCGGTGCAGAAATTTTTCCATATCCCGGATAGCCTCGTAACGCTCTTTGAAAAGCTGATCTAAATCGTCGGTGACGTTTTCAGGAAGCCGCTGGCTTTCGGTCAGAATGTCGGGGTGAACTTTAGTAACGATCACCTCCTCGTAGTACGAGCGGTTAAAGATACCGATGGTTCCACGTTCGGGTAGTTCACGCCAGCACCGCCACAGCCAGTCGTGCCTGAGTTCCTGTTCAGTAGGGCGTTTGAAGGAGTATTCCTGTATACCAACTGGGTTTGTACCCGTAAATACGTGCTGGATGGTACTATCTTTTCCGGCTGCATCCATAGCCTGAAAGACGACCAGCAGGCCGTATCGGTTATGGGCGTACATTTTTTCCTGTAGTTTGTCAATTTTGGAAGCATGCTCACTTAGCAATTCCGCGTATTCATCTTTATCGTCATACAAATCATCTATCTTGGTGGGCTGTTTTTTGATTTTGAGTGGCTTGGAGCCATCGTAACGAAATTGCTTTACATCGAAGTCTTTCATAGTATAGTGCCGCAAACTTTACGCGGATTAGTGATGTTCTTACCGTGAGAATTTATAACCACAAACCGAACGAATGGTTGTCATTAGTTACGGCAACTCATTTTTGTTACAAGAAGCATGACAACAAATCAATCAGCCAATACAGAAAAGGCAACCTTGGGAACGGGTTGTTTCTGGTGTACGGAAGCAGTTTATCAATCGCTTGATGGAGTCATTACGGTCGTATCGGGTTACGAAGGCGGCCATAAGATAAACCCAACCTATGGTGAAGTATGCACGGGTAGTACCGGCCACGCCGAATGCGTAGAAATTACATACGAGCCCGCCAAGATAACGTACCAGGATTTACTCGAAGCCTTTTTCCGCAGCCACGACCCAACTACCCTAAACCGTCAGGGTAATGATGTCGGTACGCAGTATAGGTCGGTCATTTTTTACCACAATGATGAACAGAAGCAACTCGCCGAGACGGCAATAAGGGAACTGAATAAGTCGGGGGCTTATGATAGTCCCATCGTTACGGAAGTTAGTCCTGCCGAAACATTCTTTGCTGCGGAAGCGTACCATCAGAACTATTTTGTTAACAACCCAAATCAGGGCTATTGCGCCTTTGTAGTGGCCCCTAAAGTAGATAAGTTTAAGAAGGTATTCAAAGAGAAACTGAAGCCGGAACTAGCTCATTAACAGCATCACTCCATAAGATTCGTCGCAAAGAATCCCCGAACTGGGGATTCTTTGCGTTTCTGGCTTAGGTGAAATAGGTATAACCCAGAAAAGCAACCTGCTGGTATTTAAGTGTCTGTCGTAAATAAATCACTACTAGAACGCAAACTGTTTGTGCTAGATTGATGGGTGTGCATTGTAGTTGATAATATAACCGATTAATAAGTGGCAAGTGTATACGTTTGCTACGCCCGCGGTTTCATCCTTACTTTGTCCTGGATTTAAACATAAATCAATAGATCAAAATGAAAAAATTCAACTTTTCGATCCTGTTGGTACTGGGCCTGTTAGCCGGTACGCAGTCATTCGCTCAGCTTGCTATTAACAAAGGCACTAAATTCGTCAACCTGGGCATTGGTGTTGGCGGGTATGGGTACTTCAATGGCAGTGGCCTTGGTTTAAATGCCGGTGTAGATATCGGCGTGTATGAAAATATCACGGCGGGTGCGGTTATTGGTTACCGTGGATATGGTAATGGCGTTAGTTCCTTCGATCTTGGCGTTCGGGGCTCTTACCATTTCAACGAATTACTCAATTTAACCACCGATAAGGCTGATCTGTACGCCGGTATTGGGATTTCCTACTACAGACTTTCGTACGGTGACACTTACCTTCGTTCAATTGGTATAGCTGATTCATACAATACTACGTATGTCCCATTTCACGTAGGTGGTCGCTATTTCTTCAGTGATAATCTCGGCGGATTTGCAGAACTCGGTTCTAGTTTGGCAACGCTCAAACTAGGGGTTACGCTGAAGTTCTAGGCTGCCTTGAGCTCCTACCAAAAAGGCCAATCCTGAATCAGGATTGGCCTTTTTGGTAGGAAAGAAGTTTATTTGCTTGCTATTTCCTTCAGGCTTTTGATGCCCATGTTCCAAAGAATAAAGGAATAGATATCAGCTGCCGTTTCGATATTCTTTTTGGTATTACTCGCTCCGTGTCCCGAATTGGTATCAATCCGAATCAGAATCGGAGTTGGGCCTTTGTAAATTTCCTGCAAGGTAGCCGCGTATTTGAACGAATGTGCCGGAACGACCCGGTCATCATGGTCAGCAGTAGTGACAAGGGTGGCCGGATAATTCAAACCGGGCTTGATGTTCTGAATTGGTGAGTAAGCATAGATTGCCTTAAACTCCTCAGGGTTATCACTGCTACCATAATCGGCAATCCAGTTCCAGCCAATCGTGAACTTGTGAAACCGCAGCATGTCCATAACGCCCACCTGAGGAATGGCAACCCGAAACAAATCGGGACGCTGATTCATCACGGCACCCACCAGTAACCCACCATTAGAACCGCCCTGTATTGCCAGTTTGGCCGTGCTCGTATAGTTCTGGGCAATCAGGTACTCGGCGGCCGCAATGAAGTCATCGAACACGTTCTGCTTTTTGAGCTTCATACCCTGTTCGTGCCACATTTCCCCGTACTCACTACCACCCCGCAGGTTGGCCTGCGCATACACGCCCCCCTGTTCCAGAAAGGGAATCCTGAACGGACTGAACGCCGGTGGTAAACTGATGTTGAAGCCTCCGTATCCGTAAAGCAGTGTAGGGTTCGTACCGTCCAGTTTTAGCCCTTTACGGTAGGTCAGAAACATGGGTACTTTCGTACCGTCTTTGCTGGTATAGAAAACCTGCCTGGTCTCGTATTCATCCGGTTTGAAGTCTACTTCGGGAGCGCGAAAGACGCTGCTTTTCCCGGTGGCAATATCGTAACGATAAATGGTGGGCGGGAACGTGAACGAGGTGAACGTATAGAACACAAACTTATCGTCCTTTTCCCCGCCAAACCCACCGGCTGATCCCAGTGCCGGCAGTTGAACCTCGCTTTCTTTCTTTCCCTTGTAATCGAACACTACTATTTTTGAGGTAACATCTTTCGAGTATTCAACAAATAGTTTTCCGCCAGCGGCACTTACGCTGTTTTCTGCTATGGGCTCGGGCTTTTCGGGTATAAGCCCCGAAAATGTCCCCTTCTGGGTATCGTAGGCAATTACTTTGCTGTTTGGTGCCTTCTCGTTGGTCAGGATCAATAACCGCGCACCGTCATTGTCCACTACGTTGTAGCTAAAATCTGTCACCTCGGCCACAACGGGTTTGAACGTATTGCCGACCGGTGCCGATTGCTTATCCAGAAAAAAGAGGGCATTGCCATCTTTTCCCTGCCCCCGGTCACTTACAGTCAGCAGGGCAAACCGCTCATCATCGGTTGTGGAAACCGTGTTGAAACGCTGCGGGCGACTGGCATCTTCAAACACCAGTCGATCGGCCGATTGTGGCGTGTTGAGCTTGTGGTAGTATACCTGGTGGTTTTCATTCTTGGCCGCCAACGCACTCCCTTCGGGTTTGGGATAGCGGCTGTAATAAAACCCATCTCCCTGCCAGGCAGCACCCGATACTTTTACCCACTCAATTTTTTCGGGCAGATAATTCTTGGTAGCCAGATCCATAATCTGGTACTCCTGCCAGTCGGAGCCCCCTTTCGATAGGCCTACCACGGCGTACTTACCATCTTTGGAGAGGGAAAAGACCCCCAGGCGGGTAGTACCATCGGTTGATAATTTATTCGGGTCAATAACTACTTCGGGTTTGGCATCAAGCCCTTTTTGCCGGTATAGTACTGCCTGATTCTGAAGACCATCGTTTTTTGAGAAATAGTACCAGTCTCCTTTTCGATTCGGAGCGGAATATTTGGGGTAGTTGTACACCTGTTCCAGCCGGTCCTGCATTTGCCTGCGGTAGGGAATCTGCGCCAGATAATCGAACGTTACTTTGTTTTCCGCTTTGACCCAGTCGGCCGTTTCTGCCGAACGATCATCCTCAAGCCAGCGATAGGGGTCTGCAACCGGTGTACCGTGGTAGGTATCTACCTGGTCTGTTTTGCGCGCGTCGGGATAAGAAAGAGGCTGGGTATTCTGGCCCATAGCCACGGATGTACTGACCATAAGAAATAACTGAAAAGACGAAAAATGACGCATAGTGTATGTTGATGATTAGGAATGAAATGAACTTCTTCAACGAATTAATGCATACTGACGGGAGGTATCAGCCCCTGGGAATCATGCCGAAGCAGCATCTCGAACAACAGGACAGTAGCCGCAGCATCGCCCTGAGCCCGGTGACGTCCGTTAAGCGGAATTCCCAGCGAATAGCAGAGTTTTCCCAAACTGTAAGATGGATGGCCCGGAATTAATTTTCGACTCGTCCGGACGGTGCAGAGGGTACGTCGAAGAAAATCGTATCCCAGCCAGTTCAATTCTTTCTG
This sequence comes from uncultured Cytophagales bacterium, assembly GCA_963782245.1. Taxonomy (GTDB): domain Bacteria; phylum Bacteroidota; class Bacteroidia; order Cytophagales; family Spirosomataceae; genus Spirosoma. Next base: position 47,366 of record CAWAJC010000048.1, read on the forward strand.
AACGAAAGCAAAGTCGAAATTAACATTGTGTGCCACAAAAACAGCTCCTTCGGTGATGGAGAGCACATCGGCAGCTACTTCGGCAAAAGTAGGTGCGTTCTGCACCATTTCGTCAGAGATACCCGTGAGATGGCGAATGAAGGGAGGTATTGGACAGCCGGGATTCAGGAGCGAATGAAAGGAGTCGACAACCTGTTTTCCATCGTGGCGGAAGATAGCGATTTCAGTAAGTCGTCCGGGGCCTTTTACGTGCCCGGTTGTTTCAACATCAACGATACAATACACAACTGGCGATTTAGCAGTACTTCATAAACAGCTTTTGAGGGGTGATGAGTTCGGAAGGGGCAACACTCATTCCTGAATACTGTTCATCGACATAGAAAGGGGTAGAGATTGAGTTTGAACTGGTTTCCGGACCACAATGCCCTCACGAATCAACCGAATCGCATAGGCTAATACATAATCGCGATTGGTCATCAGGTCATCGTAGCTACGGGTAATGGCAAAATCCGGCTCAACGGTAAACCCGTTGGCCCGGTCGGCAACAACGGCATGGGTCATCTTTTTCAGCGGAATCCGAACCTGGAGCTTCGAGTAGGGCAAAGTCACCGTTTTAAAATGGCCCGCAAAGTCACCCCAGTACGCGCTACCGCTGGCTTCGCCAATGAACGTACCCAGCCCCGCGTCAAGAGTTTTAGCCAACACGGTAGTTGTTGCCGAAAAAGAAGCACCATTCATCAGAAAGTATAAGTTTCCCGTAAACGCGTCTTTACGGCGGGGCTGAAAACGTTTGTGCGACAAACGGTTAGAGAACCCCCCTGCCTTATCGGTTTTGTACTGGAGGCTAAAGTTCAGTGCCGATAGTGGATTCCAGCGATTAATCAGTTCGGCACGGGCCGCTTTTTTCATGGCTTCCTGCTCCATAATCCGGAACGGTTTCGGCATCCAGTAGCGAAGCAGCCTACCCGAGTTCAATACCACCCCTCCCCCATTTCCCTGCATATCGACGATGAGGTTTTGCACATTTTGCTGACGTATATGTTTAAAAGCGAGCTTCAGCTTCTTGTTGAAGGCCCATTGGAAGGGGTCCTTCTTTTTCAACCCCATAAAAGACGCAACCCGTAATACAGCCGTACGGGTGAGTGTATCAACTATGTTGACCGATAAGTTGGCTGGTTGATTCAGTTCAACACCATACCGCCTTCGGATCGTCTGCCGAAACGCCCCAAGGGTTGGACAGGGTAAGCAAGTCTTCTGAACCAGGGTATCGCCACCAAGCCGGTACGTGATCGTGACGGTATTGGACGAACCATACCAGGCTGCGTAATAGTCAGCAAACTGCACCAGACTCCATTGTCGGCGACCGGTGAGGTTATCTCCGTCAGAGCCGGAATGATCGATACTCATTAACTCCTGGTGTAAATCGCCAACGGTACGGCCGTTAATTGTGAGCAACTCGGTACCTCGTACCAAACTCGTATCTGCCGAGACATTATGACTAATGAAGTATTGCCCATCCACTGGCCGGATATAAAAGGGCAGAAAGTGCGTTTGCTTGCCGATGTAATTTTTACGGTGACTGAGGTTCGTGTGACCGTCTTTTATAGCTGCAACCAGCGGACTGACATGCCGAAAAAATGTCAGATAGTCCATCGGCCCGGTCAGGCCGTTGTACAGCGAGTCGTAGAGTTGCTCCATTCGGGCCTGGGGCGTATAATAGCCCATGCCCGGGTGCAGTAAATCAAGCTTTCGCTTCAGGAATGTGAGGTCAGTACGAGTCTGCGCATCGGTAAGTACCTGACCTGACGCAGTCAGGTAGATCATCCCCATTAGCAGGCCCATCAATGATACGATTCGGCCAGTTTTCATCAGTACAGGTTACGGCAATACTCCATCTTTTTTGACAGAGTATTTTTTGTACGGTGAATATAAAATCTGGCGTAACTATAATCAAGTTAATATGTTCAAAGATGAGATAAAATTTTGCATTGACCCATAAATACAGTCGATTAACATATAAAGTACTGATCCTTTATTCCTAACACATCGCTACTGATCTTTTCGATGGGGAATAACAGTCCAATGTTTTGCGCCGGACAGATGTTCAGATACGATAGCAGCGGCTACCTCTTCCAGATTTTCTTCATTCGTAGTGAAGAACAGGCTATGGGCGTCTTTCTCACTTTGAGTAGTACGCACCTCGTAATACTCATTGTGATGCTCGATAGCGTGTTTTTCGACAAGTTGGTACTGAGCCATGTTTTTAAGCGATAGGTGAGTAAGCATAACCCTTTCTACCGCAATTGGTTTGGCCTATTCTGTTACCAAATGGCCGATACGCGAACGCATTTCCCTATCACCTGCTTCTCAACTAGCACTAAAACCGCAAAAGCCAAAAACCTTTGTCGCTTCACTTTCCTGATTGACAAACATTTTGTACCTTTGCGGTCTTAATTTTTGAAAGCACAAACCAAGGTGACTCCGTTACGCGCATACGACATTCATATTGTTGGATTAGACAACAAGCGATACGAGTACGATTTTGCGTCGGACAGTGCATTCTTTGCGTCATTGGACCAGGAACTGATTGTAAAGGGCAACGTTCAGACGCACCTGATTCTGGATAAGTCGGAGACGATGATTCGTTTGGATTTTCACATCGTGGGTTTCGTTGAGCAAACCTGCGACAGGAGTCTGGATGAATACGAGGAACCGGTCGACACAAGGCACACTATGTTGCTGAAGTTCGGCGATCACAATGAAGAGTTGAGTGATGAAATCGAGCTTATCGAGCGAAACACGACAACTATCAACGTAGCCCGTTATATCTTTGAATTCATTGGTCTGTCTTTACCCATGAAACGACTTCATCCCCGTTTTCGGGACGAAGAAGACGACGATGAGGAGAATGGGAAAATAATTTACCGTTCTGATCCGGAAGAAAGCGAAAGCGAAGACGATCAGTCGGGTATTGACCCCCGGTGGGCCGCTCTGAGGAAGTTGAGTGATAATTAGGTAATTAATTAGTTCGTACCGGGCACCGGTGCGATTTGACGTTTGTAGCGGCTGCTACAATGAACTATAAACCGCGCCGGCGAACCGGCTTAAACTACAAACTGACCAATGGCACATCCAAAACGACGCCACTCCAGCACCCGGCGCGATAAGCGCAGAACACACTACAAAGCGACACCAGTAGCACTGTCTACAGATGCTCAGACGGGTGAGGTTCATCAGCGCCACCACGCCCACATCTTCGAAGGCAATCTATTTTACAAGGGCCAGATGATTGTGGAGAATTACGCCAAAACGGCCTAAATCTGATCACTTTCCAAAGAGTATTTCGTTGACGTCTTTCCCAAGATGAACGCGAAATACTTTTTTATTGCCTGTCACCTCCCTATTTTTACGCATATTTAGCTTACCATTCAACTTACCTGGGAGGTATTGAACAAACCGAGTCGATGAAAATTGCAGTGGATGCAATGGGTGGCGATTTTGCCCCCGAAGCAATTGTAGAAGGAATACTATTGGCCGCTGCTGAATTGCCGGAACATGTAACCATTGTACTTATTGGCAGACAGGCTTCCATAGCACCTCTTCTTCAAAATTATAATTCTGAAGCAGTCGCTCGCATTGAGTTGGTCAACGCCGACGATGTCATTGATATGAGTGAGCACCCGACCAAGGCGCTCTCGCAAAAACCCAATTCCAGCATTGGAGTTGGGTTTAAGCTTTTAAAGGAAAGGCAGGTTGATGCGTTTTGTAGTGCCGGAAACACGGGCGCTATGCATGTAGGTGCGCTGTTTAGCATCAAAGCAATAGAAGGTATTCTTCGCCCCTGCATTGCGGGCTTTGTTCCACAGGTAACGGGCGGCTACGCCATTATGCTCGATATTGGGGCTAACGCCGACTGTAAACCGGAAGTGCTTGAGCAGTTTGGCCATATAGGGTCAATTTATGCCGAATATGTTTTTGGTATCAGCCAGCCCCGGGTAGCACTGATGAACATTGGTTCTGAAGAGCAGAAAGGCTCCCTGGTTGCGCAGGCGGCCCATCAGCTACTAAAGGATAACCAGCACATTCATTTCGTTGGTAATATAGAAGGCGGAGACTTCTTCGATGGAAAGGCCGATGTTATTGTAACGGACGGGTTTACGGGTAACGTCCTGTTTAAACTAGGGGAATCTTTTTATCAGGTAGCGAATAAGCGCGGTATCCAGGACGAGTTCCTGGATAAAACCAACTACGAATCGGTCGGTGGCAGTCCAATTCTGGGTGTTAATGGTAATGTGATTATTGCGCATGGTATTTCCTCTCCGCTGGCTATAAAAAATATGATTAACCTGGCCATCCGGCAGGTAGAGTCCGATTCGTATGTCAGAATTGCCCAGGCATTGAGTTAATTTATGCTTTACGGTTAGTGGCAGATTATTGACCCATACTTCATTAAGCGTAACTTTGTACCCCAACTTATGAGTAAAGCTGCCATAACAGGAATTCACGGCTACGTACCCGACTACATACTGACCAATGCAGAATTGGAGCGTATGGTGGATACCAATGATGAATGGATTACGAGTCGCACCGGTATTAAAGAACGGCATATCCTGAAAGGCGATGGTATGGGTTCCTCGCACATGGGGTCCAAAGCAGTGGCAGGCTTACTGGAGAAGATGAACATCAAACCCGAACAGGTTGATTTGCTCATCTGCGCCACAACAACCCCCGATTACGTTTTCCCCTGTACCGCCAACCTCATCTGCGACATGGTGGGTATTCGTAATGTTGGAAGCTTCGACATTCAGGCGGCCTGTTCTGGTTTTCTGTACGCCCTTACCATCGGAACACAGTTTATCGAATCAGGAAAATACCGCAAAGTAATTGTGGTTGGAGCCGATAAAATGTCGGCCATTACGGATTATACAGACCGTACTACCTGCGTTTTATTCGGCGATGGGGCTGGAGCCGTGATGCTTGAGCCTAACGACGAAGGCGTAGGTGTCCTCGACTCCATTATAAAATCGGACGGTAGCGGTCAGAACCACCTGCTACAGAAGGCCGGCGGCAGCCGTTATCCGCCCTCGCATGAAACAGTAGAGAAACGCTGGCACTATGTTTATCAGGATGGGCCGTCTGTTTTCAAATTCGCGGTTAAAAACATGGCCGATGTATCCGCTGAAATCATGGAACGTAATCACCTGTCGGGCCCGGACGTGGCCTGGCTGGTGCCTCATCAGGCTAACAAACGCATTATCGACGCTACTGCTCACCGGATGGGTATTGAGTCGGACAGAGTAATGCTCAACATTCATAAGTACGGCAACACGACAGCGGCTACAATTCCTTTATGCCTGTTTGATTATGAATCGCAGTTGAAAAAAGGAGACAACCTGATTATGGCTGCTTTCGGGGGTGGATTTACATGGGGGGCTGCTTATATAAAGTGGGCCTATTAATTTTTGTGTATCATTTGTAATGCAGGATGTTTTTTCCTCCAGCATTTGGTACGTAGCGTACATCATATACTTCAAACAATGGCAACAACCGCAGATATTCGAAATGGACTGGTCCTGGATTATAACAATGACCTTTTCCAGATCACAGAATTTCAACACGTTAAACCCGGTAAAGGGGCAGCTTTTGTGCGGACAAAACTAAAAAGCCTGACAACTGGCCGCGTTATTGACAATACGTTCAATTCGGGTGCCACAATTTATCCGGTTCGTGTTGAACGTCGAAAATTCCAATACCTTTACAAAGACGAAGCCGGGTTTAACTTCATGGATCAGGAGACATTCGATCAGATTAATCTGGACGAAAAGATCATTGAGGGAGCCGATTTGATGAAGGAAGGTCAGGAAGTAGAAATTCTTATTAACGCCGAAAGTGACACGCCCCTCTCCTGCGAGTTGCCGCCTTTCGTTGAGTTGGAAGTCACCTATGCCGAACCAGGCATCAAAGGCGACACTGCCAACAGCCCTAAAAAGCGGGTCGAGGTAGAATCTGGTGCCAAAATTATGGTTCCCCTTTTCATTGAGTCGGGGCAAAAAATTAAGGTTGACACCCGAACACGCGACTATGTAGAACGAGTAAAATAAGTATTTGAATGATATATTATAAATGATGAATGATGAATAAATGATTGCTTTGGTTGGGGTTAATGTATCACTTCTGAAAGGCGTCATTCATCATTTATTGTTCAAGCACTATGAGTACACAAGATATACAGCAACTTATCGACTTCATCTCACAATCAGGTTTGGATGAGGTTAACATTGAGACAACCGACCTCAAGATCAGCGTTAAGCGATACGGTCAAAGCTCTCCATCGACTCCCATGACCACGGCGGCACTGGCTGTTCCTGCGTTGCAGCCCCCAGCCCCGACACCAGTACCTGTAGCTTCTACACAGGTTACACCTTCAGCACCCGTAGCCGAAAAATCGAACTACATTACCATCAAGTCCCCCATGATTGGTACGTTCTACCGGTCAGCTAATCCAGAGTCGCCAATGTTCGTTGAGGTGGGCGACAGCGTTAGTGAAGGGAAAGTGGTGTGCATTATTGAAGCCATGAAATTATTCAATGAAATCGAATCAGAAGTTTCGGGACGTATTGTGAAAATACTCGTCGAAAATGCAACGCCCGTCGAGTACGACCAGCCGTTGTTTTTGGTAGAACCCATTTAACCAATGGGTAAATGAGCGAATGAGCGAATGAATGAATGACGCAGGGATTTTACCAGGCAGTATTCACTTATTCGCTCATTCGCTCATTTACCCATTCATTCATTATGTTTAAAAAAATTCTTATCGCCAATCGGGGTGAAATTGCGTTACGTATTATCCGTACCTGTCGCGAGATGGGTATCAAAACGGTTGCCGTTTACTCGACGGCCGACCGTGATAGTTTGCACGTGCGCTTCGCTGACGAAGCCGTCTGTATTGGTCCACCTGCCAGTCGTCAGTCGTACCTGAGCATCCCCAACATTATTTCAGCAGCCGAAGTAACCGGCGCGGATGCCATCCATCCCGGCTATGGGTTTCTGTCGGAAAACGCCGAGTTTTCTCAGATATGTGCCGATTATGGCATTAAGTTTATCGGAGCAACCGCCGAGCAAATCAACGGTATGGGCGACAAGGCCACGGCCAAAGCGACCATGAAAATGGCTGGTGTACCGGTTATTCCTGGCTCCGAGGGCTTGTTGGAGTCCGTTGAACAAGGTCAGAAGTTGTCTGCGGGTATGGGCTATCCAGTCATCGTGAAGGCGACGGCTGGGGGCGGTGGTCGCGGCATGCGGATCGTTCGGTCGGAAGACGAGTTTGAAAAGGCATGGAATGACGCCCGCACCGAAGCCGGAGCTGCTTTTGGCAACGATGGCCTGTACCTGGAGAAATACGTCGAAGAGCCTCGCCACATCGAAATTCAGATCATTGGTGATCAATTTGGCAAAGTCTGTCACCTGTCTGAGCGGGATTGTTCTATCCAGCGTCGCCACCAGAAACTAATTGAAGAAACACCATCGCCCATAGTATCCGATGAACTTCGGCAGCGCATGGGCGAGGCTGCCATCAAAGGCGCACAGGCCATTGGTTACGAAGGAGCTGGAACCGTTGAGTTTTTGGTGGATAAGCATGGCGATTTCTACTTCATGGAAATGAAC
>CAWAJC010000049.1:0-13977 GCA_963782245.1 uncultured Cytophagales bacterium
TCAACTACCTGCCTTGAAGTGATGACGGGGGCTATGCTGCCTGTTGGGGTCGATACGGTAGTGCGGTACGAAGATGTGACGATAACCGACGGGCAGGCTACGATTACCATTGACGATGTAGAAAAGGGCCTGAACATTCACGCCCAGGCCACCGACCGGCACGCGGGCGAAGAACTCCTTCCGGCTGGCACCTGGATGGGCCCATCCGAAATGGCCGTCGCGGCATCGGTTGGGCAAACTGAACTGGCCGTGACCGCCCTGCCCCGCGTGGCACTCATCTCTACCGGCGACGAACTGGTGGCGGTAAACGAAACGCCCCTGCCCTACCAGATCCGGCGGTCGAACACGTACATGGTGCAAACGGTGCTGCTATCGCTGGGTATCAACGCAACCATGCACCACATTACCGACGATGAAGCCATCCTCCAAACCGAAATAGCCCACCTGCTGGCTAATAACGACGTGCTTATCCTGAGTGGGGGCGTATCGGCAGGGAAGGCTGATTTTGTACCGGCCGTGCTAACCCGCCTGGGGGTACAGCAGCGTTTTCATAAGATACAACAAAAACCCGGTAAGCCGCTCTGGTTTGGCACGACAGAAAACAAGACCGTTTTCGGGCTACCCGGCAACCCGGTTTCTACGGTGCTCTGCGCGTGCCGGTACGTGCTGCCGTACCTAAGGGCATCGTTGGGGCTGGCCCCCGCGCCGGTCCAGTACGCCCAGTTGGCCACCAGCCTTACGTTCAAGCCCAATCTCACCTATTTCCTGCCGGTGAAACTCACCTCCGAACCCGATGGCCGAACACTGGCGCATTCACTGCCCGGTTCTGGCTCCGCCGATTTTGCCAACCTGACAGCCGCCGACGGCTTTATGGAACTGCCCCCCAGTCAGTCGGCGTTTGAAGCGGGCGAAGTCTTTCGGGTGTGGGTCATGCCGGGCGGTAGTCGATAAATGGCTTCGTGGTGTATCCTTAGTTTCCCATCACCAGTCTCGTTTGGGCGGGGGTATTTTCGGCGTCCTGAAGCTGGATACTCAGTGCCCCATCGGTCTGTATCGTTCGATCAATGGCCAGCGTGAAGGAGTGGATACCGGCGGGGAGATTGACTATAAGGCCACGGTCGGTTAGTGGAACCGGTTTCTGGTCTGCCCAGGCCGTTACCCCGTCCGTCCGGTTCAGGAGCAGGCGTACATTTCCGCCACTCAGTACCTCCAGATTAAACCGAACAACGCTGTACGGCTTATTTCCTTGACCCGCGATGACCGGTAGTTCTGCCAGCGGCAGATCCCCGGAAACTTTACTGTATAGCGGTTGCAAGGTGGCTTTTGAATCCGGCTTCGTAACGTAGACCAGACTTTCCGCTCTGCCTTTTCCGGTTAGCTCTTTCGTGGCAGAAACGGCATTCCAGCGACGGACAAACCGGGCGGTGGGCACGCGAAACGCACCCGATTCGCCCATTTTAGACAGAAAACCAACCAGGTTGATAAAATCTTCTTTATCCAGACTGGCCGTTAAGCCCGACGGCATCAGCGAACCGGGCACTTTTTCAATGACGCTGATCTGACTTTTAGGAATGGACACCTCTGCCCCCGACACATCGCGCAGGACCAGTTCCTCCGTGCCGTTGCTAACCAGGTACCCCAACAGGTCACTGCCATCTTTTTTCGCCACGCGCTGTAGCTCAAACCCTTCCTTAATCGACAGGTTTGGATAGAGAATCGAACGGGTGATGGTTTCAACGGGTGAGCTTGTTCCCAGACTGCTTAAGTCGGGGCCGATGCGCCCTCCGGCTCCGCCAATAGCATGGCAACTCAGGCAGGCCAGGGTATTTCGGCGGAATACCATTTCTCCCTTAGCCGGATCAGCGGTTTCCCTAACCAGTTTTCCAAGGCTCGCAATTTCCTGGGCGTTGAGTGCCTGAGGCATCTTTTCGGGTGTCAGCACCCCGCCGGAAGCCTCCAGGGCCTTCGTCAGCAACCTGACATCGTCGTCATTCCTCCGGTTGTAAGGCACCCCACGCTGCATAAGCTGCCGACCGGCTTTGGCTCTATTATCCGGTATTTTGCGGGCGTTCAGCTCGTCGGCAAGGGCACGGGTGCCCTGTTTACTGGCTAAAAATGCCTGAAAAAGGGTAGACACATCGGCTTGTTCGGGTAACGCCCGCAGCAGGTCAGCACCAATCCGGGTGGCTTCGGCTGCGTTGACAAGGACAAGCTGAGAGGCCGCTGCTATGCGCAAATCGGCCGGATTATTCTTATCAGTCAGGCCGGTCAGCCCTTTCCAGTTGGTGGCTTTATCCGTTACGGCCAGCGCTCCTAATGCCGCTTTTCGCACCGTTGGTTCACTTTTTTTAGCCAGCCGAATCAGCGTTTCAGTTAAACCCGGTCAGGTTCCAGAGCCCAATTAACCGGATGGCGTTTGTGACAACAGCGTCGTTATCGCTGTCAAGAAAACCAGCCAGTTGAGCCAGGTTACCCGTTGGTTGCCCCCCCCGACGGGCGGCCCCTTCCAGCGCGCCCAACTGATCGACAACCTCGGTCGACGGGCGGGCCTTACCCTGCACTGCTTTATCGAAAATAATAGTCAGATCGGCTGGTTTACCAAATGTGGCGAGCGATGTGAGCACGTCTTTCTGGTACTCATCCGGCACTTTACCCTGCTTATAAAGCTGGGCCAGTTGCGTAACCGCTTCCGGACTGCTTACCGCTTTCAGGGCAAAAACCGTTTTTCGGGTATCGCCGAAAAAGCCGGGTTCGGCCTTCAGGCGGGCAGCCCACGCGGGTTCCAGTTCCCGAACCGTTTGCCAGAGGGCAAAATCCAGAAACTCGTCCATTGGTTTTTCCAGTACGGATAGCGCCGTTTGTGCGGCATCGGCCGTTTTCACTTTCCGAAGGGCAATGACGGCCTCCAGCCGCACCTGCGGATGCTCGTCTGCCACGGCTTTGTTCAGCAATGCCGGAACGCCGGTCAGTTTACCATACCACAATGAAAGTGCCCGCAAAGCCGCGGCCCGGGCGTTATGAGTCTTCGCCTGCAAAAGCTGCTTCAGCAACGGCTCGTTGACCATTTCAAGCGTTTGGTACGCCCAGAGCGCTTCCAGCAAATTATGTTCGTATTCAGGATCAGTTTTGTCCAGATTCTGAACCCACGTCTGCAGGGCAGGAATTACCTCAGTAGCACCACGCGCCTTCAATTGCTGTTTCGCCTGCAACCGGGTCCACTCCTCCGGTAGTTTCAGGGCTTCCAGCAACTCACCAACGGAGGCTTTGCTGAGTTGCGGCTTTTTGACCAGCGGACGATTTTTAGCCACAATGCGCCAGATGCGGCCGTGTTGCTGATCCCGGCGCGGGTCGAAAAAATCCACTTCCCCGTGCTGAATGATGGGGTTATACCAGTCGGCTACGTAAATGGCACCATCCGGTCCAACGGATATATCGACCGGACGAAAGGCGACATGGTCCGTCCACAACAAGTCCTCGACCTGCCGGGAGGCATACCCGCTGCCCTGTTCTTCCAGCCTGAACCGGTTGATTCGATTGGCCCGAAAATCGTTGGTGATGATGTTCCCCTGCCAGGATTCCGGCAGGTGCCGCCCCGAAACTACCTCCAGCCCGCTGTGTTTTGGCTGGCCCGGATTCAGGCCGCGAAGAATCCGGACAGCCCCGGGCGATGTCAGGAAAGTAGCTCCCGGAAACGCGTAGTTAATGCCTTCATACCCCGCCCCATCCGTCATAAATGTTTGGCCCCAGCGGTCGAACTGTAAGCCCCACGGATTGAGCAAGCCTTTCGCGTACACGTCCAGTTCGAGGTGTTTGGGGTTCAGTTGCCATACGCCACCGCCTTCCAGCCGCTTAACGCCGGTGGGCGTTTCTACGTGACTGTAAATGTAAATGGACTGGTTGAAGTACAGCAGGCCTTCGGGACCCCACCGAAACGTATGGATGAGGTGGTGCGCATCGGCAGTACCAAACCCGTTCAGTATCCGGCGTTTTTTATCGGCTTTCCCATCGCCATCCGTGTCCGTCAGGTGCAGAATTTCGGTGGCATTGGCTACGTAAACCCCACCGTCTCCCGGTAAAATTCCGGTGGGTGTTAGCAAACCGTCGGCAAAAACGGTTGATTTATCAGCCTTACCATCATCATCGGTATCTTCCAGCACGAAAATCTTGTCATTCGCGGCTTCGCCCGTTTTCAGGTGGGGGTAGGCCGTACTGCTCACCACCCACAGCCGCCCGTCGGCATCCCAGTTCATCTGAATGGGTTTCTGCACCATTGGTTCAGCCGCAAACAGGGTCACCTCAAACCCGTCGGCAATTTTGAAGGATTCCAGTTCGCGCTGCACATCCGGATCAGGGTCTTCTTTCGGGTCATCCCGATTGACGGAGGAGGTTAGTAACAGAATAATGGGAATGAGGAGGAGTCTGCGTAAAAACTTCGGGGACCGGTTCATAACGTTCGTACTACTTCAGGAGGGTGAGTTGATATACAGTTGATTTCGGGGATCGGCTCAGGGCTATCTGGCTTTCCAGCCATTTGATCAGAATACTTTGATCCTCCAGGTCTTTCACGTGGCTTCCCTGCTCATACGACCGAAAACCCAGAATGTAGGTCGTGTTGATGGGCCGGTACTGGAAGTAGAACAGCTCATTTTTCTTGCGGATCATCTGCTGCAACTCCCGCGCCTGAACGAACGAATTGCCCTGCTTGATGGCCACCCCTTCCTCCCACTCGTTGGCCGAAGCGGTTACTACGGTTGTCTTATCCTGGGTAAGGGTGTAAAATCCTTTTTTGAGTCCCGTTATTTTCAGCACTCCCTCCTCATCGGCTATTCCCTGGGCATCAGTGGGCCGTGGGAGCGGCAGATAGCGGTCGTTGATGGTAAACTGCATGGCATTGCCCTTATTCCCGGCTGTTCAGTAAACTGACCGGCCCGGAAACCGACGGCTTGTTTTTGGAAACCTGTATCAGTAACCGGCTCAAATCGCGGTGCCAGGCCCAGGCTTTTTTCCAGCATAGTAGCCAGGTGGTAGTAGCCCGCTTCGTTGAGATGGATACCATTATCGGTCAAGGTCACCTGTTTACCAAGTGCCTGAATCGGGGAAAACAAATCGATATAGCGCTTGCCGCGCTCCGAGGCCATCCGGGCAATGGCAGACGCATACAATTCCAGCTGGGCATTCCCTTTTACCATCGTTTCGGCAGACTCGGCGGATAAAATAGGAATCGGCGAGAGCAGAATGGCTTTGGCGCCGAGCTGGTCAATTTTATCGAGCAATTTGGCTAGTCCTTCTTTGAAAACGGGCAGACCAGCCTCGCCCTCCTGCGATTCGACGCTGCCGTAGGCCACAAAAACCAGCGTGGGCTGCGTTTTGGTAAGTTGCTCCATCAGCAACTCATACCCCGTGGGTGGATTGGTAATGGTGCTTCGGGCTATACCAAACACATTATCGCCGGTCCAGCCGAGGTTCCGGAAGGTAACGTCCCGGTCGGGCCAGCGGGTGGTAAGGGCCGTTTCCAGATAGCCGTATTGAAAATCGTTCTCGAACAGCGAACTCCCCATAAAAACAACCCTGTCGCCATCCCTGAGTTCAAACGGAGAAGCGGGTGATGCGCCCGTTGTCTGGGGTTCGCGCTGGGCAAAGGCGAACCCGCCGGTCAGGAAAACAAGTAATAACAGCCTACAGGCCAACCCCTTCCAATTTTCTATTCTTTGTTCCATTACCTGCTGCACGTTTCAAACCCCGTATTGACCGAAGCGTCCTCCGAAAAAGTGTCAATAAAAGCGGGTTTACTCAATCAGGCAAATCCTGACAGGGAAACAAACAGATTGGTCGGCTCATCAGTAAGATACTCCGCGATGACGTGGCTTGAATAAGCCGTGTTCTTTTGGGACAATGTAATTAACGGGTTTAAGAGAATTTAACGACCATTTCCTGCCAAAATGACAGCACAACCGGGGCTTTCTTCGTAAATTTGCTCCTTCGCTGGTCAGAAAATCAATCAACCAGCCGGTTAGCAACGAACTGGCTGGTTGACTGACCCATCGATGAAATCACAGACTGATATGACGCGCATCCCCGAATTAACCATCCTGCAACCGGCTGACAAGGAACAGATTGATCTGCCCCGTACCTCGGAAGACGAACTGGCCGTGGGCAAAAAACGACTATATATCGAAAGCTACGGGTGCCAGATGAATTTCGCCGATAGCGAAATTGTGGCGGCCGTGATGCGCAACGCGGGCTTTGCCACTACCTCCGTTGCCGAAGAAGCCGACGTAATTTTTCTGAATACCTGTGCCATCCGGGACAACGCCGAGCAAAAAGTACGGCATCGGCTCAAACACCTGACGGGCCTGAAACGACTAAAGCCGGAACTCCTTGTCGGGGTGCTGGGGTGCATGGCCGAACGGCTGAAAACCAAACTGCTGGAAGAAGAGAAAATGGTGGATATCGTGGCCGGGCCCGATGCCTACCGCGACATTCCCAAACTGGTGGAAGAAGCCGAATCGGGTCAGAAAGCAGTGAACGTGTTTTTGTCGCGGGAGGAAACCTACGCCGACATCTCGCCCATCCGCCTGAATTCCAACGGAGTAACTGCTTTCATTTCCATCATGCGCGGCTGCGATAACATGTGCAGTTTCTGCGTGGTGCCTTTTACCCGTGGCCGGGAGCGCAGCCGCGATCCGCACAGCATCGTCCGCGAAGCGCAGGACCTGTTTGACGGGGCTACCGCGAAGTGACCCTGCTGGGCCAGAACGTGGATTCGTACAAATGGCTGGGAGCCGAAGGAACAATTCAGCCAGATTGACCCCGATCCAACTATACGGCAGCACCGGGTACTGCGACAGTCAATTTTGCCGATCTATTGGCGATGGTTGCCCAGATGCATCCCGATTTGCGGGTTCGGTTCTCGACCTCGCACCCAAAAGACATTACGGACGATGTGCTGCATACCATAGCCCGGTACGACAATATCTGCAACTACATTCACCTGCCTGCCCAAAGCGGCAACAGCCGGGTGCTGAAACTGATGAACCGGACCTACGACCGGCCCTGGTACATCGGCAAAATTGACCGTATCCGCGAAATTCTGGGTGACGATTGTGGTATCTCGACGGACATGATTTCGGGCTTCTGCACCGAAACCGAAGAAGAGCATCAGGAGTCACTGTCGCTGATGGATTATGTACAGTACGATTATGCGTACATGTTTGCCTACTCCGAACGGCCCGGTACGCTGGCCGCCAAAAAATACGCCGACGATATTCCCGAAGAGGTGAAGAAACGCCGGCTGAACGAGATGATCGCGCGACAGCTGACCCACTCTGCCGAACGCAATCAACGCCACATCGGGCAGGTACAGCGGGTATTGATCGAAGGCCCTTCCAAACGGTCCGACGATTTTCTGAGTGGCCGGAATGACCAGAACAAAATGGTTGTTTTCCCCAAAGGAAATCATCAGAAAGGCCAGTACGTCAACGTGTTGGTGACGGAATGCACGTCGGCCACGCTGCGGGGGGAAGTGGTTGTATTAAGTTTACGGTTTACGGTTTATCGGTCTACGGTTGGCTGGCGCACGAACAGGTAACCACTTGCCAATGCGCCAGCCCACCGTAAACTGTAAACCATAAACCGAATACCATAAAACGGAATGAATCAACAGGAAATACAGTCGGTTAAGCAACGCTTCGGCATTATTGGCAACGCTCCTGCCCTCAACTACGCCATCAACGTAGCCATGCAGGTAGCGGCCACGGATCTGACGGTGCTCATTACCGGCGAAAGTGGCAGCGGTAAGGAGTCTTTCTCCAAAATTATCCATAGCCTGAGTGCCCGCAAACACGGTCAGTTTATTGCCATCAACTGCGGAGCCATTCCCGAAGGCACCATCGACTCCGAGTTGTTTGGTCACGAAAAAGGCTCCTTTACGGGGGCTGTCGACTCCCGAAAAGGGTATTTTGAAACGACCAATGGGGGTACCATCTTTTTGGACGAAATTGGCGAGATGCCCCTCGGCACCCAGGCCCGGCTGCTGCGGGTGCTCGAAAACGGTGAGTTTATTCGGGTGGGCTCTTCAAAAACCCAGAAGACCGACGTGCGGGTTGTAGCGGCCACGAACGTCAATTTGATGGACGCGGTGGAGAAGGGGAAGTTTCGGGAGGATTTATATTACCGGCTCAACACGGTTCCCATTTTTGTGCCCCCCCTGCGCGAACGGGGTACCGATATTGAATTGCTGTTCCGCAAGTTCACCACCGATTTTGCCGAGCGATACCGTATCAAACCACTACAACTGACCGAAGGCGCCAAGCAAACCCTTGTCGGGTTCCCGTTTCCGGGCAACATCCGCCAGTTGAAGAATATCGCGGAGCAAATCTCCATTCTCGAATCGGAGCAGAATAAACCCATCGACACAGAAACGCTGGCCAAATACCTGCCCCAATGGCAGGCGCCTACGCAGTCACTGGCCCTGTTTTCAAGCACGCATGGCGATAATTTCTCGGAACGCGAACTACTCTATAAGGTGCTGTTCGACATGCGCCGGGATGTGAATGACCTGAAGAAACTGGTTCGCGATGTACTTGGTAGCGAGCAGGATAGCCGACAGATATTGAACAACCACAAAGACCTGTTCGACTCCATTGCCCCGGACGCCGAACCCCGCCAGTCGTCGGATATGGGGACGGGCGCAACCCGTTTTCTACCCGCCATCAACGGGGCACGCCCCGAAACTCACTCCCGGAGCGCCGTACCCCGGGATGCCGTACCGCCCTCCGAAAATTACGGTCATCATCCACCCGTTCAGCTTTTCGATGAGGTTGATGGCGACATCAATGACATGACCGAAGTGGAAGATGTTACCCATGAAACCGAAGAGGATGATTCGTTATCGCTCGAACGACAGGAGAAGGAAATGATTCTGAAAGCCCTTCGGCGAAACAACAACAAACGAAAATACGCAGCCCAGGCACTCGGCATATCCGAACGGACGTTATACCGCAAAATCAAACAGTATGAGATTGATGAAGAGTAATCCCCGAATGATAACCGGGTCGACGGGCGATGATAAATCGAGAATGATAAATGCCTTTTGTAAGCATGTCCTGTACTCATTCATCATTCTTACTTCATCATTCATCATTCAATCCTGCGGTGTCTATTCATTTACGGGTACCACGCTCTCGCCCGATATTAAAACAGTAACGGTCAACAACTTTGTGCTGGCTACTGCGGGTGGACCCGCTAACCTGCCCCTGACATTCAATGAAAAACTGAAAGAATATTACCAGCGCTATACGAACCTGAAAGTGGTGCCGTCCAACGGCGATATTTTGCTGGAAGGCAATATAACGGGTTATGAACTGGTAGCCGTAGCGCCCACGGCTCAGGACCAGGCCGCCGTAAACCGGTTGCAGATAACCGTTCTGGTTCGGTTTTATAACAACAAAGACGAGACAAAGAACTTCGAGCAGTCGTTTTCCTTTTATCAGGATTTTCCGCAGGGCCAGACCCTTAGTCAGAACGAAAGCCGGCTGGTACCTAAAATTCTCGACCAGATTGTTCTTGACATCTTCAGTAAAACAGCCGCCGACTGGTAAGCTCGAAATGATGAATTGATTAATCACTACTTTAGCCCCATGTTAGCGCTCGATAAAGAAACCTTCTCGTACTGGGTAACCTACCCGGACGATTTGACGGCCACCGATTTTGTTCAGTTGCAGGAAAGTCTGCTGGCTTATCCCTATTGCCAGTCTTTACACACCCTAACGGCCAAGGCGGCTTCCGTATACCAGCGAAGTCAGGCTATAGGGCACGTACGGCAGGCAGCCGCCTATGCACTGAGCAGAAATGCCTTACGGAAACTTATCGATAATGAGTTCCAATGGTCAGACAACCTGCTGACGAAACTGAATGAATTGTCGGCAAAACACGTTCCTGTTCCGGAAGACTATCAACACGAAAGCTACGCGCTTTTTAAATCGAAGGCTGAAATGGAAAGTGGCTTTCCAACACTACCCCTACTACAGATTGCCGCCCAGTTTGAGCCGGAACCAGTCGAGACGGTACCCACCCCGGAGGATACAACCCTGTCCGAAAAAGCACTCCAAAATGAGCTCTCACAGCGAACAGAAGCGGTACCGGACCAGCCGGAACCCAGTCCCAGTGATTTGGAACGGCAACGTCAGTTCGACCTGATTGATAGTTTTATACGCAATGAACCCCGCATATCGCCCATACGCACCAAACCAACCGCCAACCAGCAACAGGAAGACCTGACCAAACGCAGCAAGCCTGTAGGGACTGGTTTAGTAACCGAAAGTTTGGCCAAAATCCTGGTGAAGCAGGGTAAAGTTGACAAAGCACTGGAAATGTACAGCAAACTGATGGTAAAAAATCCCGAAAAAAAGGCGTACTTTGCGGAAAAAATGGGGGAATTAAAGACGAACCAAAAAACAACAGAGGATTGACCGCTTTTTTTCTTTGGCCCTCACAACCTATATAACACATATAATTTAGCAACTTTTCATGGCAACGGCACTTATTATCCTCATCTGCATCATCACGGTTCTGCTTATTCTGATTGTCTTGATTCAGAATTCAAAAGGTGGTGGATTAACAGGTGAATTTGGCGGTCTGGGCTCTAATCAATTGATGGGCGTCAAAAAAACGACTGACCTGCTCGAACAGATTACCTGGGGGCTTGGCATCGCCATGATGGTTCTGTCGCTGGCCACGTACGTCTTTATTGACCGCAATCAGGCTGGTAGTATCAACAGTGCCAACGTAGACCGGGCACAAACCCAAACACTACCCGGTGCTGCGGCACCTGGTCCTGCTACGGGTGCAGCCCCTGGTGCTGTGCCCGGTCCGGCAACTCCGGGCGCTTCTACATCGGCACTTACGCCCCAGCGGTAACTCATTGCTGGTTATTCGGCAATAAAAAATCCATCCTGCCGGGCAGGATGGCTTTTTTATTTTATGCATCTGCTATTTTTCAGGCTACTGCCTGTGCCAGTAACTGGCGGGCAATGGGCAGGAGCGTTTCCTGAACAGGGTACGATTTTTGACTTTCCAGCATATAAGTTGCCGGATTTGGTAATTCACGGTATCTCCGGATGAGGTCGAGTTTGATATTTTCGAACGTAGTCATTATACTCTTCTGTACAACATCCACCAATCGTAGCTGAACCAGACGCCCACCCGGCTCCTGTTCCGAATAGAGCGTCAGGCAGAAATAGTAGACCTGGGTCTCGGCCTGATTGGTTGCGTGAAGCAGTAAATAGCCTTCCTCCGGCCGCAGTGGTAACAACCCAATGGGAGCCAGCATGAGTGACTGGGCAATATCAGTCCAACGCTGCTGCCCTTCTGTCACCAGGGCCTGGAAACGAGGCAGTGCAAAATCCATAATGGCATCTACTTCGGCCATAAAAGCAGGTTCCGTCACTTCCGATGTATAGTCGATACGGGGGGGTGGGCCGCTCACGCCACTAACGCGCTTGGGGAACGCAGCATTTAGCGTACCTTTGCCCCTCGAAAAACGAATTCCGGCATCGTAGTGACTGCGCAGTTCCGGTAGGTCGGGGCAGAGTTTATGATCGGTAAAGTTTTGCTGAACGGCTTGCAGGTATGCCATCAAGACATATTTCTGGTATTCGGCGTCGAGCCAATTTTGCGTGAACCAGTCGGATTGTAACTTTTTCATAGACCGAACAATGTCTTTTTCGGGTGTATTCAATACGTAAAGTACTCAATTTGGAAAAGACTGCCAAATTCTGTTTGTCAAATGCGCTTTATCCGCCAAAGAAAGTTCAGTGCAGAGAGTAATTGGCAGTATGTCAGGCTAAAGTCTGAAAATTTGACAGTCTGCCGGGTTGGCACAGTAATTGGCACCCTGACAAGTATAACCGCCAGTGCGGTTATTAGATGTACATTTATACAATTAGTTTAATAACCTTAATCAATTCATTATCATGGTAGCAGAAACGGAAAGCGTTAAAGTAAACGTGAAACCGCTGGCCGACCGGGTCCTGGTGGAAGCCGCCCCGGCTGAAGAGAAAACCTCGTTCGGAATCATCATTCCTGACACAGCCAAAGAGAAACCCCAGCGTGGAACGGTCGTTGCCGTTGGTGCGGGCAAGAAAGATGAGCCACTGACGGTTCAGGTGGGCGATACGGTTCTTTACGGCAAGTATGCCGGTACGGAAATCACCGTTGATGGCAAAGAGTACCTCATCATGCGTGAATCCGACATTTTCGCAATCCTGTAAATTAATTATGAATGATATGGGTGGCGATGTGATGATGAATTGCCTGAGTTGCAATTTTCATTCATCGCTATAATTCATAACTAATCATTCATAATTCAACATTATCCAATCATGTCTAAGAAAATATTTTTTGATACAGAAGCCCGCGAGCCATTAAAAAGGGAGTTGATACCCTGGCCGACGCGGTAAAAGTTACCCTCGGACCTAAAGGCCGTAACGTTATTTTAGATAAGAAATTTGGCTCACCAACCATCACCAAAGACGGTGTAACGGTAGCCAAAGAAATTGAACTGAAAGACGCCATGGAGAACATGGGTGCTCAGTTGGTAAAAGAAGTGGCTTCGAAAACGGCTGATTCGGCTGGTGACGGTACCACAACAGCTACCGTTCTGGCGCAGGCGATCTACTCAATCGGTGTCAAAAACGTAGCTGCTGGCGCTAACCCAATGGATTTGAAGCGTGGTATCGACAAGGCAGTCATTGCCGTCGTGAAAAACCTGACGGAGCAGTCAAAAACGATTGGTGACGACTTCGGTAAAATCGCTCAGGTAGCTACTATTTCGGCCAACCACGACGAGGAAATCGGTAAAATGATTGCCGAAGCCATGGAGAAAGTAGGTAAAGAAGGTGTTATCACTGTGGAAGAAGCGCGTGGTACCGAAACCGAAGTAAAAACGGTGGAAGGGATGCAGTTTGACCGCGGTTACCTGTCGCCTTACTTCGTGACCAACACCGAGAAAATGGAAGTTGAACTGGAGCGTCCGTTCATCCTGATTTCGGAGAAGAAAGTATCTTCCATGAAAGAATTGCTGCCCGTACTGGAGCAGGTGGCCCAAACGGGTCGTCCGTTGCTGATCATCGCCGAAGACGTTGATGGTGAAGCACTGGCTACGCTGGTGGTGAACAAAATCCGGGGTGCCCTGAAAGTGGCTGCCGTAAAAGCTCCTGGTTTCGGTGATCGCCGGAAAGCGATGCTGGAAGATATTGCTATCCTGACCGGTGGACAGGTGATCAGCGAAGAGCGTGGTTTCAAACTGGAAAACGCTACGCTTGACTACCTGGGACAAGCTGAGAAAATGCTGATCGACAAAGACAACACGACTATTGTTAATGGCGACGGTCAGAAAGAGGACATCACGGGCCGCGTGAACCAAATCAAAGCCCAGATCGAAAACACGACTTCGGACTACGACCGCGAGAAATTGCAGGAGCGTTTGGCCAAACTGTCAGGTGGCGTGGCTATTCTCTACATCGGTGCTGCTACCGAAGTGGAAATGAAAGAGAAGAAAGACCGTGTTGACGATGCCCTGCACGCAACCCGCGCTGCCGTTGAAGAAGGTATCGTAGCGGGTGGTGGCGTCGCCCTGATCCGTGCCATGCCGGCCCTGAGGTATCAACGCCATCAACGAAGACGAAAAAACCGGTATCAACATCATCCGTCAGGCAATGGAGTCACCCCTCCGCACGATTGTGGCCAACTCCGGTAGCGAAGGTTCGGTTGTCATGAAGAAAGTGAAAGATGGTACGGGTGGTTATGGCTATAACGCCAAGAACGACACGTTCGAAGATCTGTTTGCAGCTGGTATCATCGATCCGAAGAAAGTAACTCGTCTGGCACTGGAGAACGCAGCGTCGATCGCTGGTATGTTGCTGACCACCGAATGTGTGATTGCCGACGAGCCCGAAGAGGCTCCAGCCGGTGGTGGCC